>JANRLR010000016.1:0-9413 GCA_033762415.1 Methylophilus sp. | reverse complement strand
AGAGTTGCCAGCAGGGACAGAGATGGTGATGCCAGGTGATAACGTATCCATTACAGTGACATTGATTGCCCCAATTGCGATGGAAGAAGGCTTACGCTTCGCGATTCGTGAAGGCGGTCGTACTGTAGGTGCTGGTGTCGTCGCTAAAATTATTGAGTAATAGAATGCAGGAAAAAAGCTACGTCTACAACCAGACGTAGCTTTTGGTAATTGCGATAATGTATTAGGCCAATAGCTCAATTGGTAGAGTATCGGTCTCCAAAACCGAGGGTTGGGGGTTCGAGACCCTCTTGGCCTGCCAAATAACAAATGTGACCTTTGAGGTTGCTAATTAAAGTTAAGTGAAAACTTATGATTGATAAATTAAAGCTAGTGTTGGCACTGTTATTAGTGGCAGTGGGCATCGCTGGTTTTTATTTTTTAGAAGATAAGGCGTTGGTGCTACGTATTTTGGCGCTGATGGCAGGCATTGCTGTCGCGTTAGCAGTCATGTGGACATCTTCGATTGGGAAAGACGCGTTAAGCTTCATTGGGGAATCTATCAATGAGGCTAAACGCGTTGTCTGGCCAACTAGAAAAGAGACAATCCAGACTACGGTAGCTGTATTTGTAATGGTGGTAATCATGGCAGCATTTTTGGCAGTTGTCGATGTGGGGTTTGCCTATATGGTGCAATGGATAATGGGGCGGAGTGCGTAATGAGTATGCGTTGGTATGCAGTTCAGGCGTTTTCTGGCATGGAAAAATCCGTGAAAGCAGGACTGGAAGAGCGTATTGCCCGTTCAGGCTTGCAAGATCAGTTTGGCGATATTTTAGTACCCGTCGAAGAAGTGATTGAAATGAAGTCTGGGCAAAAGACCATTTCTGAGCGCCGTTTGTATCCTGGGTATGTTTTGGTGCAAATGGACATGACTGATGAGAGCTGGCATCTGGTTAAAAGTACACCGAGAGTTACCTCGTTTATTGGCGGAAGCGCGCAAAAGCCTACGCCTATTAAAGATAAAGAAGTAGAAATCATTTTACGTCGTATGGATGATAGCAAGTCAAATCCAACGCAGAAGCTTACTTTTGAGAAGGGTGAGTCTGTGCGCGTAATAGATGGGCCCTTTAAGGATTTCTCTGGGAACGTAGAGGAAGTCAATTACGAGAAGAGCAAGTTGCGAGTGGCTGTGGTGATTTTTGGACGTGCGACACCAGTAGAACTGGATTTTAGCCAGATCGAAAAAGAGGTTTAGTAGTAAAGTAGTTTTATTAACGGGGAGCCTGATATAGGCGCTTGCACCCACTTAGGAGAGTGAAAATGGCAAAAAAAGTCATTGGTTATATTAAGCTGCAGATTCCTGCAGGCAAGGCTAATCCTAGCCCACCAGTTGGTCCAGCATTGGGTCAACGTGGTTTGAATATTATGGAATTCTGTAAAGCATTTAATGCTGCGACACAAGGTGTAGAGCCAGGGTTGCCAGTTCCAGTAGTCATTACTGCGTTTGCTGATAAGAGTTTTACTTTTATCATGAAAACGCCGCCAGCGACTATCTTGATTAAGAAGGCTGCAAAAATAGATAAAGGTTCTCCACGTCCTCATACGGATAAAGTGGGTAAAATTTCGCGTGCGCAAGCTGAAGAGATTGCTAAAACCAAAATGCCTGATTTGACTGCCGCAGATATGGATGCTGCCGTACGTACAATCGCAGGTAGCGCGCGCAGTATGGGTATTGAAGTGGAGGGCGTATAACATGGCTAAAAGAATAGAAGCATTACGCGCAAAAATTGATCGTAACAAATTATATCCAGTGCAAGAAGCGCTTACTTTGGTAAAAGAGGGCGCGGCTGCTAAATTTAATGAGTCTGTTGATGCTGTAGTGAATTTAGGCATTGATGCTCGTAAGTCTGACCAGCTGGTGCGTGGTGCGCTTGTGCTTCCAAACGGTACAGGTAAAACCACACGCGTTGCGGTATTTGCGCAAGGTGCACAGGCTGAGGCTGCAAAAGCGGCAGGTGCTGATGTAGTTGGTTTTGAAGATTTGGCCGAAAAAGTTAAAGGCGGCTTTTTGGACTTCGATGTGGCGATTGCTACGCCAGATGCAATGCGTATTGTAGGTGCACTGGGTCAGGTATTGGGTCCTCGTGGTTTAATGCCAAACCCAAAAGTGGGTACGGTAACACCAGATGCGGCGACTGCGGTTAAAAATGCAAAAGCGGGTCAAGTACAATATCGTACTGATAAGGGTGGGATTATCCATTGTACGATTGGTCGTGCATCATTTACTGTGGATCAGTTACAGGCCAATCTGGCTGCATTGATGGAAGCGCTAGCCAAGGCTAAGCCAGCAACATCAAAAGGTGTATTTTTGAAAAAATTATCAATTTCAAGCACGATGGGTGCAGGTGTGCGTGTAGATCAGTCTACGCTAGCCTCATAAGTGCATAGGCATTATGCCTAAATAAGAACTTTGGGCTTGTTGCGCGCAGTGTTTTAGTGCGCAACAAGAGCATCAAAGACCGTTGGCATCTCTAGGGATTTAATTGCGGCGGATAAAAAGTGGGTGAGGGGAATGTTCTTGGTTTTCTTCCTCTATTTTTTATACTCCAATACCAACGCAGATGGCGAGCCCGATACAGGATGAATATACCTGATTAAGGACGCCGTAAGCGGTACAGCATATATGTGCTGTACTTTATTAACGGAAGGAGAAAAGACCTTGAGTCTCAATCTTACAGAGAAAAAAGCAGTAGTTGCAGAGGTAAGCGAGCAAGTCGCTAAAGCTCAGGCAATCGTTCTAGCTGAGTATCGTGGCATGGGCGTTGCTGACATGACCACTCTCCGTGCGCAAGCAAGAAAATCTGGTGTATATCTACGTGTGTTGAAAAATACACTGGTACGTCGTGCAGTTGATGGCACACCATTTTCTGGCTTAGCAAGCGACATGGTTGGTCCGTTGGTGTTCGGCATTTCTGCTGACCCAGTGACCGCAGCAAAAGTGATGAGCGATTTTGCTAAAGCAAACGACAAGTTTGTTATCAAGGCTGGTGCATTACCAAATCAAGTCATGAACCCCGCTGGTGTTCAAGCCTTGGCAAGTATGCCTAGCCGTGAAGAGTTATTGGCTAAATTGCTCGGTACGATGCAAGCACCAGTTACCAAATTTGTACAGACACTTAACGAAGTGCCGACTAAATTTGTACGCGGTCTTGCAGCAGTGCGTGATCAAAAAGCAGCTTAACTTTACTTCTGACTACATTTTATAAATTTTAGGAAACCTTATCATGGCAATTTCAAAAGCAGATATTTTAGAAGCAATCAGTGCAATGTCAGTATTAGATTTATCTGAGCTGATCAAAGAAATGGAAGAAAAATTTGGCGTTTCAGCAGCAGCGACAGCAGTAGCGGTTGCAGCACCAGCAGCAGGTGGCGCAGCAGCGCCAGCGGCAGCTGAGCAAACTGAATTCAACGTAATCTTGTTGGCAGCAGGCGAAAGTAAAGTTAACGTGATTAAAGCAGTTCGCGAATTGACAGCATTGGGCTTGAAAGAAGCGAAAGACTTAGTTGATGGCGCGCCAAAAGCAATTAAAGAAGGCGTAAGCAAAGCTGACGCTGATGCAGCATTGAAAAAATTGATTGAAGCAGGCGCAACTGGCGAAATCAAATAATCCATTGCTTGGATATGGCAGGGCTGATGGGAGACCATCAGCCTTCGCCGTTTATGCACTTGTATTTTGTAACAAATTGTAACTGTATAAATTATTTATATTGAAATATAAATGATGATATAAATCAAAATGTTAATGAAATTTAATATTTTGATTTATACCCTCAAAAATCAGGAGACGCTATGAGCTATTCCTTTACCGAAAAAAAACGCATTCGTAAAAGCTTTGCTAAACGAGAAAGCGTGCAAGAAGTTCCTTATTTGTTGGCGATGCAATTAGAGTCTTATAAGGCTTTTTTGCAGGCTGATATCCCTAATGATCAACGCGTAAACCAGGGCTTGGAATCTGCATTTAGTTCAGTATTTCCAATTGTGAGCCATTCAGGTAATGCGCGTCTGGATTATGTGAGTTACCAGTTAGGTAATGAGCCTTTTGATGTAAAAGAGTGTCAGCAACGTGGTTTGACTTATGCTGCACCATTGCGCGTCAAAGTGCGTCTGACGATTATGGATAAAGAGGCTTCTAAACCTACGGTAAAAGAAGTTAAAGAGCAAGAAGTGTATATGGGCGAGCTACCTCTGATGACAGAGAATGGTTCGTTTGTGATTAACGGTACAGAGCGTGTGATTGTGTCTCAGTTGCATCGTAGCCCTGGTGTGTTCTTTGAGCATGACCGTGGTAAAACGCATAGCTCAGGTAAGTTACTATTTTCTGCACGCATTATTCCTTACCGTGGCTCTTGGTTGGATTTTGAGTTTGATCCAAAAGACTACTTGTATTTCCGCGTTGACCGCAGACGTAAAATGCCAGTCACTACTTTGTTGAAAGCGCTTGGATACAATCCTGAGCAGATTCTGCAAATGTTTAACGATACTGACACTTTCCACATTGGCCCTAAAGGCGTGGAATTTGAGTTGGTCGCTGATCGCCTGCGTGGTGAAGTGGCAAAATTTGATATTGTAGATAAATCTGGCAATGTCTTGGTAGCTAAAGATAAGCGTATTACAGTCAAACATATTCGCGATATTGAAAAAGCGGGTATTACTAAGATTGAAGTGCCTACAGACTTTATTATGGGGCGTGTGGTTTCATCCAACGTGATTGATAAGGAAACAGGAGAAGTTGTTGCAAATGCCAACGATGAAATTACTGAGTCCTTGCTGGAAAAACTAGTCGAAGCAAAAGTGAGTTCAGTGAAAACACTTTACACGAATGACTTGGATCATGGTGACTTTATCTCACAAACATTGCGTACGGATGAGGTACCAGATCAATACAGTGCACGTGTGGCAATTTACCGTATGATGCGCCCTGGCGAACCACCAACCGAAGAAGCGGTTGAAGCATTGTTTAATGGCTTGTTTTTCTCGGAAGACCGTTATGACTTATCTACTGTGGGACGCATGAAGTTTAATCGCCGCGCTTACCCTGCCAAACAGGAAGAGCGTAGTGCTAACTGGATGCGTGCATTCTATGAACGTGTAGGTGTGCAAGGTGATACAGGTTCAAATGTATTGTCAAATGATGATATTTTGGCTGTGGTTGGCGTATTGATTGAGCTACGTAATGGTCGTGGTGAGATTGATGATATTGACCATTTAGGTAATCGTCGCATTCGTTCTGTAGGTGAGTTGGCAGAAAATCAATTCCGTGCAGGTTTAGTGCGTGTAGAGCGTGCGGTAAAAGAGCGTCTGTCGCAAGCTGAGTCAGACAACTTGATGCCGCATGATTTAATTAATGCAAAACCAGTTTCAAGCGCGATTCGTGAGTTCTTTGGTTCAAGCCAATTGTCACAATTTATGGATCAAACCAATCCGCTATCAGAGATTACACACAAACGCCGTATTTCTGCGTTAGGCCCAGGTGGTTTGACACGCGAGCGCGCTGGTTTTGAGGTGCGTGACGTACATACCACACATTATGGTCGTGTATGCCCGATCGAAACGCCAGAAGGTCCAAATATTGGCTTGATTAACTCATTGGCGTTGTATGCGCGTACAAATCAGTATGGCTTCTTGGAAACTCCGTACCGTCGTGTTGAGGGTAATAAAGTAACGGCAACGATAGAGTTCTTGTCTGCCATTGAAGAAAGCCAGTACATGATTGCGCAGGCAAATACTGAGCTTGATGCAAAAGGTGGTTTTAAAGAAGATTTGGTATCTTCTCGCTATCATAATGAATTCACAATGACGCAACCAGATCGCGTGCAGTACATGGACGTGGCGCCGAGTCAAATTGTGTCAGTGGCTGCATCGCTAATTCCATTCTTAGAGCATGATGACGCAAACCGTGCGTTGATGGGTGCCAACATGCAACGTCAGGCAGTGCCATGTTTGCGCGCAGAAAAAGCGGTGGTGGGTACTGGTATTGAGCGTACGGTCGCGATTGACTCTGGTACAACAGTACAGGCGCGACGCGGCGGTGTGGTCGATTACATTGATTCAAGCCGTATTGTGGTACGTGTACATGATGACGAAACTAAAGCAGATGAAGTTGGCGTAGATATTTATAATCTGATTAAGTACACACGTTCTAACCAGAATACCAATATTAACCAGCGCCCATTGGTCAAAGTGGGTGATGCGATTGCTAGAGGCGATGTGATTGCCGATGGCGCATCCACAGATATGGGTGAGTTGGCGTTGGGGCAGAATATGCTGGTAGGCTTTATGCCATGGAACGGCTATAACTACGAAGACTCTATTTTGATTTCTGAGCGCGTAGTTGCAGATGATCGCTATACTTCAATCCATATTGAAGAGCTTTCAGTGGTTGCACGTGATACTAAATTAGGCCCTGAAGAAATTACACGTGATATTTCAAACTTGTCAGAGCGTATGCTCGGCCGTTTGGATGACTCAGGTATTATTTACATCGGTGCTGAGGTTGAGGCGGGCGACGTGCTGGTAGGTAAAGTGACACCTAAAGGTGAAACGACACTGACACCAGAAGAGAAATTGCTCCGTGCGATTTTTGGTGAAAAGGCATCTGATGTTAAAGATACATCTTTACGCGTGCCATCAGGGATGAGCGGTACAGTGATTGATGTGCAAGTGTTTACGCGCGAAGGCATTGATCGCGATGCGCGTGCGCAGCAAATTATTGATGACCAATTGGCTGATTATAAACAAGATTTGGCTGACCAAATGCGTATTGTGGAAGACGATACTTTTGGTCGTATTCAACGCTTACTCACTGGCAAGGTTGCTACAGGCGGCCCTAACAAGCTGAAAAAAGGCGATACGTTAACTGCTGAGTATTTAAGCTCTGTTGGTCGCTATGATTGGTTTGATGTGCGTCTGAGCGATGAAGAGGCGGCACGTCAGCTAGAGCAATTAAAAGACAGTTTAGGTCAAGCAAGAATCCAGTTTGATAATCGTTTTGAAGAGAAAAAACGTAAATTGACGCAAGGTGACGAATTGCCGCCTGGCGTACAAAAAATGGTGAAAGTGTACTTGGCGGTAAAACGTCGTATTCAGCCAGGCGATAAAATGGCGGGACGTCATGGTAACAAGGGTGTGATTTCAAAAATCTGTCCAGTCGAAGACATGCCATATATGGCGGACGGTACACCTATGGATATCGTATTGAATCCGCTAGGCGTTCCATCACGTATGAACATCGGTCAAATTTTGGAAACACACTTAGGCTGGGCAGCAAAAGGCTTGGGTAAACGTATTGGTGATATGTTACAAGCAGAAACCAAAGTTGCTGAAATTCGTCAGTTCTTAGACAAAATCTACAACAGCAGCACAGGTAAAAAAGAAGATATTGCATCATTTACAGATCAAGAAGTGCTAGAGCTTGCGCAAAACTTGAAACACGGTGTGCCATTTGCTACGCCAGTGTTTGATGGTGCGGCAGAGTCTGATATTAAGGCAATGTTAGATTTGGCGTTCCCTGATGATGATGAACACACTAAGAAACTACAGTTCCACGCGGGTAAAACACAAGTGAAATTGTTTGATGGTCGTACAGGCGATGCGTTTGAGCGTCCAGTGACTGTAGGCTACATGCACGTGTTGAAATTGCACCACTTGGTGGATGACAAAATGCATGCACGCTCTACTGGCCCTTACTCACTCGTGACACAACAACCATTAGGCGGTAAAGCGCAATTTGGTGGTCAACGTTTTGGTGAGATGGAGGTTTGGGCACTTGAGGCTTATGGCGCTTCTTACACCTTGCAAGAAATGTTGACTGTTAAGTCGGATGACGTGAACGGTCGTACCAAAGTGTATGAAAACATTGTTAAAGGCGAACACAAAATCGATGCAGGCATGCCTGAATCATTTAACGTGTTAGTGAAAGAAATTCGCTCACTCGCTATCGACATCGATTTAGATCGCAACTAATTATTATTTATGCGCCCGTTAGGCGCATTTAGGAGAATTCAGATGAAAGCTCTATTAGATTTATTTAAACAGGTAACACAAGAAGAAGAGTTTGATGCAATTAAGATTGCGCTTGCTTCACCTGAAAAAATCCGCTCATGGTCATATGGCGAAGTGAAAAAGCCTGAAACCATCAACTATCGCACCTTCAAACCAGAACGCGATGGCTTGTTCTGTTCAAAAATCTTTGGCCCAATCAAAGATTATGAATGTTTATGTGGTAAATACAAACGCTTAAAACACCGTGGTGTGATTTGTGAAAAATGTGGCGTTGAAGTCACCTTGTCTAAAGTGCGTCGTGAACGTATGGGACATATCGAGTTGGCTTCTCCAGTTGCACATATCTGGTTCCTAAAATCACTGCCAAGCCGTTTGGGTATGGTATTAGATATTGCCTTGCGTGATATTGAGCGCGTGCTTTATTTTGAAGCATTCATCGTGATTGATCCAGGCATGACACCACTGACGCGCGGTCAGTTGCTCACTGAAGATGACTATTTGGCTAAAGTTGAAGAATACGGCGATGAATTTAACGCGGTAATGGGTGCTGAAGCAGTACGCGAATTACTGCGCTCTATGGATATCATCAACGAGATTGACACACTGCGTCGCGAATTAAGTGAAACAGGCTCTGATGCAAAAATTAAAAAAATTGCAAAACGCTTAAAAGTACTAGAAGCTTTCCAAAAATCTGGTATCAAACCAGAGTGGATGATTCTTGAAATCCTGCCGGTGTTGCCGCCAGAATTACGTCCATTGGTACCACTGGATGGCGGCCGTTTTGCGACTTCTGACTTGAATGATCTATATCGTCGCGTGATTAACCGTAACAACCGTTTAAAACGCTTGTTAGAGTTGAAAGCACCAGAAATTATCGTACGTAACGAAAAACGTATGTTGCAAGAAGCGGTGGATTCATTATTAGACAACGGCCGTCGCGGTAAAGTGATGACTGGCGCTAACAAACGTCCATTGAAATCACTCGCAGACATGATTAAAGGTAAAGGCGGTCGTTTCCGTCAAAACCTGCTTGGTAAAAGCGTGGACTACTCAGGTCGTTCAGTGATCGTGGTGGGTCCGCAATTGAAATTGCACCAATGCGGTTTACCGAAAAAAATGGCCTTGGAGCTATTCAAACCATTTATTTTCCACAAACTGGAAGTATTAGGTTTGGCTACTACCATCAAAGCGGCGAAGAAAAAAGTAGAGGAAGAAGGACCAGAAGTATGGGATATCCTCGAGGACGTGATCCGCGAGCATCCAGTACTATTGAACCGTGCGCCTACTTTGCACCGTTTAGGTATTCAAGCGTTTGAGCCAGTATTGATTGAAGGTAAAGCCATTCAATTGCACCCACTCGTTTGTTCAGCG
>JANRLR010000015.1:0-3085 GCA_033762415.1 Methylophilus sp. | reverse complement strand
TCACCACCAAATTTCTTAGATAGAATTGTTGTGATCGCTGCTGTTAATGTGGTCTTACCATGATCCACGTGTCCGATCGTTCCTACGTTCACGTGTGGCTTGGTACGTTCAAATTTGCCTTTTGCCATGATTGATTTCCTTTAAATTATATCTTTAAATTACTTTTTAACTAAAATTCTATTAACTTAACTTTTTACTCAAAAACTACTGACCATCTCAAAGTTTTATTTAACTTAATAAAACTTTACCTAAAGCTCAACTGCACTCATCACGCCCCGCTCATGGTGCCCATGGCGGGAATCGGACCCGCGACCTCTCCCTTACCAAGGGAGTGCTCTACCACTGAGCCACATGGGCGCTTAGCTTAAACCGCTATCGCATGGAGCGGGCGACGAGGTTCGAACTCGCGACATCTTGCTTGGAAGGCAAGTGCTCTACCAGCTGAGCTACACCCGCGCTACAAATTACACTTTAGCAATTCGCATCCCGCTTAGACCTACGCCAACAGGCTCTTAAATTTTGCGTTACTATTTGGTGGAGGGGGCTGGATTCGAACCAGCGTACTCTGAGAGAACGGATTTACAGTCCGTCGCCTTTAACCACTCGGCCACCCCTCCTAACCGAACCCGCGATTATGCTTATTTTTTAACTTGGTGTCAAACAATTCACATAAAAAATCCACAATTGATTGTCATTGTGGATAGTGTTCTACATATTTGGAGATTTGGTGCCGGGTATCGGAATCGAACTGATGACCTTCGCATTACAAGTGCGCTGCTCTACCAACTGAGCTAACCCGGCAATTTCTTGAAGGCGAGACTATATCACTTTTTTTAAATATTCGACTAGCCTTTTAGTAAAAAAATTTTATATTTCTTAATTTTATATTTTTCAACTTAAATTACTTCACTATTTTAAGCGAAGGCTTGGTTTTGGCTGGGGCTTTTGTCTTTTCACTTACGCTGTCCACACTCACCTTGTCAACATCTGTCAAGGCCTCAGAAGTTTGACTATCTTGTTCTGCCTCAAAAAACATTCCTTGCCCATTTTCACGTGCAAAGATGCCTTTTACTGCACCCATCGGTACATAGAGATTTTGTGATACCCCGCCAAACCTTGCCGAGAAAACAATGGCCTCATTATCAATATGCAAATCTTTCGTCGCAGAGTAATTGATATTGAGTACAATTTCTCCGTTCTTTACATAAGCCATAGGCACGCGCGTCTGTTGATTGACCGCAACCAAAAGGTGTGGGGTCAATTCGTTATCTACGCACCATTCATTGATGGCGCGTATCATATAGGGCTTTGTTGAGATGAGGCTAGCCATGCAGCTATTTACGCATTGCCTTTTCTGACGGTGTCATCGCATCTGCATACAGCGGGCGAGAGAATAAACGTTCCGCATATTTCAACAATGGTGCTGCTTGGTTAGGCAACTCAATTCCATAATGCCCTAAACGCCACAGCAACGGGGTTACTGCTACATCTAACATGGAGTATTCATCACCAAGCAAATAGTTTTGTTTGCTAAAGATAGGAACGATCTGCGTGAGATTATCACGTATGGTTTTACGCGCAGCATCAGCTTTTTCATCATCACCAGACTCAATGTCTTTAATGTGATCAAACAAATCTTTTTCGAAGTTATATAAAAACAACCTAGCACGCGCTCTCATCACAGGATCCGCAGGCATTAATTGCGGATGCGGAAAACGCTCATCGATATACTCATTAATGATATTGGCTTCAGACAAAATCAAATCACGCTCTACTAGCACAGGCACATTGCCATAGGGATTTAGTATCGCCAAATCCTCTGTCTTGTTAGCCAAGTCCACATCAATCACTTCAAAATCCATGCCTTTTTCAAACAACACAATACGACAGCGGTGGCTATATGGATCTACTGTCCCCGAATAAAGCTTCATCATAATTTTATAATTCTTTCTAGTTAAACAACTTTAGCAAGTTCCAGTTAGAACTTACTTAATATCTTTCCAATACTCAGCTTTAATTTTTTTCACGAGCACCAGCATTACGCCTAAAAACAGCATGACCCAAATACCAACATGAATACGATTTAACTTGGCTGGCTCAGACATAAAAGCAAGAAAGTTTGTCAAATCGCCGACCATCGCATTGTATTCGGCAGGACTCAGTTTTCCAGACTTAACCAGTTCTAGCTCATGCGTTTCATGATTGAGTACTTGCTCACCTTGCAACTCGTACAAAATATGCGGCATCGCAACTTTATCAAAGACGATATTATTCCAACCTGTAGGGCGCGTCTCATCTTTATAAAAACCACGTAAGTAAGCGTATACCCAATCCGCTCCACGTGCGCGCACTTCAACTGACAGGTCTGGAGGTACTGCACCAAACCATTTTTTGGCATCATTTGGATTCATCGCCACAGTCATGGTGTCGCCCACCTTTTCACCCGCAAACAGCAAGTTGTCTTTGATTTGCTTTTCCGTCAAACCAATATCACGCATGCGGTTATAACGCATATAGTTAGCACTATGACAATTGAGGCAATAGTTCACAAAAGTCTTTGCACCACGCTGCAAGGATTCATGATTACTCAAATCTACTGGCGCTTTTTCTTTAATGATCATCTCATTCGCAAAACCAACAAGTGGCAATGCCAGCAATATACTGATTAAAATATTTCTCATATTAATACGTCACCCTTTCTGGCACTGGCTTAGTTTTATCTTTTTTGGTATACCACGGCATGAGGATGAAAAACAGGAAGTAAACCACCGTAAATATCTGTGCGACCAACTTGGCATAATCCATCCCACCAACCAAGGGAATTTCAGCGCTAAATGTACCCCAAACATTAGAAGGCACAGTACCAAGATACCCTAGCACAAAGAAGCTAACCACGAATGCCGTGAGCCAACACTTATACAAAATACCACGATAACGAATCGACTTTACTGGACTTCTATCCAGCCATGGTAAAAATGCAAAAGCCACGACTGACAAGCCCATTGCCACCACCCCTGGAAATTGTGAAATACCAATTGGAGGCACTGCTCGCAAAATCGAGTAATAAGGTGTGAAATACCACACT
>JANRLR010000014.1:0-21867 GCA_033762415.1 Methylophilus sp. | reverse complement strand
CTGAGCCAGGATCAAACTCTTCAGTTTAATTCCTAACTATTACTTGTTTACCTCACCCTTTAACAGGCAAGGTGGTTATTTCGCTTTGCTTAATTTACTTAAAATATTATCTTAAGTCACTCAAATTCATTGCCAAGGTTTATATTGCTATAAGTCTTGTCATAAATTTAAAAGTGTAAGCGTTTGTTTTCTGAGTCTATTGAACCTAAATTCAACTTGATCCCAACCACAAACACCCACACTTATCAGTCATTCAGATTGTTAAAGAACTTTGTTACCACCAACTTAAATCGCTATGTTTAAACTGGTTGCGGGAACAGGATTTGAACCTGTGACCTTCGGGTTATGAGCCCGACGAGCTGCCAGACTGCTCCATCCCGCGTCCGCGTCGACATATGTATCGTCGAGAGGTGAGACTATAGCAAACACTTTAAGGTCGTGTCAAACACTCTTTCACTTTTTTATCTATCACTGCGACTTTTATTAAAAAACAAAGGCGCACTCATGCGCCTTTAAAAAAACCTGAATGTTCATACTAACTACCGATTGCACCAAATACCTTTTTAAGTAAGCTGCTTGCTTGACCCACTGGGTCTTGCCGTATTGCGGCCTCTTCTTTAGCAATCATCAAATACACGCCATCTAATGCTTTATTAGTGACGTATTGTTCAATCTTGGCATCTTCTTTTTTCACCACGCCAAACTTACTGCCCATCTCTGCATATTTGTTGTATGTCTCAGCAAGCTGCACCTTTTCAGTGGCTTTTTGCACGATAGGTAAGAATTTTGCTGCCATCTGTGCTGAAGTGGTTTTTTTAAAATATTGCGTTGCAGCATCATTCGGGCCAGTTAAAATTGCTTTGGCATCCGCTACACTCATTTTTTTGACAGAATCAATTAACAATGCCTTGGCTTCTGGCACAGCAGCTTCAGCAGCGCGATTCATTTTAAGCACCAGTTCATCCGACTGCTTACCCATGCCAAGAAGCTTCATGCCTTTTTCAATTTTCTTAAGCGAGCTAGGCAGTGGAATCTTCACTTCTTTATTGCCCAGAAAGCCATCTGTTGCACCTAGTGAACTGACTGCCTTACCAATACCTTGCATCAATGCTTCTTTTAAGCCACCACTTGCTTCTGTATTTGTTAAATCGCTCACACTCAATGCGTTCGCGTAAGTCACAAAGAATATTAATAAAGACGCAACAATCCCGCCTTTTAGGCTAGCTGACCTCATACCATCTCCTCAAAATAGTTTTTATTGGAAACGCAAGTGTACTCTTGCCAGCCTATTTTTTTTCACTATTTTTATAAGATTTTACATTCCAAATATTGTTCGCATACTCACCGATTGTTCTATCACTAGAGAACTTAGCCATGCGCGCAACATTGAGTATAGCCTTACGTGACCACTCTTCCTGACTTTGATATAGCTTTGCCACTTCTTCTTGCTTAGCGATATAGCTTGCATAATCTGCCAGTAATAAATAGTGGTCTCCTTTATGAAGTAGCGTGTCAAAAATTGCTTGATAACGATTAGGCTCTTCCACAGAAAAGAAGCCAGAGGCAACCATATCCAATACTTCTTTAAGCTCTGGGTTGCTATGATATACATCCCATGGGTTATAACCGTTCGCTTTTGTCTCTGCCACTTGTGGTGTCGTCAAGCCAAAAATAAAGATGTTCTCATCACCCACCTCCTCTTTAATCTCGACATTCGCACCATCTAACGTACCTATCGTCAATGCACCATTTAACGCCATTTTCATGTTGCCAGTACCGCTGGCTTCTGTACCAGCAGTCGAAATTTGCTCAGACAAGTCACTGCCTGGGAACAAGATTTCCGCAGCGGATACATCGTAGTTTGGGTAAAACACGACTTTAAGTTTGTCCCCTACCACAGGATCCTCGTTCACAATGGTCGCTACATCATTAATCAAACGAATAATTTGCTTTGCTAGCCAATAACCTGGCGCTGCTTTGCCTCCAAAAATCACCACACGTGGCGTGGTATTGGCACCATGACGAATACGATTATACAAAGTAATGACGTGTAACACATTCAATAATTGGCGCTTGTATTCATGTATGCGCTTAATTTGCACGTCAAATAGCGCATCTGGATTAAGCTGAATGCCAGTAAGATGTTGTATGCGCTGTGCCAGCCGCACTTTATTGGCGCGTTTGACATCCCTAAATGCTTTTCTGAATGCAGCATCATTCGCATACGGTTCTAATTTTGACAATAAACTTAAGTCTTTTTGGAAGCCACCCCCAATGGTTTGACTCAGCAATTGTGTCAGCCCAGGGTTGGCTTGGTTAAGCCAACGGCGTGGTGTAATCCCATTGGTCACATTAGTAAATTTGCTAGGGTATATTTTATGGAAATCGGCAAATAAAGTTGCTTTGAGCAACTCGCTATGTAATGCGGCTACGCCATTGACAGTATGACTGCCGACCACTGCCAGATGCGCCATCCTGACACGACGCCCATGCGTTTCATCAATAATAGAAACACGACCAAGTAAATCTGTATCACCTGGAAAATGGTGATTGACCATCTGCAAGAAGTGATAATTAATTTCGTAAATAATGCCTAAATGTCTAGGCAGTAACTTACCAAAAAGCTCAACCGACCAAGTTTCTAGCGCCTCTGGCATTAAAGTATGATTGGTGTATGCAAAAATTTTGGTCGTCAGCCCCCATGCCTCGTCCCATGATAAGCCACGTATATCCGTCAATTGATACATCATTTCTGCAACTGCAATCGCGGGGTGTGTATCGTTGAGCTGAATGGCTACTTTTTCTGGCAACCTGTTCCAGTCTTTATTTTTGGCATGGAACCGATGCAAAATATCTTGAATAGAAGCCGAAACGAAGAAGTACTGTTGTTTCAAACGCAACTCTTTACCTGATGCGGAAGTGTCATTTGGATAAAGTACTTTTGAAATGTGCTCTGAAGCATTACGTTCTTCTACCGATTTCTCATAGTTACCATCATTAAAATGGCCAAGATCAAACTCCTTGGTAGATTTTGCGGACCATAATCTTAAATTGTTCACCGTTTCTGTGTCATAACCTGGCACGGGTACATCGTATGGCATCGCCACCACGGTTTCCGTATCTACCCAGTGATGCTCAATACTCTTTCCTGTATTGAACTCAACAACACGCCCATAAAACCTGACATGACAGGTATGCTCTGGTCGCTGTACTTCCCAAATATTCTGATATCGCAGCCAGTTGTCAGGATTTTCAACTTGCTGACCATTATCAATGGACTGCTTAAACATGCCATATTCATAACGAATACCATAACCCGTACTCGGAATATCCATTGTCGCCATTGAATCCAAAAAGCAAGCCGCCAAACGACCTAAGCCACCATTACCCAAAGCAGCATCGGGTTCCATCTCAACAACTTCTTCCATTTTTTGGCCAATTATGCCAAGACTTTCGCTAAGTTCTGGTGCAATGCCCAAGTTAAGTGCGGCGTTCGATAACATGCGACCAATCAAAAACTCCAGTGACAAGTAATACACGCGCTTAATATCGCTATCACGATATAAATCTCTGGTTCTCACCCAGCGCCCCATGACATGATCACGCACGGTGTACGCTGTAGAGGCATACCAATCGCGTTTAGTTGCCCAAGAATGGGTTTTCCCCATTGAAAAGATCAAATGATTTTTTAGTGCCTGCGTCACTTCCAAATGCTCGATAAAATACTCGTCATTTACATTAGTCATTGTTTTTAAATGGGTTTTATTTTCAGGATTATTCATTTCGATCTCTCTCTACATTGAATGGCTACGACAATGCGTACTTAAAACACTCGCCAGCTTCTTAGGAATTCTATTACAGAAACAAGCAATAAACACGCCTATTTGATTATATAAATGTAAAAGCCGCCTGAACTAGGCGGCTTTTACAATATCTATAGAACTAGACTTAGGCAATCAAACTGTTCATACGTCTCACAAAGCTAGCGGGGTCTTCTAATTGCCCACCTTCAGCGAGTAGCGCCTGATCAAACAACACATGCACATAATCCGCAAACTTGACATCATCCGCTTCTGACTTAAGGCGCTCTACTAAACGGTGACTAGGATTGATTTCTAAAATTGGCTTGCTCTCAGGTGCTTTTTGACCCGCTGATTTGAGTATGCGCGCCAAATTACCTGACAAATCGTGTTCGCCAGCGACTAAACACGCTGGAGAATCAGTTAAACGATGCGTCACACGCACCTCTTTAACATGTTCACCCAGCGTAGACTTAATGCGCTCAACCAGCGACTTAGCCTCTTCTTCTACTTTTTTCTGCGCTTCTTTCTCAGACTCGTCTTCCAGCTTACCTAAATCCAAATCTCCCTTGGCAATGGATTGTAGTTTTTTGCCTTCAAATTCCGTCAAGCTACCCAATAACCACTCATCCACTTTGTCAGACATCAATAGTACTTCAATGCCTTTTTTACGGAAAATTTCCAAATGTGGTGAGTGTTGCGCCGCAGCAAAACTATCTGCTGTAATGTAGTAAATTGCTTCTTGTTCAGCTTTCATGCGCCCAATGTAGTCTTTGAATGATACATTTTGCGTGTCATTATCAGCAAAAGTCGATGCGAAACGGAGTAATCCAGCAATTTTTTCTTTATTCGCCCAATCCTCGCCAGGACCTTCCTTCAAGACACGACCAAACTCTGTCCAAAACTTTGCATAGTCTTCAGGCTTGTTTTCTGCCAAGTCTTCTAATAGACCCAGCACTTTTTTCACAGAGCCGTTTTTAATCGCTTCGACATCGCGGCTGTCTTGCAGAATCTCGCGCGAGACATTTAAAGGCAAATCGGCTGAATCAATCACACCACGCACAAAACGCAGGTATTGCGGCATCAGCTTTTCTGCATCTTCCATAATAAACACGCGTTTCACATACAACTTAATACCTTGACGGCGCTCACGATCATACAAATCAAATGGTGCTTTGCTTGGAATGTAAAGTAATGAGATATATTCCTGCTTACCTTCTACCCGACTGTGTGTATACGCCAACGGATTTTCAAAATCATGTGAAACATGTTTGTAAAACTCGTTGTATTCCTCTTCTGTAATGTCGTTTTTACTACGCGCCCATAATGCTGAAGCGCTATTGACGGTTTCATCTTCATCTGTAGGTACTTGTTCGCCCTCTTTCCATTCTGATTTTTTCATCACAATGGGCAATGTAATGTGGTCTGAGTACTTGCGAATAATCGTTTTTAATTTCCAATCATTTAAAAACTCATCTTCCCCTTCACGCAAATGCAAAATCACGTCTGTACCACGACTTGATTTTTCAACAGGCGTAATTGTGAAATCACCCTCGCCAGCCGACTGCCATTGCACCGCATCTTTTTCACCCGCACGGCGTGTGATCAAAGTCACTTGGTCTGCAATAATAAATGCCGAATAAAAGCCCACGCCAAACTGACCAATTAAATTAGCATCTTTGGCCTGATCGCCTGTCAGCGCATTAAAAAACTCACGCGTGCCAGATTTAGCAATTGTGCCAATGTGATGAATAACCTCATCTCGGCTCATGCCGATGCCATTATCTGAAATAGTAACGGTGCGTGCTGCTTTATCAAAAGCAATTCGAATTTTTAAATCACTATCATTTTCATATAAAGCGCCATTGGATAAGCCTTCAAAGCGCAACTTATCTGCTGCATCAGAAGCATTTGAAATCAACTCGCGCAATACAATTTCTTTGTTGCTATAAAGCGAGTGAATCATCAATTGCAATAATTGTTTTACCTCGGCTCTAAATTCCATTTTTTCGGCGGATAATTTTTCTTTCGTCATGAAGTCCCTCTTTAAGTTAAACTTGAATAGTACAGTTAACAATAATATAGTTTACGTAATTACTTTTAATATTAAATTGGGCCTAGCATCAGACTTTTCAAGAGCTCAAATCACTTTTTAGGGAATACCATGGCAACCATAGAAGTCTCTTTAATCGATAACAATCACTTTCAAGTGACGGTCATTGACCAATCCACAACTTCACATCATGTGACGTTACAAGACCAGTACGCCAATAAACTTTTAAAGGACAATATATCTAGAACAGCTTTGGTAAAAAAGTCTTTCGAATTTTTGTTGCAACGCGAACCCAATACCAGCATTTTGCGAAACTTTGACTTAAGCGTCATTGCAAATTACTTTCCAGAATATGAAGCCACAATAAATAATTGTTAACTTGATCATTTTGTCATCAAGCCTTCAAAAAAATAGGTTATATAGTTTTCATGAATCTAATTAATCCAAATCCTAGTGAAATTTTACTTGCCGCGGTCGACCTTGGTTCTAACAGTTTTAGGTTAGAAATTGGTCGCTTTGAACATGGGCAAATACAACGTGTTGACTACCTTAAAGAAGCCGTACGACAAGGTGGAGATCTTGACGAAGACCGCAATTTGACACCAGAAGCCATCGATCGTGGACTGAAGTGTCTTGCACGCTTTGGCGAAACGCTCAAAGGCTTTCCTGCACATCACGTACGCGCTGTCGCCACACAAACACTCAGAGAAGCCAAGAATCGCGATGAATTTTTAACACTGGCAAAAAAAGCCTTGGGGTATGACGTTGAAGTGATATCTGGCACAGAAGAGGCGCGCCTCATCTATCAAGGTGTAAGCAGACTGCTGCCGCAGTCCAATGATAGGCGCTTGGTGATTGATATTGGAGGCCGATCTACAGAGTTTATTATTGGCCAACAGTTCACTGCAAAAACCACGGACTCTTTACGCGTAGGTTCTGTTGCCTGGTCCCTCAAATATTTCTCAGATGCACAACTCTCTGAAAGAAATTTTGAACGTGCAGAAATTGCAGCCGAATCTTTTCTGGATATGATTACCGACACTTATCAACGCAAACATTGGGATATCGCTTATGGCGCCTCAGGCACTGTCGGTGCCGTAGCAGATATTTTAAGTTATGTCGGTTTTAGGGAAAATGTCATCACGCACGAAGGCTTGGTATGGTTAAGGGAACAACTTATTCGAGCAAAGAGTGTCGATAAACTCAATCTATATGGATTAAAGGATGACCGAAAAGCGGTTATTGCAGGTGGTTTAAGCATCTTATTAGCAGTCTTTGATATTCTTAAATTAGACACGTTAAATGTCGCCAGAGGCGCACTCCGACACGGCCTGCTATTTGATATGATTGCTGAAGAAGATGCCGCAGAAGACTTGCGCGACACCTCAATCTTTGGATTAACGACACGTTTCGGCGCCAACAAATCACAAGCCAGCAATGTCTCAAAAGTGGCTTTGCGCTTTTTTGACGCACTCGTTCCTACGCTCAGCATCTACGATGATGAAGCGCATGAACTCACAAAACTAAAGCAAATATTGGGATGGGCGGCTTATTGCCACGAAATTGGTTGTGCAATCTCACATAGCGAATCACACCGTCACGGTGCGTATATTTTAGACAATACAGAATTGATGGGATTTGCGCGAAGCGAACTGCATCGCCTCAGTTTGTTGGTGCTTGGACATTACGGAAAATTGCGCAAACTAGACGCAGACTTTGAAGATGAAGGCTTTATTTGCCAGCTCATTGCATTACGTTTAGCCGTCATATTCTGCCACTCTCGCAATATGCCTGTACTAAAAAACATCAAATTCGATCGCCAAGAAAAAGCCTTTATCTTAAAGTTACCCAAATCATGGCAGCATAGCTTTCCGCAAACATGTTATTTACTTGAAGAAGAGGTGATTGCGTGGCAAAAAATAAACTGGAATTTAGTCATTAACACAACAGATTAGCATAATGTTACACTAACCTATTGAACAAGAATGAATTATTGTTGACATCTTCGCTTAACGGTATAAACTATTTATATAATTTAAATAAAGGAGAGCACGCATGGCCAGTAGTATTCAACCGAATAACAACGTTGTTTTAGCTAAAAAGCTAGCTACTAAAAAAGCTGTTGTTACTAAAGCAATTCCAAACAAACCTGCCGTTACAAAACCTGCGGCAGCAAAACCTGTAGTAGCGAAACCTGTTGTCACAAAACCTGTTGCTATAAAAAAAGCCGTTACAACAAAACCAGTGACAAAGCCTGCTGCTGCTAAATCAAGCCCAGCTAAAACGACTGCTGTAGCAAAACCGCCTGCAAAGGTAACGACGAAACCAGTCGCGGCCAAAGTAAAAACACCTGCTGTGAAATCAGTCACTCACAAAAAAGATGACAAAAAAAATAAATCCGAGAAAGTTAAAATGGAACGCGATAGCTTCACCATGCCTAAAGATGAATATGCGCAATTGCATACACTCAAAACACGCCTAATCGCAATGGGACATCCTGTCAAAAAAAGCGAACTACTACGTGCAGGAATTAAGTTGCTTGCTGCCATGAATGACAGCGCGCTAAAAGCGACTATGGAGAAAATTCCAGTGATTAAAACCGGCAGGCCAAAAAAGAAAGATTAATCTAGTAGCTTAGGCGTTTGTACTGTGTATATTTTATAGAGTCCAGATGCATTATGAGAAAGGCGCAACCACCAGATTGCGCCTTTTTTGATACTTAGTTCCCCTTTTAATCCCAGCAAATGCGTCGCGATTTGTCCCATCCACGGTTGATGCCCTACCAACATCACACTGTCTGCTTTGCTTTCTGCGATATAGGCCAAGATGTCTTTAATATCGGCTTCTGGTTTCAAAATATCGCGGATGCTCGCTAGCTCAGTAAAAGCATCTGAAGTTTGTATTGCACGTAATGCTGGACTTGTTAATACCAATGTGTTTTTAGGCAAATGTTTTTTGAGCCACCGTGCCATTTTTTGAGATTGCTTTACACCTTTTGCTGTAAGCTCCCGCTCCCAATCATTCTGCTTTGGCATGATGAGCACTGCTTCGGCATGCCGCCATAAAATCAAATTTTTGACGATATTCGTCATAATTTATCCGCCATGCTTTTTCATTAAAATGATTTGACTGGAGAGGGCTTGCGCATTCTGACTTGTCGATTGCGCTAATACACGCACTGGCTGATAGTGGCCATTCGCCCCAAGCTCCCACGCATCCACATTGTCTTGCAAATAAGGTGTTAATAGCTCATCAATAACACGTTGTTGCATCGCTGCATCATGAATGGGCCATGCCACCTCAACACGACGCATCATATTGCGACTCATCCAATCAGCACTAGAAAGCCAGATATTCACGTCACCGTCGATATTAAAATAGTACACGCGCGAATGTTCCAGAAAGCGTCCTACAATTGAACGCACGCGTACTCGCCCTTTTAGTTCAGGCAAATCTACAGGCAGAATACATGCGCCACGTATGATTAAATCAATCTGCACTCCTTTTTTTGCAGCTTCAATCAATGCAAACGCTAAAGTTTCATCGGTAAGCGAATTCATTTTTGCCATAATAGATGCAGACTTTCCTCTAGTCGCTGCAAGTTGTGCCTTTCTGATTTGCGTGATCATTGAAGAATGCAAAGTAAATGGCGCAACCAATAGCTGACGCATTCTGGGTAATGGTAACTCGCTGGTTAGATGCCTAAATACATATTCCATCTCACGCGTAATATCAGCGTCAGAAGTGAGCATACATACGTCAGTATAAAGCTTGGCTGTTTTGGGATTATAGTTACCAGTAGAAAGGTGCGCATAGCGCTTAATCGCCTTACCTTCTCTGCGCATAATCAGCAACATTTTAGCGTGTGTTTTGAGGCCAACGACCCCATACACTACTTGCGCACCTATCGACTCTAATGCTTCAGCCCAGTTAATATTGGCTTCTTCATCAAACCGTGCTTTTAACTCTACCACCACTAGCACTTCCTTACCGCGACGTACCGCTTCTTGTAAAAGTCGCAAAATGCGGGAATCTGCCCCAGTACGATAAATCGTCTGACGAATCGCCAGCACATCATCATCTTTAACGGCCTCTTCCAGCATTTGGATCACTGCGTCAAAGCTCTCAAATGGCTGATGTATTAATATATCCTTGTGCTTAATTTGTTCGAGTATCGAGCGATTTTGCTGCAAGCTTTTAGGCCATTGCGGTAAGTAGTTTGTGAACTTCAAGTGCGTGCCCGATGCCATATCTGGCAGCTGTATTAGCCGCCCTAAGTTCACGGGGCCATTCACGCGGTATAAAGCACGCTCAGGCAAATTAAACTGCTCTAACAGAAAGTGTGCGAGCTCCTCATGACATTCCTGCGTGACTTCCAAGCGCACCGAATGACCATATTGCCGATGTGCTAATTCTTCCCTGAGTGCAATGCGCAGATTGCTCACATCGTCTTCATCCAATGCAAGGTCTGAGTTACGTGTGACGCGGAATTGTGAAAAATGTAGAATGCGCGCACCAGCAAACAAATCATCTAAATTAGCGCGAATAATACTGGTAAGTGACACAAAACATTGCTCCCGATTGCTCACCGTACCTGGCAGCTTGACTAATCGAGGGACAACGCGTGGCACGCGTACAATTGCGATATTGCGCTCTTGACTATGTAAATACTCAAGCTCCACAATAAAATTTAAGGTCTTGTTAGCGACTTGCGGAAACGGATGGGAAGGATCCAAAGCAACGGGTAGTAATAAGGGCTTCACTTCTCGCTTAAAATATTGGTTAACCCACCGTACCTGTGCAGGCGTACGCACACCTCCAGAAACTAGGTGTACGCCCTCTTTTGCAAGTGAAGGCATCAACTCGTCATTAAACAGTTGATACTGCTTAGCCACCAGCTCATGCGCCTTATCTGACAACTGCTCAAAAGTTTTTACAGTGAACAAGCCTTGCATCACATTCTCTTGCAAGGCTTGTAGATGCTGTGGCATGCGCACCTCAAAAAATTCGTCTAAATTAGAGGCCACAATACATAAAAATCGTAGCCGCTCTAATAAGGGATAATCTTCTCGCTGAGCTAACGATAGCACGCGCTCGTTAAAGCTTAAGATACTTAAATCACGATCAAGTAATTTGGTTTTGTTTTTTAGCATGATTTAAATTTCATTTTGTGGACGATTGGAATAATGTTTACATACTTAGTAAACGATATTACTATTTTATTAAGTTCTGCCTGACTTGTACATTCATCATTACAAATATCATTGCCAACATGAGTATTGCCCAATTTGGCAACATCGGAACATCCCCATTAGCGGCTTGTGTTAAAACCACTGATAATGCAGCTGCATTATTTGCACTTACAGCATCGGTCAGATCTGAACTCACACTCGCAGAGAGTGCAGTGCCCGCACTCATATCATCCCACACAAGCTGTATGGTGTATGACTGACTAGCGCCGCTAGCTAACACTAGCGCAATGCAATTCACTGTATTACCACTGACACTACAAGCAGCTGGAGCACTCACAAAACTAGCGCCAGTTGGAATCATCAGCGTAGCAACCACATTGGTCGCTGACTGCGGTCCAGCATTGCTGCTCGTTAGCACATAATCAGCAGGCTGACCAATCACAACATTGGCAGATCCAGTCAGACTAACCGAGACATTCGCATTTGCTGTGGTATTGAGCGACCACGCTAAGTTGACGGCACCCATTCCTCCATCTGCACCATCAACCACAAAAGCATACTCTGTCCCTGCTACTGCTTGAAATAACACTTTACTCGTCAACACGCTAGTATCGTTATCATTAGCTGCCACAGGCGTAAGTGTGCTGATATTTGTTCCTTTATAAACCCCTAGCAAAGTATCAAAGTTACTGCCGCTCGTATTGAGTGAGACTTGCCCACTCCCTGTGGCGATCCACCTCCACCACACTGAAGCACCTCCAACATTACTTGCATGATTCGCTTCCAATGCTTCTTTACTTGCCAGTATTGATGACCCACTAGCACTTCCCGAAGCACCACTCACTGTCACTTTGTTCACAAAAGCATCGTTAGCTGGTCTCGCGGCCTCTATTAAATTGAGTCTTGGTTTGGTAATGGTGTTACGTGTATCTAATACTGACTGCCCACTATTGGTCATGCGCGCTTGTGTTTGCGTTAACGCTTCGTTGGGATATAAGGCACGTAATACAGCTACAGCGCCTGCCACATGTGGCGAGGCTTGTGATGTGCCTGTTTGTGAAATCCCTGCTGCATTAATATTGGCACCTGGTGCGAGCATTGTTAAGAAGCTTGCGCTATTAGAAAAACAAGTGACCTGATCTGCCGCTGTACTATTATCTGTGCATACTCCCCAATTTGGACCACCAATATTACTATCATAAACTGCACCGACAGAAATGGCAGCTGGCGCACAGGCGGGACTTTCGATGCCATTAATATAACCAGAGTTACCAGATGCGGCGACTACAGTGATTCCTGCGTTCTTAGCATTATTAATCGGCGTTTTAGACCAATCACCGTTACATGCACTGGTAAACTTAGTACCGCCAGCCAAGCTTAAATTGATTGATACAATGTTATAAGTCGCCTTGTTCGTAATTGCCCAGTTAATGGCATTGATCACTGAAGAAGCACTCGCGCCGCCAGCCGAATCAAATACATTTAACATCGCAATTTTGGCTTGTGGTGCAACACCTAACACGATGGCAGCAACGTTGGTGCCATGCTCTGTAGCAGTATTGGGTGACGTAACCAAATTAGTGGAAACGACTACTTTGCAGCTAGCGGCAGGCACATTCGGTGCAGTACAAAAACCAAAAGCTGCTTTAGTGTAGTCAATACCATTATCTATCACTACAACGGTAGTACCTGCACCACCTTGACTTGCATTGATAACTTGTGGCTGATTGATTAATGGCAGGCTTTCCGTTAGCACCGTATGCAAACGCACATTCTCGTGTATTGCTTTTACCCCTGGCAACACTGCCCAGCTTTTTAATGCCACCTCGGAGCCAAAACGTTTTAATGCAAGCGGCAAATGACTATAACTCTTGAGATGTGTAATATCAGACCGCACTAATGTTTTATCTACTTTACTTTTAAGCAATTGATATTGCGTCACTTTGTGAGCAAGAACCTCACTATCTTCCATGCTTTTAGGCTTGCGTAAACGCATTTTTGTAGCCTCTTGTTCGATAGCATCATCGTCATATTCCACAATAACATCTACGGATTTATCAACTTTCAGTTTCTCTAAAACCGTTTGCGGAATCACCGCAGAAAAACCAGCAATGGGCATCCATGCCAAACAAATCAACAATAAAAGCTGAATCACAAGTTTTATTTGTATCGGCCAAGACATAGCAAACTTATCACTAAAAATGAGTGATGAGCTTATGCCTAAGGTATGACACGCAGATTAATGGTGGACTAGAAACCAGCCAGTTTTACATCTCTAAAATAGGCTTAACACTTGTAGATTGCGTAATAAATTGAATGGCTAGCTGCGCAGCAGTAAACCCAAATGGCGCAGTCACACACGCACTTGAGCCATAGCCAGCGCAATTAAGACCAGTGATTGCATGATGTTCTGTTGCATCACAAGTGGCCTCTGGCTTAATTACTGGCTCGTCAGAATAGACTGCCTGAATATGAAATTTTGCAGACTTCTTATTATTACTCGCCTTAGGAAACTGATAATCACGCCGGAGTTGATTACGCACTTTTGCTAGCAAGCGATCCCCCGATACATAAGCCAAATCCGTCACTTGTATACGCGTAGGATCTAAACGCCCACCCGCACTTCCTACCATGATTAAAGGGATTTTTTGCGTTTTACAAAATGCCACTAACGCAACTTTCGCTTTCGCATCATCAATGCAATCCACAATCACATCACAATTAAAATCCAGCAACGTAGCAATATTTTCTGCAGTCACAAAATCTTCAATTTCACGCACTACACACTTGGGATTGATACGCATGATGCGCTCATGCATCGCTGTAATTTTTGCTTTGCCAAACTCACCCTCCAACGCATGAATTTGACGATTCACATTAGACTCTGCAATATTATCTAAATCGATTAGCGTCATAGTGCCTACTGCATTCCGCACCAGCGCTTCTGCCGCCCATGAACCTACGCCGCCAATGCCAATCACCACCACGTGCGCGGACTGTAATTTAGCTAAACCTTGCTCACCGTATAAACGACGCACTCCAGAAAAGCGGCGATTAATGTCTAACGGTTCCATCACATTTCTAATATCACAAACGCAGCAGCCAGATTTTTCTCATCGCTAATCGTAATATGCATGTGAGCGATATTTTTACTTTGTAAAAAATCCTGTAATTCACCAGCCAGTATCAAAACAGGTTTACCGAGCGCATCATGCGAGACTGCAATGTTTTGGAATGTCGCGGGCGGGCGCAAGCCTGTGCCTAAAGCTTTAGAAAATGCTTCTTTAGCAGCAAAGCGTTTAGCTAAAAAACGCGCTTTGATTTTAGAATCCAAGTAACTGGGGAATTCACTATCTGCCAAAATACGTTTGGCAAAGTCATCGCCAAATTGCGTCAGTGAGTGCTCAATTCTTGCAACTTCGACGATGTCTGTGCCGATGCCAAAAATCATCTTAATCCAGACGCCGCTTCTTTTATTAGCGCTTTCATTTCACGTACGGCATTATCCCAGCCCACAAACAACGCGTGAGCAACAATGGCATGGCCAATATTCAGCTCTTCAAACCCATACATTCTGGCGATGTGATGTACATTATGATAGTGCAGGCCATGTCCTGCGTTCACAATCAACTTTGCATCCTTAGCATGGTGCAAAGCATCTTCAATACGTGTTAACTCAAACTCTTGTGTTGCGTCAGAATCAGCATCGGCAAATGTGCCTGTGTGCAACTCAATGACTGGCGCGCCGAGTTTCACAGCGGCATCAATCATCGCCAAATCTGGCGCGATAAATAAAGAAACACGGATACCTGCATCGCTCAATTTTTTGACCGCATGCGCAACCTTGGCATAATGCGTAATGACATCCAGACCGCCTTCTGTGGTTCGCTCCTCACGACGCTCTGGCACTAAGCAGACATCTTGTGGCAGCACCTTGATGGCAATATCCAACATCTCATCGGTCACAGCGCACTCTAGATTCATTTTGGTTTGCAACAACGGGCGCAATGCAAAAATATCGGCATCCTGCATATGCCGTCTGTCTTCGCGCAAATGCAAAGTAATGCTGTCTGCTCCCGACTGCTCTGCACGCAAGGCAGCTTGCACCACGCTTGGATACTTGGTGCCGCGCGCTTGGCGGATGGTTGCAACGTGATCGATGTTGACGCCTAATTTAATCATTTAAACCTACTCATCAATATTTGAACGCAGTATAACGTCAATTAAAATTAAACCAAAAAGAAAAAACCAATAGAGTCATGCTCAATTGAAGCGCAGACGCGGCGGATCGCCGAAGACAGTACGTTTTTGTACGGCAAGGCGCGACAACAAAGTATGCGCGAAATTCAGCATGAATCAAAGCCCTTGTAAATCCATTAATAACTGCCTTGTATGCAAAGGCTTATCGCCTAAATAATGCGCCAACAAATAACGCATGAGCTGTTTACTTTGCTGTCGAGTTTGTAATGCATCAAATTGATTATTGGCCATATCCAGCAATGTTTGACCTAATAATTGTACGCCATTTTTCGTCGCACTGAGCTCGCATGCACCGTATTCTGCCTCGTAACGATACACCTTGTCAGGTACGATTTCTTGGTCATGTTCGTCTTGCAATAACGGCACAGCATAGCCCATTTCTTGCAGCAACCTTAATTCAAATCGGCGCAAAATAATAGCCAATGCCATACCATTATGCTCCGTTTTGATGTTCGACAATTCACTTAAGGTCTTGCTGTAATATGCAAACAGGGTTTCATGCGCGTCCTCTCGGGGAAGCAGCCTGAGCAAAAGCTCGTTCATGTAGAACCCACACATGAGCGCCTCTCCTTTTAGCAAGGTTAAGCCAGTGTTCCAATCCAAGCTATGTAAAATTTTTAATTCATTTTTACCAGACCAAGCGCCAGATAATTGCTGAAAGGATTGCAACATACCCCGCATGGCAGAACGCGGCCGCCGTGCGCCCTTGGCTACCGCAGCGACTCTACCAAATTGTTCGCTAAACAACTCTACGACCAAACTTGTTTCTTTGAACGGGTAGGTATGCAACACATAGACTGGCTGTTGATCTTGACGTTGGGAGTTAGGCGCTGCCATATTCAACACGCAAGCAAAAATCTGGCATCACTAATAGCCTAGACTTTTGAGCGCCCTTTCGTCATCCGCCCAACCACCTTTGACTTTGACCCAAGTTTCTAAATACACTTTGCTGCCAAATAATTTTTCCATATCTTGGCGCGCTTCTGTAGAAATTTGTTTCAGCTTTTCACCGCCCTTGCCGATAATCATGGGTTTTTGGCTATCTTTATCCACAATGATTGCCGCAAAAATACGTCGCAGGTTTTTTACAGTTTCAAATTTTTCAATTTCAACTGCCACTGAATACGGCACCTCGTCACCTAATAAGCGAAAGATTTTTTCTCGAATCAGTTCTGCAGCTAGAAAACGTTCATTTTTGTCAGTGAGCTCATCCTCACCATACATCGCATCTTGCTCGGGCAAATGTGCGCGTATCGCAAGTAGCAACTCATCTAAATGCAGGCTTTTTTTAGCACTGACTGGAATAATGCCAGCAAAATCAAATAACAAATCAAAATCCTGAATCAATGGTAACAAATTACCTTTGTCGCCCATCAAATCTGCTTTATTGACTACCAATAACACAGGCTTGTTTTTTGGCAATAATTTCAGCACTTTTTCGTCGGCTTCACCCAGCTTCATCGGCTCAATCACAAACAGCACTACGTCTACTTCTGTGAGTACTTGCGTCACCGTTTTATTCAAGGTTTTATTTAAAGCATTCAAATGCTTTTGCTGAAAACCTGGCGTATCTACAAACAAGTACTGCGTATCTTCTGTAGTATGAATCCCTAGTAAACGATGGCGTGTCGTCTGTGCTTTACGCGAAGTGATTGCTAACTTCATTCCCAAGATATGATTAAGGAGCGTGGATTTTCCTACATTAGGACGCCCTACAATCGCCACGGTGCCACATCTGAATGCTTCGGTCATTGCGTTATTTTTCCCATCGCTAATTGTGCTGCTTGTTGTTCTGCAATACGACGGCTCGACCCTTCACCCAACGTAATAATATGCAACTGTTTGATCACACACTCCACTTTAAAGCTTTGTGCATGTGCCTCACCTTCAATCTGAACCACATTGTATTCAGGCAGATCTATTTTCTTGCCTTGCAGATACTCTTGCAACTGAGATTTTGCATCTTTATCAATGACTTTGGGATCAATCGTCTGTAATTTATCCTGATACAACTTCAGCACGACAGCCTCAGCCGCTGAAAATCCACCATCCAAGTATACTGCACCAATGATAGCCTCCAGTGCATCTGCCAAAATCGATGGTCTGCGCCAGCCTGCGCTTTTAAGCTCACCTTCACCCAATTTTAATTGATCACCCAAATGAAGAGAAAATGCGATTTCCGACAAACTAGACTCTTTAACCAACTGTGCACGCAGGCGACTTAGATCACCCTCAGGTAGTTTTAAAAATCGGCCGTATAGCTGATGCGCAATAATAAAATTAAGCACGCCATCTCCCAAAAACTCAAGCCGCTCATTATTATTACCAGAAAAACTACGATGGGTCAGCGCTAACTGTAAGAGCTTAGCTTCTTTAAATGCGTAACCTAACTGCTCACTCAGTTGCGCTAACGACATCTCACGTTACTTACTTGATGATGATGAAACATTAAAGTCCAATAAAATACTCATATTGGCGAAGAGCGGCACCACTTTCTGATACTCAGCAGTGACAGTGTTGCCATTGACCTGCAAATCCATCCCTTTAATGCTATCAATATTGTCAACGGATGCCTGTTTATCAAACTCCTCTGCGACAGCTTTTTTAGTCAAATCACCGGTGCTATCCCGACCAATTTTCTTCACTGCAGTACGCACCGCGTTAAACTCTAAATAAGCTGGCAGCACTTTCAACCCGATAGTACCCAATAACACGAGCGCAGCGATTACGACCAAAGTACTCCAGAAAGTCATTCCACGCTGTGATTTTGCCTGATTTCTAATCGATTGTTGCATGCAGTCACCCCCTAACAATGTTTAATGGATTGAGTTACCAATTCTGCCAAAGTTATCAAAATTAAACCAGATAAAAAATGCCTTACCCACTAAATTACGCTCAGGCACAAAGCCCCATACCCGACTATCTGAGCTATTATCGCGATTATCGCCCATGGCAAAATAATGTCCTTCGGGCACTGTCACGGTCTCGCCGCGCATTAACTTAGCGCCAGGTGAGTCTGAAGCATAATCATTCACCAAATCATGAATGAGAATATCATGCTTAACCCCTTTTAAATCTTCAACAAAATGCCCTGCCTTAATGGTGAGCTCTCTGGGGTTATTGTATTCGTCTTTCGTCTCAATAGTATAAATATAATCATCAATACTATTCACATTCAGTACTTGTCCATTAATAGATAAGTGTTTGTTTTGATATTGTATTTTGTCACCAGGCAAGCCTACTACGCGTTTAATATAGTCAACGGTTGGTTCTGGTGGATAATGAAACACAAACACATCGCCACGATTTGGTTGATTCATCTCATAAAACGTATTATTGAGAATCGGCACACGCAAACCATAAGTGAATTTATTTACCAGAATATAATCGCCAGCAAGCAATGTGGGCATCATAGAACCTGAAGGAATCTTGAAAGGCTCTACTAAAAACGAACGAATCACAAACACCAGCAAAATAACAGGGAAAAAACTTTTACTGTATTCCACATACCATGGCTCTGCAGAGTCGCCTCTGTTTTTTCTTAACACCAGAATATCTAACAACCAAATCAAGCCCGTGACCAACAATATCACGACCATAAACAACGCAAAATACATGACTTATCCTTATCAATAATTAAAACTTTAAGTTTACTTGTCTTCTACTCTTAAGATCGCCAAGAATGCTTCTTGTGGTATTTCCACATTACCCACTTGCTTCATGCGTTTTTTACCTTCTTTTTGCTTCTCGAGTAGCTTACGTTTACGTGTAATGTCGCCACCATAACATTTTGCCAGCACATTCTTACGCATAGCTTTCACGGTTTCACGCGCCACAATATTGGCACCAATCGCTGCTTGAATCGCCACATCAAACATCTGGCGTGGAATGAGTTCACGCATCTTGGCTGCTACTTCCCGTCCACGATACTGGCTACTACTACGATGCACAATCAAGCTTAAAGCATCTACACGATCACCATTGACCATAATATCCAGCTTAACCAAGTCTGCAGCACGGAACTCCAAAAACTCATAATCCATACTGGCATAGCCACGTGACACTGATTTTAATTTATCAAAAAAATCTAACACCACCTCATTGAGCGGCATTTCATAACTCAACATCACCTGTCTGCCCATGTATTGCATATTGCGTTGTATGCCGCGTTTATTGTTACATAAGGTCATTACAGGCCCCACGTAATCTTGTGGCATCAACAAGTTCACTACAATCACAGGTTCTCGGATTTCTTCTATGCGAGAAGGTTCTGGCAATCTGGAGGGATTTTCAATTTGCACCACTTCGCCAGTCTTGAGCAGCAGTTCATATATCACTGTAGGTGCGGTTGTAATCAAGTCCATATCGTACTCCCGCTCTAAACGCTCTTGTACGATTTCCATGTGTAGCAAACCCAAAAATCCGCATCTAAAACCAAACCCCAATGCGGTTGAATTCTCTGGTTCAAACATTAAGCTTGAATCATTTAAACTCAGCTTCTCCAGAGCAGTACGCAATGCTTCAAATTGGTTGGACTCCACTGGATATAGCCCTGCAAACACTTGTGGCTTGACCTCTTTAAAACCTGCCAAAGGCTCAGCAGCTTGTCTAGCTGCCAATGTCACGGTATCACCTACTTTAGCTGCTGCAAGCTCTTTAATACCTGCAATCACAAACCCCACCTCGCCTGCGGACAATTGTTGTCTTGACAAAGATTTAGGCGTGAACACGCCGACTTCTTCACATAAGTATTCTGCACCAGTGGCCATTAAACGTATTTTTTCTTTTGGCTTTAACACGCCATCTACCACGCGCACCAGCATCACAACGCCTACATAGTTATCAAACCAGGCATCAATCACTAGTGCTTTAAGTGGTCCATCTGGATTACCTTTAGGTGGAGGCACTTTAGCCACTACGGCTTCCAGCACATCGCGCACACCTTCTCCTGTTTTTGCAGAGCAACGCACTGCATCCGTGGCATCCACACCAATTACATCTTCAATTTCTTGAATCACACGCTCAGGATCCGCAGAAGGTAAATCAATTTTATTCAATACTGCGGTGACTTCTACACCCAAATCAATTGCGGTATAACAATTGGCCACACTTTGCGCCTCGACACCTTGACTGGCATCCACCACTAACAACGCACCTTCGCAAGCAGACAGTGAACGCGAAACTTCGTAGCTAAAATCAACGTGCCCAGGAGTATCAATCAGATTTAATTGATAAATTTGGCCATCATCTGCCTTGTATTGCAAAGCAGCCGTTTGTGCTTTAATGGTAATGCCGCGCTCACGTTCAATGTCCATGCTATCCAGCACTTGCGCCTCCATTTCACGATCAGCCAATCCGCCGCATAATTGAATAATGCGGTCTGCAAGTGTGGATTTGCCATGGTCAATGTGAGCGATGATGGAGAAATTGCGAATATTTTTCATTAGTTACTTAAATATGCTAAAAACAGGTAAGGCGCATCACGCGCCTTTTCAGTAGGCGTGATTTTACTACAAAGGCTTGATTAATTTGTAATTAAATGCAACCCAAGGTCAAGCGAGCACATTGCCTCTATGGCAGTTGCATCACTCTTTCTTCTCAAATTTTTAAATATGATCGGCTATGGATGCGGAAATACACCATCAAGTACAGGACTTTCACCTTTTAGATGCATTTACACAACAAAAGCAAACAAACATGCACTGCATCTAGCGAATCACTACCTCATCATGCATGAATGTAGTAATATCAACCACAGTGGCAAATTAACGATTTGCGGGACAAAAACACTCTTTAATATCAAAATGTTGTAAGGTTTTTGTGAGAAATTAGGTATTCAAATATGTAAGTTAAATCTTAGGTTTAACTTACAAAGGGTAGAACATGAATTTATCTACAATTTATAAGAAAACCAACAAAGGTGTGAGGGCTTTGTCTAACAGGAACAAAGCTCTATCCTCTAATCACATACAAATACTGACAAAAATCAACGGCAAGTTAGATGCTAAATCTATCATGCAACAGACAAGCAAACTGTCTGACTACCAATTTACGCAAATCCTTGTTCAGTTACTCAACGAAGAACTCATCGAAGCGACGAGTGATTTTGATGAAAGTGCATTTTTTTCTTCCCACACAGTACACCCTATGGTGGTAGAAGAAGTATTTACAAGATTTTTTGATACACCCCAGCCAAGATCTACAGCAAAAACGGAAGAGCGAGACGAATCTGGTCGTATTAAAACAAAAGAGGAATTGGACAAAGAAGGCAAAGCCAGAGCAGGCGCTGAACTCGATAGTGAAGCGGAAAACATTGCATTAGTCAAAGCGGCTATCGAAGCAAAGCTCAAAGCTGAAGCTGAGGCTGAAGCGCGTGCGAAAGCCAAGGCAGAAGCAGAGCGCAAGGCGCGTGAAGAAGCGGAGGCGAAAGCCAAGGCAGAAGCAGAGCGCAAGGCACGTGAAGAAGCGGAGGCGAAAGCCAAGGCAGAAGCAGAGCGCAAGGCGCGTGAAGAAGCGGAGGCGAAAGCCAAGGCAGAAGCAGAGCGCAAGGCGCGTGAAGAAG
>JANRLR010000013.1:0-209976 GCA_033762415.1 Methylophilus sp. | reverse complement strand
CTGAGCCAGGATCAAACTCTTCAGTTTAATTCCTAACTATTACTTGTTTACCTCACCCTTTAACAGGCAAGGTGGTTATTTCGCTTTGCTTAATTTACTTAAAATATTATCTTAAGTCACTCAAATTCATTGCCAAGGTTTTTGTTGCTATCTGCTTTGATCAATCAAAGCACCAACAACTAAGTCTTGTCATAAATTTAAAGTGTAAGCGTTTGTTTTCTGAGTCTATTGAACCTAAATTCAACTTGATCCCAACCACAAACACCCACACTTATCAGTCATTCAGGTTGTTAAAGAGCAGTTTGCTTTTCAGCTTTTCGTTAGCGCTTTACGTTAACGAGGTGCGCATTATACAGAGCTTTTAGGCATCGTCAATACTAATTTGAAACATTTTTAAATTAATATGAACGGTATAGATCATTACGCTTTAATTCTTGTTCGCTACGGTATTTTGCTAGCGAAGGCGCGCATTCTACATGGCTAAAAATTTAGGTCAAGCTGTAATGTGGAAAAGTTACAAAATAATTACAAATTATCATTCAATTAAAATGCGCTATAGTTATACAACCGTATTAATTAACAAATTTATGCATAACCCCAACTTCACCATAGGCATGCTGGTCGCCTTTCAAATGTTTTCAGGCAGACTGTCACAACCTGTGATGCGCCTAGTCGGTTTATGGCAAGACAACCAAGCCACCCAGTATATTTTTAATGGGTGGCTGTTGCGGCGTAGGCTAACCTTTAGGTTAAGCGTAAGCGGCCGAAGCCAATTTCAACAAGCATCATTTTTAATTATAAATCCTGCCGTGAAACGTTTAGGTGATGTGATGAATGCACCAGTAGAACCGATGACGCTGATTCCCACCCGTGCTAATGTCAACCAAGCCACTAACATCACTGTAGATAGCCTAGGCTTTAAGTATGGTGATGATGCACCATGGCTATATCAAAACCTCAGCTTTAATATCAAAGCAGGGCACTGTGTACTCGTCATGGGACCCAGTGGTTGTGGTAAAAGCACACTGGCTAAACTCTTACTGGGTTTTTATCAACCCCAACAAGGCAATATCAAACTCAATGGGCAAGATATTCGTTACCTTGCTGCCAATGAGCTACGTAATCACTTCGGTGTAGTCCCACAAGAGACTACTTTATTCTCAGGCACCATTTACGATAACCTAATCCTAGCCAATCCACATGCCAGCTTTGAACAAATCATTCAAGCTTGCCAACTGGCAGAAATTCACCAAGCCATCGAGAAATTACCGCAAGGTTATCAAACCCAAATTGGGGAACATGGCACAGGCTTAAGCGGTGGGCAAAAGCAACGCATTGCCATTGCCAGAGCTTTGCTTAAACAACCCAAAGTCCTCATCTTTGATGAAGCAGTATCCAACCTAGACCAACAAACGGCAGAGCACTTTGCGCAGACGGTGAATAAGCTCAAGGGTAAGGTTACTATCTTATTTATTACCCATCAATTACCTAAGGGCTTGCAGGTGGATGAGGCGGTGGTGTTGGGGAAAGAAACACAATCAAATCTAGCACAAGAAAAAAGCAGCTCAAATGCTAAACAAAATACTAATGATGAAAGGATAAGCGATGTTTAATAAAGCCGAACTGGGGAAGGAAAAACGTGGTCTGTCCCCTGTCCTATTATTCTGTTCTTTAAGGTATAAAACTTAGAAAAAGGCGCAAAAAATGGCTAATTTTACTCAAACGCAAACAGTGATTAAAAATCAAGGATGGTTGGCATGACTAAACTACAAAGAAAGTTGTTATTTTTAATTGTTCTTTATTTTTCGCTGGCATATTTAGCCAGTTCGCCTGCACAGTACTTGTTTATTAAGGCTTTTATACCTTTTCCAAAATTAGAAGAGGCTGCGCTTTACGAAGGCAAGATGGAGGTCGTTGGCACGCCGAAATGTCGTCACCGTATATGTGGAGCGCCTAAGTATTACATCACTACCAGTGATGGTCAAAAACATGAAATTTTTTATGGTTTAAGATCAGATAAATCGAACCGCTATGACAAAGAGTTTGCAAATGAGGCGACAGGTAAGTTTTGGTTTCACCTAGTATTTGGCGTGATACAAGATGAAATCACTTTTCATGATAATGGAATGGAAGGCTGGCGACTTAAAGATAAAACATATCTCCATCCATATACAGAAGAAAAAGATTTTTTTGAAAATCATTTCAATGGAAATAAATACTCTATTCAATTACCAGTATTTCTACTGTTTCTAGTGCTTGGGTTTATACACTTATACAAAATTTTCAATATCGCTGGTAAGGGAGAAACAGGATGACTGTTGCATCATTAAATGACTATGAATTAGCTGCCGAAGTGTTTTTTAAAAAACTTCAAACGACTTCAGATATTGAAGATGGAGTGGTTGATTACAAAAACTATTTGGAAGATGGCAAGACTACGGATGCGATAGGTGCTGCTCTTTCGATAGTTACTGTACTCGATACAATGATCAATATACTTAAAGAGATTCCAGGTTTAAATTATGCAAGTCTTGCAAATAATACTCATGCATTATCGCAATCTACCTCCGCAGACGGAGCAACAGATGCATTGGTTGTAGACATAGTAGCTGATATTGCCGCAATATCAGCCTCTGCTGCGTTAGCAAGCGTAGGGCGGATTAACGCAGTGTTATCCGCCGGATGAAAAATGTCACAAACTCTTAAACCTTCCAAATACCCTCCGACGGATAACGCTACGCTCATCCGTCCTACAAAAATGCCTGATTATCGACGCAACCGTGTGCCAGGTGGCACTTATTTCTTTACCGTTAATTTGTTGGAGCGGCGTGGTAAATTGCTCACCGAAAACATCGATTTGCTGCGCGCGGTGGTGATTCATACTCAAAAAAATATACCGTTTCATATTGATGCGTGGGTGGTGCTGCCTGACCATATGCATTGTGTGTGGACCTTACCCATAAACGATGATGATTATCCTGCAAGATGGAAGGCGATTAAAACGGCTTTTTCGAGAGCTTTGCCTAAAAACGAGCGACGCTCATCGGTGCGCATGGCTAAAGGTGAACGTGGCATTTGGCAACGGCGGTATTGGGAACACACCATACGTAGCGACAAAGATTATGCGGCGCATATAGATTATGTGCACATTAACCCTGTTAAACATGGGTTGGTGAATCAGGTTAAAGATTGGCCTTATTCGACTTTTCATAAGTTAGTTGATCAAGGAGTTTATGCGGAAGACTGGGGCGGTGGAATAGAAGGGAGTTTGGTTTATGAGGATTGATGAAATATTGAAGATTAAACGTGCGGCGGATTGCAAAATCAATGAAAAATAAATGACGAAAAACAAATAGGGTCAGACTCCATTGATCATATTTTGACTATCCGTAGTAAAAGCCTGCCAATATGGTGACCATGTGAGCAACTTTAATTGTGGCGTGGCATTTAGTAAGTGAGTGAGTGATTTAGGCGCTTTTCGATAAACCACGATAGCATTACGTTGCTCTGCTAACAGCCACGCTTGAATATGTTTTACTGCAAGCAACGATATATCTTCTGGAAATGGATTATTTAGAAAAATAACGATTGGTTCATTTGGAATTGCGTATTGCATGAAATCCTCGCATATCCATGCTATTTCAAGACGCTTTCCTGTCACTTGCTCATACTGATGGACATTTTTTTTACCAGCTGCTACTAGTTCTTGAGAAAACTCCAATGCTATAGAACGCCGAAAAGCATAATCACTGGCCAGCATCATGCACATACCCTTGCCTGCACCCACATCTAAAAATGTATATTGCTGGTAAGGGATATTCAATCTGCGAATCATTTCATGAAAAAAATCAGGGTTAATAGGTCCGTATAGCCAGTCCCAATCAAGATTGGCACCTACCTCATAACTCTTTAAGCTACTTCTGATAAAAGTATCAGTGTTATAACGTGTGTCAAATGCTTTAGATCGACTATTGCTATAGTCGTCCATTTTACGATCGAGCTTTAATTGTAAAGGCTTGAGGAAAGGCACTCTGTTATTGACTTGCCTTAACAGATAAAGCAACCCTCCCCAATGCGCACGTGTTTGCAGCAATCCTAGTAGTTTTAACTTACAATGACTCACCTATTATCCTTATGTAATTAGTGCTTAGATTGGGTAAACACGCTTATACGAACTTCTACTTAATCATTTCTGCAAATCAATTGATAGTAATTTTAGCGAACTTACGCTTACCCACTTGGGCAATCACTGTTATACCTTTATTAAGTTGCAAATTTTTATCTTCAACTTTTTCACTATCTAACTTTACACCACCTTGCTGTATGGCGCGTATCGCCTCACTGGTGCTTTCTACCAAGCCAGCCATTTTGAGCATTTGCGCAACGCCGATGGTCTCACCTTCAATAGTCAGGCTCACTTCTGGCACATCGTCAGGAATACCGCCTTTGGCACGAGTTTGAAAGTCGTTCAATGCTTTTTCGGCATCGGCTTGACTGTGAAAACGTGTGACGATTTCTTGCGCAAACCGTACTTTAATATTACGTGGATTTTGACCCGCGCTCACTTGTGCTTTCCATTGCGCGATAGTTTCTAGACTTTCAAATGAGAGCAGCTCAATATAACGCCACATTAAATCGTCTGAAACTGACATGATTTTAGCGAAGATGATTTCTGGCGGCTCGTTAATACCAATATAGTTGCCAAGTGATTTAGACATCTTATTGACGCCATCCAGACCTTCCAATAATGGCATGGTCAGCACGCATTGTTGACTCATCCCCGCCTGTTTTTGTAACTCTCGGCCCATCAGCAAATTGAATTTTTGATCTGTGCCACCCAGCTCTACATCCGCTTTAAGCGCGACTGAATCATAGCCTTGCAATAAGGGGTACATAAACTCATGAATAGCAATGGGTTGATTGCCTTTAAAGCGTTTAGAAAAGTCATCTCGCTCCAGCATGCGCGCTACTGTTAAACTCGCGGCGAGTTTTAGCATGCCTGCTGCACCTAAATCCGTCAGCCATTTAGAGTTAAATACAATTTCTGTTTTGTCTTTATCTAAAATCTTAAACACTTGGCTGGCGTAGGATTTTGCATTTTCTTGTACTTGCTCTTGCGTCAGCGGCGGACGCGTGGCACTTTTGCCCGTGGGATCGCCTATCATGCCAGTGAAATCGCCTATCAAAAATAGCACCTGATGACCCAGATCCTGAAACTGTCTGAGCTTGTTAATCAATACCGTGTGACCCAAATGCAAATCTGGCGCTGTGGGATCAAAACCTGCCTTGATACGCAAAGGCCTGCCTGTTTTTAATTTTTCGATAAGTTCTTGTTCTATCAGCAATTCGTCCGCGCCGCGTTTAATGATAGCCAAGGCCTGATTAATTTCTTTAGTCAAGGTGAAATCCAGTGTATGTTTACAAATTGTTACTTTTTAGTTATGAAACTTTTCTGTTAGTATGCGCTTCTACTTACTTTGTATACGACGTTTTTATTCGCTCAATAATATCTAATAGCTTGCGATTAAGCACGGCATTTTAACGCAAACGATATGTTTTCTAAACGCAATTTTTCGATTGGTAAATATGGGTTTCATTGGCTTGCCGTGATCAGCGTAATTGTGGCGCTTATTTTGTTTGCCACATTCAGCGAAACACCTCAGGCAGAAACCCAACCGGTGACGATTAAAACCGTGACAGAAGAGGTCACTCTACCTTTACCAAGCGCTACCATTGATAACCGCGAAGAGTTTGTGCAAATTGAGCTCGTGCGTCAAGATGATACGCTATCAACTTTGCTAGACCGCATGAACATCCGAGATGAAGAGGCAATTAAGTTTTTATTGCTCAGCCCAGATGCTAAGGCGCTCAACACCCAGTTACTACCTAGTCACACCATAGAAATTAAATCTAACCGCGAAGGTAAATTACTGCGTCTGGAGTATGAACTGGATGCTGACAATATTCTGGTAGCTGGATTAACCCTCTCTGGCTATCACATTTCTACGCAAAAACTTGTCCTAGAAAAGCGCCAAGCGCTTAAAACAGCTGTGATACGAGATAGTTTATTCAGTGCCACCGATGATGCCGATATTCCTGACCAGATTGCAATTCAAATCGCCGACATTCTCTCTGGCGAGATTGATTTTTATCAAGATTTGCATGCTGGTGACCGATTTAACGTCATCTATGAAGAGTTTTACAACGCAGGCGAAATGATGAAAACGGGCAATGTGCTGGCCATTGAGTTTGTGAACGATGGCAAGGTCTACCAAGCGATTCATTATGGTGACTCTGTGGGCAAGTATGCTTACTTCACCACCGATGGCAAAAGCTTACATAAATCATTCTTACGTTCACCACTTGAATATACTAGAATCAGCTCTTCATATAGCGCAGGTAGATACCATCCTATCCTGCAACACATTCGCGCCCATCAGGGTGTAGATATGGCGGCACCTATCGGCACGCGTGTTAAGGCTTCTGGAGATGGCACGGTTACATTCATGGGCAGAAAAGGTGGCTATGGCAATGTCATCATACTGAAGCATGAGGGCGGTATCAGCACGGTATATGGACATTTGTCACGTTTTTCTGATGCTATTCATACTGGCGATAAAGTTGAGCAAGGCGACATCATTGGTTACGTAGGGATGACAGGCTTAGCCACTGGGCCACATCTGCATTATGAGTTTCTGAATAATGGACAACATCAAGACCCTATGAAGGTAGCGCTACCTACCAGCATACCTATAGAAAAAAGCTTGAAAGCAGACTTTGATGCAAAAGCTTTATATTGGATGGCAAAACTAGAAATGCTGAAACGTCGTACACAATTAGCCACCAACCCATGACCAAGCCAGACATGACTTCCAAGCGCTCTTTATATATAGGTATTATGTCTGGCACCAGTTTAGATGGCATTGATGTCGCCTTGATTTCGACTGAGCATAACACTGTTCGCTTAATAGCTACACACTTTCTCGCTTATCCAGAAGCCTTAAAAGTTAAACTATTAGCCCTGCATACTCCCAATCAAAACGAGCTGGAAAATGCACAATTAGTTTGCAATGAACTCGCACATTTATATGCAAATGCGACACAAATGCTACTAGATAAAAATCAATTATATGCCAAAGATATTTTGGCGATAGGCTGCCACGGACAAACCATCCGACATCGACCAGAGCTTGGTTTTACATTGCAAATTGGCAACAACGCACTGCTTGCAGAGCTTACCAACATTACTGTTGTAGGAGATTTCCGTAGTCGTGATATTGCGGCGGGCGGACAAGGTGCTCCGCTTGTACCTGCTTTTCATCAGGCGGTTTTTGGCGATCGTGAAAAAAATCGTGCCATCATCAATATAGGCGGCATTGCTAACATCACTTATTTACCCAAAAACGGACAAGTACTCGGTTTTGACTCTGGTCCTGGCAATATGCTATTAGATGGATGGATTCAATTAAAATTAGGTCAACTCTTTGATGCGGATGGCGCTTGGGCTACAACAGGAGCTGTTCAACAGAAAATTTTAGCGCATATGCTCGATGAGCCTTATTTTATGCTGCCTCCACCCAAAAGCACTGGGCGCGACCTATTTAATGAGACATGGCTACAACAGCATCTTCCTTACCCACATCATCCACCGCAAGATATTGCACGCACATTAACAGAGCTTACCGCTTATACTATCTCTCAGGCCATCACCACACACTGCCCTGAGGTAAACGAAGTGTTTCTGTGTGGCGGCGGCGCGCATAACGCATTACTTGTTTGCAGACTCAAACAGATGCTAAGTCCGTTACCCGTTGCAAATACAGATGTACTGGGTGTGAATGTAGACTGGGTAGAAGCGACAGCCTTCGCTTGGCTGGCGCAACAAACGCTTGAGCACAAACCAAGCAACTTACCATCCGTCACTGGTGCAAGAGGCTTACGCATTTTGGGTGCCATTTACCCTTCTTGAGTCAATGCACCACGCTAGCGCACTCATTTTGTGCGTCAAAAAACATGATTTTTCCAATGTCTTATACTTTTGGGCATGATTCTGTAAACAATTCAGCTTTTGATTGCGTATAATTTGACGGTAAACGTATAGAAAGAGACCGTTATGGCAACAAAACCTACCAAAGCAACCATCACTCTTGATAACAACACTGCCCCCATTGAGTTACCTATACTCTCTGGCAGTCTTGGTAATGATGTCATTGATATTCGCAGCCTAGGAAAGCACGGCGTATTTACGTATGACCCTGGCTTTATGTCAACCGCAGCCTGTCAATCCAATATCACTTTTATTGATGGTGAAAAAGGCCTGCTGTACTACCGTGGCTACCCAATCGAACAACTCGCAGAGCATTGTGACTTTTTGGAAGTCTCTTATTTACTCATGCATGGCGAACTGCCAAATGCTGATCAAAGAGCTGAGTTTACCAAGCTCATTGGCTCCCACACGATGCTGCACGATCAGCTTAGTAACGTGTTCCGTGGCTTTAGGCGTGATGCACACCCCATGGCTGTGATGATTGGTGTCGTAGGTTCTATGTCGGCCTTCTATTTTGATGCCATGGACGTATACAATCCACAACACCGCGAAATTTCAGCGTATCGCTTGCTGGCTAAAGTGCCAACCATCGCGGCTTGGAGCTATAAATACAACTTGGGTCAACCTTTTATGTACCCAAAAAACAAATTCAACTATGCAGAAAACTTTATGCATATGATGTTTGCTACGCCTTGCGAAGAATACGAGCCGAATCCAGTGCTCGCTAAGGCATTTGAAAAAATTCTGATCTTACATGCAGACCATGAGCAAAATGCTTCTACCAGTACCGTTCGTTTAGTTGGCTCTAGTGGTGCCAACCCATTCGCGAGCATTGCAGCAGGCATCGCTTCCCTTTGGGGTCCAGCACATGGTGGTGCCAACGAGGCCACGCTGGACATGCTGGAAGAAATTGGTGATGTTTCTCGCATTGGTGATTTTATCAAACGCGCTAAAGATAAAAGTGACAGTTTCCGCCTGATGGGCTTTGGTCATCGCGTATATCGCAACATGGATCCGCGTGCTGCAATTATGCGTAAAACCTGCCACGAAGTACTCAATGAACTTGGCTTACATGATGACCCTATGTTTAAGCTTGCCATGGAACTAGAGAGAATCGCACTTGAAGACGAGTACTTTGTATCGCGCAAACTCTACCCAAATGTCGACTTTTACAGTGGTATTGTCATGCGTGCAATGGGCATTCCTAACTCCATGTTCACCGCAATTTTCGCGCTAGCTAGAACTGCAGGCTGGATTGCTCAGTGGAGTGAAATGAACGCTGATCCAGAGCATAAAATTGGACGTCCTCGACAACTTTATACAGGTGAAAACAGACGTGAATTTATAACGATAGAAAAAAGACCATAATTCTTTTACAATGCGTTCGATGTCTCAAATGTCACTTAATTAATTTAGACAGGATTGCACATGAATATTGCCTCTTCTCGCTTCATGAAGATTTTTCTTAAAGCCACAGTGCTTGCTGTGATGCTTTTATCTCAGCCGTCTTTTGCCGAAACTAAGCTATACAACACAAAATTTAGCCCCGCTTGTGACATATGCCAAGACTCCTGCAACACTGCGAATGCAAATTGCCAAAGTTCCTGTGCAGAGAGCAATAAAAATTGCCAAATCAGCTGTGGAAAAAACCAGCCATGTCTAGCAACGTGTACAAATGAATCTCAAACTTGTGTGAGTCAATGTGCTAATAAGCGCGGCACTTGTATGAGCTCTTGCGCCTCATGCAAATAAGGTGTGAATTTACCATTAAGTAAACGCATTCTAGATTAGATACCTACAAAAAATCCAAGCAAAATTGCTTGGATTTTTAACGTCACTGAACTGCTATACTGAAAACGATGAACCACAACCACATGTAGTTTGCGCATTTGGATTACGAATCACAAATTGTGAACCTTGCAAACTATCCGTGTAGTCAATCTCTGCACCCATCAAATACTGCAAACTCATCGGGTCTATTAACAAAATGACGCTGTCATTTTGCACCTGAGTATCATCTTCATTTACTTCTTCTTCAAAAGTAAAACCATACTGGAACCCAGAGCAGCCGCCGCCACTCACAAACACGCGTAATTTTAAATCTGGCGTGCCCTCTTCTTCTATCAACTCTTTTACTTTTTTAGCTGCATTATCAGTAAATACCAACGGTGCTGGTATGTTAACCTCTGCCATATTTTCTTTAGATAACTCTGTCATTGTATTCATATATACTCCTTATCAACTGCACTCAACATGGACAATCAACCTCATCAATCGTTCAAACGCCAGATTACCCATTATCAATAGCTTCATCACCTATATAAATGAGTCTACCTTCAATCACAGCTCCAGTGTGCATTTCTAGAGACTTATAATACAAGTCTCCCGTAATACGAGCTTTTGGCTGTAGCTCTATAAATTGACTCGCTTTTACGGTGCCAAGCACTTTACCATTTAACACTATTTTTGCAGCCGTTACTTCACCCTCAACTCTACCATGCTCACTTAATATCAACGTACTCAGTTTATCCATTGGCTCAGTCACATTACCACGTACTGCACCATCAATACGTAAGCCACCACTAAAATGAATATCGCCTTCTAATCTAGTCTCTGCGCCAATCAATGTATCAATATTGCTATCAATTTTATTACTTTTTTTAAAAAACATTACGCATCCTTTTTGCTCAAGTGATACCAAGTACTATCTTGTTTTTTTACCCAGCATGTTTTTATAAAAAACCAAATCTTGTTTAATCTTGAGGTTCTCATCTTGCACGCTCGCCAGTTCTTTTGCAAGATTATTGTTAGTTGCTAGCTCCACTTCTAAAGCTCGTTGGGCACCTACCAATTTAATTTGCAAATCATTGTTTTCAATTTGCGTTTGCTGCATCTTTTGTCGAACGAGGACGATATCCTCATCATGTAGCACCCAATACCCCAAACCAAAACCCAGACAAATAAAGCCCGCAGCTAGCAGAATTTGAAAATACCAAGGCCTGCGTGAGCGAACAGCTACCTGCTTTGCAGTTAATCCAAAATTACTACGAAATTTTCGGCGTATTGGCTTCATCGAATGTTAAGGTAGCAATGGCAATACTTCTAATCCTACATGTTCTTCTATATTAAACATAATGTTCATATTTTGTACCGCCTGCCCCGCAGCGCCTTTGACCAAATTATCTTGCACCACTAAGATTGTAAGATATCCATTTAGTTGCGGATGTAAAGCAATACGCAAATGATTTGAGCCTCGCACAGACCGTGTTTCTGGCAATCCGCCTTGAGGCAGTACGTCTACAAACCGTTCCTGCGCATAACGTTGCTCATAGACTGCTTGTAAATTCAACTGCTGCGCTTTGTCTGACAATTTAACATAAATTGTTGAGAACATCCCTCTAATCATAGGAATGAGGTGTGGGACAAAAATAAATGCCAAATCATTGCCCGCTAATTGTGTTAATTGCGCATGGATTTCGGGATGATGCCTGTGCCCAGCCACACCATACGCTTTCATACTATCACTCGCTTCAGCAAATAATGTCGCTACTTCGGCTTTTCTACCTGCACCAGATACGCCTGACTTAGAGTCAGCGATAATCGGTACATTTAAATCAATTAGTCCCTGTTCTAACAATGGAGCCAAACCTAATAATACTGTAGTAGGATAACAACCAGGGTTGCCAATCACATGAGCTGATTTAATTTTATCGCGATATAACTCTGGAATACCATAGACAGCATCACGCAAAATGTCAGCACAGCTGTGTGGTAACTTGTACCATTTCTCAAACACAGCAGTATCTTGCAGCCTGAAGTCTGCTGCCAAATCAATAACTTTTGTACCTGCTGCCACCAGTGCGGGCGCTTGGCTCATGGCAACCCCATGCGGAGTCGCAAAAAAGACAACATCACAATTGGTTAAATTAGCTTGCGCTGGATCGCTAAATGCCAAATCCACATAACCACGCAGGCTGGGGAACATGTCTGCTACAGGTAATCCTGCTTCACCGCGTGAAGTAATGGCGGTGATCTCAACCTGCGGGTGTATCGCCAGCAAGCGTAATAACTCCACACCTGTGTAACCTGTGCCACCTACGATACCTACTTTTATTTTTCCTGTCATTTTCCAGCTACCCAATCTTGGCCACACAATTAAAGTGAAACCTTAAATGAAAAAGGCCGCTAATGCGACCTTTTTTATTCTCAGACGCTCAAAAAAGCGCTTCAAACGATTAACGTTTAGAGAATTGTTTACGACGACGCGCTTTGCGCAAGCCCACTTTTTTACGCTCTACTTCACGTGCATCACGCGTTACGAAACCTGCGTGAGATAAAGCACTTTTTAAAGCTGCATCGTAATCAATCAAAGCACGAGTAATGCCATGACGCACTGCACCTGCTTGACCTGACTCGCCGCCACCAATCACATTCACCATAATATCAAAACTAGTAGTGTTGTTAGTGAGCTCTAATGGTTGACGTAAAATCATACGTGAGGTTACACGTGAGAAATATTCATCTACTGGCTTATCGTTAACGATGATGTTGCCTTTACCAGATTTTAAAAAAACACGTGCCACTGAACTTTTGCGACGACCTGTACCGTAGTTATATTTACCAATCATTCTGGAATCCTTAGATAGTCAATGCTTGCGGCTGTTGTGCTGCATGTTCATGCTTATCGCCAGCATAAACCTTCATTTTTTTAATCATGGCATACCCAAGTGGACCTTTTGGTAACATGCCTTTGACTGCTTTCTCTAAAGCACGGCCTGGAAAACGGTCTTGCATTTTAGAGAATGTCGTTGTGCTGATACCACCTGGATAACCTGAGTGACGATGATACTGTTTATCAGTCGCCTTAGCACCAGTTACTTTAATTTTGTCGGCGTTAATCACGACAATATAGTCACCTGTGTCCACGTGTGGTGTATAAATCGTTTTATGTTTACCACGCAAACGATGTGCAATTGCGCTGGCTAGACGACCCAACACCAAATCTGTGCCATCAATCACAAACCAGTCACGTTGTACTTCATGTGTTTTTGCTGAAAAAGTTTTCATTTTATAACTACCAAGTCATAGCATATAAATTCAAGAGGGCGGATTATATGTCGTTACTAGTTATGTTGTCAATGTTACGTCACTTAATTTACGTAAGATTTTTGATAGTGTCATCAATACCACATTTTTTTAATTGGCACAGCAATTGCTTTACTATACTTGAGACACAATGATATAACGCAGTAAATTAACGTAAATTGTTGATTTATATAGTGATGAGTAATCATCAAAACGCGTTTGCTAGATTATACTATATCTGTGGTGTGCGATTTTCATCACAAGTGATTAAATAAAAGGTTGATATGGATAGCAATTTAAAATTAAGAAAAGCGATTATTATCGCTATTGCATTGATGGGTACAGGCTACTCACTTCATTCAAAAGCCATTGGACTGGGGGACATCCAAGTAAAATCGTACTTAGGTCAGCCCTTGCTCGCGCACATTCCAGTAAATGGGATTGATAAAAAAACGAACGAAAGCTGTTTTACTGTCAACAGTGATGACGCCAATGCAATCCACAATATCAACTTTAAGCTGAATCGCTTAGCTGATGACAAGGGCATGCTAACACTAACCTCATTACATGCTGTTCAAGAGCCCATTGCTTCTATTACTGTTGAAAATCGTTGTGATACCTCGATTACTAGACAATACAATCTACTGATAGACCCTTCCATCTATGCCAAAAGCACAGATGCTGATACAGCATCATATACTACAAATGAAATAGCGCAGAGTAGCGAAGACGCAACGCAAAGCATTGAATCATCTGGCAGCCTAAGTACTGACAATAGCAGCGCTAAGCCACGCACATCAGCCAAAAACAAAAACCATCATAAAGCCAGCCAAACAAAACAAGTGGTTGAAATCGCAAGTGAAAATAAAAACATCACTCCCACTAACAATCAAACAGTCATCAAAAAGGTAGAAACTAAAGTAGTACCAGAGACAGTCCCCTCTAAACCAAAACTCACAATTTCAGGTGGAAATTTATCAGCTAATGGTACTGATTTGGCTGCTATCAATCTTACGCTTGATAAAAAAATTAATACTTCGCGCGAAACCAACCCTCAAGCTTATTCAGCAGAAGCAGAGTTTTCTGATGAAGTGACCGTAATGAACAACCGCCTCACGCATTTAGATAAGCAGCTTCGTAGTTTATCTGCACAAAATGCTTCGCTGAAAATGCTGAATGAACAAAATACTGCGCAAATTTCTGAAGTAAAACAGCAAAATGACTTTTTACGCATGCTTTCAATTTGCTTTGGCGGTGCTTTATTGGCAAGCAGCTACTTCTTTATTGATTGGCTAAGACGCAGAAATGCAGAAACTCGCGCACAAAAAGAACAAATGTTATGGGAAAGTATGCAAAGCGAGCTTGAAGCTGCTGAATCAAACCATATGCCTGTTGTAGATGATAGCTTTATTCCAGCAGCCAATCCCGAGCATTTTCAAGTGGAATCTTCAGAAGATTTTAGTGAGTTTGAAAAATCTAACATTTTTACAGCACCATTTAATACCCAAGCAAACAACGACATCATTGAAGAAGAAACCAATGTGACCGATGACGCAGAGTTATTCTTGTCTCACGGCAGAACCAATCTCGCCATTGAGTTGTTACAGCAGCACTTGGTTGAGCATCCAAAAGACTCTGCTTCAGTATGGATGTATTTACTGGATTTACTAGCTAAAGAAGGTATGCAAAAAGAGTATGAAATTGCTGCGACCGAATGCAGAAAACATTTCAATGTGTTATTAGCAGATTATTCAGCACCACATACAGATAGCTTGGGTTTGGAATCTTTTGAACGAATCTCTGCTCAATTGCAAAAAATTTGGGGTACATCTGAAGCAATATCATTTTTAGATGACTTAATCTACAACACACGCCTAGAACCACGCATGGGTTTTGAAAAAACCGTGTTTGAAGAATTAGTATTACTGCGTGAGATTGCACATGAAGAAGTTAAATTGGCAGAAGTCATTTCTTTAAACGATCAAAAGAAACTCTCTCGCAAAGAAAAAAAGGAAGCGTCCGTGAAACATAACTCACCAGAAATCGAAATGTCTAATGATTTTAAAGCGATTGGCACAAAAGCAAGAGAAGAAAATAACAAACAATTGGCTTTAGAAACACCTTTAGAAGAGTTTGAGTTTGAACTACTAGACATCGCGCACCGTTAATACTAAACCCCGTATTAAACCAGATGCTTAACTATTAGCTCTGCAACAATGCCTAGCAATATGACCAACCCAATCCAAGTATTTTTTAAAAACGCCTTAAAACAATCTGCTTTAAGGCGTTTTTTGATGAATGAATACTGCTGAAAAACCAATAAAAAAGCCGCCAACAATCCTACATAGTAATAACTTGTAAAGCCTAAATGTATACCAACATAGGCTAAGATAATTAGCATGAACGCGTAACATAACAACACTGCCTGTACATCGTACTTTCCAAAAAAGATGGCAGAAGATTTAATCCCTATCTTAAGATCATCCTCTCTATCCACCATGGCATATTCTGTATCGTAAGCAATCGCCCAAAAGATATTAGCAAGCAACAACAACCAAGCTACCAACGGAATTTCATTCAATATGGCTGCAAAAGCCATTGGAATACCAAAGCCAAATGCAATACCCAGATACGCTTGAGGAACAGAGATGAAGCGTTTGGTATAGGGGTAACTCATCGCCAAAAACAATGCTGCGAAAGATAAATAAATGGTTTTTTTGTTCAAAAAACATACAAAAACAAATGCAATCACAGCCAATGCCGTAGCCAAGAGATAAGCTTCCTTCACGCTCACCTCGGCGCTTGCTAATGGACGCGCCTTTGTACGTGCGACTAAACCATCGAAATTACGATCAGCAATATCATTCACAACACAGCCAGCACTGCGCATTAATATTGTACCGATGATAAATATCAGCACTATCGCCCAGTTTGGACGACCATCTCCTGCAATAAACAGCGCCCATAGTGTTGGCCAAAGCAGCAGCAAAATACCAATGGGTTTATCCAAACGCATCAGACGCTCATAAACGTCTAGTTTTTTGGTTATTAGGTCTAGGTCCATTTTTACACCTTAATTCTTTACAAACCAGCTTATTGCAAATCGCGTCAATATTACACCTGCCGTCATTCTGAGCGTAGCGAAGAATCCATGCAAACTAGTATAAACAGAAAAACTGGATTCTTCGCTACGCTCAGAATGACGGATAAAAAAGCAAATGGTCACATGAATCAGAACTAATAGCTACTTCAACAATTGTGGCAAAAATACTTCCGTCACCAAAATTTTAGCGCAACCCAAGCTAAAAATGGAACGCCGCCCCCACAACGCTTTTGGTGTGACGTGCAGCTGCGCTGCAACCCGCATGGATATTGGGTGGTGACGTGGTAACTTTTTATATTCTAAGGGCGTACGTTTTACCTTTGGGTTAACAAACAAAGTCGCACCAAGCGGTTTATTGCCTAACCTACCGAGTCCATGCCACGCGCCACGCAAACTTGTACGCGGCAACACGCTATGCGCAAACACCACGGGTTGGTTTTTACCCATTAAAATCACCTCGCGAATTAGCGCATGCTGATTGGCTTTCAGGCATAGTAGTGCAGATTCATCGGTAAACGCGCTCGCATTTTTTAACAAAACAGGCTTTACTGCAAAATCTGCGTAACGCGCCTTTAACCGCGCCGTCAGTGAGCCATCATCAATCATCCATTTTCGATAGGCACCACTCATCATCGGCTTTTTAAGCCACTGCTGACGCGGATGAGAACGATTTTGTTGAATTTTCACGAGATGAATTATCGCACAAACCCGCGCCCGACTAGCGCAGGCAATAACGAAACACTACAATGGCGGATGAATATGTAAAAAACTGTTGTATTACTATTTATCTTTTATTTAAAGGGTTGCTATTAACATGGATGAAGTTACAGAAGTTTCACTTACAAAATACGTCCTAGGAGCGCTAGGTGTAATTGTGGTATTAAATCTTTTATGTCGAGTTGTTTTCAAACTTCATGGGACTGGTATCACCATTGTAATTGCTGGCACTGCAGCACTCCTCGTGACGGCTTGGTTCGCAAAATCTATTAAACGCGTACCAAATCCAAAAGAGTTTTCACGATTTTATGGTTATACGGCGGGGGTCTAGCCCTACTATTTGTTCTTCAAATTTTGTTATCTTCATTTGTAGCAATTACTAATTCGGCTGGAATATTCATTCTACTAATTCATTATGTCACTTATCTAATACTTGCTAGAATGATTTTCACTAAAGACAAAATAGCTGCATTTTTAAAGCAGGCATAGTGACAACTTAACACATTCTATCCCCCTTGCCGCGCCTTCGGCTTGAGCCAGCAGATGGAAAGCGGCGAGGACTGTTTGAGCGAAGCGAGTTCCGCAGCCGCCCAGATGCGGCGCTAAGACCGAAGGAGAAAAGCGGTAGCGAGGTAGCCTTTTCTTTCCCCTATTTCTTTTGGCTAAGCAAAAGAAATAGGGTCGCTAACAAAGCGAAAAAAATACTTTTAAATTCAAAATGGATTCCCGCCTACGCGGGAATGACAGAAAGTGAGAAAGTCACTGGATTCCGTATCGCGCTACGCTTGTACGGAATGACGGCAAAATCAAACCTTTACCAATTCACCCGCATGGCTCATCCAGCGTTCTAAATGTGCTTCTACCGCCTGTGGGTATTCTTTAATCAGAGTATCCGCCATGCTTTTAGCGCTTTCCAGCAAATCAGCATCACGCTCTAAATCGGCAATTTTTAGCATGGGCACGCCACTTTGGCGTGTACCTAAGAACTCACCAGGGCCACGCAAATTTAAGTCTGCTTGTGCAATCGCAAAGCCATCGGTATTTTCGTAAATCACTTTGAGTCGCGCGCGCGCCATCTCACTCAACTTATTTTGATAGAGCAAAATGCAGGTGCTTTTAGCTGCCCCACGCCCTACTCGCCCGCGCAGCTGGTGTAGCTGGCTTAAGCCTGCGCGTTCTGCATGCTCGATGACCATTAAACTGGCATTGGGCACATCTACTCCGACTTCTATCACCGTGGTGGCGACTAACAGTTGAATGTCACCCGCGCTAAATAGCGCCATCACCGCTTGTTTTTCGGCTGGCTTCATACGGCCATGCACCAGACCCACTTTAAGCTCGGGAAAAGTCGCTTGCATGTGGGCAAAGGTATCATTGGCGGTTTGCAGTTGTAGCGCTTCAGATTCCTCAATCAGCGGGCACACCCAATAAGCTTGGCTGCCCGCCATGCAAGCTTCGCGCACACGTTGCAAAATTTCATCGCGCCGTTCATCACTCACTAATTTGGTCACAATTGGCGTGCGGCCTGGTGGCAGTTCATCAATCACCGAGACATCTAGGTCGGCAAAATAGCTCATGGAAAGTGTGCGTGGAATAGGCGTAGCAGACATCATGAGTTGATGCGGCTCGGGCTCGCCCTTTTTGCGTAAGGCCAAGCGCTGTTGCACGCCAAAACGGTGTTGCTCATCAATAATCGCAAGACCAAGTTTATGAAAATTCACCGCCTCTTGAAACAGTGCGTGCGTGCCAACGGCAAGCTGGGCGTGGCCGCTGGCGATGTTGGTAAGCGCTAACTCACGCTCTTTTTTGCTTTGACTGCCTGTGAGCCAAGCAATGTTGATGTTAAGCGGTGCCAACCATAAAGCAAATTTTTTATAATGCTGCTCGGCCAAAATTTCTGTCGGTGCCATCAGTGCGACTTGCCAGCCATGCTCTATGGCCTGCAAGGCTGCCATGCAAGCAACGATGGTTTTTCCGCTACCTACATCGCCTTGAAGCAAGCGCTGCATTGGGTGTGATTGGGTTAAATCGTGTGCAATCTCCGCCACCACTTTTTGTTGTGATTTGGTTAAAGTAAATGCCAAATTTTTTAACATTTGCTGCACTAAAATTTGAGAGGCTGCAATCGCAGGTGCATCTAAACTGCGGCGTTTTATGTAATGCTTGCGCATACTGAGTTGCTGCGCAAGTAACTCATCAAACGCTAATCGTCGCCATTCTGGCGCACTTCTTTGCTCTAGTTCATGCAAGCTTATTTCTGGCGACGGATGATGAAGCGTTAATATGCTTTTTTCAAAGCTTGGTAACTTCAACTTTTGATATACATTTTGCGGTAGCGTCTCACCAAAAACCTTTAGCTTAATAGCATGTTGTATTGCTTTGCGCAGATTTGTTTGATTTAACCCTGCTGTGGTTGGGTAAACAGGCGTGAGCGTTTCTGCTACCACACTTTTTTCACTCACTGCCTTACATTGTGGGTGCACCATTTCATAGCCAAAAAAACCATGTCTGACCTCACCATAAATGCGCAAGTGCGTGCCCACTGCAAGCATCTTTATTTGGCTAGGATAAAAATGTATAAATCTAAGTGTAAGCTGCCCGCTTGCATCCTGTATTTGCACAATCAAGGCTTTACGCGGTTTATAGGTGACTTCTGAATGGACAATCTCGCCTTGAATTTGCGCTGCTTCACCCAGCCTGAGATCACGGATGCTGGTGATATGCGTTTCATCAATATAGCGTAAGGGTAAGTGCAACAATAAATCTTGAAGCGTTTGAATACCCAGTTTGCTTAAGTGACTCAATAATGGTTTACTAAAAACCGAATATTCCGTAAGCAATGAATTGTCAGGAACCGTAGTCAACGCTCAGCTGCTTTAGATTTTTTGCTCGATATAGGTGCCTTTGACACGATTGATGCGCACCACCTCTGGAATTTTTCGTAAGTTCCGTATCAATTCGGCCAAATGAACACGGTTATGTACTTGTACCGTAAAGTTCACATTGGTGTATTGACTGCCATCCGAATCTTCCGCACTTACATTATCAATGTTTGAATTGGCATTAGCGATAGTCGTTGCGATTTTTGCCAACATACCGCGTTGGTTTGCAACAGCAATACGCAAGTTCACTTTAAACAGTTTCTTATTATCAGCATCCCAATCCACATCCAACCACTTATCTGGGTCTAATTTAAATTTACGTATAGCTGGGCAATCATGCGTATGAATCACTAATCCTTTATCTTTATTGATAAAGCCTAAAATAGGATCCCCAGGGATTGGTCGGCAACATTGTGCAAACTGTACTGCCATCCCTTCAGTACCACGAATTGTGATGGTGTCTAACGGCTTATGGTTTTTATTTTTATCGTGATGCTGATCCTGATGATCAGCGTCTTCTGTGTGATTTGCCAACAACTGGTGTGCCACCATCAAACTGACACGCTTTCCTAAACCAATATCGGTCAAAATCGCTTCTTTATTCTGCGCCCCATAATCACTCATCACTTTATCCCATTGCTTTTCAGTGATTTCATTAGGCTCAACATGTAGCGCTCTTAGGGCAATATTTAACATACGCTCACCCAAATGCGCCGATTCCTCTACCTTAATTGTTTTAAGATAGTGACGTATATGTGAACGTGCTTTGCCCGTCACCACATAATTCAACCAAGCTGGATTAGGCTTTGCAAGTGGGGCGGTAATAATCTCAACATGATCCCCGTTACGCATTTCTGTTCTGAGTGGTGCTAGTTCATTATTAATTTTAACTGCAACACAACTATTACCAACATCTGTATGGACAGCATATGCGAAATCTACTGCGCTCGAGCCCTTAGGCAAGGCTAAAATTTTACCTTTGGGTGTAAACACATACACCTCATCTGGGAATAAATCTACCTTAAAGTGTTCTAGAAACTCGTAGCTATCTTCACTCTCTGTCTGAATTTCTACTAGACGCTGTAACCATTGGTGCGTCTGTTGTTGTAATTTAGTGAGATGTGCATCCGTGGTTTTATATAACCAGTGCGCAGCCACGCCCACATCTGCAATATTATGCATTTCCGTACTGCGTATTTGCACTTCAATAGGTGTTCCAAATGGGCCAAACAAAGTGGTATGCAAGGATTGATAGCCATTGACTTTAGGAATCGCAATATAATCTTTAAAACGACCAGGAATCGGCTTATACAATGCATGCAATGCGCCCAATGCTAAATAACAAGATGGGCCATCTTTGACAATAATCCTAAAGCCATAAATGTCGTTAACTTGTGATAATTTGACAGTTTTTCCTGACATCTTCTGGTAAATGCTGTAAAGATGTTTTTCTCGCCCTACCACTTCAGCCTCAATTTTAGCTTCTTTCAGTTGATCCTGAATCGCACTTAATATTTTACTGACCACCTCTTTACGATTACCACGCGCAGCTTTGACTGCTTTATTAATCACGCGGTAACGCATTGGGTAGAGGTATTTAAAACTTAAATCCTCCAATTCTTGATAAATCGGATTTAAGCCTAAACGATTGGCGATGGGCGCATAAATATCTAAGGTTTCACGTGCAATCCTCTTTTGCTTCTCCGATCTCATCGCTTCCAAGGTTTGCATGTTATGCAAACGGTCAGCTAGCTTGACCAAGATAACACGCACATCCTGACTCATCGCCAACAGCATTTTGCGAAAGTTTTCGGCTTGCGCTTGTGTGGCTGTTTGTAACTCCACCTTATCTAGCTTAGTTAAGCCATCGACTAGCTCTGCAACCTGCTTACCAAACGCCTCACCAATTTCTGCGCTGATTACGCCTGTATCTTCCACAACATCATGCAATAAGGCTGCCAGCAAGGTAGGAATATCCAGATGCATCTTAGCCAAAATACACGCTACTGCAACAGGATGCGAAATATAAGGCTCGCCCGTTTTGCGCGTTTGGCCTTGGTGGGCTTTTTCTGCATAACGATACGCAGCCCAAACCTGTTCAATTTCTGTTTGTGTTAAATACGCTTTGAGCAGAACTGTGAGCGGTGAGCTCTCACAGTCAGCTGGGAGCAAATCTGCTGCGTCTAATGGCGACTCAGATTTGAGTTTGTGATAATCCGCTTTAGCATGATGAGCGGTTGTGGTCATAGCGTCACATGTAAATTAAGCGTGGCCGCGATTCAAGATTTCCACGCCGACCTTGCCAGCTGCAATTTCACGTAATGCCAAAACAGTCGGCTTATCTTTTTGTGTAGCACCATGTACAAATGGATCTGAACCATTTGCTAACTGTCTTGCGCGGAAAGCCGCTACCAATGTTAATTGGAATCGGTTAGGGATTTTCTCTAAACAATCATCTACTGTAATACGTGCCATGGTGTTTACCTTTACAAAAATACAACTTGAGTGCACATAAGCGTTACTTATGTAAGCTTCTGAATCAAATCTTGATAGCGTGATACTTGCGCAACTGTTTTTAAGCGTTGCGCACGCACTATTGCCATTAAGTCTTGCAGCGCACTCTCAAAATCATCGTTGATTGTAACATAATCGAACTCAACTAAGTGGCGCATCTCATCTCGTGCTGCCGCAACGCGTTTAGCAATGACTTCTTGGCTATCTTGACCGCGATGATTCAATCGCTCTTCTAATGTTTTAATTGAAGGTGGCAATATAAAAATACTTACCGATTGAGGATAAATTTCCCTCACTTGCGCCGCCCCTTGCCAATCTATCTCCAAAATGACATCAAACCCAGCTGCCAGCGCCTCATCCACAGAAAACTGCGAAGTACCATACCTTGCACCATGCACGTGGGCGCTCTCTAAAAATCCACCTTTTTCTAGTATCGCCAAAAATTGCGTTTCAGAAACAAAATGGTAATCCAAACCATTCACCTCGCCAACTCGAGGTGCGCGCGTGGTATGTGACACAGACAGTTTAATGTGTGCATCTTTTTCTAAAAGCGCCTTCACCAAACTGGTCTTCCCTGCACCAGATGCTGCTGTAATAATAAATAAATTACCTGATTTCATGTGCTCTATTTTAGCTGAATTTATAACATTACTTACTATACAATTAGCTTATTCAAGATTCTGAATTTGCTCGCGCATTTGCTCTATCAACACCTTTAATTGCATGGAAATTTGCGTTGTTTCTATCGCCACAGATTTTGAACCTAGGGTATTGGCCTCACGATTCATTTCTTGCATTAAAAAATCCAATTTTTTACCCACAGACCCACCCGTTGTCAGAATATGTCTGACCTCGCCAATATGGGCATCTAAACGTGAGAGTTCTTCATCCACATCAATACGTTGCGCATATAGTACAACTTCTTGCCTCACGCGTTCATCATCACCAACCATGGCTTCTTGTAGCTTGAGCGTCAACTTTTCCTGATAGGCTTTAATCAACGCTGGTAACAGCGGCTTGACTTTAATCACTAACGTCTCTATCTCGTTTAAACGTTCCAGAATCACTAGCTTGAGCTTTTCACCTTCCCGTTGACGCGCTGTGACAAGTTGATCTAAAACCAGATTTAACACTTCTTTTAAGGCATGCTCTAAAGCATCCATATCTGTCTTTTCCGCCTGCAATACGCCTGGCATGCGGATCACTTCTAACAAATTAACTGCTTGCACATTTTTAAAATATTGCCCCGCAGCCTCCATGTTTTCGGCTATTTGCTGCAAAACCACATGATTGACCACGCCAGTTTGTGTCGTCGAATAATCTTGTTTTAAGCTAATACGGCAATCCACTTTGCCACGCCCCAATTTAGCTTGTACACACTCTCTTGCTGACGACTCAAAAAAACGCATATTGTCATCTAGCTTAAGTTGTAGTTCCAAGTAGCGATGGTTTACAGAGCGCAATTCGACGATGATCGTACCGTTAGCGGTGTTGAGTTCTTGCGAGGCATAGCCCGTCATACTTAAAATCATGTCGTTAACTCTTAAAGTAAATTCTAATAATTGTATCAAATGTAACTGTTATTATGCGAGAATAGCCGAGTTAATTTATTTGAGTCTTCATTAATTAAAATTAATGGCAGTTACCAATAAAAATCAAGCTTTACCTATAGGATTTAAGCTACAAGATTACACCATCACCAAAGTGCTGAGCTCGGGTGGTTTTAGCTTTGTTTATCTGGCGCATGACCCCAATAAAAAAATAGTCGCCATTAAAGAATACATGCCTACTGGTTTAGCGTTACGTGACCAAGGTACTACTGTTCAGCTAGACAAACATGGAGACTCTTCTGCATTTAAACACGGTCTAAAAAGCTTTTTTGAGGAGGGCTTGGCACTCGCCAGAATTGATCATAAAAATATTGTGCGTGTGCTTAATTTTTTTAGAGCAAACAACACCGTATATATGGTCATGAAATACGAGCGTGGTAAATCATTGCAAGAATATATTCTTGCCCATGAAACGCCGATTTCAGAAAATTTTGTGCGTCGCGTGTTTGCAGAACTGCTCACAGGCCTACGTGAAGTACATACACACAAACTGTTGCATTTAGACATCAAGCCTGCAAATATTTACATACGACTCGATGGCTCACCAGTGTTGCTTGATTTTGGCTCTGCCAGACAAACGTTATCATCCAATCAATCCAATGTGCCTTTGAGCTACACCCCAGGGTTTGCGCCACCTGAGCAATATTTTGACCGAAAAAACTTAGGGCCTTGGAGTGATATTTATAGCGTGGGGGCTAGTATGTACGCATGCTTGTATCGCGCCACGCCGCAAGCTGCTAATTTACGTACAACTAAAGATAATTTGGAGCCTGCGGTATCATTAGGTAGCAGCATTTATTCTAAAGAGCTATTAGAACTGATTGATGAGTGCCTAAAATTGGATTTTCTGTCTAGGCCACAAAGTGTGTTCTCACTACAAAAAAGTATTGTCACGCTTAATCCATTATCAGAGCCAAATAAAAATAATTTGATGAACAAAATCAAGAACGTACTCAACAAAAATATTATCTAAGACTTATGAAATTTACTATCTATCAAAGCAGCAGACAAGGTCCCAGAGCTTATAATCAAGATAGGCTTGCATACTCATACAGCAAAGACGCCTTGCTCATGGTGCTTGCCGACGGCATGGGAGGACATCGCCATGGCGAAGTGGCAGCACAATTGGCAGTTAAAACGTTGACTGAAGCGTTTCAACGACTCGCTTTACCAACTTTACCTAGCCCCGCCAAATTTTTGACCGATTACATACAACAAATTCACGACATGATTGAGAATGTGCGTCAAGCCGATGATTTAATTGAATCACCACGCACTACTATCGTCGCGGCTATTATTCAGCGCAATACCTTGTACTGCGCACACGTGGGAGACTCCAGACTCTACCATTTTAGAGACGGTCACTTACTTTTTAGAACAGAAGACCATTCCATTGTGCAATCTATGTATCGTAAAGGCTTGATTAGCAAAGAAGAAATGCTCACACATCCCTACCGTAATAAGATTTATAATTGCTTAGGTGGGGAAACAGTTCCTAAAATCGATTTAGCAGATCGGCATGAGTTACTGGATGGCGACATTATTCTGCTCTGTACGGATGGTGTTTGGAACGTATTGGATGACAAAACCATTAAAAACATACTTATTTCTGGCTTAGTCACTGAAACGGTTAACCACTTGCTGGATCAGGCGGAAGAGAACAGTGATCATACTGGTGATAATATGAGCGCGATTGGATTGCAATGGGGTGATCTCCAACTTCACCCGCAAGCAGTTTCTACTATTACCATGCCACTAGATCAAACCACGACTATTATTAATCCGCCAGCTCAGCATCCCTCTGGTGCAAGTACTACAGACGTGGAAGACCTGACAGATGATGACATCGAAAAAACCATTGCAGAAATACAAGCAGCATTGATTAGCACTAAGCCTAAAAAGTATTAATTACAGGATAATGATAGTTTTAGAGATTACAACTTATGAGACCAAACGAACGCCCCAACAATGTACTTAGAGATGTAGAAATCACCCGCCATTACACCAAACATGCGGAAGGCTCGGTACTCATCAAATTTGGCGACACGCATGTGATTTGCACAGCAAGTGTAGAGGAAAAAGTCCCAGGCTTTTTAAAAGGTAAAGGTCAGGGCTGGGTCACGGCTGAGTACGGTATGCTGCCACGCTCCACTGGAAGCCGTATGGATAGAGAAGCTGCCAAAGGTAAACAATCTGGTCGCACGCAAGAGATTCAGCGTTTAATCGGACGTAGCTTACGTGCCGTGATTGATTTAGAAAAACTAGGCGAACGTACCATTCATTTTGACTGTGACGTGATTCAAGCGGACGGCGGCACACGCACTGCCAGCATTACGGGTGCTTATGTTGCCATGCATGATGCTATCACTTTCCTGCTCAAACACGGGCTCATTACAGAGTCGCCACTTAAGGATTCAGTGGCCGCGATCTCTGTCGGCGTTTACAAAGGCGAGCCAGTACTCGATTTAGACTACATAGAAGATTCTGATTGCGATACTGACATGAATGTTGTCATGACAGGCAGTGGTGGATTTGTTGAAATACAAGGTACAGCCGAAGGCGAGCCCTTCAGCCGAGACACTATGAATGCAATGCTAGATTTAGCGGTATATGGCATACAACAACTTACCCTCATACAAAAACAAGCGCTTAGTATTTAATATGGCACTGCCTTTTAACAAACTCGTCATCGCCAGTGGCAACACAGGCAAAATTCGTGAAATTCAGCACATTCTTGCGCCACTGAATATCGACATTGTTTCGCAGTCTGCGCTTAATGTGCCTGAATGCGAGGAGCCGTTTTGCACCTTTATTGAAAACGCGCTTGCCAAAGCACGCCATGCCTGCAAACACACTGGCTTGCCTGCCCTAGCAGATGACTCAGGCCTGTGTGTGAATGCATTAGGTGGCGCACCAGGCGTTTACTCAGCGCGTTATGCTGGCACAAATCCCCCTAATAGTTTGCTCACACAAGATGAACGTAACAACGACAAGCTATTGCAGGTCATGCAAAATATTTCCGAACGCCACGCCTATTTTTACTGTGTCATGGTACTGGTAAGACATGCCGAAGATCCTCAACCACTGATTGCTGAAGGCATGTGGCAAGGCGTAATTTTAAGGGAATTCCGTGGTAGTGATGGCTTTGGCTACGATCCTTTATTTTTAGATGCCAAAACAGACAAAACAGTGGCTGAGCTACCGCTAGAAATAAAAAGCCGTATTAGCCACCGTGGTCATGCCATGGCAAAACTACTACAGCAATTGGAAAGAATAAGCACATGAGTAACAAGTGGCCAAAGTGGGTGCGTGATGACGGCTCTGTCGTCTCTTGCACCGAAAAAGTCAAAGTCATGGCAGAAAACTTTGACGAAATTAAACAATTTGTCCAAGATGCGTTTGAAGATGGTCTATTGATGGAAGTCAATGAGCAACAAATGCGTGAAGCATTACATCAGTTAGTCGATGGTTTAACCAACCCATATAACAAGTCATGATTCCCATTTACCCTGCTCAAGCGCTCAATACTAAAGCGCCTTTGGCAGGAGGTATTACGCTCTCTGGCCTAAAAAATCCGCCCCCGCTTTCGCTTTATATTCATATTCCTTGGTGTGTACGCAAGTGCCCGTATTGCGATTTTAATTCGCACGAATCCAAAAGCGAGATTCCTGAAGCAACTTATATCAATGCGCTGATTACAGACTTAGAGCAGGCCACACCTTTGGTGTGGGGGCGCAAGATCAAAAGTGTGTTTTTTGGAGGCGGTACACCCAGCCTCTTCTCAGCCGAAGCGATTGATAAAATTTTAAGCCATGTGCGCATGCTCACCCCTTTAGAATATGGCGCAGAGATTACATTAGAAGCCAACCCAGGTACTGTAGACAGCGCACATTTTCTGGGGTACAAGCAAGCAGGCGTAAACCGTGTTTCTTTGGGCATACAAAGTTTTAATGCGCGCTACTTAAAGGCTTTGGGACGTATTCACGACCGTGAACAAGCGTTAAATACAGCGCAATTGGCCCTTGATACCTTTGATGCCGTCAATCTAGATGTGATGTATGGGCTGCCAGAACAAACGTTAGCAGATGCATTAGCCGATGCCAAAACGGCCTGCGCTCTTAACCCTGCGCATTTGTCGTTCTACCATTTGACATTGGAGCCGAATACAGCGTTTTATCGCACACCGCCCAGCTTACCTGACGATGACTTGAGTGCAACCATGCAAGAAGAAATCGAAGCCATCTTGGCTGCCAATGGCTATGATAATTACGAAACCTCTGCATTTGCTAAAACCAGTAGACAATGTCAGCATAATCTTAATTACTGGACGTTTGGGGATTACTTAGGGATTGGTGCTGGCGCGCATAGCAAATTAAGCTTTCATGACAAAATCATCAGACAAAGTCGCCACAAACATCCCAAACACTATATGGCGCATGCTGAAAATGGCAATGCCATTGACAACGAATGGCAAATCTCCCCGCAAGCGCTTGGCTTTGAATTTATGATGAACGCTTTACGGCTTACCCATGGATTTGATAAAAGCTTATTTGAAACACGCACAGGCTTGACCCTCATCACCGCACAAAAACAAATAGCACTGGCAGAAGTGAAGGGGTTGATTTGTCAAGATCAGAACACGTTAAAACCCACCTTGACTGGACGCAGGTTTTTAAATAACTTATTGGATATATTTTTATAGCACAGCCATCAATAGCATTAATGATAACCTTTTTGCTCATACACAGTTGTCGATTCATATACTTCCGTTGAGGCAGGCAACGCATCCACTGGCTTTTCTGGTATATGAATTTCAAACTGAACATCTTCTTGAATCGTATCTTCAATCATGCCCAACAATTTCACTTTCTTACGCATATGTGCTTTTTGTAACAACCATATGACCACTGACAGCACAATTAGCGCACTTATCAACACAATGTTTCTCAGGCGATAATCATTCATCACCTGATTGAAGCGCTTTGTTTTATATTCATCAACCAGCTGTAGAGCCTGCCGATTAATATTTTTCATCGTAACAATACCCTTAGCCCTCATCTGATTGAACGACTGCGCCATCTCTTTGCTAGTTGGCAACGTTATTTCGGGCAGTTGAATATGAGGTAACGCTAGCTTTTGATGTTCTGCTGATGGCTTAGGTGTTGCTACAGGCGGTTTTACGACAAATGACTTTACTGCCACTAATTTAACAGGAGGCTGCTTAAGCTGATAGCTCAGTTTTAAGTTCTCTTCTGGCTGAATATCGGTCACTCTTTTGATACGATGCGTCACTTCCCTTACTAACTTTTCATTAGGGATAACCAATATCTGAGGTGATTTAAGCGGCTCATTCACAGATATTTGTAGGCCGTACTCGCGACTTAAATGCAAAGATTGGTGAATAAATCTCTGCCTTAGAATAGGGCTATCAGGATAAAAACGCTTGGCTAAGTCGTTTAAGCTTTCTCCTGGCAGCATCGGCCAGAATACTTGATCACTTTGCGTGCTTTGACTAATAGAGGTGTCTTGTGAAATGTCTACGTTGTCTACCGACACTGCATCTAATCTTAATACCCCCTTAGCCGTTGCAAAATTAACGAAAAGGCAACCCCCTATCACCAGCATCAGTGCATAGTTTCCCCCCCGTTTTAAACGCTTTATCGTTATTTTAATGTTGCCCTTGCCTGTTTTATTGCCTTTAACACACGTTCTGGCGCTGTACCACCCACATGATTTCTACTTGCCACAGAACCTTCCAAAGTGAGCACTTGGTATACATCTTCTGTAATCATTAAGCAAAATTGCTGCAACTCACTGAGTGACATCTCTGCTAAATCACAGCCTTTTTCGACGCCATGTTTTACTGCCAAGGCCACTACTTCATGGGCATCTCTAAACGGCATGCCTTTTTTAACTAAATAATCAGCCAAATCAGTTGCAGTAGAAAATCCTTCTAGCGCAGCTTGCCGCATCTTATTTTGATTCACCTGAATACCACGTAACATATCTGCGTATATTTCCAATGTCACTAAAAGTGTATCGGCAGTATCAAATAAGGGTTCTTTATCTTCTTGATTATCTTTGTTATAGGCAAGCGGCTGACTTTTCATCAGCGTCAACAAACTCATCAAGTGTCCATATACGCGACCCGTCTTACCTCGCACGAGTTCTGGCACATCAGGATTTTTCTTTTGCGGCATAATGGATGAGCCAGTACAAAAACGGTCAGCGATATCGATAAAGCCAAAGCGCGGACTGGACCATAAAATCAGTTCTTCAGAAAAACGCGATAGGTGCATCATCAACACACTGGCAGCACTAGTAAATTCAATGGCAAAATCACGGTCAGAAACAGCATCCAGTGAATTCTCACATAAGCCTTCAAAACCCAATGCTTTTGCAACAAATTCTCGGTCAATCGAATAGCTCGTGCCCGCCAAAGCTGCAGCCCCTAATGGCAGACGATTAATACGTTTTCTCGCATCCACTAGGCGCTCAGCATCACGTTTTAACATTTCAAAATACGCCATCAGATGGTGTCCAAATGTCACAGGCTGCGCCACTTGTAAATGTGTAAAGCCAGGCATGATTGTCGCCGCATGTTGTTCTGCTAAATCCAGAATAGATTTCTGTAGCGCCACGACACCCTCTAATAAGGCATCTACTGTTGCACGTAGCCACAGACGTACATCTGTTGCCACTTGGTCGTTACGGCTTCTTCCCGTATGTAAGCGCTTACCAGCATCGCCAATCTTATCGGTGAGGCGCTTTTCAATATTGAGATGAACATCTTCTAAATCTAGTAACCACTCAAAAGTACCCGCGTTAATTTCTGCTAAAATTTCGCCCAGACCTTTTTCAATACTGGCAACATCTTCTAAACTGATCATGCCCTGTTTGCCAAGCATGCGTGCATGCGCAATCGAGCCCTGAATATCATAAGACGCTAAGCGCTTATCAAAATCCACAGAAGCGGTATAACGCTTCACCAGTGCAGACACTGGTTCATTAAAACGCCCCGACCAAGCTTCTGCTTTATGATTAAGTGATGAATTTGTTTTATCTTTAGGTGCCGACACGTTAACTCTTTCTTGAAGAAATCCCACAAAACTTGTTTTTAATCATGTATTTTTGTGAAATTATTCTTTAATAATAATATACTTATCGCGTCATTATAACTAACTATACGTTGTGCGCAAAAATAGCCGCTTACCTAATTTACGCAATGTTGGCATTCTCTTACGTATTCTGCTTATTGCAAATATTTTAGCTATGCTAAATGCACTGTTGTTAAGCACAAATGTGACGCAATTTTTAACGCAATTTACAGAACTATCCGCCGCAGTAGAGCCCATTCTTATATTGAGTTTGGTTTGTTTATTTGCGGTCAATCCCATACTGGCTCAATTACAATACTGGCAAGGTATCCTATTGATTATATTAATAGAAATTGCGCTGACGGCAGCAGGGTTTACAATTTTTAATCAATATTTTTCTCCTGATGTCGGCACCAGTGTCTCACGTGCATGCTTGCTTACTACAATCGTCACGGGCATCGTGCTGTTTTATTTTAATTTGCAACAACGTGCTTATTCACCTGCCATCGCCGAAGCGCGTTTACAAGCTTTGCAAGCACGCATACGCCCACATTTTTTGTTTAACAGCATTAACGCAGTATTATCATTAATCCGCAGTCAGCCTAAACGCGCAGAAACTGCACTTGAAGATATGGCGGATTTATTCAGGGTACTCATGGCTGACAACCGCGACCTAGTACCTTTAGCACAAGAAATTGCGCTGTGTAGACAGTATTTATCCATCGAAAAACTAAGACTAGAAGAGCGCCTGATAGTCAATTGGCAGATCGAACAAATGCCACCCGATGCCCTCATCCCCCCATTGATTCTGCAGCCACTATTGGAAAATGCGGTGTATCACGGCATTGAACCTTTGGCAGAGGGAGGCGAAATTAACATTCATATTTTTAGTAAAAAACACGAACTTGCCATTATCATCAGCAATCCTTACCTCAGGGATAAAGCCAATCATCAAGGTAATAAAATGGCATTACGTAATATTAAAGAGCGTTTATTATTACACTATGATTTGGAGGCATCACTCCAGACTAAAGTTACTGATAATAGATATGAAGTACAAATTCGCTTACCTAGCCAATAATCATGCATAACTATTGATGAACACGATCAAAATCATTATTGCTGATGATGAAGCACCCGCCCGTAACCGCCTGCGCGATTTGTTGGGTGACATCGCCCATGTGGACATTGTTGCAGAAGCACATAATGGTAAAGAAGCTGTCGATTTAGCCATGCAACATGCAGCTGATTTACTTTTGCTAGATATCCGCATGCCTGTGATGGATGGTATTGAAGCTGCGCAACATCTGCAAAAACTAGACCCTAAGCCAAACATCATTTTTACCACCGCATATGATACATACGCGATTCGCGCTTTTGATTTAAGTGCAATTGACTATCTGCTAAAACCCATACGGTTAGAACGGCTAAAAACCGCTATTAATAAAGTCCACGCACTAAAACCTGCACAAATTAAAGCGCTTCAGCCATTACAAAACATACGCAGTCATCTAAGCATTCATGAGCGTGGACGCATCATTTTATTACCTATAGACGAAATTATTTACTTTCGGGCAGAGCAAAAATACACCACGGTGCGCACCATTGAACGTGAATACTTATTAGAAGAGTCGCTCACCCAATTAGAAACCGAGTTTAGTGAGCGACTCTTACGACTTCATCGAAACTGCCTAGTTGCAAAACAGTTTATTCGTGGCTTTGAAAAACGCAGCATGGTCAACGAACAAGACCAAAGTGAGACACAATGGGTCGCCTTGCTAAAAGGCATTCCAGAAACCATTGCGATTAGCCGCAGACAACAGCACTTAATCAAAGAAATTTAACTAATTTTTTGATTTTTTATCGGTCAGTTCATTAATCATTTTAGCCGCCCACTCTTTGCCGCCTAGACCAAAAGCCAAAGCCAAAGCCAAAAATATGGCACCAAACACAATCACAAATAAAGCGTTGATTAACTGCATGCCAATGCCTAACTGTTCTAAAGCTACAAAAACCGCCAAAATTTGAATGCCGTATTCCACTGAAGTACTCACCGATAAGGCATATTCAAACTTAATACTATGTAGCCAAGCAAATACTAGGCGATTCATAAATCGGGCAAAAAGCGTTCCGAAAATCACCACGATAATAGCAACAATAATATGCGGCAAATATGCAGCTAACTCATGCAGCAATCCTGCCACCTCTGTCAGGCCTAAAGAATTTGCGCCAGTAATGACGAACAGTAAAATCACTAACCAGTACACTACTTGACTAATAATGCCGCTTAACGTGACATTAAAATTCCCGCTATTCATAAAAGCCTCTAAACCAGACTTTTCCGCAAATTGATCAAACTGCGTTAAAACCAATAAGCGTTTGATTCCGCCTCTCACTAATTTAGCCACGATCCAACCAAAGAATAAAATGACTAAAACGGCTAAAAGTCTAGGTACAAAATTCACCATTTGTACCCAAAATTGATTAAGTGACGCTAAGAAAATATCGAGTTGATATTGCATATGACCTCCTATTGATACATAAAAACAGTTACTTACAAATAAACTGCTTGGGGATTTAAAGTGTAATGTACATGTAACTAGAGCATAAGCTTAACTCAAAATGACTGATTTTAGCCAAATGTTTATATTAAGCGCCTGTGCTAAAATAGCCTGATGAAATTATCTCCTCAAAAACTAATTATCGCTTCACGCGAAAGTGCACTTGCCATGTGGCAAGCCAAACATATTCAAGCCAGACTACAAACACTTTACCCGCAATGTAATGTGCAAATTTTGGGCATGACCACAACAGGCGATCAAATTCTAGATTCTCCGTTAGCGCGTATTGGTGGCAAAGGACTCTTTGTTAAAGAGCTGGAAACTGCACTGGCTGATGGCAGTGCTGATTTGGCAGTACACAGCATGAAAGATGTACCCATGAACTTACCAGAGGGTTTTGCGCTGGTTGCCACTGGAGAAAGAGAAGATCCGCGAGATGCATTTGTGTCGAATCAATTTAACGGACTAGAAGAATTACCTGATGGCAGCATTGTAGGCACTTCCAGTTTACGTCGTCAAAGTCAAATTCAGGCACGTTTTCCGCATTTAAAAATTGAATCGCTACGTGGAAACGTACAAACGCGCCTGCGCAAACTAGATGAAGGTCAGTATGCCGCTATTATACTGGCGGCGGCTGGATTAATCCGTCTGGAGTTGGGTCATCGCATTCGCGGTTTTATTGCACCTACTGACAGCATTCCAGCGGTCGGGCAAGGCGCACTGGGTATCGAAATTAATGCTAATCGCACTGATTTGATAGAAGTCCTCGCCCCACTTAACCATCTCGACACACAGCTGTGTGTAGAAGCCGAACGTGGCTTTAGCCGTGCCTTGGCAGGTAGCTGTACCGTGCCTCTAGGCGCATATGCGCAACGTGTAGGCAACCAGATTAGCATCACGGGCTTTGTGGCAAGCGTAGATGGCTCGCAAATGCTACGTCAAAATCTAAGTGGTGATATAAACCATGCGGAAGCATTAGGCAAAGCGCTGGCGGATAAATTAATAAGCTTGGGCGCTGATAAAATCTTGGCCGCGCTCGAACACACCAAATAATGCCTTTATCACTGGCAAACATTGGCGTTGCAATTACCAGACCTGTAGATCAAGCCAAAAAACTCACGCGACTCATTACAGAAGCAGGCGGCTCAACCATTCTGTTCCCTCTCATTGAGATTGCCGCCTTAGAGGATTACACACAGTTTGAAAGTGTGATTGCCAACCTTGAAGTGTATGATTGGGTGATTTTTATCAGTAGCAATGCCGTGCAACATGGTATGCCAAAAATCACTCAATTTGGTATTCCCAACCACCTACAATTTGCGGCTATCGGCCCTGTGACTGCAAAAGAACTTCAAGCCTTTGGCGTAAACAACATACTGATTCCAAAAGAAAGATTTGATAGTGAGTCTTTACTAGCGCTACCAGAAATGCACGACATGCAAAACAAACAAGTCATGATAGTGCGCGGGGTAGGCGGACGCGAAATACTTGCGGACACGCTCAAAGCGCGCGGTGCTAAAGTCACTTTTGCCGAATGCTATCAACGTATTAACCCTCAAGGCCACTGCGATATGCTGGAGCACGCTTGGAAAAATCAGCAACTCCATGCCATCGTCGTCACTAGTTCAGAAGCCATGCGTCATTTGATTGACTTAGCTGGCAATGCAGAATGGTTAAAACATATTCCTCTATACGTGAACCATGCCAGAATTGCAGAGTTACCCATGCAGCTAGGATTAAAAGTTGTCGTGACGCATACGCTTGGGGATGAGGCGATGTTGCAGGCGCTCACCTCAAATCGCTAAGCTTGACTTGTTAAGCTTGATTGCTCTAGAAATTACTTAAGCTAATTACTTAGGCGCAAAAGTAAATGCATCACTAAAAAACTCATCTGCGTTTAAGCCTTGTGCCACAAACGCCTGATGCGCAACTTCAACCATCGCAGGCGCACCACACACATAAGCATGATAGCCACTTAAATCTGGAAAATCTTGCAATACTGCTTCGTGCACCAGACCACGTCTCCCTTGCCATACGCTGTCTGCTGGCTCTTCAGAAACCACAGGGATATATCGTAAATTGGGCACAAATTCTGCCCAACGTTGGCATAACTCATCCATGTATAAATCGCTTTGTACACGCCCACCACGGTACAAAATTATGTCACGTTGAATTTTGTGATGAATCATATGCTCAATGATGCCTTTGACTGGCGCAAAGCCTGTGCCCCCAGCGACAAAAATAATCGGTTTCTGTGAATCTTCACGCAAGAAAAATGTGCCCAAAGGCGCCTCTATGCGCATAATGGCTTTTTCTGGCATCTCATCAAACACATATTGCGTAAACTGTCCTCCTGGTATCAATCGCAAATGTAGCTCAATCATCGCATCATCGTGCGGCGCATTGGCAATTGAAAATGCGCGACGCTTTCCATCTTTTAAAATAAATTCTAAGTATTGCCCAGCCATAAATTGCAAGCGCTCTGTCGCGGGCAATTGCAGAAACAACACGATGACATCTCCACTTAACTGCTCTTTTTTCTGAACACGTGCTGGCAGTATCCTTGGTCTGATGCCGTTGAGCCCGTCCACTTCTCTACTCTCAATCACCAAATCTTCCAGCGGGCGGGCGCAGCAAAATAAAGCATGACCAGCCGCCAGTTCTGCTTCGTTCATGGCAGTACTCTGGTAATCATCATGCGTCACTTTGCCTGAAATTATTTTTCCCTTACATGCGCCGCACGCACCATTGCGACAACCATAAGGCAGATTGATACCCGCTTCAATTGCTGCCTCTAATACTGTTTGACTGGGACGAACATTAAATTGATGTCCGCTGTTTTGAATCGTCACTTGTGTCATTATTGAGTATCCTGCTCTTCTTTAATATGTGTATATTCACCTTCTATTACATCGTCATTTGAAGCTTGACGATACCCACCATGATTAGGGGGTGTCTGCCTGTTGGGTGGCTCATACTGCGTGTCCGTATTCGTCATACGTGCTTGCTGAATCGGGATGAGCAATAAAACCACTGCAATCGCATCGCTAATAACGCCTGGAATCATAAGCAAAACTCCTGCCACCATGTTGCGCGCGCTTCCCATAATCGTTTTAAGGGGATTCCCACCCGCGCCTAAGCTTTGCATTACTTTTGCGGACATCAGCAATTTTTCGCCCTTTATTAATTGTAAGCCTAAGTATCCCACCACGACCAAATAGAAGAATAACCACCAACCATAAAGATAAGCAAGCTTCACAAGCAGAAATATCTCTGCAAATGGAAAAGCAAGTAAAATAAGCGGTATTAAAGAACGCATGACTGACCCCAAAAAGCTGAAACGACAATATATACAAACATGTGCAATCAGGAAACCATTTTAGTATTGACCCATGTGCCCAATGAAGATTGCGCGAACGAGATTGCAGATGCATTGATTAAGCTACATCTTGCTGCTTGTGTTAACATTCTAAGCCCTTGCCAGTCTGTTTATCGATGGAAGGGTAACATTGAGCGAACAACAGAGATTCCAATGATGATTAAAACGCATCGCTTGGCCTATGCTGAAGTGGAAAAAATCATTCTAAAAATGCACCCTTACGAACTTCCTGAAGTTATTTCTCTCAATGTAGATGGTGGCTTGCCCGCTTATTTACAATGGGTCAGCACCCAACTTTTACATTAGGACAACCATGTTAACCAGATTTATCACAATCTTCAGCTTAATATTGATTTGCCTTTCTTCGCCTTTCACATGGGCCGAAAATGCAAGCGGTTTGGGCATCAGCGCTTTTGTTTCATCTGCTTCTGAAGACGATTTTTTATCCCCTGACAAAGCATTTCAACTCGACATCAAAACCATCGATGCTCAGCACTTAGATGCAAAGTTTAAGGTAGAGCCTGGTTATTACCTCTATAAACAACGGATTAAATTTGTGATCAAAGAAGCCAATTCTGGACAAATTACAAGTATAGACTTACCCAAAGGTGAAATTAAAAACGACCCAAACTTTGGTCAACAAGAGGTTTATCATCATGATTTTTCTGCCAACCTGAGGTTTTCTGGCAATCATAACTTTGTCATTCAGGCTACCTACCAAGGCTGTAGCGAGAAAGGGTTGTGCTATGCCCCACAAACTAAACTGTTCAATATTAATGTAAACGAAAGCAGTATAAGTTCAACAAACACAGGTTCAGCAGACCCACTCAATAACAATCCGAACAATGTTAAAGATGAAGGTCAAGCCGCGCATTTACTCAAGAGCGGTAATTGGTGGCTCATTGTACTGGGATTTTTTGGCGCAGGCTTATTGCTCGCTTTTACCCCATGCGTATTCCCAATGATTCCGATCCTCTCAAGCATCATTATTGGTAAGAACGCGCATGTATCACGCTTAAAAGCATTTAACTTGTCTCTTGCCTATACCTTAGGCATGGCACTTACATACACACTGGCAGGTATTGCCGCTGGCCTTTCAGGTCAATTACTGAGTAACGCACTGCAAACACCTTGGGCGCTTGGCATAGGCGCCACTATTTTTGTATTACTGGCGCTTTCTATGTTTGGCTTTTATGAACTGAAGTTACCAAGCGCTATTGAAAATAAATTCTTCAACTGGAGTAACAGAATCAAGGGTGGACACCTATTAAGTGATTTTTTAATGGGCGTGATTTCTGCGCTGATTATCAGTCCTTGCGTCGCCGCTCCGCTTGCGGGTGCCTTGCTCTACATTAGTAAAACTCACGATGTAGTATTAGGTGGAATCGCATTATTTGCGCTTTCTTTAGGGATGGGTGCACCTCTATTAGCCATAGGCGCATCTGCAGGTACATTATTACCTAAAGTAGGTGAGTGGATGAACGCTGTGCGCAACTTATTTGGTGTGCTCATGATTGGTGTTGCCATCTGGCTGGTTAGTCCCGTCATCCCTATTGCTCTGCAATTAGCCCTCTGGTCTGCTTTGCTCATTGTTCCCGCCATTTATATGCATGCGCTAGATACTCTGCCACACGATGCCAAACCGATACTCAGGTTCTGGAAGGGGATTGCTATCATGATGCTCATTACAGGAATGGCGCTTTTGGTCGGTGCACTTTCTGGAGCAAAATCTCCGTTACAACCCCTCAGCGGCGTGCTTGCAAATACTGCATCTGCACCGCAACATAGCAATTTGCCATTTCAACGCGTGCAAACCCTAGAAGCGCTTGATCAAGCTTTGCTAAAAGCCAAGGGTCAGTATGTCATGTTAGATTTTTATGCGGATTGGTGTGTGTCTTGCAAAGAATATGAGCAATTTGTATTTAGCGACAGCAACGTACAAAGCCATCTAAAAAACATGGTATTGCTGCAAGTGGATGTCACTGCAAATAATGAAAATGACTTAGCGCTACTCCAACGTTTTAATTTATTCGGTCCTCCTGGCATTATCTTTTTTGATAAAAATGGCCAAGAAATTCAACCGCATCTGGTTGGCTATAAAAATGCCGAAGAATTTAACCAAATCCTTAATCAGATTGGTTCGTAACTATGCTCAATAAAATCAAGACTCCAATTATCTATTTAGTTCTAATCGTGTCGCTTGGATTTACCATGCGTTACTTTATGGGCTCACAAGTACAAGCGGCTAGCAACCAATCCACCCAGACGTTATATACAACTCACTTTTCTGACCCTACTGGACACCAGCAAACTTTGGCGCAGTACAAGGGTAAGATCATCGTCCTCAACTTTTGGGCTACCTGGTGCGAGCCATGCCGTGAAGAGATGCCTGAGCTTTCTGCTTTACATGAAAGCTATTTAGCTAAAAATGTGGTTGTGCTTGGTTTGGCGATTGATGATCTCACCGCCATTGCAGAGTTTCAAAAGCAAACACCAGTGAAATATCCATTATTCGCCGCAGATATGCAAGGAATGGAAATCGCTACCAATTTAGGTAATAATAAAGGTGTTCTACCGTACACAGTCATCATCAAACCAGATGGAAGCGTTTACAAAACCTATTTTGGGCGGGTTTCTAAAACCTTGTTAGAAGAATCTTTAACCCCTTTACTCAAAAAAATTAACGCTGCTTCTACACAATAACTTCGCTGATATTCTTCGAATTTACTGGACAAAATTCTTCAACTTCGGCAAACTTGCTCATGTTTAATTGTGTGAGTGTGGTGAATGGGAACAAAATCTATCCTAGTGATACACGGTCCGAACCTAAACATGCTAGGTACGCGAGAGCCAGAACACTATGGAAACTTAACTTTAGTTGACATCAATACTGGTTTAGAACAACTCGCTGCTCAAGATGGTGTTACCTTAGAAACATTTCAGAGCAACTCTGAGGCCGAGATTGTCACTAAAATTCAGTCGCTCATGATTAATCGTGTCGATTTCATTATCATTAATCCTGCAGCTTACACACATACATCTGTTGCGATTCGTGATGCATTGTCTGCTGTAAACATTCCGTTCATTGAAGTACATTTATCCAATGTGTATGCAAGGGAGCACTTTAGACATCATTCTTACTTTAGCGATATTGCGGTAGGAGTGATTTCAGGCTTAGGCGCGGCAGGTTATACTGCTGCTTACCAATACGCTAAAAATCAATAACATTATTATAAATATTTAGTTTAATACCGAGGTCTATATGGATTTACGCAAACTCAAAAAATTAATTGATTTAGTTGAAGAATCAGGCATTTCTGAACTTGAGCTGACTGAAGGCGAGGAGAAAGTACGTATTAGCCGCGCTTTAATGCCAAGCGCACCAGTCACACACTACGTCTCTGCACCCGCGACTGCGCCTGTAGCGACTGCGCCAGCAGCAACGATTGCTGCCACGCCTGTTGCAGAGGAACCAGATGGTCAAGTAGTAAAATCTCCCATGGTAGGCACTTTTTATCGCGCCTCATCTCCAGATGCCAAGTCATTTGTAGATGTAGGTTCTAATGTCTCAGCGGGTGATACCCTATGCATCATCGAAGCAATGAAGCTACTCAACGAGATTGAGAGTGAATATTCTGGTGTCGTTAAAAAAATATACGTTGAAAATGGCCAGCCCGTAGAGTACGGCGAACCATTATTTTTGATTGGTTAATGCGTTATGTTTGAAAAAATCCTAATCGCTAACCGCGGCGAGATCGCCCTGCGTGTACAACGTGCCTGTCGTGAACTTGGCATTCGCACAGTGGCAGTCCACTCAGAGGCAGACCGCGAAGCAAAATATGTCAAATTGGCCGATGAGTCTGTTTGTATTGGCCCAGCCGCTTCTAATCAAAGTTATCTAAGCATCCCTGCCGTCATTAGTGCGGCCGAAGTCACTGATGCTCAGGCCATTCACCCAGGTTATGGTTTTCTATCAGAAAATGCCGATTTTGCTGAACGTGTAGAACAAAGTGGCTTTGTTTTTATTGGCCCAAGAGCAGAAACCATACGCCTGATGGGCGATAAGGTCTCGGCCAAAGATGCCATGAAAGCTGCTGGCGTTCCATGTGTGCCAGGCTCCGATGGCGCACTGCCAGATGACCCTGCAGAAATTATTAGAACCGCCAAAAAAGTAGGTTACCCAGTCATTATCAAGGCTGCTGGTGGCGGTGGTGGTCGTGGCATGCGTGTCGTGCATACTGAAGCAGCACTCATTAATGCAGTTTCTATGACCAAGGCCGAAGCACAAGCTGCTTTTGGCAACCCGATGGTTTACATGGAAAAGTTTCTAGAAAATCCACGTCATATCGAGATTCAAATTCTAGCGGATCAGCATGGTAACGCTGTGTTTTTAGGTGACCGTGATTGCTCTATGCAACGTCGCCATCAGAAAATTATCGAAGAAGCGCCTTCACCACTATTAAACGCGAGACTGAGAGACAAAATCGGTGAGCGTTGCGCAGAAGCCTGTAGAAAAATCAATTACCGCGGTGCTGGTACCTTTGAGTTTCTCTATGAAAATGGCGAGTTTTACTTCATCGAAATGAATACACGCTTACAAGTTGAGCATACTGTCACAGAAATGATTACTGGCATCGATTTGGTTCAACAACAAATCTTTGTAGCAGCTGGCGAAAAGTTAAAATTCCGCCAAAAAGATATTCAATTAAAAGGGCATGCGATTGAATGCCGTATTAACGCAGAAGATCCATATACCTTTGTTCCTTCACCTGGAAAAATTACTACATTCCATATGCCTGGTGGCCCTGGCGTGCGTATTGATACACATGCTTATGGTGGCTACACCGTACCGCCCCACTATGATTCTATGATAGGCAAACTCATTACTTATGGTGATAATCGCGAACAAGCAATTGCGCGAATGCGTATTGCTTTATCTGAAATGATGGTAGTTGGGATCAAAACCAATGTGGCATTACACGCAGACTTAATGGCTGATGCGGCTTTTCATCATGGCGGAACCAGCATCCATTATCTTGAGCAAAAACTTGGTATTCATAGTAAGTAAATTTTGAGTTGGTTACTTTTAAAAATACAGGCAAATGACGCTAATGCAGAACTCATCAGTGATGCATTAATGGAACTAGGTGCACTCTCAGTCAGCATTGAGGATGCCAACGCCGAGACACTTGCCGAACAAGCCATTTTTGGAGAGCCTGGTGATCCACCACCAGGTATTTGGCATCAAAATGTCGTTACCGCGATGTTGGAACAAGATGCCGATGTGTTAATGTTACTTCAAGCATTAACTCTTCAAACCAAAATCCCGCAATTTAATTACAGTACTGAAATCATTGAAGAGCAGGATTGGGTCCGTGCTACACAGGCACAATTTGATCCGATTAAAATTACCGACATGCTATGGATTGTTCCCACATGGCATGAAGCGCCAAGACCAGATGCAATCAATATCATTCTAGACCCAGGCTTGGCGTTTGGTACTGGCAGCCACCCTACTACACATTTATGTTTGGATTGGCTTACCAAGCAAACCCATTTACAAGAAGTATTAGATTACGGATGCGGATCTGGCATTCTGGCAATAGCAGCCAAAAAACTTGGCGCAACACATGTCACTGGGGTGGATATTGATCCGCAGGCGATTATTGCCAGTCGCTACAATGCTGAAAATAATCAGGTAGACATCCAGTTTTTAGACTCGAATGAGCACTTAAGCGGACAATATGACTACGTGGTGGCGAATATTTTATCCAGTGCATTGATGATACTCGCGCCCATCATTGCAAGCGCTTGTAAAAATGGCGGTAAAATAGCATTATCTGGCATACTAGAGAGCCAGAAAGAAATGTTAATTCAACGTTATCAAGAGTGGTTTAATGTTGATGCGCCTATCGTTAGTGATGGCTGGGTACTGCTTACAGGAACAAAAAAATGCCAATAATCACCGCTTGCCCCGAGTGTAATACGCAATTTATTGTCACAAAAGAACAGTTAAATGCTTTTGAAGGTCAAGTGCGCTGTGGTAGTTGCCATCACATCTTTAATGCTAACGATCACCTAGTCAAAGCTGACAACAATAAAAACTCCATTGAAACCAAAGTTGAATCTGTCTTAAGTGAAGTGTCACTTAACGAAGAGGAGGAGGATGTCACTGAACATATTGAAATCACTACAAATGAAGCGTTAGAAGGCGAATTTCAAGAAGAAGCAGTCATCAGTCCAACTGAAAATTCAGTTGAGAACAGCGCGCCTAGCATTGTTAACGATTTATCCATTGATGAAAAATTTAGCAACAATTCAGTCAAAAAACCTTTCAACTGGTTAATATTTGCTATCTGTTTAGTGTTATTGCTTGGCTTGATTGGTCAGCTCATTTACTTTATGCGCACAGAAATCAGTGCCTATTACCCGCAAACTAAACCATGGCTCACTATGGCTTGTAAGCCTATCGACTGCCAAATTGACTTACCTAAAAAACTTGATCTGCTTACAGTAGATGATTCTGATATGCAGGAGCACAAAGAGTTTGAAAATGTTTTATTGTTTTCAAGCACGCTAAGTAATCACGCTAGCTTTGCCCAAGCTTATCCCTTGCTGGAATTAATACTCACCAATATTGATGACGAGCCTGTTATCAGACGCACCTATTCCGCAAAAGAATATTTGGCACCAGATATCAATATTGATAACGGTATTAGTCCTAAAGAAGAGGTACGCATCAAACTCAACATCAACACAAAAGATGCAGCCGTTGCAGGTTATCGTGTTTCTATACATTACTAATTCGACTCATGAAAATCATGAGTCTTAATTCATTATTAAACACACTATTGTTTTTGAACAGTTCTGTAATATACGAATCATAGATTGTGTAGTGATTAATTAACTTGTATAGGAGATTCACCATGTGGACAACACCAGCAGCTACTGAAATGCGTTTTGGCTTTGAAGTAACAATGTACGTTTGCAATCGTTAATTCTTTTGCAAGTTAAAAAAGGCGCTTAAGGCGCCTTTTTTATTGGTTTTTTTATTAACTCTGCTCTGCCTTAATATGATTTCGCTAACATTAATTGATTAGCTTCTAAAATCGCCTCTACGAGTTTATCTATAGCCTGAGTTCTGACAAAGCTTTTACGCCATGCAATAGCGATTCTTCTAGTAGGTGCAGGTTTGATAAATGGGATCACTTTAATCAGCGGATTTTGATAGCGTGCCACGGTAGCAGAAGCTGGCAACACAGTAATACCCAGATTAGAGGCGACCATATTACGTATGGTTTCGAGCGAATTGCCTTGCAGAATCTCGCCCTTACGCGAAAGTTCTGGGCATGCTTGCGTGACTTGGTTACTAAAACAATGCCCACTATTTAACAATAATACTTTTTCTTCCGATAACTCTTTAGGGTCTATCGCTACCCTATCCACCCAATGGTGATTGGATGGCACTACGACAGAAAAAGCTTCATCGTACAAACTCTTTATCTGGATGCCAGACACATCAAAGGGCAAAGCAATGACTGCTGCATCAATTACCCCATTTTTAAGCTGTACCTCTAAATTGGCTGTTAAATTTTCTTCGACCTCCAATGGCATATTGGGCGCAGAGACTCTCAAGATAGGAATAATTTCTGGTAACAAGTATGGGCCTACAGAATGAATCATGCCTAATTTAAACAAGCCCTTTAAAGGATTGGTACCCAGCTTTGCCATCTCTTTAAGCCGTGCCGATTCTTCTAGCACAATATTGGCTTGTTCAATAATTTTTGCGCCAACTTCTGTGGGCGTTACCTCACTTCTGCTGCGCTCAAATATCGTCACATTAAGCTCTTCCTCTAGCTTTTTAATGCCTAAACTCAAGGCAGGCTGTGTCACAAAGCACTTTTCTGCTGCGCGCCTAAAATTGCGCTCTTGCGCTACCGCTACGACAAATTTCAACTCAATTAATGTCATCACACACCTAAATTTTTAATCCTGCTTATCGTACATCAATAAGTTTTATTTATCAAAAATATCTAAACTTGCAATTACACAAATCAACTTTAGTGCTCGTTGGCGTTTTATTTTGTAAGGAAATTAGCTTGTGTATAGACTAAGCACTTAGGTATCATTGCGCTACGCTATCAAATAGGAAAATATCATGAAAACTTGGGTATGCACTGTCTGCGGTTTAATTTACGAAGAAGAAAAAGGCTGGCCAGCTGACGGTATTGCGCCTGGCACGCGTTGGGAGGATGTGCCAGCAGACTGGCATTGCCCAGAATGTGGTGTGACTAAGGCAGAATTTGAGATGGTGGAATTCTAGATTATTGCGTAGAAGCCTCTAAACTGGTTTGAGAATATTCATCAATTAGATAAAATATTGCCCGCAAAACATTGGATGTTTTTTGCAGCAATCTGGTTATAACAACAGTTTTAACCACTCAATAAAAATTGATTCATATTTAGGAGCAAAAATGGAGTTTCATGGTGCTGTAGGGATATATACTTTAATTGGCGTACTTGCTGTGATTGGCGCTTTTTTAATGTACTGTGTAAAGAAAGTAAAATAATCAAAAGGCGCATTAAGCGCCTTTTTTATGATGGCTTATTGTGATTTGAAAAACGTTTTCACAGCCTCAGCCACTTGTTCTACCTGCTCCAACGTCAGTTGTGGTCCCATCGGTAAGCTCATCACCTCATTCGCATAACGTTCTGCCAAGGGTAAAGCACCTTGCTTAATCACCAAATCTTGATAGGCTTTCTGCCTATGCGGTGCGACTGGGTAATGAATCAATGTCTGTATGCCTTGTGCGGTCAAATAGGTTTGCAATGCTTGTCGCTTTGCAGTCGTAATCACGTATAAATGCCAAACCGATTCAGCATTCTCTGGTACAACGGGCAGTCCCACAGGTAGTTCGGCAAAGGCTTGCTGATAGATCTCTGCGAACTGCTGCCTACGCTGATTCCAATTATCTAAATGTTTAAGCTTAACGGCTAACACCGCCGCTTGAATTGGATCCAGCCGACTATTCACACCACGCTCTTCGTTTTGATATTTAACAGCAGAACCATAGTTGCCCAACTTGCGAACGCGCTCTGCAAGCGTTTGATGATGTGTGGTAACCGCTCCGCCATCACCCAATGCACCTAAATTTTTTCCTGGGTAAAAACTCCAGGCAACAATATCACTATGTGCTCCAATACGTGTATTCTGCAATTTTGCGCCATGCGCTTGAGCTGCATCCTCAACCACATATAACCTATGCTTTTTGGCTAAATCACAAATCGCATCAATCTCAGCTGGAATGCCATACAAATGTACAGGCATAATCACTTTAGTGCGCGCAGTAATGTGTGATTCAATATTTTCAGCAGTAATATGATAGCTGCCAGCAGACGGCTCGACTGGTATGGGAGTAGCCCCTACTGTACTCACAGCGAGCCAGGTGGCAATAAACGTGTGTGAAGGCACAATCACTTCATCACCAACCCCCACATCTAAAGCACGTAACGCTAAAGTGAGTGCGTCTAAGCCATTGCCAACGCCTACACAAAAATTTGATTGCGTATAGACTGCAAAATCGCGCTCAAACGCTTCAACCTCTGGTCCGCCAATATACCAACCTGAGCGACTAGCACGTAACACTGCTGTATCAAGCGCTTCGCTCAATTCTGAGTAAGATGCTTTTAAATCTAAAAATGGAATCACTATGCAGCCGCCCAGCGTGCTCGCATAAAATCTTCATAATGGCGGTAATAATCAACTTCGTCATATTTTTCTGAAGCAATACACATCAGTACAGATCCAGAAGAGAAATTATCAATTTCACGCCAAATCATGGGGCACACATAAAGACCATAATACGAACGTGATAGATGAAATTTCTTTTTATCTTTACCATCGTCTAGCGTGATATCAAAGCTACCAGACATCGCGACAATAAACTGATGTAAATTCTTATGCGCATGTCCACCACGCTCAGCACCGCCTGGAACGTCATACACGTAATATACACGCTTCATGTCAAAAGGCACCTGTGAATCATTTTCCACAAAGGTAAGATTGCCTTGTGGATTATGTATTTTAGGTAACTCAATAATTCTACAATCTTCTAATGACATCGCTGATCCTTACCATACTGATTACAATTGATTGGCACTATGCATCCATATTGTTCAATAATATCTGTAGCCCCTTTTCTGCAATGTAATCACGCACATTTTTACCGTGCGCATCTTGCATTGCAGTATCCGCACCACATGAAATGAGATACTTAAATACGCTATCATTAAATACGCTATCATTTTGATGCATTTCATAATGACTCAAAGCGTACATTAAAGCGGTTGTACCCTTGTAATTTGTGGAATTGATTTGCGCACCATGCTGAATTAACGCTTTTACGATGTCTAAATGACCGTGATATGCTGCAATCACCAAAGCGTTCCAGCCTTGTGAATTGCGTAAATTAATTTCATCAATAAAGGGAAGTGCGCTTTGGAATTGCGCAAAATCACCTGTTTGACAGGCATCCCATAACTTGGGGTAATAATCTTTTAGCAATTTCACATTAAAATCCACACCCGCTAATAAAAAATAAGTATCGGTCTCTTCAACCAGCGTTCCAGCTTTTAATGTACTTTTTTGATACGTGATTTGTGTCTTTAATATCGGCCAATCCCGATAGACAGGCATTTGATATTCGCGGAACGCAAATGCCCGAAATTGATTATGAATTTCAAATGCTGTTTTGTTAAAATCCATTTTAAAATCAGCAAAACTAATCGAATTTTTCGAATAATACGAAGCACCTTCAGGCGGCTGCTTATAACTTGTAAAATGGCCTTCAACCAAATTCTCTAGGGTTTTTTTGAACAACTTAATCGCATGCTGGGTTTGCTTAAAATATAAATCGCGTGCGGTATCATGCAGCTCAATGTTAAACGTACTTTGCGCAATGATATCGCCCGTATCAATGCCATCATCAATCAAATGTAACGTGACGCCTGATGTTTTTTCCCCTCTTAAAATAGGATGCACCGCAGGGTACATGCCTTTGTATTGAGGTAACTTAGAAAAATGTAAATTGTATAAACGATTGGATTTAAATCTTTTGGTTTTAATAATTTCCGCATACTGTAATGAAAATAAAATTAGATTTTCTTGCGCCTCCATCTCTTGTAGCGTCACCTGCTTAACGCCTAATGCTTGCGCTTTTCTTATCAACGAAGGTTGCCAGCCATCTACACCCGTATCAGACTGCGTAGGAATAAAACAGACAGGAAAATCTGGATAGCGCCGCACAACGAACTCTAATCCTTGTACAGCAAGTTGATTTTGTCCAGCGATACAAAGGATAGGTTTGATATTGGAATTAGACATATGCATCTTCTTTATAATAATTTAATTGATAAGTCGCCCTGTAAAATTTCAGCGATTCGAATCTCACCAAGGTAGGCGTTCCAGACTGATAAAAACGCTTGTTTAAACGCGGGTTGATAGTGAGGATAAGCATCTAGCACCTCTAACATTTGTTGCCCCAACGCTTCTTTTGCATAGCGCGCACGTATCGTTTCTCTTATTAAACTGATACTAGACCATGCCTCTGCCTCTGTAATCCAATGTTTTTCCAGTGCAATCAATGCCAAAGCTATCCAACCGTAATGCGCACATTTAATGGTGGCATTTTCAATTTTTCCAGTATTTTGGTGTGGATTAGTCCTAAATATCCCCAGCGATTCTGGTATCCAGATGCCTGGTTCTGCTTGTGCGGCATGTATAAAACTACCAATATCATCTAGACCAAAATAACTGATATCAGCGATACTTGGGTTTAGAATCGCTTCTGCAGCGCTGCTTCTGAACAACGCATGACTCCACTCACCCAGCTTATTGTTACAACTAGGGATCAACGCTTTTGCGATTGACTCTGCAGTAAACTGTTGTGAAAAATATTGACTTGTTGCGGCATCCATCGATTGCAGATATGGCTGGCCAGATTCATTTGCTGTCCAGCGTGCACTCATCGAAAATTGCGCTTGTGTGTTGGCGTGTGCACGCATGTGTGTTTCGTAAAATGTGGGATAAATTAAGTCATCATCCATCAAAATATGGAAAAACTCTGCTTGCTGCGCATACGTTCTCACTAAATGGTAAATATTTGCGAAGCCTCCTTTTTTCGGACCTGTAACCACCTCTACCGCCAAGCCTTTAAGCAGGCCTTTTAATTGCAGCTGTTTAACCGTTTTTGTGACTTCATCGCTTGGGTTGTCGTCAGAAATAATCACTTTAAACTGTCGATACGTCTGTGTAGATAGACTCAATAACAGCGCTTCCAGATAATCTGGTTTATACGCAGGAATTAAAGTGCAAATAGTCGCAACAGGCTGATGCTGCTGACGATTCACCTGCGTTTGACTAGAAGCACAATTTGCCAAAATTTGACTGAATTCAACCTTCAAAGAAGCCGCCATCGCTGCAGTCAAGCCAAACTGTTGACCTAGTTCTAGCGCATGCGACAACTGGTCGGCTTCTCCTGCCATGGCTAATGCGTCGATATAACTCACCCAAAACTGCTCGTTCTCTGGCTGCGTTTGTACCGCTAACTCCAGCCTTGGTAAGGCAACTTTAGGACCCTGCTGGTGCGCTTCAATCACACCTAAATGATGATTAGCTAAAGTGTGTTGTGGCGCAACTTTTAATATTTCATGATAGAGCTGTTCCGCAGCCTCAATATTGCCTGTATTTTGATTTTCAATCGCCAACGCTAACACTTCAAATAGCGCTTGCTCTAATTCTGCTTGAGGGTTTTTTAAATCACTCAATCCTGCATCGCTTAACGCTTTTAACACGGCATCGGCTGAGATTTCAAAATCCGCATGATGTAAATCTGTACATTGTTTAGAAGGTAAAGCCTTACCCAACACATACCGAAGATGTAATCCAACACAAGCCGCAATATTACTAAAGTACCAATAATTAGCGTATTTTGTATCGTTCATCAATACGAATACATGAGCACCCTCAGGCGCCCAAAGCATATTAACCAACGCGGCGCCTGATGCAGACACAATATATTTTGCCTGACTGAATAATGCGACCTGCTGCATAAAAGTAAGGCGGCTTGGGTCTACGCTTGTGAATCCATTGGCCGCTAACAAAGCTTCGATTTCTTGCTCATTCACCATCATGCGCAAATTAGCTGCCCGGCCAGACGTTCTTTTAATAAAAAGCTTGTCTGGTGATGTGGTACCAGATTGACTTTCGATACAAGATAAATAAGTTTCTCGCACAGCACGTAGCGCCAAAGGATGAAAGATGGCATGTTGTGGTTGACTCAACATGTCTTTGCCAGCCCCATGCAAAGCATTGGGTCGCTGAAACACCACATTAGCCACTGGGCTCACCCATAGCGCCTCTGGAAACGCATTCAATGACATTGGCTCAATCATCACCAGCTGTTCTTTTTTAACGCCAATGAGATAAAGTGCCTCTAACATACTTGGAAACGAATTCGCATCCACTAAAATTTGATATTCTGAAATATCTACGCCTGCATTGATCAACAACACAATTTGCGGTAAAAATTCGGTGAGCCAATGTGCATAATTGGATGAACCGTTCCCCACCAAATTAATGACTTTGCTTTGATGCGTTACCTCACCAACCAATTGTGCATAGCCAATTAAATTTTTTTCTTCGCGAATACGACAATAACCAAGCCCTTGCTCAGAGGTTTCCCAAATGTCTGGGGAAAAATACTGATGCCGTATAGATTTCTGATGGATGATAGGAAACGCGGCACTACCTATCATTTGGTAGTCATCCACTGGCGCAACATACACTGCTGGATGTTTTAATACATGCGATTGTGTTACCGCAGCGTTCACACAAGGCTGACCGTATATAGGAACCACAGGAGTTTCGTATTCCATCTCTGGCAACAATGTCACCGCCTGAAAATGCTCAACCACTTCGTCAACTGTGCCCAATTCAAATAACTTTACCTCTACTTTTTCATAAGCCTTTTTTAAAAATGACAGGTCACCCTCCCATTTTTTAAGGTAGCCCAAATAATGATGTTTCCATAACTCACTACCAAAGGCACCTGCACTTTGATGCGTCAAACTCACCCCCCAAGTGCCTAAGCTAAGCCCTGCTTTTTTAGCAGTACGGCAAAAATCTAAATCATAAAAATGAAAATCAAACTGATCATCAAACATGACTTGCTTTGCAACAAGGGTTCGTTTTTTTGCAGCCAGAAAAACACCATCTAATAATTCACAACTTGCTGGCACAGCGCCATATTCTGAGATTTGACCAAAAGCATGTTCGCCATGCCCCACACGCCCGCTTAAGTTTTCTTTGCTATCCCAGGTAAAATCCGCATCAATAAAAGGCCAAGCGGGTTGATTAGCAACTCTGCGCTTGTTTCCAGCAACGCCAATGACATCAAACTGCTGTAGCCCTGCTAGCACAGTATCTGCAAACTGATCTTCATCTATCCAAACATCGTCGTGAATAAACACTAGAACAGCATCTTCTTCTGCATTTTCTATACATGCATTAAATATGGTGGATAACCCACGTGTATTATTAAATGCCACACTTGCACTTAAGTGCGCATCTTGCTTTAGATGACGACTGAGCGAGCGCCCCAAAGCTGACTGCGTCCAGAAGTCCTGTTCGGACATTCTGGTCGCACTGACCACTTGCACCAGCGCTTGTGAATGATGTGCATTGGAATGCTGATTATGATCTGTATTAGCTGCAGCAGCTTTAGCTGACGAAGTCAGCGTTTTAGCTTGTACAGGTTGTTTTTCTAGCCACATTTCCCATAAAACGGCCATCCAATTGTTTGCAAACAATGCGCCATTAAATAACGCAGAAGCTTGTACTTTTGCTCTTAAGTGTTTTCTTAATTTTGCTAATACTGTGACATCTGCCACCATTAATCGCGCTTGCTTAACAAAATCTTCTCGTTTTTCCACTACCCAATCGGCTAGCCCTGCTGCGGTAAGCAAGCTTGCACCTTGTCTTGCAATCATGCTACTGCCTGCCAGCGTCAATGTAGGCACACCCATCCACAGTGCTTCACATGTCGTCGTGCCCCCAGGAAATGGAAAACTATCTAAAACTAAATCCACCTCTGCATAGGCAGCTAAATATGCTTCCCGCGATACTTTGCCATGAAAACTTACGCGCTCAGGCGCCATACCACATGCAATCAGACGTGATTTAATGCTAGCAATCACCTCATAATCTACAAACGCTTTACACTGCCAACGCAATCGGCTGTTTGGCACAGCGCGCATCACTTCTGCCCAAAGCGTAAGCACTTCATCACTCACTTTGGTGATATTTTGAAAACAACCAAATGTGATAAAACCGTTATCTAATGCAGGCAAAGGCGCTACCGCTAAATCTGTGTCTGGCGCTGTAAAGCACATGCGTGTTTGCGGTAAATATTTGATGGTCTCCGTAAATCGCGCTTGTTGCTGTAACGGTACTCCCACCTCATCAGCCAACACGTAGTCTATGGTTTCCACGCCTGTGGTCGCCCAATAACCCAGCCAACTCGCTTGTACTGGTGCAGGTTTCCAGGCAAACACAGGCAGTTTATTCCCCCCAGTATGCCCTGATAAATCTAAAAGCACATGAATATTATCTTGATATATCAGCTGAGCTGCACCCGCATCATGATGCCCTGCTAAAGATTTCCAGCTCGCGAAATAGGGTTTTAATTGTGCGGTAGTCGCGTCTTCGCGGCCATCCGTACTATATGCAAACAACTCTACTTTGTTTAAATCTAAATGCTGAATCGCATTTTTAAGAAAGTAAGCCACAGGATGCTGACGCAAATCGCCAGAAACGATACCTACACGTAATTTAGTTGGTGATGCTTCAGCATGCCAATGGGTATAAGGCTTTGCATTTTCAGCCACAATATGCCCATATTGTCGTGCTACTTCTATGCGCATCTCTGTAGAATATTGCTCTGAATACTCCATTGCAAATAATAAGTTATCATACGCATCCAAGTTTTTAGGAGAGACTTCTATAGCGCGCTTGGTGGTGGCGACTGCCTCTTCGATCAAACCTTGATCAAGGTAAGTCATTCCTAAATTGACATAAGCATTAGCATCCTGATCATCCAATTTAATAGCTTTTTTGAGACAAGCTTCTGCTTTGGTGAGCTTACCCAGAATTTTAAGGGTCACACTATAATTCACCAGCGTTTTGACATCATTTGGCTGAAATTTAATGGCTTGCTCAAAAGCAGCTTCTGCCTCCTGATTAACCATACGCGCTTGTAAAATTAAGCCTAAATTATTCCAAGCATCTCCCAATGTTGGTATTAATTCCAAAGCCTTTCTACATTGAATTTCCGCCTCGGGATAACGTCCTTGACTCATTAAAACCACTGCTAAATTATTGAGCGTTTCTGCGGTCGGCGTTTCTAGGCTAAGCACCTTCATATAACAAGCTTCTGCCTCGTTCGCCTGCCCCATTTCCTTGTATAACAAACCTAAATTTTTTAGCGGTGGGATATAATCAGGGCGAATTTCAATGGCGCGTTTAAAATGCCGTTCAGCTACTTTGTCTTGTCGATGTGTCTTATAAGCTAAACCTAATGCGTTATGTGCACTGGCATTGTCAGCATCTATAGTTAACACAGAAGATAATGACTCTATCGCCTCTTCTATACGATTTAACGTCAGGTAAGTAATGCCTAATTTGAGTGATGCTTGAGCCTCTTTTGGATTCAAAGCCAACGCTTTTTTATAGTATGTCACTGCCTCTTTGTGTCTATGCTGATTAGCAATGACTTCTGCCAGATGCAAATACATCGTGGCGTGTGAATCTTCTAATTTTATCCCTTTTTTATAATAGATTTCCGCTTGCGAAAATTGTCCCAAGTCTTTCAATACATTGGCTAAATTAAAATTTGCTTTAGCAAAATTAGGTACTAATTTAACAGCTTTTAAATAATGCGTTTGTGCCGCTTTTAGTTCATGTTGATCATAATAAAAATTAGCTAAGTTATAATGCGCTTCAGCATCTTTTGGCGCTAACTCTGCTGCCTTTTTCAAAGCAAACTCTGCTTCTTCTAAAGCATCTTCTTGCTGACAAATCACACCCAATACTTTCCATGCAGTACCATGTTTTGGCGATCTTTTAATCAAATTCTGCGCTAATGATTTTGCCCGCTCTACCAAACCTTGATTAAAACTCACCATCAGTGCATCTAATTCAGCTTTACTTGGATTGACATGACTTTTTACGCCCTCATTAAAGCTACGCTCCATATCAATCAACTTGCTGGAATCTACCAACACGCCTGAGATAGCCTCTTTGGCTGATTGGCTCACTTGCGTAACCTGATTTTGACCATTTGTAATCATGTTCAATCCATTTCTAATTTATCAGCACCGTTTGATGACGATACTCACCCACATTAGTAAAAATGACACACTGCATGATTATCAAAAATATTCGGTTTAAAGCATTGCTTAATAAGAGGTGTAAATCTGGCTTTATTTGTGCCACTTAAGCGTTTTTGTTGAAAAGTATGCATCACTACCACTTAGTGTTATGCTAACCACGCAGTAAAAAGAATTATTAACACGTCACAACAACCAGTGAGGAGAAGTTAATATGGATTTTTTAGGTGCAGGCGGTATTTACACATTGCTTTTAGTATGTGGTGTTATTAGTGGCTTTCTCATATTTTTAGCCAAGAAAGTGAAATAAAATCAAGGCGCATTCAGCGCCTTTTTTAATTTTTTTATACGCACTCTCAAACCATCAAAACATTAATAAACTTGGAAGGGTCTTTCGGATAAGATATAATCCGCAACCCGCACTAGGAGAGCTGGATGAGCGGTTTAAGTCACCACCCTGGAAAGGTGGCATAGGGGCAACTCTATCGAGGGTTCGAATCCCTCGCTCTCCGCCAACGATACTCATTACCCGCTTTTGTTCATCTACAACGTTTTCAAAAACTGGTTTTAAGTCTTTGCTATCGCTATATTGCTATCTCTCGTGCCGTACTTAAGCATCTTAAAACACACCATACTTTCAATTCCGACTCACAGTTCATTCGCATTTTGCATAAATACATGGTGTGCTGCCTTTAAATTCTCGGTTGCCAAAATGGGATAGCGACTTGTGTGCCGTCGTTGCATCATGGCATCGTCTATATATAACTTTAAGAGGAGGAATGACATGAGCTCAAATTTAAAGGCCACATTAAATGGCTGGCATTTATGGGGTTTGGCTGTAGGCTTGGTGATTTCTGGTGAGTATTTTGGTTGGAGTTACGGCTGGGATAAGGCGGGAACGCTAGGCTTTTTGGTGACATCGATACTCATTGCGATTATGTACACCACGTTTATTTTCAGCTTTACCGAATTGACGACTTCTATCCCACATGCGGGTGGACCTTTTGCCTATGCTAGACGCGCATTTGGACCAAAAATGGCCTATGTGGCTGGCTTTGCTACGTTAATTGAGTTTGTGTTTGCGCCCCCAGCCATTGCCATGGCCATTGGTGCATATCTCAATGTTCAGTTCCCCAATATAGACCCTAAAATGTTTGCTATTGGGGCTTATGTGATTTTTGTCTTTTTAAACATTATAGGGGTGAAAATTGCGGCAACTTTTGAGTTGTTTGTAACGATTTTAGCAATTGTCGAGCTTCTGGTATTTATGGGTGTCGTGTCTCCTGGCTTTTCTATGAGTAATTTTGTTGCTAACGGCTGGGCTGGCCAAAATGACTTTAGCATGGCGGCGATTCCAGGTATCGTAGCAGCGATTCCTTTTGCCATCTGGTTTTTCTTAGCAATTGAAGGGGTGGCGATGGCCGCCGAAGAAGCCAAGGATCCAAAAACAACTATCCCTAGGGCTTATATTGCAGGTATCTTAACTTTAGTATTTTTAGCCATTGGTGTGATGATATTTGCAGGTGGTGCAGGCGACTGGAAAGCGTTGTCTAATATTAACGACCCATTACCGCAAGCCATGAAAATGATAGTAGGTGATAATAGTGGTTGGTTGCATATGTTGGTATGGATTGGTTTATTTGGTTTAATTGCGTCATTCCACGGTATTATTTTGGGCTATTCACGTCAGATTTTTGCGCTATCTCGTGCAGGTTTTATGCCTAAATACTTTGGTGCTATCAACGATAAGTACCAAACGCCTCATCGTGCCATTATTGCTGGTGCGATAGTCGGCGTGGCGGCTATCATGAGCGATGATATGCAATTTAACGGCATGACACTCACAGCTAATTTGATTACGATGTCTGTGTTTGGGGCGATAGTGATGTATATCGTGTCTATGATGAGCTTGTTTGCTTTGCGTAAAAATGAGCCAAATCTAGCACGACCATTCAAAGCCGTTGCTTATCCATTATTTCCAATGATTGCTTTAGTATTAGCTGTTATCAGTTTAGTGACGATGATTTACTATAATCAATCATTGACAATGATGTTCTTTGGTTTGATGGCCTTAGGTTACGTTTACTTTAATATGACCCAACATCACCGAGACGCATCAGCGGATAATGCAATCGCAATTAAAGCTTAGTATTATTGACTTAAGTTTAATCAATTGCGCTGCTCGCTTAAGGTGAGCAGCGTAAACATATTTAAAGTAAGCACACACTTCGGATTGTTCTGTTATGGCTTATGAGTATTCTATAGGTACGCATACATATCAATTTGCCGACTTGAAAGAAGTCATGGCAAAAGCGACTCCTGCAAGATCGGGAGACTATTTAGCAGGCGTGGCGGCTGAAACTTATGCAGAACGCATGGCAGCGCGTATGTGTTTAGCGCAAGTACCGCTTAAGGTCTTTTTACAAGAGTTGCTTATTCCATATGAAAGTGATGAGGTTACACGCCTCATTATTGATACGCATGATCAACAAGCCTTTGCCGAGATTAGCCATTTAACAGTTGGTGATTTTAGAGATTGGTTACTCTCGGATGTCGCTGATAGCGCAACCCTCAAACGCGTGTCTACTGGCATTACACCAGAAATGGCAGCTGCTGTGAGTAAGCTCATGCGTAATCAGGATTTGATTTTAGTGGCAAAAAAATGCCATGTGACTACAGCATTTAGAAACACCATCGGTCTGCCTGGGCATTTATCGGTGCGTCTACAGCCTAATCACCCAACCGATGATGCGAAGGGCATTGCGGCTTCTATGTTGGATGGTTTACTGTATGGCTCGGGCGATGCGGTAATCGGCATCAACCCTGCCACCGACAGCTTGCCAGCGCTCATGGATTTGTATTACTTGGTCGATGAAGTCATCAATCAATATGAAATCCCTACCCAATCTTGCATTCTTACGCACGTCACCAACCAAATCCAACTCATCGAAAAAGGCGCACCTTTAGATTTAGTATTTCAGTCTATTGCAGGGACAGAAAAAGCAAACAAAAGCTTTGGTATTGATTTAGCGATATTACGTGAGGCGCAATCCGCGGCATTGTCACTGAATCGTGGGACTGTAGGCAATAATGTGATGTATTTCGAAACGGGGCAAGGTTCAGTGCTGTCAGCCAATGCCAATTTTGGCGTTGACCAACAAACCTGTGAGGCGCGTGCGTATGCCATCGCGCGTCACTTGTCACCCTTACTTACTAATACCGTGGTTGGGTTTATTGGTCCCGAATATTTATATGATGGTAAACAAATCATACGTGCTGGCCTAGAAGACCATTTTTGTGGCAAATTACTCGGTGTGCCACTTGGTTGTGATGTCTGCTATACCAACCATGCAGAAGCCGATCAAGATGATATGGATACACTCATGACTTTGCTCGCAACGGCTGGCTTGACCTTTATCATGGGTATTCCTGGTGCCGATGACATCATGCTCAACTATCAAACCACCTCCTTCCATGATGCACTGTATTTACGTAACGTACTCGGTTTAAAGCCAGCGCCAGAATTTGAGTCGTGGCTCAAAAAAATGCAGATTATGGATGAGAATGGCGTGGTACAAGCAGTTAAATCAGGTCACCATATGTTACAAAATATGCCTAAACATTTGTTGAGTGCAGCATGATTATCTACAATTTATCAAAAAACCGTCTTACCAGCGAAGGCTGGTATCCAGTCAAGTGTCAATTTAGCCCATATTGCAAGCGTTATATACCTAGCCTGTCTGGATTCTGGCCTACGCCAGAATGACGAGAAAGTGTAAGTAATGACTAAAACCTCAAAGATAGATCCCTTAAAGCATCACTCGAATGACACGATAAAACTTGACCCTTGGGCACAGCTTAAAAGCTTTACGCGGGCGCGCATTGCCTTGGGGCGTGTGGGTAGTAGTTTACCCACGAAAGAAGTACTCAATTTTGGTCTAAGCCATGCAATGGCACGTGATGCAGTACACTTGGCTTTAGATGTGAATGCACTTGCAACACAAATTGAATCACTAGGTCTGCAAACTCTACAAGTACACAGCCGTGCCCCAGATAGAGCTAATTATCTACTCCGCCCTGATTGGGGACGTCGATTAAATGCGGATAGTTTGGCAATGTTACAATCCATTAAACCTACACAAACTATTGATTTGCTAATAGTAGTGGGTGATGGTTTATCTTCTTTAGCGGTAGAGCGCCACGTAGCACCCCTACTAGCAGAAATTCAGAAAGCAATACCCAATGACTGGAGGTTAGGTCCAGTCATCATTGCCAGCCAAGCGCGTGTGGCTGTCGCGGACGAGATTGGTGAGTTACTGGGCGCACGTATGGTGGCTATGCTAATTGGCGAACGCCCAGGCCTAAGTTCACCTGATAGTTTAGGTATTTATCTGACATATGCACCTCAACTAAGCTATAGCGATGCTGACCGCAATTGTATTTCTAATGTACGCCCAGAGGGTTTGAATTATCCTGCCGCTGCTAAAAAGTTAATCTGGTTAGCACGTGAGGCCATGCATATGAAGGTGTCTGGCGTTGCGCTCAAAGATGAAAGTGATATACAAGAAATTAATGCCACTGCGCAAAATAGCCTGAGTAAACACTAACTCTCCCTCTCCGCATGTAGCCGTTTAAAAGTGACTGAGGGTAACTCACCAAACATCTTTTTGTATTCATGCGAAAAATGACCAAAGTGCCAAAAGCCCCAAAACGTTGCTGCTTCTGTGACAGAGTTTGCTTCTTTCATCATGTGCCGTACCGCATTTAAGCGCTCAGCTCGCAGATATGCCACAGGGCTAGTATTGAGTGTATGTTCAAAATGATACTGTAGGCTACGGCGACTAATCGCAAGTGACTCACACAGCTCTGCCACACTAATGGGATTATCCTGTCTGAGATTAATAATTTCTCGTGTACTCGTGAGCACTTGCCAAGACCTATGCGGCATTAGGCTCGGTAGTGTTTGATTGCTATGATCCAACAAGCTATCAGTCACTAACTTTAGTGCACTGGCAGTGATGTCTTCCGTAAAGTCTGTATTTTTAGCAATATCTGGCTGAAATTTTAGCGCCTGAAAAGTTGATTGTAAAAACTGCACTAGACTGAAATAAATAGGATAAGACACCTTAGCGATATGTGCCTGCTTACATCGCAGATTCAAAAAATACTGATCATCCGCCGACAGCAGCTGCATCAGCTTATGCCTACTTACAACAATTAATCCTATCATCAAGCCATCGGGTGAAACAAACTCAAACCCATTACTCCCAGAATATACATGAATCGCATTTTGCTCACATGCCGAGCCACAAAACATGCCGTTTACAATGCTGTTGAGAGGAACCCCAATCGCGATAGTATCTGGGTGTAAGCAACCCTGCTGGTATAAGCGCTGATTTGTAAACTCTAAAAATAAACTAACGTCATCTAAATGGATTTCTGAAACAAACCCTTGAAAAGTACCAGCGGAGATTTGTGAATAATCTTGATTCCAGCCTTTCAGCAAACTTGCCTGTTCATCAAAATCACTGCTTACCTGATGGCGAAATCTATTGTCGCAATCATTCAATGTAACTTCTGTCAAATTGCTTGAATCAAAAGACATGATGATTCCTCCATTTAATCTTGAACATTCAGCACAAAAGCAAAAGCTATGCCTATAAAAACAATGACTTGTATGTTAAGTGTAGAGCATTATTCTATTCTTTGCTCATTTTTCTTACAGATTTGTGAATACGATATAAATAGTATCGTCTAAGCCGTACGCATTCATTTTTTGTGGCACATTTAGATCACAGCTTAGCTAATTTTTAGTTTAAACAAGTAGTCAATTAAACTGGAGTGCTCGTTTCATAAAAGGGCATTTTTAATTTTTCGCACTTATTCAGTGCGGTATTTTAATCTTCAATGCACCTTAAATATTTTTATGAGCTTATTTAACTATATGATAAAAATGATATTTTTTCAGAATATGTCATCTGGCATATTGATTGCTTACTTAAAAACAGACGAGAAAGCGGGTGTAAAAAATCCGCTATAGTATCGAAATGATGACTAGGGTTCCGATGTTTTTTAACTAAAGCATGTCTGGTCCAAGAGTTGTCGGCCATTAGCAGTTGGCTACACGGAGGGATAAAAGCCCGGGAGGACGCGTTTTTTTAATGCCGCCTTCTCGAATTTTTATCAATCTAGGAGCCAATGATGCACTCTAATAGTTCTAGTATTTTCAAACGATTTTCCCTAGTAGCTACTTTATCCGCAAGCTTGTTTTTCTCTGCAGCGTCTGCGGCAGCAGCTCCGTTAAAAATTGGTTATAGTGACTGGCCTGGCTGGGTCGCTTGGCAAATTGCCATTGATAAAGGCTGGTTTAAAGAAGCTGGTGTAGATGTCAAATTTGACTGGTTTGATTATGTTGCTTCAATGGATGCCTTTGCAGCGGGGAAAATTGATGCGGTCACTGTGACTAATGGCGATGCTTTAGTTACAGCTTCAGGTGGCGCTAAAAATGTGATGATTCTGGTCACAGATTATTCCAATGGCAATGACATGATTGTGGCTAAACCTGGCATTAAAAGTTTAAAAGACCTTAAAGGTAAAAAAATTGGTCTTGAAACAGGGTTTGTTGAGCATTTAATGTTGTTAAACGGCTTGGAAAAAGTAGGGATGAAGGAATCAGATGTCATCATTGTCAACACAAAAACAAACGAGACACCTCAAACACTCGCGTCAGCAGATATATCAGCCATCGCAGCATGGCAACCTAACTCTGGGGAAGCGATGAAATTAGTGCCTGGCGCAAAACCTATTTATACCTCTGCAAATGAACCTGGCTTAATTTATGACGTACTGGCAGTCAACCCAGCGAGTTTATCTAGCCATAAAGCAGAATGGGCAAAAGTAGTGAAAGTGTGGGGTAGAGTTGTAGCTTATATCAACGATCCTAAAACTCAGCCAGATGCTGTAAAAATTATGGCAGCACGTGTTGGTCTAAAACCAGCAGCCTATTTACCTTTGCTTAAAGGCACAAAGCTACTTTCATTGGAAGAAGGTAAAGCGGTATTTGTGAAAGCAGATGGCTTTAAATCTCTATATGGCTCTTCAAAAATTGCGGATGACTTTAATGTGAAATATGGTGTTTACAAGGCACCGCAAGACCTGAGCAAAGCCATTGATTCATCATTTTATCAATAATTCTAACTTTAAAATGATTCAATAAGGGGCGGCAATGAGTGCTTCAACATGGTTTGCTGTACGTCAGGAACTGAGTCCTGAACGTAAAAGATTGATAGGAATTGCCTCATTCCTGCTCCCCTTATTGCTATGGTGTATTGTGAGTTATGTGCCGTTTATCTGGCACCCCATGGTACTGATTGAACAGGCTGGAGATGTTGATTACTTTCAAGCAGATATGCTTGTAGATAAAAACACTTTCAATGAAGAATTGAACAATATGCAGTCTGCGGGCAAGACTTTACCCATGGGAAGCCCTGCAAATCCCATTTACTTGCCAGCACCACATGTCGTTGCTAAAGCCTTGTATACAGGCTTTGTGACTCCGCCAGCACAAAAAGACGGTGTTTGGTTACACGAAAGCCTATGGCATAGTATTCAAGTCATTTTTTGGGGCTTTCTGATTTCTTCAGTCATCGGTGTTCCTCTTGGGGTTTTGTGTGGTACATACTCCGCAATCTCTAGGTTGAATGAGCCCTTTATCGAGTTTTTTAGATACCTGCCTGCGCCTGCTTTCGGTGCGCTAGCGGTAGCGATATTGGGGATTTATGATGGTCCCAAAATAGCGATTATTGTCATTGGTACGTTTTTTCAGCAAGTACTGGTCATTGCCAACACCACGCGCACGCTTGACTATTCTTTACTTGAAGCAGCAATGACTTTAGGCACTAGTAAATTCAAACTGCTATTGCATGTAGTCCTGCCTGGGATTTTGCCTCAACTATATCGTGATCAGCGCATTCTGCTGGGCTGGGCATGGACGTATTTAATTGTGGCTGAGCTAATTGGCACTTCTTCTGGCATTACTTTTTTTATTACACAACAAGCGCGTTATCAGCACTTTGAAAATGTGTATGCCGCAATTTTGATTATTGGCTTCATCGGACTAGGTACCGATTTAGTTTTAGCTTGGTTAGGGAAAAAATTGTTTAAGTGGAACAAACCAGCAAACAAAGAATAAGGAATATAAAACATGGACAAACCAGTTAAACATATTTTACCCAGCTATCTAGAGCAAACAGAGGCTGTTAAAGCACGTTTTAATAAACTCAAGGAGCGTGAAGTTATCCTTGAAGTGAAGGGATTAGACAAAGTCTACAAAACGGCCAAGGGTGAAGTGACCGCTTTAAAAAATGTGAATTTCAAAACGCATCGCCGCGAGTTTGTATGCGTACTTGGTCCTTCTGGCTGTGGCAAATCCTCTCTCATTCGTATTTTAGCTGGGCTTGAAAGCTATACTGGTGGAGAAGTGTTGTTAGATGGTAAACCAATTACGGGACCAGGACGCGACCGCGGAATGGTATTTCAAGGCTACACCCTGTTTCCTTGGTTGACTGTTAAAAAGAACGTGATGTTTGGCTTGGAAATGAACAATGCGAATCGAGAAGAAGCTTCTAATGAAGCTGATTTATGGCTCGAATTGGTTGGTCTTGAGCGGTTTGCACATGCTTATCCACATGAATTGTCAGGTGGGATGAAGCAACGTGTGGCCATCGCCCGCGCATTGGTTAACCAACCACGTATTTTATTGATGGATGAGCCCTTCGGCGCATTAGATGCGCAAACACGCTCACGCATGCAATCTCACCTAATGGAAATTTGGCGCAATATTGATATCACCATTTTATTCATTACGCATGATTTAGATGAGGCGATTTACTTGGCGGATCGCATCTTGGTATTGAAGGCACATCCTGGCGAAGTGCAAGAGCTTATTGAAGTGCCAGTACCACGCCCGCGTAGCCCAAGTCAGTTTACATCACCCGCGTTTTTAGCCACCAAGGCGAGACTGGAAGCGCTCATTCATCCGCCAACTGAAGATAAAGATGAAGCTGAGGTTTCTATTCAGCAGCGCATGATTCGCTTTGTAAATGTTAAAGATAATGTTGAATGAACTTAACACCTCACCTAGAAAACACGGCTACCTGTAGCTAAGTAGAACTATATCAATATAAAAGGCTTTAGAAATGACCATAAGTTTCAATACAAACAAAGTGTTGTGGGAAGAAACCATTCCTGGGGGCACGCATTGGTCTGGATTAGTACGCCGTGGCACAGCGCTGCGCATCACCGATTTAGAAGGCGGCGCAAATTTATCTGCGCTGTTTTATAACCCAGAAGACAAGCTTGAGCGCTATAACATGCCTGATACACTAAAGGCGCAACATACCGCCTTTTTAACCACAGGCAATGTGTGTTATTCAGACATGGGGCGTGTGATGTGCTCCATTATCAACGACACCGTTGGCTGGCACGATACCATCTGTGGCATCACCGATGCTGCCATGATAGAAACCAAATATGGCGTAGCCACATTCCAAACACATCGCAATGCCATGTACCGTAACGGTAAAGATGGCATGCTCACCGAGTTAGCCAAATATGGTTTGGGTAAACGTGACTTGGTGGCGAATGTGAATTTTTTTAGCAAAGTCACTCCTGATGAAGCGGGCAATTTAAGCTTTGTAAATGGGCATAGCCAAGCTGGTAATTTTGTCGATGTACGTTTTGATATGAATGTACTACTCATATTATCAGCCGCACCGCACCCATTAGACAGCAAAACCAGCTATCAACCAGCCGCTGTTAAATTGTCGGCATGGCATGCAGGTTTTGCTAAAACTGATGACGTCTGTCGTAATAGTTGCGAGCAGAACAGCCGTGGGTTTATCAACACAGAAAGATACTACCTATAAAAGCACTGTCATTCCCACGAAAGTGGGAGTCCAAATTGAGAACTAAAATTAAAATGGATTCCCGCTTTCGCGGGAATGACGAACGACAAGGAAAGACAATATGCAACAGATTATTGAAAGTAAATTAGATCCTAAAAACGCTGTATTAAATGAAGTATGCGATGCGGGTGACCCATGGATGGCCGTCGTGAAAAAAGGCCAAATAATTCGCATTTTAGATTTGCAAGGCAACCAGGCCGTTGATACTTTGTTTTACTGCGCAGCCGACCCTGAGGAACGTTACAGCGCGGTGGACACCATTGCGCGCCAAGGCAAGCTCTATCTCACCACGGGTTCTGTGTTGTACTCCAATGACGGCAACCCAATGCTCACCATCGTGGCGGACACCTGTGGTCGCCATGATACCGTAGGCGGTGCCTGCTCTTGCGAAAGTAACACCGTACGTTATTCACTGGATAAATATGCCATGCACAGTTGCCGCGATAGCTTTATGCATGCGCTGAATCATTGTCGCTGTGCAACCGAACGCAACATGAGTAAGCGTGACATTACGGCCAACATCAACTTTTTTATGAATGTACCTGTGACGGCTGAGGGCGCACTAAGCTTTGCGGATGGTATTTCTGGTGCAGGTAAATATGTAGAAATGCGTGCAGAAATGGATGTGGTTGTACTCATTTCTAACTGTCCTCAGCTCAATAATCCTTGTAATGCGTATAACCCAACGCCAGTTCAGTTGCTCGTTTGGAATGCGTAAATCTGAATTAACCATAAATCAGGACGGCCTGATGAGAATAATAAGCGGGACGACCCGCACAAGAGGCTCAAATGTTTAAAAAAGTCTTAATAGCTAATAGAGGTGAGATCGCCTGTCGCGTGATTCGCACCCTTAAAAAAATGGGCATCAAATCAGTGGCAATCTATTCTGAGGCAGATGCTGGTGCGCGTCATGTATTGGATGCAGATCAAGCTATTTGTGTCGGACCAGCCCCAGCCGCAGAAAGCTATTTAAATGTCGCTCGCATATTACAAGTGGCCAAAGAAACTGGCGCCGAGGCGATACATCCAGGTTATGGTTTTCTCTCTGAAAATGCAGATTTTGCCGAAAGTTGTGAAGCGGCAGGCATCGCTTTTATCGGCCCCACCCCTCAACAAATGCGAGAATTTGGCCTCAAGCATACTGCACGTGAATTAGCAGAAAAAAGTGGTGTGCCACTTTTACCAGGTACGGGTTTGCTTAAAAATGTAGCACACGCTAAAGCTGAGGCCGCGCGTATTGGCTATCCTGTGATGCTAAAAAGCACGGCGGGCGGCGGTGGCATCGGTATGCAACTCATTTGGGCAGAAGAAGAACTGCTGAGTGCATTTGAATCGGTACAACGTTTATCCAAAGCCAATTTCAAAGAATCTGGCATCTATTTAGAAAAGTACGTACAAGCGGCACGCCATATCGAAGTACAAATTTTTGGCAATGGTTTGGGTAAAGTCATTGCACTAGGCGAACGCGATTGCTCAGTGCAGCGCCGTAACCAGAAAGTGATAGAAGAAACACCTGCACCTAATATTTCAGACCAAGTACGTCATGCCTTGTGGGAAACTGCGATTAAACTTGGTAGCGCAATTCAATACCGCTCAGCAGGTACGGTAGAGTTTGTGTATGACAAATCCACAGGGGAGTTTTACTTTCTTGAGGTGAACACGCGTTTGCAAGTGGAGCATGGGGTCACTGAGTTAGTGAGCCGTGTGGATTTGGTTGAGTGGATGATACGCATCGCAGCAGGCGAAACCAGCGCATTGGATAGTTACACACACCAGCCGACAGGTCATGCGATACAAGTACGCGTGTACGCAGAAGATGCTAACAAAAACTTTCAACCTTCCAGCGGTGTGCTGACAGAAGTTAAATTTTCACCCGCGGCGCGCGTCGACACTTGGATAGAAAAAGGCAGTGAGGTTTCACCCTTTTACGACCCACTGATTGCCAAGGTTTTAGTACATGCCACTGATAGAAAAGCAGCTGTTCAAGCCATGCGTGATAGCCTAAGTGAAACCAGCATACATGGCATTGAAACAAACCTTGCATACCTGTCACAAGTGTTAGCGCATGATGTGTTCCCCGCAGGTGAGCAGACCACGCGCTACCTCAATAATTTTATTTATCATCCTACAACCATCGATGTGCTTGAGGGTGGTGTCATGACCACAATACAAGATTATCCTGGCCGTATTGGATACTGGAACGTTGGAGTACCACCTTCAGGGCCTATGGATCATCTTGCATTCCGTTTAGCCAACAAACTGGTCGGTAATGAAGAAGGTGTTGCGGGTCTGGAAGTGACTCTCATCGGCCCTACCCTCAAATTTAATACCGATGCTGTTATTGCGGTCACAGGCCCCGCAATGGCGTTAAGTTTAGACGGTGCGCCGCTTGCCATGTGGCAATCACACCACATTAAAGCAGGTAGCACCCTCAAAATGGGCAAGCTAGCTGAAGGCTGTCGCACCTATCTTGCTGTGAAAGGTGGTTTTGACGTGCCCGATTACTTGGGTAGCAAGTCCACTTTTACCCTTGGACAATTTGGCGGGCACGGTGGTAGAGCACTCAGGGTAGGTGATGTGCTACGCCTATTCAAGTTAAAAGAAGATGTGTCACTTAAAACACTCGCTAACACTGCACAACCTGCTTATACCCATCAATGGGAAATCGGTGTGTTGTATGGCCCGCATGGTGCCCCAGATTTTTTCACTCGTGATGATATCGACATGTTCTTCTCTACCGATTGGGAAGTGCATTACAACTCGAATACAACCGGCATTCGACTGATCGGCCCCAAACCACAATGGGCACGCAAAGACGGCGGTGAGGCTGGTTTGCATCCCTCAAATATTCATGACAATGCTTATGCCATTGGCACAGTGGACTTTACTGGTGATATGCCCGTGATACTTGGCCCCGATGGCCCTAGTTTGGGAGGGTTTGTTTGTCCCGCTACCATTGTGCAAGCTGAATTATGGAAGATGGGACAGCTAAAAGCTGGCGATAAAATTCGCTTTAAGTGCTTATCGCAAGCGCAGGCAGCACAGATGGAAATTGCACAGAATGCGCAGATTGCGACTTTTGCATTAACACCTGTCAAATTACCAACTGTATCCCCTACAACTTTTAGCCCGATACTCGGTGAAATAGCACCTAGCGAAAGCCAAATCAAAGTCGTCTATCGCCAGGCAGGTGATCAATATCTGTTAGTGGAATATGGTCCGTTGGTGTTAGATTTAAATCTGCGCTTCCGCGTACATGCTTTAATCCAGTGGCTAGAAAGCCAGAATATTAAAGGCATTATTGACCTCACACCGGGCATACGCTCATTACAGGTGCATTATGCAAGCCTGACGCTACCCGTCAACAAGCTTATTGATATTCTGCAAAACGCTGAAAGCGCGCTGCCCGCAGTTGACGACATGGTTGTACCGACGCGCATTGTGCATTTACCGCTGTCTTGGGATGATGCAGCAACACAATTAGCCATTGAGAAATACATGCAATCGGTGCGTAAAGATGCGCCTTGGTGCCCAAGCAATATTGAGTTTATTCGCCGTATCAATGGCTTAGATTCTATCGCCCAAGTCAAAGACATTGTGTTTAATGCCAGCTATCTCACCCTTGGGTTAGGCGATGTATACCTTGGTGCACCCGTGGCAACACCCGTAGATCCGCGTCACCGTTTGGTTACCACCAAATATAACCCAGCGCGTACTTGGACACCTGAAAATGCAGTTGGCATAGGAGGTGCTTACATGTGTGTGTATGGCATGGAAGGCCCTGGCGGCTATCAGTTTGTGGGACGCACCATACAGATGTGGAATCGTTGGAATCAAACTAAGGACTTCAAAGATAGCATGCCATGGCTGTTACGCTTTTTTGACCAGATTCGCTTTTACCCTGTTTCGGCTGAAGAGTTACTGCAAATGCGTGCAGACTTTCCGCATGGCAAGTTTCAACTCAATATTGAGGAAAAAACCTTTAGCTTGAAGGAATATAACGCATTTCTAAAAGCAGAGTCAGCCTCAATTGATGCATTTAAAACCAAACAACAGGCGGCTTTTGAGGCTGAACGTGAACGTTGGATTGCCACAGGTCAGGCCAACTATAGCAGTGAAGCAGATGTAGCGAACGATCCAGCGGATGCATTGGTGCTCACGGATGGCTGTCGCGCGATTGCTTCACACGTGGCAGGCAACTTGTGGCAAGTGCAGGTCAAAGCAGGAGATATCGTGCAAGCAGGCGATGTGGTCGTGATTGTAGAGTCCATGAAAATGGAAATTTCTGTCACAGCCCCTTGCTCAGGCAAAGTAAGTAAAGTCTTGTGCAGTGCTGGTAGCCCAGTTGCTGCGGGACAAAACCTGATTGTGATTGAGGAGTAGCACGTATGAATTTAAGTATTGCCCACCTACAGTCTGAGTATCGCACAGGCAAGTTAACGCCTACCCAGCTAGTTAAGCAACTTGATCCCATTATGCATCAAAGTGACGCGCATTTTATTTGGATACGCCGCCTTTCTTTGAGCGAAATGTTAGCTTACGCGCAAAAATTAGAGGGAAAGTCACCTGATAGCTTGCCTTTATATGGCATCCCCTTTGCCATTAAAGACAATATTGATTTGGCTGGTATACCCACAACAGCGGCTTGTCCCGAATATGCTTATACGCCCACAGAAAGTGCTTCCGTAGTTCAACGCCTGATTGATGCAGGCGCAATTCCAGTGGGTAAAACTAATCTGGATCAATTCGCTACTGGCTTGGTTGGGGTGCGCTCTCCCTATGGCGCATGTAAAAACAGTATCAATCCAGATTATATTTCTGGTGGCTCAAGCTCAGGTTCTGCGGTTTCGGTAGCCTTAGGTATGGCAAGCTTTAGTTTGGGTACAGATACCGCAGGTTCAGGCCGTGTGCCTGCCGCATTTAATAATCTGGTGGGAGTCAAGCCAAGTTGTGGTCTGCTCAGTACCAAAGGCGTTGTGCCAGCTTGCCGCACACTAGATTGCGTTTCTATTTTTGCGGGTAATACTGAAGATGCCCAAAAGGTACTCGATGTTGCGCAAGGATTTGATGAGGCAGATGCGTACTCGCGTAAAAAATCCTGTCATGCGCCAGCTGCATTCAAAGCTGAGTTTACTTTTGGTGTGCCCAAGCCTGACCAATTGGCTTTTTTTGGCAATTCTGAAACGCCTGCCTTATTTGCCGCAGCCGTAAAACAAATGGAAAGCATAGGCGGTCAAGCCATTGAAATTGATTTTTCAACATTTTTAGAAACAGCGCGTCTGCTTTATGAAGGCCCTTGGGTCGCTGAGCGTTACGCGGCCATTCAAGCGTTTATTGAGTCTCAACCAGAAGCTTTGTACCCTGTCACACGACAAATTATCAGTGGCGCAACGCGATTTACTGCGGCAGATACTTATAAAGCGCTCTACAAACTCAAGACCTTGCAACGAGAAGCTGCTAAAACATGGGACTCAGTGGACTTCATACTCACCCCTACCGCAGGTACGATTTACACCATTGCCCAAGTCGAGGCTGATCCAGTACAAACCAATAGCAACCTAGGCTACTACACCAACTTTATGAATCTACTGGATTTATCAGCACTCGCCATCCCTGCTGGATTTCAAAACAATGGTTTACCGTTTGGCGTGACTTTATGTGCGCCAGCATTTAACGATGATGCCCTGCTGGATTTAGCCAAGAGACTACATGTTTAAGGAAAATCATGTCTAATGAAATGATAAAAGTCGCCGTATGCGGCGCGCATATGCGCGGTTTACCACTTAATTCACAATTGACCAATCTGGGCGGTGAGTTTGTGCAAGCCACCCAAACAGCGGCCATTTACAAACTCTATAAGCTCAACGGGTTTACGCCTGAACGCCCAGGCCTGTTGCGTGTATCAGAAGGAGGCAGCGCAATTGATCTGGAAGTTTGGCAGCTACCTGTTGAAAACTATGGAAAACTGGTGGCTTGTGTGCCCTCACCGCTTGGCTTTGGCACCTTAAAACTTGCGGACGGTAGTGATGTACAAGGGTTTTTATGCGAAGCATTTGCTGTAGAAAATGCAACAGATATTTCCAATTTAGGCAGTTGGAGAGCCTATTTGGCCAGATCTTAACTACTTGCCAAAATGGGATAGTGTAATAACGCGCAAAACGAGATGATGTAAGACTGAATTAGACGATTATAAAAGTAATACTTAGTCACTAAATTTGTTGTATCTGAGACTATTTTTTAGCAAATTCAATTAGTTAAATTATTTATTTAAATGATAAATTTTAAAACTAATTTATAATTAGTTGTTTTTTTATGTTAATTAAGGAGAGCAATATGTATCAACCCTCAATCAAGTTATTAAGTGCTGCAATACTCATGGGCTGCCTATCTGCACCTGTCATGGCAGACGAAGTAGCACCTGCGCCTGCCGCAGCAGAGGCTGAAGCCAAACCAGACTGGTCTTTTGTCGGCAATGTGACTTTAGTCAGTGACTATATCTTCCGCGGGCAATCACAGTCATGGGGTAAGCCTTCCTTGCAAGCGTTTGTAGAAGCAGATCATAAATCTGGTTTTTACGCTGGCTTTTCAGCGGCGTCTGTTTCTGGCCACTGGCTACCAGGCGCTGATTTAGAGGCAGATTATTTCGCAGGCTTCCGCAATAGCTTACCTGGTGCGGCTAGCGCAATTAGTTTTGATGTTGGCGTGATTTATTACACGTATCCAGAAGCTAACTGGAGTGACTCAGCATTTGCAGGTACCAATCCAAACTCACTAGATACAGCTGAAGCTTACTTAGCACTGACCTACAAATGGTTTACCTTTAAAACAGGTACTACTTTGACAGAATACTTTGGTTGGAATCCAAATAACTCTGGAGTAGGTAGCGGGTTTGCTGGTGACTTAAATGCGGGTGTTACGGGCGATACTAAATACTCCTCTTTTTATGAGTTAAATGGATTGTATGAAGTGATGCCCTCATGGACACTTGGTGGACAAATCGGCAGACAAACGATTAGCCATTCAACAGGTTTGGATATTACCTATTATAAAATTGGTGTGACCAAAGCTTTTGCCAGCGGTTGGTCTGTGGGTGCTAACTACTCTGCTACCAATGAGCCTTCAGCATATAAAGGGTTCTTGAGTTTAGAAAATACAACGAGTGCTTCTGATATTGCAGAAGACAAGTTTTTTGTAACGGTAAGCAAAGGTTTTTAATTTTTTTGCTAGGCTGATCTGAATTGCTTAGTGTGTGATCTAGGCTTTTAACTAAAAAATAGCAGGTTTTTATACCTGCTATTTTTTTAAATTTACCCTCACAAATTTACTATCATTGTTAAATTACATGTAAATTTAACTGTAATTACCTGCGTCACATGATTATAGTAATATATTGCCTGCTGATAAATCCATGTTAGCAATTTTGAATTAAATGGGTCGACTGATGAATGCTCGAATATTGGAACAAAAGATTGAAGTACTCAGACATAAATTAGAGGATGCTATTTCAGCAGATACATTGTGTGAGTTATCCGCCCTCTTATATGATCCATGTTGCGATAAACGCTGTTATGAGTTAGTTTCAACAGGCGTTATTAACTCACTCAAGTCAGGTACAAAACAGCAACTCGAAAATCATATTTGGTACAAAGAAACCAGAGCCATTTGTTATCAAAAACTCTTGAGTCAAGATAACCTTTCATCGTCAGGGCATGTTTTTTTACATACAGTAGCTACACACCAATCAACGGGTGAGCACTGGGTAATCCCAGCCATTGCCAAAGAGTTTGAGCTTATCCTACGACCACTTTATGAGAAAAAATCATTAAGTAAAAATGCCATTCTTTGCCTGATGATTGTTAGGGAATTTGTAGGCGAATGGATTACACAAAAAGAAATTTCCGATTTACATCTAATGACTTTCCCAGAGTTTACTGCGGATGACCTCTCTTTACCGTATAGTAATTTATTTGAATCGGCTGTTTATCACAGAAATGTGAGCGATTTAAAACACTACATTTACAACGATGATGATCGAAAGCGTTTAAAGTTATTCCAGCTGGTATATATCACTTGGCTGTTTAATAAAGAGTCCTTATACCCATACGAACAAGAAAATCTTGTTGACCTGATCAAAGATAAAATCGCTACTCCCGAACTAGATCTAGAATTAGCCTCAGCAAAATCATTACTTATCCATCATGCCTGTGAATTAAAAGCTTCTAGTAACGCAAAATTACAGCAGCTTATTAAAGCGCTTGATAACCAAAACACTTTCTCGCCTTTCCTAGATTTTATTGCAGAAAATCAAAACCAAATCAAAAAATCGTTAGATGGCACTAAAACAACTAAATTGGTTAACGTGCAAAAAAAATCCTATCAAGGACTAATGGCAGTAAAAAATATAATTGCTGGCAGGACTGGAATATCCTTTCCTATTGGAAAAAAACTCAAAGTAGCAGTCTGTATTTCTGGGCAACTTAGGGGGTACAAACAAGCTTTTGAGACCTGGAAAAAAAGCATTTTAATTGGCGTAGACTATGATATTTATGTTCACTCTTGGAAGAGTGTCGGCGGTACAAGTGCCGAGCCTTTTAGAAAATTCTTACCGTTTGAAGGTAGGCAGTTTCAAGAAGCTTATCGAGAGTATTGCCTGACATTTGGCTTCGACAATATGCAACAGACCTATCCAACATTATTTAAGTACTTAAAACAATCCGCTCAAGTCACCGAACAAGAAATAAAAGAATTTTATGGCGCAAAAAATGTAGTACTAGATGATGAAAGCACGTCTCAATTTGATGGCTTTACCAACTCAGATAAAATGCATTATAAAATTCACGCTTGTCATAAACTGATGAAAAATTCAGGTCAAAAATATGATTTAGTCATACGCATCCGACCTGACTTTTCACTATCTTTTGTTGCTTTCAATTGGAATGATATTTATGATTGGTGCAACGCGAAGCCAATCATTTTTACTGACTTTGCACTTGGTACAAATTATATGAGCTGTATGATGGGCGACCAATTTGCGGTAGGCAAGCCTGAAACGCTCGAAATATATGCTAATACTTGGGACATATATCCGAAGCTTGCTCAGAATAAAATAATAAATTGCGACGAAACCTTTGCTGGGCATCACTCAATTGCGATGAATTGTTGGGCACACAATATTAAAATTGAGAAGCTACCCATGAAAAAAAGTGGCTTACTGGAAGCAGGCTCAATGAAGAGTTCAAGAATATATGAAGCAATTAGTATCGATGCAAAAGGTAGAGATTCTTTATGGGATCAGAAATTTTTGGCTTTGCTGGAAAAAGATGCTGTCTGATAACCCATAATTAGATGATCTTAAAATTGAGTATTCATCATAAAGTGTCTGATAACTTGATGCCGAATAAAACATTAAGTGTATTGAGCCCAATTATTTTAAAGGCAGTATTTTAGTAATATGGAAAAAGTTGAAATTAAAATACTCGGACACTCTGGGTGCACCGTTGAAATTGTAGAAAACTTTGGTGATGTTTGTATTCGAAAAGCGACTGTCGATCAAAACTATATGGTTAGATTACATGCGCAAATTGCAAAGCAAAAAAGTTTCTCTAAACTTTTCAGCTCGGTTAGCGTGCCTGAGGTTTATAGCGAATATCAATCGCCTCGCGTATATTTTGCAGAAATGCAATACATTCCCGCATTAGACATCTTCAGTTTTGTCAGTATCGCCAGTAAGGATGATCTTGATAAATTTTTCAATATCCTCGAGGGTTATTTAAAAGAGTCATTATCTCTTAGTAAAATGACTGAGTTTCCGCTGACAAATATCACTAACAAACTTGATCAGCTTGAAGCCGACCTAACCAATAAGCTACCCAAGGCCGTGAGCTACATCCATCGTCTTAAGCATATTTTAAAACAAAATGTTTTCCCCCCGATTCCTATCGGCTTTTGTCATGGCGATCTTACATTTTCCAATATATTAATAGAGCCTGACTGCGAAAATATTTATTTAATTGACTTTCTAGACTCGTTCTTGGAAAGCCCAATTCAAGATATTGTTAAAATAAAACAAGATGTTGTATATCATTGGTCAACTCAAAAGGCTGCACAGACCTTTGATATCTGTAGAGCCAGAATCACATTCTCGTACTTAAATAAAAGACTTGATGACTTTATTGCAGCGCATGCTATTAACAACGCTGTCGTATGCTTAATTCAAACGATTAACCTGATGCGAATACTGCCTTATACCAGTGATGTTGAATTAATTAATTACCTATTTACATGTATTGATAACGAATTGAAAAATTTGGAGAGTTACCTATGAAGTTGATATTACCGATCGCAGGAAGATCAAGCCGGTTTCCTAACATGAGGCCTAAATGGCTGTTAACCCATCCCAATGGAAACTTTATGATCGATGAATCCATTACCAAAATGGATCTTAGTGTATTTGATGAAATTGTCTTAATTTCTTTAGTAGAGCTTGAAAACATACACCATTTTAGTGAAATAGTAACAACACGTATCAGTGAGCTAGCAGGTGGTGTTCCGTGCAATTGCGTTCTACTAGAAAACAGCACAAGCTCACAATCTGAAACTGTTGCTGAAGGCTTACGTAAAATTGGGGGTGACTTTTCATTTGTTGTAAAAGACTCTGACAACCAATTCTCCTATAAAGCTTCCGAAGGAAACAGCATCGCAGTTAGCGATTTAAATAGCGTTGGCTTGATTAATGCAAAAAATAAAAGTTATGTTGAGGTTAATAAAGACCAAAAAGTGACTAATATTGTTGAGAAAAAAGTAATTAGCAACCTGTTTTGTGTTGGCGCCTATTCGTTTAGATCCTCTCAAGAGTTTCTTGACTATTATGACCGCTGCGATAAATCCTCTGGCGAGCTATACATCTCTGGCCTGATCTACATGATGTTGCTCAATGGCGTATCATTTTCAACCAGAATTGTTGAGCAATACACAGATTGGGGTACGCTGGAGGATTGGGATCGATTCAAGTCTCAATATGCAACATTGTTTGTAGATATTGATGGAACGCTTGTTTACAATTCAGGACAGTTTTTTGAACCTAAATGGGGAGAAACTGAAGCTATTGTAGAAAATGTGTCCGCATTACGCGAACTTTATGACTCTGGAAAAGTAGAAATCATATTAACAACCTCTAGAAAATTACCTTTTAGAGCCATTACAGAAGCGCAATTAGAACGCTTAGGAATTAAATATCACCAGATCATCTACGGCTTACATCACGCAAAACGTATTATTATTAATGATTATGCAAAAACTAACCCTTTTAAAAGCTGTGATGCCATTAATATAAAACGAGATTCGTCAGACCTTGCCGAAATGATAAAAGAAGCAATGCGTTAAAAGTAGTTTTGATACGTAATATTCTATGATAGATGCGCGGGGTTTGTGCTGGTCATAATGGTAATAACCCTAATAAAAAAGGCCCCGTTTGGGCCTTTTTTAATTACTTGCTACTGAATATTACAATCAAAAAACCACTCCATATTATGTAAATTCTACTTTCATTTGCGCAACATTTTAAACAATGTTGATACTTCATAAAAAAAAGTGTATTGTATCTACAATGTTTAACCAAAAGGAACATGAATGATAGTCTCTTTAAAAAAATGGGGTAATAGCGCCTCAGTAAGAATCCCAAGTCTAATCTTGGAATCACTCAATCTTAAACTGGATGATCCTCTCGATATTAAAGAGGAAGATGGTCGCATCATCATTGCACCAATTAAAACTAACGAATTTAAACTGGAAGATTTACTTTCTGCTATTACTCCAGAGAATCTGCATAGTCGTATCGACTTTGGCGAGCCTGTCGGGAAAGAGCTTATTTAATGGCATATGTTCCCGAGCGTGGAGATGTTGTCTGGATTGATTTTGACCCTGTTCTTGGTCATGAACAAGGTGGACACAGGCCCGCTTTAGTAATCAGCCCACAAGCTTATAATAAGACTGTAGGCTTGATGCTGTGTTGCCCCATGACCACAAAAATCAAGGGCTATCCTTTTGAGGTAGAGATTACTGGCGCTACTAAAAGTGTAGCTTTATCTGACCAGATTACTTGCGTTGACTGGCAAGCAAGAAAAATAGCCTATAAAGGTAAAGCCTCAGCGAGGGAAATTGATCTGGTTAGATCAAAACTAAAGGTACTTATTTGATTGCTCAATGGATAGGATGTTAATGTCATTATCTGTTAATCAAAAACATTTCTTACAGATCATGAGCTAGCCCCGATTTTGTGATGACCCGCCCTAAAACACTGGATGCTTACGATTTAAACTGACATCACACAAACAACAATGGCGTTTGTTAAGTGACACTGTCGTACAGTTGAATTGTTCTTAATTCTTTATCTAAATGATTAGCTTTTTCTGATAGATAGTTTGTGTGCCTATACCCTTTGGCACCAATTGATTTTTACGTAACCACGCAAGCCACTTACTCAATTGATCAGGTGTAAACTTCGCTTTACTTGGGTTCCAGTTTTCACGCACTTCACGTGACCTGCCCCCTCAAGCACTCCCAACCGATTCTGAAAAAAGTCCGTTTAAAAATCATGTTGTTTGCCTAAGTCTTTGCGCATAGATAGCAGGTGGGATACGTCCACAACTGCTGTGTGGCCTTACAAAAAGAAACTTGGCTTGATTTTAATAGCCTTGAGACTTTAGACAGCTTTGACCTAAATCTACACATCAACACTGGCCGCAAAACATTACTTAAACAAACACTACCTCAGGCCACTTTTTGCGCAGCGTTGCGCTGTGTGATGCAAATGCAAGAAGATATTGCCAAACGTCAATATGCTTGGCTTGGTGACACTGTAGCTAGGTTAAATTGCTTTTAAATTTGAGTTACGAGAGCCTAATTTAGTGTGATATTAAACTCCTAATTTTCATTAAGTAATATTCACTACTTAATCAAACCGTGTCTAGTTACTAGATCTAACACTTTTCCACCTGGAATGAGGCTAATGGATGCGTGACGATGTGCTAAAGCTATTGGAACGACAGCGTTATCATATAAATCAAATTCAAAGTGTCTGATTAAATCGAATGATCTTGCAATTAAATTGCCATAATTTGACAAATTTGACTTTTCCTTTGCAAATATAGATCGATTTTTTTTATTCTCGAATGGATACGGAATGCCTACTGTAAAAACTCTTCCCGAGTTAGTTTTAAAAATATAATCCTGACCATAATATGTTTCGTGCCCAAAATTATCACTTATACTTGGTGATATATGTTCTGCTCGATACTCATCGTCTACAACGCGATAAACATTATTTGGTAAAAATCTTGATAGAGCTCTGGCATGCTCCATAACTTGACCATCTTTCTGCAAACCTATAATTATTGGCGGAAGTAATCCTTGATTATTTAGGTCTGTGGATATTCGATAATAGAGGGACATTAGCCTAGCATGAACGCTTGCTGGTTGACCAAATATAGCTAGTGGTCCATCAACTATAAAGGCCATTTTAGATAAAGTTTTAGGTTGATAATGTGCAAGCATCCTAATAAAAGTAGCTAAAATTAAATGCTCTGCAACGTTCATAAATCTGGTAATTGCAGCTGAACAATCTCCATAGTCCGTTATTTGTTCGTGTATCCTCAAACAATCGGTCATATAAATTTCAGAATTGCAATGTGGGCAATTATGAATCTGAGTTCTGTTAGTAAATAAAAATATTTGCTCCAAAGAACACGAACTACATTTTTTTACTTCTACCTCTCCATTATTAATGTCCAATAATGTCCCATTTACACTAAATCCCTCGTCTTTTGCTAGTTTAGTTCTTTCATCTGATAATTGTTCCCACATAGCTTTTCTAAAGCCATCAGAAACAGTTTTTGCATTTTTATAACGAACATTACTACCTGGCAATGTAAAACTGAATGCATCAGCATTTCTATGCATTGCTGCAACTTTAAATGGGTCTACATATCTTGATCCTGGTTGCGTTAACCCATCATAGTCATTAACATCAATCAAAACCAAACTAACTTTGACATAACCAACTTGAGTGCTTGGAAATTTTCCAGCGATTGGCTCTGAATATGGGCTAGCATCTGATGCAACAACTTTAATTGGCAACGTTGCTGAGCTGGGTGCAGATAAGTAACTTGATGCAATAGTGTTTGCCTCTTCATCTGTAGGCTCCCTCATATACTCGCAATCGTTTAAGAAGTTCTGTATATCCGGATTTTTGACTAAATCTGAATGACCTCCCTTAGATGCTTTTTCTCTTTTATATGGCATAAACTATCCTAGCTATAACTATTCAAAGAGTTTTCTTTAATTCGGCTAGCTTGTCTTTAATCAGTTGTGGTCTGAATTGCTCAATCTGAGTTGGAATAACGAATGGTGAGGATAATGTTTTTATTCGAGCAAATCCAACATCTTGTGCTGATTTTAATGAATCGTGGAAATCCTTAAAATCATAGAATTTACCTAATGATCTTAATTCATCTTCATTGTTGAGGTGTGTAACAAACCAATTTTCAGTGTTTGCCAAAATATTTGCATGAACAGAGGATGGCTCCTGAGTTGAATACACAAGTGCAATACCCGCCTTAGCCCCCTCTTTTGCAATTCTTGGCCATGTTGTATCGAAATCTGCATCTTTACCGATTAAATTGTGGGCCTCTTCAACATATATAACTATTTTTGATGGAGTTTTTCCAGATGAGAAAGCATCCATATTGGATTTTAATATATAGGATGCAATTCTATCTGATGCAGTTTTTCTAACAGATTCAACACCTACCGACAAATCTACGATTACAATTTTCCCCTGCGTAATATATTCATAAATATCTTTTGGTATATTTTCACTCCCTGCTGGAGAGTGATATGGCGAACCAGCATTGCCAATCACCCTCGTGCTGCGTATGGGTGTACCATTATCCGACTTACCTACGAGAAGATTTAGTAATCCTTTATCTTGATCAGACAGCCAGGGCTTGCCATCAACCAAAATTTGTTGGATAACATTGGCTTCTCTAAAGTCAGTAAAAAAACTTACGGCTTGCTCTAGAGATATTCCTGTTGATGGTTCCCCATAAATAGACTTTATATAATTAGCCCGTTTCTCTTTATTGCTGCCATGCTCTGAATTGATTTCAGGGCTATCTATAAACTTTACTTTAAAAAACTCTGACAGTGCATCAACCCCAGCAGGAAAGCTAACTTTTTTATCGTTTTCACTAGGTTGAAACCCCGATTTATACAACAAAGCTTTATAAATTGCAGACGTTTTTTTTAGTCTATTTCTCGCTGAAGCAAGGTCTTGAACATTTTCATACATTTCTTCATTTGGATCGTCTAATGATAGGTTAATAAGAGTTTGCATGTCTTGCCCTTTATTAAATCCATCATTAGTTAGTTCAGTTTGAAGTATCTCCAAGCCCTCTACTAGTGCTTTATAAAAATTATTTCTGATATCTAAAAAGCCAGTCGCTGGTAAACCTCTATATCTTATTGTTTCCTCACTAAATACATCTGCTATTGAAGATCCTTCATCCTGACCGTTTGCATTTGCATACTCACCATTCACATCAAATATCACTTGGCCAATTTTGATTCCATCTTTGATGGCAGCCATTGTTACTGCAGCAACAGTTGTTTTTACAGTGTTAGATTTACCTGTTCTGGTCATACCCAAAACCGCTGTTCTACGGGCCAAAAAATCTGTTGGTTGAATTGTGACCGGGACAAGGTCTTTTTGAGTTTTTCTGTGTAACCTTGAACTTGATGTGTACCTTATAGTACCTATTTGAATTGGTGAAGGCAGCCCTTGAAAACCTGATTTTCTTGCTTCTTCTAAAGCTTTGTTTCTGACTTCTGGATTTATATGGTTTACTATCTTTTCTAAATTTTCCCCTCGCGGCTTGAATACACGCAACCTAGTTGATGACATATAGTTTTCTAGATCACTACCTAATCTTAGTTCGCCCTTCTGTACGTAAAATGTACCTAAAATTCTACACTTTAAAGCTCCGTACTGAAGCTCTGCATGAGTTAATGGGTCAAGACCATCATGAGCCTCTGAAGTGAAAACTTCATCTTCTGTTCTTCTTTGATTATGCTCTATCCTGGTTTTTAGCAGGTCAGAATCTGATGGTAAAGGTGCTGGCCCAAGAACTCTTAACAAAACAACTTCTCTATCAAGCTCATTTGATTCAGTCATTTTTTCTGGGTCAAATGAGCTTGCTACTAAGAAACTGTTATGAGGAATGCCTGATACACGCTCTTTCCAAGCATCATTTGTTAACACACAGGCTTCTGTAAAATTCATTGAGTATATATAACCGACATGACCGTTTTTATAATCCCCTATTAAATCCACTAAGGGGTTCGTATCTACCATAACTTTGTCAGCGATACTCAATTTATTCTCCTTTATTATGCATCGACGATATTTGAAACGGATCTTCTTTTATTTATATTCTTTTTCTTAAACTCATGAATACTCAGGCCTAAGTGAATTTCTGGGTTTTTTGTAGCGGAAGGTAAGCGGAGTAAATTTGTAAATATCAACTCTCTACCAATAAAAGAAGAGCCACCCATAGGATGAGCAGAATATGTACTATCTATATGTCTTATTTTTGATACATGACTGAGATACAGTGACCTAATTTCTAAAGCATCATCGTAAGATAACAACCAAGGCGATTCCAATTTTTTAATATAATCTCTTAACGCTGAATGCTCATCTTGATTAAAGAAATATCCATATAGCGCTTCTGCCTTATGAAAATAAGGTGGATCAAAATAAAAAAATGTATCGAATGCTTCATTAAATCTCTGACAAAAACTTTTCCAGTCGTTGTTTGATACAGAGATAACTCTATCACTTAGTAAACTTAACTCTCTAATTCTAATTGCTAATTTTTCTCTATTGAATCTCGCACCTAAAGTTCGGTTGCTTTGTTTCCACCCACCTACTGGCCCCGCTTTATGGATAATGCCATTAAAAGAAGTTCGATTTAAATATAAGCACTTAAGTGCAGCATCTCGTGGTGTGGATGGCTCTAGATTTTTTTGATATTTCCACTCATCTAGTGTTAAAGGTATTGTTTTTACCTTTTCAATAAGCCAATCTGCACTTGATGGGCAAAAAACACAGTCCCATAGATGTGCCACTAGAGGATCAGCGTCATTCAGCGCAACATTCTCTACAATACCTCTTTCTAACAATGCTATAGAAACACTTGCTCCTCCACAAAAAGGCTCAGCGAATACATCAAATTTTGGTTTATTTAATTTTATTGTTTTCTCAATGAAATCAACAAACCTAGCTTTGCTACCTGGATATCGTAAAACACTTCTTGTGCTTGTACTCATTTTTAATTGTTTTTGTTAGGTTATTGAAAGTGTGTTGTTCAAATAAAAACTTTATTTTTACCTAATTTTGCACTAATTGTGAGATTCATTTTGCATTTCAATGAGACAGTTTGCACTTTCTGTGAGATTCGACAACATTTGTTGGATGCCAAAATTAGTGAAATTTGATTCATTGAATATTAAGTCTTTTTTCAGTTATTAAAATGATTAAGCTTCACTTTTTGCCAGAATAACTGCAAATTTTCGGGATTAGTGCCAAAGATAATGCAAAAACTCGTTACAGGTCTCTACTGATTAAAACAGTCTTTTTCTTTCTTTCAGTAGAATCTTTCCCGCCAACATCCAAAATGAAATCAGTGCACCCCATGCGACATGTTCGTACCTGATTAATATGATTGGTCTAATCGCATCAGCTAATGGTGCAAATGGGCCATTAAAACGTAAATTGTTCGCTAAATGGTGTCCTAACATCAATATTCCAAAAAAGAACAACACTCCAAACACAATCGCAAGTAAGGCTCTTCTTGAATACATGAGTGTTATTAAAAGTTCTTCCAGTAAATCCATTATTAATTCCTTTAATATTTAGTTTTCATTACACCAAACGATTTTTCCTTCTTTTAAGAAAAAATGGCTACGGCAACCTATATTTCGGTGAACTGATGGATATAAAGTTGCTAATCCACTTTTATCTATTTGCACACTCCACCTAGGCCGTCCTGTTTGATCCATCGCTAACTGAATCAAATCATTGCATCCACATGGGCAAACCATGGCACTTATCCAGTAGTTATTCTTCTCACCTATTAAATACAATGTGTGACTCATCAACTTATCTGGCAGCTCTTCACAAACTATCGTTTTATATAATGGCTTAAATCCAAATATACTTTTTAGCCACCACCAAAGTCTAAAAATATATTTATTCATTACTCCAAACCCAACAAACCTAAAAGTGGTTTTTGATCACCTTTAGCTAAATACTTTGTAAAAGTCTTACACGGCTCTCCTTCTTCTAAATCTCGACTAGCTTCAGGATCACTAATTACGACTCGACGCTGAGCATAATTTTTATTTGGCTCAACTCTATAAGGATGTATTCTTGCAAGGAACTCATTGAATGCCATTGCGGCTATTTGCATATTGACTGATATTACAGCCGGCTGATCTACTCTTACCCCTTTTATATAGCCTTCCTTACGCTTTGCTTCGTACTGATCAGGCGCATGTCTTTGCATAGAAGCAGCTTCAAGATCTGCCATAGTATAAATGCCTCTACTCAGCAAACTGCTTCCGCATGGCTTAATGTAATGTACGGCACCGTTGATGGCTTCTACTCCACCTGTCCCGTCTGCATCAATTCGCACTCCCATATCGATATATGGAATAAGATAATAACTCGCCAATTTATTGAGTATATGTCGACCATCTATAGAATCCATACATCCAAATATCACGTCACATTGTGATAATGCATGTATTACTTCTGGATTTTTTAAATCTGTAGCATAAGTAATAACAGTTGTACCTAAATCTATTTTGCCTGCGGTTTCTGCCACCAATGTCACCTTATTTTTACCTACTTTTACATCTGTACTCGAGCTATTCAATATCCTATTAAGATTTTTTAGTTCAATGTCATCAGGGTCTACAGCGATCAAAGTCCCAATGTAGTTTCTTAATAGCTGTTCCGCGATAATGCTACCCGTACCTGAACAACCAACCAAGCCAGCACGAAGTCCACGTAGCATTTCATATGTCCCCTCGCCAAATGTTTGTACTAATCTAATTGCATGCTCTGGTGCTTTGCTCTGTAAATCTTTTTGAAGCCAATACTTGATGTCATCCCCTACTATACGTATCAAGCGTAATGATTCTCCTAATCCTAGCGGTGTAATACTACGCCCAAACATTTCACCATCTGGTAGCATAATTGCGCTTGCCTGTGGCGCATCTGTATCTAGCCAGCCATAAAATTGATTCAAATAAGGCACTATCTGATTGGTCATCAAATTCAGAAAAGTCTCTATACCCGCCCGGATGGCTATGTATCTTTACTATCGATAAATTTCTATTCATCGCCTTCTGTAAGGTAGGTACCAAAACCTGTGGACGCCATGTCACTCGACTATGCTCCCGCTCTGAACATGACGAATATGGCACCAAAAAGAGTTCTTGAATCAATAATGTCGCAAAACCATCATGGTATGAGCGGCCGCAAAGTCCAATTGCAACCGCTTCATTGCCATCACCTGGGTACAGGTGGCTCTTCAACTGCTCATGTTGACTAGCAGTCATTGCCAACGTTACCTGGGTTTTCTCGCTCATTTGGCTAATTCCTGCTCTAGCCAGCTGCTAACAAGTGCCATATGTGTACGTAAATTATCTTCACCAATACGCCATTGATTGCTTGTTTTTCTATGTCGTGACCAACGCTGCCATGTTTGACCGTCTACAACTGTATCACTTAGTGCACCTATTAGTTTTCCATCTTTGCGACTAAGCTTAGGTAGAAAATACGCCATATCGATTTGCACATCGGGATAATTAGGTGGTAGGTATACAAACACACTCACCTTATCTACGTTGTAACCAGCAGGTAGTGGATAGCCATGAATTAAAACACGACAGTTTTTGTTGTCATCCGATACAGATTCCCATTGCAATCCAAGCGATTCCAGAAAATCTACATCTTCAGCTAGCAAATCGAATTGCCGCCTTGCTGCTGGTGCTTCACCTTCTGTTACTTCATTCGGGATTGTCATAAAGCGCTCCACGCCAGGCACGGTTAGATCAACCACGTCATTAAGGCCAATGCGAACAACCTGACCTTTAATTTTTTGCTGAAGTATAAAGTTCTGTGGTGGTGTTTTACCGGCCAAAGTCAGAATTTCACTACCAGTAATTTTTTCTTGCATTACCGTAATTTCATTTTTGTCGACGCGAAATTTATATTTTTGCTCTTTAGGAACGGGTTTGCCAGCCTTCGCATACTCTTCCAAATTGATCACTTCTTTTGAGTTGCTCATTACTTTTCCTTTCTGACGCCCTTGTGAGGCGTCTTATCTGAAGTTTTAACGTCCATAAATCGCCCAGTATCCGTGTCACGCTTCACCCAGTGACCTGAGTGTGTTTGCGTTTGAGAACGGTTTCTTACTGCGCCTATGCGATGCCCATCGCCTTTTGGTGGGTTTGTTGCCATAATAATCTCCTTTGTTAACATTGGTTAATTTTATAATCAACCATAGTTAATATTCTGCATGCTATAGATTGTCGTGTCAATAGGTGTTAATATTTTAATTAACGGAGATTAACATATGGTAGAAAAAAGTAACCAAGCAGACATAATTAGTAGAAAAATCATAGAGTTAAGGGAGTCTCTGGGATGGAATCAGTCAAAACTTGCCAGTGAAGCAAAGATAACTGCTGCCGCTCTTAGCAAGATTGAGAAAGGCGATGGCCGAGTCCCGACAATAGTAGTGCTGCATAAAATTGCCTCCGCATTAAAAGTTCAACCATATGAGATTACCGGTGAAATCCCTGAAAACACCTCTGAAACAGAAGAGCGTAATAAAGAGTTCTATCGTAAGTGGGATGTCTTAGATAGCCTTACTAAAGAAGATCAAGAAATGCTAAAAGGCATGGCCGAAAGATTAAAAAAGATAACAGACGAATGATTGAAGAACAAAAAGGCGCTTATGAAGCTGAAAATTTACTGGAAGAATTAGGGTTCGATTCTCTTCCGATAAATCCTGTTGACGTTGCAAACAGCATTGATCATGAAGGATTTAGGGTTGTCATGGAGTATAAAGACTTTGACTCAGACTCCATTCTTGGCAAAGCCGAAGGAAATAGCAAGGGAGCCCTAATTTACATCAACAACAGTATTCCAGACGCTGGTAGGTTAAACTTCACCGCAGCCCATGAAATTGGCCATGTTTGCTTGCATATCATGCCACAAAAGAAACTTTCCTTTGAGTGCGGCTTTAAGGAACTCAGCAATCCTTACGATGACCCGATAGAGAAAGAAGCGAATGGGTTTGCTTCAGGTCTACTAATGCCAAATTATTTGATTAAGCAATATTCCAACTGTGATGTTAATTGGCATGATATCAATCAAATTCATGAACTTTGTGGATCGTCATTAGAGGCCACTTACAGGCGATTTACTAACATAGATAAAATGCCTAGCGCTATGGTGATTCATCAACATGGAAAATTTAAGCGTTATGTCGCATCTTCTGATTTTGAATTCTATATTCTCAATCACTCACTGACCGCTGATCAGAAATCTTCCGCCATCGATGTTAAAGAAGAAGGTTACCCGTCTGATTTTGATGTTGTAGTTGCTTCCGATTGGGTCAATACATTTTCCAATGGCCAGACTCTTGAAACAATTTACTCTAGCACGGTATTATTAAATGAGGGTATTACATACACCCTGCTTACGTATGATGACGACTGTTTTAAAAACGAAGAATATTAACCATCACACATTTTCAAAAAGCAAATTTTTAATCATCCGCTACAGTAGGTATTAAGTATTTATAACGCTTGAAATGCTGTCGGATTTATCTAGATGGTTAAAATTCGAACCCATCTCTATCATCAAATCATTTAATCGATATTTCTGTTTTGTCGAATGAAGCAACAAGCCTTCATTAAAAATACTTGCTTCAAAACGGTATCCAAGTATCCGTTCAATTTGCCGTTTTTGTCGGGCGGATAGTACTAGCGTAACTTGCTTACGTGAAGGCTTTAATTTGATTTTCATGATTGTTAACGTCCTTGTCAAAAACTAAAATGCTTAGCATTACTATTTGAATAAAAAAATATCCAAGCGCCGATAAAAGTATTGCCTGCAATCATCAATAGACGGCCCACAAACTGGCACAGCACGTAAGGAATTTAGGGCTTTTTGTGGAGCCAACTCTAAACGCTTGGAAATATCTCTAAGACTTATATAGTCTTGTTTGAATTTTTCAAGTTCACCTAGCTGCACTTTAAGCACTCTATCAAAGGTAATTGTGTGTGGAATAAGACCTTTTCTAACCAAATGGTAAGCCACCTCTTGCTTAATTCGTAGTTTTTTTGCGACTTGATCGACAGACAATAATCCTGTAATTGCCTCTCTAAAACTCAATAGCCATTTTTTTGTTTGAATAGGATCTAGCCAAATATCTCCTAAGAACACGACCAAATTGTCTTGTGAGTAGATGATTAACTCCTCTTTCCTTAAAGCCTTCACCAATGCATTAAATTCAGGAGCAGATAACCTCCATGATTTCAAAATCTGAGTTATAGGTATGCAGTGGGGTTCACATGCAATTGCGTTAAAGCTGAGATTCGCCAATTGATTTTGCTCGAAATACCATTGTGCTGAATTTAGTGCAAACTTGGATGCCAAAGGGATAATTTGTTCAGTAGCAATCAACTGTCGAATTCTTGATTCAGTTACTCCTACACGTAATGCGAGCTGTTTTAAGCTAAGAACTTCATTTGCAAGTATGGACAGCTCTTGAATATATTTCTCATGTATTAATCTCACTTGCCTTCCTGAGGGAAGTAACACTTTTTCTAGTTTGATTTGATTCGTACTAACCAATAGTTTTATCAGAGCAGGCTTAGCACCTGTTTTTACTGCTATTTGCTTGATGGTTAACCTAGAGTGTGTTGTGGTTTTTCCCTTCTTAAAACTTTTATTTCGTTTGTTGATTAGGGATGGCCAATACATAAACAAATAGTCTTCAAAAGCATCTCTTAAAAATTGGTAGCAATCCTCCTTGAGGTTGACATACAACACTTGGTAAAAAGTACCAAAGTGATGTTTGATGCTCAGACTAACGGTGGATTGGGCTTGTACTTTTGAAACTAACTCATAAAGCAATGTCGGCCAGTGGTTTAGCAATTTGGCTGCTACACTAAGCACACTAAAAGCAATATTAACTTCGGTTGTACCATAATATTTACCTGGTTTTACTGGCATATGCTGATCATTAAACTGGCCAATGTATCTGGTTAATTTGATAAGTTCGGAGTAACTTAGATTGAATAAGGTTGTTGTTTTGATGCCATCAAAAGCTTTCATCAGTTCTTGTTGATAATCATAGACTACAGGATCAACTTTCTTGCTGGAAGAGCTGCGCAAATTCGCTCCACAAAACTGGCAACGCCATAGTTGCGGTCTTTCTAAATTCTGGCGATGATCACAATTTGGACACGTATCTTTTAATTGAATTTTGTGTTCCAAGCACACCACATAATACGTAAGCTGCCATCTCGACTGATGGATGGGATGATTCTTAATACATTCGGGACACCATCTAAAAAAGGTTATATTGTGGTTATATAAATTTCCTCGCTTACCAGCATTTAGCTTTGATGGCATAGGTCCATCTAGTAAATCAACCTCGTCATCGTGCAGTCGCAATGTGCGCTGAAAATGTTCAAATGACTGAAAAAACTTTAAAAGCTCTCGAAAACTCGTCAATCCGTTTTGATCAGACACCCGGGTCAAATAACCATACCAAGATTCATGTTGAGTGGGTCTGGGTCTAAGTAGCAATCGTTGATGGCTATTTGTTGATACTAACGATTGCGGCACTTCGTATAACCCAAGACTCATGACTGATCCTTCTCAAAGGGTTCCGCTGCACGATCTAATCGTCTAAATTCAAACTCGACAGAAAATGGGTTTAGCGCACCATCGGCCTCCCACCAAATCAAGTGCTTGAATGCCAATTTAAATTCATGGATGGTAATCTCACTCAGTTTGGCATCCATGGCAATATGTAGCGCAGCAAACATCAGCTTTTTGAGATAGGCAATGCGACCATCACAGGCATAGTAAAGTCTGACCGTAAAATCGTGCCATGCAATCTCGTTTAACCTGAATGGAATTGGCAAATCTTCAGCAAGAGACTGGAACAGTTGCCCACATTCACTTTCAACCGAAATACCTGCTGTTTGCCCCAAAGCAAGATAAATTTTTTGTGAATAGCGCCGTCTTAATTGCTCATTGGATTGCAATAACTTTTCAAGATTGGGTAACCCAAGCATCACAAATGGAATTTGAAGTGCGTCCATCAGGGTTTTTAACCAATCAGCCACCATATGATGAGTTTTGGATTGGCCTCTGTCTCTCAAATGCTGCGCTTCATCAAAGACGATCATTTCTAACTTCACTTCTTTGCAAATCTTAATCAGCGTACGCATCTTGGCCGGGATATTCCCCTTTATTTCAATGGGATATTCCAGTTCATTGAAGATGGACTCTATTAGACTCATGATGCTGGGGTTAGAGGGGATAGGCACTATCAATACAGGCACGATGTCTTGCTCAATCAACACTTGCCTTGGATACTCTTTTTTAATCAATTTGCACAACGTTGTTTTGCCTGTACCGCTCTCCCCTAGGATTCTTAAATTCTGTACAACGCCTGTTTGCCGATAAGTTTGAATGGCATTGCCAATATGGCGAAAGCTTTCTTCAAAAGCACTAAACCGAATGTAGGACTCCTCAAACTGCTGCAAACTCACGAACATATCTTGCATGCTTACTCTCCTTTTCTTAATTCGAATTTAGGCAGCGTAGGGAGCGGTGTGATGGGTGCCGATGCATGCGGCATCGGATGTTTTTGATGAACAATTTCAGTTATTTTATGAGTTGATTGCAACAAAGCAGATTCAGGCTTACTGCTACTTACGCCACTTAATTTGGCAGCACGTTTGTTATTGATTAGTTTATTGCTTGCCTGCATTTGCATGACTGCTTGGCCAAACTCAAATTTTGATTGGGATACTGCTCTTGTATCTTCCTGCGCCTTGCCTTTTTTTCGCTTGGATTTCTGAATAACCTTATTCTGGATTTCAGTCAGTCCCTTTGCATATTCCAAGTCCATCGCATATACCTGAATGGGCTGCTCCGTGTCTGGCCCAAATACCTGTATTTGTCCCATATCTTCAGGGTCGTATACAACACGCACTTTGACCCCTTGGTTATGCTTATACCTTAGGACCATTTTTTCGAGTTCGTCTGAATGATAACGAATGCCTCCTAGGACAATACCGTCATTATGTAGTGCTCTGGTCTCAGACTTACCAATGGCGGCACGCAATCGATCAATATGCATAGGCAATGTTAGCTGTCGTCTTTGTAAGCCCTCTTGCCATTTAGCGCTTGGGGTTGTTTTTAGCGAAGAATGGTAACTTTGCGCATACACATCCAAAATCCATTTTTCTATTAAAAGTTGAAGTTCTTGGAAATCGATTAATGTATGTTTGAGCGGATCGTAATCACCGCGATAGTGCCATTTTGGATAACTTGCCCCTGGGAGCTGACTAACAAAGGTGTAATTGAGCGTTTTTAAGAAACGTTCTACGGTGCCTTTATACCATGCCTGCCGTTTTGGGCAATATTCAATCCGTATGCCCAGATCCAGCGCTATCGCCTCAAAATCCTGACTATGAAACTCAAAGCCATTATCCGCAACAATTAAAGTTGGTACACCATAACACTCCCACGTATTATGCACTTTAATAAAAGGATGAACTTTGGAAAGTTTAGTCTTAGGTAAGATGGCATGACGCAATGCACCAACCAATGCTGTTGTTGATGGACCTTGAAAACTGATGTAATAACCCAAGACCATCCGACTATAGTGATCAATCATGATTGTAAGTGTTGGGCGACCCATCGGCTGCATGGTGGCTTTGTCCAATATAAATAAATCGAGCGGCGTGTGGTCTACTTCAACTCGTTCTAATATATTTTGAGTGACCGTATTGTTTAAAACCTGCCTATATTTTCTTTCAGCGGCGGCCTTGCCTTCTTTGAGTTTTACTAATTCGTAGGCACCAAGATCAACTAACCTTCTTCGAAACGTCCTTTCACTTATCATATGTAATCTTTGCTCGGGTAATCGGCTTTGGTTTTCGATGGCCAGATAATTCACGTAATCGTTATAAATTGTCTTAATGGTGGTTTGTGGGGAGCGTTGATAGGCCGACTGAACAGTTGAGACTACTAAACTTTGTGAGTAGCTACTCTCATGCATTTTGTTACGTCCACGTCGATCAAACCTTGGTATCAAGGTGCGGACATCCTGAGTATGTATGAATTTTTTATACCAGCGATAGAGCGTAATCATCGAGGGTGGTGATTGATCACCTATAGAATTCGCGGCTTCTGCTATTACTGACTCGATATACGCCTTATCAAATACAGGCCTTCCCGTGACCATCAGGTAGTCAACGTAGTGCTTTCGTCTTTTGACTTCTTCGACAATATGCGCAGGCATATCTGAGATATGTCTAGAAAACATCTTGGCTTCTAAGGTCTGAACATTTTCGTTTACAAACGATATTTGGCCTTGTTGATAAGCAGCTAATAGCTCGTCGTGAGCCACAATGGTGGTGTAGCCATCGTCGTTTCGCTCTAATAGCACCTGTTTCTGAGGCGTTACTCGCTCAATTTTGTATTGATGCTCGCCCCAACTAAAAACCGTGTTCTTTTGAAATCCATAGGCTTTCATGCATATCCTCCTGAATGAGATGTATTGGGGTACAGGCCTCGATTGGTTGATTAACATCCAAAGTAGCAAGTCCAGAAACAATGAGGCTACTTAACGAAAGTTGATTACCATCAAGAATGCGCTTTGCTTCTTCATATCTTGTTGGGAATAGATCTTGATATTGGTATATTTGACTGCTTAGGCTGGCTGCCGAAGGCCAAATACGCGGTAACTCGGCACAAATCTGATTCAGATTCGCTAGCCTCGGTTGTTGTCGGATGATTAAATCAGTAAGCACATGAAATGGTTGTTGCAACCCCCAAAAATACTGGTAAATACAATTAAGCTTGTGCAGTAGTGCCTCATTCTGCAAGTGAGTGTGATGTTTAATCTCAATGAGGATTGTTTCACCTGTTACTAGCAACAGCTCAAAATCAGGCGTATAGCGTCTTAGCCGATTGCCATCCGGGTAATGAATCTTGATTGGCTGTTCTCGGTAACGCACAATCTTAGAAGAGGTTTCAAACAAAAACATAGCGTCACGTTCTAACAGCCCCTCAAACTCCATCATCCTTCCATTTTTGCGGCTGGGGAATTTGCCTCGCATAATGGTGCCAGTAGGTCTAACAACTTTTCTTGCTTTGGTGTAGCTGTCTCCCATGGGCTTGTGGCCATGCCAATATCCTTTCCAACTTTGGTCAAACATCGTTGCCTTTCCGACGGATTGAGAGACAAAGCTTCTCCGTTCCGTCTCTACAGAATTTTGAATAGATCGATTTTTAGGCGTAAGAAGAACCTATACAGGCTCTAATCCTGCAAAAAATCACATACTTGGGTATAAAAGGGCTTGACGTGTGGGGAATGTCGTTAGATACTCTGACTACCAGATCGGGTATCTATAGATATTCGGCAGACGGGGCAAGCCGAGAGGTTGTGTCCCGTTTGTTTTTACATGGTAACCTCCTGATTCGTACGCTTACGAATATCTTGCAAACTTGTTCGAGTTTGCTCATATTTGGCATCTTGAATAGAAATAATTGATCTGATTGCTGCAATCTGTAAGTTAGATAGGGATGATAATCTATCCCTCAGATCATCAACTAACCAATATGCGTCAGTTTTTAAATCTGAGCCTACCAATAGTAATTTTCGGTTCGAAGCTTTTGCTCGCCTAAATAGTTCTTTTGATTCTTCATCGCTCAAACTAAAAACATCTACTAATCGCTGAATAAACTCTTCGTTAGGGGGACCTTTTTTATCCAGTTCAACAGCAGAGATATATGTTTGCTCGTAGCCCATTAAATTTGCCAGTTCAACTTGTTTGAACCCGTGATTTATTCTTAAGTGATGAAAATATTCAGCAAAAGGACTCATAAAATTAAAACCCAATTTAAATCAAATTAGATATTAATTTACTTCTTTTTTATTAGATGGTCAATCTATATTTATTATAATAATCAATGATTTATGTAAAGTGTTATAGCTTTACTATTAGCACTTTTATATCACTTATTTATCATGTCTGTATCACATTTATAGCACTTCCATGATTTAAGGTTAATTTCATTAATTAGTAATACAAAAAATAATTTGTCTTTATTAACTGAACTTGACAGATTTATTGTTTATTTCGAAACTTTTGCTTTGTCTAATTTCCGGTGAATAAGCGACAACAAAGTGAAATAATCAGCCGCATCTTCTTCACCTTGCCAGAGTATTTTGGGTTCATGTGCGGTCGGGTTTCTAATTGCGGCAAAGGCGCCTTTAATTAAAAGTGCGAAGCCTTTGTGTTCGGATTTTTCTGTTTCTGTGCGCATCGCATTAATCCAGATTATCGGATTACTTTCTGCAAACGCTTTATCAATCAGTTGAGCGCCATCCAACTGTATGCCTGTCATGTCACGTAAGCGCTGGGCGACACTCTTGGCGGCCTCAAACACAGCATGAAAGTAGTTTTCTTGCATCAGCTCTGCTTTGCAGTATTTCAGCACTTCAGGGTGGATTTCACGGCCTTTTAGACGGCTTGCGATGGTATCTACTCGCTGCTTGGCTTCTGAGATAGTAGTTGCGGCAGTTGCTTGTCTAAACTTGCCATCTTCACCGATTTCAAGCCCATCAAAAGCCAGTACTTTATTGATGGCGTTGCGTGCGTTATTAAATTTTTCTTCATCGTTGACGAATTTTGCAGGCGACATGACCGCCATAATAAACGCAGCCACATTGTTACCGCATTTGTCAGCCTCTTGGCGTGTCATCAGGCTGGCATAAATTCTGCGCCACTTGGTGGATTCACCAGAAACATCTTTAATGCCGCAATTTGCGAAGGTTTTATCGAGTTGGGAGCCCGTCAACATCTCGCCTAACTCTCTGGCGATAACCTCAAAATGATTTGCATTAAATTTGGAAAAGACTGCCAAATTATAATTCCAATTTTTCTTTTAAGGACTTGATTAGCTCGTCAATGCTAGGCTTATGCTCATGTGTATCAAATTCAGTTAAGTCACAAGCTAAACATGCTTCTATATCTTTACGTGATAGATATTGTTTATGCATAAAGTTAATTTCTACGTGTACGGCTGCATCTTCAATTTCACGCTCATCAGGGTTTGCGCTTTCTCGGATAAACTCAATAAAGCTGTGCTGTAATACAGGTGTAATATGTTGTTGAATGCCACGAATTTGTTGCATCACTTCTTCGATACGCTGATCAGCAGTAGTTTGATCACTAAAAAATATATTTCCATTTGAATGAGCAATCTTGTTACGCTGATCGACCAAATCCTGAAATTGGCCAATATGCTGGTTCTCGCAACCTGCTAACCGCAAAAACTTAAAAATGCTTCTTTCATTTACTTCACTAAAGGTAAAAGGTGAGCTTGCGCTTAAAAGTTCTTTTTCTTTTTGTTGGAATAACACCGCATGATTAAATGCATCTGGCTTAGCAAGCTTTATCTGCCATACTGAAAAATACACATAACTCATATAGAGCATGTGAAAAACCAACATGGCAAATTGATATTTTCCAGCGCTATAGTTGCTTTCGAACGCTTCCCATAAAAAACGAATGTAATCAGACTCACTAGCGATAGGATAAGTCAGTGGCAAATAGTCATGAATTTCAAGTGCTGATTCCATTGTCAGTTTAACCAAATACTATCAATTACAGCTTTTATCTTTGCTTCAAAATGTCTAATTAATTGCCTATTAATTTTAATAAAAGCTTGTTCTGCCTCAATTTCTTCTACTATAGATTTTTGTTCATCAAGTGTTGGTACAGGAATTTCAATATTGACTATTGCATTACCATTAAACTGTGGCTGACCGCCACCAGAAACCAAACGTTTTGCTTGCATCCAGTAGTTATCACTTTGAGCAAAAATCCAGTAATACTTTGGAATAATACGATCCATAGGAAATTTTAAGCGTATAAGATAAGATGCGAAAACTGATGGCTTATCATTTTCAAATAGCATAGTTTTTCCAAAGGTTGCGCCCGTTCTGGCAACTAGAATATCTCCGTATTGCAAAACATATTTGGCTGCTTCATCGTTTATATCAATATATTTAGCATCACTATCAGTTAATTCACCATCTGAATTAATATCAGTAATGCGAATAAATCTGTGGCTACCTCTATCCTGTGCCGTTGCAGTAAAACCGTATTCAGGTTTACAAAGGTCTCCAATACTATTTACAGGCCAGTCAGTCTTAACAGATATGTGAGGTTGATAGTTATCTACAACCTGACGTGCGCCATCAATGATTGTTTGATAACTCTGAATTTCAGTAACTATTTCTCTCTGGATATCTATAGGAGGAAGAGGAATTTGAATGTTACGTAGTTTTTCTTGATTTAACTTAGGAACAGTTACGCCTGTAATGTAAGGTGATAAATCCATCTGATTGAGCATTTCAATCAAATAAATATCTAAAAGTAAATCTCTTCTTGGTCTTAGAACATGGGCGTGATTATTAACCCAAGTTTTGCCTGATATAGCAAATGCTGTTTTTTCTCCAATACCCCATTTTGCTCCGTCCTCTCCTACCAGAACAAGTTCCTCATCAAAAATAAAGTCTCCAACATAATCAACAATGCCAGTCGCGCCATAATAAGGATAAGGGCCTGAGACTCGATCATGTTTAGTAATAGGTTTTCTTTTGCTATCCAGAATCTCAACTACGTCCCCCAACATAACATGAGGAAAATGGCTTTGCTTTTGAGCGACAATATTGTATCTATCAGCGCTAAAACTCGACTCTGGATTCTGAGTTATTAGATCTCTATCTATTGGTTGCGCCAAACTGTTAATTTCAAACTCGCTTGGGTTTCTGAAAAAATCAGAAAGTAACTCAGCCGCTATGGGAAGATCATTTTGTTCAATTAATCTTCTTTGAGCCCCTAGTGCAAAACCGTCATTATTAATTTTTACAAACAAAACCTTATCGGTTTGTTTGGCTAGTCTTTTATCAAGTATGAGAATTGATGTTTTAACACCGCTATAAGGTTGAAAAACGCCAGCTGGCAACGAAACTACAGCGACTAGGCTATTTTTTACGAGCATTTCCCGCAGGGATTTATAAGCTGTACCACCTTGGAAAATAATCCCCTCTGGCACGATAATGCCAGCGCGGCCTGTTGGCGTTAAATGCTCATGTATGTAATCAACAAAAAGCACCTCTGAGCGCGATGCAGCGATTGAAAACTTCTTGTGGGGTTTGATACCTCCTTTTGGGGACATAAACGGTGGGTTTGCCAAAATCACATCGTAGTATTCATTCCACTTATCTTCTGATGTTAGGGTGTCGTACTCATCAATATGCGGGTCTGTGAAGCCATGTAGATACAAATTTGCGCGTGATAGACGCACCATGTCTGGTGAAATATCGTAACCGTGAATATTGGAGGCTAGTTTTGCTCTTTCTTCTGGTTTGAGTTTGTCACCTGCTTTATTGGTTTTGTTGTTTTCGAGAATATATTTCCAAGCTGAAATCAGAAAACCCGCCGTGCCACAGGCTGGGTCTAAAATCGACTCATGTTTTTGTGGGTTAATCACTTTAACAATAAAATCAATAATATGGCGTGGCGTTCTAAATTGGCCAGCATCGCCTTGGCTACCTAATACGGATAACAAATACTCAAAGGCATCGCCTAAACGCTCTGAGTGGTCGTAGCTAAAGGTATTAATCTCTTTGAGAAATGCACGTAGCGTTTCGGGGTCTCGATAAGGTAGGTAAGCGTTTTTGAAAATATCTCTGAATAGCTCTGGCAAATGCGTATTCTCGGTCATCTTGGTAATGGCTTCTGAATATAAATTAAGCGTGTCTTGACCGCCCATCTCTGGGGCTAGTAATTTGCTCCAGCCATATTTCTCGAAGCCATTAATAAAGAAGCTGCGCTTGCCACCCAGCTCTTCAGCTTGCGCATCCATGTCATCCATAAACTTGTAGATTAAAGCGATGGTGATTTGCTCAACCTGGCTTTTGGGGTCAGGTACTTTACCTACCAAAATATCACGGCAGTTATCAATACGGCGTTTGGTTTCTGAATCTAACATTGGTGTGCTTCTTTATAATCGTTATAGGTGTTTACATAAATTGGTTGAGCTGAATATAGTCTTTTACATACTCAGGTATTTGATCGCGCCACTCTTGTGGCACCGCTTTTAAATCGGTTATGCCAAATGCAGGATTGACGTTTAATTCAGCCAATTGTTTGTTATCAATGATGGCGCGTAATTGCGCATCAGTGGCGTAGGCTTTAAAGAAATATTTCATGGCAAGGATAGCAGAGCCTTGGTCTTCGGTTATTTTTTGCTGGTTAGCGAGTAAAAATTCTTGAAATTCATCTTCGAGTAGCTCGTCTTTGCTCTTGAAGTATGGAATCATGCCGAAGATTTTTTGGAGGATTTCCACCAGCGTTAAGCGTCTATCGACCCCTGCGGCTTTTCTGAGTTTTTCGAGGTTGAAATATTCGCTAGGCTTATCAAAGATTTGCGAGGCTACATATTCAGCAGCTTGCTCCCATTGCTCGTTTTCTACTTGTTGTTGCAATGTTGCGTCTGTTTTGACTTTATCTTCAAATTTTTCAAAGAACATACGGTCAATACGCATGCCTTCATAGCCGACTTGTTCTTGCTCGACTTTTTCAATTTTGTCCTGGCCTGTATATTCGTAAAGTCCTGTAGGTGGCTGAGGTGGTTGCTCTATACCTCCGCCATCGGATGTTCTTGCAGGCAGTTTAATGACTTCATCGTAGTTAAACTTCTCTTCAAAGTATTCGCAGACTGCAAAGAAGTCGAACAACTTGAATTGCTTTTTATCTGGTTCGGCAATTAGTGGTTTGATGGACTCATCAAATAACTGTTCTAAAAAGTGGTGTTTACGCGTGCCACGCCCTTTGATTTGCACAAAATCAGAAGGTGAAAAGATTGGACGCATCATCGCCAAATTGAGTATATCCGGGCAATCATAACCCGTGGTCATCATCCCAACTGTCACACAGACTCTTGCTTTGCTGGTTTTGTAATGCGGATTGAAGTTGGCTGAACCAAGCAGGTTGTTATTGGTAAAATTGATGGTGAATTGCTGTGCCTCTGGAATACTTGAAGTCACCTGTACGGCAAAGTCTGATTGATATTTGTTAGGCCAAACTTTGTCTGCAAGAGCATTCAGAATCTGAGTAATTTTTTCTGCATGTTTTTGACTCACGGCAAAAACGATCGCTTTACCAAACTCTTGTGTAACTGGGTCTCGCAGGCCGTTTTTAATAAATGTCTCGCAGAAGATAGTATTTGTGGATTCTGAGAAAAACTTCTTTTCAAAATCTTTAGAAACATAGCTTTGTTCTTGCTGACCATTATCTCCATTGGTGATGGTGACTGCATAACCTTGCTCTGAGATTAATTTGGTCGTGATTTCTGTTCTGGCATCAACCACAATTGGGTTAATCAGATAGCCTTCTTTTACACCATCTAATAGTGAATATCTAAATGTCGGCTCACCTGAATCACAACCAAACGTTTGATAGGTATCCAATAACAAACGTCTTTCTTGCTCTCTAGGGTCTCTTGTGGTTTGCTTTTCCTTAGTAAAGCCTTTTAAGTAGTCTTTCGGTGTCGCTGTTAAACCAAGTTTATAGCCCACAAAATACTCGAATACTGCCCTAGCGTTTCCGCCAATCGAGCGGTGCGCTTCGTCAGAAATGACCAAGTCAAAGTCTGTAGGTGAAAATAGTCTTTTGTATTTATTATTGAATAACAATGACTGAACAGTAGTGACTACAATTTCTGCTTTACGCCAGTCGTCACGACGCTCTTTATAGACGACGGTAGAGTAATCATTTTTTAGATACTCTTTGAAAGCTTTTGCAGCTTGGTCTTCTAGCTCTAGCCTATCCACCAAAAACAGCACTCTACTTGCATTTCCTGTGCGTAGAAATAATTTAATAACTGCGGCTGAAGTAAGTGTTTTACCTGTACCAGTCGCCATTTCAAACAAGAAACGGGTTTTGTCCTCTGCTACCGCATCTTGAATAGTTACTAGCGCCTGCTTTTGATAATCACGCAGAAAGCGTAATTTGTTTTTTCTGATGAAAGATTCACGCTCACTTTGATTTTGCCATGCCGCTTCTTTTTCATAGCCAGGAAGTTGTGTCAGGACGATGTAGTCTTTACTAACTATTTCCTTGATGAGTTTGTTTCTGTCTGGCTCAAATCGGTGATAAGTTTTTAGTGATTCAGGATTGGGGAAAGCTGTAATAACTTGTGGTTGGCCTTGCTCGAGATCCCAAAAGTAATGAAGATTACCATTCGATAAAATAATAAAGCGACAGTTTAGGGATTTTGCATAACGTCTTGCTTGTTCTTTACCTACCAATGGACTTTTGTCTTCTGATTTGGCTTCTAAGACAACCAATGGGTAACTTTTTTCATCAAGTAACAAAAAGTCTACAAACCCATTTTGGGTATCTTCAAAGTTTTCACCTAAATCGTCAATTTGTGTTTTGGTAAGCTTTACATTCGGCTCTAGAACTACATTTGCTTTCTTATTTTGATCATCAAAAAAGCGCCAGCCTGCATCTTCCAGCAGTTTGTTAATTTTTATTCTTGCTTTTGCCTCTTTTGATGTAGCCATTTAGGTTCACCTAATCTTTTTCATCATTGTAGCTTATAAAAAAACGGGCTCATTCGAGCCCATTCATTTAATTTTCCTAATTTTTTCAATTATTCTGTCAGTAAAATTTCACTAACTTGTCCTATTTTTCACTTATTTTGGCATTCGACAACATTTTAAATATCTAAAGAACCCACATTTAGCGCATTACTTTCAATAAACGCTCTGCGTGGTTCTACATTATCACCCATTAGCGTAGTAAAAATTTCATCCGCGGCAATGGCATCATCAATCTGTACTTTAAGCAAACGGCGTACTTTAGGATCCATGGTGGTCTCCCAAAGTTGTTCTGGGTTCATTTCACCTAAACCCTTGTAACGTTGGATATTCAGACCATGTTTTGCTTCGTTTAATAACCAATCGAGTGCTTGTTTAAAAGTTGCAACGACTTGTTCTTTTTCGCCACGTTTAATCATGGCACCTTCACTCAACAAATTGTTGACCATTGCTGATGTGCGGTTGATTTGACGGTAATCTCCACTACTTAAAAACTCCGCATCTATCACGCAGCATTGCAAGTTGCCATGTACATACTTGTTGATTTCTAAGCGATAGGTATTGGTTTCATTATCTAATGTAACAATCACTTCTGAGCCCACAGCCCCTAAGATCGGGCGCAATTGTTCAGCCACTCTATTAGCGTTTTGTTCATCGCTTAGGTTGATTTCACCCACATCTTGGATAGCGCGCAAGACGCTTTCATCATAGAGACCAGCAATGCGACGAATCACCGCTTCTGTCAGCACCATTTGTTTAGCAATGGCGGTAAGCGCTTCATCTTTAATTGTTTCGCCACCTTCTTTGGTGAGTAACTCCGCACCTTTTAGGGCTGACTGTAATAAATATTCGTCCAGCTCTAGTTCATCTTTCAGGTAACGTTCATCACGACCCTGTTTGACTTTATAAAGGGGGGGTTGTGCAATGTAGATATGGCCACGCTCTACCAGTTCTGTCATTTGGCGATAGAAGAAGGTCAATAACAGTGTACGAATATGTGCACCATCTACGTCCGCATCGGTCATGATAATGATGCGGTGATAACGCAACTTTTCTACACTAAAATCATCTTTGCCAATGCCTGTACCTAGTGCGGTAATAAGCGTGGCGATTTCTTGTGAGCCTAGCAATTTATCAAAACGCGCTTTTTCTACGTTTAAGATTTTACCTTTAAGTGGCAATATCGCTTGATTTTTACGGTCACGCCCTTGTTTGGCTGATCCACCCGCAGAGTCACCCTCGACCAGATAAATTTCACATAATGCAGGATCTTTTTCTTGGCAATCCGCTAACTTACCTGGTAAGCCCATGGTATCCATTACGCCTTTGCGACGTGTAATTTCACGTGCTTTACGCGCCGCTTCGCGCGCGCGCGCGGCTTCTACAATTTTGCCACAAATAATTTTGGCATCTGCCGGATTTTCTGCCAAAAACTCTGCCAGTTTTGCTGAAACGACCTCTTGTACGATAGGCTGTACTTCTGATGACACTAGTTTGTCTTTGGTTTGTGATGAGAATTTAGGATCTGGCACTTTGACCGATAACACGCAAGTGATGCCTTCACGCATGTCATCACCCGTGGTTTCTACTTTGGCTTTTTTGGCCATGTCGGTTTGTTCTATGTACTGATTGAGTGTACGCGTCATCGCTGTACGCAAGCCAGTTAAGTGTGTGCCACCATCGCGTTGAGGAATGTTGTTAGTAAAGCATTGCACAGTCTCTGAGTAGCTGTCATTCCATTGCATGGCCACTTCTACTGTCATGCCGTCTTTTTCTCCTGAAGCGTAGAATGTTTTGGGGTGCAGCACAGTTTTGCTGCGATTGATGTATTCAACAAAGCCCTTGATACCGCCTGCATGGGCAAAATTTTCAGATTTACCAGTACGTTGATCGATTAATTCGATTTTAACGCCGTAGTTTAAAAATGATAATTCGCGAATACGTTTGGCTAAAATTTCAAAGTGGTATTCCACCAATACAAATGTCTCTGTAGAGGCTAAAAAGTGCACTTCGGTACCTTTTTTATCTGTCTTTCCTGTTTTCACTAATGGTGCTACTGGCACACCACGTTGAAACTCCATTTGATGCACTTCTCCATTGCGATAAATTTTAAGGCGTAACCAATCTGATAGCGCGTTCACTACAGACACCCCCACGCCATGCAAGCCACCAGAAACTTTGTATGAGTTTTGGTCAAACTTACCGCCAGCGTGTAATTCTGTCATCACGATTTCTGCGGCAGAACGCTTTGGATCGTGCTTATCATCTTCTTTAATATCGGTAGGAATCCCGCGTCCGTTATCTGAAACGCTTATGCTGTTGTCTGAATGGATAATGACTTTAATGTCATCACAATGACCTGCTAATGCCTCATCAATCGCGTTATCGAGCACTTCAAACACCATGTGATGTAAACCGCTACCGTCTGAGGTATCGCCGATGTACATACCTGGACGCTTGCGTACCGCGTCCAGTCCTTCTAAAATTTTAATACTGTCTGAGTTATATTCTTGTGGCTGTGCCATATGACCTTCTTGATTGGTTTATCTTCTATTTCATTTGAGTGTAATTTAAATGCGCATTGGCATTACTACGTATTTATAATTAGGATCGTTTGCAGTTGTTACTAAGCAACTACTATTCGCATCTGCAAATGAAAAAATAATTTCTTCATCACTCACATTGTTAAGCACATCGATCAAATAAGTCACATTAAACCCGATATCTAATGCATCTTTTTGATAATCAATTTCTAACTCTTCTTCTGCTTCTTCTTGCTCTGTATTGGTACTGATCAGCTTTAGATTATTATTGGTAAGCACCATACGAATACCGCGATATTTTTCATTGGATAAAATAGATGCGCGCTGCATTGCTGTCAGTATTTGCAAGCGATTCACTGTAAAAGTATTTTGATGTCCTTGTGGAATCACGCGATTATAGTCGGGAAACTTACCATCGATGACTTTACTAATTAACTTTATATCGCTAAATGCAAAATTTACCTGACCATTAGTAATTTCTATTGTGATTTCCTCTTCATTATCGTTTAGCAACTTAATGAGCTCTATCACGGTTTTGCGTGGCAAAATCACTTCTGTTTTTTCGTAAGTTTGATCAAGTGTAGTTGATGTAAAGCTTAAACGATGGCCATCTGTACCCACAATATTTAATTTATCACCATTCACTTCCAACAATAAGCCATTGAGATAATAGCGAATATCCTGCTGTGCCATCGCAAACTCTACTTGTTTTAATAGTTTTTTAAGTGCTATCTGGCTCAGGGTAATTTTAATTTGCTCTCCTGCTGCTTTTGTCATAATCGGATAATCAGCGGCTGGCAATGTTTGTAAATTAAAGCGACTTTTCCCTGCTTTTAACGTCATACGGCTGTCTTTATTTGTCATATCTATTTCCGCTGAATCTGGTAATGATCGACAAATATCTAATAATTTTTTTGCAGAAATGGTGGTTGATAATTCACCATTGAATGCATTTTCTATGGTTAGAGAGATCTGCATTTCTAAGTCTGTAGCAGTGAGCTGTATTTTATTATTTTTGGCTTCTAATAATAAATTAGAAAGAATAGGTAGCGTATGACGTCTTTCTACTATCCCTGTTACATTGGTCAGCGGTTTTAGTAAAACTTCTCGGTTAATTTTGATTTGCATAGTCTTGCCTAATTAATAATTTAATATATAAATAAAAATAATAGTAATAATAATGTCTTTTTTTTCTGTTGATACTTTAAATTTAATCACAAAATCATATAGTTAAATAACTTTTTAACTTGTTGATAATCCATCATATTACTGTGTACTAATTGTGTATAAATATTTTATTTTATTTTATTAGTGCTTTACGCTTTATTTACACACAGTAAAACACACACTTATCCACAAGTTAGAACACTTATTTAATCTCTGATTACTTGTGTTAAAAAACCAATATCACGCGCAATTGTTTGATCATTTAAACGTAACTGTTCAATTTCTTCACAAGCATGCATCACTGTTGTGTGATGTCTGCTACCAAAAGCCTCTCCAATTTCTGGGAAGCTATGATTGGTGAGTTCTCTAGCTAAGCACATCGCTATTTGCCGAGGCCGTGCAAAATTACGCGAACGTTTTTTACTATGCATTTCACTGACTTTAATTTTGTAATAATCCGCCACTGTTTTTTGTATATTTTCAATGGTGATTTGACGCCCGCGTACCGCTATTAGATCGCGTAATGCATCTTTAGCCAAATGAATATCAATTGCATGACCAGTAAAATTAGCCATGGCAATGATACGGTTTAAGGCACCTTCTAATTCGCGCACACTAGAACGTATTTGTTTAGCGACAAAAAATGCAACATCTTCATCCAGATGGATATTAACGCTTTCTGCTTTTTTAAGCAAAATAGCCACGCGCATTTCTAACTCTGGTGGCTCAATGGCAACGGTTAATCCCCAGCTAAATCGTGTACGCAAACGCTCATCTACATCAATGATTTCTTTAGGGTAAGTATCACAAGTAATCACAATTTGCTTTTTTTCTTCAATTAACGTGTTGAATGCGTAAAAGAACTCTTCTTGTGTACGTGTTTTTTTAGCAAAAAATTGAATATCGTCAATAAGCAATAAATCTAACGAATGATATTGTTTTTTAAACTCATCAAACGCTTTATTCTCATAAGCCTTCACCACATCAGAGACATAACGCTCGGCATGCAGATACCGAATGTTAGCATGTGGCTTTTCTTGTTTTAATTGATTACCAATCGCTTGTAATAAGTGCGTTTTACCTAAACCTACACCACCATAAATAAATAGAGGGTTATAAGCTTGACCTGGATTATCGGCAACTTGTATCGCAGCGGCTCGTGCTAGTTGGTTTGCACGCCCAGTCACATAGTTATCAAAATTAAAAGAAGGGTTTAACCCAGAAATGCGCTCATTGGAACGCCGATGAACGCCGTTCGCATTGGACGCGCTTGGTTGGCTTGTTGCTAAAGGAACGTGATTACTCAATTGTTGGGGGATGATTACTTCGGGAGTTGTTGTGAAGTCTGCATTGGCCTTTTTTACAGTAGCAGTATTTTCCGTACTTACTGCCAATTCAATTTGTACATGAGTGGGAAGTAACTCCCCAGCAATTGCTTGAATTCTAGATAAAAATTTGTCTTTAATCCACTGTTGTACAAATCGATTGGGCGCAAGGAGGCGAACAGTATCTGAAAGTATTTCAACTTTAAGAGGCTTTATCCATGTATTAAATTGTTGAGGAGAGAGTTCTTTTTCAAACCGCAACAAACAGGTAGACCAAAAACTATTCATCAATACCCAAAAAATTAAAAAACAGAATTAATTCAAGACAATGAATCGTGTTTAATCAGAGTTAAAATATAAACAACTGATTTTTATTATGACGTTATAGGCATTTAAATTATAAAATGCAGTCGTAATTCTAACGCTTTTAATATGACTTATCCACAGCACCAAGTAGATAAATAAATAAAAAAATCATTGACATAAACAAGTAAAATAAGGTTTAATGTACGGCTTTGTAAAACACGTAAAACAGTTGCCTTAATGGCTTGGAGATTCTAATGAAACGTACATATCAACCATCTAAAACACGTCGTGCGCGTACACATGGTTTTTTAGTGCGCATGAAAACTAAAGGCGGTCGTGCAGTTATTGCAGCTCGTCGTGCAAAAGGTCGCAAACGTTTAGGTTTATAATCTAATGCGATTGCAGATGCAAATTAGCAAATGCAAAAACTAATCATGTTAAAAAAAACGGATGAATTTTCATCCGTTTTTAGTTTTAAAAAACGATTTTCATCTTCTTTTTTTGTAGTACATTACAAACCTAATCAAGCGCAACATGTACAGGTTGGATTTGTAGTTGCAAAAAAAGTAGCAAAACTAGCGGTTGATAGAAATTATATGCGACGCGTATTGCGTGAGTTTTGTCGACACGAACTCTCTGCTACGCTATGTGTGGATGTGATTATTCAGGTGCAGAAAAAATTTGAAAATAAAGACTATTCTCTTGTAAATCAAGAGCTTGTTACTATTTTTAATAAAATTCAAAATAAGCTTTTTGCTTCCTCAGGGCAATAGTCAATATTGTCAGGTAATTTAATAACTATGATGCGTAAATTGCCTATAATGCTAATTAAACTTTATCAGTGGACATTAAGCCCTTATGTGGGTTTGCATTGTAGATTTCATCCTACTTGTTCACATTTTGCTATTGAGGCTTTAACAAAGTATGGGTTTTTTAAGGGGTCATATTTAAGTATTGCTAGGATTGCCAGATGCCATCCTTGGCATGCTGGTGGTCATGATCCCGTACCTTAATGATTTATTTTTAAAGAATGTTTAATCAAAGAATTTTATGGATACACGACGTATAGTTTTATTTGTTATTTTCTCCTTTTCAATCATGATGTTATGGGATGCTTGGCAACGTAAGGATGCGCCCATAGAAGCTAATTCCTCACAAGCTGTAGCGCAGTCGTCGGTACCAAGTGCGACATCACCTGCCGTGGTAAATGATGATGCGCAGTTTAAGCTGGAAAAAGGTAAGCGTATCCAGATAGAGACAGACTTATTTCATGCTGAAATTGATACTTATGGTGCTGATTTACGTCGTTTAGTGTTGTTGAAGCATCGTGCAAATGATATCAAAGAAGGTAACTTTGTGTTGATGGATGATGCGGCATCTCCTCTATTTTATGTGGCGCAAACAGGCTTAAAGGGACAAGATTTACCAACACACCATACCGTATTCAACACGGCAAATACACAATATAAATTACAACCAAATGCTGATGTGCTTGAGGTGCGTTTTAGTGCTCCTCCAGTGAATAATATTAACGTCGATAAGGTGTACACCTTCCATCGAAATAGCTATGTGGTGGATGTGTCATATGAGATTAAAAATGGCAGTGCAAGCGCAATAAGTCCTTCTGTTTATTATCAAATTATTCATGATAATCAATCTAATCAAGGTTCTGTGCTAATGCCCACCTTCACGGGCGGAGCTTATTATGATGAAGCAGATAAGTATAAAAAGCTAACGTTTGATGAGATGAAAAAGAACCCCCTGTCCATTCAGACAAATGACGGTTGGGTGGGCTTGGTTCAGCACTACTTTGTTAGCGCATGGATTCCTAAAGAGGGTTTAACACGTAAATTTTACACTTCTGAGTTGACTGAAAAATACTACTCTATTGGGACGATAAGTGCCTTAAGCAATATTCCTGCTGGGGGAGAGGCGACGATACCCGCACGTTTATATGCTGGTCCACAAATACATCAAGATTTGGTTGCCACCGCTCCAGGTCTAGAATACACCGTAGATTATGGATGGCTCACCATTATTGCTAAGCCACTTTTTTGGTTACTCTCAAAAATTTATTTGTTAGTGAATAACTGGGGAGGTGCGATTATTCTTTTAACGGTGCTAATTAAAGCTGCCTTTTTTAGATTGTCTGCATCCAGCTATAAAAGCATGGCGCAGATGCGTGAGCTGGCACCACGTCTACAAGCACTGAAAGAAAAGTTTGGTGATGATAAACAAAAAATGCAGCAAGCCATGATGGAAATGTATCGTACAGAAAAGATCAATCCATTAGGTGGTTGCTTACCAATCTTGGTGCAAATACCTGTGTTTATTTCATTATATTGGATGTTACTGGGTAGCGTAGAATTACGCCACGCTCCTTTTATTCTATGGATTCAGGATCTATCAGCCAAAGACCCATACTATGTATTGCCATTGTTAATGGGTGCAAGCATGATTGTACAAACGTACTTGAATCCTACGCCGACTGATCCGATTCAGGCCAAGGTGATGAAGATTATGCCAGTGGTATTTAGCGTATTCTTCTTCTTCTTTCCCGCGGGCTTGGTCTTATATTGGCTGGTTAACAATGTGCTTTCTATTTGGCAACAATGGTTTATCAATAAAAGCATACATGCAGAAACCTTAGCCAAAAAAGGCAATGCAAAAAAATAATGTAGATACAATTGCTGCCATTGCTACGGCAAGTGGTGCTGGCGGCATTGGTATTGTGCGTGTTTCGGGTGCTTTATGCCAAGCTATCGCCCGCGCTATTTTAGGGAAGTGCCCTCCCCCCCGTTACGCTGCGTATCTAGATTTTAAGGAAGCCGATGGTACCTTAATAGACCGCGGCATAGCGATTTATTTCCCTAACCCCCACTCTTACACTGGCGAAGACGTACTTGAGTTGCAAGCGCATGGTGGTACTGCATTAATGCAAATCTTGTTGGCACGATGTACAGCACTTGGTGCGCGTCAGGCAGAGCCTGGAGAGTTTACGCGCCGCGCTTATTTAAATGATAAGCTAGATTTGGCACAAGCCGAAGCTGTAGCAGATTTGATTAATGCTGCAACAGAGCAAGCAGCTAGAAGTGCAGTACGTTCATTATCAGGTGAGTTTTCACTAGCGATTCAAGCATTATTACAGCAATTAATAGAACTTAGATTGTATGTTGAAGCCTGTTTGGATTTCCCTGAAGAAGAAATAGATTTTATTTCACAAGGGCGCGTCGCAGAAAAAATCTCACAGAATCAACAAGCGCTACAACATATACTGAGTAAATCCAAACAAGGCGCTTTGCTACGTGACGGTATACAAGTGGTATTAATTGGCCAACCCAATGTGGGTAAGTCTAGTTTACTAAATGCGCTTGCTGGTGAGGAAGTCGCAATTGTGACACCTATAGCAGGAACAACCCGTGATGCTATTAAAAGTGCTATTCAAATTAACGGCGTGCCTTTGCACGTGATAGACACTGCAGGCTTGCGTGAAACTGACGATGAGGTGGAAAAAATTGGCATCTCGCGAACATATCGAGCTACAGAAACAGCCAATATCGCATTAATTTTGGTTGACGCAACTCATGGTATTGGCGAGCAAGAAAAATCAATTCTAGAGCGGTTGCCGCAAGAAATCATTAAAATTTGGGTGCATAATAAAATTGACGTTACACTAGAAGCGCCCGCAATAAAGGATAAAAATGGAGAAACGCATCTTTATCTTTCTGCTAAAACTGGACAGGGATTAGATTTACTAAAGGCTCAACTTTTGAAAATCGCTGGTTATCAGGCCTCTGGTGAAGGCGTATTTATGGCGCGCGCAAGACATTTGCAAGCGTTGGGTTTAGTGGAGAAACATTTACAACAAGCACAGTTGCAAATCAATACAGCAGAGTTAATTGCTGAAGAGCTGCGTTTGGCGCAAGATGCATTAAGTCTGATTACAGGAGAATTTACGCCAGATGATTTATTGGGTGAAATCTTCAGTAAGTTCTGTATAGGCAAATAAAAAGGGAGCTAAGCTTTGCTTAACTCCCTTTTTATTGATCTGTTATTTATGCAAACTGTGAAAGTTTGTTGTATTTTTCAGCAAGAAGATAATAAAAAACAAGACGTGATTTAAAGCGATCATCTTTCATTGTTTGGCAAACACTGTCCACAGCCGCATTAAGATCTGCATCAGGATTGCTCAGACCAAGTTTTTTCTTTAAGAAGTTTTCGCGAACTGTGTCTTTTTCAGTCTCATCACCACACGAAACAAATTGAGAGTCTTTGTTTGACATCACAAGTGCATAAGTTTTCGCCATGCCTTGTAAAGCAGCGTCATCAATTTTAGAGGTGTATTTTGCAAGAATTGCTTTTTGTTCTTGAATATCGGCCATTATCTTCTCCTAAAAATATTGTAAGTTGTTTAATTACAAATCATTGATTGCGATGTAAGCAAAAAGTGACGTTCCAACTAATTAAATGGTTGGCATATATAGCCAAGCAAGCGGCTTTTCTATCGCCTGTAGCACTATAGGCGCATTCAAGGTTGTTCGTCAACACTTTAGATTGTAAACAATTGTAGGCGCATGTTTCACGTGAAACATACCGTAGAGAGGTGTTAGAACAGTTTAATTTGTTTGGGTTTTTTTAAGCGTTCTTCTACTTTGCAAACGCGTTTGCAACCAGTAATCATTGCCCATATGAGGTTGTCGTGATGCATGATGCTTTCAAAAATAACACCGCTTACGTGTAGCCCTACTAGCCATAACCAGCCCCAAGTTGTGTAGTGATGTAGTGCTTCAACAAATTCGGGGTCTTCAAAAATCCAGCCATTATTGTAAACAATGCAGCCCGAGCCCACGGCTAAGATGCCTGTTCCAAGCATGGCATAAATGATGAGCGCACCAGTGGGATTATGCCCGATATAGTGCTTTGCATTACCTCTAAGAACACGGTAAAAGTATTTGGCAGCCCAGATTGGATTGAGGGGAAAGGTGTGAAAGTTAGCATAGCCAGTGGCTACAATCCCCCAAATAATTCGTGCAACAATTAAACCACCAGCAACATAGCCCGCGTTTGCATGTAGCAATCTATCCCACTCAGAATCGTGAGTATAGAATGCTACACCAAAGGCGATAACTAGCGACCAGTGAAATATCCTGATAAACGGATCCCATACATACTGCATAAATGGGCTAGACTATTTTTTGGCCGAAGGTGTTTTTTCGGTCATTAAATAAGCAATGAAGTTAGCTTTTTCAGCCGCTGTACAGTCTGTACCCAAAATATCATTGCAGTGCTCAACAAACTTATCTTCTACTTTTTCGATATCGGTAAAACGGTGCTCGTTAACAGAAGGTGATAGCGGGCGAATTGCTTTGCCAGTGATGATGTGTTTACCCTCGTCTGCTGGGTTTGTGGTGTGGCATGAGGCACAGGCAATCTCTTTGCCTTTAACGTTAAACTTGCGGTTAAAGAACAGTTTGCCGTCAGCTACAGAAGGTGCTTTGAATTCTGGATTAATTTGATGTGCGATATTGGTAAATTTAAGCGCTAATTTTTCAGCGTTGGTGACATCTGCATTCGCAGCAAAAGACGCAATACCAAATACAGTTAAAAGGATAAGGCTATTGTATTTCATTATTTCTCTCCTAGTGTTAAATAAAGTTGTTTCAGTTAAATGGTAGAACTTTATCAGTATCTGCTATTGATTTGAAGCAAACATTTATAATTCAAGATGATTTTAACTGGATAGTGTTAAAAATTTATTGCTAGTTTGTAAGTGCTTTGTGTTTTTGCGGTGTGTGGAGCAATTAGACCTATATTTACATGACCTTATGCGCAGATTGAGTTAAACTCTCACCTCGTTGTAAATTAAACGTTTTTTAGTAATTTTTGGTTATTATCATGAATTTTCCAGATGTTTTTGATGTGATTGTAGTGGGTGGCGGCCATGCGGGAACAGAGGCTGCGCTAGCGGCTGCGCGTATGGGGCAAAAAACCTTATTGCTTACACATAATATTGAAACTTTGGGGCAGATGTCATGCAACCCTAGTATTGGCGGCATAGGGAAAGGGCATCTGGTAAAAGAGGTGGATGCTTTAGGCGGTGCTATGGCACAAGCCACAGACGAAGGTGGTATACAGTTCCGCATTTTAAACTCTAGTAAAGGCCCCGCGGTACGCGCAACGCGCGCGCAGGCAGATCGTATTTTGTACAAAGCTGCGATTCGACGTCGTTTAGAAAATCAGCCTAATTTATGGTTGTTTCAACAGGCGGTAGATGACATTATCCTAGAAGGCGATAAAGCAACTGGGGTGGTGACGCAAATCGGTCTGCGCTTCAGCTCAAAGTCTGTGGTGTTGACGGCAGGCACATTTTTAGGCGGTTTGGTGCATGTGGGTCTGCAACATTATAGCGCTGGGCGAGCAGGCGATCCTCCTGCTATCTCTCTGGCAGCGCGCCTGCGTGAAATTGGTTTGCCAGCGGGGCGTTTAAAAACTGGGACGCCGCCCCGTATTGATGGCCGCACAATTGATTACAGCGTCATGTTAGAGCAGCCAGGCGATAATCCTGTACCTGTGTTTTCATTCTTGGGAGATACGAATCAGCATCCAGCACAATTGCCCTGCTGGATTACGCATACTAATGAGCGTACGCATGACATCATTCGCTCAGGTTTAGACCGCTCCCCTATGTACACTGGCGTGATTGAAGGTGTCGGTCCACGATATTGTCCAAGTGTGGAAGATAAAATTCACCGTTTTGCCGATAAAGAATCCCATCAAATTTTTTTAGAGCCAGAAGGTTTGAATACCAATGAAATTTATCCAAATGGTATCTCAACAAGCTTGCCGTTTGATATTCAGTTGGGTCTGGTGCATTCTATTCGTGGTTTAGAAAATGCGCATATTTTGCGTCCAGGTTATGCCATTGAGTACGATTACTATGATCCACGCGGTTTAAAGAGCACATTAGAAACTAAAGCGATACGAGGACTGTTTTTTGCGGGTCAAATTAACGGCACCACAGGATATGAGGAAGCAGCTGCTCAAGGATTGTTAGCAGGTGCCAATGCAGCGCTTTATGCGCAAGAAAAAGAAGGCTGGTGTCCTGCGCGTGATGAAGCTTACTTGGGTGTGTTGGTGGATGATTTAATTACCACGGGCGTGACAGAGCCGTATCGAATGTTTACGTCGCGCGCCGAATATCGACTACAACTGCGAGAAGATAATGCCGATATGCGACTGACAGAAATTGGGCGTAAATTGGGTTTGGTCGATGATGTGCGCTGGGATGCGTTTAGCCGTAAACAAGAGGCTGTAGCAAGAGAGCAAACGCGGCTTAGAAAAACTTATGTGCAGCCTGCAAATGTTTCACGTGAAACACAAGTGACAGTCTTGGGCAAAGAATTAGAACATGAATATAGTTTGTTTGAATTATTGCGTAGACCAGAAGTGAGTTACGAAGGCTTGCTAAGTTTAATTCCTTGCCCAGATGTTTTAACTGAGGATGTCAAAGAACAAGTAGAAATCGCTGCTAAATATCAAGGTTACATTGATCGTCAAAAAGACGAGATAGCCAAACAAAAAGGTAGTGAAAACATCAAGTTGGGTACAGAGATTGACTATGCAGAGGTGCATGGTTTGAGCATCGAGGCGCGTCAGAAGTTGATTGCGCATCGGCCAGAAACGATAGGTCAAGCCAGCAGAATTTCTGGCATTACGCCCGCAACTGTTTCATTGTTATTGGTTTACTTGAAGCGCAAACACAAAAGACAAGCAGGCGCTAATAATATAGAAGCGGCATGACAAGAGCCGAGATGCTATCAGCAGGCATTGCTGAGATGGGGCTGAGTGTCTCCGCAATGGCACAGCAAAAGCTGCTGCAGTATTTGGATCTATTAGAAAAGTGGAACAAGGTTTACAACCTAACGGCGGTGCGAAAGCCAGAAGAAATGGTGGTATTGCACTTGTTGGATAGTTTAAGTGTGTTGCCTTATGTGCATGGTAAAAGACTGCTTGATGTCGGGAGTGGTGCTGGGTTGCCTGGAATTGTCCTTGCAATAGTGAATCCTGAGCTGCAGGTTACTACTATTGATACCGTGCAAAAAAAAGCGATATTCATGCGGCAAGTAAAAGGTGAGTTGGGTTTAGATAATCTGACCGTAGTGCATGAGCGTGTGGAGCGCTATCAGCCAACTGAAATGTTCGATCAGATTATATCGCGAGCATTTTCTGAAATTAGCTTGTTTACTGATTTAACAAAGCATTTGTTGGCAAAAGGCGGACAGTGGTTAGCGATGAAGGGTGTGATACCCACACAAGAATTCGAAAAACTAGATATACAGCCAGCGCACATTATTCCGCTTGATGTAGCGAATTTAAAAGCAGAAAGACATTTGATTGTTTTTGAGAATAAATCATGAAAATTTTAGCAATCACTAATCAAAAAGGTGGCGTGGGTAAAACCACGACGAGCGTTAACTTGGCAGCAAGCCTTGCTGCGCATGGTAAAAGAGTACTGTTGGTGGATTTGGATCCACAAGGTAATGCAAGCACAGGGAGTGGTGTTGATAAGGCGCATCTTAAATATAGCATTTATCATGTATTGATTAATGATAAAACGCTAGAAGAAGTGATTGTTAAAAGTGAGCAAGGGGGTTATGACGTCGCGCCTTCTAATCGTGAGTTGGCGGGAGCAGAAGTTGAGCTGGTAAACGAAATGGCGCGTGAAATGCGTTTGAAGCAAGCGTTTGCCAAGCTGGGGGATCGTTATGATTACGTGTTGCTAGACTGCCCCCCTGCCCTCAATTTGGTGACGGTCAACGCCTTAACCGCGGCGACTTCAGTAATGATTCCTATGCAATGTGAGTATTACGCACTAGAAGGCTTGTCGGATTTGGTGAATACGATTAAAAAGGTGCGCGCCAATTTGAACCCAATATTAGAAATTGAAGGTTTACTACGCACCATGTTTGATAACCGCAATATGCTGGCGAATCAGGTATCAGCGCAATTGGTGAGTCATTTTGGTAAAAAAGTGTATCAGACTCTGATTCCCAGAAATATACGATTAGCTGAAGCGCCTAGTTATGGCATGCCAGTGCTTATGTATGATAAAGCATCAAAAGGTGCGGTGGCATACATGGAGCTAGCATCTGAAATTATTAATAAAAAACAATAACTTATATAGTTAAAGGTTGATAAATATGGTAAAACCAAAAGGATTGGGGCGCGGATTGGATGCACTGCTCGCAGGAGATGTGAGTAGTGTAGGTGAGGCAGACTCATTGCGCATGCTTAAAGTGCATCAGATGCAGCCTGGCAAATATCAGCCTCGTTCTTACATGGATGAGGCAGCATTGCAAACGTTGGCAGACTCCATTAAAACGCAAGGTATTATGCAGCCTATTCTGGTGCGTGAGATTGCCGCTGAACGTTATGAAATCATTGCAGGTGAACGTCGCTGGCGCGCATCACAATTGGCGGGTCTAGAAGAAGTACCGGTATTGGTGCGTGAGATTGCAGATGAAGCTGCGCTCGCGATGGCATTGATAGAAAATATTCAACGTGAAAATTTAAATCCACTAGAAGAAGCGTTAGGGATTAAGCGTTTAATAGATGAGTTTGCAATGACGCATGAAAAAGCAGCAGAAGCTGTAGGGCGTTCGCGCGTGGCGGTTTCTAATCTGTTACGCTTGTTGACGTTAAGTCAGCCAGTTCAAGAGATGCTCATGAGTAATCAATTAGACATGGGGCATGCGAGAGCCTTGGTGGGCTTGGATGCTGCACAACAAGTCATATTGGCAAGTCGGGTTGTGCAAGAGGGTTTGTCAGTCAGAGAGGTTGAAAAGGCCACAAAATCACAGCAAAGCCATGGTAAAAAGGCTCAGGTACGTGTAAGTCATGATGTCTTGGCTTTACAAGAACAATTAAGCCAAACGCTAGGTGCGCAAGTGACTATCGTATCAAAGGCAAATGGAAGTGGCTCACTCAAGATAAACTATAGTCATTTAGACCAACTGGATGATTTGATAGCTAAACTTACAGCTAAGTAGCATGCGATGAAAAAGTATTGAATTGCACTAGCGCAATTGGGTTATGTCATTTTTGTAACAAAATTAAAACAATTGTTTTTTATAGTGTATGGTTTGTATTTTTTCATACAAAAAATAAACGGATGTTAATTGTAAGTAATTCATTTTGCTAAAACATTTTGTAATTTACTTGTATTAAACGCTTGACTAAGTCATCGTAATAATTCAGAATCTCGGCTCTTTGGCTAGAGTCCATTTCAAGATTATTGAAATGAAAAATGGTATGAACAACATCAATGACGGCCTGGCTGCAAATAACATTTATAGCAAAATGATTCGCTGGCAATTGTCAGCGACAGTAGTGGTAGCACTACTTGCCTTCATGTTGAGTGGAATGCATGCATTTTTCTCTGTGTTGGCAGGAGGGCTTTCTGTAATTGCGGGTGCGTGGATTGCTGCAAAAATAGCGGCGAGAAGCGACGATCAAACAGAACCTTCGGCCATTTTAATAAATTTGTTAAAAGCAGAGGCGATAAAAATTATCGTGATTGCCCTGTTGTTGTTTGTTTCATTTAAGCTTTACCATCAATTGGTGCCTATAGCGCTTATTGCTGGTTTAGCAGCTGCAGCAGTATTTTCAGGTGCTGCATTAGCTAAGACTGATAAGACTATTTAGTATTGGCTTAACTTTAGAATAATTGTTTAAATAAACTTTAAGAGAATTATGGCTACAGAACACGCACAGCAAGTAGAACAACTCACACCATCTGAGTATATTGCGCATCATTTGAGCTTTAATGCACAGCCTGTGGGTCAAGGTAACTTTTGGACACTGCATATCGACACTTTAATCATGTCAGTGGTGTTAGGTCTGTTGGTGATGGGTTTGGTTTGGTTAGTGGCACGCAAAGCAACTTCGGGCGTGCCAACAAAAGGTCAGGCTTTTGTCGAATTAGTGTTTGGTTTTGTGGATGACCAGGTCAAAAATATATTCCACGGTGACCGTCATAGCTTTATTGCCCCAACAGCATTGACGGTTTTTTTATGGGTGTTCGCAATGAATGCCATGGATTTCTTACCTGTTGATATATTTGCCAAATTGATGCATTCATTAGGGTTTGAACATTGGCGCGCAGTCCCTACTTCTGATATTAACACTACATTTGCACTCGCACTGGCGGTTTGGATTTTGATGATATTCTTTGCAATCAAAGTCAAAGGCTTGGGCGGCTGGCTTCATGAGTTATTTTTTGCACCATTTGGCACCAAGCTTTGGGTGCTACCACTAAATTTCTTGTTTAATTTAATCGAATACGTTTCTAAACCACTTTCACACTCTTTACGTCTGTTTGGCAACATGTACGCGGGTGAAGTGATTTTCTTGCTGTTAGGTATGTGGGCAGCCACAGGCTTAACGGGTACGGTCGCAGCAGCAATTTTGGGTGCAGGGTGGTCAATCTTTCACATCTTGATTGTGGCATTGCAAGCGTTTATTTTTATGATGTTGACCGTAGTGTATCTTGCTATGGCGCATGAGTCGCACTAGTTATTTGAGCTTCACGGGTTTTTGTAGTTAGTTTTAATAGTAGTTGTTTTTAATTTTTATATATAAGGGTAATACAAATGGAAAACTTACAACTTTTAGCAATGATTCAGGCTTACACAGGCGTTGGCATTGGTTTAATTATTGGTTTAGGTGCTTTGGGCGCTTGCGTGGGTATCGGTATCATGTGTGCTAGCTTCTTAGAAGGTGCTGCACGTCAGCCAGAAATGATTCCAGCATTGCAAGGTAAAGTGTTCTTGTTACTAGGTTTGATTGACGCGTCATTCATTATCGGTGTTGGTTTGGCGATGATGTTTGCATTCGCAAACCCATTGTTAAGTGTAGTAGCTAAGTAATTTAGCTGCTAGATGATTAGGCTTAATAGTGTTAAGCCTTATTGAATAACACATGCTTTAAAGATTTTTAACTTGGATCAAAAATGAACATTAACTTTACACTAGTCGCACAAGCTATCGCATTTGCTGTGTTGATTTGGTTCACAGTGAAATTCGTTTGGCCACCGCTTTTAAAAGCGATAGAAACACGCCAAAAGGAAATCGCAGATGGTTTGGCAGCAGCGCAAGAAGGCAAAAGTGCTTTAGAAGTTGCGGCAAAAAAATCTGAAGTCACTTTGAACGAAGCCAAACAAAAAGCAAGTGAGATTATTGGGCAAGCAGAAAAACGTGCTACGCAAATTGTCGAGGAAGCTAAAAATAACGCCAAAGTTGAGGGTGATCGTATCTTAACGGGTGCTAAGGCTGAAATTGACCAAGAAATCAATCGCGCGAAAGAAAGCCTACGAGCACAAGTTTCTAGTCTGGCTGTTGCAGGTGCGGAAAAAATATTGCGTAAAGAAATTGACGCAAAAGCGCACACTGAAATGCTTTCTAAACTAGCTGCTGAGTTATAAGGATAAAACATGGCTGAAATATCAACCATTGCAAGGCCTTATGCAGTAGCTGCATATAAGCTTGGTAAAGAGCAAAATGCATTAGCAAAGTGGTCTGAAATGTTGGCTTTTTCTGCTGCGGTGGCAACTGATCCGCAAGTGAGTGCTTATATACAAGACCCGAAAGTCGTTTCAGCAGAACTTGAATCGACGTTTTTAAAAGTGTGTGGTGATCAGCTTAATGAAAACGGACAAAACTTAATAAAAGTATTGGTTGAGTATGACCGTTTATCAGTATTACCAGCAATTTCTGAAGCGTTTGAAGCATTAAAGGCGCAAGACGAAGGTACTTTGGATGCGCAAATTATCGCTGCTACTAAGCTTACTGCGGCAGTCACTAAAGATTTGGTAAAACGCTTAGAAACTAAGTTCGGTAAGAAGATTGAAGCAAGTGTTTCTGTTGATCCAGAAATCATTGGCGGTATTAAAATTATTGTTGGCGACACCGTGATAGACGCGTCCGTCCAAGGTCAGTTACAAAATTTAGCCTACACGCTTACAGCATAAGGCACAGGAGACATATATGCAGTTATCTACATCAGAAATCAGTGAACTGATTAAAAGCAGATTAGAAAATTTTTCTACGACAGCCGAAGCACGTACACAAGGTACAGTGATTTCAGTCACTGACGGCATTGTGCGTATTCACGGTTTATCCAATGTCATGTCGGGTGAAATGATTGAGTTCCCAGGAAATACATTTGGTTTGGCGCTTAACTTAGAGCGTGATTCTGTGGGCGCCGTGGTGTTGGGTGATTACGAGCACATCACTGAAGGCGATGTATGTAAATGTACGGGTCGTATTTTGGAAGTGCCTGTTGGTCCTGAGCTGATTGGCCGTGTTGTGAATGCTTTGGGTGTGCCGATCGATGGTAAAGGTCCAGTTAACGCAAAAATGACTGACAAAATTGAAAAAGTGGCACCAGGGGTGATTGCACGTAAGTCAGTATCACAACCAGTGCAAACTGGCTTGAAATCAATTGACTCTATGGTGCCAGTCGGTCGCGGCCAACGTGAACTGATTATTGGTGACCGCCAAACAGGTAAAACAGCAGTAGCAGTAGATGCGATTATTAACCAAAAAGGTCAAAACATGACCTGTATCTACGTTGCGATTGGTCAAAAAGCTTCGACGATTGCTAACGTAGTACGCAAGCTAGAAGAAAATGGCGCGATGGCTTACACCATCGTGGTAGCTGCTTCTGCTTCTGATTCAGCAGCTTTGCAATTCTTAGCACCCTACGCGGGCTGTACTATGGGTGAATATTTCCGTGACCGCGGTGAAGATGCATTGATTGTGTATGATGATTTGACTAAACAAGCGATTGCATATCGTCAAATTTCATTGTTATTACGCCGTCCACCAGGCCGTGAAGCGTACCCAGGTGACGTGTTCTATATTCACTCACGTTTGTTAGAGCGTGCAGCACGTGTAAACGAAGAGTATGTAGAGAAATTCACTAACGGTGCTGTAAAAGGCAAAACAGGTTCATTGACTGCATTGCCAGTGATTGAAACAGCGGCTGGTGACGTTTCTGCATTCGTACCAACCAACGTGATTTCGATTACCGATGGTCAAATCTTCTTGGAAACAGACTTGTTCAACGCTGGTATTCGTCCTGCGATTAACGCTGGTATTTCAGTGTCTCGCGTGGGTGGTGCTGCTCAAACTAAAGTGATTAAGAAACTTGGTGGCGGTGTACGTTTAGCGCTTGCGCAATACCGTGAATTGGCGGCGTTTGCGCAATTTGCTTCTGATTTGGATGAAGCAACACGTAAACAGCTAGACCGTGGTCGTATGTTCACCGAATTGATGAAACAAGCACAGTATTCACCTTTAAGCGTTTCTAAAATGGCGATTAGCTTGTTAGCAGCGAATAAAGGTTATTTTGACGATGTACCTACCAATAAAGTATTAGCATTCGAAAGCGCATTACATGGCTTCATGGGTTCTAAATACGCTAAATTGATGGAAGGTATTGAATCAAGCAAAGATTTAAGCGGCGACAATGAGAAAGCAGTAGAAGCGGCAATTCAAGACTTTAAAGCCACTAACGCTTACTAATTTATTGACTATCTAGGACACTCAAATGGCTGGTAGTAAAGAGATTAGAACCAAGATCAAAAGTGTAGAAAATACACGCAAGATCACTAAAGCGATGGAAATGGTAGCGGCCTCTAAAATGCGTAAGGCACAAGAAAGAATGCGTGCCTCTCGCCCTTATGCCGATAAAATACGTAACGTAGCTGCTCACCTTTCATTTGCGCAGGCAGAATATAAACATCCGTTTTTAATTAAACGCGATGTCGTTAAAAACGTCGGTTTGATTGTAGTCAGTTCTGACAAAGGTTTGTGCGGCGGTTTAAACACTAACGTATTGCGTATGTCTGTGAATCAAATGAAGGCTTGGGAAGCAGAAGGTAAAAAAATTGCGGTAAGCGCAATTGGCAATAAAGGCTTTGGCTTCATGGGTCGTGTAGGCGCAGATGTGAAGTCACATATCACAGGGCTTGGTGATACACCTCATCTAGATAAGTTGATTGGTACAATTAAAGTGATGTTGGATGCGTATACTGCAGGTGAAATTGACCAGTTGTATATTTGCTACACCAAATTTATCAATACCATGAAGCAAGAGCCTACCATGCAACAATTGCTACCCTTAAGTGGTGAACAATTGGGCAGTCCAAAAGGCCATTGGGATTATATCTATGAGCCAGAAGCAAAGCCTGTAGTGGACGAATTGATGGTGCGTTATATCGAATCACTCATTTTTAACGCGGTGGCTGAAAATATGGCTTCTGAGCAATCAGCACGTATGGTAGCGATGAAATCAGCATCAGATAACGCTAAAAACGTGATTGGCGAATTGAAACTGGTGTACAACAAAGCGCGTCAAGCAGCGATTACCAAAGAAATCTCAGAGATTGTTGGTGGCGCAGCGGCAGTAGCTTAATTATTGAATTTAATTAAATCTGACTAAAGAAGTTAGGGATAGAAAATGGCAAAAGCAAATCAAGCAATTGTAGGTAAAGTGGTGCAATGTATCGGCGCTGTGGTAGACGTTGAGTTTCCGCGTGATCAAATGCCAAAAGTATTTGATGCGCTCATCATTGATGATAAGAATTCACAAGCAGAAGCTGGCTTAACATTAGAAGTGCAACAACAATTAGGTGATGGCATTGTACGCACGATTGCCATGGGTTCTTCTGATGGTTTGGCGCGTGGTACAGCGTTTAAATCTACAGGTGCACAAATTCAAGTGCCAGTAGGCGAAGGTACGTTAGGCCGTATTATGGACGTGTTAGGTCGTCCGATTGATGAAGTAGGTCCAATTGACTCTACAGAATTCCGCTCAATTCACCAAAAAGCCCCAACATTTGAAGAGCTCTCACCTTCTGTAGACTTGTTAGAAACAGGTATCAAGGTGATTGACTTGGTTTGCCCATTCGCTAAGGGTGGTAAAGTGGGTCTATTCGGTGGTGCGGGTGTAGGTAAAACCGTTAACATGTTGGAACTCATTAACAACATTGCTAAACAACACTCAGGTTTGTCTGTGTTTGCAGGTGTGGGTGAGCGTACGCGTGAAGGTAACGACTTCTACCACGAGATGGCAGAAGCTGGTGTTATCAAATTAGATAACATGAAAGAATCAAAAGTAGCCATGGTGTTTGGTCAAATGAACGAACCACCAGGCAACCGTTTACGTGTAGCGTTGTCTGGTTTGACCATGGCGGAAAAATTCCGTGATGAAGGCCGTGACGTGTTGTTCTTCGTTGACAACATCTACCGTTACACACTGGCTGGTACCGAAGTTTCAGCATTGTTAGGCCGTATGCCATCTGCTGTGGGTTACCAACCAACTTTGGCGGACGAAATGGGTCGTTTACAAGAGCGTATTACCTCAACTAAAGTGGGCTCTATTACTTCTATCCAAGCGGTTTACGTACCTGCGGATGACTTAACTGACCCATCACCAGCGACAACTTTCCAACATTTGGACTCAACCGTTGTGTTGTCACGTGACATTGCTTCTTTAGGTATCTATCCAGCGGTGGATCCATTGGACTCAACTTCACGTCAATTAGATCCATTAGTGGTTGGTGAAGAACATTATCAAGTGGCACGTTCAGTACAACAAACATTGCAACGCTATAAAGAATTGCGCGACATTATTGCGATTTTGGGTATGGACGAATTGTCACCAGAAGACAAATTGGCAGTTGGTCGTGCGCGCAAAATCCAACGTTTCTTGTCACAACCGTTCCATGTGGCTGAAGTGTTTACTGGTGCGCCAGGTAAATACGTACCATTAAAAGAAACCATCAAGGGTTTTAAAGCGATTGTGGCTGGCGAGTATGATCATTTACCAGAACAAGCGTTCTATATGGTAGGCGGTATCGAAGAAGCAGTAGAAAAAGCCAAAACTTTAAACTAATTTAAGAGAATTAAACTTATGGCACATACTGTTCATATTGATGTCGTTAGCGCAGAAGAAAGCATTTTTTCTGGTGAGGCTGAGTTTGTGGTTGTACCTGCAAGCGCAGGTGAGGTCGGTATTTATCCAAACCATACTCCGCTGATCACGACAATCAAACCAGGTGCATTGCGTATCAAACAATCTAGCGAGGCTGAAGAGACTTTGATTTTCATCTCTGGTGGAATGTTAGAGGTGCAACCAGGTATGATTACCGTGTTGGCAGATACAGCGATTCGTGGTCATGATTTAGATGAAGCAAAAGCCATTGCTGCTAAAGAGGCTGCGGAAGAAGCGATGAAAAATAATGCTTCACAAATGGATTACGCAAAAGCACAAGCTGAGTTATCAGAGGCGATAGCACAGATTCAGGCCATTGAAAAATTGCGTAGAAAAACACAACACTAGGTATTGATATACTTACTTAAAAGGCAGCCTTAGGCTGCCTTTTTTGTTTATACTTTCAAGTTGTAAATTTAATCATAATTTCATCTTAGTCCGTTAAGCTTATGCCATGTCATTATTAAATATTGTTATTCTTGCAGCGGGTAAAGGTACTCGTATGCATTCCGATACGCCTAAGGTGTTACATGTAGTAGGTGGTCAGCCTATTTTAGGACATGTCATTGACACTGCTAAAGCGCTAAATCCACAAAAAATTATCGTGGTATATGGTTTTGGTGGTGAGCAAGTGAAGGATGCGTTTCAGCATGAAGTCATCACTTGGGTAAATCAGGCAGAGCAAAAAGGCACAGGCCATGCGGTGCAACAAGCAGCACCCTATTTGGACCAAGATGCGACTACATTAATTTTGCTCGGCGATGTGCCTTTGGCTGATGTAGCGATGTGCCAACAGCTTGTCACAAGCGCGAAAAAAAACTTAGCATTACTGACATTTAATAAAGCGGATCCCATTGGCTACGGCAGAATTATTAGAAATAAAAAAGGTCACGTCCAAGCCATTATTGAACACAAAGATGCTAGTGAATCTCAACGAGCCATTAAAGAAGTGAATACTGGCATGATGGCAATGCCCAATCGTTTACTAAAGCCTTGGTTAACAAGATTAGATAATCAAAATGCGCAAGGTGAGTTTTACTTAACGGACATTGTAGAATTTTCAGTACAAGATGGCATAGAGGTGGTGGCGGAAATCGCAGACGATGAATGGTCTGTTACTGGAATCAACTCAAAAACGGACTTAATGCAAATAGAACGCGTGCATCAGTCGCGCATCGCCAATCAGTTGTTACTAGGTGGCACTACGCTTAAAGATGCAAGCCGTATTGATGTGCGTGGAACATTAACTTGCGGGCGCGATGTACTCATTGATGTGAACTGTGTGTTTGAAGGCCATGTCGCATTAGGGGATCGTGTCATGATTGGCGCAAATTGCGTAATTAAAAACGCAAAGATCGCGGCGGATACACAAATAGCGCCATTTACGCATATTGATGACGCAACAGTCGGTGAAAATAATCGTATCGGACCGTTTGCGCGCTTACGCCCAGGCACTACTCTGGCGGCAGACACCCATGTTGGAAACTTTGTAGAGCTCAAGAACGCGCAAGTAGATATAGGTACTAAAATCAATCACTTAAGCTATGTAGGTGATAGCACGGTGGGCAAAAACGTAAACATTGGCGCAGGTACCATTACCTGCAACTATGACGGTGCCAATAAGTTTAGAACGGTGATAGAAGATGATGTGTTTGTAGGCTCTGATACACAGCTTATTGCACCTGTCACCATAGGCAAAGGCGCTACGATAGCAGCGGGTTCAACAATCACCCGAAACGCTCCTGCAGACGCTTTAACCTTGTGTCGAGCCAAAGAACAAAAATCCATTGCAGGATGGCAACGTCCGCAGAAACTTAAAAAGTAATTCGCGTTAGAAAGAATAAATTTATGTGTGGAATTGTAGGTGCTATCGCTAAAAGAAATGTTGTACCAATGCTGATAGAAGGGCTGTGCAGGCTAGAGTACAGAGGATATGACTCGGCTGGTCTTGCCATATTAGACACAGAAATTAAACGTGTGAGAGCTGTTGGTCGCGTCTCAGAAATGCAAAATAAAGCCACTGCAGAAGGTCTCACAGGCATGCTTGGCATTGGGCACACCCGTTGGGCCACCCATGGTGGAGTGACAGAAAGTAACGCACACCCGCACGTCTCCCCTACTCAAGATCATCCAGAAATTGCAGTGGTGCATAATGGCATTATAGAAAATCACGATGAGCAACGTGCAAGATTAAAAAAATTGGGCTATGTATTTGCTTCGCAAACAGATACTGAAGTGATCGCTCACTTAGTTCACTACTACTGTCAACAGGGTTTAGATTTATTGGCGGCGGTAAAAAAATCCGTATCAGAACTCTCAGGCGCCTTTGCAATTAGTGTGATCGCTGTCGATCGGCCAGATATGATGGTGTGTGCCCGCTTAGGCTGCCCCTTGTTAATAGGGCTGGGGGAAGGTGAAAATTTCATTGCATCGGATGTCTCTGCAGTACTCTCCAGCACCAGAAAAGTAATCTATCTAGAGGATGGTGATGTAGCGACATTAACTACAGATGCAGTCACGATTTATGGTAAAGATGGCCAGCTAGCACAGCGTAAAGTGCATATGAGCGATGTTTCTTTGGCTTCACTAGAGCTTGGTCCGTATAGCCACTTTATGCAAAAAGAAATTTATGAACAACCACGCGCATTGACAGATACCATTGAGGCTTTGATTGATGATGGCGCGTTTAGACCTGAGCTATTTGGTGAACATGCGCAGCAAGTGTTTGCGCAGGTCAACAGCGTACTGATTTTGGCTGCGGGAACAAGTTACTACGCGGGATTAACGGCAAAATATTGGCTAGAAAGTATTGCAAAAATTCCATGCAATGTGGAAATAGCAAGTGAATATCGCTATCGAGAATCTGTACCCAATCCAAATCAGTTGATCGTGACTATTTCACAATCGGGCGAGACCTTGGATACCATGGAAGCGCTCAAACATGCTAAATCATTAGGTCAGGACTTGAGCTTGGCGATATGTAATGTGCAAGAAAGTGCTATACCACGTGCCTCACGACTCATTTTCTACACGCGCGCTGGGGCAGAAATTGGCGTGGCATCGACCAAGGCATTTACTACACAGCTGGTGGCGTTGTTTGTTCTGGCCGCGACACTAGCTAAACAAAAAGGAATGCTCAGTGCAGAAAATGAACAAGCATTTTTGAGTGGTCTGCGTCAACTAGCAGGTAGTGTGCAATATGCGCTTAATCTAGAGCCACAAATTCGAGAATGGGCGAAACGTTTTGGCGATAAAGAGCATGCGCTGTTTTTAGGCCGTGGTATACATTATCCGATTGCCATGGAAGGCGCGCTTAAGCTGAAAGAAATTTCTTATATTCACGCTGAGGCCTACCCTGCGGGAGAACTTAAGCATGGCCCGTTGGCGCTTGTAGACAACAATATGCCAGTGGTTGTGATTGCGCCAAATGATGCGTTGCTGGAAAAGGTAAAATCCAATATGCAAGAAGTGAAAGCACGTGGTGGCGAATTATTTGTATTCGCAGATGCGGATAGTCATTTTACTGAATCAGAAGGTGTGCATGTGATTCGTACGCCACGTCACGTAGGGGTGCTCTCCCCTATTCTACACACGATCCCTGTGCAATTACTGGCCTATCATGTCGCCCTGCTTAAAGGCACAGATGTTGATAAGCCTAGAAATTTAGCAAAAAGCGTGACGGTAGAGTAGCCATTAAAATAGCCACCATCCAAGCCAAACAGCCACCACTTGTATTAACAAACCTGGAATAAGTAGCTTAGCGTATTCTTTTCCGCCGCTTAGAATAGCAATAATCGCTTTTGAGAGGGTATTGAAAGAAAAAGCGATTAAAATCGGTATGACCGCACTGATTGCAGTCATCTTACCGTTTGCAGCCAAAGTCGCTACCGAGATTGTAGGCGCGTGTACATCGGCTAATGCTGCAATAGCTGAGGCCACGATCAGCCCTGTTTGCCCAAACCAAGCCTTTAATGCGGCAGATACAATGAGCACCAGCGCAATGATGCAAGTTAACCATAATGCAATTTTTAAGCTAAAGGCATTGATCGGTTTAGTGTCATTTGAAGCGTGCTGATTAAAAGATTTTACCGTGAGAATTAAGCCATATAGTGCAATAGAAACCCCACCAAAAATCAAAGGCCATTTAAGTGCGTCTAGTGTTGCGGTGTGAATAGCTGCAAGCAGCATAGAGAGCTGCACGATCGTAGCTAGGCTCGAAAAAGTGGCACCAGCTACGGCAGAGCCTAAAAAATGCGGATTTTTCCTTGCGCGGTCGCCCATGGCACCTATAGTAGCAATACTTGAGATAAATCCTGAAACCAAACCAACCACAGGCAGGCCGATGCGCTCACCTAATAAGCGCAATGCAATGTGGCCTAGTGCATTGATTAACATGATGAAAATAACAATAAGCCAGAGATTTCTGGGGTTAATTGCGTCAAAAGGTCCAATAAAAGCATTTGGGACGATAGGTAAAATGATCAGCGTTGCTGCGGACAGCATTAAAAATTCATTGAGTTCAGTTTGGGTAATGGTGCGCAAGACAAAGCCATGCAGGCGCTTTTTAACGACTAACAGCAAAGCTGTGGCTACACCTAGACTAGCTGCAAGCGATGTATGCGTAGTTGCCAATCCGCCTAAAATAACAGTAAAAATTAAGCTGATTTCTGTAGTAAGACCAGTATCTTTGTCCTGACTAGAAAAATAAGCTACTGCAATAAAGGCCATCACACATATGAGCACTGCAATATGAAGCCAGATGTTAATTAAGGCACTGGTTGCACCAAGTAAAGAGGTAATAGCAAAGGTGCGCACCCCTGCGACTGACTTTTCATCATTTGTGCTTTTATTACGCTCGCGCTCAGTGCCTATAATGAGGCCTATACCTAAAGCAACTGCGTAGTTTAACCATAATTCATTAATGTCCATCATAGATTTAGAAAGTTACTTTAAGCATAAGTTTTCAATTTGATGGGAAATAGCTCAAAACTCCCTGTTTCATATCCTATTAAAATCTGTTCATCTTGTATCGTACAATTAACGCTCATATTGCGCGTGCATGCATTGCTGAGTGCTTCTGTTTCTGGCAAGTTAATGACTGTTAGGTTATTGAGTTTTAACAATAATTTCTTATTTTGTTCCCACCACATATCGGCGACTCTGCCACCATAAAGTATGACAGCGACATGAGTGGCTTTTCCACAAGCCTTACGAACTTCGCGTTCATCTGGTAAGCCAACATTCACCCATAATTCAATCGCGCCCGTGAGATCCTTTTGCCATAAATCTGGCTCATCATCGTCACTTAAGCCTTTGCCAAAACTGAGCGCTTCATTGGCAAATAGGACAAATGCGATTAGACGCACCATCAAGCGTTCTTCTGTTTCTGAAGGATGTTTGGCCAAGGTAAGACTATGCTGTGCATAGTAATGTCTATCCATATCAGCAATTTGCAAGTCAGCTTTATAAACAGTAGATTTAAGCGCCATGTAAGAGATTTATTCGTTTAAATAAGGATGATAACGCGAAACGAACAATAGCTAAATGTAAACCAAGAATAAAGCCAACAAAACCGCTTTATTTATCAAAGCAATTTGTAGTCACTGGTATTAGTATGAGTGTGAGTGAAAAACCAGTTTGTAAAATCTAAATATTAGGATTGAAATCTATGCAAGATCAAACATTTATTGCCCGTCAACCTATTGTAGATGCTAAACAGCAAATTATAGGGTATGAGTTTTTCTTTAGGCATAGTGAAGATGCCCAAAGCGCCATTTTTGAAGATGACTTAAAAAATTGCGCTAGCGTTTTGCTGTCCACCATTGATCAGATGCATGATGAATGGAAGTTGGGTGAAAAATTAGCGTTTATCAATATGAATAAGCTGATGCTCAAGAGCGAGCTAATTGAGTTAATGCCGCCCAAAAAAACCGTGCTGGAAATACTGAGCAATGTGGTCATTGATGATGAGGTCATCGCACGTTGCACGCATCTAAAAAGCTTGAATTATAAAATTTCACTAGATAATCCGCAGCTTAGTAATGCACCCGATGCATTATTTAAGTTAGCTGACTTTATCAAGATTGATGTTCAAAAAGTAAATTATGCAGAGGCGATCAAGTTATTTGCAAAATATAACGCACCGATGACCAGACTCGTTGCAGAGAAAGTGGAAACGCATGAGCAGTTTGAGTCTAGTAAAGGAATCGGTTTTAAGTGCTTTCAAGGATTTTATTTTTCACATCCTGTTACATTAGCAGAAAAAGTAATCAACCCCTCATTTGATAGTGTGTTACATATTTTAAATCTGGTCACACAAGATGCAGATAACGATGTAATAGAAGCTGGTTTTAAACGTGATGCGACGCTTACATTTAAACTGTTGCGCTATATTAACTCGGTTGGGTTTGGGCTTTCATGCGAAGTGCAATCTCTGGGGCATGCATTTTCCATATTGGGCAGAAATCAGCTCTACCGCTGGTTAACATTATTGATGGTAACAGCGGGCGAAAACTCAACATCCCCCGTGTTAATGAAAACTTCTATTACGCGTGGACGTTTAACAGAACTGTTAGGTGAAGGTTATTTTGAAAAACATGACCGCGATAATTTATTTATTGTGGGTGTGTTTTCGATGTTAGATGCGATATTAAAAGTGCCAATGGACGAAGCTTTAGAAAGGCTTCAACTACCAGCCCCTATTACAGACGCACTGATTCATCGTGAAGGCATGTATGCGCCATTTTTAAAACTCACAGAGGCTTGTGAGCATGACGATAATGCAGAAATTAAAGCGATTGCGGATTCTTTACAACTTGATGCAGCCAAAGTGAATCGTAGTCATATTGAGGCGCTGGCTTGGGCAGAGGCACTTGGTATTTAATGTAGAGATTGTGGAAACGTTCACTTAGCAGGGTAAAAATCAGCTCAAGTTTCTGTGACGTATCGTTAAGGGGCAAATTCTGCCCCTTTTTGCTAAGAGTTGTACAAAGACATACCCAATTGAATCACATTGCAGTAAGCTAACGCTTTTACTTTAGTCGTTAGAAAGCAATTCAAAATGGCGCAATATGTCATGTCCATGCTTCGCGTGAGCAAAGTCGTTCCACCTAAACGTCAAATCATTAAAGATATTTCGCTTTCATTTTTCCCAGGCGCAAAGATTGGCTTACTTGGCTTAAATGGTGCGGGTAAATCGACGGTGCTACGCATTATGGCCGGCGCTGATAAAGAGTTTGAGGGCGAAGTGCAGTGGCAGCCTAATATTTCTATCGGTTATTTATCACAAGAGCCGCAACTAGACTCCAGTAAAACCATACGCGAAGAAGTAGAAAGTGGCATGGGTGCTGTGATGGAGGCCAAGCAAAAACTAGAGGAAATTTATGCTGCTTATGCTGAGCCAGATGCAGACTTTGATAAATTGGCAGAAGAACAAGCTAAGTATGAAAATATCATTGCTGCGAGTGGTTCCGATATTGAGCATCAATTGGAAATTGCAGCAGATGCGCTACGTTTGCCACCTTGGGATGCCAAAATCGGCCCACTTTCAGGTGGTGAAAAGCGTCGTGTCGCTTTGTGTAAGCTATTGCTTTCTAAACCCGATATGTTGTTGTTGGATGAGCCCACCAACCATTTGGATGCGGAATCCGTGGAATGGCTAGAGCAGTTTTTGGTGCGCTTCCCAGGCACGGTAGTGGCTGTTACGCACGACCGCTATTTCTTAGATAATGCGGCCGAATGGATTTTAGAGCTGGATCGTGGGCAAGGCATTCCTTGGAAAGGAAACTATTCTAGCTGGTTAGATCAAAAACAAGAGCGTTTAAAGCAAGAAGAATCACAAGAGTCGGCACGTCGCAAAGCGCTTAATACAGAGCTGGAATGGGTGCGCCAAAATCCAAAAGCACGTCAAGCTAAAAGCAAGGCGCGTATTGCACGATATGAAGAATTAGCAAGTGCCGAATACCAAAAACGCAATGAAACACAAGAGATATTCATTCCAGTCGGTGAGCGTTTAGGTGACCAAGTCATTGAATTTAATCATGTCACTAAGGCATTTGGCGACCGCTTATTGATGGACAATTTAAGCTTTAGCCTGCCACCAGGCGCTATTGTGGGTGTCATTGGTCCAAACGGCGCGGGTAAATCTACACTGTTTAAAATGATTGTAGGTAAAGAGCAGCCAGATGGTGGAGAAGTGAAGATTGGTCAAACAGTTAAATTGGCCTATGTAGACCAAAGTCGAGATGCCTTAAGCGATGCTAAAACGGTATTTGATGAAATCTCAGGGGGCTCCGATATCTTACAAGTTGGACGCTATGAAACGCCAAGCCGTGCTTATATCGGTCGTTTTAACTTTAAAGGGGCTGATCAGCAAAAAATTGTTGGGCAACTATCAGGTGGGGAGCGTGGGCGCTTGCACTTGGCTAAAACGCTTATTTCTGGCGGTAATGTGCTATTGCTGGATGAGCCATCAAATGACTTAGATGTGGAAACGTTGCGTGCTTTAGAGGACGCCTTGCTTGAATTTGCAGGCTGTGTATTGGTGATTTCGCATGATCGCTGGTTCTTGGATCGTATTGCTACCCATATTTTGGCAGCGGAAGGTGATTCGCAATGGACTTTCTTTAATGGTAATTATCAGGAATATGAGTTGGACAAGAAAAATCGCTTAGGTGAAGAAGGTGCTAAGCCTAAGCGCATTCGCTACAGACCGATTACGAGATAAGTTACCAAGTCTACAAATCTTTATCGATACAAATGGTGCATGAAAATTTCAAAGCAATTATCCCAAGACCATTTTTGTTTAGATTCTTGCTTGATTTTCTCTCGGTTGAGTTTTTTGCATGCAATAATAGATTCGTATAAGTTGTCACTAATAATCCCGGTGACGCCATGTTCAATCACGTCTTTGGGCCCTGCCACATTATAACCAGCGACAGGTAAGCCATTGCACATGGCTTCTATCATGACGATGCCAAAGGTATCGGTAAAAGAGGGAAAAGCAAAAATATCGTGCTCTGCATAGATTTGTGCGAGTTCTTTGCCAAATTTATAGCCTAAAAATTTGACATTTTTATACTTAGCTTTGAGCTCTTCTAGATATGGTCCGTCACCGACGATGGTAATATCAAAGTCGTTTTCATAGGCACATAAAGAGTCTAAATTTTTCTCTTTACTCACGCGCCCAACATTAAGTACACGTAGTTTCTCAGTATCGGTAGCGGGATGATGATGGCTAATTAAATCATCGGATACGCCTCTAGTCCAGACTACCAGATTTTTAAAGCCACGCGCAGTGAGCTCATCACGCACTGATTGTGTAGTCACAAACGTGGCTTTTGCGGCAGAATGGAATTTGCGCATATACCAATAAGTGTATTTGACAGGCACACCAAACATGACTTTTAAATACTCAGGAAATTTGGTGTGGTAAGAGGTGGTAAAAGGTTTTTTGTGCCATCTACACCAAGTGCGTGCAACAAAGCCCATTGCGCCTTCGGTAGCAATGTGAATTCTCTCCGCTTTGAGTTTATTCAACGTTAACCAAAGCCTAATGGGTTGAATCGAGAGTTGGATTTCTGGGTAAAATGGCATGGGTATCCATTTAAATAAGCCTGGATGCACAATTTGTAAATCCAGACTTCTTTTTGCTGCGATTTTTTCCAGATTTTTATAGGTGGTTGAGACACCATTGACCTGTTGGTAGGTGTCGGTCACTATAATCATCTTAGTTACCTCGTGCGTTTTCAACTAGACGCTATGGTGTACAAGAAAAAAGTAACTAATATGACAATTTTCTTTTTTATTCATATTTATCTTATTTAATGTTGATTCTGGCTTTGTGCGGTGCATTTTTCATCATCCAATCCCATAAAACGGGTGGGATTAGACGCATGATTTTGGCAAGCAAGCTCATCTGCCAAGGGATAATCACAAAGCGTTTTTTCTGTGCAACTGCCAGAATGAATTTTCTGGCAAATACATCAGCATCCATTAAAAATGGCATGGGATAGTGGTTGATGTCGGTCATGGGTGTGCGGATATAGCCTGGTGCAATAGTCGTTACATAAATGTTGAACGATTGCAATTCGACACGTAAACTTTCTAAGTAAGTAATGGCGGCAGCTTTACTTGCACAATAGGCGCCCGCACCAGGTAGTCCTCGAATCCCAGCAACGCTCGCAATGCCTACCAGTTGTGCTTGCTCTCCATTTTTGGCTGTGATTTTCATTGCCTGAATAAAGGGCTGAAAAGTATGCACCATGCCCATGAGGTTAATCTCCATCACTGCTTGGAATGCTTTAACATCTTCCACATGTTCTGTCAGCGTGCCTGTACTTGCGCCTGCGTTGGCAATGACAATGTTGGGTACACCGTAGTGTTGGATAAAGTGTTGAGCCGCTTGTTGCAAAGCAAATTGATCACGTACGTCACATACGTAAATAGCACAAGTGATTTGATACTGTGATTGAATCTGACTAGCAATGGCGTGTAAGTGTTCACTACGCCTCGCAACTAATCCTATACATGCTTTGCCATGCGCGTAGCGTTTTGCATATTCAAAGGCGAGCGCCTCTCCTATACCGCTAGAAGCACCCGTAATAAAGATTTTTTGCATGGATGAGGATTACTTAAAACTGCAAGTGTAAAACAAAAGCCCGTTGAATTTACAATTTCAACGGGCTGGATTAGTTTTTATAAAAACCCGTGCGATTAATACATTATTTTTTGGTTGCTGGTGCTTTGTCTTTGCGAACGTTTGCAATAATAAAATCAGCAGTTTTAATGGCTTCTTCGTTACCGCCAGCCATGGTGCTGGACGTGAGGTACTTACCGTCAATAATCAGACTAGGCACACCAGTTGCACCAGAAGCTCTAAACACTTGTGCGGCACGGTTTAAATTGGTGCTAGTAGTGAATGAGCTAAAGGCTTGCTCAACTTTTAATTTATCAAGACCACTTTGTTTTGTAACCCATTCAATAATCGATTTTTCATCAGTGGGGTTGATGGTTTTTTGTTTGTGCACGGCATCAAACAAAGGGGTGTGTAATTTTTCGAGTAAGCCTAACGTTTCCATTGCAAAATAAGCTTTGGCCATAGGCGCCCAGCTTGGATTAGGTAAACCTGGAACACGTTTAAAATAAACATCGCTAGGTAATTTTTTGACCCAAGCATTGAGCAATGGGTCCATGTGGTAGCAGTGAATACAGCCATACCAAAATATTTCCATGACTTCAATTTTAGCGGGTTTGTCGGTAGGGATGACTTGTGCAACCGCCTCAAAAGCGTTGCCCTCCTGAGTCGCAGTTTCAGCTGCAATCACGTGTGTGCTTAAAATAAGCATTAAACCAGTTAAAAACTTTTTCATTATGTTTCCTAAAGTGTTAAGGGTTAATTTAAAAATTAATTTAGCAATAACTATCGAATAATCTAACGTATCAAGGTTAAATTGGGATGACAGCCTAGTTAGTTGTCGCTTCCGTATGTACTTTGATAAGGTCTGCGTTGAATCCGTTCAATGTTAAGTCACCGCGTACTTTGTTGATTTGTTCTACATCGCTGAGTGGCCCGACTCTGACGCGATGCCAAACGCCTTTGCCTGGAATTTCCGCAGATTGCACGACAGCCTCAAAGCCTTGTAGTGCCAGCTTGGCTTTCATGTTATCTGCATCATCTTCATTTTCAAAAGCGCCGACTTGTAAAAAGTAGCTATCCTTTTTAATGGTGGTGGCATTTTTGACTTCTTGTTCAGTCACTTTGCTTTCTGTTTCGGGCAGAATGGTATAAAAATCAAACTTGTTGGGATCTTGCAGTGTTTTGTCATCTGGGCTATTGGGTTTGATGGTTTCTTCAGAGACTTTCTTTTTACCAGATTTTTCTGCAACAGTGTTTTGTTTGATGCCTTTTTCTAAAAATGGACTAGAATCCCCTTTTAAATAGATGGTTAGCCCAACGGAAGCACCTACACCCAGAAGTAGCCCAACTAATAAACCAGACAAGAAGGGATTGCCTTTTTTTTCACTTCTTGGAGGACTTGGCTTGTAATCTTTAGTCATCTTAGTACCTTTACATTTTTTGCGGTGCCGAAACACCTAACAATGTTAAACCATTCTTTAACACTTGTTGCGTTGCTGCGATGAGCGCCATGCGTGCGAGTTTAATGGCATCATCATCAACTAAAAATTTGGTGTCATTGTAATAGCTATGTAAATCGCTTGCCAGCTCTTTTAAATAGGTGGCAATGCTGTGAGGAGAAAGCTCGTCGCATGCGCTGCTGACAACTTCAGGAAATTCGCTCAGCTTTTGCATCAGCGTTGTTTCACTAGAAGAAGTGAGTGGACTTAAATCCACAGCGGCCAAGGCATTCATTTCTCCACCCCATTGCGCTAGCACACTACAAATACGTGCATGTGCGTATTGAATGTAGTACACAGGATTATCATTGGTTTGGGCACGCGCCAGATCAATATCAAATACTAATTGTGAGTCGGCACGTCGTGCAGCAAGGAAGTAACGCGTGGCATCGCAGCCTACTTCTTCGATTAAATCGCGCAGCGTGACATAGCTACCTGCACGTTTGGATAGTTTGACTTCTTCCCCACCACGCATCACGGTCACCATTTGGTGCAATACATAATCTGGCCATGATGGCGGTATGCCTATATTGAGCGCCTGCAGGCCAGCACGCACGCGCGTGATGGTGCTGTGATGATCAGCACCTTGTTCGTTAATGACGCGTTTAAAGCCGCGACTCCATTTATCTAGGTGGTAGGCAACATCAGGTACAAAGTAGGTGTAACCACCTTCTTTTTTACGCATGACGCGGTCTTTGTCATCGCCAAAATCCGTTGTTTTTAGCCAAAGTGCGTCATCTTCTTCATAGGTTTTTCCTGACTTAATCAGTGCTTGCACGGTGTTTTCCACTTTACCCGTGGTGTATAAAGCACTTTCCAGTGAGAAAACGTCAAATTTGATCTGAAACGCTTGTAAATCGATGTCTTGCTCATGGCGTAAATAAGCCACGGCAAATTTCCGTATGTCATCTAGATCAGTGAGATCGCCGCTGGCTGTGACTTCCATGTCGTCAGCAATGACAGTTTCTTGAGCAAGATAAGCTTTGGCAATGTCCAAGATGTAATCACCACGGTAGCCGTTTTCAGGAAAATCAGCGCTATCAGGAGCAACACCTTGCGCACGCGCCAGTACAGATTTTGTCAGGTTGTCAATTTGCGCGCCAGCATCGTTATAATAAAACTCTCGTGTCACATCCCAGCCATTGGCTGCAAGCAGACGGCACAGGCAATCACCCACAGCTGCACCGCGACCATGTCCTACATGTAAGGGACCTGTCGGATTGGCTGACACAAATTCCACTTGTACTTTTTCGCCAGCACCATGTTGATGATGGCCGTAAGTGTCGCCAGATGTCAGTATCTGCTTGATAACCGTTTGTTTGGTATTGGTATTGAGAAAGAAATTAATAAAACCAGCCCCTGCTATTTCCACTTTTGCAATGGATGCGCTTGGCGGTAGCGCATTAATCAAGCTTTCGGCAATCGCGCGCGGATTTTGGCGTAGCGGTTTTGCTAATTGCATGGCGATGTTAGTAGCAAAATCGCCATGATCTGCTGATTTTGGGCGTTCTAAAACGATGGATAAGTTTGCAGTGTCCTCAACTAAAGTTTTTGCTGCCTGCAATAATAAATCTGTGATAATTTGTTTCAAGGTTGGTTGTTTCGCAGTTTAATGATGACTTAATGTAGTCAAAATTTAAAACCGCTATTTTAACTCAATTAAGCAAGCATTTTTGTGATTTTCAAACTAATCATGGGCCTATGGCGACACAAAACTCTCATTTAACACCGCAAATTTTAAAAATTGCACTGGATGTGCCGCTAGATCGCGTGTTCGATTATCTTAACAATGGATTTAAGGTCAAGATTGGTCATCGTGTTGTGGTGCCATTTGCTGGGCGGCAATTGGTGGGGATCGTTCTAGACATCGCAGATATCAGCGACATGCCGATTGATAAGCTCAAGTCTGTGATTCATGTGTTTGATGACGTTGTTTTGGATCGTTCAACGTATCAGTTACTGAAGTTTTGCGCAGATTACTATCATTATCCTTTTGGGCAAACGTTGATTTCTACCCTGCCCTTACGTTTGCGGCAAATCAAGCCCGCAGTTTCACGTAAAACCTTTGATTATGCGTTGATAAAAAATCCAGATCCAGAACAGGTGGCAAAGCGCCAAGTGGTGTTGCAGCGTGTTTTACAAGCGTTTTTGCATCACCCCCATTTAACTGAGGCGCAATTGGCAACCATATCTTCTGGCTGGCGAAAAGCCATCGCGCAGTTAAAAGAATGGGATTGTGTGAGTGTACGTGAAGTTGTTGCGATCAAGCCTTCAATGCCAGCCTCAGCAGAATCGCCAGAATTAAATCTAGAGCAGATGGTCGCAATTCAAGCTGTTCTTGATACAGCGGGTACGTTTAAGCCTTGGTTGCTATATGGGGTGACAGGGTCGGGCAAAACAGAAGTTTACATACAGCTTTTACAAACAATATTAGCAAAACCAAACGCACAAGCATTGGTATTGGTACCAGAAATCAACTTAACACCACAGTTAGAAGCACGATTTAGAAGTCGTTTAAGTCAATATCCATTAGTGACTTTGCATAGTAATTTGAGTGAGAGTGAGCGCTTACAGCACTGGCTGGCCGCTAAATCTGGGGCGGCAAAAATTGTGATTGGTACACGTCTGAGTGTGTTTACGCCCATGCCGCATTTGAGTCTGATCGTAATAGATGAAGAACATGACGGCTCCTACAAGCAGCAGGACGGCATGCGGTATCATGCGCGCGATGTGGCAGTAATGCGCGCTAAACAGTTGCATATTCCTATTGTCATGGGTAGTGCAACGCCCTCACTGGAGACTTGGTATAACGTCTCGCAAGCAGAAAAAAAACAGGTATATGGCTTATTAACATTGACGCAACGTGCGGTAAGTAATGCTGTTTTGCCGAAAATATTTTGTGTCGATACAGCAAAATCTCCTGTGGAAAATGGTCTATCACCATTGCTGATTCAAGCCATACAAAATCGCTTACAGCGTGGTGAACAAAGCTTGTTATTCTTGAATAGACGGGGTTATGCGCCTGTACTGCATTGTAATGCCTGCCAGTGGACATCCGCTTGCAGTCGTTGTTCTGCAAAGTTGGTGGTGCATCTCAGTCAAAGACGTTTGAAGTGTCATCACTGCGGTCATGAGCAAAAAATCCCGTTACAGTGCCCGAGCTGCGGTAATGCTGATCTGTATCCGGTGGGGCAAGCCACGCAAAGACTGGTGCAAACACTTGAGCAACGTTTTCCGCAGGCACGGATTGCGCGTGTAGATCGTGATAGTATGCGTCAAAAAAGTGCTTTAACTGAATTGCTAACTAAAGTGCATATGGGTGAGATTGATATTTTAGTCGGTACACAAATGCTGGCGAAAGGCCATGATTTTCCTAACCTTACTTTGGTGGGGGTGATTGATACAGACGCTGCATTGTATAGCCCAGACTTTAGGGCGAGTGAACGATTATTTTCCCAGCTTATGCAAGTGTCAGGGCGCGCTGGGCGGGGCGATAAGGCTGGAGAAGTGTTAATACAAACGAGCTTCCCGCAACATGATTTATTTTATGCGCTGCGTGCACATGACTATGTCGCATATGCCAATACATTATTGGCCGAGCGCCAAAGCATGCAGTTTCCGCCAACCAGTTACTTTGCCTTGCTTAAGGCAGAAGCAAATGATTATGCAATGGTACAAAACTTTTTGAATGACGCGATCAGTTTGGCTCAGGAAATGCCACAGTCACTCACCATTTATGGTCCAGTAAGACCACAAATGGAGCGCTTAAAAGGGCTGGAGCGAGGTCACTTGTTATTACAGTCCAAAACAAGGCAGGCTCTGCAAAATTTATTGAATGTATGGGTACCTCAACTGCGCTTATTGAAGCTATCTAACAAATTACGTTGGACGTTAGATATTGATCCGCAAGAGTTTTAGCGGAATTGTTTTGCCATGCAATGCCCGCACAAGTAAAATACAGTTTTACTATTATAAAAATGCGGCTGTAGTTCAATGGTAGAACGCTAGCTTCCCAAGCTCGATACGCGGGTCCGATTCCCGTCAGCCGCTCCAAAAGGGACAATATGGCATTAACTCCACCCACCGTCATGACATTTGCTGCAACAGATCCGAGTTGCGGTGCGGGTATGCAAGCTGATATATTGGCTTTGGCAAGTATTGGCTGCCATCCATTATCTGTTATCACTGGCATTACTGTGCAAGACACGGTGGGCGTTGAGAGCGTGATGGCATTAGACTCGGATTGGATTAATGAGCAGGCACGTACCATTTTGGAAGATGTGCAAGTGGCGGCCTTTAAATTAGGCTTGTTGGGTAGTATAGAAAATGTTGCGATGATTGCAGAAATCGTGGCAGATTATCCAGATGTACCCTTAATTATTGACCCTATTCTGACCTCAGGGCGCGGCGACGAACTGGCTAACGAAGATATGCAAGCAGCCATGTGTGAGCTTTTGTTTCCACAAGCAACATTGATAACCCCAAATAGTCTAGAAGCACGCCGTTTGGCATTTTATGAAGAGAGTGAAGAGCTTAAGCACACATCACTTGACGAATCTGCACGCCGATTGCTAGACATGGGTTGCGAATATGTATTAATTACAGGGACACATGAGCGTTCTATAGATGTGGTGAATTCGTTATTTGGCACGCAAATCACGGGTGAGTCTGGTCTGATTAAAGATTACCATTGGGAGCGTTTAGCTGGTAGCTATCATGGGTCTGGTTGTACATTGACCAGCGCTATTACTGCATGCTTGGCGCATGGCCTTACCATGGAGGAGGCTGTGCAGGAAGCACAAGAGTACACATGGCAAACGCTTAAACATGCATTTCGTCCAGGCATGGGGCAATTTATTCCAGATCGCTTTTTTTGGGCGCGTGAAGAAGACAATCAAGATGACAAAGCCGTCTCACTACAACATTAAAGGCTTGTATGCCGTAACACCTGATGTGCTTGAAGTGGAATTACTTTGTGAAAAAGTACAAGCTGCTTTAAAAGGTGGGGCTTCTCTCGTTCAATATAGAAATAAGTTTGCGGATAAACAATTACTACTGAGGCAAGCCACTGCTTTGCTTGCGCTTTGTAGAAGTTACAGCGTGCCTCTGATTATCAATGATCATCTGGATTTATGCGCCAAAATTGATGCAGATGGCTTGCATCTGGGTGTAACAGATTGTGATTTAGGTGCAGCGCGTAGATTGTTAGGCCCAGATAAAATCATTGGCGCCTCTTGTTATAACTGGCTTGATTTAGCCATACAAGCACAAGAGGCTGGTGCGAGTTATGTTGCATTTGGTGCTTGTTTTCCATCGGAAACCAAGCCGAATGCAGTACATGCTCCATTGAGTTTAATTACTGAGGCCAAACAAAAACTCACGATTCCTGTGGTTGGTATTGGCGGCATTACCTTGGATAATGCGCCACAAGTGATTCGGGCTGGTGCAGACGCCGTGGCTGTTATCACAGACATCTTTTTTGATGATGACATTCAAGGCATTACGAGTCGTTACGCACAATTGTTTGATTAAAATTTTTACCCTTCTGTTTGTTCCGCTAGTCTTTACAGAAACGATGCTTCTGTTCTATAAAGCAGTAGATTCAGCCTGTTTCAACGCATTTCTATTTTTTATAATGTTTACGCGACGTAAGTAATCTCTGGTTTGTTTGAGGTATATCAAACTATGGTACACAGACCTTTAATATTATATAAAAATATATTATATTAATATATAAATTAAAAGGGTCAATCAAGATGTCAAAAGTGTATAAAGATATTACAAAAGATATTTCTTCTTCGCTAGCAAAGTTACGTGCAGAAGCACCTGAAATGATGAAAGGGTTTTCCGAGCTTGCAACAGCGGCGACTAAAGACGGAATACTCGATAAAAAAACCAAAGAGCTAATCGCTTTGGCGTTAGGTGTATCATCTAGATGCGATGGTTGTATTGGGTTTCACACACAAGCACTGAGTCGTTTGGGCGCTACAAAGCAAGAAGTGGCTGAAACATTGGGCATGGCGGTGTATATGGGAGGCGGGCCATCGCTGATGTACGCGGCGGAGGCGATGACAGCTTTTGAGCAAGTGATGAATCAGTAAATTGTGAGGATCAGGTGATATTTTGAAGAGCACGAATTGTAGTGTTTCGATGGAATGACATGGTTTCTGATGTATCCAAGTGAAGTTTACATGTGAAGGAGTATGAAATGCAAAAGAATATAGGTAGTGTGGAACGTATGATTAGAATTTTAGTGGGAGTGATATTGTTGGGCCTAACCTTAACACACCAAATTGGCGGATGGGGATGGATAGGCTTAGTACCACTCATCACAGGCTTGGTGAGTTTTTGTCCAGTGTATATGTTGTTCAAGCGTTAAATTTTGCTGTAAATCAACAACTACCCTGACATTTCTCTGGTCTTGATTAGGCATTTTGTAGATGTCTAGTATAACAAGTGAGTATTACCCCAGAAGTGCTTTCTGGAATAAATTGAGCAGTCTTTCCCCTCTTTATTAGCAAATTAGTAAGGTTATGAATACACTATATTGATGTATAGTATGGCTATGTGGCTGTTACTAAAGCTGACCAACTTTATTTGAGGCAGATATTTTGCCAGATTTGCTAATTAATCATTTTTTAAAAGGGCTAGTTGCGCTCACAAAAGAGCGCGACTTGCATGAGCTTGAGCAACTGCTTAAGCAAACGATAGCTGGGTTGGTCGCATTTACTTGCAAAGTTGAGGTGAAGTCCGTTGAGCTTTACAGATTAAAAGATATTTCCACATTATTTTTTTCGACGGTTTCTAAAGAAGGCCGATCACCTGTGCCAGCTTTGTCACCAGCATTGTGCCAGCAGTTGTTGGATTGCTATAGTTCCGCAAAGTATAGTGTTTATGAGGAGAGTGGTAACAAATCGTATCACCTGTTCCCGCTCAAGCACGAGATTGCACATAATAATGCAGTGATATTAGTGCATGCTGAGTTTGATAATCAGCGACTGTCTGAGTCAATTTGTACTATATTGGACATTTACCAGAACTATATTGGTCTGCTCAATGACAATGAGCGTGATACCTTAACAGGCTTACTGAACCGTAAAACGTTTGACCAAAAAATTGGTAAAATTCTCTCAAACTTGAATCAGGAAAACAAACGCAAAAATGATAAAAACATACAGTTCTACTTTTTAGCCATTTTTGATATTGATCACTTTAAGAAGGTCAATGATCAGTATGGCCACTTGATTGGCGATGAAGTGTTGCTCTTGCTGTCACAGTTAATGACAAAATCGTTTAGAGACAGTGATTACTTGTTTCGATTCGGTGGTGAGGAGTTTGTAGGGATATTCGGATGTGCGAATGAAGATGATATTCGCTTGGTGTTAGAGCGCTTAACTAAAAAGTTGCATGACTATAATTTCCCCCAAGTTGGTAAAGTGACCTTAAGTATTGGCTATACAAAACTGGCTCCTGACGTTACGCCTAGCCAGCTGGTGGATCGTGCAGATTTGGCGTTATATTATGCTAAAAATAATGGGCGAAACCAAATGCATCTCTATGAAAAACTAGTAGAACAAGGTCTTCTCAAAGAGGAAATAAAAGAAGGCGAAATCGATTTATTTTAGTCGAGTAGCCATCCAGCATATATCGCTGAAGCTAACTCACAATTCACATAATAATTAGTTTCCTACTGCCAATTCTTCATCACAACATCAATAACCGCCATTAAATCATCCTTTGATGCTCCGCTTGTCGCTTGCACTGAAATGCCTTGATGAATGATCGCCACGTACTTTGCCAGAGTTGCCGTGTTTGCATCTTTCGGTAAATCTGAATTTACCTTGGCTAACTCAAAACGCGCTTTCAGAGTCTCTTCAAAATTGGATCGATAAGCGATTAATTCCTGCTGGATATGCTTTGACTCAGGCCCGCAAGACAAAGCGCCCTGAACAATCATGCATCCTCGAGGGGTATTTTGGGCTGTCAAAAGTTCTACAGCCTTGGTTAACAAAACTTTAACGACTTGACGAGCTGTAGGTTCTAATACTGCATCTTTCACAAAAGCGCTGGGGCCAGATACATATTTCTGTAATGCTTTGCGAAATAGCGCTTCCTTGTTTCCGAAAGCAGCATAAATACTGGGCTTATTCATGTCCATTGCCTCCATGAGCTCAGCCATGGAAGTGCCTTCGTAGCCATGCTCCCAAAATGTCTGCATCGCCTTTTCTAGCGCATTGTCGTGGTTAAAGGCGGGTGGGCGTCCGCGCCGCTTTATGGTTTGTGGTGTGTTCATCATGTAACTTCTTGGTGATTTCAATAATATTGTACCACTTAGTAATAAATTTGTTGACAAGACAGAACTGAAAATATAATATTTTTTACCAATCGGTATATTAATTGTTATGTTTATAACTTATGGAGAATAAATTGAATAGTAAAAACGACAAAGTGGCCTTTATTACTGGGGCTAATCGCGGCATCGGTTTCGAAACAGCGAAAGGATTAGGTGCATTAGGGATTTCTATAGTGCTTGGTGTGCGCGACATCGCCAAAGGACAGGATGCTATTAAACAACTTAATACATTGGGTATTCAGGCAGAGGCAATTCATTACGATGCAACTGAAGCGAAAACATTGGAGACAACTTACGACTATATTGCCAGTCATTACGGTAAGTTGGATATTCTGGTGAATAATGCTGGAATTCTGCGAGAAACGTTAGTAGGTGGTAACGATAGCTCTACGGTAAGCTAGGAGGTGTTGCAGGAAACCTTTCAGACTAACTTGTTTGCAGTTGTCGCATTGACACAAAAGCTGTTGCCATTGATTAAAAAATCTGCAGCTGGCCGTATCGTAAATCTGTCTAGCATTCTGGCATCGCAAACGCTACATAGTATGCCAAATTCGCCCATAGACTTTGCAAAAGGGTTTGCCTACAACGCCTCAAAAACAGCACTGAATGTTTATACCATCCACTTGGCACATGAATTAAAAGACACAAAAATCAAGGTTAATTCTGCACATCCAGGCTGGGTAAAGACTGAGCTAGGGGGCAGCAATGCACCGATGGAAGTAGCTGACAGTTACAAGACCAGCGTCTATCTAGCAACTTTGGATGAGCAAGGACCAAGTGGAGGATTCTTCCATGAGGCCGAGCCTGTGCCTTGGTAAACAGCGGAAGATTCATGGCTAAAAAAATACCATTACGTTACCGCACTTTAATCTTTGCATTGATCATGTCTTTTAACACGTCGGCAATTGTATCAGCGGTAATAATAAGCTTGCATACACAGAACTTCACACAATTTGTCAGAGTATGGCCGTCATCATTTGCTATTGGCTGGCCTCTCGTATTTGTGGCAATTTTGATTATTGCACCGCTAGTTAACAAGATTTTGGACTTGTTTATTGAGGCCCCATAAGGTCAGTTATATGTCTGCAGTAAGGCTTATGCAAGAACTTTAAGTAAGTTATTCCAACAAGCAATGAGGAGTTAATAAATGCAAGATTTATCTAGAATTGGGCAAGTGACAGAAATTCAAATTGATAACAACAGAACTCTGCGATACCTGAAAGCAGGCAAAGGTAATCCGCTCATCTTGTTGCATACAATACGTACTCAGTTAGATTACTTCCAAGAAGTGATTCCTACTCTTGCTCAATATTACACGGTATATGCATTGGATTTACCCAGTCATGGGTACTCTACGATCGACACTAAGGCTTCTTATGATGAGCCGTATTTTCGTCAGGCGGTGGTTGCATTTATAGAGAAGTTGGATCTGAGAGAGGTAACTATTGTAGGTGATCAATCGGAGCAGTATTGGCGCTTACCATTGCAAGCACAATGCCAGAACGAGTTAGTAAAGTTGTGGCATCCAATACCTATGACTACGACACTCGCTATGCAGATGGTGTGCGTAGAGGTAACTTCTTTGCAAATATCGTTCTAGGCAATTACGCAATTCCTATTCACGGAGCAATTTTTGCAGCACTTGAGAATTGGATGTTTTTAGGTATTACGATGCGTGGTGGATTAAAGAATAAAAGCTGGATGCCAAAAGCCCTGCTGACAGAGTTTAATCTCGTAGGTCGCAGAAAAGGATATCGGTACGTGGAACGCAACGTGTTCAGTAATTGGAAATCATGGGGTAAAGCAAGGGCTCTCTATTCTGGAGTAAAAGCACCTGTAAAGTTGATCTATGGTGATCACGACTGGTCAACGTTGCTAGAGCGTCAACGCACTGCAAAAGAACTCGAGAATACAAACATCATCACTATTGAGAATACTGGACATTTTGGATTTGTTGATAACCCTAAAAAGATGATAGAGATTGTTTTAGAAAGCTAGGCGTTATTAAAGCAAACTTTTTGCTGGGGGAGGCAGATAAACTCAAAGCTGACTTATCAACCCTAGCAGGAAGATTGAAAGTGCTTAATATAATGGGTTATCAACCACGTATTATGGATACTTTTTAAATTAAAAGTTTATTCATAGAGCGTTGTTTGACGTACATCGTCAGCGAGTTATTGGACAAATCTAGCGTGTTGACCACACTGTAAAATCTCAAGTAAAGCGTTGATAGCTTGGTCGCGAAAGGCTATAGTATCCTTAAAATATCATTAAAAATAAAAAGATTGAGGAAACTGTATGGCTGAAGCGCGTCCTATACTGATGATTATTGATGATGATCCACTCATTACGGATACATTGCACTATGTTTTAAGTAAACACTTTGAAGTGTGCGTTGCAGACTCCAGAGCGCAAGCGAAAAGTTTGCTACGCCAACTGGATGAACCGCCAGCATTAGCACTGGTAGATTTGGGTTTACCACCTTCGCAGCATAAGCCAGATGAAGGTTTCAAGATGATAGGCGAGTTGCTGGCACATTCCCCAAGCATGAAAATTCATGTGTTATCAGGCCAAAGTGATGATGTGAATGTGAAGCATGCTTTAGCCTTAGGTGCGCTCGATTTTATTCCCAAGCCTTGTGATGTAGAGCGCTTAAAAGATCTGCTGATTAGTTCTCTAAAAGTCCAAAGTGTCGAACTCACAGAGCAAACGGAGGACAAAAACGGTGGTATGTTGGGTGAGAGTTTGCCGATGCAAACACTTATTATGCAAATTCGACAATTTGCCGACTCACCATTTCCCGTGTTGATTGAGGGTGAGTCAGGTGCCGGTAAAGAGCGCGTTGCCAGCAATTTCCACCGCTTTAGTAAGCGCAGTAAGCAAGCCTATTTGTCCGTGAATTGCGCTGCGATTTCTCCAATGCTGGCTGAGTCTATTTTATTCGGGCATGCGAAAGGCGCATTTACTGGTGCTGCTGGATCTCATACAGGTTATTTTGAAGATGTGGGCGAAGGCACATTGTTTTTAGATGAAATTGGTGAATTGCCACTGGAAATGCAAGCCAAGCTGTTGCGCGTACTTGAAAATGGTGAATATGCACGCGTGGGAGAAACACAAATACGTAAGAGCAAGGCGCGCATTGTTGCAGCGACTAACCGTGACTTACGTGCGGAAGTGCGCGGAGGGCGATTCCGCTCTGATTTATATCATCGCTTGAGTGTCTTTGCAGTCAAAGTGCCACCCTTACGTGAGCTGGGTGAAGATAGCTTATTACTGTTAAATCATTTTAATCAGTTCTACGCACGTGAAACAGAGCAAGCGCAATTTAAGCTAGATCCAAAAGCGCAATCTCGCTGGTTGAGTTATCACTTTCCTGGCAACGTGCGCGAGTTACGTAACATTATTATTCGCTTAATCGCCAAGTATGCAGGCCAAACGGTCACCGAACAGCAATTATCAGCGGAGTTAGATTTATCGCGTCAAAGTGAGATTGCAGAAGGACCAGTGATTTCCAATCATGGCGATTTGTCTGGATACGCCATGCAGCATCTACAAACAGAAGCGAATGTGAGTCTTGATCAAGTGCTGAAGTTGTGGGAGAAAGCGTACATTGATGCAGCAATGAAAATCACGCATGGTAATTTAAGTCAGGCAGCTAAGTTGTTAGGTGTGAATCGAACTACGCTGTACAGCCGCATCCAATTACAAGAGCAATCCTAATCAGCCATGTACTACGCACATTTTGGACTCAAAGAGCCGCCTTTTAAGATCACACCCAATACGGAGTTTTTCTTTAATGGCAATAATCGTGGCCAAGTACTTGATGCTTTAATCTATGCCATCACGAGTGGCGAAGGCATAGTTAAAGTTGTCGGAGAAGTGGGTAGTGGTAAAACCATGCTGTGCCGCATGTTGCAAAACATGTTGCCTGATCACGTGGAAAGTGTGTATTTAGCCAATCCAAGTGTGGCGCCTGAAGATATTCTGCATGCAATTGCGTTTGAGTTGGGTGTCAAATTACCCAAAAATGCAGATAGACTTAAAGTCATGCAAGCATTGCAGGCATACTTGCTGGAGCGTCATGAAGCAGGAAAGCAGGTAGTGATTTTTGTGGAAGAGGCACAAGGAATGCCACTTGCTACTTTAGAAGAAATCCGATTGTTATCAAATCTGGAAACCAAACATGACAAATTGCTACAAATGGTTTTATTTGGGCAGCCAGAGTTGGATGTTAACTTAAATCAAACGCAGATTAGACAATTACGTGAACGTATTACCCATAGCTTTAATTTAACGCCGTTACGCCCTAAAGAAGTCGGTGAGTATATTATCTTTAGGCTACGTGCAGCGGGCTATCACGGCCCGCATTTGTTCACCGATAAATCCATACACAAAATTGCTTCAGCTGCCGAAGGTTTGATTCGGCGGGTGAACATTTTAGCAGACAAGTCGTTATTGGCAGCATTTGCAGATAATGTCTATTTAGTCACACCAAAACATGTACAAGCCGCGATTGCAGATAGCGAATTCGGTGCAGAGAAGGCAAAAAAAACTGGCAGAAAACTGTGGTTTTTAGGCTTAATAGGCGTTCTGTTGGTGGGTTTGTTATTCGGGTATCTGGCTAATTATTTTTTTCAAAAAGCATTTTTGCACAACACTAAGCCTGAAGTAGCAACCAAAGCTACAGCGCCAGCACAACCCAAACCAGCCAGTACAGGCAATATTTCAGTGTCTCCAGCAACTTCGCAAGAAGCCCCATCTAATGCTGTGAATACGACGAATGTCGTTCAGCCTGTGACTCAAACCAAACCAGAGATTCAGCAAGCTACACCAGAGATTCATCAGACCGTTACTGCTGAGCCACTGCATGAACTGCAGCTAGACATTTTGCAGGCGCGTCTTCAAGCGACTAAACAGTGGATGAGTATGATGCCTAAAGAAACCGTGACGATTCAGATACTAGGTGCATCTGGTGAGTCGCAATTAAAAAGTCAATTGACCTATTTAGCACAGGCTATTGAGCTGGATAAAATTTATGTTTATCAGACTAAGCTCAATCAGCAGGATTTTTATACCGTGCTCTATGGAAGTTACGCCAATCGATTTATTGCATCTGAAGCACTCAAACAGCTGCCACAGAGCATACAAAAGAATCGGCCACAATTACGCACAATTGGCGGGATATTGGATGAAACGCATACTAGTCCATAAACTAAGTAAAAAATTGCAAAACTTTCAATGGCTTAGTATTGCAATTTAACCCCCTTTGTGCGATAAACGCTAGATAAGAGTAATTAGAGGTTAGTCGGACGTGTTGAACAAAAATCATCTGTTTAATGGGATAGCATGCGTGATGGTAACAATGCTCACAGCATGCGCACACCAATCCACGGTTGCTCCCTCAACTGGGCATATTGATACCAAACCTGCCAATCCACAAAGCGCTACTGTACAAGCGGCACCAATTCCTAAGCCAGTCAAAAGTCAAACAGTATTGCCACCGCCAAAAGCAAAAAATAAAGCACAAACTTATAGTGTCGTGGTCAATGAAGTGCCTGTGAAGGAAATATTATTTGCACTCGCACGTGAAAGTAAATTGAATATTGATATACACCCGTCTATACAGGGGCGCGTTACCCTTAATGCGGTAGATCAGACCTTGCCAGCGATTCTGGAGCGCTTAGCTAAACAAGTAGACTTAACTTATCGGATGGATGGAGATGTGCTCTATATTGCACCTGATCAGCCAGTGTTAAGAACCTATAAAATTGATTATGTGAATATGAATCGTGATACTTCAGGTTTTATTGGAGCCGCTTCAGAAATTTCCAGTACTGGTCAGAGTGCAATTAGCGGTGCTGGCGGTAGTACCACCACCACAGTTTCGAATGGTAACGGGGCATCAAACAGCTCACGTACATCAGTGAAGTCAGATTCTAAACATCGCCTTTGGGATAATTTGATTATCAATATTAAAGAGCTATTAGCAGAAACAGATAAAGAGGTCATTGTTTCCAGATACGGCACATCACAAGTAGAGTCACAAGATAAAGAGAGTGATAAAGCCGGGGTGAATACCAAAGAAGAGTCAAATCGCACATCTTCAGAAGGTCGCGATAAGGCACGTGCTGAATATAAAACATTGTTTGCATCGACTGTTATTGCTAACCCTGAAACGGGTGTGATCAGTGTCAGAGCCACGAATAAACAGCATGAAAAAGTACAGGAATTTATTGATAGAGTCATGGGTAGCGCTAAAAAACAGGTGCTAATCGAGGCAACTATTGTTGAAGTGAAGTTGAGTGACAGTTATCAGGCGGGGATTGACTGGAGCAAATTAAACGATAATAGCTCTAACAGTGGTTTTGTATTTGGACAAACTTTGGGTTCTAAAGGCGTAAATTTTAATAAAACGACAGGGGCTTTTTCATCGGGAGGCAAAAACGCTCTGGGGGAAACAACGGCAGCAGGTTTTGTTGCTGGTTATTTAAATCCAGTGAGCGCGATAGGCAATATCGCAGCTTCAATAACTTTGCTTGAGCAGTTTGGCAATACAAAGGTGTTGTCTAGCCCTAAAATCATGGTGTTGAATAATCAGACCGCTATTTTAAAAGTGGTTGATAATTTAGTGTATTTTACTGTGCAGTCTCAAATTTCTCAGTCACTGACTGGGGGCGCGGGTACTAATCTACAATCAGTGACAACTACGGCGAACACTGTTCCTGTGGGTGTGGTGATGAGTGTCACACCACAGATTAATGATGCTTCCAATGTGAATTTAGATGTCAGACCTACAATTTCAAGGGTATTAAGCTTTGTGAATGATCCCAATCCGTTATTAGCGCAGGCAGGCACTGTGAGCTCAATTCCTCAAATTCAAGTGAGAGAGATGGAGTCTGTACTCAATGTAGCCAGCGGCAATATTGCAGTGCTAGGTGGCCTGATGCAAGATGAAATCAGGAATAATACAGATGCGGTACCAGGATTAAGCAAGGTGCCAGGGGTAGGCAACGTGTTTAAAGGTAAGAATAACGCGAATCAAAAAACAGAATTGGTGATTTTTTTGCGACCCACAGTGATACCTAATGCAAGTTTAGAGAGTGATGAACTGCAGAGTTTTAAACAATATTTGCCAGCACAACAGTTAGAAAAAACGTTGGAAGAGGCAAATCAATGATTGATTTAATGCATGAGTTTATTAATTAAAGCATTGGATAAGGCCGAAAAAGCACAAGAAGAGCAACAAAAAGTGCAAAAGTCTGGTCGTAGGCATGCTGCCAATATTGCCAATAGTGCATCTAATTCTCTCGAAGCAGAAAAAGTAGAGCTTTCCTTAGAGGCACCAGAAACACGTCATTCAAGACCAGAGTCTTATGCGCCGCAATATGATGAAGAGGTGAGTGCATCCAGGGCGGCTAATATGTTTGAGGCCAAATATGCGCAATCTGTTTCTAATGTGAATCCCATGATATGGATTGCAGCGTTAGGGTTTTTGGCATTATTGGTGATAGGGGGATATTTTTACTATCAGCTCAATCATTTACAGACACCCACTATCCCTGTCAAACCTCATCCAGCGATGCCTGCGACCACAAGTCAGGCGCTACCTATTGAGCCAAAGAGCACTCAAGTTGAAACTACTCAAGCGCCGCAAGAGGCTTTAACAACATTAACCAGCAATGAAGAGCTTGAAGTGGTTAAAAATGCGCCATTGCCTCTGCCAGCACCAACCAACGCATCAGTGACAAGACTAAGTAAAGGCACATCAGTAGAGGGTACGCATCTGTTTCAAGCAGAGACTGCATCAGGCTCTGCAACATTGTCGAATAAAAATGAAGTTGTAAGTCAATCTTCTAAAAAGTCAGTATTTACTTTTGATCAGCCGATTGCATCTGAGAGTGCATCAATACAGATTTCAAAATCCAACAAATCCAAAGGGGTTGATCCAGTATTATTAGGCGCATACAACGCTTATAGCGCTGGTAATGATAGTGAGGCACAGGCGCTCTACAAGCAAGTGTTAAACAAGGACGCGCGTAATGTAGATGCGTTGCTGGGCATGGCGGTGATTGCGGAAAGACAAGGTCGGGAGCGTGATGCGATGAATTGGTATCAACAGGTGCTGGCGCTAGATCCGCGCAACCCAGTTGCCTTATCAGCCTATTATGATAGAGAACAGGATGCCGCAAACAAAGAGTTAACACTTAAAAACTTTATTGCTAAAGAGCCTGATAACTCAAATGCGTATGCAGATTTAGGCGCTTATTATGCCGAGCAAAACCGTTGGGCAGAAGCACAGCAATTTTATTTTGAGGCAAATCGATTAAATGCGAGTGCAGAAAATGCGTTTAATTTAGCGGTGAGTTTAGATCAATTAGGTAAACCGAGTCTTGCACTTCCCTACTATCAGCAAGCGTTAGCATTAGATGAAAAAACAAATCACCATTTGATTGATCAAGCCGCAGTGCAAGCGCGCATTGCCGCAATACAAGCAAAATAAACATTATGGCAGAACAAAGAAGAAAGCTTAGACTAGGCGACTTGATGGTGCAGCAAGGACTGATTAGTCAGGATCAGTTGCGCATTGCACTCATTGAGCAAGACCAGAATAACTTACCGTTAGGCAAGCAGTTGGTGCGCTTGGGGTTTGTTTCAGAATCGATGGTACGTGACCTAGTTGCGCATACCATTGGTCAGGAAAGTATCGATTTAAGTACAGTGGTGGCTGATGTCGATGCGTTAAGCATGGTGCCAGAAGATTTTTCCAGACGCTATCACGTATTGCCAGTGTCTTATGAAGATGCAAGCAAAGTCATGATTGTGGCAATGGCGGATATGTTTAACGTGGTGGCATTAGATCAATTGCGTGCCATGCTGGGTGGTCAAATTCAGCTCATGCCTGTGCTTGCTGCAGAAGCACAACTAGAAGAATACATCGACCAGTTTTATGGGTATGAGCTGTCAGTTGATGGCATTCTGCGCGAGATAGAAACAGGCGAAATCGATTATCAAAGTTTAACCGAACATGGTAATGAATATACGCAGCCTGTGGTACGTTTAGTGGGTGCATTATTAATGGATGCAGTGAAGCGTGGTGCATCAGATATACACTTTGAGCCAGAGTATGCATTTTTACGTATTCGCTATCGAATCGATGGCGTGTTGCAGCAGGTCAGAAGCTTACACAAAACGTATTGGCCTGGCATAGCGGTGCGATTGAAAGTGATTTCTGGGATGGATATTGCAGAAACGCGTTCACCGCAAGATGGTCGATTAAACATGAACTTGTGTGGGCGCCCCATTGATTTTAGGGTTTCCACCCACCCTACCATTAATGGTGAAAACATCGTTTTACGTGTACTGGATCGAGAAAAATCCATCATTCCTCTAGAACGTATGGGTTTGCGCTTAAATACTTTGGATGAGCTAAAGTTTATGATGACCAGACCAGAAGGTATTGTCATTGTGACGGGTCCAACAGGGAGTGGTAAGACCACCACCTTATATTCGTTGTTGTCACACTTGAACACTGAAGCTGTGAATATCATGACTTTGGAAGACCCAGTAGAATATCCTGTGACTATGATGCGTCAAACCTCTGTGGCAGAAGTGAATAAAGTGGATTTTGCAAACGGTATCCGCTCTATTATGCGGCAAGATCCAGACATTATTCTGGTGGGTGAAATTAGAGACGAAGATACTGCGACCATGGCATTTCGTGCCGCCATGACTGGACATCAGGTGTTCAGTACTTTACATACGAATTCTGCTTTAGGTACTGTGCCAAGGTTGCTGGATATCGGCATCTCACCAGAAATTATGGCGGGCAACATTATCGGTGTTGTAGCACAGCGTTTAGTCAGAGTGCTTTGTCCGCATTGTAAAGAGCCCATCAAGCCCAGTGATGAAGACCGCAAGATATTAGGTGTGAGCCAATCGGAGGCGATTCAGATTTTTAAACACAGAGGTTGTAAGCGCTGTTCGTTTACTGGCTATAGAGGGCGTATGGCGATCATGGAATTGCTGCGTATCGATAGCGATATGGATGCCTTGATTGCACGCCGCGCGCATTTGGATGAGCTGCGCAAACTGGCTTTACAAAAGGGTTTCGTGACTTTGGCAGACGATGGTATTAGACGCATTTTGGAAGGCTATACCAGTTTAGAAGAAGTCATGCGCGTGATTGATTTAACTTCAAGAATTAAGCATTAGTTGTACTGAGTTATCGTGGCGACATTCAACTATACAGCTGTCGATAAATCAGGTCGCTATGCGCGCGGACAAATGGACGCTGTGAATGAGGTGGATTTAGAAATACGTTTGGCGCGTATGGGTCTGGATCTCATCACGTTCAGAGTTGCAGCGAAAGCAGCGCATATGCTGTCTGGGCAGCGTGTGAGTAACCGTGATTTGGTAATGTTCTGCTTTCAATTGGAGCAATTGTCTAGCTCAGGCGTGCCGTTACTGGAAAGTCTGAATGACCTGAGAGAAAGTACAACTAACCCCTATTTTCAAAAAGTAATCGGTGGTTTGGTGGCGGACGTGGAAGGCGGGAAAATGCTTTCCCAAGCACTGGCAGATTATCCAGATGTGTTTAATGAAGTGTTTGTAAACTTAGTGGGAGCGGGTGAACAGACTGGTCAGCTACCGACGGTGTTCAATAATTTGAGCGATACACTCAAGTGGCAGGATGAGTTGTTTGCACAAACGAAGCGTTTATTGATGTACCCACTCATTTTGTTGGTGGTGGTTTCCGCGGCTGTGGTGATTTTAATGGTGTATTTGGTGCCAGAGATGGTCAAGTTTTTAAAAAGTTTGGGTCAGGAACTGCCATGGAACACCAAGTTGTTGATTGCGATTTCCAATGCATTTGTCAATTACTGGTGGTTGATTTTATTGATAATCGTGCTGTTGGTAGTAGGATTTTTTACAGTGCTTAACAGCAGCACAAAAGCGCGTTATCAGTTTGACTATCTCAAGCTGAAAATTCCATTGACAGGTGAAATCTTACATAAAATTATCATGGCAAGGTTTGCAAGATATTTTGCGCTCATGTACCAAACTGGGATTCCTGTACTGGACGCTATTAAGACGACAGAGAAAATTGTGGGTAATCGCGTGATTGCAGATTCGCTTAGTCGCATACACGCACAAATTAATGCGGGTGATAGTATGAGCGAAAGTTTCCATAATGCGGGTTTGTTTTCACCATTGGTGGTGCGCATGATTAAAATTGGCGAAAATACTGGTGCATTAGACAAGTCGTTGATGAATGTGAGTTATTTTTACGATCGTGATGTTAACGACATGATGCAAAAAATGCTCAAACTGCTAGAACCAGCCTTAACTATTATATTAGGCTTGGTATTATTGTTCATTATGGCTTCTGTATTGTTGCCAGTGTACGACTCATTTAGTGTAATGAAACTATAAATGGCCATTGCAAAACTTATTTTATGTGCTTCAAACCATCGCCTCATTGCAGGGGTGTGGTATGGCACACGCTTGCATTTTTACGAGACCTTTGAAAATAACGACGAAGGTTATGATGCATTTGATCTTTTCATTAAAGAAAACAACAATCTCAATGTTTACATGATTGCAGATGCGATTGAGGAAGAGTATCGCGTAGAGAGTTTGCCACATACTACAGGTAAAGCACGGGATGAATTAATCGGACGTAAGCTTAATCAATTTAATCGCAATAACTTATTTCGCACCGCACAATTTATCAGTCAAGATAAAGACAAAAGAAAAGATGATAACTATCTTTTTGTAGCGCTAAACAATGCAGATTTTCTACAGGGTTGGATGGGCGTGATTCAAGCCAACCACGTGCCGTTGGTTGGCTTGTATTTATTGCCGATGATTAGTCAATATATTGTGCAGCAAATGAAGTTGATGGCACCAAACATCTTGCTTTGTGAGCATTTATCTTCAGGGTTAAGACAAACCTATTTAAGTCTTGGGCGTTTACGCATGAGCCGTTTGGCATCCTTAACTGATGTCAAATCTAGCCAAAAAGCATATTTTTATTTGGTAGAGATCGAAAAAACAAGACTTTACCTGATTAGCCAGCGGTTTATTACAGACCAAACAGAATTACAATTGGTTCTGCCCTCCTCCGATGAAAACAGTCAGGTGATAGGCAAAAGTATCAGTCAAGAGCAGGGTATGGAATGCCGCATTGTGAATTCATTGGCATATGCAAAAAATGTCAATATTGCGCCAGAGTTAGTGGCCAAGTTGCCAGAGTTGCTACACATGCAGTTACTGGCAAATGGAAATATTCCAGATAACCTTGCACCAGAGCAACTGACCAAATCCTATCGGCTGAATAATGTCCGTCAGGGTATCAATATTGCTACTCTGATGGTGGGATTTTTAGGTTTATTTATCGCTGGCTATCATTTCTGGCAAGCTACACAGCATGTGGATGAATTAGCTCGGGTCGCTTCGGAAACCCAACAACAATATCAGCGTTATGACGCAGTGGCCAAGGATTTTCCGAGCACGCCGATTGCTAGCGCAGAACTCAAAACGGCAGTAGAAATTGCAAAAAATATCCAACAATACAATCAAACGCCAAAACAACTCATGTTGATATTAAGCAGCGCACTGGAGCATGTGCCAGAAATTGGGATTAACCGCTTGCACTGGCTACAGACATCTAATACCAGTATTGATGATACTGAAAAATCAATAGAAGAAATAAATCATAAAAATATAGTGTCTAATAATGGCAGCAAAACAAATAATCATTTAATACAAGTGGCCTTTTTAAATGCTGAGCTTTTGAATTTTGGCGGGGATTATCGCGCTGCATTATTTAGTTTGAATCGTTTTGTAAATCAACTGAAACTGAATCCTCATGTTGAACAAGTAGTGGTGCTGCAAGAGCCAGTAAATGTGAGTTCCCTGGCAAATTTGCAGGGCAGTACTCTGGATGAAAACACATCTGAACGTACCCCAGCAGTGTTTAAGCTCAAAATCATTTTAAAACCTATTGTTGAAGCAGGACAGCAGCCATGATTTCCAATCAGCAAGACTGGAAGCGCCTAAGAACACCAATATTACTATTGAGTCTGGTGATTATTTTGTCTGCTTTATTGGCCTATTATGCTTACGATTTTGCAAGCCAAAAACAAGCGGCATTACAGGCACAACAGAACCTACTCAAACAGGCGCATCAAAAGTACTTGTCTTCTGGGCAAGAGCGCGAAACGATAGTGAAATATTTGCCTTTATATCAGCACTTGATCACCTCTGGTTTTATTGGAGAAGAGCAACGGATAGAATGGATAGAAAAATTACGGCAGATTCATTTGCAGCATAAATTGTTCAGCATCGAATATAACATTGGACAACAAGAAACAATCAACCCAGACTATTTAACACATACGGGTCAATTTACATTAAAACGTTCTGTGATGAAGCTCAATATGGGCTTTTTGCATGAAGCAGATTTGTTGACTTTATTAGATGGGTTAAGAGAGCAACCCACGCCATTCATAGTACGCGAATGTGAGTTAACTAAGCCAGTGGGCTCAAAAATCAATATCAATCTGCTAGCTACCAATATTCAGGCCAATTGTGAAATTGATTGGTTAACACTCAGGGAGCCACAACAGGGAGAGGCAAGATGAAAAGCCTAAAGGTTTTATTTCTGATACTAATGAGCTTACCTAGTGTGGCAGATGAGTCTTTGGGGAGATTATTTAGCACACCAATGGAGCGTGCTACGCTAGACAGAGTACGCCAAACTAAAAAAGAAATTGTGCCGCAAAAAATAGAAGCCCCCAACCCCAGTATTGAACAAGCTCCTTTGGCTTTGCCAGATGCAGTAGCTGTACAAGGTTATGTGAAACGTACAGATGGCAAAAAAAGTACAATATGGATTAACCATGAGGCGCTACAAGAGGGGGATAGCAATCATGATGTGGTGGTGGGCAAGCTGCCGACCAATGCTAATCGCGTGCCAGTTAAGATAAAAGCCAATGGTAAACAATTTGCGCTAAAGGCAGGCCAAGTGTACGACCCTGAAACCAACAAAGTTAAAGAAATGCGTGCGTCTGCGCAAGGTGATTCTGTTTCGGGTGAGTCTATGAGCGGAACTATAGGTGATTAAAAGTTAAGTTGCATGCAAAAATTAACTTTCAGGCAACATGGCGCAGCATTAATTATATTTGTAGCAATGCTTGTATTGGTCACAGTCTCGCTTGTGATATCACAAGCGAGTAGTAGTGATATTAAAATGGCGCGCGAAAAAAAAACTGTGGATGCATTAGCAGAAGCAAAAACAGCTTTGATCGGATATGCAGTCACTTATGACGATGATCATTCTGGAGAGCTATATGGCTACTTACCTTGTCCAGATATTAGTCCTACTGACCCCAGCGGCGAAGGTGCGCAGTCTATATGCGGAAATTTGGGAGTGAGTGCATTAGGTAGACTGCCCTGGAAAACATTAAAAATGCAGCCAATTAAAGATGGTGATGGTGAATGCTTGTGGTATGCCGTTTCTGGTAGCTACAAAAACAATCCCAAAACCGCAGGTATAACCCCGAATACTTTAGGTTTGCTGGCAGTACTAAATTCTGACGGCAGTAACTTTATTGCGACTTCACCAGATCCTGCGGTTGCTGTAGTTTTTTCACCAAGCGTAGCATTGCCTAGTCAAGATAGAAGTCAGGATGTGAATGCACAGCAGTGTGATGGAAATTACACAGCAAGCAATTATTTAGATACAGATCTTGCAAGCAATACCAATAACGCTGTCATTTCGAATGTGGTAAATGGAATTTCAACTTTTATCGCGGCAAATGATTCAGAGGTCACGGCTAGTACTGTGGATAATTTTAATGATAAATTAGTGATTATTAGACGAAGTGAGATATTTGCTGCTTATTGTAAAAAATACGCTAACGCTTTGCTGAATAATGTAAGCGGTAGTAATAATGCCTGTAATAACAATACCAGCACTTTGGAGAGCTGCAATACTCTGACAGGATACTTACAAAATTGCCAAACAAGTTGTAGAGATGCAGCAACTGCTTTAGTAAGCACGGCTTGCTTGACTGATATCACGAGCGCGGCTTGCCAAGCGGCAATTAATAGTTTGGAAGTCTGCCATGCCTAAATTTTTTAATCTAACATTACCGCAAAAAGGTTTCACCTTGATAGAGGCGGCTATGGTCATGATTATTATGGGCTTCTTGCTAAGCGGGTTAATTATGCCGTTATCTATTCAGTTAGATTCTAGAAATTATAGTGAATCGCGTAAGGCGCTGGGGGAGATAAAAGAGGCTTTGATGGGATTTGCTTTAAGCAACTCAGCCATAGATACGCGGCCTTACCTGCCTTGCCCTGATACAGACGGCGATGGTCGGGAAAATAGAGCAGGAAATGCCTGTACGAGCCAAGTTGGTGGTTTGCCTGCGCAGGATTTGGGCTTGCAAAATATAGATGCTTGGAACAATGTATACACGTATAGTGTCGCCCCACAGTTTTCTAATAATGCGACTGGTTTTACTTTGGCAAGTCCAGGCAATATCAATGTGCTAAATGCAGCAGGTGGTGCGAATGTGGTAACCAATGTTCCTGCTGTGGTATTTTCTCGGGGTAAAAACGGTGCCACCGCCGCCACAAGTGCGGATGAAGTTGAAAACACAGATGCAGATAATGTATTTGTGAGTCGAGAATTTACACCGACTTTTGACGATACAGTGGTTTGGATTTCGCCAAGCGTCTTATTTAACCGCATGGTAACAGCAGGTAGATTGCCTTAATGAACGATAACCAGCTGCTACGTTACAGCCGCCATATCCTTTTGCCGCAGGTTGAGTACGAAGGTCAAGAAAAACTCACAAACAGTCATGTGCTGATTGTGGGTGCTGGCGGACTGGGGTCGCCAACCGCACTATATTTAGCGGCTTCTGGCATTGGTGAGCTTACTATATGTGATTTTGATGCAGTTGACTTAACCAACTTGCAGCGCCAAATTATCCATACCACTGCTTCGGTCGGCATCAACAAAGCCGTTTCTGCGCAGCAAACCATTTATGAGATTAACCCAGAGGTGATTGTTTATCCAGTGCAACAAAAGTCAACAGAGGCTGAGTTTGCAGCATTAATTAAACAAGCGGATGTGGTGGTGGATTGTAGTGATAACTTTGCCACACGTTATGCACTTAATCGTTTATGTTTTCAGCAGAAAAAACCATTGGTTTCAGGTGCGGCGATACGTTTTGAAGGACAAATCACCGTATTTGATTTTAGAAATGCAGCGAGCCCTTGCTATGAGTGCTTGTATCCAGATGTTGGTACTGATCAAGAAATGCGATGCGCCGATAATGGCGTGTTTGCACCGTTGGTGGGGATGATAGGGACAGCACAGGCCGCTGAGGTATTGAAGCTTCTGCTCAATATTGGTGAGACATTACAGGGGCGTTTGTTGTTATTAGACGCATTAACTGCAGAGTGGCGCACAATTAAGCTTGCACGCGACCCTGCTTGTGCAGTATGTAGGTAACTATTTGCCGCCCACTAAGCTTTTAACCGCACCCACTAAATCACCAGGCATCATCACTACTTTGCTATTTTCAGATGCAGATATTTTTTGCAATGCAGTGATATAACGATCCCCCAATAAAAACATTGCAGAAGCATTGTTTTCTTTAACGGCTTCAGTGATAAATTTGATAGATTCTGCTGATGCTTTCGCGGCAACCATCTGTGCCTCAGCATCTTTACGCGCAGCCTCTAAACGTGCCTCCGCATTCAGAATTAATGATTGTTTCTCACCTTCAGCACGCGTGACTACTGCAACACGCTCACGCTCTGCGCTGGCTTGTTGTTCCATCGCATGTTGCATATTGCTAGATGGTTTAATATCTTGAATTTCAACAGATTTTACAGTTAAGCCCCAATCTAGGGCTTCGTCCGCAATCGCTGCTTTTAACTCGGCTTTGATGCGGTCGCGTGAGGTGAGCGCGTGGTTTAAATCCATACCGCCAATAATTGAGCGTAAATTCGTTTGTACCATATTACGCATGGCTTCGCGGAAATTCTCGATACCATACACAGCGCGTTCAATACTGCTTACTTTAATAAAGGCGACGGCGTTGGCTAAAATGACCGCGTTGTCTGCGGTGATGACTTCTTGTTCGGGGATTTCTAAAATAATGTCTTTGGTGGTGACTTTGTAGCTTACTCTGCTAAAAACAGGGTTAATAATATGCAAACCTGGGGTGAGTACGCCAGCAAACTTGCCTAAGCGTTCTACCACCCACTCTTCACCTTGTGGCACAATGCGCACGCCTTTGACGATGGCAACAATTACTAGAAATATGAGCACTAAGCTGACTTCGGTCATGATATTTTCCTTATGAGTTTGTAAATATTTAAGAATGCTAACTTTTAAATCTTTTTAATTTTTAGCGTGTTACCTTCAACCGCAACAACTGTTGCTTCTGCCCCAACTTCAATGTCTTGTTCTGCAACTGCTGCCCATTCGCGCGCGCCCATTAAACCTTGCGTAAATTGAATTTTACCCACTTGTGTAGGGCCACAAGACTCTGTCACTTTGCCAATGCGGCCAATTTCTTCACCTTGTGCTTGTCCAACACGAGAGTGTGTCTCAGTTTTTTTGTAATTTAACTTCCAAATAGCAAGGGAGCTAATCGAGAGTCCTGCAAACATGACAAATTGTAGTGCTTGTGGCGTATTAGGAAACACCCACATGGCAATGGCTACACATAAAGCAGAAATACCAAACCATAATAAATAAATAGTGCCCAATGCCATTTCTGTTGCAAGTAATATTAGCCCTAATGCACACCAAACCCACATTGCATCAATCACATTAACCTCTTTAAAAAATAAATGTGGAATAATCTTAGCATTTTTGTTTAATCAATCAGAGAGATAAGTGTTTATTTACGTTATTAAACTGAATATGTTGTAAAATTGCTTTGATATGTGGACAATTAGGTTGTAGATAAAAGTATTGTTACCGATTAATAATCATTAAAAAATTTAAATGGCATCTTCTTTTAAGCTCATATTACCCTCTGACAGATTGGAACGTCTGCAGTATATCAGGCGCATGTTTCCCCAAGCTAAGGGCCGCAACTTAATTGAAACCTGGCAAGGCGGAAGGAAACAGGCTTTAGTACGTTTGAGCGAAGTAGATGCAGTAACCTATGGACGCAATCGTAATTTTATCAACGGCGCTGTCACAAGACTCTCTCCCTATTTACGCTATGGCTGCCTGACCTTACAAGAAGTGTCAGACAATGTGTTACACCGATTTGGAAAACAGCAAAGTGCCAGATTAATATCAGAACTGGCTTATCGGGATTATTGGCGTCAAAACTGGTATAGGCACGGCAATGCCATCTTTAGTGATATGGAAGATGCTAAAGTGCCATTGGGTGAGAATCTTTTACCCGCATATATTAGCCAAGGTATTACAGGCTTACCATGCATGGACGAAGTCATCCGCGCCTTATTTAACGAAGGTTATGTGCACAACCATGCGCGCATGTGGTTTGCAGCATATGTAGTGCATTGGCTTAAAGTGGATTGGCGTAAAGCAGCAGATTGGTTTGAATCACATTTACTGGATGGCGATATCGCTTCAAATCACCTCTCTTGGCAATGGGTGGCCTCTACATTTAGTTCCAAGCCTTATTATTTCAACAAACAAAGCCTTGCACGTTTTACGGGCGAAAAGTTTTGTGCAAGCTGTCGGGTGAGTTGTCCTTTTGATGATGACTATGAAACCCTGAGCAAAAACTTGTTCCCAAATGTGCAAACAAGAACTAAAAAAGTGTATCCCATCAAAATGCCAGAGAAAATGGCCATTTCCCAGCATTCCTCTGTATCAGTGTATATTCATGATGAAATGCTATCGCCAACCAATCCTCTGACAAAATTGGCGATGCCTAAGTTTTTTGTGTTTGATGAACAAATGTACGACGAGTGGCCATTAAAACGCATTCAGTTTATTGCAGACTGCTTGAGTGAGATGCCAGAAGTGGAAGTCTGGCTGGGTGATACGCGCAGTGTTTTGCTAGAGAATGGGGTGGGGCAAGTCATTTCTCAAAACACGCCAAATCTTCAGATTAAGTCCATGTTGTCACCGTTTAATCCTATCTGGCAAGAAGAAGAGAAATTTACAAAAGCAGATGTGAGCTTAAAACGTTTAGAGCGGTTTAGTCGCTACTGGGAAAAAGTGCAGCCTGATATTCTAGGCGGCGATACCGAATAATTTTTTTAAAAGTGGGAAAGCGTAATGGGCTTGGTGACCTTGGCAGTTCTCGTGGTAATCGTGTTGTATGTAGTGTTGATATATAACAGTTTGATTACAATCAAAAATAACGTAGCAAAAGCTTGGGCGAACATTGATGTATTGCTTAAACAACGTCATGATGAGTTGCCAAAGCTCATTGATACTTGCAAGCAATACATGAAGCATGAGCAAGAGACATTAGAAAAAGTCATACAGGCGCGATCACGTGTTTCAGACGCACGTGAATCTCATAATGTGGCAGCGTTGGGCGGTGCAGAGAATGCACTCAGAAGCGGCTTGGGTCAATTATTTGCGTTGGCAGAATCCTATCCAGAACTTAAAGCCAATGAGCAGTTTTTACATCTGCAATCACGCATCAGCGGCTTAGAAAACGCCATTGCAGATAGACGCGAGTTTTATAATGAAAGCGTGAATATTAACAACGTGCGTATCGAGCAATTTCCAGATTTATTAGTCGCTAGAATGTTTAATTTTAAGGCTGCAGAGTTACTTAAATTTGTCGCAGAAGAATTAAAAGATGTGGATATTAGCCAACGATTCAATGGATAACAAAAGCCATGTGGAATGGCTCCCGTGGGTATTATATTGAGACAATCGCTTCGGCGAGCTATTTAGGCATTATTGCCTTCGCTACACACACTTATCAGCAAGGATCGCTTTTTGTTCCAGTTGGGTTGATGGCTATCGTGAGCTTGTTTGCGTGGGTGTTCACAATCAAGCGTGTTCGCGCTATCGCCGACATCGCCACTTCCCGCATTGGTTCTGCCGCGCAAGGGTATGTCGAGTTGTTTGGCCGTGCAAGCGTTAATCCTGATAATCTTATTCGCAGTCCATTAAGCGGCATACCTTGTGTGTGGTTTCGCTATTTTGTATATTCAAAAGACAATAGCGATCGTGAATGGCGTGAAGTAAGCCATGGTGTAAGTGAAAGCACGTTTGAAATTAGTGATAGTACGGGCAAGTGCCAAGTGGATCCCGACTTTGCTGAAATAGTGTCACCTGAACGGCGTGTGAGTTATCAAGGTGAGTATAAACATGTAGAAGACATGTTATTTGCAGGTAGTAATATTTATGTGTTAGGCGAGTTCTCAACCGTTGGTGGCGCAAACTCAGTACTTAGCATCAAAGAAGATGTAGGTGAATTACTTGCTGAGTGGAAAAAAGATCCCGTTCAACTCAAAAAGCGTTTTGATTTAAATGGTGACGGGGAAATTGACCTTAAAGAATGGGAGCTGGCGCGTCGTGCTGCTACGCGAGAAGTTGAGCAGTTACACCGTGAAATTCGCAAAGAATCAGGCCTCCATATTATTCGTGCACCCCGCGATCGCCGCTTATTTTTGATTTCTAATATGTCTCCACATAAACTTAGGCAACGATACCAATGGTGGAGCTACTTTCATCTTGCCGTGTTGGCTTTGTCTGTAGGTGCGTTCTTCTGGGTAAAATCCAGCTAGCAGTTTTTCTTCTTACCTATATTCACATTAACTCTAGCCGCATGAGCCTATGTTAAAATAGCCAGCTATGACTACGCAAACCCCCAAATCAGAACTCACAAAATCCTTTGACCCAAAAACCATAGAAAGCAAATGGTATGCATTTTGGGAGGGCAAAGGCTATTACGCCGCAGGCCTAAACCCCGAAGTCAAAGACAACTTCTGCATTTTGCTGCCGCCTCCCAACGTCACAGGCACATTGCATATGGGCCACGGCTTTAACCAAACGCTGATGGATGCCCTCACGCGCTATCACCGTATGCGTGGGGATAACACGCTGTGGCAACCAGGTACAGATCACGCAGGGATTGCCACGCAAATTGTGGTCGAACGTCAATTGGATGCACAGGGCATTAGCCGCCATGATTTAGGGCGCGATAAATTCCTCGAAAAAGTGTGGGAGTGGAAAGAATACTCAGGAGGCACCATCACTAAGCAAATGCGCCGTTTGGGTACTTCGCCCGACTGGAGCCGCGAACGCTTTACCATGGATGCTGGCCTCAACAAAGTGGTCACCGAGACTTTTGTATGCCTTTATAACGAAGGCCTGATTTACCGTGGCAAACGCTTGGTGAATTGGGACGTAAAACTCGGCACAGCTGTATCTGACCTCGAAGTGGTGCAAGAGGAAGAAGATGGCTCAATGTGGCATATCAACTACCCATTAGTTGAGCCAGATACGGTTAAAGGTTTGACGCATTTAACTGTGGCGACGACTCGCCCAGAAACCATGTTGGGTGACGTGGCGGTGATGGTACACCCTGAAGATGAGCGCTATGCGCACTTAATCGGCAAAAATGTGAAGTTGCCTTTATGCGACCGTGAAATCCCGATTATTGCTGATGACTATGTAGATAAGGAGTTTGGTACGGGTGTGGTGAAGGTCACGCCTGCGCACGATTTTAACGACTATGCAGTGGGCAGAAGACATTTATTGCAAGCAATCGTTGTAATTGGTTTAGATGGGTTGCTTTGTCAGCATGCGCAGGTGTGGGATTCTGAAAAAGAATTTGACGAAAGCTTAAACAAGTTAGTGTTATCTCCTTTTGCTAAAGGCTACCTAGACTTGCTGATTAGAACCGAAGATTTAGGCAAATATAAAGGTTTAACTGTCCAAGAAGCACGTAAGCAAATTGTTTTGGATTTGGAATCAGGTGGTTTTTTAATTAACACTGAAAAACATAAACTCAAAGTGCCTCGGGGAGACCGCACCAATGTCGTCATTGAGCCTATGCTCACCGACCAATGGTTTGTAGCCATGAGCAAACCAGCAGTTGATGGTAAATCCATTACGCAAAAAGCTTTAGATGTGGTTTCAAGTGGCGAAATTAAGTTTTATCCAGAAAACTGGGTAAACACTTATAACCAATGGCTGAATAATATTCAAGATTGGTGTATCTCACGTCAATTATGGTGGGGCCATCAAATTCCTGCTTGGTATGCACCAGAAGGTGCATTGCTTAGTGAAACTAGCAAAAATGAAGATACTAAAACTCGCTCTCACTCGGGAATATTCGTTGCGCATACTTATGAAGAGGCAAATGAGAAGTATCAAAAGGCTATTGATAATTTCATTGAGAATGTTGAGCTAACCATAGCCAATAACTTGGCAAATTCAAAACTAAATGACGATAGAGTTGGCAAATTAGTTGAACAATTAAATGACACAATAAATTCAGCAAAAGAATATAAAAACAAGCCATTAAAACGCGACGATGACGTTTTAGATACTTGGTATTCATCAGCCCTCTGGCCTTTTTCTACACTCGATTGGACAGGCGACGAAGCCATCGACGCACAAAACCAAGCTTTACAACAGTTCTTGCCTTCTTCTGTGCTGGTGACGGGTTTTGATATTATCTTCTTCTGGGTAGCGCGTATGGTGATGATGACCACGCACATCACAGGCAAAATTCCGTTTAAGCATGTCTACGTGCATGGCTTGATACGTGATGCCGAAGGCCAAAAAATGTCTAAGTCTAAGGGCAACGTGCTTGACCCGATTGATTTGATTGACGGTATTGGCTTGGACGATTTAATCAAAAAACGCACCACAGGTTTGATGAACCCGAAAGATGCGGAGAAAATCGAGAAGCGCACACGTAAAGAATTCCCCGAGGGCATTGCCGCTTATGGCACAGATGCTTTGCGCTTTACTTTCGCTGCTTTAGCGAGCCCTGGGCGCGATATTAAGTTTGATTTGCAACGCTGTGATGGCTACCGCAATTTCTGTAATAAATTGTGGAACGCAACCCGTTTTGTGTTGATGAATACTGAAGGTCAAGACAATGGTTTTGGCGCAGAAAGTTGCGAAGCAGGTGGACGCAAATTTAGCCAAGCAGATAGATGGATCGTCAGCTTGCTACAGCGTACAGAGGCGGAGGTCGAGCGCGCATTTGAAGATTACCGTTTTGACTTGGTCGCCAAAGCGATTTACGAATTTGTGTGGGATCAATACTGCGATTGGTATTTGGAAATCGCCAAAGTGCAAATTCAAAATGGTGATGTTGCCGAGCAGCGTGCAACACGCCGCACTTTGTTGCGCGTGTTAGAGACCATCTTGCGTTTGGCTCATCCGATTATTCCGTTTATCACAGAAGAAATCTGGCAAACCATTGCACCGATGACGGAGCTCAAAGACAAATCGCGTGGCAGTGAAAGCATTATGCTTCAAGTTTATCCCAAAGCAGATTTAGAAAAAATTGACGAGCAAGCTGAAGACTGGGTGGCTTTGCTTAAAATTGCAGTAGATGCCTGTCGTAGCTTGCGTGGCGAAATGGGGATTTCACCAGCCGCCAAAGTACCGCTGATTGCTGCTGGTAATGTTGAGCAACTCAACAGTTATGCGCCTTATCTTAAATCATTGGCAAAACTTGAGACTGTTGAGATAGTAGCTGAGCTGCCTGAAGCCGATGCGCCCGTGATGTTGGCGGGTGATTTTAAATTGATGCTTAAAGTAGAGATTGATGTAGCCGCAGAAAAAGAGCGTTTAGGTAAAGAAGTTGCCCGCTTGCAAAGCGAAATCGCCAAAGCCAATGGCAAGCTGAACAACGAAAGCTTTGTGGCGCGCGCACCAGCCGCTGTGGTGGAGCAAGAAAAAGCACGTGTAGCAGAGTTTTCAGCTAGTTTGGAGAAACTGGAAGCGCAGCTCGCTAAGTTGAAGTGAGCTTGAGTGCAGGTGGACAGCAGTTCACCTCCTAATAGCCTTCTTAATACTTTAATTTTTTATGAACATGCATAATAGCAGCCCAGATGAAGTGATGTGTTTATGCAGTGGCACTACGCGCGCTGAAATTCAGTGTTGTTTTCTACAGGGTTTGGATCAAGAAGCGATTTCGCGCAAGACAGGCGCGCTTTCTGGGTGCGCGGGTTGTGAGTGGGAAATCACAGAATTTTTGAAAGAGCTTGCTGAACAACACAAGGTGTAACAGAGATCAATGCTCTTGATACGCTTGTTGTAGACTCAGTTGTTTAAGCACCGAATGGATTGGCGCGTTTTTTAATATAAAAAGTAAAAACACCTTCCACCTGCTCCAGTTGTAAAAGCACATGCCCTGTTTGTCGACAGAATGCTTCAAAGTCTTTAACAGAGTTTGGATCCGTTGCCATAATCTTTAATATTTGATTGGGCGATAACTCGTTTAAACCTTTTTTACATCGCAAAATAGGGAGTGGACAGTTAAGATTTTTTGCATCCACTTCTTTATCAAATTCCATAAAATTGTCCGTATATTTATTTTAAAACTAATGAATAACCAGCCTGAGACCACGCGATAATTCCACCAGTTAAATTATATACACTTTTGATGCCTTTGCTGATAGCAAAATCCGCAGCGAGTGCAGATCTTATGCCACTGTGACAATAAAAAACAACATGGTTGGCATCTGTTAATTTGGGGTATTCTATAGGCAATAATGCAAGTGGGATATGAATTGCGTTTGGAATTCTGCCTTTGGCGACCTCATCATCGTTACGCACATCTACGACCAATGCTTTGGGCTGTGAGATCAGTGTAAATAAATCAGTAGCGTCAATGTCTTGAAAAACACTCATGTTCAATATCTCGATATAGTGTTTGCGTATACAATTTATGAAGCAATATTGCTATTGTATTGATGTACTCAGGGCACAGTGTACACTAAACATAGGTCTGAATAATTGGTGTCTGGTAAAAACAATTAAGCTTTATTTAATATATTTTTACTAGCGCTATTAGTGGGGGAAATAGAACCGCTACCCGTCTTAACTATCATTGCTCTTGTAAAGCAAAACAAAACGGTCACGGCTAGTAAATTTTAGAGGTTATAGTAGATAACCGAATCGTTAAAGTTGGTTATCCGCTATTACAAAGCTTTCATATTGTCGATTTTGACAAAGTATTTTTTTGCATGGGCGAGCAACTGCCCATCGGTGGGATGATCAACGGTTTCTATACCAACGACCTTTTCTGATATTTTTGTGTCATGATTTTGAGCGTGCTTAAACAGTTCTAATTTTGCTGAGCCTGGACCAACAATCAAAATTTCATCAGATCCAGCAACTGCTTCAACCACTTGGTGTAAATAGTTTTGATCTGCGCTGTGATGGCCGCTACCTAAAACCCCTGCTTTTTGGTGAACTTGTGTGTGTTTAGATTTAGTTTTGATGATTTCGCTTTCGCTTGCCTCAGCATTAAATTGAATAACGTGAGCTTCCTGATGATCAATCCAAACTATTGCGTGACTTAAAGACATAACTTTCTCCTGAAATAGAAGTTAAGTGTGGCATGTCTTTCAATGACTGCGGTTGATTTTCATCAAGCTAAAGTTATATATAATGCATTTCTAAGGTAAAGTAGGCAACTAACATCTATCTAAGTAGGCTGTTATTCATAGCAAATGCATTTGCAAAATCTAAAACACCATATCAAAGATTTGCTCTTATTAGCGGCTGGCCTTGGCTTACTGACTCTTTTATTCCATGAATATTTCTCGTTTCTAGATGCCACTTCTATTGCCATGCTGTATTTGCTCGCAGTGTTGTCCTCGGCCTATTTTTCGAGTTTCTTGGTTGCTTTTATCACTTCTGTATTTTCCTTTTTACTTATTAATTATTTTTTTGTTGAGCCTAAATATACTTTTCAGGTTGGAAGTATGCATTCTTGGTTGTTGCTACTTACATTTTTAATTGTTTCTTTTGTTGTGAGTACAATAATAAAACAATTAAAAGACCAAAAACTTAATGCTGAAAAGTCTAGTGCGCAGTCACAGTTTTTAAAGTCTTTGGCAGAGTCGTTATCGGAGCAGAAAAATTCCCAAGCATTATTAGATACAGGATGTGCGCTCATCAGTAGTAAGTTAGGGCGTGCAGTCATCATTGTAAGATTAACTGAAGATAAGCAGTGCATCTTGTTAAGCCATGCAGGAGTGCATAAGTTTATTCCTAATCAGCCAAGCCTGCGCTGGGCAGTAGAATCCTCCAAAATGATAGGGACAGGCACGAAAGACTGGCCAGATTTACAACAGTGGATTATGCCATTTGGTAGGTTTCAAACACCCGTATGTGCTCTAGTTATTGATCAGCCTCCTATTGATGCTAAAGAGGCAGAGTTATTGTTTGTGACTTTGATATGTAACCAGTTTGCTACGGCTTACTTTAGGTGTTTGAGTCAAGAACAGGTGCAAAAATCAGAAATAAGGGCAAAAGAGGAGTCGTTTAAAAAGACGCTACTTGCTTCGTTATCGCATGATATGCGAACTCCATTAACAGCGATTTTGGGTTCAACAAATGCATTGTTAGACTCACAATTAAACCTTGATGAAAAGCAGAGATTAGATCTAACATATTCAATAAGATTTGAGTCGGAATATTTAATCAGGGCTTCAGAAAACGTTCTAGCACTTGTCAAGCTGAATACTGGTTCGGTAGATAGTTCAAAGATGGATTGGCAACTTCCAGAAGAAATTATCAGTGCTGTCGTGAGCCGCTACAAAGCGAGGGTTGATGGCCAGCCAATTGCCATAAAACTATCTCAAACGGGCCTGTTTATTAAAGCTGACGCACTATTACTTGCGCAGGCATTAGCCAACTTGATTGATAATGCAATCAAATGGCATACAGGGGAAAATCCAATCGAGGTTTGTTTGTATCAAGAAAATGCGCTTTTAAGCATCGCTGTTAAAAATCAGGGCAAGGGATTTCCTGAGGGATATGCCATAGAAAATTTTGGTAAAACAAGCTCAGATGGTGTTCTCTCGCGTGGCTTTGGTCTTGGACTTGTGATCGTAAAAGAGATAGTCAATGTGCATAATGGGCTGCTAGAAATTCAATCTTTACCTTCTGTAGGGGCGACAGTAACGATGCGTTTTCCAATTGTGTATGTGGATGAAACGCTATGACATCTCAACTACTGCTCATAGAAGATGACGCGCATATTTTTCAATTTTTAGTACCAAGTCTGTCTGCAAAAGGCTTTCATGTAAAACATGCGCTCACTAAGCATCAAGCAGAAGCACTTTTAAGCGTCAATACATTTGATATCGTCATTCTTGATTTGGGATTGCCAGATGGTAAAGGCGAAGATGTTATCCGAGCTATCCGAGCAATCTCCGATGTACCAATTTTGATTTTATCGGCTAAGCAAGAAGAGTCAGACAAAGTGAATTGTTTAAATCTTGGTGCGGATGATTATCTGGTTAAGCCATTTGGAATAGATGAGTTAGTGGCTAGAATTCGCGCTTCATTAAGGCGTTCAGCCATGATGACTATGCGTGATCATGAGTATCAGCATGAGGGTTTAACCATCAATCGAGTCACAGGTATCGTCACTAAACACAATAAAGAAGTACATCTAAGCCCGATAGAGCACCAACTATTAATGATGCTTGCTGCTAAACCAGGCAGCATTGTTACGCATAGCCAATTGCTAGCGGGTGTTTGGGGTCAGGAATACCTAAGTGATACACATTACTTGCGCATTCATATTGGAAGGCTACGTGCAAAAATTGAAGATGTACCTGCCACACCAGAATATATATTAACTGAGCTTGGAATCGGTTATCGACTCATATAGTTTTGTTTATGCGATTGATATGTCGCCAGTAGCATCATGCGTGTCATCTTCTAATTCATAAGGATGCTGACATGGAAAATCATATTAAGAAAAATAGCTTGGCTATGCTTGCTTTGGGTGCCATCGGCGTAGTTTATGGGGACATTGGCACCAGTCCACTTTACACCATTCAGGTTATTTTTAGTCAATCAACTGGCGTTCCTCTGACACATGCCAATATACTTGGTGCAATCTCTTCCATTTTTTGGTTACTCACAATAGTAGTGACGCTTAAGTATGTGTTGCTTGTATTAAGAGCGGATAACAAAGGTGAAGGTGGTGTGATGGCGCTGCTATCTCTGGCGATGTCTTCAATATCAGCCTCTGATAATCGGCAAAAATATTTAATATATTTAGGCGTTTTTGGGGCGGCATTGTTTTATGGAGATAGTGTATTAACCCCTGCTATATCGGTCTTATCAGCAGTAGAAGGATTACAGATTGCAGCTCCCAAGTTATCCACTTACGTATTGCCAATTTCGGTGGGCATATTAATTGGACTATTCTCGTTTCAACGATACGGTACTCACTTTGTGGGTAAGTTCTTTGGTCCAGTCGTCATTGTCTGGTTCCTTACGCTTGCAGTGGTTGGGGTGTGGCAAATTACGCATGCCCCGCAAATATTAAATGCGATCAATCCTATATATGCTTATCATTTTTTAATGGATAGGGGAGCTACAGTTTTTATTGCAATCGGAGCAATATTATTAGCGGTGACTGGTGCGGAGGCTCTATATGCAGATATGGGGCACTTTGGAAGGCCAGCCATCAAACTGGCCTGGTTATTGTTGGTGTTTCCATGTCTTGTGATTAATTATCTAGGGCAAGGAGCATTGCTACTAAGCAATCCACAGGCAGTGGATAATCCATTTTATTTGTCTTTCCCACATGCCTTACTCGTGCCAGCAGTGATATTGGCGACGATGGCAACTATTATTGCCTCTCAGGCTGTAATTTCTGGAGCGTTTTCAATTACACAACAGTCCATTCAATTAGGGTTTTTACCAAGAATGCGAATTGTGCATACCTCGGCAAGTGAAGCAGGCCAAATTTATATGCCCTTAGTCAATTGGCTGTTGCTGTCAATGGTGGTAATGGTGACGATTGCATTTGGTAGCTCTACAGCCTTAGCCACTGCTTACGGTATTGCGGTGACAGGTACCATGCTCATCACCACAATTTTAAGTTTTTTTATTGTGCGTTATCGTTGGAACAGTTCGCTATGGGTTGCATTAGTGTGCACAAGTATATTTGGCATGCTAGATGTATTGCTGTTTAGTTCAGCCTCTATGAAATTTTTACAAGGCGGATGGTTCCCAATTGTGATGAGCAGTGTGGTGTTGATGACGATGATGACTTGGAAAAAAGGGCGCGTGATATTGTTAAAATTGATGACGCAAAGAGATCCGAAGCTAGAAGAGTTTATTCAACACATTTCAAGAGAGAAAGTGCAAACTGCTGATCGAACCGCTATATTTATGGTGTCCAATCCAAATACTGCACCGCAGGCGCTGTTACACAATTTAAAGCATAATCATGTACTGCACCGTAGAAATTTAATCGTCACTGTTAACTTTAAAGATACGCCATATATTGATGTTTCTGAGCGAGCTGCCGTGAAAAAGATTGCCACAGGTTTTTGGCAAATTAACCTGCATTTTGGATTTATGGAATCAGCAGATGTGCCATTGGCACTCTCCAAAATTGTGTTGGATGGTGAGCCAATAGAGCCTTTTTCAAACTCTTACTTTTTAAGCCGCGATATTATCGTGCCTGATGCAGGCGGAGAAATGCCTAAATGGCGTGATCAGTTGTTTGCATTTTTGTCACGAAATTCAAGCAGTGCAGTGGATTATTTTAATATTCCAGTAAATAGTGTGATTGAACTTGGTAGCCGAGTGCAAATCTAACCGATGAAACTTAATGTTACTAGGATGCTTATTAAGTTGGAAAAGTACCCGTCAACTTAGGAGAAATATATGAAAAATATGATAATGGCTAGTGCAATAGCAGTTTTAGTTAGCGCCATGCCAGTGTTGGCGGCTGATGTAGGTGTATCGATTAGTGTTGGGCAGCCAGGATTTTATGGCAGGATTGATATAGGAGACTACCCATACCCGCAGCCAAGAGTCATTTACCGTCAACCAAGAATAATAGAACGTGTGTATGTTGAGCGCGAGCCAATTTATATGCGTGTGCCGCCTGGACATGCAAAAAAATGGGCTAAATTCTGTCATCGGTATGATGCATGTGGCGTGCCCGTATATTTTGTGCAAGACTCTTGGTATGAACATGAGTATGTACCCTATTATCATGAATACCATGGTCATCGTCGTGACGAGCGGTGGGAAGATCGTGGTGAAAGTGCGAGCGATCAACGAGAACGTGGAGGTGACTATCGTAAAGGGCACCGAAGTGATGATCATGAAAACCGTGGCAATGAAGACTTTGGAAACGGTCATGATATGCGTAGGGAGCCTAGGGAAGGTCGCTAATCGAAGAGGCAGATAAGCTATGATTGTTAACCGAGAGGATCTGGTCACGTTTTATCGGAAAAAAGGCTTAGTTTTTAACTAAGCCTTTTTCAATGTTGGTGGCCGGGGGCAGAATCGAACTGCCGACACGCGGATTTTCAATCCGCTGCTCTACCGACTGAGCTACCCGGCCAGCGTTGCAAAATGATGCTATTTATTTGCAAGTCGCGCATTATAGCAAACTTAACCAGTATTGGTAACAATCGTTTACAAAATTAGTTAAAACTAAGGTGGTGATAGTAAAACAATTACTTTATTATTAGTTAAGTCAAAGTGAATTTGGAGTTTGCTTTGTCACTTATTCCAATATTTTGAGAGGAGCGGTTATGGGTTTATTTGCATTTATTAAGGAGGCTGGCGAAAAATTGCTTGGGGTGGGCGAAGCCAAAGCAGCGCAAGAAGTCGCGGTGAAGGAGCCTACGCCAGTGAATGTAGATGCGGCGAACGCAGCTGCAGCCAAAGCGATTGTTAATTACATTGCCAAAAATAATCTCCCTACAGATGGCTATGATGTTAAGTTTGACGGAGCAAGTGCTACCGTCATTGTGCAGGGGAATATAGATACGCAGTCCAATAAAGAGAAGGTGTTACTGTGTTGTGGTAATGTGGCTGGTGTTGAAGCGGTGCAAGATCAGTTATATGTGCCTACACCAGAGCCTGAAGCGCGTTTCTATACCGTGGTTAAAGGAGATACACTCTCCAAAATTGCCAAAGAAATGTATGGTAATGCCAATGCGTATATGGGTATTTTTGAAGCCAATAAACCAATGTTAAGTCACCCTGATAAGATTTATCCAGGTCAAGTATTACGAATCCCACCTCAATAATTCATGTAAGGAGTATTTATGAGTAATTTAATGAAAGTATTATTTGTAACAGTGTTTTCAGCAAGTTTGTTAGTGGCTTGTGGTGAAAAATCTAAAGAGGCCGTTGACGATGCCGCAAGCAGCATGCACGAGGCAGTAGACTCTGCGAAAGATGCAGCTAAGGCGACAGAAGAAGCAGCTAAAGCTACTGTAGATGAAACCAAAGAAGCGGTAAAAGATACAGCAGCAGAAGCTGCAGAAAAAACTGAAGCGGCAGCTGCAGAAGCTAAAGAAAAAGCGGTAGATGCAGTAGAAGCAGCAAAAGCGGCCGCGCATGAGGCCACAAAACCTTAATACAGCAATAGACTGAATAAAACCCGCATACTGTATGGTTGCGGGTTTTTTATTTTGCATACTCGGGTAAAATACGGCATGACCTTTACTTTGCCTGCATTTGCCATTTCCGCGCTTGACCAACAATTGGCGACCGCGTTACTTCACAAAATTAACCAAAAAACCAAGCCGTTGGGTGCGCTGGGTATACTGGAGCACATGGCTTTAAAAATAGGCCTAATACAGAACACACTGACACCCTTGTTACACGCGCCTACTATGCTGGTATTTGCTGGAGACCACGGAATAGTGGCAGAAGGGGTCAGCCCCTTCCCGCAAGCGGTGACGGCACAAATGGTGCAAAACTTTTTAAATGGAGGTGCCGCTATCAATGTGTTTGCGCGCCAACATGGGTTTGCTTTGCAAGTGATCGATAGCGGTGTCAATCACACCTTCACTCAGCATCCTGCATTAATTGATGCCAAAGTCGTCCACGGCACAGCCAATTTTTTACATCAGCCCGCAATGACACAAGCACAGTGCGAGCAAGCGCTTACTTTTGGCGCTAATCTAGCGCGAAAAACAACTGAGGAAGGTAGCAACGTGCTGGCGTTTGGTGAGATGGGTATAGGTAATACCTCATCTGCCAGTTGTTTGATGAGTGTGTTGTGCGATTTACCTATTCAACAATGTGTTGGGCGCGGCACGGGTTTGGATGATGCGGGTTTAAATAAAAAGGCAGCAGTTCTACAAGCGGCACTTGAGAAACATGCAATCGATAGTCAAAACCCAATGCATGTATTGGCAACATTTGGAGGTGCAGAAATCGCAATGATGGTAGGTGCGATGCTGGGCGCAGCGCAAACCAAGGCCGTGTTGCTGATTGATGGGTTTATCGCGACGGCGGCTTTATTAGTAGCATCTAAATTGCAACCTAATATTTTGGAGTATTGTATTTTCTCTCATTGCTCTGATGAGGCTGGACACCGACATATGCTGCAACATTTAGGCGCTCAGCCCTTATTGAATATAGGGTTGAGGCTGGGCGAAGGCACGGGCGCAGTATTGGCGTACCCATTGGTGCAGGCAGCCGTTAATTTCTTAAATGAAATGGCGAGTTTTGAGAGTGCTGGCGTGAGTGAGAAGCTAGATGCTAGCTAGAGAATGGCGCTATTTTTTGTTGGCGCTCGGCTTTTTTACGCGTATACCGACCCCGCACTATATTGATTTTCAAGAAGCTGAACTTAATCATGCAGCTAAATATTTCCCACTGGTGGGTGTCGTGGTTGGGTTGGTAGGTGCAGTGAGTTTTGTGTTGGCGCGGTTTGTTTTGCCGCAGGCAATTGCTGTTCTGGTCAGCATGGCAGCCACCATTTATTTGACAGGTGCTTTCCACGAAGATGGTTTAGCCGATAGCGCCGATGGCTTGGGTGGAGGCTGGGAGCGTGAGCAAATGCTCACTATCATGCAGGATTCCAGAATAGGTACCTATGGAGTAGTGGCGTTGGTAGGTATGCTTATCGCCAAGTTCCAAGCACTAAGCTATATGCCGATGTTATTTGTTCCTTTGCTGTTAATCGCTGGACATGCGCTCAGTCGCCTATGTGCAGTATGGATTATGGCCACAGCAGAATATGCAAAACCTAGCGGTAAGGCTAAGCCGCTAGCGACACACATCAGCAAGACACATTTATTGATTGCGAATGTATTGGGATTGTTGCCCTGGTTAAGCTTAATCGGATTGATGGTTGCCAGTCATCACCCTGCAAATATGATGGTACGTTTTGTGATCATGACTTTAGTGCCAGTGCTTATTGCATGGGTTTGGTGGCGCGCTAAGTTACTCAAGCATTTACACGGCTATACGGGTGATACTTTAGGTGCCACACAACAAATCACCGAGCTGATGTTTTATTTGGGCGCACTTGCTTGGAGTTTGCAATGAAACTAACATTAGTGCGTCATACAGCCTTGCAAGTGCCAGCGGGAATTTGCTACGGACAAAGTGATATAGACGTGGCGGCCACTTTTCATGACGAGATACAACGTCTTCAGCACAAACTGGCTAATACAAGTTTTCATGGCGTGTATGCAAGCCCACTACAGCGCTGTAGTAAGTTAGCACTGGCACTTAATCTGACACAAGTGGCGCATGACGAGCGCTTAAAAGAGCTGCATTTTGGCGATTGGGAAATGCAAGCATGGGATGATATTCCAAGAAATGTGTTTGATGACTGGGCACAAAACTACGCATCAGTAGCGCCACCCAATGGTGAAACGTTTAGTGATCTTCAACAGCGAGGCATCGCCTTTTTAAATGACATGCTGCAAGCCCACGCGGGACAGGACGTTTTGGCGATCACTCACGGCGGCATGATACGTGCGCTCATCGCACATGCGTTGAATATGCCACTCAAAGGATTATTCAGGTTTAATGTGGATTACGGCAGCGTTACGCAGCTCGAGTTTTCTGGAGTCGTGCCGAGAGTGAACTTTGTTAACCTTTAGATGGCTAGACAGCGGATTGCTAGACAACCTGTATGGTTTGCCCCATACATTCTATTTGCTGACCTTTTCTTATTTTTGCAGTTTTACGTAGCTCTACCGCGCCATCTACTGTGACTAGACCTTCTGCTACCATCGCCTTGCCCTGACCACCGCTATCTGCAATACCTTCTATTTTAAGTAAGTCGCATAGGGCGATGTATTCGCCTTTCAGTTTAAATTCAATCATATTTTTCGTTAGCCTTTTAATTTAAGTGGCAAGCCTGCCGCAACAAAAGTCACATTATCCGCAATTTGGGCAATGGCTTGATTTAGGCGTCCTTGTTCATCTTGAAATTGACGGTTGATTTCACCTAGAGGCACGATTCCCATGCCGACTTCGTTGCTGACTAAAATAATGTTGCTCTGCAATTTAGGCAAAATTTCCAATAGTTGCGTGCGTTCCAATTGCCAATCTACACCCTGTGGTGGCGCGCACTCTGGGCAAATGCATTGTGCCAGCCAAAGTGTCAGACAATCCACTATCAAGCACTCATCAGGCTTGGCATATGACTCCAGTGTTTGAGCCAAATTAAAAGGTGCCTCTACTAAATGCCAATGTTTGGGGCGACGCGCTTTATGATGTTCAACACGCTGACGAAACTCGTTGTCATAGACTTGCGCAGTAGCAATGTAGGTGACAGGCAGTTCGCTTTGCGAAGCTATTTTTTCAGCATAAGCGCTTTTGCCAGAACGTGCACCACCTAAAATAAGATGAATAGACATATCGTTTTTAGAATAAAAAAGCCGCTATCAAAAGCGGCTGAAATTGAGTTTATGAGTCATTACTCTTATGGACATTATTCTTTTGCAGTTTTTAAAACAGTTAAGCTTCTCAACGCGTAGACTGCTAGCCAAACGATTGCAAAGTATGCGCTTGCATAACCCATCCAACTTGGTAAGTATTCCCAACCATGTTTCATCGACTCAACTAAGCCTTGTGCTGGAAACCGACCTGAAAATAAATAATAGGTTTGTGTAGAAATCACAAATGCAGCAAAAGCGGTGCTTACAGCTACTAATGCATAAGGTAGGGGGCTAAAAGCATCATCCTGTTTGCTTAGCCATATACCACCTAGCCACATCACGCCATAGCTTGGTATTAAGCCCCAATAACCATTGGTTAAGCAAAAGCCTTGTGCTGGATCGAATGCCGCCGCACCAAAGTCGATGCAAGTAGCTAATACAAAAAATGCTGCAAACCAACCCGCGCGTTTAAGCCATAAACCACCGAGTAAAAATAAAACAATGCTGGCATCTGGCAAAGAGAATGGTGTGAGCATGTGGCTACCGCGGGTGAGTAGCATAAAAAATGCGAGTGCAGCTGCGATTAATAAAGATTTCGGGTTGACTATTTTATTCATGGGTTTAATTCTCCAACTGAATGAGCATGATAGCATTTTGTAGGGTTTAAAAGCTACTCTGGCTGATAGCGTAAGCTAACAAACAGATTTGCACTTGGCGTATTGTAGTTAATGCCGTTGCCATCCACAGCCAGTGCATAGTTTTTATCAAAAATGTTGTTAGCGCGCGCTTGCATGCTCCACTCGTTATTTACTTTGTAAGCTGCTATTAAGTTGAGCAACCCATATCCACCTAAACCTACAGTATTGGCTAAATTATTATAACGTTTAGAGCTTGCGGTTGCTTCCGCACTAAAACGCCAATCTCCTAAACTGTAGCTTAAATCAACTGAGCCGTGACGGTTTGCACGACGTGCAAGCAAGTTTCCAGTCGCCTCATCACGTGGTGATTGAATATCGGCATTCGCCTGTAATTGCAAATTACCCCAGCGCTGTGCGCCTGCTAAGGTCAAGCCACGGATGGTCGCTTTATTTAAATTTTCAATGGTAAAAGTAGCGATATCAAAGGCAATCAAATCTTTCACTCTATTTTCATAGATTGTTGCAGATAAATTTGCATCTTGATCTTCATAACGCAGGCTAGCCTCTAAATTCTTAGATTTTTCTGGTTTTAAATTAGGATTATTAAAGCCTGGAAAATATAAATCATTAAATGTTGGTGCTTTATACGCACTGCCATAACTCATTGCGATATGCCAGTTTGAGTCAAAGCTATAGCCATAACCAATGCCGCCCGTATTATTGGAGCCAAATTGCGAGTTAACATCATTTCTGTAGCTCAGTTGAACAGTATGTGCGCCAATAGTAGCCAAATAGCTGGCTACGTAACCATCATTAATGCGGTTGGTTTTATCGTAAGCCGTGGTTGATTTTACATCTTCTTCTAGTCTGTCGTACATAAGCGTAAGCGTACCAACAGGCAAGTTAAAATCGTTTTGCCAATTAATTTGTGCTTGTTTAGTGTCAAATTTGGTTGGATTAAATGGGTTAATGAAAGGATCAATTTCATCAAAACTTTTTAGCTTATCCTTGCTTAACCCAACTTTTAAAGTGGATAGCCAAAATGGTACGAATTTGTTTTTTGAGGTAAAAGCTAAACTTTGTTGTTCTAGATCGAATTTTGAAGAAAAGTTACCAATGTTAAAACTATTATCAAAGTGGCCTTTGCCTTCACTGTTAAAAATTTGAATGCCCATTTCGTGGCCTTCAGCAAGTGTTTGTGTCACTGATGCATTCAATGCAATATTTTTGTAGCCATCGTTATCTCTAAAGTTTACATTTTTGCTCTCTAGAGAAGAAAAACTGTCAGTGTTTTTAGCAGATAAAGCCAATGCAAAATGGGTATCATTGATAGCCCCATGCACGCCAGCTTCGGCAGTTTTAGTGTTGTAGCTGCCGTAACCTATACCAGCGTAGAACTGAGGTTTTCCGTTACCTTTTTTAGTAAAAATTTGAATCACACCGCCAAGAGCATCCTGACCATAAAGGCTCGTGGCTGGACCACGCACAATCTCAATTCTATCTATCAGTGCTGTTGGTAGATTTTCGAAAGTAGTCGACCCAGCAGTTGCTGAACTGATACGCATACCATCAACAAGCACCACCACGTGCCCGCTGTTAGCGCCGCGCATATAAATGCCAGAAGTTGTACCTGCACCACCGTTACTTGTGATTTCAATACCAGGTTGAGTTTGTAAAATTTCGATTAAAGTAGACTGTCCCGCGCGCTCAATCTGATCACGGTTAATCACTGTGACATCGTGCAAAGTTGCATTGAGTGGTTCACTGATGCGTGATGCGGTCACTACAACCTCATCTAAATCAATTCGTCCAGCCGCAAAAGAAGGTGAGGTAATAGCCAAGCCAATGAGACTGGCAGACATTAGTGTTGTTTTGGATTTTTTCATTATACTTTCCCTAATTACATATGCGACCCCGCATACGAATACTTTAAAAAGAAATACTTAGGGAATAAAAATGAACGAAACGGACGCAAATCTTAAAGGTATGCAACACGTTCTGAACCACCGTCACCCCGCGGCATTTCCAAACTTTGCTACCATAGATTTCTGATCTTAAAGTAGCATTTGTTGCGTAGGCCGGTCTCCGGGCTTGTGACAATCTTGTTTACGCCTTCCCAGAAAAAATCCAGTGGCATGTTGTAAACCTTTTAATCACTTACCGTTGCGGGGGCAGCACAGGAATTATTGACTCAATGTGAGAGAAATTCACCTGTTTCCCAGTTTCACCTTGTTACTGAAAAGTAAGTTCGGCACCTATCAACTGACCCGATTATAGCCAAATAAAAAGTGAAATGGATAATTTTTTATGCAACACTTTTGTTACAAGGTTCCAAATTACTTTGAATAGTCAACGTTAGCTATTGACTCTAATGAATTTTTTCAATTATAGTGGGGCTATGGATACCGATTTAAAAAGTTTAGAAGAACGCGTTGCCAAGTTAATAGGGGTTTGTAGCGCTTTGCGTGATGAAAATCAGCATTTGCGCAGCGAGCTTCATAAGGTCACGCAGGATTCATCTAGACTAAAAAATAATATGTTGCAGGCCAGTCAACAATTGGAAGAGATATTGGTTGGGCTTCCTGAGGAGCAGCCAAAATGAGCGCTAAACCAATCGATATCGAAATTTTAGGACGGGAATTTACAGTATCTTGCACGGACGAAGAGCGACAAGGTCTTTTAGATGCGGTCAGTTATCTCGATAATAAAATGCGAGAAATTCGTGATGCTGGAAAAATTGTAGGTGTAGAACGCATTGCCATGATGGCAGCGCTCAATATTTCACACGAGCTACTCAATACAAAAGCGGGTGGTATTGACGTAGGTGATATTAAGCGTAGGATGTATGCCATGCAGCATCAGATTGATGAAACGCTTTCTTTGCAAAATAAGCTTTTGTAATTAGTAAGCTTCATGCTTGCGTCATATACCAATTCTAAAATCGCCATTCTAATTTGTTTGCTGTGGTGTTGCCTGAGTCTAAATTCCTTGAACTAGTCTCTGTTATAGGTTTCGGCTCATCAGGTCGCGGTGTGATCGCTCTAAATTGGGTACTCTTTTAAGAGGCCCTTGGCGAGTGAACCTTAAGCGCCTTAGGCTGTTACCACCTGAACTTTTTTGGTTCAGGATTAACGATTCAGGTAACACCACAGCAAATAAATAATGATTTTACAAATCAATAAAGTCTGACCAATTTAATAAGTTGGAGTGTAATTAAAAGTATCGTAAACATCTGTTCCGTTAACTTCGGGTAGCGTGTCGTCTATTTTCACACCGTTTTCTTTTAGCAAAGTGTAATATTTCTCTGTAAATTCATTCAAGATCTTACTGTCATAAAGGCCTTTTTCATTACCTTTTCTGATTGCAGCTGCACTAAACCCTAAATTCCATTGATTGCTTTTGAGGGCTACTGTTATTGAATACTTCTCACCTAAGGCGGAGGAAGACTTAATTAGATTCATTGAGTCAATCTGATTGAAATTAAGCATTATGATTTTTGAGTTAGGATTACTGTCTTTGTAAATATTGAGCCCGTTTTTTGAAATGGAGCAAACACCCATTTTTCCGTAGCCAGCAAATGTCTCACCCGAACCACTTCGCACAAAATTACAGTCACTAAATAATAGTATGCTTTCAGCTTCTGACTTGGGCAAAGAGCTTAAGAACTTCTCTCTATCTATACCTGCACAGGCAGATATGAGTAAGACAACAATGCCAAATGATATAATGTAATGTTTCATTTTTCACCTTAACATAAAAGCAAACATTGAAATTCAATTATAAATAGTTGGAAACATTTATAACTTTTCATTGATCTATACCCCTACCAACCCACAAAGCCATATCAATTGCACGTATAGGGCTTTCGTTTCTTGTTAATGCAATTTGATTTCTGTATTTTTCAGCCAACCCCCAAGAAAATGGTAGATATTCACTCAATACTTTGTAGCTTTGATTAGCATTTTTTCCCAAAACACCAATTGCTCTAAGAACCATTCTATCAAAAATTGGCACAACTTCAGGATATATAAAGTGTAGGAATGTTGTTCTGACAGGTATCGCAGTAGAGCTTGCCATACCTGGTAAATTAAATTTACCTAGCCATTTAATTAGTTCAATAACTTCAACACCTGAATGCTCAATGGTAATTGGAAGCTCACTTAAAAGTCTTTTAAATGTATCCTGCGATTCAACTCTTTTTGTTGAGTGTTCAGGTAGCCATATTTTTTCAAGATTAGATATTGCAGCCTTTTGCGAGTAAAGCTTCCAGTATAAAAGTGCCTCATAAGCTTCAATTGGTTCAGCATGTGTATGTAAATTTAATGGGGAAAATATGCTTACTAGTTTGTAATAGAGCTCTCTATCAGTTGAAGGGCGAGATAAATCATTTCTATCAAAAATGCTAAGTTTTAAAGCATTTTGATTAAAACCAGAACAGCGGCTATCATATCTTTCATATAATGTAAGCCAGTCAAAATTACTGAGTGGGTCATTCATAATAAAAACACCCTTTCACCCTTTCACCCTTTTTAATTATGTAATTAATAATAGAAAAATTACAATTTAAGTCAAATCTTACTCTTAACAACACGTGTTATATATTTGGCTAAGTTGCCTCTCAATTTCTTGCAGTTTTCTCAATCTTTCTTGATCTCTAGTTTGTAGAGCCTACTCGCTTGCAGTGCGCCGTAATTTAGTTAATAACCGATATCACCGCAACGCGTGATACTTCAAGTCTGCCAAACTCACTACTTCTAAGCATCTTTCATGGCAAGCTTCTAAAACCACAGGCGGTGCAAAGCCAGCTTCACTCGCTTCTAACCAGCGGCCAGCGCACAGACACCAGCGGTCACCTGCTTTTAATCCTTCAAACCCATATTCTGGACGTGGGGTAGTTAAATCATTACCTCGGCTTACCGAAAAGGCTAGAAACTCATCCGTGACTTGGCAGCATACTGTGTGGTTGCCAAAATCTTCCGCGTTAGTTTCGCAGCATCCTGTTCGTGTAAAACCCGTGAGCGGAGCCAGGCTACAACTTTGTAATGCTGTACCAAGTACATTTTTAGCCAAGTTTTTTGCCATCGATGTTCCTTTTTATTTGAGCATCATCGTATCATATGAAAAAACAATTTGAGTGAGAAAAAATGCGATATTGGTTAATGAAATCTGAACCTGGTGATGTGTCAATTGATGATTTAGCAGCGATGCCCAATCAAACAGTGGATTGGTATGGTGTACGCAATTACCAGGCACGTAACTTTATGCGTGACCAAATGAAAATTGGTGATGGTGTGCTGTTTTATCATTCGAATTGCGATGAGCCTGGAATTGCAGGTATTTGTGAAGTGAGTGCGTTGGCTTATCCAGATCGCCTGCAGTTTATCGAGGGGCATAAATATTATGACCCAAAGGCCACGCCAGAAACACCGCGCTGGTTTAATGTCGATGTCAAATTGGTGCGTAAGACGCGTTTGCTGAGCTTAAAAGAGATGCGTGAAACCCCAGCATTGGCAAATCTACGTATTTTGCAGCGTGGCAATCGGCTTTCTATAACTCCAGTTGACCCAAGAGACTGGGCGTTTATTTTAAGTCAATTATAAAAAAGCCCGCAATTGCGGGCTTTTCAATTAGATAGCGTATTACTTAAGCTTTGTATCTAAACTACCCATCGATTTAGGATAGGTGATCAGACCCCATGGCATTTGTTTTACTTCAATTTGTTTGGTGACTTCCAGCTTTTCTGTGTCAATCACAAAAATTGCATCAGACTTGCCACATGCGAGCATGATTTGTGTATCGTCAGGTGTAAAGCTGAAATGCCAGCAACGGTTGCCAGTCGGAATGTCTTTCACTTTTTCGTAAGTGTTTGCATCAAACACTTGTAACAACTTGTCTTTATTGCTTGCGACAAAAATATATTTTCCATCTTTATCGTAAGAGATACCGTAAGGTGTCGTGCCAGTGTCTACAGTGCGCAATACTTTAAAGTTTTTATTCATCACCATGAGTTTGTTGCCATACTCCAAAGAGGAAATATACGTTTTGCCATCGGGTGATACTTTGATGCCACGTGGGCGGTCGCCGTACGCATGTGTCTTAATTTTTTTAATCAGTTTGCCTGTTTTGATATTGTGTACTGTGATGGTGTTGTCAGCTTCGTTTGTAATGACGAGTTGGCTACCGTCCTTGCTAAACTCTATCCCTTCGGTTTCTGGGCCGCCGATAATTTCACGTATTTTTTTGCCTTTTTTTAAGTCGATGATACCGATACGTGCTGGTTCTTTATCATCGTCGTCCTGATTGGCATCAGCTGATTTTGCTTCTGCTGAACCTGGTGCAGGAGGTGGCCCACCTTTAGCGCTTGGCTCGTACGAGACAAAAGCTAAATTGCCTTTTACGCGCACAAACTCAGGATTTTTACCTACGGGGATTTGCTTTACAACTTCATTAGTCGCAGTATCAATCACGGATACGCTACCATTTTCGCGTGTGGCAACAATTAAAAATTTGCCATCATCGGTGACGCCTAAGCCACGAGGGCCTTCACCATTGACATCAATGGTACCAGCAGTTTGCATGGTTGAAAGGTCAATGATAGTCACGCCGCCATCTTGACTGGTCACGTAGGCCTTCCCTGCATCGGCAAAAGCGGCAGGTGAGATAAAAGCGCTTAAAGCAAGCGCGGTGAAGGTTTTTCTTAAATGCATTTACTTCTCCAATAATTAACAGTGGCACAGCTAGCGAAAATTTAGGCTAAATTATAGTGGTATGGTTCCATTGATAGCATGATATCTAGCAAGATTAATGCTAATCATGAGTGAAAATAAAATCGCAATAAAACAGCCTATTAGATTTTGTTAAAGTTTTGCATGGTTGATTGCAGCCAGAACAGTTAAGTTTTTGTAGCCAAATTGGTTCTAGTGCTTCAGCTGCATGCACTTAGCCTAAAAATAATCGATAGGCTGGATTGTCAGTTTCGTTCCAGTGTGGGTAGCCAAGATTTTTGAGAAACGCTTCAAATTCGGACTTCTCTTCTGGTGGTACTTGCATGCCGACTAGTATGCGACCAAAGTCTGCGCCATGGTTACGGTAATGAAATAAGCTAATGTTCCAATCATGTCCCATGGTATCTAGAAAGTTCATGAGCGCGCCAGGTTTTTCAGGAAACTCAAAGCGATACACTACTTCATTCGTGGCTTGTGGTGCATGTCCGCCAACTAAGTGACGTAAATGCAGTTTTGCCATTTCATTATTAGTTAAATCAAGCGCAGGTAAACCTTGAAGCTGTAAAGCATTTACCAAGTCTGTGGCATCTTGTGGTTGAGCAATGGCGATGCCCACAAAAATGTGTGCGTTGACTGGATTGGAATAGCGATAATTAAACTCAGTAATGTTGCGATTACCTAGTAGACGGCAAAAAGTTTTAAACGCACCTGGTTTTTCTGGGATTGTCACAGCAATCACCGCTTCTCGTTGTTCGCCAAGTTCTGCACGTTCTGCAACAAAACGTAGGCGATCAAAGTTCATGTTGGCACCAGAAGCAATGGCAATTAGCGTTTTACCTGTAAGGCGATGTTGTTTGGCATACTCTTTTAATCCTGCTGTTGCCAAAGCGCCAGCAGGTTCTAGGATGCTGCGCGTGTCTTCAAACACATCTTTGATGGCGGCACAGATTGCGTCATTATCGACCACTATCATGTCGTCCACGTATTGTTGGCATAAAGCAAAGGTGTGTTCCCCTACTTGCTTGACCGCTGCACCGTCAGCAAACAAACCCACTTGCTCAAGCATCACCCGTTCCCCCTTTTTTAGGGATTCCGTCATGGCTTCCGCGTCTTTGGCTTCGACACCGATAACTTTAATTTCTGGGCGAATGGCTTTTACATAAGTGGCAATGCCTGCCAACAGTCCACCACCGCCTACACAACAAAAAATGGCTTCTATAGGTTCGGCATAACTGTCTAAGATTTCTTTGGCGATGGTGCCCTGCCCTGCAATGACATCAGGGTCATCGTAGGGATGCACAAAAGTCAGTTTTTGAGATTTTTCTAGTTCAAGCGCATGTATATAAGCATCAGAATAGCTATCACCAAATAGTACGACCTCTGCGCCTCGGCTTTTGACAGCATTGATTTTAATAGCAGGTGTGGTGGTGGGCATGACAATAACAGCACGGCATCCTAATTTTTGTGCGCTTAAGGCTACGCCTTGTGCATGATTTCCTGCACTCGCACAAATCACACCGCGTTTAAGCGCTTCTGGTGAAAGGTTAGCCATTTTGTTATAGGCACCACGCAATTTAAATGAGAACACGGGCTGCATGTCTTCGCGTTTAAGCAGCACGTTATTGCCAATGCGAGCAGACAGACTGGGCTGAAATTCTAGGGGTGTTTGCTTTGCCACACCGTAAACATGAGAATTTTGTATTTTTTCTAAGTAGTTGATAGTCAATTTATGCTCTTGCGATATTTATAAATACACCTTTTGCAGTGTATGATACAGAATTGTTTGTATTATAAAGAAATTGTTGAGGATTTACGAAAAATGGCAGCGACATTAGATAAAACAAAGCAAGATGAATTAAAACAACAAGTGGCAAAAGCGGCAGTAGCATATGTAAAAGAAGGCATCATTGGTGTGGGAACGGGTTCAACAGCGAACTTTTTTATTGAAGAACTCGCCAAAGTAAAACATAAAATTGATGGTGCAGTCGCAAGTAGCGAAGCAACAGCACAGCGTTTACGTGGGCATGGCATTGAGGTGTTTGACCTGAATAACGTAGATAGCCTAGATATTTACGTGGATGGTGCGGATGAGATTACCGAGCATATGCATATGCTAAAAGGCGGCGGCGGTGCGCTTACGCGCGAAAAAATTGTGGCGGCAGTGGCTAAAACATTCATTTGTATCTGTGACGAGAGTAAATATGTACCAGTGCTGGGTAAGTTCCCATTGCCAGTAGAGGTGCTACCGATGGCGCGAAGCCAAGTGGCGCGGGAGCTAGTGAAATTAGGCGGTCAGCCAAAACTGCGTGATTTTACAACAGATAACGGTAATATCATTCTAGATGTGCATGGGTTGACGATTACAGATCCTGTTGCGATGGAAGCAAAAATTAATCAAATCGTTGGCGTGGTCACCAATGGATTGTTTGCTGCACGACCTGCCAATATATTATTGTTGGCAACTGCTGATGGTGTTAAAACCTACAAAAAATAGGATAAACATTCACAATACTGTCATAACTTTTTGTTAAGTTCAGACATATATAAGACTAGGAAAAACATATGCAATTCGAACATACCTCAAAACAATATGATGCCGAACTAGAGTCAGTACGCTCAAAAGTGCTCGAGATGGGTGGTTTGGTTGAGCAGCAAATTGTGAGTGCGCTAGAGGCATTAACTAAAGCGGATCAGAAATTAGCTAAAGAGGTTATCCAGACGGATGCGCGTGTGAATGCCTTGGAAGTGCAAATTGATGAAGATTGCAGCCATATTATTGCGCGTCGCCAGCCAGCAGCAGGTGACTTGCGCATGATTATGATGATTGTGAAAACAATCACAGATTTAGAGCGTATTGGTGACGAAGCAACTAAAATTGCACGCACTGCACAGCGTATCTATGATGAAGATCGTATGTTTAGGCCACGTTTTACTGAAATTAAAACCATGGTTAGGATTGTGCGCGAAATGTTGCGTACGACATTAGACTCATTTGCGCGGTTAGATATTAGTCAGACAGTAGAAGTGGCTAAACAGGATGAACAGGTGGATGAGCAGTTCCGCTCAGCAATGCGCCAGCTGATTACTTTTATGCTGGAAGATCCACGCACGATTTCTATGTCATTAGAAGTGTTGTTTGTGGCAAAAGCAGTAGAGCGCATCGGCGATCACGCTAAAAACATCTCAGAATACGTGGTGTATATGGTGAAGGGCAAAGATATTCGCCACACCAGTATCGAAGATATTGAGCGGGAAACGCTAGCCTCCTAAAAAGTCTAAATTAAAAAAGCGCGATTAAGCGCTTTTTTAATTTGGCATTATGGTTTGGGGGGAACGTAGCCCGTTGCAGTGTCTGCGCCGTCTCCAAAAAAATATTTCTCAGTTTGCTCTGTCAAATATTTGCGTGCGCTGGGGTCGGCTAAATTAAGGCGGTTCTCATTGACCAGCATCGTTTGTTGCTTTAGCCATGTAGCCCAAGCTTCTTTTGATACGCTGGCAAAAATGCGTTTGCCTAGCTCGCCAGGATAAGGTGGAAAGTCTAAACCATCGAGCTCTTTGCCCATTTTAATACAGTGAACAGTGCGTGCCATTTGAACCCTTTTGCTAAAAAGTCAGTAATCGTAAAACATTATGATAACGCATGTTAGAATGCCCGCACATTGTTTTAATGGTAAGAGCTATGGATAATTTAGATACTAACTCACGGTTACATCAGGAAAGTCCGTTTAAAGGTAAGACAGGTTTACGTCGCTTAATCAATGCGGTCGGTTATTCTATTGAAGGTTTTAAGGCGGCCTATCGACATGAAGATGCATTTAGGCAAGAGGTCTTTTTGGCGATTTTTCTTATTCCTTTGGCTTTTTATCTGGAGCATGAGGCGATACATCGTGTGCTAATGGTTGGTAGCATTTTATTAGTGTTGATTGTTGAGCTTTTAAACTCAGCGGTAGAGGCAGTGGTCGATCGTGTTTCCATCGAGCGTCACGAGTTGGCAAAGCGTGCAAAAGATATTGGCAGTGCCGCAGTCTTTATTGCGCTACTCAATGTGGTGGTGATTTGGGTGTTGTTGATTGCTGGTTGAGAGGCTTAGTGACTAATCTCTGACAGCAGTTGATTCGCTAGTTGTTCCATTTTTTCTAGACCAACATCCGCTTTATCTAAAAAGGTTTTATCCATCTGTGTTGGGTTCGCCCATTGTTTACCTTTAATCAGGCAGCGTTTTGCTAGCTTATTAATCCCCAAGTCCTGCAGTGCAAAGCTTAGTTCTGTCCATAAAATAGCAAGCTCTGCTTCTGCTTCAAGGGATTGTTTACCACCCTCTTGTAATAACCGCATATAGACTGCAGTTTTTTGCGCTGCTATCACCACTTTTCTGAGTGCATCTACAGATTGCTGTTTACGTGCTTCTTTTGCGCGCTTCAGGTTGATTACCCAAGTCGTCGTATGCTTAATAAGCTCCCATAATGAGATGGCGGTGATAATTTCAATCATATGCGCAATGGATTAAAGAATGAATTAGCGCAAGTATAGCTTAAGTGATATGGATGAAGTCACCATGTTATGAGGCCATGATATATAGCGCGATACACAAGATCGGGAAGATCAGCGTGGTCCAAAAAGTACGCGTGATTAATGTGATAGCTGAAATTGGAGGCTGAACTTTAATACGGCTCCAGTTGATGATTGTGGTGATGGGAATGGCGATCATACCTAAAAGCATCACACTTAAACCGACAAACTCGCCACCATGTTTGTGAGAAAACATTACGAATAGACCGATGATAAGTTGGAGCAAAGTAGGGAAAATCACAAACAATAATAATCTCATTTTAGAAATACCCCGCTGTTGACAATAGTGAGTGGAAAACTAGAGACGCATATATCATTTGCACTCAAGCTTGCTTTTGAGTTGAGGCTTGCCGATATTGCTACAGACCGTGTAAGTTTTTGGCAGCTTAAATTCACGTTGCTTTTCATTGCGCTGATAGTTGCACACATACCAAATTGGGTAAGGAGATTCGCCCAAACGCCAATATTCTGGGCTTGTGTCATCAGTGTCTGCGTTGTCTGGCTTGAGCATTGCCATTTCAGATGGGTGTCCGCTAAATAGTGCGATAGATGTAGCAGATTGATGCATGCCATTAGGTAGTTTTATTTTGGGGCATGTGAAAATATCCGCAGCAAATGTAGTGGGAATTGTAAAATAAAAACAAAGGCTTATCTTTAAAATAAGTTTCATCACAGTCATTCATTTCACAGGGCTTGTATACCCATAAAACATGGAAAATGAAGTTAGCATAAATAGTATGCCATTTTAGTGCAAGCCCCATTCTGGGAACGCATATTGTGTTTTGAAGAGTCCTTTATTTGCACAAAATGATACATCACGCTAAACTTACGCACATAAATATACATGTATATAGATTTGGCGATGAGTCAACACAAATCGGGGGAAAGCATGGATAAGAGACGAATTAGTGTATCGGATATCACTGTTGGTGAAGCGTTGCCTTGGGATGTGACTGATGCGAGCGGTCGTTTGTTGTTGCATAAAGGTTATGTTGTGGAGCGGATGCAACAAGTTGAGGCGTTAGTGGAGCGAGGTATGTTTATCGAGACTGCTGCAATTGCGAGCAAGCCAGAAATTGTAGTGGAAAAACCAAAAGAGGCCCCCTCTGCTTTGCACTTCATCAACTTAATCAATAAACGCCTAGAACGCTTACTCTTAAACATAAACAGCGAACCTGACTTGGAAGCTAAGCTTCTTGAAGTGGTAAAAAGTGTTAATCACGCTTGTGAGATTAATGCTGATGTTGCACATGCTTGTATTTTGCTTAACCCAGAGGGTAGCAGCTACCCTGTTCGTCATTGTGTAGATACCGCAATTGTGGCGGTGTTGATTGCTAAAGCCTTAAAAAAATCGCCAGATGAAATCGTCGCGCTTACTGCGGCATCACTCACCATGAACGTCTCTATGATTCAACTGCAGAATAAACTTCAACACCAACAAACCGAGCTTACTGTGGAGGAGCGCAGAATCATCAATAGTCATCCACATGACAGCGTGAACGCTTTAAAAGAAAGAGGTATTGATAATAAAGACTGGCTATCTTTTATCGCCCTGCACCACGAAAATGAAGATGGCAGTGGGTACCCAAACGGGTTGACTGGAGATGCAGTCCCGCAGTCGGCAAAAATAATTTCATTGGCGGATCGCTATTGTGCTCGTATCTCTAGTAGAAGCTATCGTAAAGCATTGTTGCCAAATTCTGCGCTACGAGACATGCTTGTCACAGATAAAGAACATATTAATCCTATGTTGATAAAGTGTTTCATCGATGTGTTGGGTGTATATCCTGCAGGTACTTTTGTTCGTTTGGAAAATGGAGAGACAGCCGTTGTGACTGGAAAAGGTGAGAGCACAACAACGCCCATTGTTCACTCATTTATTGGAGCAAGGGGAGATGTGCTTGTGGAGCCGTTCAAACGAGATACTTCCAAACCACTTTGCTCGATTCGAGAAGTAATCTCTGCGGAGCAAGCAAATTTTCGTTTTAGTATGCAGCGATTTTGGGGTGACAGTGCGAGCTTATAAAGCTGCGCTGAAGGTGGTGGTTACAAAACTCTAAATCAGCATTTGTGCGTTTAGCTCGCTTTTGGTGGACATAGGAGTTAACAGTTGTGAAAAGCATGAGCATGGAAACTTGATTAAGGCTCCTGGGCCCCAAACAATATTCTTCGTAACGTGTTCTGCTGTAACGCTTGATCGCCTCTGTCAGAGATAAAAAGTCCGTTTTTATTGCGAAGTTTGATGACGCGTTTATTGATATTGGTGACATCTAGCCAATCGAAAATTATAAGCATGTCAGGGTTAGCATTGGTCATTTCAAAGAATTGTCTGCTAAGCCACATGGGTGAGCCAATCGATTCAATGTAGCCTCTTTTAAGTGACCATCTGCCTGGATTCTGAGAGATGTCAATCAGGAGTCGCCCATGTGGAGTAGGTAATCCATTGGGCTTAATGGGTAGCCCTTCAATAGATCGTCCAGCACATTGGTATAGTTCAGGATCTTGTGCGTTTTGCCAAAAATCGTACTCTGTTTCAAACAGTCTGGCTTGAATGAATCTGTCGTCATATAGTAAACCTTGCAACCATAATTCAGCTTCAGCTTCGTCGGCAATTAATCCGATGACGTCGATGCGTGAAAATTGACAAGTTAAAATATCACCATAATTGATATTGCCATTTTTATTGCATAGATAGGTGGAGGGTGAAGACTGTCGCTCAATAAGCGAAATGGCTTCATTGATGGGCATCAGTAGTGATTCAGAGTAAACCCCAACCTCTAAATTTTGAAAAGAAGAATGCCCAGAAATAAGCGCTTTTATTGCGCTTCCAGCACAGGTAAATGATTTGTAATTAAGCACAATTTCTAATGCAAGACTCATTCAATCTAACCCCTTGATTAAAGTGCAGGCTAGCTTTCTATCACAATGCTAGAGTGATTGAAAAAGCTCAATAGTTGCCTGCCATAATTTCAGTTATGAATACCTGTGCGTCACTGATTTGTATGCATAGTTAGAAGTCTTGCGCTTTATTCGCAGTTAATGTCAGGTATTCAATATTTTTATAATGTATATAGCGCGTTTAAATTATACACTAATACATTTTATCCATATTATTGAACATTTGTAAATTTAATAATGAATCTAGATTAAGCATTTTTGTTTAGTAGATGCTGTTGCGCTTGTTAGCTTGAAATCAACATGACTAATTGCAAGCTGATTAAAGGGTGAGGTCTGATTCACCATCTGCTAAAATATCGTTTTAATTATTAGGTGTGCAGAATCATGACTTCAAACAATCAGGCCTTATTTGAAAAGTCTCAGCAACTTATTCCAGGAGGTGTGAACTCTCCCGTGAGAGCATTCCGCTCGGTTGGCGGCACACCCGTGTTTTTTAAAAAGGGTTTGGGCTCAAAGCTGTGGGATGTGGATGGCAAGGAGTATGTTGACTATATTAACTCGTGGGGACCCATGATTTTGGGGCACGCGCATCCAGAAGTTGTGGCTGCAGTGCAAGCAGCGGCAGCTAATAGTTTATCGTTTGGCGCACCAACTGGCTTGGAGTTGGAAATGGCTGAGTTGATTAATAAGCTAGTACCAAGCATGGAACAAGTGCGTTTAACCAGTAGCGGTACAGAAGCCACTATGAGTGCAATTCGCACAGCACGTGGTTTTACTGGGCGCGATAAAATAGTGAAGTTTGAGGGCTGTTATCATGGTCACTCAGATGGTTTGTTAGTGAAGGCGGGTTCTGGTTTGCTCACTTTTGGTGAACCTGATTCTGGTGGCGTTCCAGCGAGTGTGGCGGCGCACACTTTGACTTTGGAATACAACAACATTAGGCAGCTACGTGATATTTTCAAACAAATGAGTGATGAAATTGCATGTGTGATTATTGAGCCTGTGGTGGGCAATATGAATTTAATCGTACCGCACTTAGCGTTTTTGCACACGTTGCGTGAACTATGTACTCAATACGGCACAGTGCTGATATTTGATGAGGTGATGACAGGATTCCGTGTTGGCTTGGGGGGTGCTCAGGCGCTATACAATATCAAGCCAGATATGACAACATTAGGTAAAGTGATTGGCGGTGGTTTGCCCGTGGGTGCTTTTGGCGGACGTAAAGATATCATGCAATGTTTAGCACCTGTGGGTAAGGTGTATCAGGCAGGTACTTTATCTGGCAATCCTGTGGCTGTAACAGCTGGCTTGGCGACGCTCAAATTGATACAAGCTGAAGGCTTTTATGAAAAATTGACTGCACAAACCAAGATGCTGGTAGATGGGTTGGTGCGTGTGGCAAAAGATGAGGGTGTCGTGTTTAGTGCGCAGTCTGTTGGAGGCATGTTTGGTCTTTATTTTAGTGAAAAGTGCCCATCAAGTTATGCCGAAATCATGCATGACAACAATAAAAATCACTTTAATCAGTTTTTCCACAGCATGCTAGACAGCGGCATCTACCTAGGGCCGTCTGCGTTTGAGGCTGGTTTTGTATCAGCAGCACATACGGATGCGGATATTGAATTTACGCTTGAAGCGGCAAAAAAAGCTTTCACTACATTAAAGGGCTAATGTAAGAGCTGTGGTTCAGCATGTGATTGCACATGCTGGTTTGCCTTGTCTAATTTTAGACTGGCCTTCATCATGATGTTGGCAATACGCTGTATGCTATCAGGGCTTAGGCGTATTGAAACGGCACCCAATTCTAATTCCACCACTTCACATTTTTTGCAATACTGCAATTTAATGCCTAGGCTGTCTGCTAATAATACCTTTTCACACGGAAGATGTTCCATAAGCAATCCTAACAATTGGTAATGAGTTGACTATGTAAATGATAATTATTATCATTTACATAGTCAACTGTTTTAGTAGGGTATTGTGCAAAAAAGTAAGTGAAATTACGTATAATCAAACTTAAATGATTGAACTTGAACACATATCACGGTATTATTGAAGGTTCCTCTAGACGTTATGTATTGAATTATTAGGCAAAGAATATGCAGGCCGCAAACACACCAGAAACCACAAAGTTAACTCAACTTGATGCAAATTTAGGATTAGCTCCAAAATCCCAAGGTTTATATAATAGCCGCAATGAAAAAGACAGTTGTGGCGTGGGTTTTGTCGCACACATTAAAGGTCAAAAAAGCCATCACATCATACGGCAAGGCTTGGAGTTGCTGAAAAATCTGACGCATCGAGGTGCGACTGGATATGATCCCAAACTAGGTGATGGTGCTGGTTTATTAATGCAAATGCCAGATGCGTTCATGCGTAAAGAGGCAGCTAAGCTGGGCGTTCAGTTACCTAGCGTAGGTCAATATGCGGTTGGTAATGTGTTTATGCCGCAAGAGGCAGGGCATCGCGCAACTTGTGAAGCCATTTTTGCCAAAATTATTCAAGAAGAAAATCAAGCTTTGCTCAGTTGGCGTGATGTGCCAGTTGATAATCACAATATTGCAGATGCAGCGAGAGCTGTTGAGCCTTGTATGCGCCAAGTCTTTATTGGCAGCACCTTAGAAGATCATAATGCATTTGAGCGTAAGTGTTTTGTGATACGCAAACGTATAGAGCATGCTGTACGTGCACTTAATTTAAAAGATAAAGCTCAGTTTTATATCCCGTCGCTCTCTTCACGGACTATCGTATATAAAGGCATGTTGCTTGCCAATGAAGTGGGCGTGTATTACAAAGATTTGTCCGATGACACGATTGTGTCGGCGTTAGCTTTAGTGCATCAACGCTTCTCTACTAATACCTTCCCCGCTTGGGATTTAGCACATCCATTCCGCATGATTGCACATAATGGCGAGATCAATACTGTTCAAGGCAACGTGAACTGGATGGCGGCACGTCATGAGGCCATGAAATCAGCAGTCATCGGTGAGGATTTGGAAAAACTGTGGCCGCTGATTGCCGATAATCAATCAGATTCTGCATGCTTTGATAATTGCTTAGAGCTTTTGGTAGCAGGTGGCTATAGTTTGCCACATGCCATGATGATGTTGATTCCAGAGGCATGGAACAACAATCCATTGATGGATGAAGATCGTCGTGCGTTCTATGAGTATCACGCTGCGCTGATGGAGCCATGGGATGGACCAGCAGCGGTAGCCTTTACGGATGGCAAAATGATTGGTGCAACACTGGATAGAAATGGGTTGCGCCCTGCGCGTTATTTAGTGACTGATGACGACATCGTGATGATGGCATCAGAGATGGGGGTGCTAACATTCCCGCAAGAAAAAATCATCAAAAAATGGCGCTTACAACCTGGCAAAATGCTGCTGATTGATATGGAGCAAGGTCGTATCATCGATGACAACGAAGCCAAGCAACAACTGGCGAATGCAAAACCTTACAGACAGTGGATTGAGCAGTCTCGTTACCATGTCAGCGATTTGCCATCTACAGAAGCCAAATTAACACTGAATGAAGCGTTGTTAGATACGCAACAAGCGTTTGGATTTACGCAAGAGGATGTCAAGTTTATATTGCAACCCATGGTCGACAATGGCGAAGAAGGTGCTGGTTCCATGGGGAATGATGCGGCATTGCCCATTCTGTCAAATAAACCCAAGCAGCTATATAACTACTTTAAGCAATTGTTTGCGCAAGTAACCAACCCTCCGATTGACCCAATTCGTGAAGAGTTGGTTATGTCTTTGGTGACTTTTATTGGGCCTAAACCTAATCTGCTTGGTATTGATGAGACTAATCCTCCCCTGCGTTTAGAAGCCAGTCAGCCAGTGTTAACACTTGAAGAGCTGGGAAAATTAAGAAATATAGAGGCTGCTACGCAAGGCCAATATAAATCATTAGTGTTAGATATTACATATGAGGCCAAGCTTGGTCAGGCTGGGATGGCGCAAGCCATAGAGAAGCTACATCAAGATGCTAAGCAAGCGGTGCATAATGGCTTCAATGTGCTGATTTTATCAGACAGAGCGGTCAGCAAAAATCGTGTGGCAATTCCAGCCCTATTGGCTTGTTCTGCTACACATGAACATTTAGTAAAAGCAGGCTTACGCACTAGTACTGGCTTAGTGATTGATACAGGTTCAGCGCGAGAAGTGCATCATTTTGCATTGCTAGCAGGTTATGGTGCAGAGGCTGTGTGTCCTTGGTTAACATTTGAAACTATTAATCATATTAGCGAAGATGCTTATAAAGCGCATAAAAACTATGTAAAAGCCATAGGAAAAGGCTTATATAAAGTCATGTCAAAAATGGGTATATCAACCTATCAGTCATATTGTGGTGCACAAATATTTGAAGCGATTGGCTTGAATAGCGCCTTTGTTAATCAGTATTTTACAGGCACGGCGACTCAGATTGAGGGAATTGGTTTACAAGAAGTTGCGGAAGAAACCATGCGTATTCACCAACAGGCATTTGGTAATGATCCAGTGCTGGCTAATGCGTTAGACGCGGGCGGCGAGTATGCATTCCGTGTGCGCGGTGAAGAACACATGTGGACACCAGATTCTATTGCAAAATTGCAACATGCCACACGCACTAACCAATACGAAACTTATAAAGAGTACGCAAAACTCATCAATGACCAAACACGTCGCCACATGACGTTACGTGGATTGTTTGAGATCAAATCTGTAGGTAAAGCCATTCCCTTAGAGCAAGTGGAATCAGCAAAAGACATTGTCAAACGCTTTGCAACGGGTGCTATGTCATTGGGTTCGATTTCAACGGAAGCACATGCAACGCTGGCAATAGCCATGAACCGCATTGGCGGTAAGTCAAATACTGGTGAAGGTGGCGAGGATGCTAAACGCTTTATTCCTGTCACTAATGCAACCACGATGGCTAATGTGATTGGTAGCAGTCTGGTAGAAAGCGAGATTGCGCTCAAAGCGGGTGACTCTATGCGCTCACGTATTAAACAAGTCGCGTCAGGACGTTTTGGCGTCACGGCTGACTATTTGGCTTCTGCTGACCAGATTCAAATTAAAATGGCACAAGGTGCAAAGCCAGGCGAAGGTGGCCAATTGCCTGGACATAAAGTGTCGCCTTATATTGCAAAACTTAGATTTTCAGTGCCAGGCGTAGGGCTGATTTCACCCCCACCACATCATGATATTTACTCGATTGAAGATTTGGCGCAGCTGATTCATGATTTGAAAAATGCGAATCCAAAAGCGTCTATTTCTGTGAAGTTAGTGTCTGAAACAGGCATCGGTACGGTAGCAGCTGGGGTGGCAAAGGCCAAGTCGGATCACATCGTCGTGGCTGGCCATGATGGTGGAACAGGTGCATCACCGATTTCATCGATTAAACATGCAGGCACACCATGGGAGCTAGGCCTAGCTGAAACGCAGCAAACTTTGGTGTTGAATCAATTGCGCGGTCGCGTCATTGTGCAGGTTGATGGTCAAATGAAAACAGGTCGCGATGTGCTGATAGGTGCATTATTAGGTGCAGATGAGTTTGGCTTTGCGACAGCGCCGTTAGTAGTTGAAGGCTGTATTATGATGCGTAAGTGTCATTTAAACACTTGCCCAGTGGGTGTAGCAACGCAAGATCCTGTACTGCGTAAGAAGTTTACAGGTCAGCCTGAACACGTAGTGAATTATTTCTTCTTTGTGGCTGAAGAAGTGCGTGAATTGATGGCGAGCATGGGCATTGCCAAATTTGAAGATTTGATTGGACGCGCTGACTTGCTAGATATGAAAGCAGGCATAGAGCATTGGAAAATTAACGGTTTGGATTTCAGTAAAATCTTCCATCTGCCAGATATGCCAGCCAGCGTGTCACGTAAAAACACAGATACACAAGAACATGGCTTAGCTAACGCCTTGGATAATAAATTGATTGAGTTGGCAAAATCAGCCTTAGAAAAAGGCGAGAAAGTCGATATTAATATTCCAATTTGCAATACGAATCGTACTGTGGGTACGATGTTGTCGAATCAAATTGCCACACGTTATGGCGCAGAAGGTTTGCCAGATAACACGATCAATGTGAAGTTGACAGGCACTTCAGGTCAGAGTTTTGCTGCATTTTTAGCTAAAGGCATTACCTTTGAGTTGACTGGTGAAGGTAATGATTATGTGGGTAAAGGTTTGTGTGGTGGCCGCATAATTATTAAGCCGCCCGCCACATTCCGTGGAATTTCGTATGAAAACATCATTGTAGGTAATACCGTGATGTATGGTGCGACTACAGGCGAAAGCTATTTTAGCGGTGTTGCAGGTGAGCGTTTCTGCGTACGCAACTCTGGCGCGACTGCGGTAGTAGAAGGCGTTGGTAATCACGGTTGCGAGTACATGACAGGTGGCACGGTTGCGGTGCTTGGATTAACAGGTCAAAACTTTGCAGCAGGTATGAGCGGTGGCATAGCCTACGTGTATGACATCGACGGCATGTTTGCTAAACGTTGCAATATGAGCATGGTGTCATTAGAAAAGGTGGAGGCTGCCGAGGCTGATGTGGGTAAGGTGCAGCATTTGAGTCAGCCAGATGAGTTGATTTTAAAAGGTCTGATTGAAAACCATGCCAAATTTACAGACAGTCCACGTGCGCGTGAAATCCTTGCAGACTGGCCTAACATGCGGGCAAAGTTCATTAAAGTGATGCCAAATGAGTACAAACGTGCGTTAACTGAGTTAGCCGCGACCAGTACTAAACAAGCTGCATAATCAAAGTATTTAGAAGAGAAATTATCATGGGTAAAGTGACTGGTTTTATGGAGTTTGAACGTTTATCTGAGGCAAACTTGCCTGTGCAGGATCGCGTTAAAAATTACAAAGAATTTGTGTTGCACCTGACTGATGATCAGGCAAAGCAGCAAGGTGCGCGTTGTATGGATTGCGGAATCCCTTTCTGTACCACTGGCTGTCCGATCAACAATATCATTCCTGATTGGAATGATTTGGTATACCACCAAGATTGGCGTAATGCGATTGAGGTGTTGCACTCGACCAATAATTTCCCAGAATTTACAGGCCGCATCTGTCCAGCACCGTGCGAAGCAGCATGCACGCTAAATATCAATAACGACGCGGTTGGCATTAAATCGATTGAGCATGCCATTATTGATAAGGCATGGGAAAGCAGTTGGGTAACGCCACAAATCAACCCAAATAAAACTGGCAAAAAAGTGGCTGTCGTAGGCTCGGGCCCTGCTGGTTTGGCTGCGGCACAGCAGTTGGCACGCGCAGGTCACAGTGTGACAGTATTAGAAAAAAATGATCGTATCGGCGGTTTGTTACGTTACGGTATTCCAGATTTTAAAATGGAAAAATCGCATATTGATCGTCGAATGAAGCAAATGGAAGCAGAAGGCGTCACCTTTAAGGTGAACCAATATGTAGGTGAAAATGTAAATGCCGATGATTTGGTGGCCGAGTACGATGCAGTGGTGTTGGCGGGGGGTGCTGAGCATCCACGCGATTTGCCAGTACCAGGTCGCCAGCTAGAAGGCGTGCACTTTGCCATGGACTTTTTGACACCACAAAATAAGGTTGTTGCTGGTGACACAATTCCAGATCGCATCATGGCAACAAATAAACATGTGGTGGTGATTGGCGGCGGGGATACAGGTTCTGATTGCGTGGGTACAAGCAATCGTCATGGCGCATTAAGCATCAGCCAGTTTGAATTGATGCCACAACCACCAGAAAAAGAAGATAAAGCCATGGTGTGGCCTAATTGGCCACTTAAATTGCGCACTTCCAGTTCACATGAAGAAGGCGCAAACCGTGACTGGTCTGTAACTACCAAAGAGCTCATTGGTGAGAATGGCAAGGTGGTAGGATTAAAAGCGGCACGTGTGGAATGGAAAGACGGCAAAATGTCTGAAGTACCAGGCTCAGAATTTACCATGAAAGCCGATTTGGTATTGTTAGCCATGGGTTTTGTCTCCCCTCTGCAAAAAGTGTTAGATGCGTTTGGCGTTGAAAAAGATACACGCGGCAATGCTAAAGCGACGACTGATGGCGAAGGTTGCTATAAAACATCTAAGGCTAAAGTGTTTGCTGCGGGTGATATGCGCCGCGGTCAATCTTTAGTCGTATGGGCGATTCGTGAAGGTCGCCAATGCGCACGTGCTGTAGATGAGTTTTTGATGGGCACGTCAACCCTACCTAGGTAATGAGATATATCAAAATAAGATAAGACAATTGGGGATACTATGCACGTATCCCCAAGTTTTTTTGAGCGAACAACATGACAAAATTACAAAACGACCAATTCCTTAAAGCGTTAATGCGTCAACCCACAGACTACACACCTGTTTGGATGATGCGCCAAGCGGGACGCTATTTACCAGAGTATCGCGAGAGTCGTAAAAACGCAGGCAGTTTTATGCAGCTATGTAAAAGCCCAAGCTTTGCAACAGAAGTGACCATGCAACCACTTGATCGTTACCCACTGGATGCAGCGATACTCTTCTCAGATATTTTGACAGTACCCGATGCCATGGGTTTGGGGCTATATTTTACAGAGGGTGAAGGCCCTAAGTTTGAGCGTACCGCCAGCGACGAAGCCTCTATACGTGCATTAGAGGTGCCAGATATGGCTAAGCTGCAATATGTATTTGATGCGGTGAGCAGCATACGTAAGGCTATTAATGGTCGGGTGCCGTTGATTGGTTTTTCTGGTAGTCCATGGACGTTAGCGACTTATATGGTAGAAGGCAAGGGCGGCACAGATTTCCTAAGCACTAAAAAATTGATGTATAGTCGTCCAGAGTTATTGCATCATATTTTAGAAGTCAATGCACAAACGATTATTCAATATCTCAATGCACAAATTGCTGCTGGTGCACAAGCTGTGATGATTTTTGATTCTTGGGGCGGCGCGCTTTCACATCCTGCCTATATCGAGTTTTCACTTAACTACATGCAAAAAATTGTGGCTGGATTAACTAAAACCGCCGAAGGCCTTACTGTGCCAAGTATTGTGTTCACTAAGGGCGGCGCGTTATGGTTAGAAGCACAAGCGGCAATTGGCGCAGATGCACTAGGCTTAGATTGGACAGTGGATATAGGTCAAGCGCGCAAGCGTGTGGGTGATAAAGTCGCTTTACAAGGCAATATGGATCCTGCAGTTTTATTAGGGGCAGCAGAAGTGATAGAAAATGAAGTGGCGAGTATTTTAGCCAGTTATGGTCATGGCAATGGTCATGTGTTTAATTTAGGGCATGGCATTACCCAATGGACACCGCCAGAAAATGCGGCATGTATGATTAATGCGGTCAAAACCTACAGTCGCAAGTATCATCAATAAAACATCAGCATAATACAGCTGTTGTGGTATGGCCGAAGCAGATGCAGGTGTCACCAACTCACTAAGGTTACATGCCGTGCTAATATAAGCACTCCTGTCAGAATACGTCCATTTTATTTTGAATCAGACACTAAAAAGCATATTGATAAGTAAACCCAGCAAAATTTTTGCTGGGATTTTCACTTTATATTTACTCTTTTCTTACTTTGCGATTGATCCGCTAGCCAAAAAGCTGTTGCCATGGTTTGCAGAAAACAAGCTGGCCAGTCACATGACTGTTGGACAAGTGAAATTTGATCCCTTCAGTTTGATATTGCGCGTAGATCACTTGCGCCTAACCAAGCTTGATGGCTCACCTTTGGCAGGATTTGACCATTTGATGGTCAATGCAGAAACCGCTGGCATATTCGACTATGCCTGGCGTCTCAAAGACATACAGTTGATCAAGCCCCAACTCACAGTGCAAGTTGCCCCAGATGGTAAGTTAAATTGGGCAGATTTGCTTGCCAAGCTGAATGAGGATGAGCAAGAAGACTCCGGAATGACAAGGCTGAAGATAGATCATCTGTTAATTGAAGGTGGCAATATTCAATATGCCGAGCGCAATCGTCCAACGCCATTCAAGGCAGAGCTTACCCCTTTGGGCTTGGAGTTAGAAGGGCTCTCCACCTTACCCAAAGACCGTGGTGAATATGCAATTTCTGCCAAACTGCCTGAGCAAGGCGCTACCATGAAATGGAAGGGAGACTTTGCGCTCAACCCATTAGCCTCAAATGGCGTTGTAGAAGCACAAGGCTTGAAATTGGCAAAATTGATGCCTGTGTTCAGCCGACAATCTTTGCCTTTGCAGGTCAGCAGTGGGGATGTGCAAACAAAGTTTAACTATCACTTCTCAATGGTGCAGCAAGCAATAGAGCCATATCCACAGCTTAAGTTGAGTAATTTAAAGCTTGCAGTAGCCAATGTCGCAGGTTCTCTAAACTCCCAATCTACATTACGTTTGGCTAGCGCAGAAATTCAATTGCCCGCATTAGATTTTTCTATGCAGAAAAGTGCACAACTCAGTTTTAACGGCTTAGCAATGCAGGCGCATCAGTTGTCATTGGTGCAGGGCGAGGTAACACTGTTTAAGTTGGGTCAGGCAGCTATTCAAGGCGTAGATTTTGATTTGGCAGCTCAGCGACTTAACGTTGCCGATGTTAATCTACAAGCTGGCGAAATCAATGTGAACCGCAACCAAAATGGTAGCGTGAACTGGCAGTCGCTGCTCACCAACAGTGCTCAAGAAAATCAACCTAAAGTACAAACAGAATCCACAACAAGCACGTTTAATTTCGACATTGCCAATGTTCAGTTAGCACATTGGCAGGCTGTGGTAACCGATCAAACATTTAAGCATCCACTACATGCTGAGGTGAAGGATATTGCGGTTGATTTTAAGGTTAGTCAAAACGAAGGTAACTTACGTGTCGCAAATTTAAACTCTACACTTAGCGGCTTCTCTGTGACTTCTGCGCTCTACCCACAGCCTTTGGCAACACTGAAAAGTCTTAGCTTACAAAATGGCGAAGTGAGTTTAAAAGAGCAGTCAGTGAACATCCCGAATCTAGTATTTTCAGAGTTACACACGCCTGTAGTCAGAGAGGCGAATCAACAGCTTAATTGGCAAGCGGCACTAGAGCAAGCAAAACCAGCAATAGCAAAGGATGCACAAAAGTCAGCCTCTCCAAGCTGGAAAGTTGCATTGAATCAATTGCGGCTTGAAAAGGGAAATGTACATGTCGAAGATAAAACTCTTATACAACCCCTGTCTTTAGATGTTGAAAACGTAGCTGTCGTATTGCGAAATGTTTCATTGGATCTAAGCAAACCCATTCCCGTGAATGCTAAGCTTCAGGTAAAACAGGGTGGGCAGCTTGATATCAATGGCAAAGTGGCGATGGCACCATTTAAGTCCGATTTACAGTTGAAATTAGCCGCATTATCACTCAAACCGTTTTCCCCCTATGTGAATCAGTACGCTTTACTCAAGCTAGATGATGGAGAGGTCAATGTGCAGGGTAAATTGAGTCTGAAATCGGCACAGGTTTTTACCAGCCAATTTAATGGCGGATTTAGCATCAATCATCTCGCCATTAATGAGGAAGAAAGTGGCACCCCATTCTTGGGTTGGAAAGAGGTGTCTAGTGATACGCTTAAACTGGAAATCGGCCAAAATCAGCTACAGATGGAGAGTTTGAGTATTGTAGAGCCTGTGGGCAAGTTTATAATTTTTGAAGATAAATCGTTGAATGTGAAGCGCATATTGCGCACGCAGCAGCCAAGCAATTCGACACCACAAGCCGCACAGACTGACGTAAAAACAAGCGAGCCCGCTTCTGATAATGCAAATTTTGCGGTGAATATCGCGCGCGTGAGTATCGCCAATGGCAATCTTGAGTTTGCTGATCTGTCACTCAAACCGCAATTTGGTACGCATGTGAATACCTTGTCTGGCGTGATCAACGGACTATCCAATGATGCCAATGCGACAGCGCAAGTAGAGCTGGATGGTAAGGTGGATGATTATGGCTCGGCGCGTATTAGAGGTGCAATACAGCCTTTTCATGCTACGGATTTTACCGATTTGAAATTAGCATTCCACAATTTAGAAATGAATCGATTAACTCCGTATTCTGGTAAGTTTGCAGGCCGCAAGATTGATTCAGGTAAGCTTTCTGTCGATTTGGAATATAAAATTAAACAGCGTCAGTTAACAGGTGAAAATAAATTCATCATCAATCAGATCAAGCTAGGTGAGCGCGTAGATAGTCCTGATGCCGCCAGTTTGCCACTGGATTTAGCCATCGCCTTATTAGAGGACAGTGATGGAGTCATTGACTTAGATTTGCCTATTTCGGGGAGTTTAGATGATCCGCAGTTTAGCTACGGGAAAATTGTATGGAAAGCAATTGTCAATGTGATTGGGAAGATTGCGACCGCACCTTTTAGGCTGTTGGGGAAACTTTTTGGCGGCAGTTCTGATAAGTTAGAGGCTATTCTGTTTGAGCCAGGTAATGCGACCGTTGCGCCAGAAGAGCAAGAAAAATTAAGATCATTAGCCATGGCGCTCAGTAAACGTCCTTCGCTAGCACTCACTGTTTTGCCTACGTTTGATACGATTGCCGATAAGGCCGCTATTCAGGAGCAAGTCACACGACGAGAAGTGCTCACAGAAATGGGGGTTAAGTTGAAAGAAGATGAGCAAGCTGGCCCTATCGATATTGGCAATGTCAAAGCTCAAATTGCCATAGAAAATTTATTGAAAGATCGAAAAGGTGAAAAGCGCGGGCTTAAGGCATTAGAGACGGTGAAAAATTCATTTAGAAAAGCCAAGCCAGAAGAGGCAGCGCTTTACACTAAAATGCTGGTTGAATTGCAAACGACAGCAACAGTATCTGATGCAGATTTAACTGCACTGGCTAAAGCACGCGCAGTTGCGATACAACGTCATTTAATTGAGCAAGGCCAGCTTGCAGCTAGTCGCGTGAATGTTGGTGACATCACTAAAACTGCTAATAATGCTAAGTCTGTGGAAATGAAAATGAGCTTAGGCGTGGTTAAATAAGCCAACGATTCATCACGCCACAGCTTTGTTAAAGCGACATGCGTTTCATCGTCTCATCTTTATCGATGAGCTTATGTTTAATCGCACCAACGATATGCAAAACTACTAAGATCAAGAGCACGGCTCCAATGACTTCGTGTGCTTCTTTAAAAAAATCACGAAGCGCTTTGTTCTCTGTACCCGCAAATAAGTCAATGCCAAACCATTTGACACCGTATTTACCTGACATGGACATGATCAAGCCACTGGCAGGCATAGCAAACATAAGCAAATAAAGTGTATGGTGTGCAGCAGTTGCCGTTTTACGCTCCCAAGCTTTGTAACTAGTGAGTATCGCTGGTGGCTTGTGCGTTATCCGCCATAAAAAGCGGATGAGTACTAAGCCAAGTATGGTAATGCCTATGGATTTATGTAAATTGAAGTAAAAATTACGCGGGCTTACCTCCTCAGATAGCTGCCATGTGTAAATACCCAAATCAAATAAATCAAACGCCATTTGTTTAGGGGCTTCTTTTGGCAAATCACTCATATACCAGCCTAAGGCAAACATGCCAAAAATGGCAAATGCAATGAGCCAATGCAGGATGACGGCTACTTTGTTATATTTTTGATTGGTCATACGTTCATTTCTCCCAAATGTTTGATGCTGTGACAATCATCACAGTATTTTGTTGCACTAAGCGCGTAATATTAGCGTATTCTCAAAAATATCGAATGGGTAAATTCATTAAAGGCATTCAAAATGCAGAAATATTTAAGTTTTTTATGGGTATTATTGCTTGTGGCTTGTGCACAAGTCGATGCAAAGATAACCACGTTTGAAGTTGAAAGCTTGGGCAAAGGGATCTATGTACATCATGGACAACATTTAGATATCGATGTGGGGTATCAAGGTGACATTTGTAATATTAGTTTTGTAGTGGGTAGTAAAGGTGTCGCGGTGATTGATACGGGTGGTAGCTTAAAAGTGGGTAATCAATTACGTGATGCCATTAAAAAAGTCACGGATAAACCCATTTTATATGTGATTAACACGCATGTGCATCCTGATCATATTTATGGGAATGCAGCATTTTTACAAGATAAGCCACAGTTTGTGGGGCATGAAAAATTGGCGGTTGCCATGCAATTGCGAGAAGAAGCCTATGCCAAGCTCAATGAAAAATATCTAAGCGCAGATGCCAAAGGCAGCGTTATTGTGAAACCGACATTACCTGTTAAAGCGCAGCTAGACTTGGATTTGGGCGATAGAACGCTCATAATCACGGCCTATCCTAATGCGCATACCAATACCGATATCTCAGTAATAGATCAGCAAACGGGCACATTATTCACAGGTGATTTGTTGTTTATTGAGCGCACACCAGTGGTGGAAAGTGATATTAAGGGGTTAATTAGCACCATAGAAGTGTTAAAAACTTATCAGGTCAGCCAAGTAGTGCCAGGTCATGGCCCTGCCACCAAAGATTGGGTACAAGCACTTACTAACGAGCAACGTTATTTAAATACGGTGTTGACGGATATTCGTGCCAATATTAAAGCGGGTAAAAGTATGAGTGAAGCCATGGATAGTACGGCTGCAGGGGAAAAAGATAAATGGCTGTTATTTGATGTCGCCAACAGACGCAATATCAATACGATTTATCCTGCTTTAGAATGGGAGTAATCTAAAAAAATGCCACTGGATAAAACCATACCAGTGGTATCTTGTTAAGTTAAGCATCTAAACGGCAGTTTAAACTTTATTTTTTGCCTAAATTATCCACACTACAAGCGGTTTGTGGGTATTGCGCCAGCAAAACCAAGCCACCCGCCAAACCTAAGTAAGTAAAAAACACTTCAACAGCATTGGGTGATGCGCTCGTACCCAAGACAAGCGCATTAAAAATACAAAACACCGCTAAAATATAGGCGTTTAATTTCGTTTTAAAACCAAGAAACAATGCCAAGCCACAAACAAATTTAGTTAATATAATAAGTGGCGCAAAAACGCCAGGAAGGCCCAGCTGACCGAGTGCCATTTGGTATTGTAAATAACCATCTGGCGTGTTGGTAATGTTGATTAATAATACAATTACGGTACCTAAAAAAACCAGCGCAAGCAACATTCTAGACGCCGCTGTTTGATATTTTTGCATAAAAAACCTTATAAAAAGTTAACTAAAAACAAGTGTGCATAATGCCTGCTACTATGTATAAATGCAATGCTAAAGCGGGATAACATCAAGATGAAACAGTCGTTTACGATAGAAATTTTAACATGGAATCATCCTAAGCAAAGTTTGCTCAAAGCAGTGCGCGAGCAAGTATTTATTATGGAGAAGCATGTGCCACTTGATATCGAATGGGATGAGCATGATGCCGATGCCATTCATTTGTTGGCACTAGACCAAGCACAGCGGGCAATAGGTTGTGCGCGTATTTTAGAGAGTGGTCGGGTGGGTAGAATGGCAGTACTAAAAGCATGGCGTGGTTATGGCTTGGGTCAAGCATTGTTAACGGAAGCTATCCAAATTTGTCGAGACAGACAGATGAAAAAGATTATGATTTCATCGCAAACTCATGCCATTCCGTTTTATCAAAAGGCAGGTTTTGTGGTGACGAGTGAAGCGTATATTGACGTCAATATCTGGCATGTGGATATGCAGCTTAATATTTAAGTTGTCACCTGAAAATTGTATAATGCGGGATTAGATTTCACTCTATGTTCTTATTCATCTTTTTAAGGAAATTTCATGTCAAAAATCGTTTTTAAAGCAGGCGAAGCCACCGTATATTCTGAAGGTAAAGATGTCACCGCTGCGATGCCAGAGATCGTGATTGGTTCAGTCGATGGTCCAGTAGGTACTGCATTTGCTAACATGATGGCGCAAACTAAAGGCCATACAGCGATGTTTGCAGTGCGTGATATTAACCAAATGGTACGCCCTGCTTGTATGATGGTGCCAAAAGTCACTTTAAAAGATTCACTAAACATTGAGTTATTTGGTGGCGTGGTGCAAGCGGGTGTTGCTGATGGTATTTTGGATGCAGTGATTGAAGGCATCATTCCAAAAGATCAGGTGAATGATTTATGTATCATTGCCCTGTTATGGATTGATCCGGGTTGCGCTAAAGAAGCCAATTTAGATAAAGCGGATTTATACAAAAACAACTACGATGCTATTAAATTAGCGCTAAAACGCGCACTGAATGATGAACCAAGTATTGATGAATTGATTGCAAATCGTCATAAAATCAAACACTGTATGTGGGAAGACAGCTGGGATCAAAAATAAGTAATTGTTTACAGAGTTCCCTGCATGTATAAAATTTTGTTATGATTAACCTTATTGTGTGATGTTGGGAGGCTAATATGGCAGAACGTAATGTATGTATGGAAGCGTTCGATCGCTTATGTGCTGATGTGAATTCGGATACAAAATCTGAAATTAACAAAGAAGACTATTGGTTGTTTGAGTTGGGTTTTCGTTCGGCAATTGAAGAGTTGCTGGCCATTGCAGACACTGGCAGTCAGAGCAGAAAGTTTGTTTCGCCGCGTTTTCAGATGCTAGCAGACCGCATATTAGAGTCTAAGCTGCATTAGTTTTTGATTTGAATTGTTTTACTAAATAAAAAAGGCCGATACATTCGGCCTTTTTTTATTGACGATGCCCCCACAAAATAGTTCTAACTCAGTTGTCAGCAAGGTGTTACCTTGTTTACTTCTTTGCGTGAGTAGCACCCTACCATGTGGGAAATACGCGGGCTGGAATTGTGAGCAATTTTGTGGGGTTGTAGGGCGTCAATAGCGTAGCGTATTGCGCCGAAAGAAGGTTTGGAATATTTTTGAGCATAGCAACATAACATGCGGCGCAATGCCTTTCAGTTATTGCGCCCTAGGCGGGCTACGCTGTCTGGCTATTCCTTGTTGATATCTTCCGTGATGTCATATAACTCCAGAACTTCAATTATTTCAACGACTGGCCAGTCTTTAAAAATTTTATTAGCTTCTGAGGATTCCAAAAAACGATTTAGTGAGCGTAAGGATATCCATTCAAAAATAACATATCCAATATTGCGCTTGTTATTATCTATGTAAATAAAATACCTGAGTCCACCGTGACTGGAAAGATAAGCATGTTGAGATTCAAGAGTCGCTTGAAGTGAAGCGGGACTTCGAACATCGACTTTAATTAATGCTTTAGCCATATTATTTCTCCAAAATTATAGTTGTTTCATCGACCTTGTGGACATTATCACCACGGTAGCCTGGATAAGGTCCAGGATCTGGTTGTTTTTTATAACAAGCGATCCATCTCTGTGATGCCCAAGCAAGACAACCATTTAAGTTAGAGGTGAAGCCTGAGCCTCGTAGGCCATTACCATAGCGTTCATAACATTTATTTTGGTCAAACTGGTACTGTTTATCACAAATATTTTTATCAGGATCACATGCAGACTTACTATCTGAAGCACTGGATGAACTTGATGAGGAACTACTACTAGAACCTGTCCCCGAGTTCGCAAAAGGATCGCTACTAGAGCTCGACCCGTTAGGTATTGCGGGGTGATTAGCAGCCCGCCAAGCTGCGCCGACTGTGGCCAAACCAAGCGCGCCGTAATAAACAGCGGGAGCAAAAACAATTTCACCAGTTGGGTCTGCGTATCTTAAAGAATTAGCGTTTGCATACGCGAAACTATTCAACCCACCCGCCAACCCACTCGGGTCACTATTCGTATATCTCCCCAACAGCGGGTCGTAATATCGGTGATGATTGTAGTGCAGCCCTGATTCAAGGTCAAACTGCTGGCCTGGGAATCTGAGGTTGATAATGACTTGGCTGTTGTTTTGGTCTGGGTCAGGGTTGGCTAAGGTTGCACCAAAGGCATCACTTTGCCACTCCCATACTTTCTTAGCTGATTGGTCACGTCCAATTCTAGGCGTATTGAGATGATCTGTTTCTAAGTAGATGATTTGATCCGCA
>JANRLR010000012.1:0-337051 GCA_033762415.1 Methylophilus sp. | reverse complement strand
ACTAACCCCTTGTTTCCTGCGCTTGTTTCACCCATTGCGGGAGGCTTGCGCAACGCGCCCTAACAAGCCACACAAGTCGTGGCTTGTCGCGGAGCTTGAACGGTGCGCGCCTCTTAATCCGCAATGGCTTCACATGCTCGGCGCGGCAAAGGGGATAAGAAAACCATCCGAACGCCACCGTCTTAGGATTAAACCCTACTCCGTCATTCTGAGGCTTTAGCCGAAGAATCCAGCTTTTAAATAAACCAATCCACACTACTGGATTCTTCGCTACGCTCAGAATGACGGTGGGGCTTGCGCGTTATAACTCGCCTTGAACGTTGCTATTTTTGCACCGCAATGAGGTTCGCGTATGAAATCACTTTAATCTTTCTTTATCAGAACCTAATTGAATCAAAAAGCTCTAAAAGGTATATTAGCATTGAGTCAATCGTAACAGCGAGCAGGATTAAGATGTTTAAATTCAAAAAATGGTTATGGACAAAGTATCAGGCGTTGATGGGCTCTGATAGAGCTTATGCTAAGTATTTAGCGCATTTTAATCATTATCAAGAACATGTGGTGGATAAGACATTACAGCAAGAAGCAAACGTAAAAGCCATGACTAAAGAAGAGTTCTTGCTGGTGTGGAATAAGCCTAAGAAACAATGCAAACCAGGCTGTTGCAGGTAAACAGTCATTTTAGGGCGGAGTAATTGACGCATTCCGCCGTAAGTGAAGATTCTTTTTGGCGGATAACGCTACTTCATGTGCCATTCAAATCGCATCATTTTTGCTGTTCAATGAATTTATCTTAATTTTTGCGCTCAAACCAGCTTCAAACAAAACGATAAGAGGGTGGCTGACGTGCGATTAGGATTATTATGTGGATTCACTATTTTATTGTTTGCAAACCTTGCCATGGCGATTGAAGAACCTAAATATACGGTGATAGAAAAATCAGATGCGTTTGAATTGCGCGCTTATGCACCGCGCGTAGTGGCAGAAACGCTGGTGGATGGGTCGTTAGATGATGCGTCTAACGCTGGCTTTAGACGTATTGCCGATTATATTTTTGGCAATAACACTACACGCGCTGGCGGTAAAGAAAAAATCAGTATGACAGCCCCTGTCACTATGGCACCTAAGGCTCAGCAAGATCAGGCCGAATCAGCAAAGTCAGAAAAAATCAGCATGACAGCACCTGTGAGCATGCTACAAAGCGCTGGGCAGTGGCGCATGTATTTTGTGATGCCTAGCCAATACACTTTAAGCACTTTGCCTACTCCTAATAACCCAGCTGTCACATTGCGCGAGTTGCCAGCAAGCCGCGTGGCAGTGCTGCGCTTTTCAGGTTTTGCGGGTGAAGAAAAAACCGCAAAAAAAACGGCTGAGCTATTGGCTTGGCTTAACAGCAAAAATATCACACCCATTGGCGAGCCTGAACTTGCACGCTATAACCCGCCTTGGACATTGCCATTTTTGCGTCGCAATGAGGTGATGGTAGCGTATTAGCACGCATGCTGTGCTGCTTTTGCCTTTCAACATAGGGCTTTTGCGTTAAACTAGGCTATGATTCTTAGTTATAATCATGATGCCTATCCAACCCCAATGACATCTCAAATTTCACGTTTTAAAGTGCTTTTTGCAGGCATTTGCAGCCTTATTTTGTCAATGGGGATTGCCCGTTTTGCCTATACCCCTCTATTGCCTGTAATGATGAGCCAAGCGGGCTTGTCGCACGCGGATGGCGGCTGGTTGGCGGCAATTAATTATGCGGGGTATTTGCTGGGTGTGATTTTGGCCTCGCTGGTGAGTGATGCTGTGCTGAAAGACCGTTTGTATCGTTGGGGCATGGTGCTTGCAGTGCTGACCACTGCGATGATGGGCTTAAGTACTGATTTTTATCTGTGGGCTGTATCGCGTTTTGTTGCTGGCTTATGCACGGCCGCTGGCTTGATGTTGGGGAGTGGCCTGATTTTAAATTGGCTGTTTCGCCATGATCATAAGCGTGAGTTAGGCATTCACTTTTCGGGTATAGGCATGGGTATTGTGGTGTGCTCGCTTGCTACCATTGCCATGAAACATAGTGTGGCTTGGGATATGCAGTGGACGGTGCTAACAGGTATAGCTTGCGCGCTGCTGGTGCCTGCGTTGATGTGGTTTCCTGCAGTGGTAAAAGATGAAGTGGCGATTAACCAAAAAGCAGAGATGCAACATGCACCCCCCAATGCAAGGTTTATGCGTTTGTTTTTGGCGGCATATTGTTGCGCAGGGTTTGGTTACGTCATTACGGCTACCTTTATTGTGGCGATTGTGAATGCAATACCTGCGCTAGCCAATCAAGGCGGGTGGGTATTTTTGGTAATTGGTCTAGTAGCGGCGCCATCCAGTTATGTTTGGGATATGGTTGCGCGCAAAGTCGGTGATGTGAATGCCTTGTGCCTAGCGGGTTTAATTGAAGTAGTGGGTATCGTGATGCCAACATTAGGCTTGGGATTAGCGGGCGCCTTAATCAGTGCGGTTTTATACGGTGCGACAGCCATTGCCATTGTGAGTTTGGTATTGACCATGGCGGGACGATACTACCCTGCACAACCCGCAAAAATGATGAGCAAAATGACCATCTGTTATGGGGTGGCACAAATTGTTGGCCCTAGCATCACAGGCTGGTTAGCACAAACCTATGGGGGTTATGAAGTTGGCCTTTATCTTGCTGCAGGTATTATGCTGGTGGGTTCGATTTTATTTTATCTAATGCGCAATGCCGAGGATGCGTAAGCGTTGCTACTTGTAGTGAGTGGGGATGCAATCAGGTTGTGCATATTGTATTTGCATCTAAGAGTTAGGAAGCTTTCATGCGTGTCATTGTTTTAGGTTCAGGCGTGGTGGGTGTTAGCAGTGCTTATTATCTGGCAAAGCAAGGCTTTGATGTCACCGTTGTTGATCGTCAGCCAGCAGTAGGTCTTGAAACAAGTTTTGCTAATGCTGGGCAGATCTCTCCAGGGTATGCTGCGCCGTGGGCTGCACCTTACATACCAATAAAAGCATTCAAGTGGATGTTTCAAAGTCACGCGCCTTTACATATGAAGCCTGATGGAAGCCTGTGGCAATTGCAATGGATGTTAAGGTTTCTGAACCAATGCAATACAGCGAGTTATAACATCAATAAAGAGCGCATGGTACGTTTGGCAGAATACAGCCGAGACTGTTTGGATTTATTGCGTTCAGAAACGGGCATTCAGTATGAGGGGCGTACGCAAGGGACATTGCAAGTGTTTCGTACTCAAAAACAATTGGATGCTGCTACCAAGGATATTGCCATACTCAGCCGTTGCGGTGTTCCGTTTGAGTTGCTGGATAGATACGGCTGCTCTGCCGCAGAGCCTGCGCTGGGCTTGGTGAAAGATAAACTGATGGGCGGCTTGCGATTACCTAAAGATGAAACAGGTGACTGCCTCATGTTTACAACACGTCTGGCTGAAAAAGCGAGTCAACTTGGTGTGAAGTTTCGCCAGAATTCGACCATAAAAAAAATCCAGATGCATCAGGGCAAAATCAAAGGTGTGCTAGTTACCACTGATGGTGAGACAGAGCGCATTGATGCTGATCATTATGTGGTTGCGCTTGGTAGTTACTCACGTGAATTGATGCTGGAATTGGCAATCAATATTCCAGTCTATCCTGTGAAAGGCTATTCATTAACCCTCCCCATTGTCAACAATGACGCTTCCCCTGTCTCAACAGTATTGGATGAAACATATAAAGTTGCTGTGACACGTTTTGATTCGCGTATTCGTGTCGGTGGAATGGCAGAGGTGGCTGGTTTTAATTTAAATCTGACACCTAGCCGCAGACAGACATTGGAAATGGTGGTCAATAGTTTATTCCCTAATGCGGGAGACTTAACTCAAGCTACTTATTGGACAGGGTTACGCCCGATGACACCCGATGGTACCCCTATTATTGGGCAAGCCTCAATAGACCCAGACCTAAACAACTTATGGATTAATACGGGTCACGGCACTTTGGGATGGACCATGGCATGTGGTTCTGGCCAGATTCTTGCAGATTTGATAGCGAATCGGAAACCTACCATCAAAACCGATGATTTGAGTATCAATCGCTATAGTGGATAAGCGTAATCGTTTGTAGCAGGTCGGCTTAAGGCGTTAGCGGTTGATTTTTTCATTCGTTTTTAAATGGATTGCGTACTCTGTTTTATAGGCCTGCCATTGTTCCACGGTTTGTTTTGCCGCTTGTTTAGCGAGTGCTAGTGTTGGCGCTTTCCACTTGTCTACTTGAGTACCAAATTGCATCAGCGCCTCGCGATTTGCTGCGCCTAGATAGCCAGCATTGCGTAGATGACTCCAAGCAGAAATCTCTGCCATCGCATCAAAAATATTATCTAATACACCAAGCTTGCCGTTCCATTGGGTTAAATCTAACCTGTCTTGCGTGGGTTGCAGGGCTTTAATCAAATAAGACTTCCCCTCAATATGCACGGCTTTAAGCAGTGCGGGTGGCAAAACTTGCGCACCAGATTGTATGGTGTCTACGCGCTCAGCTTGGCTATTCCATTTAGGCTGTGGGGATTTTAAGTAAGTGCTAAGTGCGCTGGGATTAGTCGCTTTCATGTCGATGAGTGCGCGCTTACCTTCACCTTTGCCATACACCAGCACCACATAACGTTCTACCCCCAAGCTGCCCGTGCCTGCGACTCGGCGCGCAATATCCAGCGGTGTGTGGAAATCTTTTTTGTCAGTCACTTGCATCGCATTTTTAAAAAGCGTCATGGCTTTCTCTTTAGCGTCTTTATCCAACTTAAGTGTGCGTTTACCATCAATGATAAGCGTGTTGCCCTTATCTTTTGCATTGGTGCGATCCGCTAAGAAGTCTGCATCGGTGCGCTTACTCAAGCTGGTGAGCAAGGTTTTAATGAGTCCACGCGCAGTTTTGCGCTCTACCCATTTAGGTTTGCCTTCTGCTAATGCGCTGGCGTATTTTAGTGTCATACTTTCCAGCAGTGCTTCAGTTTGTTTGGGTTTAAGCTTAAGCGTGTCTTGGGCTACCAATAAGCTGGTGAGTAAGCGCGTTAGCTCCCATAAACAAGGGGCAAGCGCGCATTCGTCAAAATCGTTGAGATCAAAATAAGCAAGGCCGTTTTCTGCTTTAAAGCTGCCAAAGTTTTCAAGATGCAAATCACCACACACCCAAACATTGGGACTGTTCAGCTTATTAAGTGATTGATGCCAGTCTTCATAAAATAGATGACAAGCACCGCGTAAAAAAACAAAAGGGTCTGCTTGCATCGCGCTTAACTTCATTTGCAAACGCTCTTGTTCGCGACCTGCGTTATAGGCTAACACTTTGTCTAAAATACTCATCTCACACCCTCTTTTTTAATTATGCGCATCACTAAACAGTATAAACAGTTTTATTTAAAAATGTTATATTTGTCAAGGCCAGTCAGGCAGTTATGCTGAAAAATCGTGTAAACGTTTACGCGTATTCACTGTCCTAAAACTTATAAGGTTATAAGGGGTTAATAATGAAACGTTGGATGTTATTGGCATTGATGTGTGTTTATGCACCCAGTTTGTTGGCTTGGCCGAGTGTTGCAGAGACTATCCCGCTTGGCTATTCAGTGGTGATAGTGAGTACCGATTTGCCCGATGGATCCACTGGGCGTGGATCTGGCGTGGTGGTAAGCAAGGAGTATGTGGCGACTAATTGTCATGTGATTGCAAATACGAATGGGGCAAATGTTGCTAAGTTTAGAGATGGTTATAAACCAATTGCCATCAAAGCAAACTGGCGCCGTGATTTGTGTTTGCTGAAGTTTGATTCTTTGCCATTTACGCCTATCCCTATGCGCGACAGTAGCACCTTGAAATATGAAGAGGAAGTGTTTAGTTTGGGCTTCCCTGCGGGCTCACCTGTGCCACAGCCTTCTTATGGTAATGTTAAAGGCAAATATGCGTTTGATGGTGGTTTGATTGTGCGTACCAATGCCACTTTTGCCATGGGGTCTAGTGGTGGTGGTTTATTTGATGAAAAGTTTAATTTAATCGGCATCACTACATTTAAAAGCCCTGGGCATCGAGGCTTTTTTTACTGTTTACCAGTGGAGTGGATTAAAGAGCTAATGGATTCCCCAGATATCTTAGGTTTAAAAACGAATGAAGTGCCTTTTTGGGCTTTGCCACCTGAAGAAAGGCCATTTTTTATGCAGGTGGTCACACCATTTCAAAATGAGGAATGGGCAACGCTAAAAGCGATTGCAAGTAAATGGGTTGCAGAGGAGCCAAACTCGCCAGACGCATGGTATTTTTTAGGTGTGGCAGAAGAAGGGGTAGGTGAAATACCAAAAGCTAAAATTGCTTTGCAAAAAACCACACAAATCAATAATCATGATTTAGATGCTTTTGTGGCGTTGTCACGCGTAGTTTTTGCGCAAAAAGACATTGTCGCGCTTGAGGCATTGAAGCCGCCAGTGCAAGCACTCAGTAGCGATGAAGGTGAAAAAATTACGCTTAAAATCAACCAATTAAAGACTAATGAGCAGCCGCTTTGAGTTTGCTTATACAGCCCGTAGGTTGAGGTGAATCGCTTTTGAATCCCAACAAGTTGTTAGGTTCATTATACTCACCACCAATCTACTTTTATCTTGGTTATTTCTTTTTGCCCGTGCCTATTTGGTGACCAATGACGCCACCAATGGCTGCACCACCGACCGTGCCCACACCACTGCCGCCAGTCAGTACTGCGCCCGCAACCGCGCCTATACTGGCACCTACTGCAGTATTTTTATCGCGCGTAGACATGGTGCTGCATCCACTTAGACACAGCAATAGTGCAACGCTAACAATAGTGGTGTTGCGTTTTTTGAAAGAAGTGGATTTGGTCTTAGTTGCTTGAGCGTTTGTCGGCTCTTTTAGAATAGTCAAGTTCATACAGTTTTCTCCTGTGATAAACGTTGCCCTTGTACAACGGTAAAAAGATTGTATTGCATTGCCACCGAGTAAGTTTTGCTGTTTTGTAGTAATTAGTAAAAATCTGTAACGCAAACTATCGCTCTATGGTGAGGCGTATTCTACTGCAATTAAAGCGCTAAGCATACCAGCGCACCTATTCTATTGATTTTAAGCGGTAAATGTTGCGCTAATTATCATTACTGTTAATTATAAGCACGAGGTTTTGTGGGCTATTATTGTGCTAAGTCATTCCTGTTTACATTGCGATAGCGGCTAATACTTAGCAATATATTAAGCATTAAGTGCTCATGTGTTAGTACCAATTGCTGATATCCATAGCGTTTCAGAGGCCATTCGCGAAGCAGTCGCACCAGTAATTTTGTTAACAGGCATTGGTTCCATTCTCGTTGTGCTGATTGGGTGGTAGGGGAGATCGATTGATCGTGCAAGGTTGCTCAACGATATGCCGCAGGAAAAACGCGAAAAATTTAAAGATGAGCTATGCAGATAGTCTGCTAATTTTAAGGTGTAGGCGCAATAGCGTGCGTGCATCAGGCGTTCGGCATTTGGGGCTGCTTGCCTAAGGGTGCAAAGGTTGGCAGCAGGTTTGGTAAGCTTGGCCACTATGGCAGGGGCAGCGTGATTTCAATTGCTAAGCTTAAAGTTCAGGTATAGTCATTTATCGTGAGTTGCAGTTGAGTCAATATTTTTTCGTTTGTTTGATATGTATCAATCAATGTGCTTCGTCATCAGCATAGGATGCAAATCTGTAGTGTCAATGTTGGTGTGGCATAAGCGTTTATGTGCTTGTGTGTGATAAATGTCTATTAAAAAGGTTTGATGGATGGTCTGCATTTGTATTTTTAACATTATAACGAGTTAGGCCAAGTTGCTGAATGGGTTGCAGTCACTTGGTGGTCAATTATGCAACCTAAACGAGGAGTTTATGATGAGACAAGTATTATTAATATCACCTCTGCTAATTTCTTTATTATTAACAACTGGGGTAACCAATGCCGCTGATCCGGTGCAAACGCAAGAGCGGTTAGAAACAAAAGAGCAAGTTTACGGTTATCAACTGATGACGAATGAAGAGCGCATGGCATTTCGCAGCAAAATGCGCGCAGCTAAAACAGAAGAGGAACGAGAAAAAATCCAAAATGAGCAGCATGAGCGTATGAAAATACGTGCGAAAGAACGCGGTGTAACATTGCCCGATCAACCAATAATGAAAGGTGGTGGTATGGGTGTTGGTCGAAATCAAGGGCAAGGTCAGGGTCAAGGCCGTCGAAACTAAATGCACGATAATACATTGAGCCTAGGGTAGATTTATAAATTAAGCATGGTCTGCCCTATGCTTACTTGATTAAATTTAATTGACTGGAACGTCAATTATGACTAAATTGCAACCCGCTGATTTGTTTTAACACTTTTATTTGTTGCTAGCGATTTATTTAAAATTATGATTTCCCCCATTACTGATATTCATTATGTTTCTGAAGCCATCCGCGATGCGGTGGCACCTGTGTTTTTACTCACGGGGATAGGCTCTATTCTTGGCGTGCTGATTGGCCGCTTGGGTCGCTCGATTGATCGTGCGCGTTTGCTAAATGACATGCCGAAAGAAAAGCGCGATAAGTTGCAAGATGAGTTGAGAATTATTGTGAGGCGTACCAAATGGCTTCGGCGCGCGATTGGCTTGGCAACGTTGGCTGCTTTATGTGTATGTGTGTCGATTGCCAGTTTGTTTATTTCGGTTGAAACAGGGTTTAAAATGCCCCACTTGGTATTGATTGCATTTATCTCGTCGATGTTCTCGGTCATTTTGGCATTGCTATGTTTTTTACGCGAGATTGTGCTGGCTTCACGTGAGGTGATTGTGCCTTATCGGCATGATTAGTTTCGCCAAGCCCAAACCGTATTGCTTGCTGCATTTTTAAAAGCATTACTTCCATATCTCTGTAAACTTTCTATGTAAGAATGGTCATCTCGGCTAATCCGAGGATCGTCTCTTTAATGCAGAGTACAATGCATGTGCACACGAAAAAGGAACAGAAATGTGGTTGCGAACAGAATGTGATTTTGCCTTTAGTGTGAGCGTACCTACTCCATTTATCTTGATGTTGCGCCCTCGCAGTGGTGTAAATCAGTGGATAGCGCGTGAGTCTTACACCCTTTCACCTAGTGTACCTGCAGTGGAGTTCACTGATATTTATGGCAATTTATGCCAGCGTTTAATTGCACCTGTCGGTAATTTTTCAATTCACACATCGGCAGATATTATGACAGCTGATCATATTGATACTTGCGTAGGGGCACCCTTTGTGGAGGTGCAACATTTACCTAATGATGTGCTGACTTACTTATTGCCTTCACGTTATTGTGAGTCGGATCGATTTGTAGAAATGGCTCAGGAAATCGTGGCAGAAGTAGCACCAGGTTATGATCAAGTTGCCAAAATTGAGCAATGGATACGCGAAAACGTGAGATTTAACCCAAGTACAACGTTATTCCAAGTCTCTGCCATTGAGGTAAACCAAGTACGGGAAGGGGTATGTCGTGATTTGGCGCATTTGGGCATTGCGTTATGTCGCGGGCTTTGCATTCCTGCACGCATGGTAGTCGGCTTTTTGCATGAACTTGAGCCTATGGATTTTCATGCCTGGTTTGAGGCTTATGTGGGTGGTCGTTGGTATACGTTTGATGCAACACAATCTTCACCGCGTGGCGGTCGCGTCACAGTGGCTTATGGGCATGATGCTGCGGATGTTGCCATTTTTAATCAATTTGGCCCGTCTTTGTACCCAGAGCTGATGCGTGTACGTGTCACCAAGCTGGCAGATGCAATCGAATAACTTTAATCTTGCACAATAGTTCAAAGCCAAGACCATGAAGCGCTTGCTAATCAAACACTTAACGGAATATATTTTTCCAACGGATGTGACGCTGCAACAGCATCGATTGCTGATTCGCCCACGTGAAGGACATGATGTACGCATTGAGTCTTCGCTCCTTAAAATATCACCTGCCTATAGCATCAAATGGTATCGGGATGTGTTTGATAATTCGCTCGCTGTAGTCTCATTTTTAAAGCCTGCCAATAAACTCACGATTGCCAGCGAAGTCGTGATTCAGCATTACGAGGAAGCACCTTTAGATTTTTATATTGAGGATTACGCAGTGAATTATCCTTTCGTTTATGCGCAGGCGGATTGGGCCGATCTGGCAGCATTTCAACAGCCTATTTTTCCTTTGGATCAATCTGCAGTCAATCAATGGCTCATGCAGATGGGAATAAGCGCTATTCCAGAGAAAACATTTACCTTATTAGCTAAGCTAAATCAAACCATTAACCGTCAGTTTCGCTATCAAATTCGTGAGGAGGCGGGTGTGCAAACTCCTGCACAAACCATTCAAATGGGCAGTGGCTCCTGCCGAGATTACGCGACGTTATTTATTGAGGCTTGCCGTTGTCTAGGGCTGGCCAGTCGATTCGTCAGTGGCTACTCACATGCACCAGCAACAGAAGCTGGAAATGCCACAACGCATGCATGGGCAGAGGTGTATTTGCCTGGCACTGGCTGGAAAGGCTTTGATCCCACGGCTGGGCAAGTCACAGGTAACCAGCACATTGCCGTTGCCGTTGCTAGAAACCCTGAAGCGGTACCACCAGTATCAGGTAGTTTTATTGGACCAGCCCTAGTAATGCCAAGCTTAATCGTGAATGTACAGGTAAATTTACTGCGCTCGTAAAAATGGGCGTGCATCACATGCTCACTCAACACATGATTGCGTGGTGTTTTGACTAAAAATAATTAAAGCTGTTTTTTATCTTGTATTTTTATCTTGGCGAATACGCTAAATAACGGTATCATGCGCACCTCGTTGGTTAGGCGGGGTGCTTAGCTCAGTTGGTAGAGCGTCGCCCTTACAAGGCGAATGTCAGCGGTTCGACCCCGTTAGCACCCACCAAAAATCAACGATGTGACACTGTATTGTTGTATGAATACAGATTGTTTTAGGAGTGGTAGTTCAGTTGGTTAGAATACCGGCCTGTCACGCCGGGGGTCGCGGGTTCGAGTCCCGTCCACTCCGCCATAACATTATGAGTTTTTGATTATTAAAAACTTATTGTACAAAGCCCTGCCTGTTTCGGGGCTTTTGTTTTTGCAGATTCACTGTAGTCAGAAGTGACTGGTTGTGTCATTTTGGTATTTAAATAAATGCCATCAGCTTATTCTGCATACCACAGCACTGCAAAGTAATGGCATACCGTACCCGCCAGCACAAATAGATGCCAGATGAGATGGCCATAACGTAGCCGTGAATCGTATACATAAAAGATGATGCCTGCGGTATAAAATATACTTCCAGCAAGTAGCCAGAGTAATCCTGCGTAAGGCATTTTGGTAATCAACGGGTCAATTGCGATTAACACTGCCCAGCCCATTAACAAATAAAGACCTATTGATATGACTGGGTGTGAGGCCTTATTGAGTGCCTTGAGTATTACGCCGACTAACGCGAGCCCCCAAACGATTCCGAAAAGCGTCCATCCCCAAACACCACGAAGTATTCCCAATGTGAATGGAGTATAAGTGCCTGCAATCAATAGAAAAATGATGGAGTGGTCAATCACGTTAAAAATGCGTTTGATTTTACCCGTAGGTAAAATGTGGTAAAGCGTAGAGGAAAGGTAGAGCAAAATAGTGGTGATAGAGAAAACAGTGGTGCCAATCATAAATAAGGTGTCTTCATGGCGCATCGAATGTATCATGAGAAAGGGTGCTCCGACTATCGCTGCCAGCAGACCTGCGCCATGGCTAATGCTATTGGCAAGCTCTTCTGCTCGTGATTGATCGCGCTTGGGACTTATAGGCAGCGTCAGCAAATCAGTTTCTTCTTAATTAAGATAGCCAACCCATATTAACTGAGTTCTCATTTTTGAGATACCTTTAATCAAGCAACTTTTTGGAGTAGATTTTTAATATAAAGCAGCTGGTATTGCACCGTAAACGCGCTATCGATAGTATGATTAGTAGGGTACAAACGTCTATGTTATTGACACCCTTTTCTTAAATTAAAAGTTAGATATGATTGCTATTTTAGAAGCCAAGCGTGCAGGTTTGTTATCCAAGGCACACTGGGCGAATAATATTCTTGCAGGTTTGGTTGTTGGTATTGTGGCATTGCCTCTGGCGATGGCGTTTGCGATTGCATCTGGTGCAAAGCCAGAGCAAGGGATTTATACTTCGATTGTGGCGGGTGGGTTAACTTCCTTGCTTGGGGGTAGTCGCCTACAAATCTCAGGCCCTACCGGCGCGTTTATTGTCATTCTATCTGGGATTACAGCCAAATATGGCATAGAGGGGTTGCAAGTTGCCACGTTGATGGCGGGCGTGATGCTCATGTTGATGGGTTTAACACGTTTGGGTAGTGCGATTAAGTTTATCCCAGATCCTGTGATTGTGGGGTTTACTACTGGGATTGCGATTATTATCTGGGTGGGTCAGTGGAAGGATTTTTTTGGCCTTAACCCAGAACTGGGTGCAAAACATTTTCATCTTAAAGTGTGGCATTTAATTCAGGCTTTTCCTACCTATCATTTGGCGACTACTGCACTTGGCTTGCTGGCGCTGGCGCTGCTTTTTCTATCACCACGTGTGGTTAAGCGCGTTCCTTCACCCTTGGTCGCTATGGTGGTTATCACTGTGTTGCAATGGTGGTTTCAATTTGACGGTGTCGCTACAATCGGCAGTACATTTGGCGGGATTCCTCAAGGCTTACCGCATTTTCAAGTGCCAACATTAGAATTTTCTGATTTGCTGATGCTTATTGGCCCTGCATTTACCATTGCTTTGCTGGGTGCCATAGAGTCTTTGCTGTCAGCGGTAGTGGCAGATAGTATGGCTGGTGTTAAACACGATTCTAATCAGGAGTTAATTGGACAAGGCGTCGCCAATATTTTCTCACCCTTATTTGGCGGATTTGCTTCTACAGGAGCCCTCGCACGTACGGCGACTAATGTGCGTAACGGCGCAACCAGTCCAATGGCAGGTATCGTGCATGCATTGGTATTGGTGGGAGTTCTATTACTGCTCGCGCCTCTGGCGAGCGACATTCCGTTGTGTGCCCTTTCTGCCATATTGTTTGTAGTGGCATATAACATGAGTGAGTGGCACCGTTTTTCTCATATGGCACGCACCGCACCAAAAGCGGATGTGGCGGTACTGTTGATTACATTTACATTAACGGTGTTTGCTGATTTAGTGATTGCTGTGAATATTGGCGTGATGTTATCAGCACTATTGTTCATGAAACGTATGTCTGAAACCGTCAGCGTTGAACTGCAAAGTCATGAGGGATTGGTGGATGAAACGCGAGACAAAAACTTTGTATTGCCGCCAAAAACGGTGGTGGTGGCAATGGATGGGCCATTCTTTTTTGGTGCAGCAGAGCGACTCGAAAATGCACTGGAAGCTGTGCATGGGCATGCGGAAATATTGGTCATGCGCATGGAAAAAGTCCCTTTTATTGATGCCACTGGCCTGCAATCATTATGGGATTTGCGAGATGCATGCCTGCGCCATAAAACGCGCTTGGTGTTGTGCGGGGCAAGAGACAATGTGTTGTTAAAATTAAAACGCGCTGGACTTGTTGATCAGATTGGATCCACAAATATATTGAGTAATATCCAACAGCTAAGTCAGCCCTGAATACATAAAACAACCTTTGTTACATTGTAACCATGTTTTGATGGCGACCTAGTGTGTAATGGCTTCCGCAGCTTCTACAAAAAAGTAATGTTCATCAAAGGAATGGTTGAGCAGTTCTGCCTCTTCTAATGCCTTGATAAAACTAGTGTCTTCAAATACGGGGTGATTTTGTTCGTCTAACACTTGATAAATGGTCATGTGCCACTCCTTTAACTTAAGTTGTTAAATACCGCGTTACACAATTATTAGAGCAATAATTGCGCCAAAAATTCAATAAAATGAATATGTTAGCGTTAGAGTTAAACATTGACTATTTATCATTGAGTTAGTCATTTTAATTAAAGTAATTTGTGAGTAAGAAATGCAAAATGATGTGACTTAAATCATGCACATGCACTTTACATGATGTTTTTGTGACAAATTTTGGTGAGTTTTATCACATTTTTGTGCTAAAACTCACCTACATTCAGATGTCGTTGTTTGTGTTAGAACCTATTGCGTGCTTAAGGGTGCTTGGTATAGAAGTCCCAAATGAGATCTGTTGCATTAATGGCGGTTGAACCAGCGGTATTACCACGCACCTTCTTGCCACCTGGCCATGAATGTCCACCCGTTTCCGTGACACATAGTTTAACCTCTGTGTTCTGTTGGCATGGGCTATACACATCGCAATAGGCACCTGCTACTTTTAGGACGCGTTGGGAGGTGGTACTGCAGCCATTGCGCTTTACCCATTTTTCAATACTGTTGGGAACCGAGACAAAGTCTGCATGTGTGCTGGAACTGCTGCCAGAGCCACCGTTAAATAGTACACGGTCGTCATCTAGGGCGTGGATGTGTAGTAGAGAAATCGGCTTGGTTGGCGTGCATTGTGTCGTACCATCCGTGCCAGCGACAGAGGCAATGGCTTTAAATGTGTCGGGCATTTCGCAGGCTAAACGGTATGCCATCATGCCGCCATTAGACATCCCATTCACATAAATGCGGTCGGCATTGATATTGACGCGACTTTTAACGTCATAGATAAGCTGCTTGATAAAGCCAACATCGTCAATATTTTTATCGCGCGCTTTGCCACAGCAAATGCCGGCATTCCAGGTAGCTAGGCCTCCTCGGGGGAAGCGACTGTAGCCATTCGGGAACACGGCAATAAATCCTGCACTTTCTGATTTAGAAATCATGCCATAGTATTCATCGGTCGCCTGATAACGCATATTGCCACCTTCGCCATGAAGTGAAAGCACCATTGGCATAGGCTGTTTTGCTTGATAGGTTTGCGGGACGTGCACCATATAGATACGCTCTATATTTTGGTGCTCTAACTTGAAGGTGTAGTCCCCAGATGTAAGCGATTGCTGATCGGTATGAGGTATGTGTGGCGCAGTCTGTCGCTTAATCCAACCATCAGATTCAGCATAGACACTCTGGTGAATGAGTAAAGCAGTAGCGAACAAGCCAAGGGCAAGGGGTTTGATGCAATGGTTACGCATAGTCTCACCTAGTATCTTAAGTATTTAAGATAAGAACGCGGTTGAGCGTGATACGTCTACAGTAGCACGCCTGATTAATTGCACATCCTCACTTAATATTAAGGAATGCCGATAATCTTAAGGTACTCTTCTAGTGTGAGGGTGAGCTTTTCCAATGACGCATTCACCTCATCTAATCGCAGGTTGCCATCCAGATGCAGCTTTTCTAACAACTGTTTATGCTGCTCAATCGCCTCTACGTGTTCTTGAAGCTTGGTATTATGTGTGTCGGGTTTAATCATCAGTATCTCTCCTTCAGTGAGTGTGTACTTTATAGTGATGATATATGCTTTTGATGTGTATAAGTCATGATTAGCATCAACTCTTTTGCTTAAAATATCAAGTGCAGTCGTCAGGTGAAAGATTTATGATAGGAACGTTGTCAGAAGCAAAAATGTCACGACCATTTTGGAAAAGAGAGGATATCCGTGATGAAAAAACCTTATTACATCGATTACCCACAAGAACATTTTGAAGGACAAGCACATCGTTATCGTTGTGCACATTGCAAAGAAGAAACGACCAAAGTTAATGGAAAGCTGGAGGGGCACTTGCCAAGTTGTGCCTATCGCATTCAGTTAGAGAAAGCAGGTTACGAGGTGCTAAACCTGACTGCCAAATCAGCAGAATTAGTTGATGCCGATGAGTTTGATTAATGCAAGCAGAAGACCTGCAACGTTTAGTGACGCTAGAGATGCCTTATGGTAAGCATAAGGGTTGCTTACTAGCCGATTTGCCTGGGAACTACCTGAATTGGTTTGCGCGGAAAGGCTTTCCTAAGGGAGAGTTGGGAAGATTGCTACAGCTGATGCATGAGATAGACCACAACGGTTTAAGCGCACTATTAACGCCATTAAGAAATTTGTGATCAGTATTATTTGTGTTTTGTTAAAAGTTTGAAATTAATCTACTTATCTTGATTGATCAGCCTATGATGTAGGTTTAGTCCAAACTATTCTAGGAGTGACATCATGGCTAAAGGTCAGCAACGTGGCAATAAAGAAACAAAAAAACCTAAAAAAAGTAAGCAAGTTGTGGTGCCCACTGGTGCGTTTATTGCGCCAGTTAAGCCTGTGCTACCACATAAAAAGTAGCGGTTAGTCAATGTTAAAGTTGGGGAAATATTAAACCCAATAGGTTTGCAGCCATTGGCGGGTCTGGCTGATGTCATAAGTATTGCCAATTTGACTCATACGCTTAAGCTTGTCTACAGCATCCATTTCGATAGTCTCTTTGGAGTCAAATACTACCTGAAGCCGCTGGTAGCGCTCGCCGAGCAGCTGCGCTGCCTGATAATCAGAAATGCCAGCAACGCCATCCATCAGGATATTCAATAGCGGTTTGACCCACTGCGCATAGCCCCAATCAAGACTTTGCCCTTTAATATAGGAAAGGCTCACGCCAGTACCTACCGATAGCAACACAATATCGTCAATATTTGCGCGCTCGGCGCGGATGTTTCTTTGCGAGATTGCTTGTACCAGCGCCACCATGCTGGGGTTGTTAGCAAACACTCCACCATCAATGTAACCATCGGCAGAAGGAAAGTAAGTGGGCGCTGCGCTGGTATAGAGTGCAACATTTGCAAGCAGCTGGTGACCATCGGAGTCATTGCCTGAAAAGTTGTGAAAAATTTTGGGCTTCCACGTACGTTTTTTGCTGTCAGGGTTTTCGTTATCTAAATCAAAGGTGGGGATGGCGACCTTTTTTTTCAAATCCGCTAGCGTGGCGTTACCGAAAATTTGGTTAAGCGTTTGCTTCAGTGCTTTGTTGGAATATTCCGCACCTACCGTTTTACCAAGATCGCGGATGTTATCCCAGATACTGTCATCAAAAATTTTGGGGCCTTGGTTGACGTATAACCCTGCCATTTCTTCTAGAGGTTTGCCAGCTGCAATACCTAAAGCCAGAATGCCGCCAGTAGACGTGCCTGTAATTAAATCGACTTGGTCTAGCCAGTGCGCATGACCGCTGGTCTGGCTTAGTTGTTGCAGTAGCCGTACTGTGATGAGTCCACGCAACCCGCCACCATCCAATGATAATATTCTGTACTTTGCCATCATGCGCTCCAATTTACTACTTCAAAAGTATGCGATTTTTACTAAGTAGACTATTAGTAAGTATAAGTCTAAATAGCAATGTTGACTGTTTCAAGAACAAGTACCAGAAAATTCAGTTAACCAAGTAAGCCAAGTAACAAGCAAGCCAAGTAAATAAATAAATATGAATTCAAAGGCAACTCTCCACACTATTAGCTTAATTTTTGTTGGTTTTGCATACAGTAGATTGCGAAATTGCCAGCATCAAGAATATATATGCGCACAATAATTGTGCGTTTTCGTGAGGTTGATAGTCTGAGGGATGATGGACTAATACTCGTCACAGTTGGCTGATAGAAGGCACGTGTTAGCGATTCAGTACATTCAAATTGCTAAAAATATTATTTAAATGAGTGACGCTTGAAGATCTAATCCGACAGATTTAAGAAGCTACATCATCCGTACGAGAATCCTTATTCTAAGCCATTTTTACTGATGTTTATCTCTCAAGGCTGTACCAATCCCCATTTTTTAATGCTTTAAATAGTGGCATTAACGCTTTAATTTCAAGCAATTGCTTTAGGCATGATTCGGTTAAGCTTTAATTAAACTTGTCGATACTAAGTATATAAACTGAATTGACATGTGGAATGTTAAATTTGCTTGGAACAGTAATTGCTTAATACTAATTGAAACAATGTAAACGATTATTTTTTGTGAGGTTTAATCAATGTAGTTTGTAGATCGGAGACTATCATGACAAAGCGTAGCTTTAGTTTATTGACGTTAGCATTACTTTTTATCAGTGCTTCCACAAAAGTACTGGCTGTACCCACAGATGAGATGATTCATCAGCTCAACGCGCAAGTGCTGAGGGTACAAGTAGCGCTAGCGAATGGTAGTTATGGTCTAGGTTCGGGCGTGGTGGTAGCAAAAGACCAGGTGGTCACCAATTGTCATGTGGTAGCTAACGCCGTTAGTGTTAGTGTTGTCAGTAATGGCTCAAGTTTCCCTGCAAGTGGTGTGATACCAGACTGGAAGCATGATGTTTGTGTGCTCAAGGTTGAAGGGTTGGATGCGCCGAGTGCAACCATAGGCTCTAGCAAAAATCTCAAATACGAACAGCCTGTATTTACCATTGGCTACCCTAGTTTTCTTCCTATTCCCACTAGCACCTATGGTGTCGTGAAAGGGTTATTCCCAATGGACGATAGTGTTGTGATCAGAGCGACTAGCTCATTCAGAATGGGCGCGAGTGGTGGTGGCGTATTTGATGATGATGGTAAATTAGTCGGCATCATTACACTTAAAAGCCCTGGTCGCAATGCGTATTACTACAATATGCCAGTTGAATGGGTGCAGGCACTGCTAGATAAACCTGTACAGCCGATTGTAACTAAAAGTGAACTGCCATTTTGGGCTAAATCGCTTGATGAGTGGCCATACTTTATGAAAGTAGTGCAGCCTTATTTAACAGAAGACTGGCAAGCGCTTAAAGAGATTGCAAATAAATGGGTGCAAGCTGAACCTAACGCAACGGAAGCTTGGTTTTACTTAGCTGCCGCAGAATACGCAACCAAGGATACATCAAAAGCAGAAGAGCATTTGCATAAAGTGGTGGCAATGAATAATCAGCATAGCCAAGCGATCTATTACTTAGGTTTGATTGCAGAAGCTAATGGGCAGCATGGTGAGGCATTAACACAAATGGCGTTGCTGAGTCATCTGGACGAGTATGCTGCAAGTGAATTGAAAACAGCAATAGGCATGGCGCAATAGCAGATTCTATGTCTAGGCAATTGTAATTATTGTTGTATCTGTAGTATTGAAGGGCAAGCGCTAAGCTTGCCCTTTTTGTTTTTCTGGTTATTTAAAAAATTCATCAAAACAAGGTTGACAGCAAAGAAGCTAAGGCGTACTTTGTAACTGCAGGTAACAAATTGTTACAAGATGTAACAAAGGGATGGGCTGTCATGGAAAACCAAGATTTAACAGATTTGCAGTTGATGAGTGCGGAAGATTTTGAACTAATACAAACTGAACATGAGCGACTACATCGCTATATTAGTAATCTGGAAGAAACCTGTATTCATTTGCAAGATGGCTTGACTTGCAACAGTTGTGATAGGGAGAAGCGAGCTTCATGTCATGGGCGTGTGCCCTCGTTTCTGTATGTCTTGCATGAGCTGGCAGAGAAGCATTTTTATCATGAGGAATTTATCATGGTAAAAAGGCTACAGTCCGACCAAAGCAATGACTATTTTGAAAAGCATAAACGCGCACATAAATTAGTGCTAGATGCATTTCATCAAGCAATTATTGAGGCCGATGCCCATTATGAACATGGAAAAATAGCAGAGGCTTACAAAAGTTTGCACGCTAAAGTCATGCATGAGCTGAAGACGCATGCGAATGAGTATGATGATCCGTTTATAAAATCTATGCTCAAAAATCTTAAGCTTTAAAGTGGTGAGTCGAAATTTTTTTGATATTAAGTTAACTGCTTCTTTGCAGAACAGCCAGAAAGCACGGGGTTAAACGACCTCCAACTCCAGCTCTTCCACGTGATAGTAATGCTCATCATCCCATACCGTAAAATCTTGTGCGCCGTGCATGGCTTTGTCTAAATCCATGTACTCACAATAAAGTTGGTTTTCTTCATTCAGTACTTGATAAATTGTCATTTCACACCCCATTTCTACTTGGCATTTCATTTGTTGTTAATTATGACATCGGCAACTGTTGAACAATCTTTAGATTAAATGTGTGTTATTGATGCATTTTTACGTTTAAATTAACTAAATCCAATAATGGTCAATTAAGTTTGTTGCCTGTGTTGTCGATGCGTCGTCAAAGCTTGAGATTCATGACAAAACATAATTTAAAAAGCTACAATGAACAAAACAGGTGGAAACGGATAAGGTGTGTGAGGTGTTGATGAAAAATATTGTACGGTTTGGTTTACCACTAGTTGTGGTGATTGCAATAGGCGCGTATTGGTACGATATTAACTCTGAAACGGAGGTGTCGCCGACAAGAACATTGCTTGCCCAAATGGGAGATGAGTGCGAGCTTATTGCAGAGAAGGCGGCTTTGAAGTTACCAGAAGCGCTACCCTTTCAAAAAATGGAAAAAATAGCCAGAAAACTACGTGTCCTTGAAACCTGCATGAATGATAGGGGGTTTGTAGAGAATCCAGCTTGGGTAAAATATGCACAACCCATTACGCAAAAATTAGCCACGCAAAGCAAAGTCTCTGAAAATGAAGCCTATGAGACTTTCAGACGACAAAAAATGATTCAATTCTCTTCTACTAAAGAGGAGCCCATGTATTGGATACCAGCTAAATCTATTCCCAATCAGTAATCATGACATGAATTATTGGGTTGTATCTTTAATCCACTCAAGCAACACAGACCACTGCTCAATATCTTGCGCCACCAGTGAAGCGCGCATGTCAAAGATGCTTAATCCTTGGCCTGCAGCAGTCGTATAGACTTGAGAGTTACGTAGATATGCCAGCACAGGAAAGCCCGTTTGATCCATAAATTCAGCTAAATCCACAGCAGCATTGGTACGACTGTTGACGCGTGAACCAACCAATGCTACAAATGTTTTGTTTTTCCGGATGGCTTTTTCTTCTTGAAGCACTGTTAGAAAATCACTGACCGCACCGATATCAAAGGCAGAGGGTTGTATCGGCACAATAATACAGTCAGCATTTTTAACGGCATCTGCAAGTTTTTCCTCGCGTAGACCAGCGGGTGAATCAGTTACTAACCAATCTGCTTTAAAGTCATCTTTCTCAGTTGAGTATTCATGTATTTTGGATAAATGGGCAGGTCTGCGAATAAGCCATTGCGTTGCAGAATGCTGGCGGTCTAGATCAGACAAGGCCACTTTGTTGCCTATGCTTGCAAAGTAGCCTGCCAGATTTGTCGCTAATGTGGTTTTGCCGCTACCGCCTTTAGAGTTTGCAATCAAAATATTTTTCATGACGTCGCGCCTATTCTCTCTATTGCTGGTGATGTTAGAACTTAACTATAAGCTACATTAAATAAAAAATAAACGGCGTTGAGCAATCTATTTTCTGGGGCCTAGGTAGTCGCTTTTGCTAAGCGCTACGCCTTGATGACGCAATATGTCGTATGCGGTTGTGACATGAAAGTATACGTTTGGTAACACCCAGTGGAGTAAGTAGTCTAGTCCGCTGAAGTGGAGGTCAATATTGCGAATGGTGATGGTAATGTCACGCGATTCGCTCTCTGCAAGTTGTGCTGATTCGATGCTGTTGAGAAACATAATGGTTTTATCAATGCGCGCTTGTAATTCCTCAAAAGTCGTTTCGTTATCTTCAAATTTGGGGATTTCAATGCCAGCGAGCCGTGCGCCAGCTCCCTTGCTCATATCTGTGGCGATTTGTACCTGCCTTACCAGCGGGTACATGTCTACAAATAGTCTGGCATTAAGCAGTACACTTGGGTCAACTTCCTTAGATTGTGCATAACTTTCACCCTTTTTGAGGATGTTTGATAAGTTACGCAAAGTGCGTTGTAGCGGCGGAATGCTGAAGGTGTACATGTCTAACATGGAAGTTCCTTTAACAAAATGGATTCATCATGGGGTAGGAATTAAAAAATCACCATACTTAGAAGTCGATTGTAATTGATAGCGAGTTTGATTTAAATCAAAAAATAAAGATAGCGCAAAGATTAAGATTTCTGCACATTTCAATAGCATTGTGGTGAATCATTGTCGGTAAAGGAGCTGATATCATGTTTCTAGGATGGCAAGGTATTTTTACATTCGTCGGTGTGGTGGTCGCAATTGCGCTGATTCTGATGTTTTTTGCTAAATTAGCTAACAAGTAATATTCGTCGTTGTTCACTGCACATCGCTACTTAGTCGCGATGCGCTCAGTATTTTGTGTTTAGAACTTTTCTCCAAGGCAAGTCTCTTAGTTTGAGTTGGTATTTATCGTCAATATGCAAGTGAGTAAAGACTCAATCCTCACTTATAATGGCATCAAGCAATTTCAGACTAGGTGAAGTTTTTGCAATCCTTATACAATCAGTTAGAAGCGCGCGAACCAAACGTTCCCATTACTTACCTTTTAATCAGTATTAATGTGCTGGTGTTTGTAGCAATGTTATTAGGTGGGGCGGGTTTTTGGCACTCTCCCAATGGTATACAGCTGCAATGGGGGGCTAATTTTGGTCCTGCCACACAGGATGGTGAGTGGTGGCGTCTTGGCACAGCCATGTTTCTGCATTTTGGTATCGTGCATTTGTTGCTGAACAGCATTTCATTGTGGGATGTAGGTCAATTAGTAGAACGCATGTATGGACGCTGGCGGTATATTTCAATTTATCTCGCAAGTGGCCTGTTTGGCAACGTACTCTCTCTTGTGGTACAAGGTAATGATGCAGTATCTGGGGGCGCTTCAGGAGCAATTTTTGGTGTATACGGAGCAGCACTAGTATTTTTGTGGCGAGAGCGTGCAGCAATTGCCGCGCGTGAGTTTCGTTGGTTATTTGGGGGCGGTCTAGTCTTTGCAGTCATTACCATTGTGTTAGGCTTTATTATTCCTGGCATTGATAACTCTGCGCACATTGGTGGATTTTTAGCGGGTGTGATGGCGAGTACATGCATAGCAAAATCCATGAAGGCTAAAAAAATGCCAGCTCACTACGCTATTTTTTCTGCTTTGTTATTATGTATTGCCAGCACATGGTTGGTATTGCATATACCAAAGCCTAAGTACAAGTGGAGTGAAGAGCTTATGTTACGGAGTGCAATTCAGCATTTTATTACTGAAGATCAAGAGATCAATCGTAATTGGTTAGCGATAACCTATGAGAGCAAACAGGGGAATCAAAGTTTTGAGGAACTCGCTAGCAAAATCGACGATACGATTAATCAGCCTTACCAAGAAAGTTATGAGATGTTATTAAAGTTGCCAAAGGATCCCGCTCTACCTTCTTCCCAGCAACTTGAAAATTTATTGTTATATACCGAGCAACGCAAACATCAGTCCGAAGCGCTGGTGAGTGGTTTAAGAAAGCAGCAGAAGCAATCGAATGGCGCAACGTCAAAGTAGCATTACGAATCGTTACGGCGGTATTGGATAGCCTCCGCGATGTGCGAAGCTTGAATCTGTTCAAGATGCGCTAGATCCGCGATAGTACGCGCGACTTTTAATATGCGGTGATAGGCACGTGCGGATAAGTTGAGTCGGGAGATCGCAGTTTTTAAAAGGGATAGTCCTGCTTCATCCGCTTGGCAGTGTGCGTCAATTTCCAAACTTCCAAGTGCCGCATTGGCTTTATTCTGGCGCTTGAGTTGAAGCGCGCGGGCAGCTTCTACACGTGTGCGAATGGTAGCAGAGTTTTCTGCAATACTGGCGCTGGTGAGTTCCTCATCTTTAAGAGCGGGTACTTCGATAAGCAAATCAATTCTATCTAAAAGTGGACCTGAAATTTTAGCTTTGTAACGGGATACTTGATCTGGTGTGCAGCGACACTTATTGTTGTAATGCCCAAGATAACCGCACGGGCATGGGTTCATCGCAGCCAATAGTTGAAATTGCGCGGGGAAGTCAGCTTGTCTGGCGGCGCGAGAAATCGTGATATGTCCGCTTTCAAGTGGTTCGCGTAATACTTCTAACACCTTTCTATCAAACTCAGGTAGCTCATCTAAAAATAGCACGCCATGGTGAGCTAATGAAATCTCGCCTGGTCTTGGTACACCACCACCACCAACTAGTGCCACACCTGAGGCTGTATGATGAGGTGAGCGATAGCTCCTGCGCTTCCAGTTTTCAAGTTTGTAAGTGCCGTTGAGTGACTGAATTGCAGCGCTTTCTAGCGCCTCAGATTCTGTCATGCTAGGTAAGATGCCAGAAAATCGGCTGGCTAACATACTTTTACCTGTGCCAGGTGGGCCAGTCATAATCAAACTATGTCCGCCAGCGGCTGCAATTTCCAGGGCACGCTTGGCATGGCCTTGCCCTTTGACTTCATTAAAGTCGGGGTATTCAATGTTAGCTGGCGCTTCTAGACTTTGATAAGGTGCTATCAATGTATGAGCACTCAGATGGGCGCAGACTTCTAGCAAAGTGCGCGCGGGATAAATCGTGGCATTTTTCACTAGACCAGCCTCTTCCGCACTTAATTGGGGCAAGATAAAAGCGCGTTTGTGATTCTTGACATGATGCACCATATGGTAAGCCATGGCGAGCGCTCCGCGAATGGGGCGTAGTTCGCCAGTGAGCGCCAACTCTCCTGCGATTTCGTATTGATCTAATGCTTGCGTTGGAATCTGACCAGACGCTGCGAGAATGCCAAGCGCAATCGGTAAGTCATATCTTCCGCTTTCTTTAGGTAAGTCCGCAGGGGCAAGGTTAACGGTGATGCGTCGTGCAGGAAATTCAAATTGCGCAGTCTGTATTGCGGCGCGTACCCTGTCTTTACTTTCCTTCACCTCGGCTTCTGGTAAGCCGACAATGGTGAAGCTAGGCAGTCCGTTTGCAAGATGCACTTCAACGACCACTTCTGGTGCTTCCATGCCGCTTAAGGCGCGACTAAATAATACGGCTAAATTCATGACTCAGTAGAGTGCTTACTTTTTAAGTTGGGCTTCCAGCGCTTCCAGTTTTTTTTCTAGGCGCTCTAGTTGGTCTCTAGTGTGCTTTAAAACATCCACTTGAATATCATATTCTTCGCGCGATACAAGCTCCAACTTGGTGAATGCGCCCTGAATTAGTGCATGAATGTTCTTGTCAAGGTCTGAAATGGGGCTTGATTTAACTAAGTAACTGATTTTATTTGATAATTCTTGCAAAAAATCCAAATTTTTCATGGTAATGCTCCTCGTTTTGGTTATTTTAACATCGTTTCATTATTCTGTAATATTAGACAGGCATTTAATATTATTGTCTCTTCACAAATATAACAATGCATTAGTTAACTATATTAATATTTAACTTTAATACTTACTATATAACTTATTGTTTTTATATATATTGATCTGTTGGCATGTGTTTTGCTCATGAAATTTTGCTATACCAATTATTTATTTCTAAAGAGGGAAATTAAAAATGCGCAATTCGTTATTATTTGCAGCCGTATTAAGTACACTAACACTTACAAATTTTGCTTATGCTGATGAAGCGGCAGCCCCGGCACCAGCGGCTGAACCAGCACCACCATATACTATTACTTATAATGTCGGCTTGTACAGTGAGTACATCTTCCGCGGCTTAACGCAGACAGGTGAAGAACTAGCTTTACAGGGCGGTATGGATTTTACGCACTCTAGTGGCTTCTACCTAGGCGCTTGGGCATCTAATATTAGCTGGTTAGAGGATGATGCTCAGTATGAGAACTCAAGCCTAGAGCTAGATATTTATGGTGGTTATGCAAGTACATTTGGTGAAACTGGCATTGGCTACAATGTAGGCTTACTACAATATATCTACCCAGGTGATAAATTGCCTACAGCTGTGATTGATGATGCAGAAACTACAGAAATTTATGCATCACTATCATACAAATGGGCGCAAGTTAAATTCTCATATGGCTTAACTGATATTTTTGGTGTTAAAGATTCTGATGGTAGCTACTATGCAGAACTTAATGCGAATTATCCCATTGGTGAAACTGGCTTAACTGCGGTAGCCCATGTTGGCTATCAAGATTTCTCAGGCTCAGCAAATGATGCCTTAAGCTATACCGATTGGAAGTTGGGTCTTACCAAGTCTTGGAGTAATGGTGTGAATTTAGGTGCTTACTATACAGATACAGATGGTGGCGCAGGCGACTATGTAGATGCATCTAATACCAAATTGGGTGACAGTGCTTTCGTAGTATTCGTACAAAAAACGTTTTAATTTGGTTTTATGCTAAAGCGCTGGTTCATTCGGCTGGCGCTTTTTATTAAAAATGCCTAGTCACTAGGAATACACTTCAACAGGAGAAGAAACATGAAATTCGTGTCCGCAATAATCAAGCCGTTTAAGCTTGATGAGGTGCGTGAAGCCTTGTCTAATATTGGTGTGCAAGGGATCACAGTCACTGAAGTAAAAGGTTTTGGTCGTCAAAAAGGTCATACAGAACTCTATCGTGGTGCAGAATATGTGGTTGATTTTTTGCCTAAAGTAAAGCTAGAGGTTGCTATTAAGGATGACATGCTTGATCAAGTAGTTGATGCGATTGAAAAATCCGCAGCAACAGGCAAGATTGGCGATGGCAAGGTCTTTGTGTTCGATTTAGAACAAGTTTATCGTATCCGCACCGGCGAAACCGGTCCAGATGCACTATAAAAGGGGCATGAACATGAAAAAAATTCTTTCAGTTTTATCGCTTGTGGCTTTACTCGGCTTGGGTGTCACTACTACGAGTTTTGCGGAAGACTTACCTGCAGCTGCCGAAGCAACAATGGAAAAACCAGCTGATACAGCACCTGTTGCAGAAGCGGCACCTGCTGAAGCAGCTCCAGTTGCAGCACCAGCAGAAGCTGCACCTGCAACAGCAGCGCCAGCCCCAACTGCAAATAAAGGTGATACAGCCTGGATGTTGGTTGCAACAGCGTTGGTTACATTAATGACCATTCCTGGTTTAGCATTGTTTTATGGTGGTTTAGTGCGTCAAAAAAACATGCTGTCAGTGCTGATGCAAGTGTTTGTAATTTTCTCACTGCTAGGCGTTTTATGGGCACTTTATGGCTACAGCGTAGCGTTTAGTGGCGGCGGTGCGTTTTTTGGCGGCTTAGGTAAAGCATTCTTGTCTGGCATTACGACAGATTCTTTAGCGGCTACTTTTAGTAAAGGTGTCTACATTCCTGAGTACGTGTTTGTTGTGTTTCAACTCACATTTGCTGCGATTACACCAGCGCTGATAATTGGTGCTTTTGCAGAGCGTATGAAGTTCTCTGCAGTATTAGCATTCATGGTGCTTTGGTTCACATTTGCCTACTTGCCAATGGCGCACATGGTTTGGTACTGGGATGGTCCTGACGCGATTACTGATGCTAAAGCATTGGAAACTGTTTTGGCCAATGCAGGTTTCTTGTGGGCTAAAGGTGCGCTAGACTTTGCTGGTGGTACTGTAGTGCATATCAATGCTGGTATTGCAGGTTTAGTTGCTGCTGTTGTGTTAGGCAAACGTATCGGTTACGGTAAAGAAGCAATGACTCCTCATAGCTTAACTTTAACCATGGTGGGTGCTTCATTACTATGGGTAGGTTGGTTTGGTTTCAATGCAGGTTCTAACCTTGAGGCGAATGGCTTAACAGCTTTAGTATTCTTGAACACAATGATTGCAACTGGCGCAGCTACGATGTCTTGGTTAGCAGCTGAGTGGTTTGGTAAAGGTAAACCATCTATGTTGGGTGCTGCTTCTGGCGCTGTAGCAGGTTTGGTTGCCATTACGCCAGCTTGTGGTTTTGTAGGTCCTATGGGTGCAATTGCAATCGGCCTGTTGGTTTCACCAATCTGCTACTTCTTTGTGGCTAAAGTGAAATACATGTTTGGCTACGATGATGCGCTGGATGTGTTTGGTGTTCACGCAGTTGGCGGTATTTTCGGTGCGCTAGCAACGGGTATCTTTGTAAACCCAGCATTAGGCGGTACAGGTGTTTGGGATTACGTTGCAAACGGTGTAGGTGCTTATGACATGGTTGCACAAATGACGGCACAAGTATGGGCAGTTGGTACGGCCATCGTATGGACAGGTGTGGTTGCATTTATTGCGCTTAAAGTGGTTGATATGTTAATCGGTCTACGTGTATCTGAAGAAGTAGAGCGTGAAGGCTTGGATACAACTGAGCATGGTGAACGTGCTTACCACTTCTAATAAGCAATAATTAAGAAGTAACAAAAAAGCGGACTTTTGTCCGCTTTTTTTATTTCACGATAATCCATCGTACTACTCTAAAAGCAGCCTGCGCATACCCATGCGGCTACCGTGCCAGCCTAAATGTTCGTAATAGCCGATTGCTGATTTGTTATCTAAATCCACCAAAAGTTGCGCGCGCGTTGCGCCTTTGTCCTTTGCCCACTGCAATGCTGCATCGAGTAGCTGACGACCTAAGCCTTGCGCACGATATTGCTCACGCACGACCATGTCTTCTATCCAGGCTGAGTTTGACCCTTGTGAGGTTGAAATCACGAGTTGAGCACTCACCATACCAATAACTAAGCCACCCTGTGTGCGAGCGACTTTAATGATGGCTTGATGTGGGTTTTCTATGATTAGCCTTAAGCCAGCTTCTTGACGCAGTTTATTCGGGCTAAAGTCTTGTTCTATGCTAAATAATATATTTAACAAGCCAACTAAAGCGGGTATGTCATCTATGTTTGCATCGGAGATATGTATCGGAGGTGTGCTATTCATCGTCGTTTGCATGGTCATAATGAATAATTGCTAAAAAGCGGATGGGCATGGCGAGCATGCGCTCAGGTTTGTGAGGAATCTCTCCTCTAAAAGTGAGTGAGTCCCCAGGCTCTAGCACATAGAGTTCTTCACCTACACGATACTCCAACTTGCCTTCAAGCATATGTATAAATTCGGTACCAGCGTGCTCAAACGCGTTAAATTGTTCGCCAGAATCCTCTAGCGAGATCAAAAATGGTTCAAATGTTTTTTTGGGACCTTGATCATACGCGAGCAAACGATAAGTGTGTCCATTGCGTGTGCCACGACGCACTACTTCCATGCCCTCGCCATTTTTAACTAATTGCGCTCCTCCCCGCGGTTTGTCGTAATTGCTAAATAAGTTAGATAAAGTCACACCTAGCGCACTGGCTATCTGTGCCAAGGTTTCTAGGCTTGTCGCTGTCTGCGCGTTTTCTATCTTACTTAGCATGCCTCGACTAATGCCCGCTCGGTCTGCGACGTCAGCAATCGTTAAGCTATGTTGGTTGCGTAATTGCCTAATGGCAGAGCCCAAATAAGTGCCCAAAGATTGGTTATGTTCGATATTTTCGTTATTCATAGTTAAATTGTTTCATATTATGAAAAAAAGTTAAACATATGTATTGACTAACGCAGTCAAAATATTCACAATATGAACTAATTATTCATATAGATAAACATTTAATTCGCTCAATGCCATTAAGACTACTCAAATACGCATTTACCAAAAAGCATCCTGACGCTGCGTTTTTTACGCAGCCAGAGCAGCTTAAAAAAAGCTATGACGTGGTCATTATTGGTGGCGGTGGACACGGTTTGGCAGCGGCCTATTATTTGGCGAAAGATCACGGTATCACCAATGTAGCCGTGCTAGAACGTGGTTATTTGGGCGGCGGCAATACAGGGCGCAATACAACGATTGTGCGTTCAAACTACCTCACCCCAGAAGGGGTAAAGTTTTATGACACCAGCGTAAAACTATTCCAAGACTTGAGCGAAGATTTAGACATTAATTTATTTTATTCAACACGTGGGCACTTTACACTGGCTCATACAGAGTCCGCCATGCGCACTATGCGTTGGCGCGCAGAAGTCAACAAGCATGCGGGGGTAGACAGTTGTGTGGTCGGGCCAGATGAAATTTTAAAAGCTTGCCCAGAGTTAGATATTACTTGTAGTGGACACGCACCAATCTTAGGGGCTTTGTATCATGCCCCTGGCTCTATTGCACGCCATGATGCAGTAGCATGGGGGTATGCGCGTGGCGCATATCAACGTGGTGTGGATATTTTTCAAAGTACCGAAGTATTAGATATCAAAACCGAGCATGGCAAAGTAGTTGGCGTGAATACTAACCAAGGATTTATAGCAACAAATCATGTACTGTCGGCTGTGGCAGGCTTTACGCCACGCATTACAGACATGGTGGGTTTAAAAACGCCTATTGTGATTCATCCATTACAAGCCTGTGTCACAGAGCCGATGAAGCCTTGGTTAAACAGCATTTTGGTTTCAGGTAGTTTGCATGTCTATGTGAGCCAATCTTCACGGGGGGAACTGGTGATGGGCGCATCACTTGATCCTTATGAGTTACATTCCACACGTTCCACGCTCGATTTTGTAGAGGGATTGAGCGCACATATTTTAGATATGTTCCCATTTTTATCTAATGTCAAAGTGGTGCGTCAATGGGCTGGCATGGCTGATATGACGCCAGATTTCGCGCCAATTATGGGCAAAACGCCGATAGAAGGTTTTTATTTAGACGCAGGTTGGGGCACTTGGGGTTTTAAGGCTACGCCAGTCAGCGGTAAAACCATGGCCGAAACGATCGCTAAAAATCAAGCGCCCGATTTAATTCATACATTTAGATTATCGCGTTTTGAGGATTATGAACTTACGGGTGAGAAAGGAGCGGCTTCGGTCGGTCATTAAATGAAATTACTCACTTGTCCAATCAACGGTTCACGCCCCATCTCTGAATTTGTATTTGGTGGCGAATATCGAGAGATGCCAAATCCTGATACGTGCAGCGATCAGGAGTGGTCTGCCTATGTGTTTAATCGCAATGGTGCACCTGGCGTCAAAAAGGAATGGTGGTTTCATAGTCCAAGTGGTACGTGGTTTATTGCAGAACGTAATACTGTGACTGACGAAGTGGTACGCACCTATTTATTGTCAGCTGAAGTGGGGGGTTGACACCAATGCTTAAGAGATTATCACCACAAAAAGGCGAATGGATTAACCGCGAAAAGCTCATCGAATTTACTTTTGAAGGTCAAGCATATCAGGGTTATGAAGGTGATACGATTACCAGTGCACTATGGGCAAGTGGCGAACAAGTGTTGGGGCGTAGTTTTAAATACCATCGACCACGGGGCGTACTTAGTTTTGCCAATCATGATGTGAATATCATGGTGACAGACGGCATAGACACTAATATACGTGCAGATGTGACGCAATTGAAAGCTGGCATGCAACTCAGCGTCGTGAATACTAGTGGTGGTGTGAAGCAAGATAAAAAACGTTGGTTAGATAAAATCTCGGCCATATTGCCAGTGGGCTTCTATTACAAAGCTTTTTATAAGCCAAAAGCATTATTTCCATTTTGGGAAAACATCATCCGTAAGGCTGCTGGTTTGGGTGTGGTCAATTTTAATTACCCAAGACAAACTAAATATAAAAGCAATCAATTTACAGATGTTTTGGTGGTTGGTGCAGGTTTGGCTGGTATAACTGCGGCGTTATGCCTAGCAAAAGCAGGCGTGCAAGTTGTATTAGTGGATGAAAATGCCCAATTGGGCGGAAGCTTAAATGAAGACTTTGCAGCTAAAGCTGATGCAAATGACAAGCTACAGGCATTACTCACAGAGTTAGCAAATTATCCAAACTTAAGCTACATCACGCAGGCTTATGTTGCAGGCTATTACGCAGATTATTATTTACCTATCATCACACAAACAGGCATGATAAGAATACGTGCCAAAGCTGTAATCGTGGCGACAGGCGCGTTTGAACACCCGCCAGTATTTAGGAATAACGATTTGCCTGGGGTGATGTTAAGCACGGCAGCGCAAAGATTGATGCATCGTTATGCTGTTAAACCATTTGACAATGGATTGGTGTTTACTGCAAACACACAAGGTTATCGCGTGGCTTTGGATATGCTAAAAGCTGGCGTGAAAGTCGCGGCCTTGGTTGATCTGCGTGCATTGCCTAATACGCCATTGGCTGATCAACTCAAAGCAATGGGCATCAAAATATATACGGGATATTGTGTGTACGAAGCTAAACCAAGTGCAGATGGATTTGGTGTGTCTGGTGCAATTATTTGCCCATATGATGAAACCAATGCTATGCCAGATAATACACAATCATTCAAGATAGATTGTGATGGCATTGCCATGAGTGCTGGTTGGTCACCTGCCGCAGCATTGCTCTATCAAGCGGGCACAAAAATGCGATTTGATGCGCAAATACAGCAATTTGTACCGCAACAATTAGCCAAAGGCATATTTGCAGCAGGTAAAGTCAACGGTTTTTACGCAGAGGCATTGCGTGCGCAAGATGGTGAACGTGCTGCCAGTGAGGCGCTAAGGTATTTGAATATAGACACGCCAGTATTGTCTACACCATTGCAAGCTAGCGGTACACCTAGTCACCCATATCCGATGGTGCCACATCCCGAAGGCAAGAACTTTATTGATTTTGATGAAGATATTCAGCTTAAGGATTTTGCCAATGCTGCTCAAGAAGGTTTTAACAATATTGAGTTGATGAAGCGCTATACCACTTTTGGTATGGGGCCGAGCCAAGGTAAACATGCCAATATGAATGCGATTCGCGTATTGGCGCGCATATGTCAACAGCCTATTGCAAAAGTGGGCAGTACCACTGCACGTCCTTTTTATCACCCAACGCCACTGGGTCACTTAGCAGGTTATGGCTTCCAACCATATCGCACCACTGCGATGCATGCGTGGCATCAACAAGCAGGAGCAGAGTTGGCACAAATAGGTGTTTGGATGCGCCCAGCCTATTACAAACAAGCTGGAATAAGTAAACAGGAGGCCGTCACACAAGAGGTGTTAGCCGTCCGCAATGCGGCAGGCTTAATAGACGTGAGCACTTTGGGCAAGATAGAGGTGCATGGGGCACAAGCTGCTGAATTTTTAGAGCGTTTTTATACAGGTGGCTTTGTCTCGCAGCAAGTAGGGACAACACGCTATGCACTGGCACTCGATGAAGCGGGTGTGATGATGGATGACGGGATTGTCGCGCGACTAGCAGAAGATGTCTTTTATTTGACGACTAGCACCACCAATGCTGCCATGGTCTACAGAGAAATGCAGCGATGGCAACAAATGTGGCAACTAGATATTACACTGACTAATGTCACTGGTGCTTATGCCGCAATGAATTTGGCTGGATTAGCATCAACCAAAATTTTAGAAAAGCTAGTCAAAAATACAGATGATATTAAGCAGCTTAAATCAGGAGATGTATGCGAAATTAAAGTAGTTGATGTAGATGCGCGGCTAATAAGCGTGGGGTTTGTAAGTGAAGTCGCTTATGAAATACATGTGCCTGCGAAACAGGCCATGATACTTTGGAGTGCATTGATAGAAGCAGGTAAGCCATATCAACTACAACCATTTGGCACAGAGGCACAACGCATATTGCGACTAGAAATGGGGCATGCGCTCATTGGGCATGACACGGATGGTCTGACTAATCCATTTGAAGCCAATGTTGCGTTTGCATTGAAAATGCAAAAATCATTTTTTGTGGGGCAACGCAGTCTAAAAATCATCAAGAAAAAGACGGCGAATAAAATATTGGTCGCCTTTGCCTTAGTTTCAAATCAAGCCAAACAAACGCCGCAAGAGTGCAATTTAGTTATTGAGCAAGATGAGATAGCGGGGCGTGTCACTAGTATTGCATGGAGCCCAACCTTACAGAAAATCATCGGCCTTGCTTATGTAAAACCAAATCAAGCTGATATGGGTACGTATTTTGATATTCGCACAGACAACTGTGACTTAGTCCAAGCGCAAGTGGTACAAACGCCCTTTATTCAACATTCGTCGGGGGCAGTATGAATGTATTGAATACAATTGATTGCGTCAGTCTTGGCATTAAAGGACCGAATGCAGCAATCTGGCTGCAGCAACAAGGTATTCCTATTCCAGAATCTGCCAATACTTGGTTAATGCATCCAAGTGGCTATGTTTTGCGTTTAGGCCAAGGCGAGTTTTTGATTGAGGGTGCAGCAACAACGCAATTGCATAAAGCACTTGAAAATAAAGTAACAGGCGTTTATTTCGTGCCACGCGCCTATGTCGCATTCGAACTCTCTGGTGCAGGTGCAAAAGATATGATGGCACAGATTTGTGCGCTCAATACCACGGAACTGTTGTTAGACAATGCATTGCTCATGACGCAAGTGGCCGGTGTGTCAGCCATTTTAATCAATGACAGTAACCGTTACCGATTTTGGTGTGATGTCAGTTATCAAGACTACATAGAGCACACATTAAGCAATATCACAGAATAGCGTTAGTAGAAATCATTTAATTGAGGAGAGAAGCAAGATGAAGTCTTTAGCGGAAGCGCAGCAGTTTCTCAAAGAGCACCAGATTAAATATGTGCTCGCACAATTTGCTGATATTCATGGTGCCGCAAAAGTGAAGTCGGTACCCGTCGCCCATTTAGAAGATGTGCTTACCGCAGGCGCAGGATTTGCGGGTGGCGCTATTTGGGGTACGGGTATTGCCCCCAATGGACCTGACTACATGGCGGTGGGTGATTTGTCTACCTTAAGCTTGATTCCTTGGCAATCTGGCTATGCACGCTTGGTATGTGATGGGCACGTGAATGGCAAACCCTATGAGTATGATGTGCGAGTAGTACTTAAAAAGCAACTCGCAACAATGACAGAAAAAGGTTGGACTTTCTATACAGGGTTAGAGCCAGAGTTTTCATTACTCAAACGTGATGAGCATGGTGCACTTAAGCCATTTGATGATAGCGACTTACTGCAAAAGCCCTGTTATGACTATAAAGGCATTACTAGACAATCAGCCTTCCTCGAAAAACTGACCGAGTCTTTGCTGGCTGTAGAGATGGATGTGTACCAAATTGACCATGAAGATTCAAATGGGCAATTTGAAGTCAATTACACCTATACTGATGCTCTAAAAAGTGCAGACAATTACATCTTGCTGAAAATGGGCGCAAGTGAAATTGCCAATCAAATGGGCATGATTTGCTCATTTATGCCCAAGCCTTTTAGCAATCGTCCTGGCAATGGTATGCATATGCATATGTCGATAGGCGATGCTACTAATAGCAATATTTTTATGGATAAAACCGATAAAAATGGCTTAGGGCTTTCCAAGCTGGCTTATCACTTTTTAGCGGGCATTTTGGAGCACGCACCTGCATTAGCGGCCGTTTGCGCTCCATCAGTGAATTCCTATAAGCGCTTAGTGGTTGGGCGTTCATTGTCAGGGGCAACTTGGGCACCTGCTTATATTGCATATGGTGATAATAATCGCTCAACCTTGGTGCGCATTCCTTATGGGCGCTTAGAGTTGCGTTTGCCTGACGGCAGTTGCAATCCGTATTTAGCGACAGCAGCCGTGATTGCGGCAGGCATGGATGGCGTGAAGCGCGAGCTCGATCCTGGCCAGCCTCGTAGCGAAAATTTGTATGACTACTCATTAGAGGAAATCGCTCAACAAGGCATCGGCATACTGCCGCAAAACTTGGGCGACGCGATTACCGCACTAGAAAAAGACCAAGTCATCTGTCAGGCTTTGGGCGACAAATTAGCCAAAGAGTTTATTGCACTTAAACGCATGGAATGGGTGGATTATTCACGTCACGTCTCAGATTGGGAAGTGAATCGCTACGTCGAGTTTTTCTAAATCAGATTTTGTAGAAGGAAATAATATGTGTGGAATTGTTGGATTACTCGTTAGAAACGAACAGATGCGTTCCAACATAGGTGAGTTGATGATGCCTATGCTGATTGGCATGACGGAACGTGGGCCTGATTCGGCGGGCATGGCTGTGTTCACAGCGCCAGTGCAGGCTAACGCGCTGAAGTATAACTTGTATGCACCTAGCATGAGTTATCAATGGGATGCGCTTGCACAAGAGCATGTAGCACAATTTGGTCAAAAACCAGCATTATATGCGCAAGGTAATCACGCTATTTTGACTTCAGAAGTGCCCGCTAATGATATGCGCAGATGGTTGAAAACTAGCTATCCCAATATACATTTGCTGTCTGTAGGACAATCCATAGATGTCTATAAAGATACAGGTTTACCCGCCGATGTCGCTGCGCGCTATCGCTTACCTAAAGTCAGTGGCACACACTTGGTTGGTCATACGCGTATGGCAACAGAGTCTGCGATTACGCCTGCACATGCGCATCCTTTTACAGCAGGTCAAGATTGGTGCCTAGTGCATAACGGCTCTTTGTCCAATGCTTATAGTTTACGTCGCAAACTAGAAAAACAAGAGATTACGTTTGAAACCGATAATGATACCGAAGCGGCTTGTCGCTTTTTAGAGTGGCGTATGCGCGAAGGGGATGATTTAAAAACAGCGCTCGAACACGGTTTTGAAGAACTTGATGGCTTTTACACGTTATTGATGGGCACTAAAAGTGAACTTGCTTTGGTGCGTGATCCATTTGCATGTAAACCCGCAGTCGTTGCCGAGCATGACGATTACGTCGCGATAGCTTCAGAATTTCGCTCACTTGCGCATTTGCCCGATGTTAAGAATGCCCATGTATTTGAGCCTAGCCCTAAGGAAATGTACGTATGGAAAATATAATTTTTGATTTAGACACCAAGCCATTGCGTGAGGTCAATCAATATTTGCATGGTGATGCGCAACTGCTCAAACAACAAACTGTGACTGTGGTAAACCCTAATGGCGCGCACAATATCGCGGTCGGGCTTAAAGCTAAGGTGGATGTGACTATTGATGGTCACGCAGGCTACTATGCCGCAGGGATGAACCAGCTTGCGACAGTCACAATTACAGGTAGCGCAGGCACGGGCGTTGCCGAAAATATGATGTCAGGCAAAGTGCATGTGCAGGGATTTGCATCAAATGCTGCAGGTGCAACCGCACAAGGTGGTTTGCTGGTGATAGATGGTGATGCTGGCTTGCGTTGCGGCATTTCACTCAAAGGTGCGGATATTGTCGTGGGTGGTTCGGTGGGCAGTTTCTCAGCTTTTATGGCGCAAGCTGGCAATTTAGTGATACTAGGCGACGCGGGTGACGCATTAGGTGACTCACTATATGAAGCGCGGATTTTTGTGCGTGGCAAAGTGAAAAGTCTAGGCGCAGATTGTGAAGAAAAGCCAATGGATGACGAATCACGCAACATACTGCAGGATTTGCTCAAACAGTCTGGTCATGCAGAGTTAGATGCTGATAGCTTCAAACTCTATGGATCTGCACGCACACTCTATAACTTCCACGTGGATAACGCTGGCGCATACTAAAGGAAAATAACATGGCTGATACTTCTCACATTCCACATACCACCCCGCGTTTCTCTGCGACTTTTGACCCCTATACGGTGTCAGAAATTCGCCGTGCAGCCGCCTCTGGTATTTATGATATTCGCGGTGGTGGTGCAAAACGTAAACTGCCACACTTTGATGATCTCTTGTTTTTAGGGGCTTCGATGAGTCGTTATCCACTGGAAGGCTATCGCGAAAAATGTGGTACTGATGTCGTTCTAGGCACACGTTTTGCCAAAAAGCCTATCCATTTAAAGACCCCCGTTACTATCGCAGGCATGAGTTTTGGCGCATTGTCTGGTCCTGCCAAAGAAGCGCTTGGGCGTGGTGCCAGTGCTGTGGGTACAAGTACTACCACAGGCGATGGCGGGATGACCCCTGAAGAGCGTGGACAATCTAAAACGCTGGTTTATCAATATTTACCATCGCGTTATGGCATGAATCCAGATGATTTACGCAAAGCCGATGCGATAGAAGTGGTGATTGGACAAGGCGCCAAACCAGGTGGCGGTGGCATGTTGTTAGGGCAAAAAATCAGTGACCGTGTGGCGCAAATGCGTTGTTTGCCTAAAGGCATTGACCAACGTTCGGCTTGTCGCCACCCAGATTGGACGGGTCCAGATGATTTGGAAATCAAAATTGCAGAGTTGCGTGAAATCACGGATTGGGAAAAGCCTATTTATGTGAAAATTGGTGCGACACGCCCTTATTTTGATGTGGCTTTAGCAGTGAAAGCTGGCGCTGATGTGGTGGTATTAGATGGTATGCAGGGTGGCACGGCAGCGACGCAAGAAGTGTTTATTGAACATGTGGGTATTCCGATTCTTGCTGCTATTCGTCCTGCGGTAAAAGCGCTACAAGACTTAGGTGTATATCGCAACGGCAAAGACAGCGTGCAGTTGATAGTCTCTGGTGGCATACGCACAGGAGCAGACGTGGCTAAGGCGCTGGCATTGGGGGCAGATGCTGTGGCAATTGGCACTGCGGCATTGATTGCATTAGGCGATAACGACCCACACTTAGAAGAAGAGTATCAAAAACTTGGCACCACCGCAGGTGCGTATGATGATTGGCATGAGGGACGCGATCCAGCGGGTATTACTACGCAGGACCCTGAGTTGATGAAGCGCTTAGACCCGGTCAATGCAGGCAGAAGGCTTGCCAACTATTTATCTGTATTAACAATGGAAGCACAAGTAATCGCACGTGCTTGTGGAAAGTCACATCTACATAACTTGGAGCCAGAAGACTTGGTAGCGCTTACCATGGAATCTGCAGCGATGGCACAAGTGCCATTAGCAGGAACAACCTGGATCCCAGGTAAATAGCTCATCGGCTAAATTAAAAATATCAAAGGGTGCATTCGCACCCTTTGATATTTTTAGAGACAGTGCGTTTTAATTGTAAATAAGCAACACATAAAAGCACTTGACAAACATAACTAAATAATTAATTATATAGTTATGAAAGAAATTATTGAAATCCCAGATGAGTGGAAAGACATCTCAAAACTGTTTGTTGCGTTAGGCGATGAGCAGCGTCAGCGTATATTGCTCGCATTTGAAAAAAATGAGCGTATGAATATTTTACAAATTGTGGCAAGCTCAAAGTTGAGTCGCACTGCCGTTACACACCATTTGAAGTTACTACATCAGTGCGGTGCGCTGGATAGCGAAAAAATCGGTAAAGAGGTGTTTTTTTGGGTGAATAAGCAACATATGGCTGAAGCCATAGAGAACGTTTTAAATTATATTAAAAACAATATTTAGTGGGGGCTTAACTATGCTAGCAGGTATATTGCGTCGTATTTGTAAAGTAGTCTTTCGTGTTAAGGTCAATGGATTAGAGCATGTGCCAACGCATGACAAATTACTCATCGTTGCCAATCATGAATCGTTTTTGGATGGTTTGCTCCTAGGATTATTTTTACCGAAAAGAGCCACATTTGTGGTGCATACAGGCGTACTCAAGAACTGGCTGTTTAGACAATTTTTACGTTTAACACCGCATCTGGCTGTAGATCCGACCAGTCCGCTCGCGATGAAAAAAGTGGTAAAAAGATTAGATGCTGGTGAAAATGTGGTGATATTTCCAGAAGGTAGACTTACCCTGACAGGTGCTTTGATGAAAGTCTATGATGGTCCTGGGTTTGCGGCAGCAAAAGCGGGTGTCAAAATACTGCCTGTGCGAGTAGAAGGTGCAGCACAATCCTATTTTGGTCGTTTATCGGATGCGCATCCTCGTAAATTATTACCAAGGGTCACTTTGACGATATTACCTACCACTGAAATAGTAATAGAAAATCCAAGTAATCATCCACCACTCACTTCCAAACAAAGGCGAAGAATCGCAGGGGAAGCGATGCGTGGCATCATGCAAAAAATGGTGTTTCAAGCGCAAAAAAGCCGCACATTTTTTGAGGCATTTTTAGATGTAATCGATAAGTTTGGTGCTAAAACTAAAATCGCTGAAGATATGAATGAGGTTGTTGAGACCTATCAGGACGTATTGAAAAAAAGCCTAGCATTGGGCAGACTTGCATGTAAGGTCAGTCAACCTAGAGAAGCCGTTGGTGTGCTGATGCCGAATCTGACCAATACCCTTGCACTCGTATTAGGGATGACGGCCTTTAACCGCATTCCTGCGATGTTAAATTTCACATCGGGGAGCGCTGGTATTCAAAATGCGTGTATTGCAGCCAATATAAAAACTGTAATCACCTCTAGAAAGTTTATAGAAACCGTAAAGCTAGAAGAGGTCATCAATCATTTAAGTAATCTGAATATTGTGTATTTGGAAGATTTACGCGCGCAGTTTAGTATGCTGGATCGTGCTTGGTTAATGGGCTACGCAATACATTATCCGAGGGCGGCCATGGAAATGACATCCCCAGAACTTCCAGCTGTCATTCTGTTTACTTCAGGTTCCGAAGGCAAACCCAAAGGTGTAGTGCACTCTCATAAGAGTGTACTTGCAAATATCTCGCAAATCATGGCGATGTTAGATTTTAATCCTACAGATAAATTTATGATGGTATTGCCTATGTTCCATGCATTCGGATTTACAGGAACACTGTTACCGATTTTTAATGGAATTAATATTTTGATTTTCCCATCACCATTACAGTACAAAGTGATCCCTGAAGTAATCTACGACAGGGGGTGCACCGTACTATTTGCAACAAGTACGTTTTTGGGCAATTACGCTAAATTTGCACACCCCTATGACTTTTACAAATTAAGATTGGTCGTGGCAGGTGCTGAAAAACTCAATGAGGAAGTGCGGAGAATCTATACAGAGAAATTTGGTATACGTGTTTTGGAAGGGTATGGATCGACAGAGTGTGCGCCAGTACTTTCTGCCAATACTCTGATGGCAAATCGTAATGGCAGTGTGGGTCAGTTTGTGCCAGGGTTAGATTATAAATTAGAGCCTGTACCTGGGATTGAAAACGGTGGCTTGTTGTACGTGCGTGGCGAGAATGTGATGCTCGGCTATTATTTATTTGATCAACCCGCACAACTCGTACCGCCAGAAGCAGGATGGTATAACACGGGGGATATTGTAGAAATTGACCATGATGGTTTTATCCATATCAAGGGACGCGTTAAACGCTTTGCCAAAGTCGCTGGGGAAATGGTGTCGTTAGAGTTGGTCGAAAAAATAGCCAGCACTGCAGCGCCAGAGCATCAGCATGCGGCAACCACACAAGTTGATGTGCAACGTGGTGAAAATATCATTTTATTTACCACAGACGCTGCACTTAAGCGCGAAGATCTGCAAGTAGTGGCAAAAAATCTTGGCAGTCCAGAAATCGCAATAGCACGCAAAATCATGTATGTAGAAGAGATTCCAGTATTGGGCACAGGTAAAACAGATTATGTGACCTTGAAGCAGATGGTAGAAGCAGCTTAAAAAGCATTGTTTGAGATTGATAGCCTTGATGAATTTTCAACCTTAAAAAGAGACAAGAGGCCATATGGAATATTTGTTCTTCGGATTACTGGGTATCGCTATGGCGATAGGAAGTTTGGTTGGCTTTTTCTCGTTATTCACCAAAGGTGACGAGCAGTCAAAACTTAAAAAGTTAGAGCGTGAGATAGAAATGCTTAAGTCACGCCTCTCAAAAATTGAACTGATAAAAAATGAAGAAGTACAGGCGCCAAGCGGGGTGGGGGCAGCAAAGGAAGAAGCGCAACCTGCAATCTCAGTGCCTATCGCATCAACAGCATCGTCAACGGTGCAGGCAATGCCAGAGGATCAAAGTATCACTGTAGAAAACCTCAATTCAGAAGACCTCTATACAGTAGCTGAAATACAAGAAGACATCACACTAGATACTCAAATCAGCACGCAAAAAGTATCACCTGCTAAACCATCAGCACCAAACTTTATTGAGCGAGGGGTTGATTATGCAAAAAACTGGCTATTGGGTGGCAATACTTTAGTACGCTCGGGCGTGGTCATTTTGCTGATAGGCGTGAGTTTTTTAATCAAGTACGTAGCAGAGCACTCACAGATTCCGATTGAATTGCGCCTAACTGCTATCGCGATGTCTGGCGTAGCTTTACTGATTGTTGGATGGCGTTTGCGTTACAAACGGGCTGAATATGCTTGGGCGATACAAGGTGGAGGCGTGGGCATACTTTATCTGACCATTTTTGCGGCTATGAAGCTCTATCAACTCATTCCACCAGAGATTGCTTTTGTATTGCTCATCGCAGTGGCGTTCTTATCTGCATTGATTGCGATATTACAGAATGCGATGCCTTTAGCAATCTTGGGTTTTACAGGCGGATTTTTGGCACCCATTTTTGCTTCTACGGGAGAGGGCAGCCATGTGAGTTTATTTAGCTACTATTTAGTGTTAAATCTGGCAATTGCCTATATTGCATATTATAAAAGTTGGCGTTCATTAAATGTGTTGGGGTTTGGCTTTACTTTTATAGTCGCAACCGTGTGGGGTGCCAATAGCTATCAACCGCAGTATTTTGCATCTACAGAGCCATTTTTGATTATTCACTTTTTGCTCTTCACATTAATAGCGGTGCTGTATGCCTATCGTCAAGCGACAAAGGCTCGTGATTATGTGGATGCTACATTGGTATTTGGTACGCCACTCGTCGGGTTTAGCTTGCAATATGCTTTGCTACGCGACTCGCATTTTGGATTAGCGTATAGCGCGCTAGCACTTGCCTTGTTTTATATTGGATTAGCTTGGTGGATATTGAATCGGAAACGTGCAACTTTACAGTTTTTGGGAGAGTGTTTCTTAGCGCTCGGTATCGGATTTGGTACTTTAGCATTGCCTTTGGCGCTAGATGGGCGTTGGACATCTGCAGCGTGGGCGGTAGAAGGTGTTGGGCTGTTATGGGTGGGGTTAAGACAACACCGCCAGTTCCCGCTAATTGCAGGATTGGCATTGCAGCTATTGGGTGCACTTGCATTTATACAAGGCTGGGGGCTTACAGGGCATGTTGAGACGGCACACCAAAATATGTTTTTGGGTGTTGCATTTATTGCGTTGGCAAGCTGGGCATGTGGTGCATTGTTAAATCAATACCGCACTGGTCAATGGCAATTAGTCAATCGTTTATTAGCCATGTGGGGTTGGTTGTGGTGGATGTGTGCTGGCTTCATTGCAATAGATGATAGGTTGCCCTCGAATGTATTGATTCATGCATCGCTCGTATTTGCGGCGCTAAGCAGTGTATTGTTGCCTGTGGCAGCTAAAAAATTGCAATGGCCGAGATTAACTGGTTTAAGTGTACTCCTACTGCCATTGATGGCGTTAGTTGCAGTGATTGAGGTGTCTGAATCGCACCCATTTGCGCACGCTGGCGCCTACAGCTGGCTGATTAGTATCGCGGCATATGTCTTTTTATTGATGCAACATCATTTACCCAAAGGCGCGATGCCAAGAGCGCCATTGTTATGGATTGTTGCCATCATCAGTGCAATGGAGTGGCAATATCAGCTGGTGCAACTGGTAGGAAACGACGGCGTATGGTATCAAATAGGCTGGGCTGTCGTGCCGATGTTGCTGGTCGCCACCATGTGCTATTGGCAGTTTCATCGCAAAGATCCGTTAAGCACAGATGCGTTAGCAAGCGCAAAGGTATGGGTTTGGACAGCATGTGTTCCGCTCATGTTATTTGTGATTGCATGGTTTATGGGCATGTCACTTAACTCAGACGGTAACGCCGCACCTTTGCCATATATACCGTTACTCAACCCACTGGATATTGCTTTAGCAGGAGGCTTGTTGTTGCTATTGATTTGGCAGCGTTTGATTGCACAGCATTTTCAAAAGTTAGTGAAAGTCATACCAGTAGTCGCAGGTCTGATGGCATTTACTTTGCTCAATGGCGTGTTATTACGTACTTTACATCATTGGGTCGGCACACCATTTCAGTGGGTCGCGATATTTGATTATCCAGTGGTACAAATGGCTTTTACCTTATTATGGACAACAACAGCATTCATTTTAATGTTGCTTGCACATAAGCAAGCAAAGCGTCATGTGTGGATTATTGGAGCAGGGTTAATGGGGTTGGTCGTGGCAAAAATATTCCTGCTGGATTTGGCACAACACGGTACAGTAGAACGTATCGTCTCGTTTATTGGCGCGGGATTGATGTTATTGGTCATGGGTTATTTTGCACCGTTACCTCCTGCACAAATAGGGGAAGCGCAAGCTGAAAAGGAAACTGCATGAAACAGGTATTTGCGATACTAGCATGCATGCTTTTCAGCCTAGTGCATGCGGCCACTTTCAAGCTTAGTACAGCGGCAGATGAACCGCTTTATCAAACACGATTGATTAAGGAAGTCTATCAATTTAGTCGGAGTGACGCGCTGCAAGATATGGTCATCACTAATGCTTCGGGCGAAGCAATTCCTTATGCATTAATGCCCAATGATATGTTATATCCACAAACGCAAATGACTGAGGAAAACAAACCGTTAGCGATTTTTCCCATGCAGCAAAAGCAGTTGGTAGAAGCAAATGTGGTGAATATTCAGATAGAGAAAAATGCCAATAGCACCAGTTTAAATGTGGCTTCTGGTAACGCGGGTACACAAAGTGGTCAGGTATATCTATTTGACTTAGGCCAGCAGCACCCTGCACTGCAAAGGCTCAAACTAGATTGGCAAGGGGCTGAAGATAAGTTGGTGGTCGTGGAGGTGTTGAGCAGTGACAATCTGAATGAATGGACGCATGTAGGGAATGCTGCGCTACTAAAAACAGCGGCGACTGGCGCGCAAATATTACAAAATCATATAGATTTGGATTCCGCTATTCAAACCCGCTACCTCCAAATTCGTCCGCAACAAGCCACAGATGTTGATTTCAAGCTCACACAAGTAAGTACAGAATATCAGCATGTGCAAAACATCAAGCTACCGCTGGTGTGGCAACTCCTTACTTTTTTAAATCGAACGCAAAATAAAGACGGTAAAATAGCGGTAGACTTTGAATCCACAGGACACTATCCAGCCACGTATTTGCGTGTGCATCTACCACAACAAAATACGATTACGCACGCGATAATATACGTCCGTAGCCAGCCCAATGAAGCTTGGGTGCAGGTGAGTAGTGCGGCACTTTATCGGCTAAATAAGCAGGGTAAAGAGTATCTCAGCGAGGACATACGTCTAGGGTCAAGAGTGGCTAGATATTGGCGGCTGGAGTTCGATCAGGCGCATGGAGGCTTGGGTATGGAAACCCCCAACTTGAGTGTCGGTTGGCTACCACAAACGTTTGTTTGGAATGCGCGTGGTGCTGCGCCCTATACTTTACATGTGGGTGAAGTTCCAAAGATTGTGAATGTGGTCGCAGCTAATACGCTGATTCCAGAGGTAAAGAGAGAGAAAGTACTATCATTACCACAAGCCGATCTTAGCTTGGCGTCGACGCAACCACATGAAGCCACTACCAGTTGGGCATCCACACCAGATTACAAACGCTGGTGGCTTTGGGGTGGGCTATTTTTAGGTGTATTGGTGCTAGCGCTGATGGCATATTCTTTATTAAAGACAAAATAAGAAGTGTATGAGTGTTATGAAAATACTAACAAAAATAATACTTTATATCGTCATCGTTTATCTGAGTATTTGTACGTTCATTTATTTTCAGCAAAAAAAGATACTTTTTCCTACGCAATATGCAAAGCCAGTGAGTGTTGACTGGCAGCCTACAGCTGGACATTCTCAAACACAAGCCATGATAGATGGGCATTGTGGAAAGCTGCATGTAGTCAAGTGGGACATTGAAAATGCTAAAGGTACGCTGATGATGTTTCACGGCAATGGCGAAAGTCTGGCGAGTATCGACGATTACGCTAAAGCTTTTCATGCCTTGGGTTATAACCTGATGGCATGGGATTATCCTGGTTATGGTCGTTCAGCCGATTGTGGGTTTAGGCAAAATGACTTGCTCAGTGATGCCGAAGTGGCGTATCAGTGGCTGGCTATTCAAGAAAAACCAGAAAGAATTTTTATTTTTGGCTACTCGATAGGAACGGGTATTGCATTATCTGTAGCGTCACATCATCAGCAAAATCCTGTCTATTTGGTGGCCGCTTATGATTCTTTAGTCAATGTTGCAAGAGATAAGATGGCACACCTAGTCCCAGTAGGGCTCATCATGCGCTACCCAATGCAAACCCAAACTTGGGTTAATCAGATTAAGCGGCCAATCTATCTGATACATGGTGAGCAAGATGATCTCATTAAACCTGAGCGTGCCCAAGCACTTGTGCAGGCCTCTCACGGGAAAGCAAAAGTAGAATGGGTGCAGGGCGCAGGACATGCAAGTAAAACACTTTTTTTATACAGAAATCAGTGGCTAAAGCGGCTACTTCCTTAATGAAAGACACGACATGAGTTCACAGTTCAGCTTGATGAATGAGCAACGTTTTCGCCCCTATTTTTATACGCAATTTTTAAGTGCATTTAACGACAATGTGTTTAAAACAGCACTGGTGACCTTAGTCGCCTTCCATTCAGCGAGCTTATTAAAAATGGATGGAAGCGGCATCGATGCTGGAGCCATGGCGACATTGCTGCCAGGGTTATTTATGCTTCCTTACTTTCTGTTTTCAGCAACTGCAGGACAAATTGCCGATAAATTTGAGCGCGCCAGACTCATCAGACTCATTAAAGTGATTGAAATTGGCATTATGTTAATTGCCAGTGCAGGATTTTTTCTGCACAACATCTGGTTGTTGGCATTTACACTTTTTATGATGGGCACCCACTCTACGTTTTTTGGCCCGATTAAATTTGCTTATCTGCCGCAACATTTGAGCGAACATGAACTCATGGGTGGTAACGGCATGGTAGAAATGGGTAGTTTTGTGGCTATTTTACTGGGTCAAATCTTGGGTGCCTGGTTGGCCACACAAACGCACCATGCGTTGGTCACCAGTCTGAGTATTTTGTTTATTGCGACTTTAGGCTACTTGGCTAGCCGAGGCATTCCACATTCACCCGCACCAGCACACGCACTAAAGATTAACTGGAACCCTATCACCGAAACATTCAAAAACCTTAAATTTTCTTGGGATCACCAAACAATCTGGCTGGCACTTGTGGCAATTTCTTGGTTTTGGTTTTATGGTGCGACTGTGGTTGCCCAGTTCCCTAATTTGGCAAAACAGGTATTGCATGGCGACGAGAGCGTTTTTATTTTACTGCTGGCAATGTTTTCAATCGGGGTTGGTACTGGTTCGTTATTGTGTGAAAAGCTGTCGAAAGGCAAGGCTGGGCTAGGTTTAGTCGTGTTTGGCGCACTTGGCTTAACATTGTTCGGGGTAGATTTATATGCATCTTCCACTAGCATACATGCAAGTTTGAACGATAAAGCGATATTCAATTATTTATCCTTTATGGGTGCGCATTACAATGCGGCGGGAGAGCTCGTGCTCACTTACTGGCGATTGTTAGTAGACATCGTATTACTAGGTTTGTTTGGTGGGTTTTATATCGTGCCGCTCTATACGCTAATACAGACGCGCTGCGAAAGGTCACATCAGTCGCGAGTGATTGCAGGAAACAACATCCTAAACGCCTTGTTTATGGTGGCGTCTGCTGGCTTATCTGTTATTTTTCTCAAACAAGGCTATAGCATCCCACAATTGTTTTTAGTGACAGCACTGTTAAATATTGTAGTCATTACTTATTTATGTTTTAGGCAGCCAGAGTACTGGCAAAGCTTTGTGGCTTGGGTTAGGCAAATTTGATGATAGAACTAATCTTTGTTTTGTTACATTCCGAACAGTTTTTTACGCTAGTTGTAGCGGCCACAATCTATTTTTTGCTTATTTATTTTCTATTTTCCAATCTAAGCTTCGTACTGGCAAGCCTTATCAAACGGCCAATTAGCAATAAACCCATTCCAAAACATCAAATTAAAACAGAAATCACACAATCCATCAGATCTGCTATTATTTTCGGCGCGGGCATCATTGTCCCATGGCTCATAGTCAAAAATGGATATGCCCATATCAACACCAAAGTACACATTTTTACATTGGTGCTTGAGTGCATCGGGCTAATTATCTGGAACGACCTGCATTTTTATGCTGTGCATCGTTTATTACATGCAAAATTTAAAAAAACACATGGGGTGCATCATCAATCAAATACAAGCACACCATTTGCGGCATATAGCATGAGCGTGACAGAGGCGGTATTACTAGGTAGCGTAATGCCTTTGGCCATGCTTTTTTATGACTTTTCAATACAGTCTTTAATTTTTTTAACGATATGGTCTATCCTCATCAACACCTTATCTCACTCAAATTGCGATTTTTTCCCCAAAGCGCAAGCTGACTCGTTATGGGGATTTATCAAACACCATCAGCAGCATCACTCTTATTACAACGGTAATTACAGTTTCTTTTTTAGCCAACTTGACAGATGGTTTGGCACGCAACAAACATGCAACCACCAGGAAATAAAATGACCCCTTTTAGCAGAACCTATCTCACCAGAACCGCTAGTTTTTTGCCTGGCAAACCTGTTAACAATCAGGAGATGGACAAATTTATTGGCGTTATCAACAAAACTTCACCCCGTATGAAAACTCGAATTTTGGCAGAAAATGGCATTCAATCCAGACACTATGCGATTGATGAAAATGGACAGTCCCTGCATTCAGTTGCCTCAATGGGCGCAAAAGTAGTTGAAATGCTGCAAGATAAACATGTGCCTATTGATTATTTATCTGCTGCAACCACTGGTGGCGACTGCGCCGCTCCGGGCTTGGCTAACTTAATTCAAGGTGAACTAAATTTGCCCCCCTTAGAAACGCTGTCGGTTTCTGGCATTTGTGCTGCTTCTATTGGTGCGCTAAATGCGGCCGCACAGGCCATTGAATCTGGCTCTGCGAACAATGCTATCGCACTGGCAAGTGAGTTTCCGTCGCGCTTATTTAAAACATCGCGCTTTCAAAACAGAGATGCTGTGATAGATTTTGACGCACACTTCTTACGCTGGATGCTATCTGACGGTGCTGGGGCTACTTTACTTTCAAACAAGCCTGCGGAATCTGGCCTCTCTTTAAAAATAAAGTGGATACATCAAAAATCGTTTTCTGGCGACATGCCTACCTGCATGCAAGTTGGGCAATCTATCGGTAACACATTGCCTGGCTATTTAGATTACCCCACCTTAGCAGATGCAGAAAAAGCAGGCGCTTTTGATCTAAGACAAAATATTCGCATTCTGCCTAATTTGTTTGATTTGGGCATGCATGAATATGCGACCTTAGTAAAAGATGGTCATGTCAATCCAAACGATGTTCAATGGTTTTTATGCCATTATTCATCAGAACGGTTTAAGCCCATGATTGCAAAACTGATGCAGGAAGCTGGCATTGCAATTGATGACGACAAGTGGTTTTCAAACTTATCCAGCAAAGGCAATACGGGTTCTGCTTCTATTTATATTATGTTAGATGAGTTTTTAAACGCTAAAAAAGATATGCTTAAAGTTGGCCAACAAGTGTTTGGCTTTGTGCCAGAATCGGGTCGGTTTACTGTTGCGTACTTTCTTTTAGAGGTGGTTGATCACACAAGTACGCCAACCAAATTTTCACAAGTGCAATACCAAGCACAGCAAAATCCATTCGCTCACTTAGCGTCGCCTCCCGTGACTGACCTTGGGCAAACAGGCAAAGTAGCCGATATGCTAAAAGGGCTGATGGCAGTTTGGCATGATTATCGGAGTGAAGTGTTTCGTACACCCATTGCCAGCGCCATCATGCAAAACAACATCAGCCTAAATGATTATTTAGCGTGGATGGAGTGTTGGATTCCGCAAGTGCGTGAGGGTAGCCTTTGGATGCGCCGTGCGGTCTCTACTATGCAGCCACAATATCGACCACTTGCACATTTAATACAAACCCACGCAGGGGAGGAACAATTAGATTGGCAGGTGCTATATCAAGATTATCTAACAGCTGGCGGCAAGCTCGCTGCACAACAATTAAATCGTAATCCCGGTGGGGATGCACTGAACGCATTTATGCATAGCTACGCATCACGTCCCAATCCAATTGGCTTGCTTGGCGGCATTTATATCATCGAAGGTACAGGCCAGCGCATTATTCCAACGCTATTACCAAAACTTAGAGAGTGTTTGGGCGTGCATTCTTCCATACTAAAATTTATTGAATATCATGGTGAAAACGATCAAGCACACATGCAACGCTGGCTAGATGCCGTGAAAATGGTGGTGCAAATTGACGAAAGCGCGGGGGGTGAAATTGTAAAAGTAGCCTCTGCAGTTGCTGCGCTATACTTGCAACAATGGAAATTTATCGCTTTGCACACTCAACCCTAGTTTATAAGGTCAACTAAAATGAAAAAAGTGAGCCTACCACGCACTTTTCCAGATCTAGTTTTAGATCACAACCCCGACAATCCTAACCCATGGCAATCCTTGTGGCTAGATCATTCTGTGCCTATGCATCAGGGTGTTAAACAAGCCTGGCTGTACGATTCCAATACATGGTCACGTCAGTTTATATTGCCAATAGTTAGGCCGCTTGCGAGGCTTGCTATTGTGTTGCTACAAATAATTAAAACAATTATTCCAAATTGGCTCACATCCTCTAAACAATTGCATAGATTGCTCGCTTGGGCGCTCTCGACATTTGCCACGCCAGAGGCTAACTGGCTGATTTTAAGGCATTTTTGGATTGGATCTGAGAATTTGGCATTCTTAAATGCCAATATTCAAGGTGGCAACGTACAAATGCACCCTCTGCGACCGCATGATTTACCTGATTTAAAAAATAACTTATTTATCCAGCATGATTTAAATCTTTTCAATTTTATCTCTCGACTTAACTTAAAGCTACAAGAGTCGGGCATCAAAGATATTGCGCCCAATAAGCAATTAGATTTTTCGATGATTAGTGAAAATGGGGATTTTGATATAGCGCCACAAAACAATGGCTGGCTAAATGTGCTTGATTTACAAACTTGTATTGATATTTTTACGCCTATTTACCAGCTTTTTCTCACTGATAGCGATTTTTGGCGCTCTGTACACTCTTTACAACTAGATGAAACCATCGGTATATATGCGGCCAAGGTACTTAACAAACCTGATGGCTTAATATTAGTTAACAACAAGCACCCAATGGTAATACCAGCAACCTGGTCAGCAGGTTATCGGCTCGTGCTGCATGGCCTATCTTCTGAAATGTTGCACGCGCTACTGGTCGAAGAGAAACGGCGTCAACATGAATCCTCAACATAAAGATAACGACTAAATGACATACAATCTCATGAAAATCATGACCTCGTTTTAAGCACTTTAAATACTTTAACTTTTAATGCTAGGCGTAATATAACTCTACGTGATGGTCTTGCAAAAGCAGTAATGCAATGTAAACCAAACGATTCTAAAATTAAAAGGAGATTATTATGTGGACAACACCAGCAGCTACAGAAATGCGTTTTGGCTTTGAAGTGACTATGTACGTAATGAACAAATAATTATTTGTTTCATGTATGTAAAAGGGTGCTTGATGCACCCTTTTTAATTGGAAGTATTAATTGGAACTACTATTGTTGAGTTTGAATTCCTTTGGTAATAACACCCATATTTGCCCCGCCTGCTTCATCGCGCCAGCCATTTTGCCTGCCGCATCACCACTTCCCCAGAAAAAGTCAGCACGCACTCCGTCTTTAATCGCGCCACCTGTGTCTTGCGCTATCATTAGCCGTTTCAGTGGCTTATTGTCATTGGGGTAGCTAGTGGACAAAAAGATTGGGGCACCTAAAGGGATATATTTGGGATCGATGGCAACGCTTCTTTCAGCAGTCAGTGGCACACCCAGTGCGCCTAATGGGCCAAATAGGCCAGAGGGTAGTTCTTTGAAAAACACGTAGCTGGGATTGCTGTTCAGTAGTTCTCGCAATTGGTTGGTATGACTTTTAGCCCAGTCTTTAATGCCTTGCATGGATGCTTGACTCAAACTGAGCTCGCCACGTTGTACTAGCAGTTTGCCGATGGACTGATAAGTATGACCATTCTGATCAGCATAACCCAAATGTAGCTGTTCGCCACTGTCTAATTGAATCAGGCCAGAACCTTGAATTTGTAAATAAAACGCATCTAAGGCATCGTTTATCCAAACAATTTCATTGCCTTTGAGTGGTTGTGATTCTGACTCTATTTCCGCGCGCGTTAGATAAGGAACTAACTTATTTCCTTCTAGCTTGCCACGCACACGCTTATATTTAAGTTCAGGAAAGAGTGTACTTAAATCGACCGTAATGAGATCTTTGGGCTGCTGATAAAGTGGGTATGGATACTTCACAGAAGACTTACGGCTACCTTTAAGTACTGGCTCGTAATAGCCTGTAATCAGGCCAGTGTTGCTTCCATTCAGATTGCTTGTGCTGTAGACATCAAAATAGGTGGTAAAGTACTCTGCGATTTGAGCAGTATTGGGTTTATTTAATTTACTGGCAAAATTACACGCATTCTGCCATTCAGTTTTGTTTTTTAAAGTATTACAGCTAGTTAGCCAAGCATTCCAGCTGGCAGATAAATCATCTTGTAAAAAGCCGTCAAGTGCTTCCCAGTTTGCTGGTTTAAGTAAGCTGTATTCGCTAGGAGCAACTGGCTTTTCTACACTCGGAGGCTCTTTATCTGGTATTTGAGTAGAGGGTAAAGTAGTTGAGGCTGTTGGTGGAGTAGGGGGGCAAACTTGCTTACCTTGTTCTGATTTGATATTGCGTGCGCTACACCCTGCGTTGAGTAAAACAATGATGATGCATAAGATGATTTTGTGCATAGTGATCTTGAGTTAATGTAAGGTTCTTGGTTGCTTAAGCACAAAAGGTTCGATGATAGCCTCAAACCAAGTGCCGTCTGCCGCGACCAGCTGATATGATCCTCGCATTTCGCCATTGGCCGTAGTGAGCACAGTGCCGCTGCTATACTCAAATTGTTGGTCAGGTTCCAGTAAAGGTTGCGCACCTATGACACCCAAACCTTTCACTTCATGGATTTCCTGATTTTCATTAGTGATAATCCAATGTCGGCTAATGAGTTGTGCTGCAACGCTGCCAATATTTGTGATTGTAACGGTGTAGGCAAAGGCATAACGCGCTTCATCAGGGTTGGATTGATCTGCAAGGTATTGCGTTTTTACGTTCACAGAAAAAGCATAGGGTTGTTTTTGTTTCACGTTGACCTATCAGGCACCAGAAATCATGCCAGTTGTGGGAGAGCTAGGTGAGGCAGAATACAGCTTTTTAGGCATCCGCCCAGCTAGAAATGATTCGCGCCCTGCCTCAATGGCTTTTTTCATAGCGCTTGCCATCAATACAGGATTTTTAGCAGAGGCAATAGCGGTGTTCATTAGAACGCCTGCACAACCTAGCTCCATCGCAATGGCGGCATCAGATGCACAGCCTACCCCTGCGTCTACTAAGACGGGGATTTTTGCATTCTCGATAATGATTTGTAAATTCCAAGGATTTAATATCCCCATGCCTGAGCCGATAAGCGATGCCAAAGGCATGACGGCACAACAGCCAATCTCTTCCAGTTGTTTGGCAATAATCGGGTCATCAGAAGTGTATACCATCACATCAAAACCTTCTTGTACCAGTGTTTTAGCAGCAGCAATGGTTTCGATAACATTTGGATAAAGTGTGTTGGGATCACCTAACACTTCTAACTTTACTAGCTTGTGACCATCAAGTAACTCTCGAGCCAAACGTAGCGTACGTACAGCTTCTTCGGCACTATAGCAGCCAGCAGTGTTAGGTAAATAAGTAAATTCTTCTGGAGGTAAAAAGTCCAGTAAAGAGGGTTCATTGGCATGCTGTCCAATATTGGTACGGCGAATGGCAACAGTGACAATTTGGGCACCACTTGCGTCAATAGCGGCACGTGTTTCGGCAAAATCCCGATATTTTCCTGTGCCCACCAACAAGCGTGATTGATAATTTTTTCCTGCAATAATTAATTCATCATTCATATCTAATTCTCTCATTATGCTTATCCACCCCCTACCGCACCTACAATTTCTAATGCATCATCCTGACTTAACTGGGTAAATTCGTACTGACTTCGCGCAATGATTTCACCATTACATTCAATGGCGATGCGCTTACCAGTGAGGTTCATGTGTGCGACTAATTCTGCGATGGTCATCCTGTCATAATCAAAGCTTTTTAAGTGACCATTAATAGTGATTTGCATATAAGGAATAACTTGCCCTACTAAAGATGACTATTTTACGTAATTATTGCTTTGATAGTCGTCAATTTTTTAATTAAAGTTGAATTTTATTTTTTTGGCATGTCTTATGCTATACCAAACTTGCTTTCTGTTGAATATGTGCATTTTTACAACATAAAGTTTGTTTGGAGGGTATTAATTGTAATGTTTTTCATGATTTTGCGACTAAGTCATGAAAGTATTGAATTTTTTTGTTAGATTTGTCTCACACGTTACACGGACACAATTCGTGAGTTAGGCGTGTAAGTTTTAACTCCCAAAAGGAAATGATGATGCAAGTAGCAAACCAATTTGTAGTGAAAGATGAACTGTTAGATGAAATTTATGCTCCGCCAGTTTCTGTCAAGTCAGAAGAGGCCAAAGAGCATGATTCAAAGGTTCTAATTATGCAAAAAACAAAAAATTTGAATAGGTTTTTAGAAGCAAGTTGCGATTGCGTTTAGCTTACTTTATTAGCTAAATTTAGTGCAGTGCTAAGATTGGTGCAGTGTTAGTGGCTAGTTTTACTCCACACTTGCATCCCTAAAGTTACCGATTCAAGCAATAAGGAGGATGGCATTTGCCACCCCCTTACCTTTCTACCCTCTAAAATTTCTGGCAGTCTGCCAAATTACTCTACGGCTAATTACTCCACGGTCAGTTGAGGACGTTTTGCATCTGGCCAGTCGAGATGGAAGAACTGACCGCGCGGTTGATCCTTACGCTCGTACGTATGCGCACCAAAGTAATCACGTTGACCTTGTAATAAATTGGCTGGTAAGTCAGCACTTCTGTAGCCATCATAATACGCTAGCGCCGCACTGAAGCCTTGCGCTGGAATACCGTTGGTGACTGCTAATGCAATCACTTTTCGCCAGCCTGCTTGACCATCATTCATCGCGTTAGTGAAGTATGGGTCTAACATCAGGTTTTTTAGGCGTGAGTTAAGTGCATAGGCATTTGTGATTTTTTGTAGGAAGCGTGCGCGGATAATACAGCCGCCTCGCCAAATTTGTGCGATTTCACCAAAGTTAAGTTTCCAGTTGTAGGCAACCTGTGCTTTGTCGATGAGTTGGAAGCCTTGTGCGTAAGCGCAAATTTTTGAGCAATAAAGCGCATTCCTAATGGCTTCAATAATCTCTTTTTTGTCTGACTCATGTTTAATCACAGGGCCTTTTAGTATTCGGCTGGCTTCTACGCGCTCTTCTTTTAAGCTTGAAAGCGCGCGGGCATACACCGCTGCCGCAATTGCATTGGCTGGAGAACCTAATTCGAGCGCATTTGCCGCTGTCCATTGGCCTGTTCCTTTTTGACCTGCGGTATCCAGAATCTGATCTACCAAAAAGCCTTTAGACATTGGGTCTTTTTGCTGCAAGATGTCGCCTGTAATTTCAATCAAGAAGCTAGAAAGATCACCTTTATTCCACTCTTGGAATACTTTACCAATTTCATCAGCAGGCATATCCAGCAGGTTTTTCATGAGCCAGTAGGCTTCACAAATTAATTGCATGTCAATGTACTCGATCCCATTGTGTACCATTTTGACATAGTGACCAGCACCATCAGGACCAATATATTCAGCGCATGAGAAGCCACCTACAACTGGCTTGCCTGGTTTTCCGCCTTCCATGGGCTCGCCAGTCACAGGATCCACCTTAGCAGCAATATCACGCCAAATAGGCTCTAGGCTTGCCCACGCCTTACGCGTACCTGAAGGCATGAGGCTAGGACCAAATCGCGCGCCTGTTTCGCCACCAGAGACACCTGAGCCAATAAAGTCGATACCTTTGACAGCGAGTTCTTTTTCACGACGAATTGTATCTGTCCACAATGCGTTACCACCATCAATGATGATGTCGCCTTGTTCTAAGAAAGGGAGTAAGGCATTGATGGTGACATCCGTAGCACTACCCGCTTTAACTAACAATACGATTTTACGCGGACGTTTAATGCTTAATACAAATGAGGCTAAATCAGCATGACCAACCACGTGTTCGTGGGAAGGCTCATTTGCTTTGCAGTCTGCAATGAATTTGTGCATTTTCTTAGGGTCGCGATTATAAACGGCAATGGTATAGCCGTGATCAGCGATGTTTAGAGCAAGATTTTGCCCCATTACAGCTAGGCCTACGAGGCCAATGTCAGCGTTTTTTGCGGTCATGCGATTCTTCCTTAAGTTCTCTTAAATGGGTAATTTAAATTAAAAAATAAAGCGATTGCTTGTGGCTTAAGCTCCTAATTGCAGCTACTACAAACCCTATTACTTCAGTGTTCTGCCGAACATTTGTATTGCAAGCTGATAGCTCATGAGCGCTAATTGCGCATCGTAGCGATCACCTTCATCACGCATAAAAGCATGTTGCCCATTAAACTCATGCCAAGTAAAGTTGATATTTGCTTCAAGCAATTTGTGGTACACCAATACACGTCCTGGTGTTGGAATATGTGGGTCTTGCTTACCCCAAATCATGAGCAGTTCACCTTTAATTTCGCTTAGGCGTTCCATGCTATGTTGATTGGGTTTGTTTGGAATGACATTGGTGTGCAGGTCAGTTGCATAAAGGCAGGCGGTAGATTTTACTTCAGGTTGTAAAGCTGCACGGAATGCTAAATGTCCTCCAATACAAAACCCCATGGCACCAAGATTGCCATCATACCAATCTTGCTTATTGAGAAATTCAATCATGGCACGATTGTCTGTATCATAACCTTGTACATCCTTGGCAGACTTGTCTGCGTTGCCCTTATCACGTCCAGCATCGTCATAACCTAACACTGTACCAATGGGATTTAACTCGTGAAATACCTCAGGGACTAATACGGCATAACCTTGACCTGCCATGAATCTTGCAGCACGTTCGATAGGACCTGTTTGCTGGAAAATTTCTGAGTAGAATAAAATAGCAGGTACTTTTTTATCATGTGCTGGACGGTGAACATACGTACGCATGACACCAGTAGGTGTAGACAGATCTACAACATCCGATTTAATTAACATGGCTTTATCCAAAGTTTAAATGTTGACGAGAGTGCAATTTTACAGTGATTTTCTGCTTATTTCACGGTAAAAACTTAAATTTTAAGTGAATATTTTAGTTGGGTGGGGAGGTCGAGAAATGAGGGAAAGTCATGCTGTCACAGGCGTATTGATTAGCCACTTCACATACACGTAAAAAGCTTTCTATATTGAGGCATGCATTGCCAATGAGTCCACCATCCACATCGGGTAAGCAAAATAAATCACTGGCATTACTTGGGGAGACGCTTCCGCCATATAAAATATGCACTTTATCAGCTACCTCTTGATTGAGTAAGCCAATGTGACCGCGTAAAAAGCTTAATATCCCTTGTGCATGTTGCGGCGTGGCGGCTTTTCCAGTGCCGATTGCCCATACGGGTTCGTATGCCAGCACGCCTTTAAGTAAGCCAGTTATCCCAACCACTGAAATCACAGCATTCAGTTGCCTTATGGTGACTTCGTCAGTGATGCCAGCGTTATACTCTGCAAGGGTTTCGCCCATACAAAATATAGGAATGATGCCAGCTTCAACAGCGACTCTAAAGCGTTCACCTGTAGATTCATCGGTATCATGCCCACGTAGGCGGCGTTCGGAGTGACCAATAATGACATACTTGCAACCAAAATCTTTGAGCATGGCGGGCGATACAGAGCCAGTGAAAGGGCCGTGATCATATCGACTCATGTTCTGCCCACCCCAGGTAATGGCGCTATTTTTCAAAATTGCCTGCGCTTGAAATAGATAAGGGTGTGGCATGCATATGGTATAGCTGGCTTTTTGCAGATGTTGTGTGCCTGCAATTAGATCGCGCAAGAACCGCTCATTGCTCTCAAGGGAGCCGTTCATTTTACGGTTTGCGATGACTAATTTACTTCTCATGATTTTTTCTATGTTTGCAACATGCTCATGGTTGAGCACGCATATTCATCGCCCACCTATTAGATTACTGCCAGTTGGCTATATGGCTAGTAGGTACTACTTCTTCCAGTAGAGTAGCCTTGAGGTATATCTGACTGCCATTCTCCACAATCATGACAACGGTGATCGTGCATGCTAATACTTAAAATCAGATTTGTACCATCACAAAATTTACAGCGTAGGGCAATGTCCTCAGCCGATTTGTGATGTAACTCATGATGCTCTTTGGCAACCTTTGTGCTGCCCAATCCGTATTTGTTATCCATGGCCTGCTCCACTCTCAACATTACTTCATGTAGCAGTTAAGTTACCCTTTTTTTAGGTCATGGGCAAGTGTTTATCCTACTAATTTACTCTACTTTATTATTTGCGCCTTACAGCCAGTGTAGGCAATGTTTTCGCCATCATTTAATTTGGTTTCATCGCCATTAAGTTCTAATGAAATGGCACCAGAAGTGTAACGTTGACTGCCTTCTACTTTAGCTAAATTGACTTCATGGTCTGGATAAATAAGCCAAGCATCTTTTCCCTGATGGATGATTTGTAACACAAACCGTTTATTGCCATCACAAACATAGGTGGTGGCATTTTCAGGATTTTTTGAAAGCTCCTTAGAGGTTTCATGAAAAGGGTTCAGCTTATCTACTGTGCTGCAAGCGGACATTAGCATCAGGCATAAAGGTAATAACTTAACGGTGATTTTCTGTAGCATGCGTATACCTGATAAATTGAACAAGAATTGATATTTTGCCAGTGTATCTCAACTCTCACAATATTCGATATGTAATGTTAAATATGTGTACGATGACCGGCACGGCTGAGTCTGTCTAAAATGGCTGCCCAATCATCTGTCTGCGGCGGCAGTTCAATCAGAATCTGCGCTTTATGGAACCGATCCAGACGATGTAGCGTGTCATAAAGTGCTTCTGCAGCGGATGAGGCTTGCAAAGGTAACGTGATATATTCACATGTCGGAAGCTTACCTTCACCAATTAGCAGTGCTACACAATCGGCATGTTGGTTAGCATGCTGAATGAGGTCTTCTCGATGGCTGAATAGTAGTGTGGGCGTTTGCGGGGAGTAGTGTAATAGATGCTGTCCAGGGGCTTTGGGACGATTTGAACTACTGGTGTTTGCTTTTTTGCCAGCAACCTGTTCAATTGCAGACTGGCTAATCATGCCATGACGTAGTATTTGCCATTCCTCGCCAGCCACGCTCACAATGGTCGATTCGATTCCCACCTGACATGCGCCACCGTCTAACACAGGAATGTCTTGACCTAAGCCAGCCTCCACGTGCTCAACACAAGTAGGACTTAATTGTGTGTATTTGTTGGCGGAAGGTGCCGCTAAACTTAAACCGCTTTGCTGAAGCAGTTGCTGTGTTACGGGGTGTGCGGGCACACGCAAAGCCACAGTGGGTTCATTGGCACGCACGATGCTAGAAACCCCTAGTTTGGCAGGCAATACTAAAGTAAAAGGGCCAGGCCATAATGCTTTGGCCAGCTTTTGGGCGAGTGGGGGAAACTCTGTGGCCCAATTGGTGACTTGATGCATGTCCGCAATATGCACAATGAGTGGATTGTGAAAGGGACGCTGTTTAATAGCATAAATTTGTTTGAGCGCATCGTCATTAGTGGCATCTGCCGCTAAACCATAGACCGTTTCCGTGGGGATCGCTACCACCTTACCTTGTTTTAGCATCGCTACGGCTTGTTCTAAATGGATGCGCATAAGTCTATATTTTCACTAAAGTCTCTATTTTACTACTGATGACAGGTATCAGCTAAAATGTTGGTTTTAAAAAAAGGATAAAACCGTGAATATCGTTGTAGAAAAACAGCCAAATCAAAATAAACTCGACAGCTTAGGCGTGAACAAATGGCCGACATGGAAAAAAGAAGTGTCGACTTTCCCATGGACATTTTTAGAGCAAGAAATTGCCTATATTTTAGAAGGCGAATGTGTGATTACCCCAGAAGGCGGCGCGCCTGTCAGCTTTGGTAAAGGAGATTTGGTGACTTTCCCAGCAGGTATGAAAGCATCTTGGGAGGTCAAACAACCGCTTCATAAACACTATAAGTTAGATGGCAATATTATTACGCAAACATGGTTAAGAGTTAAAGATAAACTGAAGTTTTAAGATTCTTCACAACAGCACATGTCTAAAGGATATGCAAAACATATTGTTAACACAAGCTGCAAAATATTTATCTGAGTTAGATGCTGATTGGGCTCAGTTAATTCAACAAGTTGGCGCTTGTAATCTCCAATTTAAAGCGGAGCGTGAGCCTTATGAAGCGCTAGTGCGGACAGTTGCATATCAGCAATTACATACCAAAGCGGGCGATGCGATTATTCGTAAATTTATCGCGCATTTTGGAAATTTCCCTACGCCGACACAATTGTTAGCGGCAGAGTTTGAAGATTTGCGTGCTTGTGGATTTTCGGGCAGAAAAATTGAAACTCTTAAAGGCATTGCACAAGGCGCACTTGACGGCTTAGTGCCGAATCGAGCACAGGCAGATGAAATGGCGGATGATGCGCTGATTTCGCAATTAATCCAACTAAAAGGTATTGGTCGATGGACTGTAGAGATGATGCTTATTTTTACATTACAACGGCAAGATGTACTGCCTGTGGATGATTTTGGCGTGCGTGAAGGTTACAAGCGGTTAAAGCGCCTAGAGGTTGCGCCCACGCCCAAGGCACTGGTCAGCATAGGCGAGGCTTGGCAGCCATACCGCACCGTGGCGAGTTGGTACTTGTGGCGCGTCCCAAAGTAATCGTTTTCAAAATCACTACTTGCTGAGCCACTCAATTTGCACATTATTTTCTTTGGCGATGGCTTCTATTTGTGGAATCGCCGTTGCTAAACGATGCAAGTAATCTACAGCAGTCTCTTGGTGAAAACCAAGCACCATCACGCTTTTACGTTGTTCAATTAAGGCTTTAAACATGGTGACGAGTTGCTTGCTCGTAGTGTAATCTGCCAGTCCTGCGTTGTTGGGGTATTCTGTTAATTGCGTTGTGATAGCAAAGGGCTGATCTAATGGCGTACTGGTGGGGTGAAGTTGGCGTAGCATTTTGATCATGCCACTTTCTTCATGCCAGCGGGTGGTGAGTATATTGGCATCAATATGTGAGCTGTCCCAAGTAAAGCCGTTGGTTTCCAGAGCAGCGCTGAGTTTTGCTCCAAGTTGCCAACCACCTGCCCTGAAGTGCCGTGGTTTAGAAAACCCATTTTTAACTAACACATCACTACTGCATGCAATGAGCTTAGATAAGTCGGCATTAGAATACGCATTCTCTAAACTCACGGTATAGCCACAATCCCCAATATTACAATTTTCATTACTATCTGCAAATGAGTAGTTATGTTGATATGGTATGCCACAGTATTCAACGAGTGATTTCCATGCGTGTACATGCAAACCTTGTGTATCATTTGGTAAAAAAGTAGATTTAATTGTATTGTTAAGTTCAGTGCTGTCAGTGTGACCGCGCAAAAAATACACAGGGTTAAGCAGTTGTAGCATGGGAATGTGGGGAAATTTTTTACGGAAATCTTGTATCGCCTCTATATTTACTTGCTCTAAAGAAATGCCTTCCCAATCTACGGTCGTGTAGATTTGTATCGTGTGTGCTTGTATGGACAAACTATACAAACAAAACGCAAATATAAAAAATTGGCGCATTAATTTGGTTGTCTTTAATAAAGTATTGAGGTTAGTGCGCCTAATCTATATCAGCAGAGTCACACTAGGTCAACGACGACTCATCGGTAAACGGTAAGTTTACTTACTGCCTTATTCACTGCACTAACTAGGCGATTGTACACAAATCAATCAAATTTACGCAGTGCGTACTAGTTTTTAAATTTATAATGCGACATGCGTGTTTCAATAAATCAACTATTTAGTCAGCAACAATTTGCCTTTACCAAACTGCTCGCCTACCGCATTCAAATGGTTTTGTCCTATCAGATGATGGCGGTGGTGGTGGGGTGGCATATTTATGAAATTACACATGATCCTCTTGCCTTAGGTTTGATTGGGCTAGCCGAGGTAGTGCCTTATTTTGCAAGTGCGTTGTTTGCTGGGCATGCGGTTGATCACTATTACTCGCGCCGTGGTTTTGCCATGATTGCTGGTGTGATGTTAGGCTTAAATGCTGTGTTCCTGACAGCCATTTCATTAGGCTGGATGACGCATTATGCAGAGTTATGGATTTATGTCTCAATTGCGTTTACTGGTCTGGCAAGAGCTTTCATTGCGCCAAGTTATAACACGCTGTTTGCCTTGATTGTGCCACGTGAGCTTTATGCAAAAGCTTCTGGTATCGGCAGTGCTGTATTCCAAACAGGGCTGATTATAGGGCCTGCTTTAGGTGGCTTGCTGGTTGGGTTTGCGAATAAGACAACAGCGTATTCGCTTGCAGCTGTGTTATGTCTAGGAGCGGTAATGGCGATGTTTTTACTTAAAGTGAAAGAGCCACCAGCGACAGAAAGTCCGTCAGTATTTGCAAGTATTGCGCAAGGCTTGCGCTTTGTGTGGGGGAATCAAGTGGTCTTGAGCGCACAAATGCTGGATATGTTTGCTGTGCTATTTGGAGGTGCGGTTGCCATGCTGCCAGCCTTTGTGCAAGACGTGTATCACATGGGGCCTGAGGGGCTGGGTATTTTACGTGCAGCGCCTGCTGCTGGTGCAATATTAACGGGTCTATGGCTGACCAAACATCCTATTAATCGACATGCAGGACGTTATTTGTTGATTGCTGTCGCTGGTTTTGGCTTATGTATGATTGGCTTTGCGCTAAGTCCATATTTTTGGCTTTCTATGGTGGTGCTTATGCTGTCTGGCGCATTAGATGGCGTCTCTGTGGTGTTGCGGCAGACCATTTTACAGCTTGCTACACCAGACAGCATGCGTGGCAGAGTGTCTGCTATCAATGGTATTTTTATCGGCTCATCCAATGAGTTGGGTGCGTTCGAATCTGGTGTCGCAGCGAAGTTGTTGGGGCTGATTCCTTCGGTGATATTTGGCGGTATGATGACGATTGCAGTCGTTGGGCTTACGGCAAAATTATCACCCAAATTACGGCAGTTAGAACTTGATCAACTCAAGTAAGTATGCGGGATTTAGACGATTTTTTTACTACGTTGGCACAATCCACTTTTCGTGCAGGGTTTCAATTAAACACGCACGACCTCAATTACTTACAAGCTAAAGGCTTGGCAGAAGTGCTTAATCACGCAGAAGATTTTGTAGCTAAACGGTTAGCATCAGCAGAAATCAGCAATGATGGCAAACAAACGCCGATGCGTGGCCACCCGGTATTTGTGGCACAGCATGCGACCGCCACCTGTTGTCGTGGTTGTTTGCAAAAGTGGCATCGGATTCCATCAGGTCGCACGCTTAGCTTAGAAGAGCAAGCTTATATTGTCGTGGTGTTGGAGCGCTGGCTAGGCGCTTACTTTAAAAACGTACTCTGATATAACTTAGCACAAGAGGTAATGCAATGGCGCTGATGACGCCGTTTAGACCCATCGCCATGCTGGCAAAAATACCCGCCTCTTCATTCACACTAAAAGCACGGGTAATGCCCAAGCCATGCGCACCTACACCAATTGCTGTGCCGCGGATCCACCATTGATGAATTTTAAGCGCGTTGAGAATATAGGGCGCTAAAATGGCACCAAGCATGCCTGTGATTACTGTAAATACTGCTGTTAAGGTAGGCGAGACATGAATGCGTTCGGCAATGCCCATCGCAATAGGCGCAGTGACTGATTTGGCGTACATACTGCCAATCATGCTCTGACTCGCATCTAACCAAGTAGCAATAGCCACTGCGCTGGCAATGGAGACTGCGCTACCAACCATGAGCGCGAACAAAATCTGAAAAAACTTACCCTGCATTTTCTTAAAGCCGTTATAAATTGGAACTGCTAATGCTACGGTTGCAGTACCCAACAAAAAGTGTACAAATTGCGCACCTTCAAAGTATTTTTCGTAGGGCATATCCAACACGCTAATGAGCAGGCTGGTCAGTACCACAGAAATTGCTACGGGATTGACTAAAGGATTACGTTTGGCACGCACGTACAATAAATAGCCTAGTTGATAGGTGGCTAAGGTAATAATGAGTGCAAACAACGGGTCGCCAGAAAGGTAAACCCAAATTTCAGAAATAGGTAAGCGCTTACTCATGGGATTGCCCTTTATTGCGTTTAATAGAAAGGTACCAAAGCACTTTAAGCACAACAGCCGTTACGCCAATCGTCAATACCACACTGACGAGTAGTGCAGTTGAAACGGCCAATGCATGCGTTTTTAAGTCAGGTAAAAACAGCACTACGCCCACAGAGGCGGGTACAAAAAGCAAGCCCAAATGTTGTCTAAATGTATCTGCAACCATGCCTAATGATTGGTTGACCTCACCTTTAACGAATAAAAATGCAACCAAAAAGAGCAGCCCCAATACTGGGCCAGGGATGTTTGGCAATAAAAACTTTGAGGCTAGTTCGCCTAAGCCTTGCCATAGAAATAACTGTACTAAACCTTCAATCATCGCGAATCACCATCAATCGAATTAGGGGCTATGCCGTCAATCGGCCATCAGTAGAAATGACATGTTATTTTAAATCGAATCAGGCCAAGTAACTGAATAAATTATTCATAGATGTTTTTGCAGGGACGCAGCGCCAGCTAAGTGAGTTTTAAATTTTTGTAAGGCGGTGTCCATATTCCTCTGGGTGCCGCCTTTTTTATTGTAGGCAATCATTATTGACATTTTAAGCAACATGCTAAAATAAGCATTTAAATGACGTATTAGCGTGTTGCATGCCTACCTTACCCATCAGCCCAACCGAAATCAAACTTCGCGACCTACTTCAGCAGCGCATCCTCATTTTAGATGGTGCCATGGGCACCATGATTCAGCGTTACAAACTCACTGAGGCGGATTATCGCGGCGAGCGTTTTAAGGATTTTCAGGCACCTGCGGGCGAGCGTCAGTTGTTTGTCAAAGGCAATAACGAGTTGCTGAGCCTCACGCAACCGCAAGTCATTCAAGAAATACACGAACAATATCTCGCCGCAGGTGCAGACATTATCGAGACCAATACCTTTGGTGCGACTAGCGTGGCGCAAGATGATTACCACATGGCGCATTTGGTGCACGAGATGAATGTTGAAGCAGCAAAGTTAGCCAAAACTGCTTGCCAAAAATACAGCACGCCAGACAAGCCGCGCTTTGTAGCGGGTGCATTGGGTCCAACGCCCAAAACCGCCAGCATCTCACCTGATGTGAACGACCCCGCTGCGCGTAATGTCACCTTTGACCAATTGATGCAAGCATATCTTGAGCAAGTGCGCGGCCTAGTCGAAGGCGGTGCGGATATTCTCATGGTGGAAACCATTTTCGATACACTCAACTGTAAGGCGGCTTTGTTTGCGATTGATACCTTCTTTGAAGAACAAGGAAAAACTTGGCCGATTATGATTTCTGGCACAGTGACCGATGCTTCAGGCCGTATTTTGTCTGGCCAAACCGTGACCGCGTTTTGGCATTCTGTGCGCCACGCTAAACCGCTCACCGTTGGTTTGAACTGCGCTTTAGGCGCTACATTAATGCGCCCTTATGCAGAAGAGCTTTCCAAAATTGCCGATACCTTTGTCTGCATTTATCCCAATGCTGGCCTGCCCAACCCAATGAGCGACACTGGCTTTGATGAAACGCCCGATGTGACTTCGAGCTTAGTAAAAGAGTTTGCGCAAAGTGGGTTTATCAATATTGCAGGCGGTTGTTGCGGAACAACACCACCGCATATCAACGCCATTTTCAACGCCATTAAAGACTTGCCTCCACGTCAAGTGCCTAGCCTGCCACCAGTCACTAAGCTGTCAGGCTTAGAGCCGTTTATCATTGATGACAGCTCCTTGTTTGTGAACGTGGGCGAGCGCACCAACGTCACTGGCTCTAAAGCGTTTGCCCGCATGATTATCAGCGAGCAATACGAAGAAGCCTTAAGCGTGGCGCGTCAACAAGTTGAAAACGGTGCGCAAGTCATCGACATCAACATGGATGAAGGCATGTTGGATGCGGTCAAAGCGATGACGCATTTCCTCAGCTTGGTGGCCTCTGAGCCTGACATTGCCCGCGTGCCGATTATGATCGACTCCTCCAAATGGAGCGTGATTGAAGCGGGGCTCAAGTGCGTGCAAGGCAAAGCGATTGTGAACTCGATCTCCATGAAGGAAGGCGAAGAAGCATTTTTGCACCAAGCCAAATTGTGCCGCCGTTATGGTGCCGCCGTCATTGTCATGGCATTTGATGAAAAAGGTCAGGCAGATACGTTTGCGCGCAAAACTGAGATTTGTGAAAGAGCTTACCGTTTATTAGCAGGCGATCCAGTGCTGCACAGAAATAATCCGTCCATGGTTCGACAAGCTTACCACGAACGGAATATCCTCTCATCCGTTCGCCCTGAGCTTGTCGAAGGGCAAAAATTGGAAGTTGGCATAGGTTTTCCGCCCGAAGATATTATTTTCGACCCTAACATTTTTGCGATTGCTACAGGTATTGAAGAGCATAACAACTATGCGGTGGACTTTATTGAAGCCACACGCTGGATTAAGCAACACCTGCCCCACGCCAAAATTTCTGGCGGCGTATCGAATGTGAGTTTTAGCTTCAGAGGCAACGAGCCTGCGCGTGAGGCGATTCACACCGTCTTCCTCTACCACGCCATTCAAGCGGGCATGACCATGGGCATTGTCAACGCGGGCATGATGGGCATTTATGACGAATTGCCAGTAGAGCTAAAAGAGCGTGTCGAGGACGTGGTGCTGAATCGCAGAGCAGATGCTACTGAACGTATGATCGAAATCGCAGGTACGCTAGTAGCTGGGGGTAAAAAAGAGGCCGCAACATTAGAATGGCGCGGCACGGCGGAGAATCCAACGTCAGTTGAAAAACGGCTAGAGTACGCAATGGTGCATGGTATTACAGACTTTATTGTGGAAGATACCGAAGAAGCTAGACAACAGGTGATGGCCAAAGGTGGCAGGCCAATTCATGTGATTGAAGGCCCACTCATGGATGGCATGAACGTGGTGGGCGATTTGTTTGGGCAAGGCAAAATGTTCTTGCCACAAGTGGTCAAATCGGCGCGCGTGATGAAGTCAGCCGTCGCGCATCTCATCCCCTTTATTGAAGAAGAAAAAGCGCTCGAAGAAAAACGCACAGGTGTGGTCGCCAAGCCCAAGGGCAAAGTGGTCATCGCCACAGTCAAAGGCGATGTGCATGACATCGGCAAAAATATCGTCTCAGTCGTGTTGCAATGTAATAACTTCGAAGTCGTCAATATGGGCGTGATGGTGCCCGCAGCAGAAATTTTAGCCATGGCAAAAGCCGAAAATGCCGACATCATCGGCTTGTCTGGCTTGATTACGCCTAGCTTGGAAGAAATGGCCTATGTCGCCAAAGAGATGCAACGTGACCCGCATTTCCACGGACAAAAAATGCCGTTATTGATTGGTGGCGCGACCACTTCCCGTGCGCATACCGCCGTCAAAATTGCGCCCAATTATGATGGCCCTGTGATTTACGTGGCGGATGCTTCGCGCTCAGTCAGCGTGATGCAAAACTTACTCACGCCCGAAACACGTGGCGCTTATTTGGCTGAGATTCAAGCCGATTACGAAAAAACCCGCCAGCAACACGCCAATAAAAAAGGCGTGCCGATGTTGAGTATTGCTGACGCGCGTGCCAATAAATCTAAAATAAGTTTTGCGGGTGAGTTTGCGCCAGTAAAGCCTAAGTTTATTGGTCGCCGTGTGTTTAAAAACATTGATTTAGGGTTGATTGCGCAATACATTGATTGGTCGCCATTTTTTCAAACATGGGATTTAGCAGGCAGCTACCCCGCGATTTTAAGCGACAAAGTAGTGGGTGAAGCCGCTACTAAAGTGTTTGCCGAAGCGCAAGCCATGCTCAAAAAAATCATTGATGGGCGCTGGCTAACAGCCAATGGTGTGATCGCCTTGCAGCCCGCCAATAGCGTGAATGATGACGATATTGAAATCTACACCGACGATACGCGCAGCCAAGTCGCACTTACTTGGTATGGCATGCGTCAACAAACTGAGAAGCCCGTGATTGATGGCGTAGCACGCCCCAACCAATGCTTAGCAGACTTTGTGGCACCCAAAGGTGCTGAAGATTACATAGGTCTATTTGCCGTGACCGCAGGCTTGGGTATGGAAAAACGTTTGGCTGAGTTTGAAAAAAATCACGATGATTACAATGCCATTATGTTTAAATCTCTGGCCGACCGTTTGGCGGAGGCCTTTGCAGAGTATATGCATGAGCGTGTGCGTACTGACTTTTGGGGTTATGCCGCTAGTGAAAAACTAGATACAGATGCGCTGATTAAAGAGCAATACCAAGGCATCCGCCCTGCACCTGGTTATCCCGCTTGCCCAGATCACACAGTAAAAGCAGAGATGTTCAAACTGTTGCAGTGTGATGAAATTGACATGCAACTTACCGAAAGCTTTGCCATGATGCCTGCTGCTGCCGTTTCAGGTTTTTATTTGGCGCATAAAGAAGCCAAATATTTTAGTGTTGATAAAATTGGTACAGACCAACTGGAAGAAATGGCAAAACGTAGAAACCTGCCTAAAGCATATTTAGAGCGCTGGTTGGCGCCGAATTTATGATGTTTGCTACAATCTTTCAACATTAATTTAATCACATCATATGCACATTCACATTTTAGGTATTTGCGGTACATTTATGGGCGGCATTGCGGTGCTGGCCAAGCAGGCGGGACATCGCGTCACAGGTTGCGATGCGAACGTGTATCCACCCATGAGCACACAATTAGAAGCACAGGGCATTGAGCTCATTGAAGGATTTGCACCCGAGCAAATCAAGTTGAACCCCGATATGTATGTGATTGGCAATGTGGTTTCGCGTGGCAATCCCTTGATGGAAGAGATTCTGAATCTTGGATTACCGTATATATCAGGCCCGCAATGGCTGGCGGAGAACGTGCTACAAGGTAAGTGGGTATTGGCTGTTGCTGGCACGCATGGCAAAACAACCACTTCCTCTATGCTCGCTTGGGTGTTGGAATACGCAGGCCTCGCGCCTGGCTTTTTAATTGGCGGGGTGCCAGAAAACTTTGGTGTTTCAGCTCGTTTGCCACAAACACCAAAACAAGACGCAAAATCTCAATCTCCTTTTTTTGTCATTGAAGCAGACGAATACGACACCGCTTTTTTCGATAAACGCTCTAAGTTCGTGCACTACCGTCCACGTACAGCAGTGCTGAATAATTTAGAGTTTGATCATGCAGATATATTCGAAGACTTAGCCGCCATTGAAAAACAATTCCACCACTTGGTACGTACTGTCCCACAGCAGGGTTTGGTGGTAAGCAATAAACAAGAAAGCTTGGATCGCCTGATTGCTAAAGGCTGTTGGAGTAACTTGGAATATTTTGGCTCAGTAGATGGCTGGGAAGTGCAAAATGTAGATACTCAAGGCCGTTTTGATGTGATGTTTAAGGGTGAAAGACTAGGTAATGTCAGTTGGGATCTGTTGGGTGAGCATAATCGCATGAACGCGCTTGCGGTGATTGCCGCAGCTCGCCATGTGGGCGTTGCACCATGCATCGCGATTGAGGCGCTTGGCGAGTTTAAAAACGTGAAGCGTCGTATGGAAGTTAAAGGTGAGGTGAAAGGTATTACCGTGTACGATGACTTTGCGCATCATCCCACCGCGATTGACACTACTATAGCTGGGTTGCGCGCCAAAGTAGGAAATTCGCGCATTCTTGCGGTGCTTGAGCCTAGAAGCAATACGATGAAACTGGGCGTGATGAAAGACGCGCTACCTGCCAGTTTAAAAGATGCAGATTTAGTATTTTGTTACGGTGCCAATTTAGGTTGGGATGCCGCAGAGGCGCTCAAACCAATCGCGCATAAAGCCCAAACCTTTGATGATTTAAATACATTGGTGCAAGCCATTGCAAAAACAGCCAAATCAGGCGACCATATCTTGGTGATGAGCAATGGTGGGTTTGGTGGAATCCATCAAAAAATTCTGAATCAACTTGCAATAGGGTCGTAATCGTTTGGTTAAACAAGCGCAAATCAATAAAGTCACTCAAGTCAGTTTATGGCAACAGCTAAAGCCTGATAGTGGTTTTACCATAGCCATCTGGCTTTCCGTTATAGTGCATTTGATTGTGCTGAGTATTAAATTTCAGCCGGAATTGAAGAAATTTAAAGACAGCCTGCCAACATTGGAGGTGATGTTGGTGAATTCCAAAACCAAAGACGCGCCAGTAAAAGCGGATGTGCTCGCACAAGCAAACTTGGATAGAGGTGGCAATACCGACGCGAATCGCAAGATGAAGACGGCTTTGCCCACCCCTAATCAAAAAGTGCAAGAGGTGCAGTTAGAGCAAACGGCAATAACCCGTAGTGCCGCGCAATCAGCCAAACTAAAGGCAGAAGAAGCGCGCGAGCAAAAACGTATAGAAGCTTTAGAAAAACAAGCACAAGAGCTGATGACGCAAGTGAAATCATTGCAGAAGGTGCCCTCCAACCCCACACAAAATGCGGCGGCAGCCGACCCCGACCAAGGTCAGCAGAATACAAAATTAAAAACACCTTTAGACACGCAAGAATTAATTGCAGCTGCTAAAGAGATTGATCGTTTAGAGGCGCTCATCGCCAAAGAACAAGATGAGTATCAAAAGCGACCCAAGCGTAAATTTATCGGAGCGAGAACAGCCGAGTATCGGTTTGCAATGTACGTGGAAGCGTGGCGTCAAAAAGTGGAACGCATTGGCAATCTCAACTATCCAGAGGCTGCGCGTGATCAAAGACTCTATGGGCAATTGCAGATGACAGTTTCTATCAGGTCGGATGGCAGTATTGAGTCCATCAAAATAGACCGTAGCTCAGGTAAGAAAGTATTGGATGATGCGGCTAAACGTATCGTACAGCTCTCTGCACCGTTTTCAGAGTTTCCAAAAGACATTAAAAAAGACACGGATATTTTGACGATTACAAGAACTTGGACATTTACCCAAGAGGATGCGCTCTCTACCGAATAGCATGCTAGAAAAGCACAGGACGCATCGCCAGTTCTGACTTGTCGTGCCAATTGTATTGTCTTCGTCCAATGTCTTGGTTATTGTGATTTTGATGCAAACGATATTATTGAATAAGCTAAATAAATATGACCACCTACTTTAAACACCATGTATTTTTTTGCTTAAATCAACGTGAGGGCAACGAAGACTGCTGTATGAACAAAGGCGCAGAAGCTGCATTTGACTACATGAAAACCAAAGTCAAGCAACTTAAACTCAATGGTGAAGGCAAGGTGCGTATCAATCGTGCAGGTTGTCTAGATCGTTGTGGACAGGGGCCGCTGATGGTGGTTTACCCAGAAGCAGTGTGGTATACATTTGTGGATAACGAAGATGTCAATGAAATTATTGAAAGCCATTTGGTGAATGGCAAAGTGGTGGAAAGGCTAATGGTTTAAATCAACAAAATTAGTTGTGTATGTGCAAGAAAACTCTGCATCTTTTCTGTAATTAGAACAGCCCCAAAACTTTGTGCCGTTGCTGGGCTTTATCTTTAAAATGCCCGTAACGCATTTTGGACACTTAGGGGCTTTATAGTCACAAGATTTACTTCTACATCGCAAAAAAGCGCCCTCCAAATAAGTCTCGCCCCCACACCATTGGCAAGCTTGTTGCGTGTAATCACAATAGGGGTAGTGAGTGCAACCTAAAAAGCTTGAATGTCCATCTCTAGGAATTAAATAGCCCGTTCTGCAAGCTGGGCAAGGTGTATTGGGTAAAAAGTTATCTGCGTTTATCGTCGTGTAGGTTTCATTTAGCAAAATCACTGGATAAAGATTATCAATCAGCTCACGCACAAAATCGGATGTGCGATGTGGGTGAGTTAATAAATAAACATGTTCTCGCGCTCGTGTAAGTGCCACATAAAATAATCGCCTTTCTTCTGCGTGTCTATAATTCTCACCTTGGGCTAGCAGTGACTCTAGTAATGGATGGTTATTTTTTTCGGCAGGGAAGCCATGCTTGCCCTTGGTTAAATCTGTAATGATGACAAAATCAGCCTCTTTGCCTTTGGAGCCATGTACTGTCATAAAGCCAAGCTGCATTTGAGGAAACTCTGTCCGAAGGCGTTTGATTTCTGGTTTTGAGTGACTAAATCTACCCAAAACCAATACGGTGACACCTTTATTATTTGTTTGTAATTGAATTCCATTCAGTGCCGCCTTAATGCCATTTTCCATATCATTTGTTTTTATAATACTCACAGCTTCATTCGTAGTTTGGTGGTGGCAAACAATTTCTTTTTTGAGTTGATTTGGGTTTTGTTGAATAAAGCGTGCTGCTACCTCGTTAATTTTATTGTTGAAACGAAAGGTTTTATCCAGCACATTAGTCGCAGCATGCCCAAATGCCTGCTCGAAATGGCTGGTTAGACCAATATCACTGCCAGTAAAGCGATAAATGGATTGCCAGTCATCGCCCACACAAAACAATGTGGCGTCTTGCTGCTGAGATAATAAAGCACGTATTAGATTGGCGCGGCTGACTGATATGTCTTGAAACTCATCTACAAGAATATGCAAAAATGGCGATATGTATAGACCCTCATTCACATACTGCGTTGCTTTCAATATCATGTCATCAAAATCGATGCTACTGGTTTTAATAAGCTCATTTTGATAGGCGTTAAAGATAGGTTCAAATAGCGTTTGGATTGCTTGTGCAGATGGCGATGCGGCGTGATTGCTCAGTAAGTTTTCGCCTCCTGACAGTTTAAACAGACTCAGTATTTGCGCGATTAGTTTGCTAAATTGTGAAACAAGGCCTTTATCACGCAAGTTTTCTAGTAGTTTATCTTGCGCGAGTGGCTGAAATTGAACGCCTTTTTCTTGTAGTTTTTCTGCCAAATATTCAGTTAATCTACCTTGCTGCTTCAGGTAACTAAAGGTTTCAATTAGTGTCGTCTGGTGCTTTTCATGCAGCTTGCGCTTCCACTCCATGCCATCAATGTAAGTCTGTTGTTTAATAAAGGGTGGCGTTTTACCATCTATATCAACAGCAAAATGCTCTATGTAAATATCCTCCTCTATTAAATAAAAATCTGGTTGATATTGCTTGTGGTTTTGGTCGCGTGTATCCACTTTATATTTGGCTTCATATTGGTAAGCAATCCCATTTCGGTAAAGAAAGTTGGCAATCTCACACTCCTCAAAACTTTTTACCTTCTCCCCTTGTAAAGTGATAATCTCGTTTTCCAAGATATATTGGGTGTACTCGCCTAGACTTTTAAACTCATATTGGCTTTTGTAAGGCAAATGATGATAGAAAAAATAATCAACTAGTGAGGATGTGTACTTCTCTGTCCTTAATAAACGTTGAATTTCATTATCAATAAACCTTTCTTTTAAACTCGCATCTTCAGCCATGGGGTGAATATCAGGCACTTTTCCATCTACTTGAGACAGGATAGCAAGACCTAGGCTGTGAAACGTTTTAACATTTAATGCACTCGTCTTTAAGCGTTTCTCAACACGCTCTTGCATTTCCTCTGCGGCTTTACTCGCAAAAGCCAGCATCAAGACATGCTCTGGTTTTACCAACTGCGCTTGTAACAAATAACCAGTCCGCGCCACCATGGTACTGGTTTTCCCAGTACCAGCCCCTGCAAGTACCAGATTAAATTGTTCATTGGTAACAGAGGCTTTTCTCTGTGCCTGAGTGAGTGGTTGTGATTCTATGCTGTCAAAAAACTGCTTAAATCGCAGTATTTCGTTTTGAACAAACTGATTGTTTAATTCATTGAAATGCGCCTGACCAAGCTCTATAAAAGGGCTTAGTGCATGATGCCATGCTGATTCATCGGCGGACAATATCTCTAACTGATTGGCTTGAGTTAGAAACTCAAAATTAGGTAAAGTTTTTTTTATCCATGATTCAACCTCTGTATGTCGTATATATCGCTTGGTTTGATTGAACTCTACTACCTGCTGGAACTGAGAAAATAGCAGTGAAGATAGGTTATCCAGTTTATTTCTTATTGTTTGTTTGAATTTATTTAGAGTGTGCTTTTTGAGTAAAGTTTGATGATAAATTTGCTCGCATATGCTGGCAGGAAGGCCTCCGAATTGATATTCAAAATCTGAAGTATGTAGTAACAGCGTATCCCAAAATATTCCCGACTTAATCTTTAAGTCTAATGAATCTAAATTTAAAACGACAGATATAAGATAGGGATGCATCAGCTCTACATTTGTATCGTTGATGCTGATTTGCGAGTAAGTATTGTTTTTTGAAAACTGCTTAGCTAACCAAGAAATTTCATAATTCATAAGCTTGATATAGGATAAAACGCTCTAGTTATCAGATTGTGGACTCAATAAATCTACTATGCACTTTCTAAGTTGAGCTTTTTTAGCAATATCTAAATTTGATTTTTGAGTTTCCCGCAACGCCTCGCCCCAATGTGAATTAGGAAAATGCTTATCATCCGCAAAGCGTGGAATCACATGCCAATGCATATGCGGGGTTTTGTTGCCTAAGCTGGCAAGGTTAATTTTGTCTGGTTGAATCACCTCTCTGATGGCAGTTTCCACAGCAAATACCACTTTCATGGTGCGCGCGCGGTCTTGCGGTAAGAGATCTGTCATTTCTTTCACGTGTGCAATTAATTCAATACGGCAGTAGGCTGGGTAGTCTGCGTCATTGAGTAGCACAACACGGCAAAAGTTGTCTTGCCATAAAACATCGTGCGAACAGGGTTGGCACAACGGACATGTTTCCAAGTTCATTCTATTTTTCCTAATGCGTCATTCCCGCGAAAGCGGGAATCTATTTTCAAGTAAACGCAATAAAACTGGATTCCCGCTTTCGCGGGAATGACGGTTTAAGATGCAGATAACATGCGCTCTAAAGTAAGCTTGGCTAATGCAGCCTCGTGTTTTGGTACGGTAATTTGGTTAACCACATGACCTTCAGCCAAGTTTTCCAAGCACCACGCCAAATGTTGTGGGTCAATTCTAGCCATGGTGGAGCATTCACACACCACATGGCTCATAAACTGTACATGTTTACCTTGCGGTTTCATTTGCTCGGCCAAGCGGGTGACCAAATTGAGCTCAGTACCGACCAACCATTTGGTGTTGGGTGCTGCTTCTGTGACTGTACGTAAAATATATTCGGTAGAGCCGACAAAGTCTGAGTTTAAACATACTTCAAACGGGGCTTCTGGGTGCGAAATCACCTTGCCATCGGGGTGCAGTTTCTTAAAGTGTTCGATGTTTTGCAAGCGGAACATCTGGTGCACCGCGCAGTGGCCTTTCCACAATAGAATTTTGGCATTTTTAATTTGCTCAACCGTTAAGCCGCCCATGGGTTGATCTGGATCCCACACAGGCATTTGTTCTAACGGGATACCCATTTTGTACCCAGACCATCTGCCTAAATTTTGGTCTGGGAAAAACAGCACTTTTTCACGTTGTTTAAATCCCCATTCTAGAATCTTAGGTGCATTGGTGCTGGTGCAAACAATGCCGCCATGCTCACCACAAAACGCTTTTAAGTCAGCCGCTGAGTTGATGTAAGTGATGGGAGTGATTTCTTCATCAAAATTCAGCACTTTGTTGAGCTCGCGGTAGCTACGCTCTACTTTTGCAAGGTTGGCCATGTCTGCCATGGAACAGCCAGCGGCTAAGTCTGGCAAAATCACGATTTGTTCTGGGCGGCTTAAAATATCGGCGACTTCGGCCATAAAGTGCACGCCTAAAAATACGATGTATTCGGCATCTAAACTGTCGCAATATTTGGAAAGCTTGAGTGAGTCGCCTGTGTAATCTGCATGGCGATACACACTTTCATGCTGATAGTGGTGACCTAAAATTACCAAGCGTTTACCAAGCTTTTCTCGTGCCGCTAGAATGCGTGCCTGGCAGTCATCATCTTTAGCAGATTGGAATTTTTCAAATTTAATCGTAGCAGTTTGCATGGTTTTAGCTTAAATAGTGTTTTGGTGCGTATAGCAAATAAAGGTGTATTTTATAATGTTAATTGGTGCATTTCACCAAGTCTTTTTAACGCATCCACATTGGTCCAGCTAAATACGCGCTGTGCCGCTTCACGCCAGTCTACCCATTCGTAGCGCATATGCTCGTTAGGCGCTAGGTCTACATGCATTGTGGATGGCAGGCAAAGCCCAAATAAATGCTCAGTATTTTCCACCACGCCTGGCGCGTAACGATGGCGCCAGTGCGGATAAATTTCATACACGTTGCTGGCGTGCCAATCTTGAAAGTCGTATTCCAGCGCGTTTAATCCAGTTTCTTCTTGTACTTCTCTGACAGCAGCTTCGAGCGGTGTTTCATTGCCTTCTAAACTACCTGTCACGGATTGCCAAAAGCCGGCTTTGTCTGCACGCTCCAGAATTAAAACTTGTAAATCAGAGGTATGAATCAGTATAAGTGCTGAGACAGGTGTTTTAAACATAAGTTTAGACTTTTGTAGTCCTTCGGTTTGGCGCAGAAGTTAAGTTTTTGGGCAGCTGAAACACGACACTTTCCACTACCCCCTGTAATTCTGTTACCTGATGCGCACCCAATACTTGTAGCTGCGAGATGACTTCTTTGACCAAAACCTCTGGGGCAGAGGCACCAGCAGATACGCCAATTTTCATTTTACCCACCAGCCATTCAGCTTTTAGGTAGCTAGCGTTATCGACCATATAAGCTTCTACGCCTTGATTTTGAGCGACTTCGCGTAAACGGTTGGAGTTGGAACTGTTGGGAGAGCCAACAATAATGACCAAATCACAACCTTTTGCCATGATTTTGACTGCATCCTGACGGTTTTGTGTCGCGTAGCAAATATCATCGCTTTTGGGAGCATGGATATTTGGAAAGCGTGTTTTTAAAGCTTGAATCACTTGTGCGGCATCGTCCATGGATAATGTGGTTTGTGTCACAAACGCTAACTTGTTATCGTCGTTAACAACCAATTTGGCGACATCCTCAGGCGTTTCCACCAAATGCATCCCACCTTCTGATTGTCCCATTGTACCCTCAACTTCGGGATGACCTTTATGACCGATCATCACAATTTCCAAGCCTTCTTTGCGCATTTTCGCAACTTCAATATGTACTTTTGTAACCAATGGGCACGTGGCATCATAGGCGGTCAAACCTCTGGCTTCTGCCTCGGCACGTACCGCTTTAGAGACGCCATGCGCACTAAAAATGACAGTGTTGCCAGCAGGAATCTTCTCTAAATCATCGACAAAAATGGCACCTTTAGCACGCAGTTCATCCACGACATGTTTGTTGTGTACGACTTCATTGCGCACGTAGATGGGCGCACCAAATTTTTCTAGGGCTTGTTCAACAATGACGATGGCACGGTCTACCCCTGCGCAAAATCCGCGTGGATTAGCCAGAACAATGCTGGCTGAAGAACTTGTTTTGCTATGACTCATGCTAAATGATCTTTCGTTTATTATCTGTGTTTTGCAGCATCGGGTATAATCACCTCAATTTTAATGAGTGCTTAAAATCTTTGTATGAAAAACACTGCAACACTACTGATCACCTGTCCAGATGCTAAAGGCATCGTGGCATCTATTGCTGATTTTTTATATCAGCATAATGCCAATATTTTACACGCAGACCAGCATCAGGATGCAGAAAATAATCTATTTTTGATGCGTGTGGAATGGGATTTAACAAACTTTAATCTTGACGTTGCTGCTTTTGGACAGTCATTCGCACCAATTGCTGTTAAGTTTAATATGGAATGGCAGCTCAAGCTCTCACAACACAAAACCCGTGTGGCGATTATGGTCTCGCAATACGATCATTGCCTAGCGGATTTGTTGCATCGCCATAAAAGCGGAGAGCTCGCTTGTGAGATTCCAGTGGTCATCAGTAATCATCGTGATACCGAAGCCTTGGTTAAATTTTATGGCATTGATTTTCATTACATTCCTATCACTAAAGAAAACAAGGTGGAAGCGGAGGCGGCACAATTTAGATTGTTTGATTCATATGGTATAGATCTGATTGTGTTAGCACGCTACATGCAGATATTATCACCAGATTTTGTGGCGCGTTACCCACAAAAAATCATCAATATCCATCACTCTTTCCTGCCCGCTTTTATTGGTGCACGACCTTACCATAGAGCGTTTGAGCGTGGGGTGAAGCTCATAGGTGCTACCAGTCATTATGTGACAGAAGTGCTAGATGAAGGCCCGATTATTGAGCAAGATATTGATCGCATTTCTCATCGTGACCAAGTGGAGGATTTGATTCAAAAAGGCCGAGATTTAGAACGTATTGTGCTGTCTAAAGCGGTACGCTGGCATATTGAAAATCGTATTTTGTTGTACGCAAATAAAACCGTAATCTTTGATTAGTTTTGAGCGTAAAGCATAAAAAAAGCGAAGCCTAGGCTTCGCTTTTTGTTTGATTCAATTTATTCGGTTGGAGCAGCGTCTAACGGTGGAATAGCAGGTTCATCAACGGGTGCAATTTCTGGTAATGGACCTTCATCTGCAAATACTGGTAAAGCGTTAAATGCAACAATCGCGAGCAATAGAGCTAATATATTTTTCATCTTCCCTCCCCTTTGGTTGATTGGTTGTAAAGCAGCTTTGTAAGAGTGACCTCTTGGGTGGTAATTTACGCTTCAAAACAAAATCTTGCAATCCCTAGTTTGAGGGTAAAGGTTGTTCAGGTGCAAATAAGCTGTTGATGGTTTCACGCTGGCGAATGACGTGACATTGTGTGCCATCTACCATTACTTCAACCGCGCGTGGGCGCGTATTGTAATTACTCGCCATGCTCATGCCATATGCACCTGCTGATTTAATAGCAAGCACATCGCCTTCTTGCAAATTGAGTGCGCGGTCGTGACCTAAGAAGTCACCACTCTCGCATACTGGGCCTACGATTTCATATATGTTGGCAGCACCAGCTCGCGCTTCTATGGCTACGATGTCATGGTAAGCATCGTATAAAGCGGGACGCATTAAGTCGTTCATGGCCGCATCAACAATGGCAAAGTTTTTTGTTTCACCCATTTTAAGATACTCTACTTTGGTCAGTAGCACACCAGCGTTGCCCACTAACGCACGGCCTGGTTCAAACAATACTTTTACATTATGGTTAGCCAGTTTTTGCAGAATAGCCGAAGCGTATTCTGTAAAGGCGGGAGGTGTTTCATCGTCGTAAGTAATGCCTATACCACCGCCTACATCAATATGCGAGATGTGAATCCCCTTGGCCTCTAACGCATCGACTAACCCGAGTACTTTGTCTAAGGCATCTAAAAATGGAGAAAGCTCGGTAATTTGTGAGCCGATATGACAATCCACGCCATGTATTGCAATATTGGTCATAGCGTTTGCTTGCTCATACAAACGAATAGCATCTTCAAAGGCCACGCCGAATTTATTATTTTTCAATCCAGTGGAAATATAAGGATGGGTTTTGGCATCGACATTAGGGTTCACACGTAAAGAAACAGGTGCTATCTTGCCCATTTCACCAGCTACTGCATTTAAGCGTACCAACTCGTTGGCGGATTCTACGTTAAAGCACAAAATGCCTGCGCTCAAGGCAGCCCGCATTTCCTCACGCGTTTTGCCAACGCCAGAAAACACGACCTTTTGTGGGTCGCCGCCAGCTGCTAGAACACGTGCCAACTCTCCGCCTGAAACAATATCAAATCCAGCACCTAGTTGAGCAAAAAGATTCAAAATGGCCAAGTTTGGATTGGCTTTGACGGCAAAGCATACCAAGTGGTTGCTGCCTTCCAGCCCAGCCTTAAAACTATTATAAGCATGCATTAATGCAGCTTTAGAGTAAACATAACAAGGCGTTTGATAGGTATTGGCAATATGCGTTAAAGAAATATCTTCGGCAAACAAGCTGCCGTTTTTTAAGGTAAAAGCGTTCACAGTGTATCAGTCACATTAGTTGAATATTAGTTTTTCTGCTGTGTTTCCTGAGGGTAACGTTGTTCTGGGATATATAAAGCCCCTTTGGTACCGCAGGCAGAAAGCGTTATGAAAGCAAGCATAACGCAAACAATTTTTAAATAAAAGTGACGCATATTTGAGTGTACTTTTAGATAGTTAACAGATGCAGGATTCTATCATTAATGTAGAAAATGCGTTTGTAATTCAATAAACATCACCGTTTATTCCCCTTAATTTACCGATTGTCGGAAGATGCTGGACATTGCATGCAAATCTTTGGCATGCTTCAATCAAGCAAAAAGGGGATGGAAAATGAATGCGCGAAAAATATATCAGAAGGGGTTTACGCTTCTTGAGTTAATGATAGTCGTAGCGATTGTTGGCATTTTGGCATCAATTGCGATTCCAGCATACCAAGATTATGTGAAAAAGGGCAAGGCGGCAGAGGCACCTGGAGCGTTAGCAGATCTACGCGTGAAGATGGAACAATGTTTTCAGGATAATCGCGATTACACAGCATGTGCTGCCTTTTGTGCACCTACTTCAGGTGCTGTGAATTTTGGTTATGCGTGTTCTGACCAAACAGCAACAACTTATAAAATTGAAGCGACTGGAGACTCTGCAAAAGGCATGTCTGGTTTTTCATATACTATCGATCAGGATAATGTCAAGACATCCTCATATGATGGTGGCACTACAGTTAACTGCTGGGTAACCTCTAAAAGCGGTTCATGCTGATGTTATCGCTTAATCGCAAATTATCAGGCTTTACGTTGGTAGAGCTACTGATTGTACTAACAATATTTAGTGTATTAGCAGCTTTTGCTTTACCCAGCTATAGACAAATGATAGAAAATAATAAGATTAGATCTGCTGCTGAATCTATTCATAATGGTATTCAAATAGCGCGTGCAGAAGCTGTTAAGCGTAATGTGCCTATACAGTTTGATTTGCGTGGCACGCATTCGGCTTGGACAGTGTGTGTGAGTCCAGCTGTCGCTGGAGCTTGCCCCGATCCAGATGATGCTGTTTCAACGGTTCAAAGTCGTAGCTTGGGTGAAGGTTCGTCTTCCGATGTGAGTGTGGTGATTAGCGATGCCTCCCCACTCGTGTTTAATAGCCTTGGCGTATTGACGAGTCCAGTTCCCGCAGCGGCCAACGGTTTAGTTAGCCTTGATATTGATAACGCTGCATTATCTGCTTCGGATAGTCGTAATTTGCGCGTAGTGATAGGGGCTGGCGGCATCGTCAAAATGTGCGACCCAGCGCTTAGTAGTGGCGGTACCGATCCGCGCAAATGTCCTTAAGATTGCATATTAGGAAAAAGAGATGAATCGCTATCCTCCAACTTTACATAAATCGCAAAAAGGTGCATTTTTGCTAGAGGCATTAATTGCGGTCTTAATATTCTCATTGGGCATTCTTGCTTTGGCTGGTTTGCAGGCAGTGATGATAAAAAATACAGACGATGCAAAATATCGCGCAGAAGCTACGTTTATCGCGCAACAAAAACTAGGTGAAATTTGGACTAATGCACAAAATCTCGGTAGCTTAGCTGACTATGTGGTTGATGAACCTGTCGAGCAATTGCCCAGTGGTAATCGAGTGGTGGCTGTTTCGCCAGAGAGTGTTGTGACAGTCACAGTTTCATGGAAATTACCAGGTGGAGATCCCCACACCTACTCTACAAACGCTAGGGTCGAGGGGATATACTAATGATGCATAGACATAAAATTACCAGTCAGCAGGGTTTTAGTTTGGTTGAGCTGATGGTCGCTATGGTGATAGGTTTATTAGCAACCTTAGTCATTGTGCAAGTTTTTTCGACTTTTGAAGAGCGTAAACGTACTACATCAGGAAATTCCGACGCCCAAACCAATGGCAGTATTGCGTTGATGAGTATACAGCGCAGCATACAGATGGCAGGCTATGGCTTACCCCTTCCCATGGCTGACAAGGATAATAGTTCATTGAAATGTGCGGCGTTTGCTGATTATGATCCAGATAACAATCCAGCCACAGATAACAGTATCAATTTATCTCCCTTAGTGATTTTAGATGGCGCTGCGAATGCAAGTGATAGGATTACCGTTCGTTATAGTACGACAGCGATGGGTGCTGTTCCTACGTCAATAGTAAACGCTGCAAATGCTACGGCACCGATAGGTTTGGTACTTTCAAACAATATCGGCTGCAAGGATGGTGATATAGCCTTAATTATGAGTGGGACTGTATGCAGAATGACAACTGTAGCAGATGCTAATGGCAATCCTAATACAGATCAAAACCTCAGATTAAACGGTGCTACGCCTGTTGGTAATCCTCTGGTAAATGCTGCCAAATTAGCTTGTATGGGCAATTGGCAAAACTATACCTACCAAGTAGTAAATAATGAATTGAGATTGAATGGCCAGCCTATTATTACTGAGGTAGTAAATATGCAGGCGCAATATGGCATTTCACCTTCTGCAGATAGTAACCAAGTCAATCAATGGGTAAATGCAGATGGTGCGTGGGCTGCACCAAGTGTTGCTGATCGTAATCGTATCAAAGCAATCAGAGTTGCAATTGTGGTGCGCAATGGTTTATTAGAGAAAACAGATGTCAGTACGGCTTGTAGTTCAACCACAGCAGCTAACCCAACTGGTGTATGTGCGTGGGATGGCTCATTGTATGGTGAAGCGCCTACAATCGATTTAACGGGTATTGATAGTTGGCAAAAATATCGTTATCGGGTTTTTGAAACCATTATCCCATTACGCAATATGCTTTGGTCTAAGGAAGCAGTTTGATGAACAATCAATATACAAACTCATATAAACAACATGGCGTAGTGCTTTTCATCGCGCTTATTGCATTGGTTGTTATGTCACTAGCGGCCGTTGCTTTGATTCGTTCAGTAGATACAAATACGATTATTGCAGGTAATTTATCAATGAAGCAATCAGCCGTTGTGTCTTCTGATAGGGGTGCAGAAACAGCGATTGGTTGGATAAAAACTACTGCAGTAGCAAATTTGAATTCATTAAATGCAGACAACGTTGCCAATGGATATTTTGCGACCTTCAAGACACTAGATTTAGATAGTCGTGCGGTATTAACTAATGTTGCGACGTGGAATGCCAATAGTGCGTTGGCTACAGGCACAGGCATTTCAGCTGGTGTAGAAGATGATACGCGTAATGAGATACGTTATATTGTTCAGCGCATGTGTTTAGATCCTGTGGCACCTACCAAGGAAAAATGTCAATTTGGTTCTACAGAGGTTGGGTCTGGGAGTCGAGGTGTAAAAGATGCTACTGAGGCAGGCGCTCTCATTAATGGAGCAGAAAGTCCAATTTATAGAATAACTGTTAGGGTTGTTGGTCCTAAAAACACCGTTAGTTACACACAAACCTATGTATATTAGGAGTCATTCATGAAACACAGTCACAGCAATTATGTAAAGTTAATGGGTTGTTTGTCGGGGTTGTTTTTGCTAATGAGTGTAGCATTACCATTTTCAGCTCAGGCTACTCCCTTAGATTTGGCGACAGTTCCTTTAGCAAATAGTCCTACTATTACGATTCGAGCTAATTTACTCTTTATATTGGATGACTCTGGCAGTATGGCAGATGACTCTATGCCAGATGTGAGCAACTCTACTACTCCTTATCTGTTTAGAAATGCCAGTTACAATACTATTTACTACAATCCAGCAGTGCGTTATTTGCCCCCTGCTCACTTTACTGCATCTGGAATAAATACCACAACCTATCCAAGCCAAACAGGTGTAGCTACAGCTAATGGCGCAAGTTCTGCAGCCAAACCAAATTGGAAGGCTGTAAAACAGGATGCATACGGTAAGGTTGCTACTGGCACAACTGATTTAACTGCAGATGCTTATTACTTCACGACTATTCCTGGTGAATTTTGTAAAAATGCGGATTTAAAAGTCTGTAATGCGCAGACAGCTGCAAATGCTACTTATCCCTTCCCCGCGCCAGTGCGGTGGTGTAGTACTTCTGGAAATGCTACCGCAGCCATTCCTGCTGCTAACTCTTGCCAAGCGAGTAATTTTGGATCGTATACAAAATTACGTATCCCAGGCCCACGTGTTGCAACGGTTGCTTTTACTAATGGTGGAGGAACAAGCCGTAAAGTCTCTGGCATTACCATCAGTGGTTCACAAATTATGTCTGGAACTACAGCGACTAATACAACCAGTTCAACCACCATGGCGCAAGAAACTGTCACCATGATTAATAATTGTACTAATAGTCTAGTGGGAAGCTGTACCGTGGCTGGCTATTTTGCAACCTCATCAGGAGGTACGGTTACTATCTATGCACCCGCTGGGTCAACCACTACTGTAACGCCTGTCGCTACTACTTCTCCTACAGGTTATGTCTCTAGCACATCAGCATTTGCAAAGACTAATCCTAATGTCCCAGGCCAAACAGTACATATGGCAATCAATAACTCGGCAGCAACTTATAGTTATCCAGGAACGGCTAGTAAAGTAGTGGCTACACGTACAGATTGTGCAGGCAGTACTTGCACATATACTGAAGAAATGACCAATTACGCAAACTGGTATACTTACTATCGTACGCGTGCACAGATGATGAAAACAGCGACGAGTCTTGCGTTTAAAGACATTGGCGATGATTTTAAAGTAGGCTTTATGACGACCTCAACGGAGGCTACGCGCTCCTTAAATTTTGCGCCATTCACTACGGCTCAAAAAGCGCTTTGGTATAGTAAGTTGTTTTCTACGCCTAGTGATAGATGGACACCTTTGCGAGGAGCCCTTTCAAAAGCAGGGCGCATATATGCTAATGATACTACGGCTAAGCGTGGTGTTTTTACTGATCCTGTTGAGTACGAGTGTCAGCAAAACTTTACGTTGCTCACTACGGATGGATTCTGGAACACCAATGAAGAAACGGCTACTTATGCTGGCGGACCATTGGATGTTAAAGGAACTGCCAATGTGGGTAATATGGATAGTTTAGCAAAAGGGACGCCATTAGGGATGCGTGAAGGTACGCCCGCTGTATCAGATACGCTTGCGGATGTGGCTAAGTATTATCGCGATACTGACTTGCGCACTACAGCGCTAGGCAATTGCAACGGTGCTTTAGGTTCAAATGTCTGTGAGACCCCCGTAACGAGTGGAAGTCCACTTAACGAAAAGCAGACCATGGTGACCATGACCATGGGCTTAGGCGCAGATGGTACGCTAGCTTACATCCCACACTACGATACAGTGCCAGGAGACTACTTGGATGTTAAGGCAGGTACTAAAAATTGGTCTAACCCAATTGCCAATGCTGGTGCTGAGCGTATCGATGACTTGTGGCATGCAGCCGTGAGTGGTACGGGCACTTATTTCAGTGCTAAAAGCCCAACGGATGTCGTGAATCAACTAAAAGAAGCCATTGCCTCAATTAAAGTAAAAGTAGGTACAGGTGCAGCCGCTGCAACCAGTACGCTTAACCCTGTGACGGGAGATAATTATGCGTACGTGGCCAGTTATACCTCAGGGCATTGGATAGGTAATCTTGAAAGACGCACAGTAAATACCACTTCTGGCGAAGTGAGTAAGTCTGCTACGCATTGTGTTGAAGATGTAGTACCTACTGCTGGTTGCGCTTCGCCTTCTAGTATTGTGGCTGATGGTTCAGGGGGCTATAACTGCGTAACGCCTAACGTGACAGATGCATCGGCTTGTGACGGAACACTAGATGGTACAGACTGTAAAGTGCCTGTAAGTGTGAGTTGTACAGGTACGTTAAAAGCTAAGGTTTCAGCGTTTACTGATACTAGAACAATATTGATAAATGCAGGTGGCAGTTTACAGAGCTTTAGTTCTGCAAGTCTGACTTCAGCACAAAAAGTGTACTTAGATAAGCCTTGGTTAATGGCTAATTTGACGCAATGGCCAGCATTGACGACTAACCAGCAAAATAATGCGACAGTAGATAATCTAGTGAGTTATTTACGCGGTCAAACTGGTTATGATATGGCTGCATCAGTTGCAGATAATCGGGTTTTCCGTAAACGCCAAGCTACCTTGGGAGATTTGATTAACTCAAAACCAGCTTTTATTGGTAAGCCAGTCTTTAGCTACACTGACCCAGGTTACGACGCATATAAAACAGCTCAAGTAGGTCGTGCCAAAACGGTTTATGTGGGCTCTAACGATGGTATGTTGCATGCATTTGATGCAGACACAATGGTAGAACGTTGGGCTTATATACCAAGCATGGTCATCCCTAATTTATGGAAATTGGCAGATAGTAACTACAGCGCTAAACATTCATATTATGCCGATGGTGATATTGTGATTTCTGATATTTGTTACTCTGGTTGCAATAGTACAGGAGCAACTTGGAAAACCATTTTGGTCGCAGGTTTGAATGGTGGCGGCCGCGGATACTATGCACTTGATATTACTAATCCGACTTCTCCATCATTGCTTTGGGAGTTTGATGCAAAAAGCTCTGGTTCAAAAGCTGATCAAAACTTGGGCTATAGCTATGGTAACCCTATTGTCACCAAACGAAATATTGATGACAGATGGGTGGTGCTATTTACTTCTGGTTACAACAATATTCCAGACAATGATAGTTTCTATTCCTTAGGTACCACCAAATTTAAACCGAACAACCCAGCAATGTACACAAATGGTGATGGTAGAGGTTATCTGTATGTAGTGGATGCTGTGACTGGTGATAAGTTAGCAGCTATTTCTACTACAGAGGCTATAACGCCTAGTGGTTTAGCTAAAATTAAAGCTTATGCCGAGGATGCCGAGAAAAATAATGCCACAACGCATGTTTATGGTGGCGATCTACTAGGAAATCTGTGGCGTTTTAATATTGATGACAATACTGTGCTTAAATTTGCTAAGTTACAAGCGAATGGTATTGCACAACCGATTACTACATCGCCTGAGTTAGGGCTTGTTGATAATAAAAAAGTGATTATTGCAGGTACTGGAAAATACTTGGAGGTTGCCGATCTGACCAGCTCTGATCAACAGACGTTGTATGCAATTAAAGATGACAGTGCAACCGCAACTTTAAACAACCCACGCGCTACGTTAGTTCAGCAGACTATCGTACCAGATGGAGCAGATACGCGTAAAAGTGGGACTAATAATGGGGTGAACTTTACTACTGGAAATGGTTGGTATGTGGATTTCCCAGATCCGCGCGAACGTCAGAATATCGCATCGCGCTTAGTATTAGGTACTTTGCTTGTGCCCACAACAGTGCCTACTTCTACCGCTTGTCAGCCAGCTGGATATGGTTGGTTTAACTATCTTGATTATAGAACTGGTTTAGCTGTAAAAACCACGCCATCATCCAACGTTGTCTCACAACGTACAACAGCACCAAGTGTTGGTTTTAATGTGGTCTATATTGATGGAAAACCAAAGGTTTCTAATGTGGTTGCCGACAATCCTAACCCCGTATTATTACCAGATATTCCATTTGCTGGTTCTGGTACTGGCTTTCAGGTAAAACGGTCAATCTGGCGAGAAATTACTGAGTAGACTGCTATCTTTAAAGAGCGGGATTTCCCGCTCTTTTTATTTAGAGGTTATTCTTTGTGGAGTAGCCTAGACGTAATTAAGCCATTCACGCATCCAAAAAATAAAGCAGCCAATGCAAAAATCGGGATGAAGTACGCCATGCTCGCGTGCGGGATTAGCCACAGTCTGACGATGATGAGTTGCCCTGCAATATGTGCCAAGGCAGCTAGTATGCTTAAGCTAATAGCGCTAAAGTATTTTTGAGGTAATTTGTTGGCAAAGCTCAGTATGATTAAACTGAGACAGGCTCCGCTAAGACTCAAGAGGAAGCTGGGTGTCAGAAACTGCCCGAGTAACAAGCTACTGGCAAACACACGCAATAAGCTTACCCACGCTGCTGTTTTAATGCCATAACGATAGAGTACGTATAGGGTCACAATGTTAGCAATCCCAGGTTTAACCCCTGGTAGTGGCGATGGAAACGCAGATTCAACCAGATGCAGGCCAATGGCAAAAGCCGTGAGTTTGGCGATTTTGTGATCTTCTTCTGTGGTTTGGATGGTGATTTGCTTCATTTAATAGTTCAAAGTGTCAAATTGTTTTTTTTCGCCGATCAATTCCAGACTGATCTGATTAGGTAAGCATATGGCAGCTTGCCCAGCATGGTGTAGCCAGCCTTGATGTACGCAGTATTGATTGTTGCATGGTGATTGCTTAAAACGTACTTTTCCTTGTTGAATTTCAATGAGGGTTGTGCCCATTTTTCCTTGAATCGTCAACGCTTTATTTTGTTTTAGACTGTATTCACCGTACACTTGATTACCAAGACGAATGCGCAACTTAGCAGCATCTTCGTGAACCCAGAGCGAGTTGAATAGCCAGATAATAAGGAGCAGGCTGACAACAATGATGATCCAGTCGCCCAGTAGTGGTTTAGGAAAATGATTGAAGGACTTGAATGTGTTTTTTAGCATCTGGCTCTAGCCATTCTATGCGTTTTAACATAGAGGGGGTGATGAGTATATCGCCATTCTCTTGAATAATCATGACATCTTTTACGTTCATGCGTTTAATGGCGTCTTGCTTTTTATTGGGTTCGCTAATAAAAATGGGTTTAGAGGCGACATCAGAAAGTACGCCAGCATTGGCTTGCGGCGGAATTAACACAGTGACCGATTGTGTGCCTTGTGCGGGCATGCCAGTACGTGGATCGATAATGTGGCAATATCGTTTGCCATCCAGCATGAAATAGCGCTGATAATCTCCAGAGGTACCAATGGCCCAGCCGCTTTCTAGATTGAGTGCCGCAATTGCATTGGGTTTGCGTGGATGTTGTATACCCACGCGCCAAGGATGTTCGCCATGCTTGCCAAGCGCAATCACATTGCCCCCGATATTAATCAATGCATTTTTAACACCTTGTTTTTTTAGCATATTCATACCTACATCTAGAGCATAGCCTTTGGCGTACCCACCTAAATCCAGCTGCACATAACGGTTTTTGCTGGTGATATGATTGTTTTTGATGACTAAATCAGTCATTTGCGGGTTGGTTTTGACTAACGCGGCTATCTTTTTTGCATCTACGCTTAAAGCATGAAACTCATCATTTTGAAAGCCCCATGTTTGGATTAACTCTCCTATGGCTGGGTTAAATAAGCCGCCAGACTGCACGGAATATTGGGTGGATTGTTTGAGCATGTCTGCAATGTCTGGTGCGGTGCGGGCACTGTTGCCTTGCGCTATTTGATGATTGATACCATTGAGTTCACTTGGCTTCCATGCATGCAAGCGGTTATTCAGATTTTGAAACTCACGCAGAATGGTGGCGGTGATGTTTTGTCCTTCTGCATCGGTTTCACCATAGGTGCTGATGTCGACCAGCGTGCCGAAAACATAACTTTGATTATGGTAAAGCGGCTCTTTAAGGCTACAGCTCAGTAAGTTGATGCAGCAAATGCAAGCAAAAAAATAGCGCATACAGGCTTAGTGCGTAGCTTCTAAAGCATCCATTAATACTTGTGCTGGATTGCATGAGGTTTGCGCTGCAATTTCTACCATCCCAGTGGGGCTTGTGACATTCACTTCAGTGAGATAGTCGCCAATCACATCTAAGCCCACCAAGAACAAGCCTTCCGCTTTGAGTACTGTGCCTACGGTGTTGGCAATTTCTAAATCGCGTTCTGTGAGGGCTTGCGCTACTCCTTTACCTCCAGCGGCAAGATTTCCTCTTGTTTCACCTGCTTTGGGAATGCGGGCAAGTGCATAAGGTAATGGCTTGCCGTTGATGATAATGATACGTTTGTCACCTTGTGAGATAGCAGGCAAGTAGCGTTGCGCCATCACAGTTTGCTGTTCTAGTTTGGTAATGGTTTCCAAAATGGCACCAATATTTGGGTCATGTTGCGTCAGCCTAAACACCCCACTGCCACCCATGCCGTCCAATGGTTTAACAATGATGTCCTCTTGTTCGGCTAAAAATTCACGAATGAGTGCATTATTCGCTGTCACAATAAAGTCAGGAGCTAATTGAGGAAATTTTGCTACAGACAGTTTTTCATTCCAGTTTCTGATTGCAACCGGATTGTTAATGATGCGTCCACCTTGCGTTTGTGCGAGTTCTAGCAGATAGGTGCTGTAAAGATATTCGTTATCAAAAGGAGGATCCTTACGCATAAAAATGGCATCAAAATCTTGGGGGCGATGCTGTTGTTTGGGCTGCACTGAATACCAAGTTTCCCCCGTTGAAAAACAGAAATTCTGTGCATCAACATAAACAATCCCTTGCTTTAATCTTAAGTCATGCTGTTCACACACAAGCAATTGATGTCCACGTAACTGCGCCTCACGCATGATGGCCAAGCTAGTATCCTTGTAGGCTTTCAGTTGCGTGAGCGGGTCTAAAATAAAGAGCAGTTTCATTGCTTTTAGCTGGTTTAGTTTATGGCTGATTGAGTGGATCGTTTTCTTGCAATTCAATCGCCGCGGCAAGCAGCGCCAGACGTGCAACAACACCATAGGCATAGAATCTGTTAGGCGGCGCATCAGGTGCGCCCGCACAGTCTGGTAAGGTGCAAGGCTTCTCAAAAGCCAGCGGCACAAAATGCATCCCAGGGGCATTCAGGTTTTCATCAGCGGCACGGCCTGTGTGTACGCGATAAAAACCACCGATCACAAAATGATCCATCATGTAAACTACAGGTTCAGCGACGGCATCGTTAATGCTTTCAAAGGTATACACACCCTCTTGAATGATGACCTCTGAGACTTGCAGCCCTTCTTTCACTACAGACATTTTGTTGCGTGTTTTACGATTCAGGTCACGTACATCGTCAGGAGACTTAACCGTCATGATACCCATACCGTAAGTACCTGCATCGGCCTTAACAATGACAAAAGGGTCTTGTGTAATGCCGTATTGGGTATACTTTATTTGTATCTTTGCGAGCAATTGCGCTACTTTTTCTGCCAGACAATCTTCTCCTATACGGGCATGAAAATCAATTTCACCGCAAGTATCAAAATAAGGGTTTAGTAGCCAGTCATCTATACCTAAAAGTTGCGAAAATTCATCAACTACACGGTTATAGGCATAAAAATGCTGCGATTTGCGCCGAGTTGACCAGCCTGCATGCAGTGGCGGGATGAGGTTTTGCTCTAAATTTTTTAGAATATCTGGTATGCCAGCTGATAAGTCATTATTGAGTAAAATTGCGCAGCTATCAAAGGCTGGATACGTCACACCATCTAGCTCCGATGCTTTGAGCTGCACGCGATTTTTTTCACGTACAACGGGCTCTAAAACAAGGTGATGACCATCATGAGTTTCTAATCGGGTAATAGTGGTAATCTCTGGGGAAATGCTGCCGATACGCACATCCAGGCCAGCCGCTTTGAGTATGTTGCATAGCTCAACCACATTGCGTAAATAGTAGGTATTGCGTGTGTGGTTTTCTGGGATGATGAGCAAACGTCTTGCTTCTGGGCAGATTTTTTCTACCGCCACTTGTGCTGCCTGAACGCTTAAGCTGAGAAACTCTGGATTAAGATTGTTAAATCCGCCTGGAAAAAGATTGGTGTCTACTGGGGCAAGCTTGAACCCTGCATTACGCAGATCCACACTCGCATAAAAGGGGGCGGCATGTTCAAGCCATTGACTCCGAAACCAATGCTCGATTTGCGGCATGGCTTCTAACATGCGTTTTTCTAGCGCGAGTAATTGGCCGTTAAGGGCAGTAGTTAAATGTGGAACCATGATTTCTCTATTTAAATTATGTTGAGACTATATCACTTGATGCGCTTGCACGTCAGCATGATAACTACTTCTTACCATGGGGCCACTTGCAGCATTATTAAAGCCCATGGCATTTGCTTTGGATTTTAAATCGTCAAAAATAGCAGGTTCAACATAGCGCATGACTGGTAAATGATGCACACTCGGTTGTAAGTATTGACCGAGTGTGAGCATGCTGACATGGTGCGCGCGTAAATCCTGCATCACGGCTAAAATTTCTTCATCGGTTTCACCTAAGCCTAGCATGAGTCCAGATTTAGTAGGAATATGCGGATACATCTTATTGAAAGCTTTAAGCAGGTTAAGAGAGTGCTGATAATCTGAGCCTGGGCGGGCTTGTTTGTATAAACGCGGCACAGTCTCAAGATTGTGATTCATGACATCGGGCGGTGCTTTACGCAAAATTTCCAGCGCAATGTCTAAACGCCCACGAAAATCTGGCACTAAAATTTCAATTTTAATATTGGGCGAATGTGCGCGCACCGCTTGAATGCAATCCACAAAATGCTGTGCACCAGCGTCTGGCAAATCGTCGCGGTCTACGGAGGTAATCACAACATAGTTGAGCTTCATTTGTGCAATGGTGCGCGCAAGGTTTTCTGGTTCATTGCTGTCAGGCTGTAACGGTTTGCCATGCGCTACATCGCAAAATGGACAACGACGCGTACAAATGTCGCCCAAAATCATAAAGGTTGCAGTACCACCGCTAAAGCATTCACCTATGTTAGGGCAGCTGGCTTCTTCACATACGGTGTGTAAATTATTTTCACGTAATACGCGTTTTATTTCTTGAAAACGTGCTGAGTCGGGAACTTTCATGCGTATCCACTCTGGCTTACGTAACATCGGTTGCGGCACGATTTTAATGGGGATGCGCGAAGTTTTTGCGGCATCAACCTCTTTGGCACCTGCTATTTTTTTGCTGCTTATAGTATCGTTGGACATGCGTTTAATTTCTTTTGAATTAGACTAAGTAAGGTATCAGCAATTTCAGTCTGGTGCATGGTAATGCCTAAGTCTTTTGTCTGGGTCATGGTCAAGCCTTGGTATCCACAAGGGTCAATGGCATCAAATGGGGTTAAGTCCATTTCTACATTTAAACTTAGGCCATGATAACAGCATTGATTTTTAAGACGCAAACCAAGAGACGCAATTTTTTTACCTTCAACATATACACCTGGGGCATCCGCTCTAGCGACAGCATCTATTTGATGCGCTGCCAGAAAATCAATCAGGCTACTTTCTATCATGGAGACAAGCTGACGTACGTTCAACTGCCGCCGTTTTAAATCAAGCAAAAGATAAATCACAATTTGCCCAATGCCATGGTAAGTGATTTTGCCACCTCTATCTACCATGATCAGTGGGATATTGTTTTGCGGTAAGCGCACGTCTTTGCGATTTAAACCTAGCGTGTACACGGAGGGATGTTCTGTTAGCCAAATTTCATCAACGGTATTGATTGAGCGATTGGCGGTAAAGTGTTGCATTGCATGCAGCGTCGTCTGGTAATCGGTGACACCGAGTGCGCGAACAATGACTGGAGAACTTTGCCCGTGTTGATGGGAGGACATGTGCGGTTATAGCACCACTTTAACCATAGGGTGTGCGGTGAGTGTACGGTAAATGTTATCTAATTGCAGTTTGGAAACAACATAGACCATACACGTGAGGCTGATGTATTTGCCACCAGTACTGCCACGCATTTCAATCAAATGCGCGTCGAATTCAGGAGCATGCTGCTGGATTGCTTGGGTGATTTCCAGAGTAAAGTCCACATGTGTTTCCCCCATGACCTTAATTGGGAAATTGCAGGGAAACTCAATTAGGGTTTCGTGTTCAGGGGTGCTTGCGTCTGCCATATTACTGCATCATGAGTTTGATGTTGTCTATCATACGGCTGAAAAAATTGCCGACTTCGATGTCGTTAGCAGCAACAAGCGAGTGTTCAGCCAGTACTTTTCCCTCTAGTTTGAAAATGATTTTACCAATGATTTGATTGGTTTTAATTGGTGCGATTAGTGGCTGTTTGGTGGTCATGCTGGCTTTTACTTTTGCATAATCTCCTTTAGGTAAGGAAAAGTAAACAGGTGTCGCCACTGTGGCATTGACCGTTTTCTCTTGCCCTTTCCATACATGTACCGCGCTAATTGGCTGACCTGCATGATATACCTGCGTCGTCTCAAAATACTGAAAGCCATAATTGAGCAATTTCTGGCTTTCTACTGCGCGTGATGTTTCAGAAACAGCGCCGAGCACCACTGAAATCAGGCGCGTTTCATTGCGTTTGGCAGAGGCAATCAAGCAATATCCCGCAGTATTGGTATGACCCGTTTTCATGCCGTCGACATTGGCATCTAACCAAAGTAATCGGTTGCGATTGGGCTGCGTGATTTTGTTATAGGTGAATTCTTTAGTGGAATATAGCGTTTTATATTCAAGCGGAAAATCATGAATAAGTGCACTTGCTAGAATCGACAAGTCATAAGCGGTAGTGTAATGATCTTTGTCTGGGAGACCAGTTGCATTCATAAAATGCGTATTTTTCATACCAAGTGACGCTGCTTTTTTATTCATTAAATCGGCAAACTGTGATTCTGAGCCAGCAATGTTTTCTGCGAGTGTAATGGCAGCATCGTTGCCAGACTGAATAATCAAGCCATGCAATAACTCATCTACAGTGACAGGTGTTTTTGGCTCGATAAACATTTTTGAGCCCTCAGCCTTCCACGCCTTTTCACTGACAGGGAGTGTTTGATCTAACTTGAGGTGATGCCGCTGAATCGCCTCAAAAGTAAGATATGCCGTCATAATTTTTGTCAGAGAAGCGGGTTCTACACGCTCGTTTTCTTTATAAGCGGCAATGGTCGAGCCACTATTAAAGTCTTTCAGTAAGTAAGCGTTGACCGCAAGCTGCGGCGGAGGTACCACATCTGCAAACGCAAGTGATGCACAAAGTGTTGAGAAAGTAATCCATGTAAATAGCAATATGTTACGCATAAGTTTTATTGGCTGATGAGGCTTGAAATGTTGAGTTGTCTACGAATTTCTGCAGCAATTTGGTCCGCTTTACTTCTACTAGAATAGGGGCCAAGCTTTAATCTGTGAAGGTCATTATTATACACGTGGTTGATATTGCTAGTACCCGTAATGCCAAGATTTAGAATTTTTTGTTTTAACTTGGTGGCGTTTTCTTCGAGCTTGAAAGCGCCTACTTGCACAAAAAATTGTGAGATAGCACTACCCTGAGTGCTGTTTTCTTTCAAGGTTAAAGGGTTGCTGGCTGTCTGCTGTTTTTTATCTGCTGCCAACGTTTGGCTTTGCGTTTTGTAGCTGGCAACATCAACGCTTTCAATTTGCACGTGTGCACTACCCTGATTGATCATACGTAATTTATACGCTGCAGCATAAGACAGATCAATAATACGATCATGTTTAAATGGACCGCGATCATTAATCCGCACAATCACAGAGCGTTGATTTGCTGGATTAGTGACTTTGACATAGCTTGGTAATGGCAGGGTGGGGTGAGCTGCGGTCATTGCATACATGTCATATGTTTCGCCCGTTGAGGTTTTTTTGCCATGAAAGCGTTTGCCATACCATGAGGCCACCCCAGACTGCGTAAAAGACTGGGCGTTGGTTATCGGCACGTAGACTTCGCCTAATGCTTTATATGGCTTGTTTGCAATAGGGTTAATGGGTTCGTATTTGGGTGTCGCATCAGGAATGTCATCCAGATTTTGAGGTGGATTTTCTTCTGGGCCATCGTCCAAATAATATCCGCCAGGTTTTGTACTTCCATCTGTGTTGTCAGAAGTAGACTGTGTATCAGTGGCTGAGGGCTTGGTGGATGGCTCTTGTGTTTTTGCGGCCGGGGGTGCAGGTGGGCTAGGCTGTGAAATACGATTACCACCGCAGGCTGTGAGCACACTCACGAAGAAAATAATAAATAGAAAATTTCTCATTTTAATTGACTCAATAGTTAGCCCGATGCCAGTAGTTTTTTGTGGGTTTGTATGCTCATCAGCAGCCCAAAGCCAAGACCTAAAGTGAGCATAGAGGTGCCTCCGTAGCTGATGAGGGGCAAGGGTACACCGACAACAGGTAGAATGCCACTCACCATACCCATATTCACAAAGCAATAAGTTAAAAATGTCATGGCGACACTGCCCGCCAATAATCTGGAAAATGTGCTTTTGGCTTGAGATGCAATGATGAATCCGCGAATCACAATGATAGCAAACAATGTTAACAACAAAAGATTACCCACAAGTCCAAACTCTTCTCCAAACACAGCAAAGATAAAATCTGTGGTACGTTCTGGGAGAAAATCCAGCTGTGTTTGCGTGCCATTGAGCCAACCTTTGCCTGTTACGCCACCAGAACCAATGGCGATGGTGGATTGAATGATGTGGTAGCCAGAACCTAAAGGGTCTTGTGTCGGGTCAATGAGAATTTCAATTCGACGGCGTTGATAATCATGAAGTAGCGACCAAAATATTGGACTCAGCGCGCCGACAAGTACGATACCTCCGACAATAAACCGCCAGCTTAATCCTGCTAAAAAAATCACAAAAATCCCTGAAGCAGTGACTAGCATGGCGGTGCCTAAATCTGGCTGTTTCATAATAAGTAGTACAGGGAAAAGTAAAATTGCACCAGCAATGATAAAGTCAGTGTGCCTTAATTTGCTTTCGCTTCTGGAAAAATACCATGCAAGCATAATCGGTCCAGCTAATTTCATGAGTTCAGACGGCTGAATTCTGGTCACGCCAAGATTTAACCAGCGTCTCGCACCGTGGCTAATGTCACCAAAGAGAGCGACTGCAATCAGTAATAACACGCCGATGATGTAGGCAGGCACAGCGATTCGTTCGATATGCTGAGGTTGAACATTGGCTACAGCCCACATAGCACCCAATGCTACCAGCATATTGATAAATTGTGCGTATACCCTACTAAAGTCATGACCAGAGGCACTATAAAGCACGAGTAGGCCAATAAGCATTCCAAATAAAATACAGGCCAATAGCACAGAGTCTAAATGTTTAAAACAGCCAGCGACAAATTTACTAATCATAGAGCGGTGCCTCTATTGGGGATTCAGTGCTTGTACTATCTGTATTAATCGGAGCTGCTTCAACTGCAGGTTTTATGCTTTCTTCGATAGGCTCTTTTCCGAGCAAGAAATAGTCCATCACTTTTCTAGCGATAGGGCCTGCAGCAGAGCCACCATGCCCGCCGTTTTCTACAATCACAGCCAATGCAATTTTTGGATCCTCTGCAGGGGCATAGGCAATAAACAGTGCATGATCACGGTGACGCTCATCAATATTTTTTTCATTATATTTTTCATTCTGTTTGATGCCCACCACTTGAGCGGTACCCGTTTTAGCTGCAATACTATAGCCTGCATTGGCACCTACTGAGGCGGCAGTCCCTCCTGGTAGCGTGACATCAATCATGCCTGCCTTGACGATCTCTAAGTTGTCATTATTAAGTTGTATTTTATCGACTAAAGTATTTTGAATAAAGGTTGTGGCGTTACTTTTTGTGTCGACAATGGCGTTGACAATATGCGGTTTCATGGCATTGCCATGGTTGGCTAAAGTAGCGGTTGCATGAGCCAATTGCATGGGGGTGACAAGGGTGTAGCCTTGGCCGATGCCGACAATGACAGTTTCGCCCATATACCAAGGTTGTTTAAACTTTCTTTTTTTCCATTCTGGGGTAGGTAAGAGACCAGAGACTTCTCCATTAATATCAATATTGGTTTTCTCACCAAAACCAAAGTGACGAACAAACCCAGTGAGTTTATCAATGCCTAACTCCATGGCGAGCCCGTAAAAAAAAGTATCACAGGAAATTGTAATCGCTCTTTTGATGTCGACATAACCGTGCCCACTAGGTTTCCAGTCGCGATAGCGATGGCTACTATTCGGCAACGTAAAATACCCTGGGTCACTAATGCTGAATGGTGGGATTCGTTTGCCAGCTTCTAATCCAGCCAATGCGACAAAAGGTTTGAAAGTTGAGCCAGGGGGATACAGCCCCCTTAATGCGCGGTTGATTAATGGTTTATCCAGAGAGTTGTTGAGTGAATTCCAGTTGTCGTAGTCAATGCCATCCACAAACAAATTGGAATCAAAGGTAGGCATGCTGACGAAGGCTAATATCTCTCCAGTATTTGGTTGAATCGCAACCAGTGAGCCACGGCGTTCCCCAAACGCTTTTTCTGCGATCTCTTGTAGTTTGGCATCGATCGATAGTACGACATTGTTGCCAGAAGTAGGCGCTGCACTTGAAAGTACACGCACGGCTTGACCACTTGCATCGATTTCGACTTGTTGAAAACCTGTTGTACCATGAAGCTCGCGTTCATAAAATTGCTCAACGCCGCTTTTGCCAATATGGTCTGTACCCTTGTAATTGGAAAAATGGTTGTCTTCCTTAAGTGATTCAAGGTCACTTTCATTGATACGGCTAATGTAACCAATCGCGTGAGTACCAAGATTGCCTCTAGGGTAATGACGGTATAACCGTGATTTAAGTTCTACGCCTGGGAAACGGTAGCGATTCACTGCAAATTTGGCAGCTTCAATTTCATTTAAGTGGGTGCGGATCGGAACACTTTCAAATGAGTGGCTTTGCGCTTTTAATTTTTTAAAGCGTTTTAGATCAACTGGACTAATCTCTACAAGTTTAGCCAGTTCTGCTATTGCATTATTCAAATCCTCAATTTTGGAAGGTGTGATTTCTAGTGTGTATACAAAAAAGTTATGCGCGAGCACCAGACCATTTCTATCAAGAATGAGGCCACGGTTAGGTGTGATGGGCACAATGGAAATGCGATTGCTTTCTGCGAGTGTGTGGTAATAGCCATATCGGTATACTTGCAAGTAGTAAAAACGAACACCTAAGGCAACAAAGGCGAGCAACGCAACAATGCTCATGATGGTCAGTCTAACTTTAAAGTTGTGCTGCTCAGTCTGATGGTTTTTGAGTTCGGTGCTATAGGCCATGGGCTTGCGTTATTTGTGCTTAGGACGCGTGGGCGCACCAAAAATCATAACCATGATTTGCCATAAAATGAGATTGGTCAGAATTGGCAAAAAATAGGACATATGGGGTGCTTCATTATCGGCAAACAATTTTAAAATCAATACAATAAAACGTTCAGTGGTCAGTAATGTCAATACATAAGCAGATAGCTGCCATTTGTTAAATAGCACCAGTCTACGTTGATATAGCAAACCTAAAAATGCAGTAAAGGCATAGCCTAGGGCATGTTGCCCAAGCAGGCTGCCAGTGGATAAATCAACGATCAGACCTGCAAGCCATGCCACGCCTACGTTGCACATGTTAGGTGCACGTAATATCCAATACAATGTCACAACTAATAAAAAATCAGGCCGCAACGTAATGCCATAGCCAGACCAAGGGTACAGTTGAAAAATAAGCGCAATTGCCAATGTGGTGATGACGGTAGTGAGTTCAACGTGACGCATCAGGTTTAGCTTTCACATTGCTTGGTTTAGTCTCTTGTTTTTTCTCAGCTTTTTTTGTGGCTGTTGGGCTAACTTCCTCAGTGTAATGAATGGTTTCTGGTTGAGGCATGTTAAGAATGAGTAGTTGAGAGTGGCTGTTAACGCCTGCAGTGGGCGTGCTGATAATTTTTGCAAATGGGGCATCTGGACTCTGTTTGATTTGTGTTACGGTAGCCACTGCAAGGCCAGAGGGGTAAATGCCATCTATACCAGAAGTGACTAACTTGTCCCCTACTTTAATATCAACACTGGTAGGTAGAAATGGAATGTCTAAGGTGTTGCTTTTGCCTTCACCAAACGCAATGGCGCGTAATTGGTTGCGTTCAATTTGGATGGGGATGGATAAATTCTTATCTGTTACCAAGGTCACTTCGCTACTAAAAGGATAGGCACGGGTGACTTGACCAATCACGCCGTCAGCATCTACGACCGCTTGCCCTGCGCTTACGCCATGATTGCTACCGCGATTGATCACAATCACATTGCTAAATGGGTCGCGCCCCATGTGCATGATTTCGCCTAAGATGGCTTTGGGTATAATCGGTGCATTGCCTTTTAATAAACTTCTGAGATGCGTGTTTTCTGATTCAATGGTACTTAGGCGTTGCAATAACACTTGCTGTTCCATCTCTTTAAGCTTTAATGCTTGGTTTTCTTTAAGCAGCGCATTGTGTGAGGATAAATAATTTTTGATATTCATCCCCCATTCGCTGGGAGCATTTGCTAGCATTTCCAAAGGATGTAATGCAGCAATAAATGTTTGCCGGAATTGTGATAAATAATTAAAGCGCGCATCCACCGCCATTAACACGATGGAGAGTGCGCAAAAAAACATCATGCGAGAAAACGGACTCGGTCCCCGAACAAAAAAGGCAAGAGATTCTTGGGGTTCTAGTTTTTGATGTACGCCCTTAAGCATGCCAAATTGTGTGCGAGGATCAGTGGATAAACAAATGGTTATTCGCTAGCAAACACGTTGCCTAATTTGTCCATTTCCTCGAGTGCGCGACCACAGCCACGTGCAACACAAGTGAGTGGATCTTCTGCGACGATCACAGGCAAGCCAGTTTCTTCCATCAGCAATCGATCCAGATCGCGTAACAACGCACCGCCGCCAGTGAGTACCATGCCTTTTTCTGCAATATCAGCACCAAGTTCAGGCGGTGTTTGTTCTAGGGCAGATTTTACTGCGCCAACAATTGAGTTCAATGGTTCTGTGAGCGCTTCTAAAATCTCATTACTGGAGATGGTAAATTTGCGTGGTAAACCTTCAGCCAGATTGCGTCCAGTCACTTCCATCTCTAATACTTCAGAGCCTGGGAATGCAGAGCCAATTTTCTTCTTGATGGCCTCAGCAGTCGGCTCGGAAATTTGCATGCCATAGTTACGACGGATGTAGTCAATAATCGCTTGGTCAAATTTATCGCCACCTACGCGCTCAGATTTTGCGTAGACAATACCGCCTAAGGAAATGACGCCCACCTCTGTGGTACCACCGCCAATGTCTACCACCATGGAACCTGTTGCTTCAGCGACAGGCATGTCGGCGCCAATGGCGGCCGCCATCGGCTCTTCAATTAAAAATACTTGCTTGGCACCAGCGCGTTCAGCAGACTCTTTAATGGCGCGACGTTCGACTTGCGTTGAGCCTACTGGTACGCAGATGATGATACGTGGGCTTGGTGAAAACCAGCGTGACTCGTGCACCTTACGGATAAAATATTTGAGCATTTGCTCTGTGATAGTAAAGTCAGCAATCACACCGTCTTTCATTGGGCGAATGGCTTGGATGTTCGCAGGTGCTCGGCCAAGCATCCCTTTGGCATCAGAGCCTACGGCAAGCAGCACCTTTTTGCCGTTAGGACCACCTTCTAGGCGTATCGCTACGACAGACGGTTCATCTAACACGATGCCTCTTCCGCGTGCGTAAATGAGGGTGTTGGCTGTACCTAAATCGATGGCTAAATCATTGGAGAAATAACTATTTAATGAACCGAACATGTTTTATCCTGATTATGAAGATTTACTATCGTCGCTTAAAGATGCGAATTGAAATCAAGGTATAATAACGTAAATCACATCTAAAATTAAGATGTAATTATATATTGTTACAAACAAATGATAGAAATGAATTCATGGCACTGACGACAGAAGACATTAAGCGCATTGCATATTTGGCGCGCATAGAAATCAATGAGCAAGAGGCTGCTTCTACACTTACCAAGCTTTCTGGTATTCTGGGTTTGATAGAACAAATGCAAGCGGTAGATACGACGGGGATTGTACCAATGTCGCATTCACAAGAGCTTGAGCAGCGTTTGCGTGAAGATGTAGTCACGCAGTTCAATCAGCGTGAAATCTTCCAAGCGATTGCGCCCCTGACTGACAGTGGTTTGTATCTCGTTCCCAAAGTCATCGAATAACTACCTGAACTTTATGATTAATAACAGCCTGAAACAGCTTGGCCAAATGCTGGCGAGCAAACAAATTTCGAGTGTTGAACTCACGCAAGCTTTTCTCAAGCGCATTACTCAACATAATCCTGACATTAATGCGTATGTGGCATTAGATGAAACGATTACCATGGCACAAGCACAAGCGGCGGATGCGCGTATTGCTGCGGGTAACATCGCACCACTTACTGGCATCCCTTTGGCACAAAAGGACATTTTTTGCGCCAAGGGCTGGAAAACGACATGCGGCTCTAAAATGCTGGCGAACTTTACAGCACCCTATGATGCGCATGTAATCACACAGTTTGACGCAGTTGGCGCTGTTAACTTGGGTAAAACCAATATGGATGAATTTGCCATGGGCTCAAGTAACGAGACCAGTTATTTTGGTAGTGTGAAAAATCCTTGGGATTTCGATCGCGTACCAGGCGGTAGCTCAGGCGGCTCTGCTGCTGCTGTGGCGGCGCGCTTATGTGCTTCTGCTACTGGTACAGACACGGGTGGCTCTATTCGTCAGCCAGCTAGCCTATGTGGCTTTACTGGCTTAAAGCCGACGTATGGTCTGGTGTCGCGCTACGGCATGATTGCCTTTGCTTCATCACTCGATCAAGCTGGCCCCATGGCAAAATCAGCCGAAGATTGCGCCCTCATGATGAACGTGATGGCAGGTTTTGACGAGCGCGATTCTACTAGCCTCAACCGCCCGAAAGAAGACTACACGCGCGGCTTAGCTAACATGACGGGCGATAAACCGTTAAGTGGCTTGCGCATCGGCTTACCAAAAGAATACTTTGCTGAAGGCTTAGACGCTGGCGTAGCAAAAGTAGTGCAAGAAGCCATTGCGGAGTACAAAAAACTCGGTGCGACCATTGTCGATATTTCATTGCCAAACACGCAATTGTCGATTCCAGTGTATTACGTGCTCGCCCCAGCCGAGGCGAGCTCTAACCTCTCGCGTTATGACGGCGTACGTTACGGCCACCGCACAGCTGAGTACGATGATTTGATGGATATGTATATGAAATCACGTGCCGAAGGCTTTGGTGCAGAGGTCAAACGTCGTATCCTAATTGGTACCTATGTGTTAAGTGCAGGCTACTACGATGCTTACTACCTTAAAGCACAACAAATTCGCCGCTTAATCGCGCAAGACTTCACAGAAGCATTTAAAAAGTGCGATGTCATCATGGGGCCGACTGCACCGTCTACAGCTTTTAAAGCGGGCGAAAAAGCAGATGATCCAGTCGCCATGTACTTGCAAGACGTGTACACCATCGCCACCAACTTGGCTGGCTTACCAGGGATGAGCATTCCAGCTGGATTCAGCAATGGCTTGCCTGTGGGTTTACAATTGATGGGCAATTATTTTGATGAAGCGCGTATGCTCGATGTGGCGCACGCGTACCAACAAGTGACAGATTGGCACATAAGAATGCCAGAAAGTTTGAAATAGCATGGAATGGGAAGTCGTTATTGGGTTAGAGACCCATACACAATTAAAAACCAATACCAAGATTTTTAGTGGAGCCTCAACTACTTATGGTGCTGAGCCTAACACCCAAGCGTGTGAGGTGAGCATTGCCTTGCCAGGCGTGTTGCCTGTGTTGAATAAGCAAGCCGTCGAATGTGCCATTAAATTTGGTTTAGCGGTAGACGCGGAAATTGCGCCACGTAGCGTGTTTGCGCGTAAAAATTATTTTTACCCCGATTTACCCAAAGGCTACCAAATCAGCCAATATGAACTACCCGTGGTTGGCAAAGGTAAATTGACCATACAAGTGCCTGCTAGCAAAAATACTGAGGCGTATGAAAAAACCATCAACATCACCCGCGCGCACCTTGAAGAAGATGCAGGTAAATCTGTGCACGGAGCAGTTGAGGGTATGTCAGGCATAGATCTTAACCGTGCGGGTACACCGCTGTTAGAAATCGTGACTGAACCCGATATGCGTAGTGCGGCAGAAGCCGTGGCCTATGCCAAAAAACTACACGAGTTAGTGCAATGGATAGGTATTTGCGATGGCAATATGCAAGAAGGTTCTTTCCGCTGTGACGTGAATGTTTCTGTGCGCCCAAAAGGCACAGACAAACTTGGCACACGCCGCGAGATTAAAAATCTCAACTCGTTTAAGTTTATGCAACAAGCCATCGAGTATGAAACCCAATGGCAAATCGAAACGCTAGAAGATGGCGGTACCATACAACAAGCGACGGTTCTGTTTAACCCAGACACGGGCGAAACGCGCGCCATGCGTAGTAAAGAAGAAGCCAACGATTATCGCTACTTCCCAGACCCTGATTTGTTGCCTTTGGTGATTAGAGAAGAAGATAAAGCACGTGTTAAAAAAACAATGCCAATTTTGCCATCATCATTGATTGAACGTTTCAAACTATTTGCCCCTATTCGAAATGCTCAAGATGATTCAGATTTGGATACTGCAATGGATGTTACTTTACGCAGAACTTTGCGCAAAATTACTTTGCGCGATGGATATGGCTTGTCTTCGGAGTCAGCAGAAGCGATGGCAAGTAGTTTAGACGTCAGTGAGTTTTATATTGAGGCAGTTGAGGAAGGTTCAGATCCAGTACAGGCGGCAAATTGGATTTCAGGAACTATTTTTGCCAAATTAAACGCAGAAGACAAAGCCATTGTCGATTCCCCAGTCAGCGCTATGCAACTGGCGCAATTGCTTAAACGCATTAACGATAACACCATATCCAACAATGCTGCCAAACAAGTGTTTGAAGCACTATGGGAGGGCGAAGGCGAAGTGGATGCGATTATCGAAGCCAAAGGCCTCAAACAAGTGTCAGACACAGGCGCGATAGAAGCCATTATTGATGAGGTGTTAGCTGCAAACCAAGCCATGGTGGAAGAGTTTAAAGCGGGTAAAGAAAAAGCCTTTAATGCCTTGGTCGGGCAGTGTATGAAAGCCTCTAAAGGCAAGGCCAATCCAGCGCAAGTGAATGATCTGTTAAAGAAAAAACTGCTAGCTTAAAAACTGCTAGGTTAAATCGTTATTGATTATTTGTTTGCGTATGTTGAGCTGCATCACTAGGTGTTTTGAGTGCGATAAAATGTGCTTTGTCTTCGCTATAGCGTAGGCGTGTAGCATCAATATTCTTTTTTCTCTGCGCGATTTGCTGCTCAGTGTTTGCAATGTCAGCCTTGTTTTTCTGCTTATCTTCCACTAATGTATCAGGTGGTGCCTTTTTCTTTTTAATAAAACCAGCAATTTTTTCATTGGTTTGAGCCAAAGATTTGCGTTGATTTTCGAGTTGCAGGCTTAAACTTTCTACGGCAAGCTCGTCAATTTTAGTATTACGGGCGCTCGCAATGTCGATTTCCTCAGCTGTAGAATAGGTGGCGAGCAAGGCTGCATCACGTCTGGCTTGTTCTGCTGCTACTTTGTCTGCCTCTGGATTATGTTGGGCTGGTTCTATTTTTTTAACAGTCATCCCTTGCTTATTCAGCATGCTGGCTTTGCTTGCGCTGTCAGGCATCGGCGGTTTGTCGCCATAGTGCGTGACGCCATCTTTATCGACCCATTTTACAATTTTGCCGTCAGCCGCATAAGCGCTGATGTTTGCACATAGTACGAGAATAGAAAAAATGGCGATGCTGAATTTATTCATTATTTTCAAAAGTGCAGTAACGTTGTCGATAATGCTCAACGTTATGCAAGTGTTGTGCCAAATCCTGATTGTTTTCTAAAAACTTAAATAAATCGCTCAGTTTAGCGATGCTGGATACAGGGATATGGTGATGCGTTTCAACTTCTTGTACCGCTGAAAGTGCTGTTTGTCCTTTTTCTTGGCGATCTAGCGCTAAGCTGACCCCACAAGGGATTGCGCCATTTTGTTTAATTAAATCAACGGATTCTCGTATAGAGGTGCCTGCTGAAATGACATCATCAATAATCAAGACTCTACCAAATAGCGGTGTGCCAACCAGTGTACCGCCTTCGCCATGGTCTTTAGCTTCTTTACGGTTATAGGCGTATGGGTAATTGATGCCTTGTCTGGCAAAGGCAATGCTAATTGCACACACCAGCGGAATGCCCTTATAGGCTGGTCCAAACAGCATATCAAATTGAATGCCTGATTGCTGAATGCTTTTTGCGTAGAATTCTCCAAGTTTTAGTAGGCTTTCTCCATCATTAAACAAGCCAGCATTAAAGAAGTAAGGGCTTAGGCGTCCTGCTTTGGTTTTGAACTCCCCAAATTTTAACACCTGCTTTTTGATCGAAAATTCTATAAACTCTTGGCTTAGATCACTCATGGTTATATTAAAGAAAGTAAATAATGCGCATTATAACGTTGAATCTTAACGGAATCCGTTCTGCAGCCAATAAAGGCTTTTATACATGGCTGGAAAAAGTGCAGCCAGATGTCATTTGTCTTCAAGAAATTAAAGCGCAAGCCGCTGATCTGTCAGCAGAAATGTTAGCACCCAAAGGCTATTTTGGCTATTTTCATTACGCACAAAAAAAAGGCTACAGTGGCGTTGGTATTTATACTAAACAAAAACCAGATGCTGTTATTGAAGGTCTGGGCGATAAAGAAATTGATGATGAAGGCCGTTATTTAGAATGTCGATTTGGAAACTTAAGTATTGTTTCGCTTTATTTGCCAAGTGGCTCAAGTGGCGAGGAAAGGCAAGCGTTTAAGTTCAGTGTAATGGCACGCTTCATGCTTCATTTAGAGAGTCTGATAGGTAGTGGACTTGATGTGATTATCTGTGGCGACTGGAATATTGCACACCAAGAAATTGATCTTAAAAACTACAAAGGCAACAAAAATAACTCTGGATTCTTACCTGAAGAGCGTCAATGGTTGACAGATTTATTTAACAGAGTAGGGTGGATAGACGTGTATCGTCAGCTGCACATGGATACTACCGAAGAATGTTATACGTGGTGGAGCAATCGAGGTCAGGCCTGGGCTAAGAACGTAGGCTGGCGTATAGACTACCAAATTGCCACACCAGAAATTGCAACAAAAGCAGTGCGTGCATCCGTTTATAAAGATGAGCGATTTAGTGATCATGCACCACTGATTATTGATTATGATTGAAGTCAACAAGTGCTAGGAAAGCCATTGTGAAACGTCAAAATTTACAGCAATTAGCGATGTCATTGCTACTGTGCACACAAGTGTTATTGTGCCCACAAGTGTATGCAGACGAGGGATTGTTGACAAATTTTGGCAGTCTTTACTCCAATATGCATCTGAAATTTAACCTTGCTACTACGCAAAATGCAACGCCATGCGAGGCCGCACAGTGTATTCAAAATAAGATTTTTGATGATAGAGTACAATCACTAGGTCAGGTTTTGGCTGTGCAGGCGTATACGATGTATCCTGAGTTAGAACAACGCATTCCTTACTTTCAATTTGACGTGGTGGATAAAGCAGAAGCTGGCATGGCCTCCAATGCAGGCGGACGTATCGTGATATTTCGTGGCGTGCAGGAAATGGCGCTAACTGATGAAGCGCTGCAATTTGTCATCGCGCGCGAAATGGGACACGTGATTGGGCAGCATCATCGTAAAAACAGCTCTACTAAATTGATTATTGCTGCGTTAACCACGGTGTTCTTTCCACCCGCAGGTGCGATTATTGGAGCCTCTTCTACAGCAGCACAGGCTTCTGTGGCAGGCACTGCCGTATCTAGCATGACAAGCTATCTTGGTTCAGAAATTGCCATGTTAAAAGTGAAACCAGCGCAGTTGTTAGAGTCTGATGATATTGCGCTAAATTTGATGCAGGATGAGAATCAACATATGATTTTAAATGGTTTGCCTAACCAGCCTTCTGCTAAAAATAGCTGGTTGAGAGATTTAAATACGACCATTGCCAATCTTCAAAGTAGTGTTAAAAAACAAGATATTGCAATCGCTCAAGTACTTCCTTAAGTTAGACTTTTCTGTCACTTTGCTAAAGTTGTGCACTTTCTTTAGTGCTATGCCAAGGCGCTATTTTTAACAACAACAACATGCCAGGAATGGCGAGTCCAAAGCAGAGTATGTAAAAGTTTACCCAACCTAAGTGCTCTGCCAAGTAGCCTGTTAGTGAGTTAAAAATGGTACGGGGTACTGCGGCCAAACTGGTGAATAATGCAAATTGCGTGGCGGTATACAGGGGGTGGGTGGTTTGAGCGATATAGGCCACAAACGCCGCTGTACCCAAGCCTACCCCAAATGCTTCAAATCCGATTGTAAAGCCAAGTGCGAATAAGTTGTGTCCGATATTGGCTAGCCAAGCAAAGCCCAAAATAGAAAGCATTTGTACTGCACCAAATACCCACAATGCACGGTTAATACCTAATTTAATCATCCAGATACCACCTAATATACCGCCTGCTACACTTGACCACAGACCAGCATTTTTGGCGATTAGCCCAATCTCAGTTTTACTAAAACCCATGTCTAAATAGAATGGTGTGGCGAGTGCAGTTGCCATGCTGTCACCCAGTTTGTAGAGGAAGATAAACGCTAAAATGACGAGCGCTGTTTGGAGACCGTTGCGAGAAATAAATTCATGAAATGGCTCAACCACAGCTTCTCTAAGCGTTTTTGGTGCGCCCTGATTAATGGCTGGTTCTTGCACTAGTAGCGTCATGATAATCCCTGGTAACATGAACATTGCAGTAATCATAAACACACTACTCCAAGGTAAATGGTCAGCCAAAATAAGTGAAAGCGAGCCAGGAATCAGCCCAGCGATTTTGTAAGCATTGACGTGGATGACGTTGCCTAACCCTAATTCAACATCTGGTAACAGTTCACGGCGATAAGCATCGAGCACGATGTCTTGGCTAGCACTAAAAAATGCAACTGTCGTCGCCAGATAAGCAATCGTCCAAATATCCAGTTTTGCATGTAAATAACCAAAAGCAGGAATACTGAGCAGTAGTGCAACCTGTGTAATAATCAGCCAACCCCGCCTACGCCCCATCGGTAGCGCATAGCGATCGAACAAAGGTGCCCAAATAAATTTCCAAGTAAAAGGCAGGCTGATCAGTGAAAATAAGCCAATTGCTTTTAAATCCACACCTTCTGACCTTAACCACGCTGGCAGCAAGCTAATGAGGATATATAAAGGTAGACCAGAGCTAAAGCCTGTAAACACGCATATCAGCATGCGTTTATTGAAGATGATTTGTTTTAATTTATTTTCTGTGGACATTTGATGGATATTTCTCGGTTCACTCAATCATCCGTCACAATATCACAAACTCATTTTACAATCAGTGCATTGCTTAATTCTGCCGCGAATAGTTCTTAGGTTTATTTGGTATATGTCTAGGTAATAAAAAAGAGCCAGCAACTTTCATTACTGGCTCAAACTTCAGAGATCAATGGTTAAACAAGTTACAAAGTGAGCACCCACTGTATGATGGTTTTGATGTCATCGTCCTTGACTTGTGGGCTGTTGGCAGGCATAGGCATACTTCCCCAGCTTCCGCTCCCACCCACTTTTACTTTTTGAATCAGCTTGGCTTCAGCTGTTTTGTCACCCTTGTACTTGGCTGCAACCTCTTTATAAGCAGGGCCAAGAATTTTCTTGTCTACACTGTGACAGTTTAAGCAACCACTCTTTTGAGCGAGTGCTAATGCAGCTTCTGTTGCAAGTGCATTCGCGCTACAGACTACGAGTGTGGAGGCTAGTGCAGCATATGTTAAATATTGAAACATGGTGTTCTCGCTTTCTACATTTAGAGACTAAATACGTTCATTGCGCCACCACCAGGCGCGGCGTTGTATTTCACCAGTTCTTTATAGCCGCCAGCAGCACCCAAGCCATCTGTATCATTGGTTAAGCCTAGGTTCATCGCAACGCCAGCCCAGCCACCGATGCCAGATAGTACGCCTACATACTGTTTGCCTTTATGGCCGTAAGTGATGGCGTTACCTACTACGCCTGAACCAACCTGAAATTTCCAAAGCTCTTTACCCGTTTGCGCATCTACCGCTTTAAACCAGCGATCTAAAGTGCCATAGAATACTACGTCAGTAGCCGTAACTAATGCACCACCCCAAGCTGAGAATTTCTCTTTGTTGTACCATTTTGCTTTACCTTTGAGACCATCCCAAGCCATAAAGCCACCCATCACGCCATCTGGACCAGCAAACATGGTGAGCGTTGCACCTACCCATGGTTGGCCTGCAACATATTTAGATTCAACAGGCTCATAGGTCATGCAAACGTGGTTAAGCGGCACATAGAACATTTTTGTTTTAGGCGAGAACGCAGAAGGCTGCTCATCTTTTACACCCAAAGCAGACGGGCAGATACCTTTAGCGTTGTAGTCCTGATGTGTTGAGTATTTTGGATCCTTAATCGGGATGCCACTTTTCATGTCAATGCCAGTTGACCAGTTGACAAAAGGATGCATTTTTTCTGCAACCAATAGTGTGCCGTTAGTGCGATCAAAAGTGTAACCAAAACCGTTACGGTCAAAGTGTGAAGCGAGCTTTTTGCCATTAGCGTCCCACAGTACAATTTCGTTCATCCCATCGTAATCCCACTCGTCATGTGGTGTCATCTGATAACCCCATTTAGCCATGCCTGTGTCTACGTCACGTGCAAAAATAGTCATAGACCATTTGTTATCACCAGGACGCACATCAGGATTCCATGTGCCTGGGTTGCCTGTACCGTAGTACATCAAGTTAAGCTTAGCGTCATATGAGTACCAGCCCCAAGTTGGACCACCGCCGTTTTGCCAGCCATCTTTTCTTGCTTGTGGTTTTAACCAAGTTTTTACACCAAGATCGGTCTCAGGAAACTTGAGACTGTCTTTAGGCAGGTTTTTGAATGAACCACCTTGTTTGTTGCCACCATTGACATCTTCATAGAGTGATAAAGCGCTGTAATGCGGATTTGCTTGATTAAAATCCTGACCAATCAGCATTTCTGTATCTGGTCCAGTGCTGTATGCACGCCAAACTAGCGCACCATCTTTAATGTTGTACGCTGAGATATGGCAACGTACGCCAAACTCACCGCCAGAACAGCCAGTAATGACTTTATCTTTGATGATATGAGGGGCATTGGTGTTGGCTGCACCTGTTTTAGGATCGTTTACTTTGACATCCCAGATTTTTTTGCCAGTTTTTGCATCTAAGGCGACTAGCATGCCATCATTTTGCTGCAAGAAAATTTTGCCGTCGCCATAACCTAGGCCTTTGTTAACGTTGTCGCAGCATAAAACGGCTTGTACATCAGGGTCTTGTTTAGGAAAGTAAGCCCAAGCAATTTTTTGGTTATCATTTAAATCCAGCGCATATACATTGTTTGGAAACGCGGTGTGAATATACATCATGTCATTCACCACTAATGGAGCACCCTCATGACCACGGTTGACGCCAGTGTTAAATGACCACGCATATTTCAGTTTTTTAATATTACTTTTGTTGATTTGCGACAAGCGGCTATAGCCAGTGTTTGCAAAATCTTTGCGAGGATGCGCCCATTGGTTGTCATCCTGCATCAATTTATCGAGCTCTGTATCAGCCATTGAGGATAAACTCAGCATACTCAATATGCCAGCACCTACAGCCATTTTAAATTTATGGTTCATAAAATCTCCAAAATACAATAATGATGTAATAAAAATGTAGCGCGCGAATGCTCAATTCACGCGCTAACGGTGCTAACATTGCAATGGGTATGCCAAGCCGTCTTTTAGTTGTCACAAACTTAAAAAAGTACTTTTAAAACAATGGGATTAGATTGTATTGGTGATGGGCGTTGTATCATTTAGTGTTGGTGCAGATGTGTTCAGCGTTGTATCAATACTGAGCAGGTGTTCAGTGTGCGTTGTTCAGTGGGAAAAGGTGTTTGATGAATACGGAATCCAGTAAAAAAGCTTCTAATATCGTGCTTGCGAGACAACAGTTTATCGCACGTGGTAACTTGCAAGTAGGCACGATTGCGGAGGAGATTGAGAGATCATGGAGGCGATGCCTTGATAATGGCGTGGATGAGAATGCGCCGAAAGATATGCAAGTGCTTACTGCGCATGAACTGTCTATACGACAAGAAAAAAATCAATTATTAATCGCCCATGCTGAGCCAGAAATGGCAACATTGACCGAGCAAATTGCGCATACGCGCAGCTTGGTTGTGCTTACCGATCATGAAGGCGTGATTTTGCGTAGTATGGGTGATCAGCATTTTATTGATGATGCGCAACGTGTTTCACTTTCTCCTGGTGCCTCTTGGAACGAGGCACATCGCGGCACCAATGCGATTGGCACGGCCTTAATGGAGCAGTCGGCCATGACAGTGCAAGGCGCAGAGCACTTCATGTCTTACCACCATGCATTGAGCTGTTCGGCAGTGCCTATTTTTGATGCGCAAAACGCGTTGCTGGCGACACTTGATGTGTCTAACGATTTAAGTACACCACAACAGCATACGTTAGCATTGGTTAAAATGGCGGCGCAAATGATTGAGAATCGATTATTTCGCGCCAGCTATCAAGCTGATTTTGCACTACATTTTCATGTGCGCCCTGAATTTATCGGTACACTATGGGAAGGCATCGCCATGTTTTCCGATGAAGGCGAACTGATGGGGATTAATCGTAGCGGTCAGTTTCAGCTGAATTTTCATCTGAATCAGCGCGCGATGTTAGCGCAGTCGATTCAGTTTGATCAATTGTTTGACATAAGTGTCGCCGAGCTTAAAAAACAAGCTTTGGGGAATGCATCTATGCTGTTTCCGCTGAGATTCAGCAATGGTGCAAGAGTCTATGCGCGCGTTCAGTCGCTCGTTCAATCTAAGCGCCCGCATGTCACCCAGCCAATGAGAAGGACGAGCGCGGCCAGTTTAGATATGCTCAATAGTGGAGATCCACAAATCGCTTTGGCAATCAAGCAGGTGAAGCAGGTACTGACAAAGAGCATTCCTATTTTAATTCAAGGTGAAACTGGCGTAGGCAAAGAGTTGTTTGCACGTGCGATACATGAGGCAAGTGACCGCGCCAATCAACCTTGGATCGCGGTGAATTGTGCAGCGCTGCCAGAAGGCTTAATTGAAGCCGAGTTGTTTGGCTATGAAGAAGGTGCCTTTACAGGTGCAAAACGTAAAGGCAGTATTGGGCGCATAGAGCAGGCAGATGGCGGCACTTTATTTTTAGATGAAATCGGTGATATGCCGTTGTCATTGCAAGCGCGATTATTAAGAGTGCTGCAAGAGCGTACGGTAACTCCTCTGGGGAGTGCCAAATCTAAGCCAGTTAATTTCTCACTGATTAGCGCAACTAACCAAAAACTTAAGGAAAAAGTAGCCGCTGGAGAATTTAGAAGTGATCTTTATTATCGTATCAATGGCTTGAGTGTCAGCCTGCCAGCGCTACGAGAAAGAACTGACCTAGATAAGTTGATACATCTCATATTGCAAATTGAACAAGTGGCACATGCAGAAATCACGCCTCAGGTAATGCAGATATTTGAAAATCATCCATGGCCAGGCAATATTAGGCAACTGCATAATGTGATAAGAACAGCCATTGCTCTAGCGGATGACATGCCGATTGCAAAGGAGCATTTTACTAAAGACTTTATAGATGAGTTGTTGGAACAAAATGATGTTGCTCAACAGGTGTCTGGCGCACAAAAACCGTTAAAATCAGTGGCCAGTCCACTATTAAAAGAAGTTGCTGATGATCTGGTGCAGCGCGCCATGCAACAACATCAGGGCAATGTGTCTGCAGTTGCCCGTCAATTGGGTATCAGCAGGAATACTTTATATCGCAAGCTGAAGTCACTTGGGCTGATGTAGCACGTATTATTAACTATCTCTTTTGTGAGTCGAGGTTAAGCTGTATTAATAATTGACTAATATCAGTCCCTAACTAAATGCATATCTCCAACTAGATGCAGACAAATACCGCCTATACTGAAAGCTCCGATTGAGTTAACAAATAAGTTGCAGTTGAGCTAAAAGCTTTGGTTTTACTTTCTGACGGATCACTAGATAAGCCTGAGGCTATTTAATCCCTATTGTGGCCAGTCGATTAAATAGCAAAACCTGAATTTATTGAGAAAAGCGGAGTCATTATATGGCTAACTTTATCTGAGATTTACCCGCATATTCTTTGAATAAGTTCTTCCTACACGTACTTCAGACCCGTCACTTAACACCATAATTAGTTCAGAAAATGGTGTTTTCTTGATTCTTACGATGGCAGTTCGTTTGACGATATTGCTACGGTGAATACGAATAAACTCATCAGAATCTAGCCGCTGTTCTAAGGATGTAAGAGTTTCTTGGTATAAGTAACTTGCACCTGATACATGGATTCTCACATAATCACGTTCCGCCTGAAATCTGATAATGTTATCTTGCGTAACTCGTATGAATTCGCCCAAAGACTTAACCCAGAATTCAGCTGTTTGTCTAGATTGCGTTCTTAATGCTTCTTTAAGAGAAGCTATCATCTCTTGTAACTCTGAGATTCGATCAGTCTGAATACGGGAACTTGCCGCTGATTTTGCTCTGTCCATGGCAATTAAAAATCTGGTTGCGTCTATCGGCTTAGTCAGATAATCAACTGCATTGGCCTCAAAGGCACGTAATGCATATTGATCAAAAGCTGTGACAAATACTATTGCAGGTGGGTCACTTGCTAATTGCTCCAATACATCAAAGCCACTACCACCTGGCATCTGAATATCAAGTAGCAGAATATCTGGACTGCATTTTTTAATTTTAAGTTGCGCTTCAATGGCATCCTTTGCTTCGTCTATTCGATCAACCCAATCCAGCTTATTTAGCATGCGAATCAGGCGGCGTCTCGCTAAGGCCTCGTCATCAACTACAAGTATACTCAATTTAGTCATGCGGTTTTCAATGGCAAACCGATTGAAGCTTGGTATCGACCAGGACGTATGATGCCCGAAGAAAATTGGCTATTTTCCTGAAAGCGCAAATGTAGCCTCTCTTGAACATTGCGCAATCCGACGCCAATTCCAAATGGGCTTTTGCGATCAGAGTTATACAACGGAATATCATTTTCAACTGTTAGTAGTAGCTGATCAGACATACGACTGGCCGTAAGTAAAATTTCTACCTGACCCGTGGCAGCACCCACGCCATGTTTAATTGCATTCTCAATTAAAGGTTGAAGAATCAAGCTAGGCACTAGTGCATCTTGTAACGCTTCAGGCATTTCAATCTTGAATGTTAAGCGGTCTAAGAATCGCTCTCGCTCAATGCCTAAATATTCTTCTTGCAATGCAATCTCTTCGGATAATTTCACATCACTCATTGGATCAACTGCGAGCGTTGTACGCATAAAGGTGGATAGTGACAGCACCATGCGTTCAGCACGAGTTGTTGCTCCTTCCTCAATTAGCCCTGCAATAGAATTAAGCGTATTGAACAGAAAATGTGGATTTACTTGGTAACGAAGCGCCTGCATTTTGGTGGTGAGAGCAACTTCACGGATAGCTGCAAGTTGCTGCTCTCTTTGATCTCTTTCAAAATTATCAGTTACTGCGAGAAATAGGCAATTCCAACCAAATATCATGGACACAGCTTGAATTAAAGTATAACCAGAGTAAATCGGATCTGACGACCCTGATTGAGGGTACAGGTTTAGAAAGTCTATCGCCATGTAAACGGGAACTGCAATGACTGTCATCACTAAACAGAGCAGTGCTTTGAGCGGAAAAAAAAGTCCTCGAACGCGTATTAGTATTCTTGCCATCACGTAAGCCATGAGCGCACTTACGCCAAACAATATGAGTTTATGCGGCGCAGATTCTATGGGGGCAATCTTAATGAAATATCCCAATACGCTGTCTACAAGAAACATGCATACCCAATAAATGAGGTTCAGCGAAAATGCACCCCGAATCAGGCAGTCCATGTCACTTTGTGATGGTGGTGAATTGTTATTCGTTGTCATATCTATATTATCACCTAGCCTGTCATGTGACCTGATGCAGTTCGTCGGCAATTATTTGCTTTTCGTAGAATTATTTGCATTTTATCGTCGCCAATTTGAGCTTAATCGACAAAAAATATCAACTTATAACCATCTGAATATAATAAAAACAACAACATTTTTATTTAGTAATTCTATGAGGGATTTATGAAAAATAGTGTACTACGTTTTTTACTAGTAATCGCCACGATTCCACTAATTGTGGGATGCATTGGCGCGTTGGCTCCTGTAGCGGTAGTTGGCGGGCAAAAGTCAGGGGCTTTTTCTGAAAGCGAAGATGACCTTTATAAACTGATTGCGCGTCAATATGGCATTGAAAGGTCACAATTTAAAATTAGCGATATAGACCAGCAAAAACACTGGAATACGACAGAAACATATTTCAATGTTAGTTTCAACACTGGGAGGAAATTGAGGTGCCAAGTTTCAAGCGCATTGGGGTCAAATGGAGATATGGCTTTATGCGATGAGGCTGGCACATCTGCGACAAAAAAATGTAATGCATTGTTAAAGGCTGCGGGCAAATGTTAATGCTTGCCATTTTCTATAAGCTCACATTGATTTTATAAGGGGTAAATCATGATTCGCGGATCCATCTTAGCTTTGTTGCCATTATTGTTTTGCCAAGTTACTTATGCAGATTTGGCGCAAGACCTTCGGCAATTACGTAACACCATTTCAGAAACTTCTAGAACCGGCAAAGAGCTAGGTGAACTTGCTGGTGTCGGAAACAGCAATCAGCAGCCTCCTGTGCAGCCAAATACCAGCGTTCAGAATAATGTACTACAAAATGGCAATGTGAATGAAGGTGACATTCTTGTCGGCAAGATAGGCAATATCAAGCTATTTGCCGAGCCATCTAAACAGGCAGTGAACAATGGCACGTTGACCAAGCATGAAGAATTTATCTACACTGGTACTGAAGTCAATGGCTATTACTCTGTGACAACGGCTAATAAAGGCGATGGCTGGGTAGAAAAAGTTTTAGTTAAGAAAAAATAAAATGTCTCCCGAGAGTGTGGACGTGACTACAGAGTTTAGCTGCCACAAAAATGAATGCCGCATCACCATGGCTCACGCAATGATTCGGGACGGGAGTGAAAAATTCCCTACACAAGATTGTAAACCATTCGTAGTTATTCATTCGACCTGGTCAATGGTTGCAGAGATTTACTGGTTTAACAAGGCAGCCAGATGATTTTTAAGAAAAGTTTTGGGATCCCATCCCGTTAAGTAAGTTGCCTAACAAAAGGGAATATGTCGTGAAAAAATATGGTTTAGCAACACTTGCGCTAATGAGTTCGCTATTACTCTCAGTGGAGGCCTTTGGTTTTGGGGCGGTATTACACTATCAAGGAGAAGAGGGAGACAGAGAAGCATATTTTGCCGATGTTCGTACGATATCTAACCGCACTCCGCCCGATCAGGTCATGGGGCCTACAGAAATCAGAGAAATCGATGTGACTGCCGTATATGAAAACCCGAACAAACCAGAGTTTACTCATCTGAAGCTCCAGTTTGAGTGTCCAAACGCGTTTTCTATGGATATGACAAGCCATAAATTAACTGAAAATACCAAAAAAGTAAAAGCAGGCGATGCTGTCAAATTCAGGATTGGAGCAGGCAGCTATAAACTCCGCCGATCTGATTTGCAATCCGAAACTATTCCCGTTAGCGATTGGAAAACTTCAAGTGCGCCAATACTTTCAAAAGCTGGGACAATAGCATGTAACCATATCGAATTCGACCATGCTCTGCATGCTTCAATCCGAGAAAAAGACTTTGATTTTGACGGCTTCAACAAACGAATCAGTAAACTAGGGCTACCTGCTGACATGATGGTTATTGGTCAGACTTTGTCGTCGGAGTTTCTAGATTTTGCTTGGCAGCAATTCTGGCACGATAAGGTAGTTGCTGGAAAACGCCCCGACCCAAGTGGCAAATGGAGCAGGAAAGCTACTGATGCCGAAAAACAAGCTGCCATCAAAAAGATAGAGGAAAAACAAAAATCGATGCAGTCCGAAATTGAAGCGGCTCAAAAGAGCCTGATGGAAGGCATTAAGAAAAGCAAGGCAGAGATGTCAGCCAGAGCCAATGTTGCAATGCGACCCGATGGTAAAAAACTTACACCGATTGAGTCAAATCTTTTGATTTTATGGAAGGGGCGGCCAGAAGGTGAAGTTGTCAACGTGATGGGGAATCCAGAATTTAATCAGGCGGGTAATAGCAGATTCTTACGATATACCAAATATTGGGAAAAGGAAGGATTCACCGCCTATAACGGATATGGTCAGGCGGTAGGTGGAGAGGTCGGCGGTTATGCTGAGTGCTTTGTAGAATTTAAAACCAAACAAGATGGTAATGGGGAGTGGCGCGTAGAAGATATTTTGGTTAGGTCTAACTATGAAGATGCAGGTTTAGGTAGAACAAAGGGCTTATGTCAGCACTTGGCAAGCGAAGCTGCAAGATGATTAAGAATAGCTGAAATCTAGAATTAATGAAGGAAAACTAACACGATGAAAACAAAACTTATTAACGCTGGCATGATTGCACTCATGGCCATCATGCCTTGTTGGGTGCAGGCTAAGGAGCAAAGTGACTCATTCGATGTACTTGGGTCAGTAATGGATACTACAAAAAAAGAAATTAGCACTAAGAGTATCCTCAAACTAAACAAAGAAGAGGCTGAGAAACTCAGAGAGAAAGTTATTTCAGGTTGGTGGGAGTTTATGCAAGCCAATTCAAATGCCAAACCAGGCGAGTATTGTGCTGCGACATTTATGCGAGCAAAGCGTGAGAAAAGTTCAACAGGAGTGGATTTGTTCAAAGATGTGATAGCCGTTACACTGTTCGGGCCGGGTGGCGACTACCGTGGAGCCTTGCTCGGCTTTACACCTATAACTGAAGATAACGCGTTTCCAAAGCTTAAAAGCGGACAGAAGGTGCTGGTTACTCTTAGGCAAGGTGATGATCCCCCTTCCACATTGAATGCGGTTTATATGACAGTTGGCGCATCCTCAATACCGATGATTGTGTTTGCTGTACCGAGCATTGAAGCGCTAATGGCAGGCATGGAAGACAAATTGGACTTTGAGGTGATTTATCAAGGGAAGTCAATTGCCAACATTGTCTGGCATTCTGGATTCAAGGCGCGCGAAGAGTTGCAGAAATGTCTAGCTGGTAAATCTTTCGACAATAAAAGTCATTTAAAGGACTAGCCCCATCAAATCGGCGTTTAGATACAGAGAACTTTCAAGATGCCCGTACCTGCCAGATCAGAATGGTTGATACCCGCTGGGTTAATTGCATTCAGCTTCGTCCCAATTTTAGCTGGTAGCGTTCGCCTTATAGAACTCAGTAGTGGAGCGCAGGTTACACTTAGCAACGCTAGATTCTTTGCCGCACCTTTGCCCATAGTGCTGCATATTATTAGCTCCACTATTTACTGCATCCTTGGAGCCTTCCAGTTTACTACTAGCTTTCGTAGCCGCAAACCGAACTGGCACCGAGTTGCTGGTTGGATTCTTATTCCTTGCGGCCTTTGTGCCGCGCTTACAGGTTTGTGGATGACCCAGTTCTATCCAACTAAAAACTATCCGCCAGTAAATTTTGATGGTCCAGTCCTTTATGCCATGCGGCTTCTGATAGGTTCGGCGATGGCATTGTTCATATGTCTCGGATTTGTTGTCATACTGAAAAGAGACATCCAGAATCACCGAGTATGGATGATGCGTGGCTATGCCCTAGGACTCGGTGCTGGCACACAGGTCTTTACTCATATCCCTATGTTTCTGTTTCCTAGTATACAAGGGGAACTTGCAAGGACACTATGCATGGGGGCGGGATGGGTTATCAACTTTGTAGTGGTTGAAATGTTAATTTCGAGTGAGCGCTATAGGCGGCTCTTTTGATAAGTTTGCATTATATCTAACTGAATACGATGTTAACTTAGAGGTTGATTTTATGTTCAGCTATAACTCATTCAATAATAAACAGACAATACTTACAACCCATGAGGATAAGCGAGCTTTAGGTTTAGCACTATTATTTGCGGTCATCGCGCATGTGATTTTACTGGTTTATGTAAAACTCCCACCAAGTCATAAAACATGGTCACCGACTATTTTTGATGTTCAACTGAGCCCTGTGCATGAACCGCTAGTTAAAGTAATGCCCGTTAATCAATTCTCAGAAAGTGACAATCACATTCACAAAGAAAAATCCCTCCACTCAATTACATCTAAAAAAATGGATCAGCACCGAAAAACAGTCATAGAAGATACTACGTTTATTGGTAAGCAAAGAGAAATTGAGCCTGAAGAAGCAATGATTAAAACAGATAAAACGATTAACTCCCAAGCATCAAAACAAACAATTTCTTATGGTGAGTTACTGGAATCAGCGCAAAAAATAGTAAAAGAGGATGCTAAAAACATGCCAAAACCTAAAGATGACGGTGTTTCGCTGTCTGATCGAGCATTTTTGCCTAAATTAGCTCAGGCTTTGGTTAAAAAGGAAAAAGTGCTGGGTGTGACCAAATATGCTGATGGCATGGTGAAAGTGGTAACTTCTAGTGGAACAGAGTACTGCCTGCAGCCATCTCCACAATTAATAAAAGGTCCATTTGATTCCGACCCTATTCCAATGACATGCCCATAAATAATCTTGGACCATACTAGATACAAAGGACTTCATTTAATACCATGAAAATAAAATTATTCGCTATAAACATTACCTTTCTGATGATGGTCTTGCTCTCTGGGTGTGCTTCTTTGCCCAATTCAACAATGGAGAAAATCAACAGCAGAAATGTCGAGTTCGCACTAACCCAACACAACACAGTGCCCGTTGTCTTTGAAAACGGACTCGGTGGAAGAATGGAAGGGTGGAAAAAAGTGTTGCCAGAAATCTCAAAAGACACAACGACATTCGCATACAACCGACCTGGATACGGGGAAAGTGATTCCGTATCGACGCCCCGTGACGGTTCACACGTAGTGGATGAATTGAGGTCGATGCTTTTAAGCAAAGGTCTGACTCCACCCTACATTCTGGTGGGGCACTCATTGGGTGGTTTGTATATGCAGCTATTTGCTCGCCGTTATCCAGACGAGGTTAGTGCACTTATTCTTGTTGACTCAACTCACCCGAAGCAATTTGATGGTGATGGTGCTATTGAAAAACAATCATTCTGGGTTCGAGGCCTTGTCTGGGCTTTGGTAACAGGTACGGCGAAAGAAGAGTTCAATTTACTTTCTCAAACTGGCGAACAAGTGCTCAGTCTCCCAACCTTGCAAGACAAACCAATATTCGTTCTTAGCGCATCCGAACCAATGAAAGAAAAATCAAAGTTGGCAGATGATGCAAACGAAAAACGTAAGGATATCGCCCGACTTTACCCAAACGCTAAACAAATTTGGGTAGACAGTGGTCACGTTATTCCGCTGGAGAAACCCGAGTCGGTTGTCTCAGTTATCCGCGAGGCTTTAGCGCTAAAGCATTGAGGGTATTCAGAATTACTTGTCCGACTAATAACAGTTAGGTTTTGCAACTTTCAGGATGTATTTTCGAAAACCACGAAACTTATCCATATCGTTCAAAAAGGGAGTGTGAATATGAACTCACAAAAAGTACCACAAAAGGCGTTGGAAGACATCAAGCTTAATGTAAAACTGAAACTCGCCGCCCTTTGGGCAAGCTTTATGTTTCTATACATCTATGTCGATTATTTCCACTTCTATATGCCCAGTGCACTAGAAGAAATTTTAGCAGGTAAGGTATTTGTATTTGAAATTACTCAAGCATTTCTTTTGGTAGTACTCGCCACTGTGACGATTCCGGCGCTAATGATTTTCCTCTCTGTCGCCTTGCCAGCTAAAGTGAATCGCTGGACAAACATAATTGTGGCTACGGTTTATATTCCTTATACATTGTTTAATTTGGTAGGTGAGGCTTGGATGCATATGGTGTTTGGCGCTATTGTAGAAGTTGTTCTTCTTCTGCTAGTTATCTGGTATGCATGGAAGTGGCCTGAATTGCAAGCCGATTAATTCAATCTTTCAATATTGAGATGTACTTGAGTATCACTTCAATTCAACTTTTCAGCCCACAAGGAGGTTAGGTATGGTAGGTTCTATTTCGAATTCAGCAGCTCAAGCTATGTCTGAATACAACAGCACAGGTAAGCTGACCAATTTCTTCATACCCGTCAGTCACTTCAATGCCCCAATTTGTTGAACTCACACCCCATTGGAGAAATTTAGCTATCTAGTTTAAGTTGGAATTGGCTTATCAAAAGGTAATTGTTGCTGGACTACTTTGAAATACTTCTATATGAGTCACTTAGCACTTCTTAAGCGATACATCGCCAAGTTGCCAAACCAATTGGGCATAAAGCGCACATCATTCGTATCGGTAATGACTTTGCGTTCTATCACAGTAATATTGTGATTTTTACAAAAATCATCAAAATCATGAATGGTACATAGGTGTACGTTAGGGGTGTTGTACCATTCGTAAGGCAGCGTTTTTGATACAGGCATTTGTCCAGCGATAATTTGTAAACGGTTGCGCCAGTAACCAAAATTGGGGAAAGTCACAATTGCCTCGCGCCCTACACGTAGCATTTCCTGCACAATGCGTTCTGTGTTATGCATAGCCTGCAACGTTTGTGAGAGGATGACAGTATCAAACGAATGATCTTCAAAGCCAGAGAGCCCATCTTCCAAGTCCATCTGAATGACATTGACCCCGTTTTGCATGGCGGCAAGCCAATTCACATCGTCTTTCTCAATGCCGTAACCACGAATTGTATGTACGTGATGCAAGTGCGTGAGTAAGCCGCCATCACCGCAGCCCAAATCTAACACTTTAGCATTAGAGGATACCCAGTTTGTAATTAACGCAAAATCAGATCTTATATTTGTATTAATTACATTTTTATGGGATGCAGGCGCTTGGTCGGGCAGGTTCATACTTTTACCTTTTGCAAATAGGCGCGGAGGATATTATGGTAATGGCTGTCAGGCATCAAAAAAGCATCATGTCCATGTGCGGCGGTCACTTCGGCGTAACGCACAGAAAGCTCGTTATCCAGTAAGGCCTTTACAATTTCACGCGAGCGTGCGGGTGAAAAACGCCAATCACTGGTAAACGACACGACTAGGAATTTGGCTTTTACATGCGCAAGCGCCGCAGATAAATTACCGCCGAACTCAAGCGCAGGGTCAAAGTAATCAAGGGCACGCGTCATGCGCAAATAGGTGTTGGCATCAAATTCCCCCGCAAACTTATCGCCTTGATAGCGCAGGTAAGATTCCATTTCAAATTCAACATCAAAGCTATATTTGATGGTGTCTTTAAGTTTGCGTCCAAATTTTGCACCCATCGCATCATCAGATAAGTAAGTAATATGTCCTAACATACGTGCAATACGTAGACCGCGACGAGGTACAACGCCATGATTGTAATAATCACCATCATGAAACTCTGGGTCGGTAATAATAGCTTGACGTGCTACTTCATTAAAAGCCATATTTTGCGCGGTGAGATTGGGTGCGGAAGCGATGACTAAAGAATGGCGTACGCGCTCAGGAAATGCAATCGTCCATTGCAGTGCCTGCATCCCACCTAGGCTGCCACCAATGACGGCCGCTAATTGCTCAATGCCTAAATAATCTAGTAAGCGTGCTTGAGACGCTACCCAGTCTTCAACAGTCACCACTGGGAAAGTCGCGCTATAGGGTCGGTCGGTCAAAGGGTTAATGCTAGAAGGGCCGCTACTGCCATGGCACCCGCCTAAATTATTGACGCCAATGACAAAAAATTTATTGGTGTCGAGTGGTCGGTCTGGGCCAATGAGGTTATCCCACCATCCAGGATATTTGTCCTGCTCACTATATTTACCAGCAACATGATGATTGCCAGATAATGCGTGGCAAATGAGCACAGCGTTTGATTTGTCGGCGTTAAGCGTGCCGTAAGTTTCATAAATTAAATGATACTGCGGGAGCACGCTACCACTTTTTAGCGTGAGTGGCGCGCTAAAGTGAGCGGTTTGTGCGGATACAATGCCAACGGAGTTAATTTCAGACATGTGCGTATTATACTATGCCATACTTCAAAAAATCACAGCCGATATAGAGGTGACTATGCAAAACATTCAACACTTTAAGCTTTTTTTCCCAGAATTAGCTGAGCAGGTTTATGTCCATGCTTCTGCAACGGTGATTGGTGATGTTAAAGTCGGTGCCGATAGTTCTATTTGGCCAGGCGTTGTGGTGCGTGGGGATGTCAATTCAATCCGTATTGGTTACGGCACTAATGTGCAGGATCTGAGTGTGTTACATGTCAGTCATCAATCAAGCTGGGACCCAGAAGGGGCGCCGCTTACTGTTGGCAATCATGTTACGATTGGGCATCATGTGCTTTTACACGGTTGTACTATTGAAGATGAAAGCCTCATTGGTATGGGCAGCATCGTGATGGACAAAGCCATCGTGCAAAAACATGTATTAGTTGCAGCAGGGAGTTTGGTGCCAGAAGGCAAGGTGTTGGAAAGCGGGTACTTATACGTAGGTAGTCCAGTACGCAGAATGCGCGCGCTGAGTGAAGAAGAAGTAGCACATTTTATGTATTCTGCTGAACATTATATTGCGCTTAAAAATCGCTATTTGACAGATTGAACAAATCTAATGGACTTGCTTGGTGATTAAAAGTTAATACGAGACCAAAAGAAAAAAACGTTCCCACTCCCTTTTACACCTGGTACGAAAGTGCTATTCACTGAGAGTTTATCGTAGTTAATAGAAGCAATCGGTAAAACCGCAGGAAACGGCATGAAATGCAATACGTCAGACCTTGAAGTGAGCAGTGCCGTATAACCTAAACCCGCATGCAGAGAATCCTGCTGTCCCCACATCCATTGATATGCATATCCCAGCATAGGTTCTATATCACTATGTGAGTCTAAAAAGGCCATGAAATAGAGTCCCTCCCAATTACCGTCTACATAATGGCTACGACCATAACCAATCCCCCAGTTATCTTCTCTAAACGAATCAATTTTTTCTTTAGGATATGCCGAGCGGAGATGGTAAGCGTGAAAAGGTAGGTATAAATCACTATCTCCATCAGCCCAAGTGTCTTCTATATGCTGGCAGGCTGTGGTAATAATCGACCATGTGTTATCGCATGTGGCTTGCGAGAATGGGCTGGAGAGTAACAGTGGGATGACAAAAAAGGAGGTGATTCTGAGCATAGTCTAGACAATATTTGTATTTTGTTACGTTTGACAATGACCTAATGCGGGTGTTCAGTTTACCCACCAACAATTACACACTTTTACCGTGAGTAGCATTTAAACTGTTTAGCGAAAGTGATTGAATGTTAAAAGCGCTTATTGGGAGAGCAGTAGACTAGGTAAATCAGCAATGGAATCAATAATCGCATCGGGTTTGATCGCTGAACTTTCTGTATACGCCTGGCGGTATTTTCCCGTGCGAACCAACACCCCTTTAATGCCTGTTGCTTGGGCTCCGCCCACGTCAGAATCAATATCATCACCTACCATGAGCACTTCGTCTGCCGTCAGCCCTATGTTGGTTAAAACCGCATTAAAAAAATCAGTAGAGGGCTTGCCGATAATCATGGCTGTGGTGTTACTTGCATACTCTAAGCCATCAATAAATGCGCCAATGTCCATTTGTAAACCTTGTTCAGTTTGCCAAAATCGGTTTTTATGAATGGCAATCAGCTTTGCGCCTTCCATTAAGCGAGCAAACACTTCATTTAACATGTTGTATGTCCAAGCGTTGCCAATATCGCCCACGATAATAAAATTGGCATGCACATCGGACTGTGTAAAATGTGCAAAATCCTGTTTAACATCTTCTGCTAATAGTAATCGACAAATCGGATTCGGCTGCTGACTCAAATATTGAATGGCCGCTTGTGGTGCACTCATGATTTCAGATTGCGCGATATTAAAGCCTAACTGATTTAATTTTTGTTGTAATGAGGCTAATGAGAGTGTGCTGGTGTTGGTGACAAAACGGCAAACAATGCCTGCATTACGAATTGCATTCACCGCGTCAATTGCGCCTTCGACAGGTTTATTGCCAACGTAAAGTACGCCATCTAAATCGAACAAAACTGCTTTGACTTTAAAAATGTTAGACATCGCTCGCCTCAAAATAAAATGGCATTAAATATTGCCTAGCAAAATTTGTGCAAATTATGATTGTAGGATGCATAAAAATTGTTTCCAGTAGCCATTTGGCGCTGGATGCTTCTCGTACATGGTTGCTCAATCACTAGTAAGGCGGCATATAATAAGTGCCAAATAGTTTTTTAAAGCGTAAACAAAAATGCCCATAATAAAATAAGTAGTATATTTAAGGCAAGATAACCTATTGATTGCCGTTGGTAAGTGCGGTGAGGCCGCTACTACTTCAGCTAGTCACGCTAAATCTTGCCTCGGGATAATCAAGATGCTAATTGGCCATAAATATTTTTTTAACATCCGCCTCATGAAACATGCGATTGCTAATTTGCTCACACACTAGCTCACATAGTTCATAAATAGCTGGATCGGCAATGCTATAGTACACGCAGTTTCCACGAGACTCACGTTTGACTAAGCCATAGTCAGATAATAGAGAAAGGTGTTTGGAAACATTAGCTTGTGTAGTCCTCGAGATTTCAGTTAATTGCCCCACGTTTTTTTCACCATCTTGCAAAGCGTTTAATACTTTTAGACGCGTCGGTTCAGCGAGCGCCTTAAAGTATTTGGCTACATATTCTAGGGCTCGTTCATCTAGTTTGCTCACGTGATTGTCTGCCTTTATATTTCAGTACGAATAAATTATACACACAATTTATTTGTTGACTATATAAATATATAGTTATATAGTTATTATTACGAAATTATTCGCCCTATCGCATTTGAGACTAATTAACTTGATTAAGCCGTATACAACATGAACAACTGCCTATTGATATGGATATTGAGTTTATCAATGACTTTATTTTCACCTGCACTTAATGCTGCTGGATTAGCGACGGTCATTATTAAGCAGAAAAATAATACTGCGCTGTACGTTGCGGAAGGTGTTGTTGAGGCTATAAAAAGTAGTGAAATTGCACCACAAGTCTCTGGCAGCATTACAGCTTTACCAGTTAAGGCTGGTGATGTTGTTAAAGCTGGCCAGTTGTTAGCGCGTATAGATATGCGCATTGCAAATCAACAAGCTGTTGCAAATCAAGCACAAGTTGCCGCTGCACAAGCGCAATTATCAGCGGCGCGCAAAGAGTATGAGCGCAAGGCGCGCCTTTATGCCAAACAATATATTAGCCAAGCGGCAATGGAACGTGCGGAGTCTGATTTCAAAACCGCGCTAGCACAAAGCAATGCACAATTAGCACAATCAGGTATGTCGCATGTGGAAACGGGCTTGCATGTGATTAAAGCACCATTTTCAGGGGTTATTGCAGAAGTTGCAACAGAGGTCGGTGCCATGGCGATGCCTGGCCAGCCATTAATGACAATGTATGACCCTAATGAATTGCGCGTAACTGTTAACGTGCCTCAAAGCAAACTTGCACTTGTAAAACAAGGCGAAAATGTGGAAGTGGTAGTGACATCTGCCGATGAAGCAGAACGTATGATTGTGAGTAAGCAAGTGATCGTGCTACCAGTTGCAGATGCGGTAAGTAACATGTCAAAAATGCGAATAACATTACCGCAACACTTGTTAAGTATTAAACCAGGCATGTTCGCTAGAGCCATGTTGCCAATAAATAGCACACAGGTAAAAGGACAAATCACTGTGCCGATTAGTTCTGTGATCAGACGTAGCGAGTTGGTGGCTGTCTATGTTGTAGATGAACAAGGTAAACCGCAACTGAGGCAAGTACGTGTGGGACGCAAACAGGGTCAAGATATTGAGGTGTTTTCAGGGTTACAGGCTGGTGAGAAAGTGGCGCTTGATCCAATCGTAGCGGCTAGCATGAAATAAGTATGTCATTGAATCCAATCAACCCTGTATCACAAGATGCGTCAACCTTAAATGACAATCAATTGGGTGTGTCAGGAAAAATTGCGAAGTATTTTCTTACGGCACAAATTACACCTTTAATAGCCTTGGTAGCTATGTTGCTAGGCTTGTTTGCAGTGTTGGTAACACCTCGTGAAGAAGAGCCGCAAATCAATGTAACGATGGCTAACGTGCTGATTCCATTCCCAGGAGCATCCGCTAAAAATGTTGAAGAAATGGTCTCTGTGCCAGCAGAGCAAGTGCTGTCTCAAATAGAAGATACCGAACATGTAACTTCCGTATCTCGGCCCGGGATATCAATTTTAACAGTGCAGTTTAAAGTAGGCGTACCGCGCACAGAAGCCCTTGTCAGGCTATATAACACCATACAATCAAATCGAGACTGGCTACCCAAAAATCTAGGGGTGGGTGAACCTATCGTTAAGCCAAAAGGCATTGATGATGTGCCAATTTTAACCGCTACATTATATGCAAAAAACAACCAAGGGGGTGCATTTGAGCTTGAGCGTGTCTCACATGCCCTAGAGGCAGAAATTAAACATGTAAAAGGCACACGTGAGGTTGTGACACATGGAGGGCCAGGGCGCGTAGTGAATGTTGATATTGACCCAGTCAGAATGGCAGCGGCAAATATTACGATCAACGACATGCGTCGCGCATTACAGTCAGCTAATCTTGGGTCGCCGTTAGGTGACGTTATTAACGGAAATCAATCTATCGCCGTTGAAGTCGGTCAATACTTTACTGATGCCGAAGATATTGCGCAATTAGTGGTTGGTTTACAAAAGGGAAATCCAGTTTATTTGGGTGATGTTGCCAAAATTAATGATGGGCCACCACCAGCAGAGCACTATGTTTGGTATGGTGAAGCAGGTAAGGGTAATGTTGAATATCCAGCGGTAACACTCAGTGTAACTAAAAAACCAGGGCAAAATGCTGTAGCTGTAACTGATGCGGTCATTAAGCAAATCGATCGTCTAAAAAATGTACTGATACCTTCAGGTGTAGAAATAGAAATTACTAGGAACTACGGTGAGACGGCAAATGACAAAGCGAAAAAACTGATACAGAAGTTAATTTTTGCAACATCGGCAGTAGTTTTATTGGTGTTTTTTTCATTAGGTCGTCGTGAAGCAGCCATTGTAGGAACGGCAGTGGTGTTAACCTTAATGGCGACATTGTTTGCATCCTGGGCTTGGGGTTTTACGCTAAATCGTGTTTCGTTATTTGCATTAATTTTCTCCATAGGCATTTTGGTCGATGATGCCATTGTGGTGGTTGAAAACATTCATCGACACATGAAGCTCAAGCCCAATGAAACTTTGACGCAAATCATCCCGTCAGCGGTCGATGAAGTTGGTGGCCCTACCATACTAGCGACATTAACAGTGATTGCCGCACTACTGCCCATGGCGTTTGTAAGCGGTCTAATGGGGCCATATATGAGCCCTATCCCAATCAATGCCAGCATGGGGATGTTAATTTCACTCGCAGTTGCTTTTATTGTTACACCTTGGTTATCACACCTATGGTTACGTCAAGCACAGCATGAAGATGTGCTTGCTAAAAAAATTGCACCAATCTTTATCAAAATATTCAACCCATTTTTGAATGAGGCAAAAGGTAAGAAAAATAGACGCAAATTAGGTTTGCTTGTTGTCGGACTAATTGTCTTTTCATTAGCCTTGCCATTTGCAAATTTGGTCGTGATGAAAATGCTGCCATTTGACAACAAATCCGAATTTCAAGTGGTGGTTGATATGCCTGCGGGTACACCACCAGAAAAAACAGCAAGTGTATTACATGCCATGACAGATTATTTAGTTACCGTGCCAGAAGTAACAAACTATCAAGCGTACGTAGGCTTGGCTGCGCCCATTAACTTTAATGGCTTAGTACGTCAATACTATTTACGTACAGGTGGCGAAGTGGGCGATATTCAAGTGAATTTGTTAGACAAACATCATCGCAGTGATAAAAGCCATGTGATTGCTAGCCGCGTGAGACCAGAGCTACAAAAAATCGCAAAGAATATGAGCGATGGGAATCAGGTCGTAAAAGTTAAAGTGGTTGAGGTACCGCCAGGGCCGCCTGTGATTTCACCGATTGTAGCTGAAATATATGGGCCTGATTCTGCTGAAAGATTGAATATTGCTAGACAGATATATCATGTGTTTAATAATACAGAAGATATTGTAGATACCGATAATAGCGGTATTGTAGATGCAAAAAAAATCGAGCTAGTTGTCGATAAGAAAAAGGCGGCTTTGCTTGGAATTACACAAGAGATGATTGTTAGCACTTTACGCACAGGCTTAGCTGGCGAGGATGTTACTTACATGCATGATGCTAGTAAATACCCAGCAAGCATCCGTTTACGCCTGCCAACAGAAGCCCAAGGTGATATTGAAGATTTATTAAAACTATCCGTACACACATCCAATGGCCAGTTAGTACCTATCCGCGAATTGGTGACAATTGAAGATACTTTGCGTGAACAACCCATTTATCATAAAGATTTATTGCCGGTCAATTACGTGATTGGTGACATGGCTGGCGAGTTAGATAGCCCTTTGTACGGCATGTTTAGCATGCGCCATGCGGTGAGTGAAATTATAGTGCCAGGCGGCAAGCTAGGCGAAACATTTATATCACAACCAGAAGATAACCAACGCGGTTATGCGCTGAAGTGGGATGGTGAATGGCAAATTACTTATGAAACTTTTCGCGATATGGGTGCAGCTTATGCTGTTGGTTTGATATTAATTTACCTTTTAGTTGTTGCGCAATTTGGTTCATATTTAACGCCGTTGATTATCATGGCACCTATTCCACTCACCATTGTCGGTGTCATGCCTGGCCATGCGTTGTTAGGCTCACAATTCACTGCCACCTCCATGATAGGCATGATTGCGCTAGCTGGCATTATCGTTAGAAATTCAATTCTTTTAGTTGATTTTATTAACTTAGAAGTTGCATCGGGTAAGCCGTTTAAAGAAGCTGTAGTAAGTTCAGCAATTACTCGCGCTCAGCCAATTATGCTCACGGCTCTGTCTGCCATGTTAGGGGCATTTTTTATCTTAGATGACCCAATTTTCAACGGTCTGGCAATTTCATTGATATTCGGTATTTTTGTGTCAACCATACTAACTTTGATAGTGATTCCATTGCTTTATTTTGTGGCGTATCAACATAAATATAGCTGATGATTTTTTAGGAGAAATAAACATGACCTCATGGAAACTCGTTCGTATCATTGCAGGCTTACTGATTCTAATATCACTTGCACTTGGCGTGGCAGAAAGTCCAATATTTGTAAGTAAATACTGGTTATATTTCACTGCATTTATTGGGGCTAATTTATTCCAAAGTGGCATTACTAACTGGTGTTTGATGGAAAACATCATGCGTAAAATTGGTGTTCGTGGTGGCTGTTGATATGCTTCTTTTAATGTTGAATTTAGTATTGAAAAGTCAATTGCGTTCGGTACTTGCCACATTTTTCTTAGTCTATGGAAGTAATGCTTATGCCACAGACTTGATGGATGCTTGGCATGCAGCCCAAGCGAAAGACCCGATATTCAGTGCGGCGCGAGCTGGTGCTGAAGCTGGTAAAAAGAAGAGTGATCAGGCTAAAGCGTTAAATCAACCTCAAGTGATCGCCACAATTGGCACTGGTGGGGTGAATGCTTACAACAAAATCAGTGATGCACAATTTTCAGCGCAAGGATTTGGGAGCGCTGGTGGCGCATCTTTCAAAACACAGACTGATTTAGGTGCGGATTTACGCTGGAATATCAATGCTGAAAAACCGCTCTACAATGCTGAGCGTGAAAGCATGGCGCAACAATTGAATAAGCAAGCACAATTAGCGGAGGTGAGGTTCAGTGCAGAGGAGCAACAATTAATATTACGTGTATCTAAAGCCTACTTTGATGTATTGCTGGCTGAGGACACCTTAACCTCTGTAAAGAAGCAGCGTGCTGCTGTGGCGAAAGCACTAGAGGTGGCTAAAGGTCGCTTTGCTGAAGGTGATGTGGCGATTATAGATACGCATGAAGCACAAGCAAGAGACGATGCATTGGTTTCGCAAGAGCTAGAAGCAGATAGCAACTATCAGCTTGCACTTGCAGCACTGGCTGATTTAATAGGCAATATAGAACAGTCCTTGGCGCGCCCTGCAGAGCAAGTAAGCTTTCAACAATTAGACGCAGGGAAGTTAAATGACTGGCTAGAGCTAGCGCAAACCAATAGCCCATATTTACATATGCAACAACTTCAGCAAGGGATTGCACACGATGAAATAGACAAACATCGTGCATCTACCTCACCAGTACTGAATCTGGTTGCGCAAGCTGGTGGCGAAGAGTTGCGTGGAATTGCTGGCGGTAATCAGTCTGATTTAAGCAATCACAGTTTAAGTGTTGGCGTGCAATTAACCATTCCACTATTTACTGGCGGAATGCGCAACGCTAAATATGAAGAAGCGGTTGCACTAGAAGAACAAGCAAAGAATGAAACTGAAGCTGTCCAATTACGGGCAGGCCAACAGGCACGCTCTGCATGGCTTGGTGTGGCAGTGGGCAAAGGCAAAATTATAGCTACTGAACAGGCTTTACTTTCATCCAAAGTCAAGTTAGATGCTACGGAATTGGGCAAAGAAGCGGGAGACAGAACCACGCTAGATATTCTGAATGCGGAGCAAGAATATTACGCGACAAGAACAGCTTTGTTCCGTGAACGTTATCAAATGCTGTTTTCTTATTTAAATTTAGCTGCAGTATCTGGTTCCCTAAACGAAAAACGCTTAGCTGAAGTGAATGCGTTTTTGATACTAAGGTGATGTTTTTGAAAAAAATAGTGCTTTTAAGTAGATGGGTAGTAAGCGGAAGGTCGTAAAACAATAATTAGTAACTTAATCATTTGTGGAGAGAACTAAAAATGGCACATATTGTAATTATGGGAGCTGGGGTAGGTGGAATGCCTACAGCCTATGAGTTAAAAGCCAAAGTTGGTGGTAAGCACCAAGTGACAGTCGTCAATTCTGTCGATTACTTTCAGTTTGTGCCATCTAATCCTTGGCTTGCAGTAGGCTGGCGTACACGAGAGAAAATTACTTTTCCAATTCGACCATACTTAGAGAAGAAAGGCATCAATTTTATTGCCCAACCTGTGACTAAAATTGATGCTGAGCAGAACATATTACAATTAGCTGACGGTCAAAGTTTGCCTTACGATTATTTAGTGATAACGACTGGTCCAAAGTTATCGTTTGATGAAGTACTTGGCTCAGGTCCTGATGGTGGTTTTACACACTCAATTTGCTCAGTAGACCATGCAGAAAAAACATGGGAGGCTTATCAAGCGTTTATAAAAGACCCAGGTCCCGTCATTATTGGCGCGATGCCAGGCGCAAGCTGCTTTGGCCCAGCCTATGAGTTCACTTTTATTTTGAATGCAGATTTACGTAAGAAAAAAATTCGTAATAAAGTACCCATTACATATATTACAAGTGAGCCTTATATCGGACACCTTGGGCTCGGGGGTGTTGGAGACTCGAAAGGTATGTTGGAGTCTGCGTACCGTAATATTGATGTAAAGTGGATTACCAATGCTAAAGTGACAAAAGTTGAAGCAGGTAAGATGTTTGTTGCTGAGCACGATATGAATGGTAACGTGATAAAAGAACATGAATTACCATTCAAATTCTCTATGATGTTGCCTGCATTCAAAGGCGTTGATCCCGTGGCTGCTGTGGAAGGTTTATGTAACCCAAGAGGTTTCGTGTTTATCGATGAATATCAACGTAGCAAGAGATATAAAAACATATACTCAGCAGGTGTTTGTGTTGCCATTCCGCCAGTAGAGTCTACACCTGTGCCTACAGGCGCACCTAAAACTGGATATATGATTGAGTCTATGGTGACGGCATTGGTACACAATATTGTTGCAGACATCAATGGACAAGTGGCAGACACAAAAGCCACATGGAATGCAATTTGTTTAGCTGATATGGGTGATACCGGAGCAGCTTTTGTTGCGCTACCACAAATCCCGCCGCGCAACGCGAACTGGATAAGGAAAGGCAGGTGGGTGCATTGGGCCAAGATTGCTTTTGAAAAATATTTTATCTATAAAATGAAAAAAGGGAGCTCTGAGCCAATTTTTGAGAAGTATGTCCTCAAGGTCATGGGGATAGAAAAGCTTGACTAGATTTATTTTTGAAAGATATTTTTAGGGAGTAGTCATATGGTCACTTGGTATTTAAACAGAATTAAGCAGCTAAAACACTCTCAAAATACCAGTCGATTGGCCTTTGAAATAACGGTCATCTTAGTGATTAAAGTGATACTGTTATGGTTGTTATGGGCTCTTTGTTTTTCTCACCCAGTTGCTAAAGAGGCTAGGCAATTGGCCGTTACTCGCATGGTGTTAAGTCACTCAAATTAGTTAGGATTTACAAATGCTACCTTCTGCTGAAGTTGTTGATCTCTCCCGTTTACAATTTGGCGCAACCGCGCTATACCACTTTTTATTTGTGCCACTCACGCTTGGTATGTCTTGGATATTGGTGATTATGGAATCTGTCTATGTTATGACTGGCAAGCAGATATACAAGGACATGACCAAGTTTTGGGGCAAGTTGTTCGGCATTAACTTTGCGATGGGCGTGACCACAGGCATTACGATGGAGTTTCAGTTTGGTACCAATTGGGCTTATTACTCACATTATGTAGGAGATATTTTTGGTGCGCCCCTAGCAATTGAAGGGCTAATGGCATTTTTTTTAGAGTCCACTTTTGTCGGCTTGTTTTTCTTTGGCTGGGATAAGCTGTCAAAAGAAAAGCATTTGATGGTAACTTTTCTTGTGGCGCTAGGTTCAAACTTGTCTGCATTGTGGATTTTAATCGCTAATGGTTGGATGCAAAACCCAGTGGGTGCAGCATTCAATTATGAGACCATGCGTATGGAAATGACTAGTTTTTCCGACCTTATCTTTAACCCTGTCGCGCAAGTGAAATTTGTTCATACCGTTGCTGCAGGCTATACCACTGCTTCGATGTTTGTGTTAGGCATTTCGTCATGGTATTTGCTTAAAAAACGTGACACGGGTTTTGCGCTACGCTCCATCGCAGTTGCTTCTGGCTTTGGTTTGGCTTCTGTATTATCTGTCATTATTTTAGGTGATGAATCTGGTTATGCAACGGGCGAAGTGCAAAAAGTCAAACTCGCTGCAATCGAGTCAGAATGGCACACAGAGCCTGCCCCAGCTGCTTTTACATTGATTGGCGTACCCAATCAAGCAGAAGAGCGTACAGATTATGCCATTAAAATACCTTATCTATTAGGCTTGATTGCCACACGTTCAGCCGATGAAGAGGTGACAGGATTGATTGATATTAAAAATCAAAATGAAGTCCGTATCCGAAATGGTATGCAATCTTATGCACACCTACAACGTTTAAAAAATGGGGATAAATCAGAGGGTGCATTGGCTGCATTTGAAAAATCTAAAGAAGACTTAGGGTTTGGCTTGTTGCTCAAAAAATACACGCCTAATGTGGTTGATGCGTCTGACGCGCAAATCAAACAAGCGGCTAACGATACGATTCCAAATGTATTTACCTTGTTTTGGTCATTTCGCCTGATGGTGGGAATAGGATTTACGATGTTGTTTATATTCGCGGCATCTTTCTATTTTACAATTAAGCGCAATATCGAAAAGAAAACTTGGTTATTACGGTTAGCACTCTATGCTATCCCCATCCCATGGATTGCAGCTGAGATGGGTTGGGTAGTCGCTGAAATGGGGCGTCAGCCTTGGACGATTTCAGGCATATTACCAACACACTTATCAACCTCATCGTTAAGCGCTGGCAGCCTTTATTTTAGCCTAGCGGGGTTTGTCGGTTTCTATACGCTACTTCTCGTTATTGAGATGTATCTTATGTTTAAATACGCTCGGCTTGGCCCCTCTAGTTTGCATACAGGGCGCTATTTCTTTGAAAAAGACCAAGTAGCAGTCATTCACGCATAGGAGGTGACATCATGACATTTTTTGATTATGAAATGCTTAAACTCATTTGGTGGATATTTATTGGTGTGTTACTGATAGGGTTTGCAGTCATGGATGGGTTTGACATGGGCGTGGCAGCGTGGCTTCCATTCTTGGGCAAAACCGATGACGAGCGTAGAGTGATTATTAACACTATAGGACCCGTTTGGGAAGGAAATCAAACTTGGTTAATTACAGCAGGAGGTGCCATTTTTGCAGCTTGGCCACTGGTTTATGCCGCAGCATTTTCCGGCTTGTATATAGCGTTGTTATTGGTATTGTTTGCTTTATTTTTTCGGCCAGTAGGGTTTGATTACCGTAGTAAATTAGCAAACCCGAAATGGCGCAATGGATGGGATTGGGCATTATTTGTTGGTGGAGCGGTTCCAGCTTTAGTCTTTGGTGTTGCTTTTGGTAATTTATTGCTTGGACTCCCTTTTTATTATGATGATACTTTACGTTCATATTACACAGGTAGCTTTTGGGCATTGCTCAATCCATTTGCTTTACTATGTGGCGTGGTGAGTTTAACTATGCTGATGATGCATGGCGCAATTTATTTGCAATTGCGATCTGATGGACTAGTACAACAGCGTGCGAAAAGTGCCGCAGTTGTTACAGGCATCATTTGTGTGATTACTTTTGCGATAGCAGGGATATGGATTGCTTTTGGGATTGATGGCTACACAATCACCTCTGCACAAGATTTAAATACTGCACTAAACCCTTTAACTAAATCTGTGACAACATCTGCTGGCGGATGGTTGAATAATTACCATACTTATCCTTGGATGTTGTTGGCACCTATGTGCGGATTTGCAGGGATAGCATTGTCGTTATTGAATGCACGCCTCAAAAATGAGCGCATAGCATTTTTATTCAGCAGTATAGCGATTGCTGGGATTATCTTAACCGCGGGATTTTCAATGTTTCCTTTCATCATGCCTTCTAGCACCAATCCAGTCAGCAGTTTAACTGTTTGGGATGCAGTTTCTAGTAAAAAAACATTAGAGATTATGTTTATTGTCACGATTATTTTCTTACCACTTATTCTGATGTATACGTCGTGGGTATTTGGCGTGCTACGGGGCAAAGTGACGGTGCAATCAATTAAAGACAATACCCATACTGCGTATTAAAAGTAGACAAAATGAGGAGATTTTAAATGTGGTATTTCACTTGGATTTTAGGCGTTGGACTTGCACTTGCGTTTGGGATTATTAATGTGATGTGGCTGGAATCAGAGCAACCTGATGATGAAAAGTAAAGCCACATCTGTAGATGTCGAACATGAAGTTAAGAGAGTCTAATTCTTTGGCATCAAGATTGATAATCTGCCGAAAGTCACACGGTCATTTCCGCCTAAATCCATTACTGTTTCGACGTGGCTAAACCCTGCGTTGTGGAGCAGTGCAGCGACGGCCTTTGCTTGGTTGTAGCCGTGTTCAAATATCAGCCAGCCTAGCGGGTTTAAATATTGCGGTGCATGGGTGATGATGTGGCGAATATCATCTAGGCCATCTTCGCCAGACACCAAAGCAGAGCGCGGCTCAAAGCGCACATCGCCTTGACTGAGGTGGGCGTCGTTCGCTTCAATATAAGGCGGGTTACTGACAATCACATCAAAGCTGTTGCCTTGTAGCGCATCAAACCAATCGCTCAATACAAATTGCACATTGGATATTTTCAGGTTGAATGCATTTTCCTGTGCGACTTTAAGCGCGTCTTCAGAAGCCTCTACTGCTGTTACTAGTACATTTGGGCATTGCTTCGCAATCGCTAGTGCAATCGCGCCCGTGCCAGTGCCAAGATCAAGGATGTGTTTATATACGTTTTGCTGGATTATATTTAGAGCAATCTCTACCAATATCTCTGTATCAGGCCTGGGAATCAAAGTGCTCGGCGTAACTTTTAAATGCATCCCATAAAATTCACGTTCACCTAAAATATAGGCCATCGGTTCGCCATCTATGCGTCGCTGTAATAAAGCTTCAAAAGCCAGTTGTTGATTAGGTGCCAGAGTGTCTTCTTCGTGCGTAATGAGCCAAGCACGATTCACATTGAGCACTTGTTGTAATAGAAGATTCGTCTCGAAAAATGCACTTTCAGGATTGGCAAGTACTTGTTGTAATTGTGCTGTGCCAGTGCGTAAAAGCATCTTAATGGAGTGATTTTTTGGCATAGGAGTCGCTGTTGATGAATGCTTTACATAACTTTACGCAATTTTAGCAGGTTTGTACTTGCGATTTAGGGGGTAACTATGAAATAATAAAAATGAAACGTTTTATTTTTATTATTTCAAACACCCTAAATGATGAAATCAAAAATAGCAGAAACTAAATATAAGGTTGGACGTCCCCGATTGGGAACCGAACAGGCACGTTTAGACTCTTTATTGGATGACGCGCTTAAGCTATTTATGCGAGATGGATATGGGCGCACCAGTATTGCAAAAATTGCGCAATATGCGGGTATTTCTACACGCACAATCTACGAACATTATCAAAACAAGGCTGAATTGATGCTGGCATCTGTATCACGCATGGTGGAAAGTGATGTGACCAAATTACAGAATATTCCTGCAATTCATGAGATGTCGACCGAAGCTGCTTTAAATGCTTTTGGCGAAAAGATTATGCAACGCGTGATGAGCCCGCAATTGATTTCGTTTTACCGCATGGGCGTGTCAGAGGCAATGCATATTCCCGAGATTTCATTAAAAATGAAAGCGATAGGACCGTTACGGATACAGAGCGTGATTGCAGATTATCTGCGCAAACAGGCAGATCGGACATTACTGCCACAACAGGATTTTGCTAAAGCTGCGGCATTATTTTGTGAAATGTTGATTGCAGAACCAAGAAGCAAAGCGCTGTTTGGTGTGTTAGAAAAAAATTGGGATGCCAAACAACATATTGCTTATGTTGTAGCGGTCTTTCTGCGCGGCATCGTAGATACAAAGGCAACACAATGAGAATGATTAAAATAGCGAACTTAGTCAGTGTTGTGTTGATGACAGGCTGTAGTGTGTTTCCTCAATATACAAAGCCGGTGATTAAAACAGCTGAAACCTGGCAAGCATCCATGCCGCATGACGGCAATGTTGCAAACTTAATGGATTGGTGGGCACAGTTTAACGATCCCGCGCTCAATCAGATGCTACAAGCCGCACAAGCCGATAGCCCGACTTTAGATAAGGCGATGGCGAATATCAAATCTGCGCGTGCTAATGTGACAACAGCACAAGCGCAGGCATTGCCAAGTATCACTGGAAGCGCTTCAGCTAACAGATCCAAAGGCAGCTCAGGCAGTGTGAATGCAGGCAGTAGCGCAGGCGGCGCAACCACTACCATTACCGGTGCATTAGATGCAGCTTGGGAAATCGATTTATTTGGCGGAATCAAGTTTTCTAAACAAGCAGCTCAGGCGCGTTTAGAGGCTAAGCAAGCAGATTGGCATCTGGCTAGAGTCAGTTTGGCAGCAGAAGTTGCCAGTGATTATGTGAGCTATCGGGCTTGTGAGCTATCAGTAGCCGCTTACGTAAAAGCGTTGGACTCTAAAAAAGAAACCTTGCGTTTAACTGCCATTTTAGCAAATGCAGGTTTTTCTGCACCTGCTGATGCAGCCTTGGCTGAGGCGAGTATGCGTGCTAGTGAGTCCACACTGATTGCACAGAAAACACAGTGTGATGTCACAGTAAAGTCTTTAGTGGCGCTGACCAACTTACCAGAACAAAACTTGCGGGCGTTGCTTGCAAATCAAGCGGGTATTCCTAAACCTGCTCAATTAAACATCAGTAGCGTGCCTGCGGACTTACTTACACAGCGACCAGATTTAGTGATGGATGAGCGCAATTTGGCAGCCGCGAGTGCAGATGTCGGGATTGCAACGGCTGATCGCTATCCCACTTTTTCGTTATTGGGTTCCATTGGCAGACGCAGGATAGATAGCAGCGGCGTGAGTGTGAGCAGTAACACTTGGTCATTTGGCCCTTCGATTAGCGTGCCAATTTTTGATGCAGGGCAGCGTAAAGCCGAGGTAACTAAAGCAGAAGCCAATTATGAGATTGCGTTGGCAAATTATCAGCAAGATGTGCGCAGCGCCGTTAAAGAAGTTGAGCAAGCTTTGGTGAATTTAGAAAGTGCAAATCAACGCGAAAAAGCAGAGCGTATCAGTCAGGAGCAGTATGCAAAATACTATCAGGCGGCAGAGATTAATTGGCGCGCTGGTGGAGTGAGTTTGCTCTCACTTGAGGATGCGCGTCGACAAATGATAAATGCGGAAATCAATCAAATTAATCAACAACAAAACCAAGTGCAGTATTGGATAGCGCTTTACAAAGCACTCGGTGGCGGTTGGCAGGAAAAGCAAGCGACATCGCCAAAAAATAACACAGAAAACGAGGCAAAATAATTATGGCTGTACCCTTCACAAAAAACAAAACCGTCATGATATTGGCGGGTTTGGCCATGATAGCGTTATGCCTGTTTTTGTTTTTAGGCAAAAAATCAACGCCTACCAATCAAAAAACGCAACCTAGTGAAATAAAAGCGACTTTGGCGGTCGAAACTGTGCAGCCCTCTGTTGCTAACTGGCCAATGACCATTACTGTGAATGGTGCGATTACCGCGTGGCAAGAGGCGCAAGTGAGTGCGGAAATCAGCGGGTTACGCATTAGACAAGTGTTGACAGATGTTGGTAGTCAAGTCAAGCGTGGTCAAGACTTGGTGTTGTTAGCAGACGAGGCTGTGCGGGCAGACCTGCAAAAGCAAGAGGCGACAGTGGCAAGTGCACAAGCCAGTTTGGCAGAGGCAAAATCTAATGCAGACCGCGCACGAGAAATCAAAGACAGTGGTGCGATGTCTAGCCAACAAATTAATCAGTATTTGATTGCGGAGCAGACCGCACAGGCCAATCTGGCTTTGGCACAAGCGGAATTGGAGAATCAAAAGATTCGCTTGCGGCAAACGCATGTGGTCGCGGCAGATGATGGTGTGATTTCCTCTCGTAGCGCAAACTTGGGCAACGTTGTGAACGCGGGTGCTGAGCTATTCCGTTTGATACGCCAAGGACGCATTGAATGGCGGGCAGAGGTGAATGCACAGCAACTCACGCAAATCAAAAAAGGGCAAAAGGTGCGTATCACTTTGCCAGATCAGCAACGTGTGGAAGGCGTGGTGCGCTTGGCCGCACCTACGCTTGACGTGAATACACGTAACGCTATCGTGTATGTGGATATCGCAAATACACATGCCAAACCTGGTATGTATGCACAAGGCAGTATTGATGTTGGACAGCAACAAGCCATCGTCGTGCCACAAAGTGCAGTGGTGTTACGTGACGGGCGTGCATATTTGTTTACCGTGAACGCAATAGAAACGGCGAGGAGCGACAAGATGTATCAGGTGAAAAAATTAAGCGTCACAACAGGCAGGCGTGAAGGCGATTGGGTAGAAATTACGACAGGCTTAAGTGGTCATCCAGCACTTGTTAAAACTGGCGGTGCGTTCTTAAACGATGGTGATTGGGTGAATGTTATCGCGTTGCCAGCAGGGGCGAAATAATGAATTTTTCTGCTTGGTCAATTCGCAATCCTGTTCCCGCTATTTTATTGTTTGTAGTGCTTACTTATGTTGGCTTGATGAGTTTTAGCAAGCTGAGTGTGCAAAGCTTCCCTGATATCGAAGTGCCTGTGATTACAGTAGCAGCTAGTTTGGAAGGGGCAGCACCAGCTCAATTAGAAACTGAAGTCGCACGCAAAATCGAAGATAAGATTGCGTCACTTGGCGGCGTGGAGCATGTGCGCACTACCGTTACAGAAGGCTCAGTCAGCATCAAGGTTGAGTTTAATATTGATAAGAACTCAGAAGAGGCGCTCAATCAGGTGCGTAATGCAGTAGACAGTGCACGTTCGGATTTACCTTCTGCACTGACCAATCCTGTGGTTTCAAAAGCTACGACGTCTGGTGCAGCCATTCTTACTTATGTGGCACGTGCCGATAATATGGACGAGCAAGAGCTGTCTTGGTTTGTTGATAATGACATTACTAAAATGTTGCTGTCAGTGCCTGGCGTAGGTAAAGTGGCGCGTGTAGGCGGGGTGGATCGTGAGGTGCATGTAGACCTTAACCCAACCCTGATGGCGGGTTTGGGCGTCAATGCCAGTGATGTTTCTGCACGGTTGAAAAAAGTGCAGCAAGAAGCATCGGGCGGGCGTGGTGATATTGGCAATGCCGTGCAGTCTATTCGCACGCTAGGCAGAGTAAACACACCTGATGAAGTTGCCCAACTGGATATTCCATTGGCTAATGGCAATCACATTCAGCTGAATCAAGTCGCAACGGTAACAGACACCATTGCAGAAAGAAGCACATTCGCCACATTAGATGGAAAGCCCGTCATTGGTTTTCAAATCACACGCACTAAAGGTACCAGCGAAGTGCAAGTGGCAAAAGAGGTTAGGCAAGCGCTTGCGACATTTATAAAAGCCAACCCGCAAGTCAGAATTTCAGAGGCCTTTAATAGCATTAAACCAGTAGAGGATAACTACGAGGGATCCATGCATTTGTTGTACGAAGGCGCACTGCTTGCGGTGCTAGTCGTGTGGTGGTTTTTGCGTGATTGGCGTGCTACTTTTGTTTCCGCAGTGGCGTTACCGCTTTCGATTATTCCCACATTTATCGCGATGCTCTATGCAGGCTTTAGCCTAAATATTCTCACCTTGCTTGCCATGGCGCTAGTGGTTGGGATTTTGGTCGATGATGCCATTGTGGAAATTGAGAATATTGTACGGCATTTGCGTATGGGTAAAACGCCCTATCAAGCAGCAATGGAAGCAGCTGATGAAATTGGTTTTGCGGTGATCGCCACGACTTTTACTCTGGTGGCTATTTTTCTGCCGACCGCATTCATGGGCGGTATACCAGGTAAATTCTTTAAACAGTTCGGCATTACTGCAGCAGTAGCCGTGATGGCTTCGCTGGTGGTTGCGCGTTTGCTTACGCCCATGATGGCGGCTTATATGCTTAAGCCGCAGCAACAAGTAGAAGAGAAAAGTAGCGCGATCATGCGTTGGTATCTAGGAGCGGTGCAGTGGTGTTTGTCTCATCGTAAAACGGTGATGCTGGCGATGACACTGTTTGTGGCTGGTTCACTCTCGCTAGTGCCATTGTTGCCTAAAGGGTTTGTGCCCTCTGCGGATAATAGCCAAACGCAAGTGGCGATTGAATTGCAGCCTGGCAGTACCTTAGAACAAACCAAACAGGTGGTCACACGTGCAGAGCAATTGCTGCATACGCTTCCCGATGTCAAACAGATTTTTGCAGCCGTAGGGGTGGCGACCACGGGCGGTGGAGGGCCTAATGCCAGTAGTACAAGTAACGATGTACGCAAAGCAACACTGACACTCACACTCACAGACCGTACTCAGCGTTCCTATAAGCAATCTGTGATAGAAGCGGACATTCGTAACAAGCTGGCAGCTTTGCCTGGCGCTAGAGTTTCGGTAGGGGCAGGCGGTAGCGGAGAGCGTTTCCAGCTTACATTGGCGGGAGATGATCCCTACGCGTTGCAAGAAGCCAGCCAGCGTTTGGAGCGTGAGTTAACTACAATCAAAGGCTTGGGTAATATTACTTCTAGTGCTGGTTTGCAGCGTCCAGAGATTCAAATTACGCCAGATGCTGCCAAAATGGCAGAGTTAGGGGTCACGGTGGAATCATTGGCAGACGTGGTGCGCGTGGCAACATCTGGTGATTTTTCTAATACCATCGCCAAACTTAATTTACCGCAACGGCAAATACCCATTCGTGTACGTTTGGATGAATCTTTCCGTCAAAGTCTGGATGATATTGCGCAGCTGCGTGTTCCAGGTCGCAACGGCAGCGTCAGCCTGGATACGGTGGCCGATGTCAAATTGAATGGCGGGCCACAGCAAATTGATCGATTAGACCGCATGCGCAATATCACCTTTGATATTGAATTGGGCAAGCGTCTGGTGGGCGATGTACAAAAAGAGGTGCAAGCCCTGCCCTCACTCAAAAACTTACCGCCTAGCGTCAGCATGATTCAGTCGGGTGATGCACAACGCATGTCAGAGTTATTTGCCAGCTTTGGCAGCGCCATGCTGATTGGTATCTTATGTATTTATGTGGTGCTGGTACTGTTGTTTGGTGACTTTATGCAGCCAGTCACAATCTTGGGCGCATTGCCATTGTCGCTTGGCGGCGCGTTTATTGCGCTGTTAATGACGGGTAACAGCTTCTCCATGCCCAGTGTGATTGGCATTTTAATGCTGATGGGCGTGGTGACCAAAAACTCAATCCTGTTGGTGGAATACACCATCATGGCACGTAAAAAACATGACTTAAGCCGTTTAGAGGCGATTCTCGATGGCTGTAAAAAACGGGCTAGACCGATTGTTATGACCACCATTGCCATGGGCGCAGGCATGTTGCCGATTGCATTGGGCTTAGGCGCAGACCCTAGCTTTAGAGCGCCGATGGCCATTACAGTCATTGGCGGTTTGCTGACTTCAACTGCATTGAGCTTGGTGGTGATTCCTGTGGCCTACACTTACATTGATGATCTATTGGTATTTTTGAGAAGTTTGTTGGGTCAATACTCAGCCACGAAAGCGGTGTAGTTTTTGTAGGGTGGGTAAATATTGCCCACTCTACTTAGCTCTTTTCACCAAGTCGCTCTCGCGCGACTTGCGAGTTTATTTCTTTTGTTCGTGCAAAAGAAATAAACCAAAGAAAAGCACGCCCTGTGCCGCTAGTTTCCTGCGCGTGTTTAGCACCTTGCGGGAGGCTTGCGCAACGCGCCCTAGCAAGTCACACAACTCGTGACTTGCTGCGGAGCTTGAACGGTGCGCGCCTCTTGATCCGCAATGCGCTCACATGCTCGGCGCGGCAAAGGGGTTGGAATCCATGTGAGCGCCAACCGAGTTTACTTAAAACCCACGCCGTCATTCCCGCGAAAGCGGGAATCCATTTTGATTTTTGATTGAGCTTATATCAGCAAGAGTTATGCCATTATCATTACCATGGTTCGCGGGGTACATGATTTTGTAGGGTGGTGCAAACGCAGTTTTTGTAGGGTGGGCAACTTGTTGCCCACGTTTGATTTGTAGCCGCGTGGGCAGAATCTGCCCACCCTACTTAGCTGTGAAGGAGGAAATGAAGGTGTAAGGTATTGGGACTTGTAGGGCGGATGAGCGTAGCGTTATCCGCCGTATGTGTGGTTTTAGCAAGATTTCATTCGGCGGATTACGTAAACTAATCCGCCCTACGCGGGCTAGTTTGCAATTTATGGTTTTAAGTGTTCACGAATAGATTCGGGTTTAAAGTAGGATTGAATTTTATTGTGGTTATTTAATGCACCTAATGCGTCAAGCCAGCATACAATTGCTCGGTACCTTCTTTTGTAAAATTCAATAACAATTTGGCTACCGCCATGATTTTGGTATTGCTCTAAAGTCCATGCCAACTGATCTAATTCAAGTCCAATTGCAACTGATTCAGTAGCGATTGCATTTTTTGCCTCTGCTATTAGCTTCTCGTTTGAGCCTTGAATAATATAATCTTTATCGTTGGATAAAGCTGCTGAACCAGCTGCTGAAATAACCGTAAAAATTGTTATTGGGGCATTACTTAGTTTTTGATTTGTAATATTTTTATTAGGTGAGCTAGAAAGAAGGTCATCAATCTGAGAAGAAATGCTTGAAATAAGTCGCTGAGTTTCGTCTAGATTTGCTTGAGTTTGAATGTTTTCGAGTTGTTTTGCCTGAAGGTATACAGTTATCAAAACGCCAACAAATGCACAAAATGAAAATACTGAGCCAAGTACTCCTCCTAAATAACTTCCAAAATTTGACCATGCTGAATCTTTTGTGGCTAAACTAAAATTAGACAGTGGCCCAAAGACAGAAAAATATATGCCGATAGCAAATAGCGCTAAAATAGATACCAGAAATAGCGTAGTTTTTGCAAAATTTTTGACCTGTTCAGAAGTGAAATAGTCCACTATTAGAAACCTAATTATCTTCACCCAATGTCGCCAACAAATCCGCCTGATGTTCAGTCGCTAGCGCATTAATCAGCTCGTCCATATCGCCTTCGGTAATCGCATCAATTTTATACAAAGTTAAATTGATGCGATGGTCAGTAATACGGCCTTGCGGGTAGTTGTAGGTGCGGATGCGTTCACTGCGATCCCCTGAACCAATCAGGTTGCGGCGTTCGGAAGCGATTTTGCTGTTTTGCTCATCTACTTGCTTGGCTTTGATACGCGCCGCTAATACCATCATGGCTTGCGCTTTGTTGCTGTGCTGGCTGCGGCCATCCTGACATTCCACCACAATGCCTGTAGGCGCGTGGGTAATACGCACGGCGGAATCGGTTTTGTTAATGTGCTGACCGCCTGCGCCAGAAGCACGGAAGGTATCAATCCGAATATCCGCTGGGTTAATTACTACGTCAGATACTTCATTGACTTCTGGCAGAATGGCGACGGTACATGCGCTGGTGTGAATGCGGCCTTGGGTTTCGGTATCCGGCACGCGTTGCACACGGTGTCCGCCGCTTTCAAACTTCAGCTTAGAGTACGCGCCATAGCCTTCAATTTTGGCAATAATCTCTTTGTAACCGCCCACTTCCCCTTCGTTGGCGGATAGTACTTCTACCTTCCAGCGTTGGCGCTCTGCATAACGGCTGTACATGCGGAACAGGTCGCCCGCAAATAAGCCAGATTCGTCACCACCCGTACCTGCGCGGATTTCTAAAATAATATTGCGTTCATCGTTAGGGTCTTTGGGCAGCAGGAGTTTTTGCAGTTCAAGCTCAATTTCTTCTAATCTTTTTTTGCCCGCATCAATCTCTTCTTGTGCAAAAGCTTTCATGTCAGGATCACTGAGCATGGCGTGGGCTTCTTTTAAGTCGGCTTCTGTTTGTACGTAGCGATGATATTGTTCAACAATCGGTGTGATTTCCGCATGTTCCTGCGTGATTTTGCGGTAGCTGTCCATATTGTCTGTAACGCCTTCGCTACTCATAAGGCGGTTAAGTTCGTCTAAGCGCTCGCTTAAGCTGGCGAGTTTTTGTTGTATTGATGCTTTCATATTGAGGATTAGTTCTTAATTTGGTATAGGTGACGAATGATTTGTTCGAGTCTGGCGTGCTCGTCACCATAAGAATGGTGCAGCGCATGACTCGGGGCATGTAAAAACTTATTGGTAAGTGCGTTACTTAAGACTTCTAAAACTTTTTCTGGCGATTCGCCCTTTTGAATCAGCTTGAGCGCTTTTTCTAACTCTGCCTGACGCATGGACTCTACGTGTTTACGTAGTGCTTTGATGGTGGGAACAGCTTCGCGTTTTTTAAGCCATTCCATAAAGTGTTCGACACGTGCCTGCACAATCATTTCTGCATTGATAGCAGCTTCCTGGCGATTGCCGATGCCTTCCGAAACCACTTGTGCCAGATCATCTACCGTGTACAAAAACACATCGTCAAGGTCTGCCACTTCTGGCTCAATGTCGCGCGGCACGGCTAAGTCCACCATAAAAATGGGGCGGTGGCGACGCGCTTTAATCGCACTTTCCACCATGCCTAAGCCAACGATAGGTAGCTGGCTGGCGGTGCTGGTGATGACAATGTCGAACTCGGCAAAACGTGCATGTAAGTCGTTGAGCAAAATGGCTTGCCCGTGAATTTTTTCAGCTAACTGCGTGCCACGTTCTATGGTGCGGTTGGCAACGGTAATGGACTTGGGTTTTTGTGCAGCAAAATGGTCGGCACAGAGTTCTATCATTTCGCCAGCACCAATAAACAATACTTTTTGCTGGCTAATGTCGCCAAAAATACGTTGCGCGAGTTTTACCGCCGCCGCCGCCATGGAGATAGAGCTGCCACCAATGTCAGTATTGGTGCGCACTTCTTTTGCCACTTCAAAAGTGCGTTGGAAAAGTTTATGTAGCAATGTGCCCAATGTGCCAGCTTCTTGGGCGATTTTAACGGATTGCTTAAATTGCCCCAAAATTTGGGGCTCGCCCAGCACCATGCTGTCTAAACCTGAAGCGACGCGAAATGCATGTTTAACCGCATCTTGATTGCTGAGCATGTAGGTATAGGGTTGTACTTTGTTCAAATCCAGTTTGTGATAATCAGCTAACCAACTGACAATAGGCTCTGGTGTCGCTGATTGCACATAGATTTCTGTGCGGTTACACGTCGATAAAATAGCTGCTTCTGCCGCATTTTTGGCGGTAAGATCGCTGAGCGCAGCGTGCAGCGTTTCGTTGTTAAACGCAACATTTTCACGAATGGCGATAGGGGCGGTGGTGTGGTTCACACCAATGGTGTACAGTTGCATGGCGCTATTTTACCAATTCGGCGAATGATTTTGTAAAATAAACAAAGAGTTGCAACATGAGTGTATATCGGCTTCAGCTGAGACAAGCTTTAAAATAAAGCGTAATTTTCTTATATTGGCCACGCTTAAGCAAGAAGCTTATCTCAAAACGGTAAATTGGCGTTAAAATAGCGGTTTAGCTAAATTTTTGACTATTTTTTTGACGGAACCCAGTATGGACAAAACATATAGAATCGCCCCGAGTATCCTTTCAGCCAACTTTGCCAAATTGGGCAAAGAGATTGAGGATGTGATTAAATCTGGTACAGACATTGTGCACTTTGATGTAATGGATAATCACTATGTACCTAATTTGACAATTGGTCCTTTGGTGTGTGATGCAATTCGTGGCGTTTCGCAAGAAGTGGGCGCATTGATTGATGTGCATCTGATGGTAAAACCAGTAGATCGCATTATTCCTGACTTTGCCAAAGCAGGTGCAAACTTTATTACTTTCCACCCGGAAGCTTCTGAACATATTGATCGTAGTCTAGCGCTGGTGCGTGACAATGGTTGTAAATCTGGCTTGGTGTTTAATCCAGCGACACCTTTGCACTATCTGGATCACGTGATGGATAAAGTAGACATGATTTTATTGATGTCTGTAAACCCTGGCTTCGGTGGTCAAAAATTCATTCCAGAAACATTGAACAAGCTCAAACAAGCGCGTGCACGTATTGATGCGTATTATGAAAAAACGGGTCGCCAAATCTGGTTAGAAGTAGATGGTGGCGTGAACGCAGCCAATATTGCTGACATTGCGCGCGCAGGTGCAGATACGTTTGTTGCAGGCAGTGCGATTTTTGGCTCAGGTAAAGAGACAGACCCTAATCGTTATGATACGGTGGTGGGTGAGATTCGCGCTTCATTGGCGACAGTTAAATAAAAGTGCATCCAAATGAGTGAGGCCGTTGGGTTTAAAGTTAAAGCAGTCATGTTTGACTTGGACGGTACCTTACTCAATACCGCGCCGCAAATTGCTGAAGCGGCTAACGCGATGCTGAGTGATCTAGGAATGCAAACGTTGCCGTATCAGCAGGTTAAAAATTACATTGGTGAAGGCGCGCCAATATTAATTAAACGATGTTTAACAGGCCAGATAGATATTGAACCTGCGCCCGATTTGTACGCGCATGCGCAACCGTTGTTTTTTGCACATTATGCGAATAACGTGGCAGATAGTCTGCCCTTTGACGGTGTGTTAGAAGGCTTGGAGTTGGTCAAAACAAGAGGATTCAAATTGGCTTGTGTCACCAATAAGCCAGAAAAATTTACCTTGCCGTTATTGCAACAAAGTGGTTTGGCAGATTATTTTGAATTAGTGGTGTCTGGCGATACCTTGGCAAAAAAGAAGCCAGACCCTATACAATTACATCACATTTGTGCACAATTTGATGTGATGGAAGTAGAAGCAATGTTGGTAGGGGATTCCGCTACCGATATTGCGGCGGCGCAAGCGGCAGGCTGTTTTGTCGTGACAGTGCCTTATGGGTATAATCAGGGTAAACCGATTGATGAGTCTCAAGTAGATGCCACCATTCGGGATTTAAGTGAGTTAAGCAGTATTTTGATGTAGTTTTTAAAGTTAATACAATATGATTTCTCTAAATGGTCATTTATTAAGTTGGCGTCGCTCCGCGCCTCGTTCTTGGCGAGGCTAGTACGCACTTTGCCAAATTAGGCAAGTAAAAGCACGGCAACAAAAAGCCGTATGACCAATAGAAAATATAAAGAGAGTTAGAATCATGTTGACCACGATTAGCCAAGCCGAATTTGATGCATTAGCTGCCAAAGGTTATAACCGCATCCCGTTAGTATTAGAAACATTTGCTGATTTAGACACCCCACTATCACTGTACCTTAAGCTCGCCAATCAGCCATTTTCATATTTGCTAGAAAGCGTACAAGGGGGTGAGCGCTTTGGGCGGTATTCAATTATTGGCTTGCCAGCCAAAACACGCATCGTCGTGCATGAAAATCAGCTGCAAATCCTACAAAATGAAGTCGTGATAGAAACACACGACAATGTGAATCCCTTAGATTTTGTTAAATCTTATCAGGCACGTTTTAAAACACCACCATATGAAGGTTTGCCGAGGTTCACAGGCGGATTAGCTGGCTATTTTGGCTATGAAACCATTCGTTATATTGAAAAGCGTTTAGCGCATAGCCGTAAACCAGATGTGATTGGCGTACCTGATGTGCTTTTAATGGTGTCCGAAGAAATCGCAGTGGTTGATAATTTAAGCGGTAAGCTCTACTTTATTGTGTACGCCGACCCAGCAGAATCTGATGCTTACCAAAAAGCCTCATTGCGCATCCAAACATTGCTGCAAATGTTGCGCAAAACAGTGACAATTCCAGAATCCCTGCCTGTATTAAAAACAGAAGCGACCTCTGAGTTTGGAGAAGAAAACTTCAAAGCAGCGGTGAAAAAGGCGCAGCAATACATTTTAGAAGGTGACATCATGCAAGTGGTGCTAAGTCAGCGCATGTCGCAAGATTTTGATGCACCACCGCTTAGTTTATACCGTGCGTTACGAAGCTTGAATCCTTCGCCCTATATGTTTTATTACGATATGGGCGATCATCATGTCGTAGGTGCTTCTCCAGAGATTTTAGTGCGCTTGGAAGATCATACCGTGACTTCACGCCCAATCGCAGGGACACGCCCGCGTGGTAAAACACGTGAGGCCGATATCGCATTGGCGGCAGAGTTGCTGGCAGACCCTAAGGAGCGTGCAGAACATGTGCAACTCATGGATCTAGGACGTAATGATGTTGGGCGTGTTGCGCAAACTGGCACAGTTAAAGTGACCGATAACATGATGATTGAGCGGTATTCACACGTCATGCATATTGTCAGCAATGTTGAGGGTGAGCTTAAACCTGGGCTGGATGCGATTGATGTGCTCAAAGCCACTTTTCCAGCAGGTACCGTTTCAGGTGCACCCAAAGTACGCGCCATGGAAATTATTGATGAGCTAGAGCCGAGCAAGCGCGGAATTTACGCTGGTGCTGTAGGCTACTTAGGTTTTAATGGTGATATGGATGTTGCCATTGCCATCCGTACCGCTGTGATTAAAAATAAAAAACTTTATGTGCAGGCAGGCGCGGGTATTGTGGCAGATTCAGTGCCTCAATCAGAATGGGAAGAAACGCAAAATAAGGCAAAAGCGGTCATCAGAGCAGCAGAGTTGGTTCAACAGGGGTTGGATACTGAAGGTATGCTCAGTTTATCTAAATGATGGTTTGCTGATCATGCCAACGCATTTTAAATTTGTACTTTTATTGGCATTAGTGTCTCTAGCCTATTTTTTGACTGGGTCGCTTGGGCTAAGGCTACCTTATGTGGGTTCTCATATCACTTTGATTTGGTTGCCTACTGGAATTGCTGTGTATGCGCTGATGAGAGGCGGCCTTAAGTTCTGGCCATCCATATTCTTGGGCGCATTTCTTGTCAATCTATCCATAGGCTCATCAATTCTTCTTGCGCTATCAATCGCAATTGGAAATACTTTAGGTCCAGTGTTCACTTACTGGATGCTAAGATCTAGACTCAATACATCTTTAAATCACATTAAAGATGTATTGTTGATTGTATCTTCTGCGGCAATTGGCATGACTATTTCAGCGACAGCCGGTGTGGCAAGTTTGTTTAATGCTGGAATTGTGACCACAGCTGGATTAATGTCATCATGGTTGATTTGGTGGGCAGGAGATGCTGTTGGGGTGCTAATGCTATTACCACTGTTGTTGACGCTAACAAGAAAAGAAATCAATCAATTGTGGCAAGCAAGAGTGAGCTATTTAAGCGCAAGCTTGTTGGTATTGGGATTTGAAATCTTGATTTTTAAATTTAGCTCAAGCGCGGCTGGGCAGTTTTCATTGCTAGCTTTTCTAGTGCTGCCAATGGTGATTTGGATATCCATGCGTTTTGGTCTGGCAGGCTCGGCATTAGTTGTGATTAGCCTTTCAATTATCGCTGTAATAGCGACTGCCAGTGAACAGGGACCTTTTTACCAAGCGAATATGCATCAAGGCATTATTTCGTTATGGGCATTTATGAGTGTGCTGACACTGATCGCAATGATTATAAACATAATGCAATCTGAGAGATTGGCTTTTGAGGAAGCTTTGCAGAGTAGTGAAACCAAATTAAGAGCAGTCATTAATGGTGCGTTGGATGCGATAGTGACGATTAATGAGCAAGGTAAAATAGTCGAATTTAATCCAGCTGCGGAAAAAATGTTTGGATATCAGCGCGGAGAAGTCTTAGATAAATCATTGGGAGAAACGATCGTGCCGCCTTCAGCAAGAGCGGCGCACTATAATGGACACCAACATTTTATTGCCACAGGTGAAAAGAAAATTATTGGTCAGCGTGTAGAGCTTATGGCGATGCGGGTAGATGGGACAGAGTTTCCCATAGAGCTCACCCTTACTTCATTAAAAGAACAAGGCATCCCATGGGTGACTGGCTTTATGCGTGATATTACAGAACGCAAAAATGCTGAAGAAGCGATCAATCAATTGGCATTTTTTGAGCCATTAACAGGGTTGCCGAATAGAAGACTGTTTTTAGATAGACTAGGCCAAGCGTTTGCACATAGTGCCAGAGAAAATAGTTATTCCGCAGTGTTGTTTGTTGATTTAGATAACTTTAAATCTGTCAATGATGCGAGCGGACATGAAGCTGGGGATACGCTGCTGATTGAGGTTGCCAAGCGAATTAAAAAACAATTAAGAGAGGAAGACACGGTTTCTCGTCTGGGTGGAGATGAATTTTTGATATTACTCAGGGATTTAGGGAGTGATCAAGAAGCCGCATTATTGGCTGCCCGTCAAATTGGAGAGATACTATTACATATCATCGCTATGCCCTATAACATAGTGGGATTTGAACACCATACTTCATCCAGTATAGGGATATGTTTGTTTTCAGGATATGAGATAGGACAAGACGAGTTGCTGAGACGCGCTGATTCGGCCATGTATCAAGCAAAAGCGAAAGGCCGTAATACACTCTGTTTTTATGATCCTGCAATGCAGCTTATCGTAGAGCATCGCGCATTAATTCAATCCTACTTAAGAAACGCATTAGAGCTTAATCAGTTCAGTCTGCATTATCAAATTCAGGTTGATGCCAATCGCCATATTATTGGTGCCGAAGCGTTGTTACGCTGGAGTAATCCTGAAATTGGAATGATCTCACCAGTTGAATTTATTCCGATCGCAGAAGACACAGGTTTAATTATCCCTATCGGGGCATGGGTGATTGAGAGTGCCTGTAAACAGTTAAAAAGTTGGGAAAATACACACGCAAATCATTTAAGATTGTCGGTTAATGTCAGTGTAAGGCAATTTAGACAGCCCAATTTTGTCAATGATGTGAAAGTTGCACTGAAAAAAACAGGTGCCAACCCTAAGTTATTAAAGCTGGAGCTTACTGAAAGTCTGGTGATAGATGATGTGATGAGTACTGTATTTAAAATGCAGGAGCTCAAAGCGTTAGGTGTAAGATTTGCAATGGATGATTTTGGTACAGGTTATTCATCGCTGATTTATCTCAAAAAGCTGCCTTTAACACAGGTTAAAATTGATCAGTCTTTTGTTCGTGATTTGGTAATTGATGTGAGCGATGCTGAAATTGTGAAAACCATTATACAAATGGGACAAGCACTTGGATTCAATGTGATTGCAGAGGGTGTGGAAACAGAGGCGCAATTTGACTTGTTGCGTCAATATGGATGTAAAGAGTTTCAAGGTTATTTGTTTGGTAAGCCGATGGAAATTAATGCATTTAATGAATTATTGAAGCTATAGAATAGGCGTAATTAATAAACTCTAGTGAGTTTTCTAGATTCTGATTAAGGATTTTTTAATGTTATTAATGATTGATAATTATGATTCATTCACTTATAACCTCGTTCAGTATTTTGGTGAGCTTGGACAAGATGTGCATGTGTACCGCAACGATGAAATTAGCCTAGAAAAGATTCATGCGCTTAAGCCCGAAAAAATTGTCATTTCGCCAGGCCCTTGTACGCCAAATGAAGCAGGCATATCGGTGCCATTGATTCATGAGTTTGCAGGCAAAATTCCATTATTGGGTGTGTGTTTGGGGCATCAAAGTATTGGCCAAGCCTTTGGTGGACATATCATCAAAGCAAAAACGCTGATGCATGGTAAGACTTCGCTGATTCATCATAACAATATCGGTGTATTTAAAGATTTGCCAAATCCATATACTGCAACACGCTATCATTCATTGGTGATAGAACGTGCGACCATTCCAGATTGTTTGGAGATCACAGCATGGACAGACGACGATGAAATTATGGGCGTGAGACATAAAACACTGGCGGTTGAGGGTGTGCAGTTTCATCCTGAGTCCATTCTGACTGAGCATGGACATGACCTACTCAATAACTTTTTAAAAGGCTATTAAAAATCAAACTTTGTCGCGATACGTTGTTGCTCAACAATTTTCTAATGCTTACATACAAACCCGTATGCCGCGCATCAAAAAATAATTTTGCGCCTAGTCTCGCTTAAAATTTTGATTTTTATCATTGAAGATGATTGATTTTAAAAACAGTTTAGAAAAAATACTAAGGGGTCAAGACTTAAGCCATGCCGAGATGTTCAGCGTGATGCAGCAAGTCATGGCAGGTGAGCTGACGCCTGTGCAAATAGCAGGTTTTTTGGTTGCTTTGCGCATGAAGGGTGAGACTGTTGATGAAATATCGGCTGCAGCCAGCGTAATGCGCAGTCTTTCCACTAAGGTGGAAATCGCGGATAAAACATATTTGGTGGATACCTGCGGCACAGGGGGCGATGGTATTCAGACCTTTAATGTTTCCACTGTTTCTGCATTTGTGGCAGCTGCTGCTGGCGCCAAAGTCGCCAAGCATGGCGGACGCTCGGTATCTTCCACTTGCGGTAGTGCCGATGTGCTAGAAGCGCTAGGGGTTAATGTCAACTTATCACCTGAGCAAGTCGCCCATTGTGTTGATAAAATTGGCATTGGCTTTATGTTTGCGCCTAACCATCACAGCGCCATGAAGTATGCGGCGCCTGTGCGTCGTGAGTTGGGTATTCGCACTATTTTTAACTTACTAGGGCCGATGACTAATCCCGCAAGTGCCAAACGCCAAGTAATGGGTGTGTTTGATAAAGGCTTAACCGTTAAGCTGGCGCAGGTGCTATTAAAGCTTGGTGCTGAACATGTGTTAGTTGTACATGGCGCGGATGGTATGGATGAAATTTCTTTTACTGGCGACACTTATGTGGCGGAACTCAAAAACGGTAAAGTGACAGAGTACACACTAAACCCAGCGCAATTTGGCCTCAGTTTGCATCAACTCAAAGACATTCAAATCCAAAATGCAGAAGAATCCAAAGCCATGATTTTAGATGTGCTCAGCGGCATTTCAAACAGCAAAAATATTGCCGCACGCGATATTGTATTGCTCAATGCAGGTGCTGCAATTTATGTGGCGGGTGTCGTTGAGAGTTTGCAGGCGGGCATTGTCAAAGCGGCGCAAGTCATAGATGAGGGCGATGCGTTAGAAAAATTGAATCAACTCGTCGCGTTAACTAAACACTAAGGCTGGCAAAATGGCGAACAGAACTCCTGAACAAACCAGGCAATTTGCCAATGTGAAGTTAGATGAGTTTTTTAATACGGTTCCGCCAGAGCTTAAAGCACATGTCGTGACGTTACCCAAGCGTGTGACGCAAATCAGTGCGCGACCAGTGATTCGATTAAAAGAAGTGCTGAATACTGCGGATCAGATTTTTGACTATGCAGGAAAGTTTGCAGCGTGCGCAAGAGGTTGTGGTCATTGCTGTCATGTTTCTGTGCCTATTACACAGCTTGAAGCGCGTTATATGGGCGAAAATCTTGGGATTACACCTGTGGAAATAAAGCAAAGCATCAAGCATGAGTTAACAGCGTTTGGTAGTCATACACCATGCCCTTTTCTTAAAAATGGCGAATGTTCCATTTATGCGTTTAGGCCGCTGACTTGTCGTATGCACATGAATTTTGATCAGGACAATTACTGGTGTTTACACGAAAATTGGCAAAGACCAGAAGCCGAGATTCCGCGACCCACGATACAACCTTTGATTGATGCCTATCATGTGACCATCAGCAGTGTTGCGCCTATCATGGCTGATATACGTGATTTCTTTCCCAACGGAAAAGCAGAATCATGATTAAATTATTATTAATCAGTGTGTTAGTGATTGTATGTGCTGGCTGTGAGCAACAGACATCGCTTGCACAAATCAGTCATGTTGAACACAATCAGCCTGTACAGCCAAGCGCAGACGCAATCGTCACTGTAGATTCCGCATACGAGAGGCGTGCTTCCAATGTTATTGTCGAGGGTCAGGGCACGATCGTAAAAGTGTTGGCGGACGATAATCAAGGGTCTAGACATCAAAAGTTTTTGGTTAAAGTGGCAAGTGGTAAAACATTGTTATTTGCGCACAATATTGATTTGGCGGGTCGTGTAGAGGACATTCAAATTGGCGATCAGGTAGCATTTAAAGGCGAATATGTGTTTAATCCTAAAGGTGGCGTGATACATTGGACGCATCATGACCCACGTGGTGAACATGTTGCTGGCTGGATTAAACATAACGGCAACACATACGAGTAAAATTCAATACAGACAAAACATTATGAGTGATATTTTAAATAAAATTTTAGCGACAAAAGCGATTGAAGTTGCGGCCGCCAAAGCAAAGCTAAGTGTAGAGCAAGTACAAAAATTGGCGGTTGAACAAGCCCCAGCACGAGATTTTGTCGGGGCGATTCGCACTAAAATCGCGGCGGGAAATGCAGCCGTGATTGCAGAAATCAAAAAAGCCAGCCCGTCAAAAGGCGTAATTCGTGCCGATTTTAAACCAGCTGAAATAGCCGCAAGCTATGAACTAGGCGGTGCCGCGTGTTTGTCAGTGCTTACTGACGAGCAGTATTTTCAAGGCTCAAGCGATTATTTAAAGCAGGCACGTGCAGCTTGTAGCCTGCCTGTGTTGCGCAAAGATTTCATGATTGATGCCTATCAAGTGTATGAAGCGCGTGCCATGGGGGCAGATTGTATCTTGCTCATTGCTGCTGCCTTAAGTTTAGACAAGATGCAAGCACTCGAAAATGTAGCGCACAGCCTAGGTATGGCAGTGCTGGTAGAGGTGCATAATGATGAAGAACTCACAGAAGCGCTTAAACTCACTACACCGCTGTTAGGCATCAACAACCGCAATTTACGCACGTTTGAGGTGACTTTAGATACAACGCTTTGCTTGTTGTCTAAAATCTCAAAAGACAAGATTGTGGTCACAGAAAGTGGCATTTTTACCCGTGATGATGTTGCACTGATGCGCAAAAATAATGTGCATACATTTTTGGTGGGTGAGGCATTTATGCGACAAAGTGACCCAGGTGTAGAATTAGCGAAAGTATTTATTTAATTTTCAACCGTCATTCCGTACAAGCCCAAAAGGCACGATACGGAATCCAGTGACTTGCATAAAAAATGGATTCCCGCTTCTGCGGGAATGACGAAACAGATTTGTGGAGTCAAAATGACCAATCAATTTTTAGCCATCCGCCCGCGCCGTATGCGTAAAGACGAGTTTTCACGGCGTCTGATGCGTGAGCATGTACTCACTACCAATGACTTAATCTATCCTGTATTCGTGCTCGAAGGCGAAAACAAAGTTGAAGAGGTCGCCAGTATGCCAGGCGTGAAACGCCAAAGTATTGATGTACTGCTTAAAACGGCAGAAGAGTGCGTGAAATTGGACATTCCTGCACTCGCGTTGTTCCCCGTTGTGCCGCAAGAATTCAAAAGCCTAGATGCTAAAGAAGCCTATAACGCAACTGGCTTAGTACCGCGCACGGTTAAGGCGCTTAAAGCAGCGTTTCCTGATTTAGGCGTGATTACGGACGTTGCGCTAGACCCATACACCACACATGGTCAAGATGGTTTGATAGACGATACTGGCTACGTGCTCAATGATGAAACGGTAGAAGTCTTGGTCAAGCAAGCCTTGTGTCATGCAGAGGCTGGCGCTGATGTGGTGGCGCCTAGTGATATGATGGATGGGCGCATTGGCGCCATTCGCGATGCCTTAGAAGAGCACGGTTTTATCTACACTCGCATATTGGCTTATTCCGCCAAATACGCCTCAGCATTTTACGGCCCGTTTAGAGACGCTGTGGGTTCTTCAGCTAACCTAGGCAAAGGCAATAAGTATAACTACCAAATGGATCCCGCCAATTCAGACGAAGCGATTAAAGAGGTTGCGCTGGATATTGAAGAAGGCGCAGACATGGTCATGGTGAAACCTGGCATGCCGTATCTAGATATTGTGCGCCGTGTGAAACAGGAGTTCGGTGTACCGACATACGCTTATCAAGTGAGTGGTGAATATGCGATGCTGAAAGCTGCCGCACAGAATGGCTGGTTGGATGAAAAGGCTTGTGTGATGGAGGCTTTGTTAAGCTTTAAACGCGCTGGGGCAGATGGGGTGTTGACGTATTTTGCGATGGATGTCGCGAGATGGTTAAAGTCAGTTTAAGCCAATTCAATTATATGCGTCTGTACCATTTTCTAAATGCTAAGTATGCTCTAGATGATATTAAGAAAAAACGTATCAAGATTTCTCTTATTCCTGATTTAAATGACCCATTTGAACTTTGGACTATTAACCTTCCTAACCCCGAGCATAGAAGGCTATGGAAAAGCACCGTTGAGGAATTAAGTAAAAGTTTCGGGGTGATTTGCCTCAGTAGAAAATGGAATAACCCACTACTTTGGAGCCATTATGCAGATAAACATTTTGGAATCTGTTTGGGGTTTGATGTTAATGATCAGCTAATTAAAGAAATAAATTATCGAAAATCAAAATTACCAGTTTGCTTAGATTTAAAGAAACCTAAGGGTGGGCTGAATCAAGAACAAATGCAGGAAATTCTATATACAAAATTTTCAGATTGGGGATATGAGGACGAAGTTAGAGTGGTGGTTAAACTAAGTACTCCTGAAATAAACTCTGAAGACCCTAGCAAATCGCTATATTTCTCAGACTTTTCATCTCAGTTTAATCTTAAAGAAGTAATTGTTGGTGTGCGTTCTGATGTATCAAAAGTACAAATAGAAAATGCTTTACAAGATGCTAAATACAGTAACGTGCAAATACTAAAAGCTCGATTGGCATTTAAATCATTTCGTGTAGTTCCAAACTTAAGTGGTTTCAGCAGTTGAGTTCAACTTTATTTTCGCTTCTAGGCGAGTTACTTTACTTTTGCTTGCTCAAAAGAAAGTAACCAAATAAAAGAGCACCCCACTGCCGCTTGTTTCCTTCGGTCTTAGCGCCGCATCTGGGCGGCTGCGGAACTCGGATTTTCAATCCTCAAACAGTCCTCGCCGCTTTCCATCTGCTGGCTCAAGCCTCAGGCGCGGCAAAGGGGATTGAAAGTCAAAAGCAAACCATGCGAATGCCACGGGTGCGGTAAGGGGATTGAAAAACCATGCGAATGTCACCTTTGCGTGTTTATCCCTCCGCCGTCATTCCGTACAAGCGAAGCGCGATACGGAATCCAGTGTCTTTTTGTTCTTGACTTAAAACCACAATGGATTCCCGCTTTCGCGGGAATGACAGAGGTGGATGTGTTTTGGTTTGTTTCTGCATACATCACATTGCGTTGTGCAGATGCTTATTTTTTTGTCTACCCCCGACAAACTAAGCAAGCTGCACTAAAAACGCTTAGATTGGGGTTGACCTGCTCCCCACTTGCCGTACCAATATGAAATGAAATAAAGTCCACTTTTAGGAGTGGCGAAATGAAGAAGAGTAGATATACAGAGCAACAAATCATAGGTTTTTTAAAAGAAGCAGAAGCTGGCTTCCCAATAGCGGATTTATGCCGCAGAGAAGGATTTGGGGTAGGCACCTTTTATAGTTGGCGAGCCAAATTCGGCGGCATGGATAGCACAGAAGCACAGCGTCTTCGTTCATTGGAACGAGAGAACGCCGACTTAAAGAAACTGCTGGCCGAAGCTCATTTAGACATATCAGCCCTTAAAGTAGCTTTTGGGGTAAAGCGCTAACCCCACAAGCGAAACGTGACGGTGTCAAACGCATCCTTGATGCGCAATTGATGTCTGAACGCAGAGCCTGTCGTTTGGTGGGGTTAACAAGATCCTCTTGGCGCAATCCTCCAAAGGATGACCAAAGCACAATAGACTTAAAAGCACGGATCAAAGCGCTAGCGCATGAGCGCAAACGCTTTTTTGGCTATCGCCGCATACATGACATGCTGAAGTTTGAAGGTATACAGGTTAATCACAAGCGAGTCTATCGTTTATATACGGAGCAAAAGCTATCAGTAAAACGACGCAAGAAAGCTAAACGACCAATAGCTGAGCGAACTGAACTACTGATACCAGAGGCGGCTAACCAAATATGGAGTATTGATTTTGTGATGGACAGTTTAGCTAATGGTAGAAAGCTTAAATGCTTAACCATTGCCGACGATAAGACGCATGAGTGTGTCGATATTGCGGTTGATCATGGCATCAGTGGGTTATATGTCACACGCATACTGGAACAAGCTGCAGTATTTAGAGGCTTTCCGCAGGCCATTAGAACCGACGGTGGTCCTGAGTTTACCAGTCGGGTATTTATGGGCTGGATGCATGCGAATGGAATAGAGCATCTATTGATTCAACCTGGTAAGCCCACTCAAAATGCTTACATTGAGTCGTTTAATGGTAAGTTTAGAGATGAATGTTTGAATGAATATTGGTTTGAAACATTAAGCCAAGCAAGAGTAGCTATCAACAAATGGCGTAAAGACTATAATGAGGTAAGGCCACACAGCAGTTGTGGACGTATCCCACCTGCTATCTATGCGCAAAGACTTAGGCAAACAACATGATTTTTAAACGGACTTTTTTCAGAATCGGTTGGGAGTGCTTGAGGGGGCAGGTCAGGGTAAGTGCCTTGATGCACCACGACATGTATCTCAGAGCATTTATTAGATGTTCAAAAGTACTTGAACCCCAGCAATATCTGCCCTGTCTGCGCTGCTGCCATCGCCTGTTCTTTTGGTGGCAATCCGCAAATCATCAAACTCAAACACGCTCAGTTTTTGCAAGCCGTATTCTGTTTCTAGCGTAAACACAGGCACAGTTTTGCGCAGTTTTTCTTTTTTGTCTTTGCTGGGCCTGTCGGATAAGCGATAAGTTTTTTCACTGCTTTCAAACGGTATTTGCTGGCTGAGCAGAAATATCTCCACATCTTTAGCGCTATCGGCAAATAAGTGAATGTCGGTTTGCCCGAATCTGCCAGCGGTACCTTCTAATACGCTGCCTGTTAAATGCGGGTTAAAACGCTCAAACAGTTGCATGGTCGCCAGTGCTGCTCTTCTGAGTTTGTGGAGCTCTTGCGGTTGCTCGTCTGCGCTATAAATCTGGTGATAAAGTCTGATTTCTTCTTCAACTTCTGCATTGGTCGGCAGAGCGCTATTTTCACTTACGCCTAGTTGGCGACCCGCTTTCTTTTTGGCGTAAGCAAAATCGTGAATGCCATCTTCTGCCATCATGCGCGCGGCAGCTTGTGCAATCATTTGTCGCATTTGATCTAAATTTTCTCGTGCCATACATTTAACTATCTTTTTAGTTTCAAATGGTTAATAGCCGTCAGGGTTCAATATGCGAACTGCTGAGTCTGTTGGGTCGGTATTGTTTGGTTTTTTATCATGATTAGGTTTGTTGGTATTGGCGGGCTTCATTTTGGCTTCTTCAACAGGTGCTGGCGCTGGGTCGTGCGCTTTTGGCGCAGGCCGCTCAGAGGTTTCTGCACGCAAAGGGTTGGTGATCATGGTTGAACTATCAGGCGGTGCGATCTCACTTGGTTCAGTGGAGTCCTCTAGCGAAGGAAAGTCTATGCCAGTGGTGGGCGGTGGATTTTCTTGGTAAAAGTATTCGTAAATACCTTCATCAAAATCATTGGCTAAGGCTCCGTTGTAGGGATCAATTTTTAGTTTCACAACGCCATCTGGTACTTTGTACTGGAAAACGGGCGTATTTTTGAGTGCAAATTCCATGTATTTAATCCAGATGGGAAGTGCCGCTCTGCCGCCAGTTTCGTTCTTACCCAGAGATTTAGGCGTGTCATAACCCATCCATGCAATGGCGACTTCTTTTGGGTTAAAACCTGCAAACCAAGCATCCATCTGATTATTGGTGGTGCCTGTTTTACCTGCTAAATCACTACGGCCGAGCACATTGGCTCTTCTTGCTGTCCCAATTTTAATCACATCTTGCATAATGGAAGTCATCAAAAATGCATTTCTTGGGTCAATGACACGATTAACAGAAATATGTTCTGTTGGATTCACAGATTCTACGACTTTACCATCACTATCAATGATTTTGCTGATCAGGTAGGGTCTTACTTGATAACCGCTATTGGCAAACACAGCGTAGCCTGCGGCTAAATTCCAAGAGGTGGTCGAGCCTGCGCCTAGCGCCATGGCAAGATAGGCGGGATGATCTTTTGCAGCAAAGCCAAATTTAGTAATGTAGTTTTGTGCGTAGCGCGGCCCGATGGATTGTAGCACACGGATAGACACCATATTTTTTGACTCTGTGAGCGCTGTTCTCAAACGTATGGGGCCTGCATATTTCTCGTCGTAGTTGTGTGGTTCCCAGTTGTCTTTACTGCCGATTTCATCGGCAGACAATGAAAATGGTGCGTCTTCTATAACACTGGCGGGGGTGAAGCCTTTTTCCAAAGCCGCCGAGTAAACAAAGGGTTTGAAGCTTGAGCCTGGCTGACGCCAAGCTTGTGTCACGTGGTTGAATTTATTCTGATTAAAATCAAACCCACCGATGAGTGCGTTCACCGCGCCAGTCTGGGGGTTAATCGCAATGAGCGATGCCTCAACTTTAGGTAGCTGCACAACTTGCCAGTTGCCATCCAGTTTAACTATTCTGATGAGAGAGCCAGGTTTAACAGCGAGCTTGGTTTCATTAGTGTTGAGAATGTGTTTTTGTATCAAGGCGATGCCAGCCCCAGAAATTTCAATGGTCTCGCCCTGCTTGGAAATGACTTTGACGGTTTTTTTGTCTGCGCTGATGACGATGGCAGGCATAAACCCATTGTATGTTTCTAAATCTGCTAACTCCTTATCTACCAACTCCGCTGTGTTTTGATAAGCGGACAGTTGGATATTTTTCTCTGGCCCACGATAACCTTGTCTAAGCTCATACTCCACAATGCCCTGTACCACAGCGGCTCTTGCTGCGACTTGATTTTGCTTTTTGATTGTTGTGTAAACCTTCAGACCGCTTTGATAAATGTCTTCACCATATCGTTGATACATGGATAGGCGCACAATTTCTGCTACATAATCTGCGTTCAGATTTCCGATGGTTTTTGCGGCTTTGAATTTTAGTGGGAATTTAATCGCTTCGTCATACTCATTTTTCGTGATAAAGCCGTAACGATTCATATCGCGCAAGACTTCGTGCTGACGTTCAATAGAACGTTTTTCATGCAAGTAAGGGTTGTATCCAGACGGCGCTTTGGGCAGACCTGCAAGCAAGGCCGCTTCAGCCAGATTCAGTTCTTTAAGCGGCTTGGCGAAGTAGACTTGAGATGCTGCTGCAAACCCATATGAGCGCTGACCTAGGTAGATCTGATTTAGATAAAGCTCAAGAATCTGATTTTTATTGAGCGTTTTTTCAATCTTAATTGCCAGCAAGGCCTCTTTGATTTTGATGAGCATGTCACGTTTGGCATCTGGTTTGCTAAAAAAGTTTTTAGCCACTTGCATGGTAATCGTACTCGCGCCTTCGTGAGATTTTCCAGTTAAATTATTTTTAATGGCGCGAAGCACGCCAGTGGTATCAATGCCGTTGTGTTTATAAAAGCGTCTGTCCTCAATGGCAAGCACTGCGTCCTTCATATGCTTGGGCACGTCTTCTATTTTAACAAAAGCACGACGCTCTTCACCAAACTCGCCAATGAGTTCACCTTCAGTCGAGTAGACTCTCAGTGGAAGTTTTGGGCGATAGTTTGTAAGCGCTTCTAATGTGGGCAAGCTGGGGTAGACGAGTGAAATGGCTAATGCGGTTAACGCAGAAAAAACAAGTGTGCCCACAAGCATAAACAGAAATAAAAAATGCCACCACTTTTTTGGGCTCATAAATAGCTTCTTAATCGTGTTGCTAAATTCAATAGTGTAATTGTAATGCAATTTAGTCAGATTAGACTGTAGTAAATTGTTAACAATTCAACAAAAAAGAGACAATAAATACAGGTCAATAAATAAATTGCTTTACAGTGCATAATGTTGTTGTTAGGATTTAATGTAAATTATTGCAATTGTTCGTAACTAACGATAAATGAAAGGGAATTTCAATTTGAAATTCGACTTTTTTACTGAAAAAACCCCGCCACTAATAGGCGTAGACATTAGTTCAACTCTCGTTAAGATGGTGGAATTATCGTCAAGCGCTAAGGGTGTGTATCGTCTGGAAGGTTATTCTGTTGCTTCAATCGCAAAAGATGCCATCATAGAAGGTAACATCAGTGGTCTGGATCAGGTGTCCGAGTCTATTCGAATGGCTTGGAAGTTACTTAATAGTCGTGAGAAGCGCGTCGCATTAGCGCTACCGTCTGCTGCAGTAATCACTAAAAAAGTGTTTATGGAAGCAAGCCTCAGGGAAGATGAGATGGAGTCTCAGGTAGAAGCGGAGGCTAATCAGTACATCCCCTTCTCGTTAGATGAGGTGAATATAGATTTCCAGATTATTGGCCCCGCCATTAATAACCCTGGCGAAGTAGAGGTGCTGATCGCGGCTTCTCGTAAGGAAAAGATTGAAGATCGCGTCGCAGCAGCTGAAGATGCTGGCTTGAAAGTAATTGTGATGGATGTTGAGACATACGCCACAGAAGCTGCTTACTCTCTTATTGCAGGGCAGCTGCCAAGTGGCGGTAAAGATCAAACAGTCATGATTGTGGATATTGGTGCCAATATGATGCACATTAATGTGTTGCATGACAATCAATCTGTGTATATTCGTGAGCAAAACTTTGGTGGGAGTTTGTTAACGCAAGAGATACAGCGTCGATTTGGATTATCTACAGAAGAATCCGAAATAGCAAAACGTAAAGGCGGTTTGCCAGATAGTTACGAAGAAGAAGTGCTCAATCCTTTTGTGTTGACATTGGCTACAGAGGTAGCGCGAGCATTACAGTTCTTTACCAGCTCTACACAATACAATAAGGTCGATCACATTGTGCTGGCAGGAGGCTGTGCTGCAATTCGTGGCGTGGATGTGGCCGTACAAGACAGAACGCAAGTCAATGTGATAGTAGCAAATCCATTTCAAAAAATGAGCATCGGTACACGAGTGAAACAGCAGCAATTAGCAATAGATGCGCCAGCACTGCTCATCGCTTGTGGATTAGCAATGAGAGGAGTGGATTAATGGTACGTATTAATTTACTTCCGCATCGTCAGGTCAAACGGGCTGAGAAGCAAAGACAGTTTGGATTGATGGCGTTATTTACTGTGGTATTGGCTTCCGCAATCGTGTTTATGGGATGGTCATACATCAGTGCGAAAAAAGAAGCGCAAGACAGCCGAAATAAACGCCTAGATGATGCGATTGCCAAGCTTGAAGTTGAAATCAAAGATATTAAAACCTTAAAAGATCAAATCAATTCAGTGTTAGAGCGTAAGCAGATTGTTGAAAATCTGCAAACTAATCGAGGTCAATCAGTAGTGTTATTAGACGAAATTGCGCGTCAATTGCCAGATGGTATTTACCTTAAAAGCGTTAAGCAGCAGGCTAATGTGATTGAAATACAAGGGGTTGCTGATACAAACGCGCGCGTGGCGACTTTGGTTAGAAATTTGTCCACTTCAAACTGGATGGAAGCACCTCAGTTGCAGGTGATTACCGCTAATATGGTAAATAACATTAAGCAAAATGATTTCACAGTCACGGTTAATTTGAAAGCACCTCAAGTAGATGCTACAAAAAACGCGCAAGCGGCGAAAGCAGGGGCTAATTGATGAAATTAGAAGATTTTAACAATATAGATTTTAAAAATGTAGGTAGTCTGCCAGCGTCAGTTAAAGCAGTTTTGCTGCTGGTACTTGGCTTGTTACTGATGGGCCTAGGCTATTGGTTTATGTGGCAGCCTGCCTTGGCAGATCTAGATCAATCTGTCGCAAAAGAAAAAGAGCTTAGAGACGTTTTTTTAGCTAAGAAAAGTCAAGCCATTAAAATTGATGCGTATCGGCAGCAAATGGTGGATATCGAAAGAACGTTTGGTGCTTTGCTAAAGCAGTTGCCAGATAAGTCTGAAATGGATGGTTTGCTTACGGATATTAACCAGGCTGGTTTAGGGCGCGGTTTAGAGTTCAATTTGTTCAAGCCAGGGCAAGAAACAGTTGCAGATTTTTATGCTGAAATGCCGATTCAAATTAAAGTGCTCGGTAGTTATCATGATTTAGGGGCGTTTGCGACAGATGTGTCAAAACTTCCCAGAATTGTGACGTTAAATAATATTAGTCTGACCCCATTAAACGGAGATGTAAAAAGTGGTCGATTGGTATTGGAAGCGGTTGCAAAAACTTATCGGTATTTAGATTCGACGGAACTTGAGGCTAAAAGATCCAATGCGAAGAAAGTGCAAGCGAAATGAATTCAACATGTAAATGGTTTTGTTTAGCGGCATCTTTACTGTTTTTAGCAGGTTGCGGCAATGGTGAGGGCGATGATCTTGACAGATTTATGGCAGATGCTGATAAAACGATGAGTACTAAGGTAGAGCCTTTGCCACAGGTTCAGCCTTATGTGCCGATTGAGTTTAACGCAGATGGTAAGTTATCTGATCCATTTAAGCCAAGAAAAGTAGCGAGTAATAGCGCTTTTCAACCTAATTTCAACAGACCCAAAGAGCCATTGGAATCATTTTCTCTAGAGAACTTGAAGTATGTCGGCATGTTGGGTAAAGGTAAGGTTGTCTACGCACTTGTCAAAACGCCTGATAACACTGTTCAGCAAGTGAAGATAGGTAATTATCTAGGAACTAATTATGGCCTTGTAACCGCTATCAATGATAATGAAGTCGTACTAAAAGAAATTGTCCAAGATGACCTTTCGGGTGATTGGGTAGAGCGCATCTCAAGCTTAAGTTTGCAAGAATAAGGGTGGAAACATGAACCAAATGAATAAAGTTAATCAGTTTTTCTTCGCACTAGTCCTATTCATGATTGGACTAGCAACCTCCACAATTTATGCGGCAGAGGAAAAAAATTCACTACCGAATGAAATTCAGAGTGTGGATTTTACAGCACTTTCTGGCGGCAGGATTAATGTGCGCGTGATGCTTAAGACCCCAATGACTGCAGTGCCACCTAGTTTTGCATTAAGTAGCCCGGCACGCATTGCCTTTGATTTTCCTCAGACGGCAAATGGATTGAACAAAAATACAGTAACTGCCGATCAAGGCGCGCTCAAAAGTGTGTCATTAGCACAGGCTAAAGATCGCACACGTATGGTGTTGAATTTAAATAAAAATGTTGGCTATAACACAACGATTAATGGAAATGAGGTACTTATTACGTTACAGGGTAGCGAGGCTGCAGCTAACACTGCTACTGCAGAAACACGCTTTGCAGAAGGGCGCGCAACTGCTGTTGCCCATGAAATTAAAAATGTGGATTTTGCTAGAGGTAAAAATGGTGAAGGTCGCGTTATTGTAGATTTAGCAGATGCTTCTTCTGGTATTAATATCAAAAACAAAGGTAAAACAATAGTCATTGATTTTATTGATACAGAAGTGCCTGCCGAGTTGCAACGACGCCTCAATGTGATTAACTTTAATACGCCTGTACTATATGTGGACACGATTAAAAGAGGCAAAAATGGTCAAATTATTATTGAGCCTAAAGGCGATTGGGAACAATCTGCCTATCAGGCTGACAATAAGTTCATTGTGGATGTAAGACCTGTAGTGCAGGATCCAAACAAACTGGTGCAAGGTACAAAACAAGGGTTCTCCGGTGAAAAGTTATCACTTAACTTCCAGAATATTGAAGTGCGCTCTGTACTTCAAGTGATTGCAGACTTTACTGGAATGAACATTGTAGCCAGCGATAGTGTGACAGGTAACATCACATTACGTTTGAAAGATGTGCCTTGGGATCAGGCCTTAGATGTCATTATGAAAAACAGAGGCTTGGATATGCGTAAATCAGGCAATGTGATTTCTATTGCACCAGCAGAAGAAATTGCTGCCAAAGAGAAAGCGGCGCTGGAATCTACAAACGCAATAGAGGATTTGGAGGCTTTGCATACCGAGGTATTTACTCTTAAGTATCAAAAGGCAGAAAACTTTAAAAAGATATTAACAGGCGAAGACTCTGGAAGTTCTAGCGGAGGACAAAGCAACAGAAGAAGTATACTTTCTAAGCGTGGTAGTGCTGTTTGGGATCCACGTACGAATACTATCTTTATTCAAGACACATCCAAAAAACTTGAGGAAATACAGTCTATTTTGAATAAAATTGACGTGCCAGTTAAACAGGTGATGATTGAATCTAGACTGGTGATTGCTGACGATAAATTTAGCAAAAGCTTGGGTGCTCGGTTTGGAGTCACCAAAACTGGAAGCTCATCAAATGGCGCGACTACGATAAGTGGTACTTTAGGTAACCGCCCTACTGCAATTACTACAAATCCAACAACTGGATTACAGACCCTAACTCAAGGTACCCATAATGGTTCAGTACAAACTTCACTTACAGGAGGTGCTGTTACAACTAGTAGTGATGGGCAACCAGACTTGATGTCGAACTTACCTGTCAGCAATGCTTTTGGAAGTGTGGCTTTAAGCTTGTTTAGAATTGGTGCCAATACCCTACTCAATCTTGAATTGTCGGCGTTAGAGACTGATAATCGCGGTAAAGTAATATCGAGTCCTCGTGTGACAACTGCTAATCAACAAAAAGCTTCGATAGCGCAAGGTACGAGAATACCGTATCAGCAAACAAGTAGTAGTGGTGCAACAAACATTGCGTTTGTTGATGCGACGCTAAGTCTAGATGTAACACCACAAATTACACCAGATGATAAAATTATCATGGATTTAGATATTAAAAAGGATCGTGTGGGGACGGTCTTAGCTGGTGTGCCATCGATTGATACGCAAAATGTTAAAACGCAGGTGCTTGTTACAAATGGTGAAACTGCAGTGTTGGGTGGTATTTATGAGGAAACGCAAAGAAATGATGTAGACAAGGTACCATTTTTTGGTGATTTACCAATTATCGGTAATGCGTTTAAACGGAGAACTAAACAAGAAGATAGAACTGAACTGCTGATATTCATCACGCCTAGAATCATGGATGAAAGCTTAGGTTTGCGTTAATTGTAAATCCGTCACTGACAGAACCGCGATATTCGCTTAAAATGCCCATCAGTTACTGATGGGCATTTTTATTGTGGACAATATACCAAATAACATTTACTTTATAGGCCTGATGGGTGCTGGTAAGACCACTGTAGGTAAGATTCTTGCCAAAAATCTAGGGAAAACTTTTTACGATACGGATCAAGTGATAGAACAAAGAACGGGCGTTAAAGTATCTACGATATTTGAATTAGAAGGTGAGGCTGGCTTCCGTAAAAGAGAGTTGGCTATGATAGAAGAGTTAACCCAGTTGGATAACATTGTGATGGCGACAGGAGGTGGTGCGGTGATCGCACCCGAAAACAGAGCCTTGCTTAAGCAGCACGGTTTTGTCATTTATCTGCGTGCTAACGTGAAAGATCTATGGCAGCGTATGCGCCATGACAGACATCGACCTTTACTACAAAATGTAGATGTACATGCCAAATTAGAGCAGTTATACCATGAGCGTAATCCACTTTACACTGAAACCGCTTCACTTATCATTGATACAGGTAGCCAGCCAGTTGCTAATATCCTCAATCAAATAGAACAGACATTTAATTTAATATGATGCAAACATTAGAAGTCTCCCTAGGAGATAGAAGTTATCCAATACATATCGGTAGCGGGCTGATTCAACAAGCAGAATTAATTCTGCCGCATTTGAGACGCAAGCAGGTTGCCATTGTAAGTAATACAACAGTTGCGCCATTATATTTGGCACGGATTGCGGAGCCGCTAAGACAAGCAGGCGTGACGGTAATTGAAATTGTTTTGCCTGATGGTGAGGTGTATAAAAATAGCGATACGCTTAATTTGATTTACGATGCGTTGCTAAAAAATCGCTGTGAGCGTTCTACCACTTTAATTGCATTGGGTGGAGGCGTGATCGGTGATCTCACGGGCTATGCTGCGGCAACTTATTTACGCGGTGTCCCTTTTATTCAAGTGCCGACGACATTGCTCTCACAAGTAGACTCTAGCGTGGGCGGAAAAACGGGCATCAATCATCCACTTGGGAAAAACATGATCGGTGCATTTTATCAGCCGAAGGTGGTGTTGGCAGATATTGAAACACTGAAAACGCTTCCTCAGAGAGAATTATCAGCGGGTGTTGCAGAGGTTATTAAATACGGTTTAATTCGCGATGCAGACTTTTTTGACTGGCTAGAAATCAATATGGAAAAACTGATGGCGCTGGATGAATCAGTAATTAGCTATGCCATCTATCGCTCATGTCAAAACAAAGCGGAAGTGGTTGCTGCAGATGAACATGAGACAGGTGAGCGTGCATTATTGAACTTAGGACATACCTTTGGGCACGCTATCGAAAATGCGATGGGATATGGTGTGTGGCTGCACGGAGAAGCGGTAGCAGCGGGAACAATGATAGCGGCGGACTTGTCGTCACGCCTTGGCTGGCTTAACTCACAAGAGATAAAGCGTATGAACGCCCTATTTAAAGCGGCAAAGTTGCCATTAAATGCGCCAAAATTAGGCACTGAAAAATATTTAGCCCTGATGCAATTAGATAAAAAAGTTGCAGATGGTCAAATTCGGCTTGTATTACAGCAGGCTATCGGTAAGGCAGTCATTACCGCCGAGTATGACAAAGCGAAATTACGCCAAACACTAGAGGCGATTGCTTGAGCATGTTAGCACCATACGCAGCTAATCCTGAGTCTTCACAAGGCAGAAAAGTTGCTGAAGCTGAGTCGCCAACACGCAATGCCTATCAACGTGATCGCGATCGAATCATTCATTCCACAGCATTCAGGCGCTTAGAATATAAAACCCAGGTGTTTGTAAATCATGAAGGTGATTTATTCAGAACACGCTTAACCCATAGTATCGAAGTTGCGCAACTCGCACGTGGAATTGCCCGCACGTTACACTTGCATGAAGATTTAACAGAAGCCATTGCCTTAGCGCATGATCTGGGACACACCCCGTTTGGACATGCAGGGCAAGACGCACTCAATGAATGCATGCGGGAGCATGGTGGTTTTGAGCATAACTTACAATCCCTGCGCGTAGTGGATAAGCTGGAAAAGCGTTATGCTGAATTCGATGGGCTGAATCTGACCTTTGAATTGCGTGAAGGCATTTTAAAACATTGCTCCATCAAAAATGCGCTTGAATTAGGTGATGTTGGTGAGCGATTTATCAATAAACAAAGCCCCAGTTTAGAAGCGCAAGTGACTAATTTTGCAGATGAAATTGCCTATAACAATCATGATGTGGATGATGGTCTGCGCTCGCAACTGATTAGTATTGAGCAGTTGCAAGAAATCAAACTTTTTGCAGAAAATATGGCAATAGCAAAAAGCACTTATGGCAACATAGAAGATAAGCGACTCATTCATGAGACCGTACGCCGCATGATCAATGTGCTGGTAGTGGATTTATGCGATACCAGCGCAAAAAAAATTGCGCAATTAAATCCCAAGAATCTACATGAGATTAGACAAGCGCCCTATTTGATTGGTTTTAGTCAGGCAACCAAAGAAAAAAATTTAGAGCTAAAACAATTCTTACGCGAAAATCTTTATCATCATTACAAAGTCAATCGCATGAGCGCCAAGGCGCAACGCATCATTCGTGAATTGTTTCAAGCTTTTATGCAGGATATTACAATTATGCCCCTAGAGCACCAAATTGCGGCAAAGCAAGAAGGCGCAAGGGCGGTGGCAGATTACATTGCTGGTATGACTGATCGTTTTGCCATACGTGAACATCGCAGATTATTTGCAGTTGAAGAGTATTTATAATCCAGAGTAGAGTAAATAAAGACCAGAGTTAAATCAAGGCCTAGCTTGAATTAACTCAGTGGCTTAGTCTTTTAGCGCCTCAATCAGCGGTCCTAAAAATTCCTCATAGTGTTTCCAGCGTTGCACAGAAGTTTTATAGATGGGCTGTCTCACTTGCCAATGTGATGCCGTTTTGACGGCACGCTCTAGCTTGTGTGGCGCCAAGCAAGCATCGTCCCATTCCAAGCCAATATGATCAATTAACTTTCTAGACCAATACTCAGGGTCTGCGATGGTGTCTTCATAGTGAATATCCATAATTCTGCCAGGTAATACTGCATGCCAGTGGCGCATAATACGTTGGTATTGCTTATAGTGAAATCCTAAATTTTCCAGGTTAAATGCATATGGGTGTCCGTGAGCAATGAAGTTCTGAAAGTAAATGGATAGGCAAGTATCTATCGGGTCGCGGATGGTGTGGATGATTTTTACATTAGGGAACAGTAAAGCAATTAACCCTATGCGCATAAAGTTATGCGGCATTTTATCTGTGATATGTTTCGGGTTGTTATTTAAGCCAACCGTTTTGCGCAAAGCTCGTTCATATAAGCCTGCAATATCCTGCGCAAGGCTTTCATCCATTTCACTTAGGCATTGTGGATAGGGTGTATCTGTTTTTAGTCTTAGGGGAATCGTTTCAGGTGCTCCCCCCCAGAAAATCACTTCTCCAGCACCGAGTACTTGTGGATGGCTGGAGATGATTTGCTCAGTCAAGGTTGTACCAGAGCGTGGCATACCAACGATGATTACTGGTAATTTGCTGTCAACACCTAAGTGACCGTGGGTATTGAAAAAAGAGGGGTTAAACATCTCAATCAGATTAGAGACTTTAGTCTGGTCTATTTCTTTGTTATAGTCGAGAGATTGATTTGTCAGCGCATTACCTAGCGCATAGTGTTTAAACGCTTCTTGATAATTATTATGATCGTTAAACACTTTACCAAGCGAAAAGTGGATTGATGACCTCACGTTATCTTCAAGATTCAAGCTGGTATTGTTTAATAAGCTTAATAAATTTTCTGCAAGATTGTCCGAAAGTGTAGATTTTTTAGCTCTTGATTGGAGATCGTAACCAAGGTGTGAGTTGGCATCAATCTTAATTAATGTATTCGCAATTTGTTGTGCTTTTTCCGCGTCGCCACTTTCTACGTAGGCCTGCCCTAATGAAGTAAGCGTGGAGATATTATTCTCATCCACCTGTAAGGCCAGATTCAAGTACTTTTCTGTGGCATCCGTATCGCCCATACCCATGTAGGTAAGCCCGAGTTGACGTAATACCTTAATATCCTGAGGGGCTAACGCCTCTGCATGTTTAAAACATTCTAATGCTTCATCGTAAAAACGGTTTTTGAATAGGAACTCGCCGTATGCTAAAAAGGCATCGAGATAATTAGGCGCACTTTCACAAACCTTGTGATATAAAATCTCTGCTTCGGCTTTAAAAGTGGCGCGCTCCAATGTATTGGCATAGCATAGTTTGTATACGGGTTGGTTGGGCGCGAGTTGCGTGGCTTTTTCTAAGAAGTTTAAAGCTTGCTCATATTTTTCTAACTCGGTAAAAATAACGCCCAATATATGCAGTAGCCGCGCATGGTTTTTGTCTAGGCTGTAGGCTTTTTCAAGAAGGTCGACCGCGTGGTCGTAGTATTTCATGCGATGATAGCAGACACCGCAATCAATCAATGATTCAATCCGTTTGGGGTCAAGCTTAATCGCAGCTTGATAATGGCTGATGGCGTCATTGTAAAGCTGTTGTTCAAACAACACGTTGGCTAGATTATGGTGTGTTTGTGCTAAGTTAATATTTGTTTTTAATAACGTTTTGAGCTCCTGCGTCGCTTTTGCAAGTTGCTTGGTGGTCGTGTAAACAAACGCTAAATAAGCGCGAGATTCAATATTGTTAGGGTTAATCTTGAGCGCTTTTAAAAAATGCTGCTCAGCGAGCGTATAGGCACCTAATTGTAGTGCGCGCTGTCCCTGTTGAAATTGTTGTGTGAGTTCATTGGTTTGTTGTGTGGAAAGAGGTTTCATAGCTTCGAGCTTTAAAGAGTCACGTTAATTGATGTTGACGTGAGTTTACCTTAAATTAAGTGGAAAGTAAGGAGGCTAGCTAGGCAGGCGAGTGGATGTTTGTTGCACAATTGCAACAATTTATGAATAAAATGCCACAAATCTGTAAAGTAGCTTGCCCGTAAATCCCATTGTTTGGCATACTACGTCTACCTTCTTAGTAAATGAATGTAAATTTGTTTATAAAGTAAGTTCGCGAACTTTCTTGTTTTTTAGCGATTAAAATAAAAGCTATAAAGATGAGGGTGAAATTAAGTTGTAATCAAGTAATATTTTAAGCAACATTATTTTTGGAGATTCAAATGAAAACTAAATTAAACTTAGCAGTTGCATCAGCTCTAGTAGCTGTAGCTTCAAGCGCTAACGCTGGTATCACTATCCCAGCTGGCGATTGGACATTAGACATCGGTGGCGTGGTAAACGCATACTACACACACACTAATGTTGACCAAGTACAACATACATTAGGTTACGGCGGTTTGTTCTTTACTCAAGCAAACACTTTAGGTGGTGGCGCTGGTAAAGAGGACGTTTCAAACATCACTACAGGTTTGTTACCTAACTACTTATCAGTTTCTGGTAAAACACGTCAAAATGATCTAGATGTTGGTTTCACCATCAGCCTCAACCCAGGTGCTTCAACAGTAGGTGCTGGTAAACAATCTAGCCAACAAGAAAACCGTCAAGCATTCTTAACATTTGGTGATGCTTCATGGGGTTCTATCAAATTAGGTAAAGATTTAGGCATTTTTGCTTCTGACGCAATCTTGAACGACATGACATTGTTAGGCGTGGGTTCTGGCGCTGGTGGTTTAGCTGGTAACACAACAACAACTGGTCGTATCGGTACAGGTTTTATGTATGCTGACTGGAAATCACAAATCGCTTACACATCACCAAACTGGAGCGGTTTCAGCTTTACAGCAGGTGTAACACAAGGTTGGAATGCGATTGCAGTAAGTAATAAAATCACAGCCACAGCAGGTGGATCAACATTACCAACAGCTACATCAACACAACGCGGTGGTTCTAGCCCAGCTTTCGAAGCTAAAGCTAGCTACGCATGGGAAGGTGATTTCGCAGGTAAAGTGTGGGTTTCTGGTTTACATCAAAAAGTGGAATTCGGTGCTCCTATAAACAGCGAAGATGCTACAGCTTATGATATCGGCGCAACAGTAAACGTAGCTGGTTTCGGTTTAACTGGTTACTACTATGATGGCGAAGGTATCGGTCAAACAGTACAATTGAACTTAGGTTTTGACGGTACTGGTAAAGCACGTGATTCAAAAGGTGGCTACATCCAAGCTACTTACACTATTCCAGGTGTCGGTACAAAAATCGGCGCAAGCTGGGGTGAGTCTATCTTAGAAGGCACATCTGCTGACCGTGCTGCTGCTGGCTTTGATGAGTTGAAAGATGAAATGTGGACAATCGGTGTTTACCACCCATTGACCAAACATTTGAACTTAGTAGCTGAGTACTCAAATGTTAAATCTGAAGTATCTAGAACGATTGCTACTCTAGATCAAGAAAACGAAGCTGACACATTCTCAGTAGGCGCTATCTTATTCTTCTAGTTTAATGCAGGCCTAGCCTGTTTAAATTAAAAGTAATCGTTAAAAACGGCAACTTAGGTTGCCGTTTTTTTATTGAAAAATATAAGTAATTACCATAAGCTGGAATATTTTTGTATGTTGTCAGGTGATATGAAAAATTTAGTGAAGTATCAAAGTTTAGTGAGTCAGCAAGACAGGCAAAAGCAAGCGGGGCATCAAAGTTTTGTGATCTGGTTTACTGGGTTATCTGGAGCGGGTAAATCTACCTTAGCGCATGCCGTTGAAAAAGCTTTGTACGATACTGGCTGCAGGACATTTGTGTTTGATGGCGATAACGTCAGGCACGGGCTATGCGCAGACTTAGGGTTTTCCGCAGAAGACAGGCAGGAGAATATCCGCCGTATTGGTGAAATGAGTAAGTTGTTTATACAGGCGGGTGTGATTGCAATCACAGCATTTATTTCACCTTATCGCGCTGACCGTGCACGCGCGCGTAGCTTGGTGGGTGACAATGCGTTTATAGAGATTTACTGCAATGCAAGTTTAGATGTCTGCGAGCATCGTGATGTAAAAGGACTGTATAAAAAGGCGAGAGCAGGTGCAATTCCAAATTTCACAGGTATTTCGTCTCCCTATGAGCCACCTTTGAATCCAGAGCTTGAGATAGATACAGGCAGCGCTTCCTTGGATGCGTGTGTCAATAAAGTGCTTACCTACTTAAGTGGGCGTGGGCTGATTTCTGCCTAAATCATTTAGGCAGAAATGGTCATGATAACCTTACTCTTCAATTCCCAATTCTTGTATCTTTCTGGTGAGCGTATTGCGTCCCATGCCTAATTGATTCGCTGCTTCGATACGCCTTCCATCCGTATGCTGCAATGCCTTGGTAATCATGGTGCGTTCAAATTCTTTAGTCTTTGTCTCTAGTAAATTGCTTTCACCTCTGTTGAGTGCATCCGTCACCTCTTTGGCAAGTAATTCTTGCCATGAGCCTGAGGCGGCTGGTTTGCTGGCATCTTCTTTGAGCTCTGGAGGTAAATCCGCAATATCGACATTTTGACCTGGCGCCATAACTGTGAGCCAATGGCAGACATTTTCTAGCTGCCTGACGTTACCACTCCAGTTGACTGCCGTTAAGAATCGCAATGCGGCTTGTGAGAGTTGTTTAGGCTCTACGCCAAGCTGTTTGGCGCTGTGCGCCAAAAAGTGTTTGGTCAGTAATGGAATGTCTTCGCGGCGCTCACGCAAGGGCGGTAAACGCAAACGGATGACGTTGAGTCTGTGGAATAAGTCTTCACGGAATAGCCCGAGCTTAACGCGCTCTTCCAAGTCCTGATGTGTGGCTGCAATGACGCGTACATTCACTTTAAGTGGCTGATGCCCGCCGACGCGATAAAACTGTCCATCGCTTAATACGCGCAACAGCCGTGTTTGCAAGTCAGCGGGCATATCGCCAATTTCATCTAAAAACAGTGTACCGTTATCCGCTTGTTCAAAGCGTCCACGCCTTGCTGCAGCTGCACCAGTAAAGGCACCGCGTTCATGACCAAACAATTCGGACTCCAGTAAATCTTTAGGAATCGCAGCCGTGTTGATGGCAATGAATGGTTTATCTGCTCGCGGGCTGTGCTTATGCAATGCGCTTGCGACGAGCTCTTTCCCACTGCCAGATTCGCCATTGATTAGCACGGTAGAGTGCGAGCGACTTAAGCGACCAATGGCACGAAAAACCTCTTGCATGGCAGGCGCTTGGCCAATAATTTCAGGGGTTTCTTCTATCGTGACGCTTTCAACGGCCTGACGCATGCTTTCATCGACAGCACGTTTGATAATGTCTACGGCCTGGTCGACATCAAAGGGCTTGGCAAGATACTCAAAAGCGCCTCCTTGAAAGGCAGCAACAGCACTCTCAAGATCAGAGTAAGCCGTCATAATAATCACTGGGATTTCAGGATACTTTTGCTTAACTTCTGATAAAAAGTCTAAACCAGAGCCATTGGGCATACGGATGTCACTGACAATGACTTGCGGCTGATCGCGCTGTAGGGCGTTGAGTGCTTCTGCTGTGGATGCAAATGTTTTGAATTCCAGGTCTGTTCTGGCGAGTGCTTTTTCAAACACCCAACGTATTGATTTATCGTCATCCAGTATCCAAATTGGTTTCATACTTGTCTCGATCTCAAACTAAATTATTGTTGTTAATCATGATATTACGCATTTATTGTGTAATCATCGCGTGTTTTAATAAAGTGCTCTCAATAGGGAGCAATATGGTAAAGCAAGTGCGCCCTGGCTGGCTCTCACAATCAATCATGCCATGATGTTGCGTGATAAATGTTTGTGCCAATGCTAACCCAAGCCCTGTGCCACCTTCGCGTCTGGACACAAGTGGGTAAAATATTTTATCTACCAGATCAGCAGGAATGCCTGGACCATTATCGATAATTTCTAATCTTATGCCCACGCGATAACGCTTTCTGGCAAGCGTTATCTGTCTTTCGGAGCGTGTTCTAAACGTGATTTGTGCGTTTTCCTTGCTATTTGACTGCATGGCTTGCACAGCGTTCCTAGCGATATTGAGCACGGCTTGGATGAGCTTTTCGCGATCACCAATAAGCTCGGGCAGGCTGGTGTCATAGTCACGCTGCACTTTAATGTTGCGTGAGGATTCAGCCAGCAAAAGACTGCGCACACGCTCTAGTACTTCATGAATATTAGTCGGCTCATACTGCGGTACGCGATGCGGTGCAAGCAACCTATCCATTAAGCTATGCAGCCTGTCTGCTTCTTTGATAATCACTTGTGTGTATTCTTTTAACGAAGGTTGAGGCAGTTCGTGCTCTAGCAATTGTGCTGCACCACGCAAGCCGCCAAGTGGATTGCGAATCTCATGGGCTAAATTGCGCAATAACTCGGAGTTGGCTTGTTGTTGTATCAGCATGCGTTCTTCACGTGCAATGCGCAGTTGATGATCCATTTGCTGGAACTCTAACAGTAAGGATGCATTCTCTATTTGTAACGGCGTGACTGTGCATGTGGTAGCAATGGTGTGCTGACGCATTGTAGTCAGCGCAAATTCGTGTTCCCGATAGGGACTATTGGAGTTTTTGGCGTTATCTACCGCATTTTGCAAAACTTCGCAGTTTAAAAAAACTTCTGAAATATGGTTGCGGTAAATTTGATTGCCGCTGAGGGCGAACAAAATTTCAGCACTTGGATTGGTGTAAATCACTTGCAAAGTGTCATCTAATAGCATGACGGCAGTAGCAAGATGCTCTAAACCAGAAAAACCTGAAGGGATGCGCCTAACCATTTAGTTAAAATAATACAGCAATAATTATATTGCTTGTACTTAAGCAAAAGACAAGCCAGCTTTTATGTGGCTATTTTGGGTAAGTTTTATTGACCGATTTCATTGGTCAATAAGTCGACATTACGCTGATGCGCATCTACTTCAGCTTGTAGTGCCTTCATTTTCTCGTCAAATTTTGCTACGTTGCGAAAGGTTTTCCCATCTTTTGTTTTATATACTTCTGGATTAGATGCACCTTCTGCATACGCTTGTTTTGCTTTTTCAAGCGCTTGTTTTTCTTGATCTAATTCTGCTTTTAAAATTTCTTTACGTTTTTCATCGCGTTCGCTTTGGGTGTTTTTGTCGACCTTAGGAAAGCCGCCAGGTGTAGCTGTTTTAGCCTCATTAGACGATTTGGATTCAGATTTTCTCGTGGTACCAAAGTTAGAGTCTGCGGGTTCTAAATCAAGTTTTTTGGCACCCTTAATTTTGACATTGGAATAGGTTACCCTGCCGTCCGCGTCGACTTGCTTGTATATCTCAGCATAGGCAACAACTGGAAGATAGCAACTCAATAGTAAAACAGATATCAGCGAAAATAGTTTATTCATACCAATAGTTTAGATGAGAATCTTATAGTAAGCAACGAAGTGTTGCTAATTCTGGTTGACAATTTTTATGCTGTTGTGAAAAGAAAACAGGGCAGCTAAGCTGCCCTGTTTTAGTGCATGCTATTAAATGGTTAGCAGCTGTAGTACAAACCAAATTCAACTGGGTGTGGTGTTTGGCGAAGTTTAGTCACTTCTTCCATTTTCAATGCAATGTAAGCATCAATCCAGTCTTCAGAGAATACGCCACCACGTGTCAAGAACTCACGATCTTTATCCAAGTAATCTAGCGCTTGCTCTAATGAAGAACACACGGTTGGCACTAATGCATCTTCTTCTGGAGGAAGATGGTACAAGTCTTTAGTGGCTGGCTCACCTGGGTGGATTTTGTTTTGTACGCCATCTAAACCTGCCATCAGCAATGCTGAGAATGCCAAGTATGGGTTGGCAATTGGATCTGGGAAACGCGCTTCAACGCGGCGTGCTTTTTCACCGTGTACAAATGGAATACGAATTGCCGCAGAACGATTTTTAGCTGAGTAAGCCAATTTTACTGGTGCTTCGTAATGCGGCACTAAGCGTTTGTAAGAGTTAGTACCTGGGTTGGTAATCGCATTCAAAGCACGTGCGTGTTTGATGATACCGCCGATGTAATATAATGCGAAATCGCTCAAGCCTGCATAACCATTACCTGCGAATAGGTTTTTGCCATCTTTCCAAACAGATTGGTGCACGTGCATACCAGAGCCGTTATCGCCAAACATTGGTTTTGGCATGAAAGTCGCAGTTTTGCCATATGCATGTGCTGTATTCAACACAACGTATTTTAGGATTTGAGTCCAGTCAGCACGTTGTACTAAAGTAGCAAACTTAGTACCGATTTCACATTGACCTGCAGTTGCCACTTCATGGTGATGCACTTCAACAGGAACGCCCATCGCTTCTAGCGTCATACACATTGCAGAACGTACATCTTGCAATGAATCGACTGGAGGCACTGGGAAGTAGCCACCTTTAATGCCTGGACGGTGACCTGTATTTCCACCTTCAAATTTTTCAGATGAAGCCCATGCAGCCTCTTCTGAGTTGATTTTAACTGAGCTGCCACTCATATCAACAGACCAGTTGATTGAGTCGAAAATAAAGAATTCTGGTTCTGGACCAAAGTAAGCTGTATCACCCAAGCCACTTGATTTTAAGTAAGCTTCTGCGCGTTTTGCTAATGAACGTGGGTCACGGTCGTAGCCTTTGCCATCAGTTGGGTCAACCACATCGCAAGTTAAGATGAGCGTTGGCTCATCCATGAATGGATCAATATTGGCTGTGGATGCATCAGGCATTAATTGCATGTCAGAGGCTTGAATGCCTTTCCAACCTGCAATTGAAGAACCGTCAAACGCATGGCCTTCAGTAAATTTTGATTCATCAAACGCTGAAACAGGCACGGTGACGTGTTGCTCTTTGCCACGGGTATCTGTAAAACGAAAATCGACAAATTTAATGTCATTTTCTTTTACCATTTTCATTACATTTGCTACAGACATTACTTTCTCCTAATGTGAAGTGGGTCTTGATGATAGAAAATTATTATATTTATAAATACTCTGAACTGTAATATTAGCAGGAACTATGCCAGTGAAAAATAGCAATATTTGTGAATAGACAATAGAGTTGAAATTTTTTATGAATAACACCGCTCTTTTTTAGTGCGTAAAATAAAAATATGCACCAATAATGTTCAAAGTCTATTTTCATGTAAGTGATGGTAAATTTCACGATATACTTGCATGAAATAGGATTGTAAGGGTTAGGGAGTGAATAGTGAAAAGCGTAACAGAGATATTGGAAATCGCACGCTTGCGTGCTAAAGAAAATGGTTTGCCATATGCTGGGGTGTTGTCACCACATGAGGCATTTGATGTGTTACAACAAAATCCTGCTGCAGTATTGGTTGATGTGAGAACGCGTGCGGAATTAGAGCTTGTGGGTCGAGTGCCGCAAGCCACACATATTGAATGGGCGTTTTATCCTGGTATGACACCCAATCCAGAGTTCGCTAATCAATTACAATCTTTGCTGGATAAGGAACTGACGGTGATTTTTATATGCCGCACAGGTGGGCGCAGCCATAATGCGGCGGTATTGGCACATCAGCTAGGTTTTTTAGATGCCTACAATATGGCAGAAGGTTTTGAAGGCGAGGCGAATAGCCTAAAACAGCGCACGATGATCAATGGCTGGAAACATGCTGGCCTGCCTTGGACTAATTAGCACATGACAGATAAATACGCTGTTATTGGCAACCCGATTGAGCATAGTAAGTCCCCCCTTATTCATCAGGCATTTGCACAACAAACAGGCAAAGACATTAGCTACGAGCGCATGCTAGCGCCATTAGATGGTTTTGAAGCGACGATTCAAACACTTGTCAGCCATGGGTTTAAGGGTGCGAATGTAACGGTGCCGTTTAAGTTTGAGGCGTATCAGCTAGCGAACCGACATACCCAGCGATCTACGGATGCGCGTGCTGCAAATACACTGATTTTTAATGAGGGTGAAATTGCCGCAGATAACACAGATGGCGCTGGCTTGGTGCGAGATATTGAACAAAATTTACACTTTGATATTCGTGGGAAGCGCGTATTGTTGATTGGTGCGGGCGGTGCGGCAGAAGGCGTTGCACATCCGATTGCAAAAGAAAATCCCGCACAGCTGGTGGTGACAAACCGAAATTTGGAAAAAGCAGTGGCGATTGTGAGAAAGCTGGAGTTGAAAGGGGAGTATTCGCGGACATTATTTGCGACCTTTTCATTTGAAGACCTGCGTGAGCATGCGTTTGATATTGTGATTAATGCGACTTCTACAGGGTTAAGTGAGACTGCCTTGCCGATTCCTGATGCCATTTTTGCAAAAGACTGTTTGGCTTACGACATGATGTATGGTCGTGAAACGCCCTTTATGGCGCTGGCCAGAGCAGCAGGAGCACAGGTGGCAGATGGGCTGGGTATGCTAGTTGAGCAAGCGGCGGAAGCATTTTTTGTTTGGCATGGTACCAAGCCAGAGACTAGGCGTGTAATAGAGATGCTTAGAAATCAGTCTTTAGGACAATAATTTTTTCATGAGCATCGCTGGGTTGATCAAACGCATTTTGTTGTTGCTCTTAGCATGGGCTGTCCTATATCAGCTATGGATATTGATGCACATTTGGTGGTGGGTGGATCATAATCCTAGCTCCAGCGCGTTTATGGAGGAGCGATTAGAAGTGATTCAAGAAGCAAAACCTGACGCAGGGTTGAAGCATCAATGGGTGACTTATGCGCGAATCTCTAACCATCTTAAGCGCGCGGTGATTGCTTCAGAAGATGCTAAATTTGTGGATCATGAGGGTTTTGATTGGGAAGGTATAGAAAAAGCGTACGAAAAAAATCTTAAAAAAGGCAAGATTGTGGCGGGAGGTTCTACCATTAGTCAGCAACTTGCCAAAAATTTGTTCTTATCCAGCAAGCGTACGCCTTGGCGCAAGGGGCAGGAAGCCGTCATTACATTGATGTTAGAAAAAATGATGGATAAAAGACGTATTTTGGAGATTTATCTAAACGTTATTGAGTGGGGTAATGGTGTGTTTGGAGCAGAGGCGGCGGCCAGATATTATTTCAAGACCAGCGCTGCTGGTCTTGGAAAAGCACAGGCTGCTAAGCTGGCTGCAATGATTCCAAATCCACGCTTTTATGATGCACATCGCAATACGCGCTATTTAAATCGACATACTGCTACTATTTTAGCGCGCATGCGCTTTGTAGAGGTTCCATAAAATAAGCAGGTTTGATTAGGCGATTCAAATTTTAAGTATTTGTGAATAGTTAAATTGCGTGATTTTCATGACCTTATTCGTCATAATAAAACCTATTTTGCTAAGATAAAGTACACTTAAGTCATGATGAAATATAAATGTCTATGGATGCTGTAGATCGCTTTTACGAAAGAATTAATAACCTGCCGATGCTGCCTAAAGTGGTGCAGGAAGTCACTGCTTTACTTAATGATAGTGAAGTGGATATTAAGTTGTTGGCGCATACCATTGACCATGATCAGGTGCTTTCGGCCAGAGTGCTTCACATGTCAAATTCAGCCTACTTTGGCTGTAGCCGCACCATTAAAACCATAGAAGATGCAGTTTCAATTATTGGGTTAAGAAATTTAAAAACGCTAGTTATTGCATCTGGCGTCACTAAAACGATTACGGAAGTTCCTGGTTTAGATTTAAATAAATTCTGGCTAAGCAGCTTAATCACTGCGAGTGTTGCGCGTCAGCTGAGCAAAGAATTAAAGTTGGATGCAGAAACTGTTTATATTGCTGCGCTAATGCATAGCATAGGCCAATTACCAATTCATATGGTGTTTCCATCAGCTGCGGAAAAGATTGATTGGGAATGTCAGGCTGTTGGGGTGTTAGAACGATGTGATATCGAACAATCCATGCTTGGTACAGACCATTGCCAAATAGGGGAAATGCTTGCAAAGCATTGGAATTTCCCAGAAATGATATTGCGGGTGATTCGCTATTATGCAGATCCGTTTAATCAGAATGCCTGTCCGTTAGCGCCAGTGGTGAATGCGGCGGTACATATTGCCCACGGGTTAGAGGTAGGAAAAGAACCTCAGTTCATTCTGGAGACGCTCAATGCAAATGTTGCCAAAAAATTGCGTTTAGATGACTTGCAGGAGTTCCTGGTAAAAGTCGAGACTTACCAAAGCCTAGTTGAAGAAGCGAAGGCTTATGTTTAGTCTGCCATCTGCTATTTAGGCAACATATTTTTTAGGTATTTCCCTGTGTAGCTCTCTTTGTTTTCTGCCAATGTTTCTGGCGTGCCTACGCCTACTACCATGCCACCACCATCACCGCCTTCTGGACCCATATCAATCAGCCAGTCTGCGGTTTTAATCACATCTAAATTGTGTTCAATAATGACAATGGTATTGCCTGCATCGCGTAAACGATGAATCACATCAAGTAATAATTGAATATCGGCAAAATGTAAGCCAGTAGTGGGTTCATCAAGTATGTAAAGCGTGCGACCTGTATCGCGTTTGCTGAGTTCTAATGCCAATTTGACGCGTTGTGCTTCGCCGCCAGAGAGCGTGGTAGCCGATTGCCCGAGTGTAATGTACCCTAAGCCTACATCAAGTAGCGTTTTGAGTTTGCGTGCAATAACAGGCTGTGCACTAAAGAAAACATGCGCTTGCTCTACAGTCATTTCTAGCACTTCTCGAATGTTTTTACCCTTGAAGTGAATCTCTAATGTTTCGCGGTTATAGCGTTGACCTTTGCACACATCACAAGGCACATAGACATCGGGTAAGAAATGCATTTCTACACGAATGACACCATCACCTTGGCATGCTTCACAGCGTCCGCCTTTTACGTTAAATGAGTAGCGGCCAGGCCCATAGCCACGTGCGCGGCTCTCTGGAACACCCGCGAATAAATCTCGAATCGGCGTGAATAAGCCAGTATAGGTGGCTGGGTTGGAGCGTGGCGTGCGTCCAATGGGGCTTTGGTCTACATCCACGACTTTGTCAAAAAATGCCAGACCATCAATTTCACCATGTGGTGCGGGCTCTGTGCTACTACCGTATAAATGATGCGCCACGGCTCTGTAAAGCGTGTCGTTAATGAGGGTGGATTTGCCTGAGCCTGAAACGCCAGTCACACATGTGAGTAGGCCTACAGGGATTTCCACAGACACATCTCGTAAGTTATTGCCTGTGGCATGCGTGAGTTTAAGCCAGCGTGCAGGGTCAGCTTTGGTTCGTGCTTGTTTGTATTGTATTTGTTTTTTGCCGCTTAAATATTGGCCAGTCAGTGAGTTGGTATTGGCTTGGATTTGTGTTGGGGTGCCCTCTGCCACAATCTGTCCGCCGTGCTCGCCTGCACCAGGCCCGATATCAACGACATAATCCGCAGTCATGATGGCATCTTGGTCATGCTCCACTACAATGACGCTATTACCAATATCGCGTAAACGCTTAAGTGTATCTAGCAGTCTATCGTTATCACGCTGATGTAAACCAATCGAAGGCTCGTCCAATACGTACATGACGCCAGTCAAGCCTGAGCCGATTTGTGAGGCCAAGCGAATACGTTGTGCTTCACCGCCAGAGAGTGTTTCTGCAGAGCGCGAAAGTGATAAATAATCTAGCCCTACATTGGTTAGAAATTTTAAGCGGTTGCTGATTTCTTTGACGATTTTATCTGCAATGGCAAGTTTAGCACCATGCAACTCAATAGATTCAAAGAAAGTAAGCGCTTGCTTTAGAGGTACATCGCAAATTTGATGAATGTTCTGATTGCCTACCTTAACATGACGCGCTTCGCGCCTTAAGCGTGTACCCGCACAGTCAGGGCAGGTGGTGGCATTGATGTATTTTGCCAACTCATCACGCACAGCGGAAGAGTCACTTTCTTTGTAACGGCGTTGCAGGTTATTAATAATGCCTTCAAAGCTATGCGTTTTGCCAAAAAATGTGCCGCGCTCATTTAAATATCTAAATGTAATTTGTTCTTTACCAGAACCAAACAATAGAATTTGCTGAATATGTTCTGGTAACGCTTCAAACGCGGTTTCTAAATCAAAGTGATAGTGTTGACTCAAGCTAGCCAACATTTGAAAGTAAAATTGATTGCGCTTATCCCAACCTTTTACTGCGCCACTGGCAAGTGATAAATGTGGAAATGCGACGACGCGTTTAGGGTCAAAAAAAGTGACATTACCTAAACCATCACACTTGGGGCACGCCCCCATGGGATTGTTAAAGCTGAACAGACGTGGTTCTAATTCTGCAAGTGAGTAATCACATACAGGACAAGAAAATTTGGCGGAAAAGAGATGTTCTTTCTCAGTATCCATTTCCAATGCAATGGCTTTGCCATCGGCTAAGCGCAATGCGGTTTCTATGGATTCAGCAATGCGCTGTTTCATGTCATCGCGCACTTTAAGGCGATCTACCACCACATCAATATTGTGTTTAGTGGTTTTGGCAAGCTGCGGCAGCGCATCCATTTCATAAATTTTGCCGTCAATGCGTAACCGCACAAAGCCTTGCGCTTTAAGCTCATCAAACAGATCGAGCTGCTCGCCTTTACGATTCGCTACCACGGGTGCCAGAATCATCAGCTTGGTATCTTCAGGAAGCTTTAATGTGGCATCGACCATTTGCGACACTGTTTGTGCTTCTAGCTTAATGTTGTGGTCTGGACATTCTGGGTCGCCCGCACGGGCAAAAAGTAAACGCAGATAATCGTGAATTTCCGTTACGGTGCCCACAGTTGAGCGTGGGTTATGCGAAGTGGATTTTTGCTCAATGGAAATCGCTGGCGATAACCCCTCAATCAAATCTACATCAGGCTTGTCCATACGCGCCAAGAATTGACGCGCATAAGCGGATAAGCTTTCTACGTAACGGCGCTGACCTTCTGCATATAGCGTGTCAAATGCCAGGCTGGATTTACCAGAGCCAGATAGCCCAGTAATAACCACGAGTTTATTACGTGGGATATCCAAATTAATGTTTTTTAAATTGTGGGTGCGAGCGCCGCGAATTTTAATAAATTCCATGATACTTTCACGAAAATTGAGGCAACCTGATAATATACGCAATTATTCAGTTTTTATCCAAACATTCATGCAATTTTCAGAAAAAATGACGCGCACGGAACTGCGTGCAACGGTGAGCTTGGCCTCCATTTACGGATTACGCATGTTAGGTATGTTTTTAATCTTACCTATTTTTGCGATTTATGCGGAGAAGCTGGACGGTGGCAGTAACCATACACTGATTGGTTTAGCGCTGGGTGCCTATGGCTTAATGCAAGTGTTATTACAGCTGCCTTTTGGCATGGCTTCTGATAAATACGGGCGTAAAAAATTAATTTATGTTGGGCTTGTGTTGTTTGCAGTAGGCGGTTTAGTCGCTGCGTTTTCGCATGATATTTATATGGTGATCGTCGGGCGAGCGATTCAAGGTGCTGGTGCGATTTCAGCTGTGGTGACTGCATTGGTGGCAGATTCTACGCGTGAAGAGCATCGTACACAGGCAATGGCAATGATAGGCGCAACCATCGGACTGACTTTTGCAGTATCTCTGGTGGCGGGTCCATTATTGAATCAGTGGATAGGTGTGCCAGGCATCTTTATGCTGACGACAGTGTTGTCCTTGCTCGCAATATTGGTCGTGAAGTATGCAGTGCCTGATCCGCTTACAAGTAAGTTTCACTCTGATGCACAAGCGGCCCCCCAAAAAATCAAGGACGTGATACGTGATACACAATTGTTACGCCTGAATTTTGGTACGTTCTGTTTGCATGGTGCCCAAATGGCGATGTTTATTGTCGTACCCTTTGCGTTAAAAGAAACCAGTGGTATGAGTGAGAGTCAGCATTGGCAGGTATATCTTCCAGTGTTGATATTGTCATTTGGATTGATGATTCCCGCGATTATTTACGGTGAAAAACGTGCCAAATTAAAGCCTATGTTCATTGCAGCGGTTGGCTTGATGCTGATCGCACAATTGGCATTTGCAAATAGCATTCATCACTTTTGGGGGATAGTAGGTTCACTTTTGGTCTATTTTGTGGCGTTTAATATTCTAGAAGCGTCTTTGCCTTCGCTCATCTCAAAAATGGCGCCTGCTGCATCTAAAGGTACCGCGATGGGTGTGCATAACACAGCGCAGTCATTCGGGATGTTCTTAGGTGCAACCGTTGGTGGCTTTTTATCGCATCACTATGGCTATTCAGCAGTATTTGTATTTTGCGCCATATTAATGACGGTATGGTTGGTACTTGCCTTTGGCATGAAAACACCCCCAAGCATCAAAACAAAGATGTATCATATTGCAGGATATAATGAGCAACAGGCGCACATGCTAGCATCCCAAGTGGCATTAATTGCTGGCGTGCAAGAGGCGGTGGCCATTGCAGAGGAAAATATGTTGATTGTGAAGGTCAATAATCAGCAAAGTAAAGAAGCGCAAGCAGAAGTAGAGCAAGCAATATTAAAACTGATAGGGGATCAATAATGGCATCAGTCAACAAGGTGATTTTGGTAGGCAATTTAGGGCGTGACCCAGAAGTGCGCTATATGCCAAATGGCGAAGCGGTAGCTAACTTTAGTATCGCCACTACCGATAACTGGAAAGATAAATCAGGCGTTAAGCAAGAAAAAACGGAATGGCACAATATTGTGATGTACCGTCGTCTGGCAGAGATTGCAGGAGAGTATCTTAAAAAAGGGCGTCCTGTGTACATCGAAGGACGCTTGCAAACCCGTAAATGGGAAAAAGATGGGGTAACGCGCTATACCACGGAAATCATTGCTGATCAGATGCAAATGTTAGGCAGTGGACGAGACGGCGGTGCAGCAAGTTACGATGGTGAGTCGGATCAAGGTGGTGTTGCAGATGATTTTAATCAAGCACCGTCACGTGCGCCAGCGCAAGCACCAGCTGCTAGCAAACCTGCGGGTGGGGGTAATTTTGATGATTTTGATGATGATATTCCGTTTTAATTAATAAAAATTACTGGTTGGCAAACAAAAAATCCACAATCAAAATTGTGGATTTTTTGTTTATATGGCATTGATTTTAAAGCTATTGTTTGCCAAGCACGACGCTTCCAGTCAGCGTGTTGTGATTGAGTATGCCAGTGGTGGTGCCATATTGAATCCCTGCGCGCTCGCCTTGACCGCCAATGAATCTGCCTACAATGGTGGCAGAATTGCCGTTAGCATCCGCTAATATGCCATGACATCCCGACAAACAGCCAAGATTGCCAAGATTTGTTGTTGCTTTGGCTTTGCTGGCAAAGTCAGCAGAGCCCGCTGATAGTGAATCATTCCCAGATAAGTTGTAAACAAGTAAGCCGATGGGTACATTCAGGTTAAAACTGTATGTGTAACCTGCAAAATTTACGGATAAGCTGCCGTTAACGCTATTGGGGCTGCCAACGGCAATCGTGCGGCCTTCTTCGTTAGTAATCACAGGCGCGGTAGAGGCTAATACGTTGTATTGGACGTTATTGTTTAAATTGGCTAATTGAAGTAACCCAGCCGTATTTGTAGTGCTGCCTATAATATAGGTAAGTGTATCCACGTTATGATCGTTCACTTTTCCTTTGGCTCTTCCCATAGTGACAAAGGCATCGCTAAAATAGTCATTGCTGTTGGCAGACACAATTTTGATGTCAGTGTTGGTGCTGGTGTAAGTACTTAAGTTGTGATTGGCGTTGGTTTCAACGGTGCCGCCTACCTCAGCGAGTTGATACAGCGTGCCAGACTCTTTGCCAATCGCTGTCATCAAGATATCAGCGCTATTCTGTGGTGGGTTTGTGCTTACGATAGGGGTGAAATCTGAGTCATCATCATTAGGTGCAAAAGTCTTTTGGGAGTCTGCCGCAACAGAAGCTACAAGCACTTCATTGATTCTGTTCTCGTTTAATTTTTCTGCTTGCACATAAATGGGCTTATAAGCAGAGGGCGGTGTAGCGGTGATTTTAGCAATTTCATTGGTAAATTCTGGTTTGCTGTTCGAGTTTGTCGCCGAAACAGACTGCCCGGTGACCACATTTTGACAGCCGCCTGCATTGCAAACGTCCACGCTGCCAAAGTTTGTAGTCATGAGCAGTTTTGTATCAAATAAAACAGTAAATTCCGTACCCCGAATGCCGATGGTGGCTACTGGGGTTTGTAGTTGGTAGCGATCGCGATTTTTGTGGCCAATCAGGCCAGTGATTGTTCTCAATCCGCCTTTAATTAGTTCGGTAAACGCATATTCGGAGCCGTCTTCACTACCAGAAAATTCATAACGATTGATTTTGTAAGTGGTGTTGGGTTGAAGCGAGACTTTTCCGCCATCAGTGTAGCTGATTTGTAAGCGACCATCGCGCGTTTCGATGGTGTCGCCCGCTGTGACGTTATCGTTCTTGGAAATTTGTTCGACTGAATCGTCCGCATGCGTGATAATTGGGTTGCCGCTTTTAAAGATCACAGTGCCCGCCGCTTGTGCAAATACGTCTGCAGGCGCTAGCAGTGAAGCAAGCGTTACGCTCAGCCAAAACAATTTTGTATTTAAATTAGACAACGATTTTGCATCCCTTGGTTTTAGTATGCACTAAAATAATTATCAATTAAACAATTACTTAACATCGGTTATAATATTCACCTTGTTATCGTTTAGTTTAAGCAAAAGTTATGCCGATTTATGATTATCAATGCAGTAGTTGTGGGCACAAGCAAGAGGTGATGCGTAAGGTGAGTGCGCCCAGTATAGAAGCCTGTCCGCAATGCGGAAAAGAGTCGTTTTCTAAGCAGTTATCAGCACCAAGCTTTCAGTTGTCGGGGAGTGGTTGGTATGCGACTGATTTTAAAGGTAAAAGTAGTGGTTCTTCAGCAAAAGGTGAAACAAAAGAGTCTTCCTCTTCCGATGAAAGTCAGGCTAAACCAGCAGCGTGTAATCCAGGCTGCGGATGTCATTAAGTGATTGATTAACAATGAAAAGATACTTTATTACTGGCTTATTGGTATTGGTGCCAGTGGTCATCACCGCATGGGTAATTACTACCCTGATTGGAACGTTAGATCAGAGCTTGCTGTTGCTGCCAGAATCATGGCGGCCTAAACATTCTTTTGGCTTTGAAGTGCCAGGCGTTGGTGCTTTGTTGACACTTTTGATTATTTTTGTAACAGGCTTAATCGCGACCAATATATTTGGTCAGCAATTAATTGCATGGTGGGAGTTGCTACTATCACGCGTGCCTGTGGTGAAGTCCATTTATCAGGGCGTGAAACAGGTTTCAGATACACTATTTTCGGACTCTGGCAATGCCTTCCGTAAAGCTGCTTTGATTCGCTTTCCGCATCAAAATAGCTGGTCAATTGCATTTGTGACGGGGACACCAAGTGGTGAAGTAGCCAGTCATTTATCTGGGGATTACGTAAGTGTGTATGTGCCAACTACACCAAATCCAACTGGTGGCTACTTTCTCATTTTGCCTAAATCAGAAATTATTGAGCTTGATATGACAGTCGATCAAGCGCTTAAATATGTCATCTCAATGGGTGTAGTAGCACCTAACGAAGCTTCTCCTAAAATTCTTTCAAATTATCAAAATAAATAAACTATGATGCGTACACATTACTGCGGCCATTTAAACCGCGAACATATCGGACAAACTGTTACTCTTTGCGGTTGGGCGCATCGTCGCCGCGACCATGGTGGCGTGATTTTTATTGATTTGCGTGACCGTGAAGGTATGGCGCAAATCGTGATTGACCCTGATACAAAAGAGGCCTTTGCAGCAGCGGAAGCTGTGCGTAACGAGTTTGTGCTTAAGGTGGTGTGTAAAGTGCGTGCGCGCCCTGAAGGCACTGTGAATGCGAATATTCCAACGGGTGAAGTGGAAATGCTGGCGACCGAGATTGAGATTCTCAATCCATCACTAACGCCGCCTTTTATGTTGGATGATGATAATTTGACCGAAACCGTGCGCTTGCAACATCGTTACATTGATTTGCGCCGCCCAGCCATGCAAAAAAATCTGATGTTGCGCTACAAAGTAGCAAAAAATCTGCGTGATTACTTAGATGAAAACGGCTTTATCGAAGTAGAAACACCAATGCTGACCCGCAGCACGCCAGAAGGCGCGCGTGATTACCTTGTACCGTCGCGCGTACATGCAGGCCAATTTTTTGCGTTGCCGCAATCACCACAATTGTTTAAACAATTATTGATGGTGTCTGGTTTCGACCGTTATTTTCAAATCACCAAATGTTTCCGTGACGAAGACCTGCGCGCCGACCGCCAGCCAGAATTCACGCAAGTGGATATCGAGACTTCGTTCCTCGAAGAAAATGACATCATGGACATCGTCGAAGAGATGATTCGTCGCATGCTCAAAAAAGTGCAAGATGTCGATTTGCCAGCTAAATTCCCACGCATGCCATTTAGTGAGGCGATGAATAAGTACGGCTCAGACAAGCCCGATATGCGCGTGACTTTGGAAATCACTGAACTTTCAGATGTCATGAAAGATGTCGATTTTAAAGTGTTTAGCGGTGCTGCTAATATGGTGGGTGGTCGTGTGGCAGCTTTACGTGTGCCAAATGGTGCGGCAATCAGCCGTTCAGAAATTGATGCTTACACTGAGTTTGTGAAAATCTACGGTGCTAAAGGGTTGGCATATATCAAAATTAACGACATCAGCAAATTGAATGAAGAAGGCTTACAAAGCCCAATCGTGAAAAATATCCACGTGAATGCATTACAAGCCATTATCGAGCGCACAGGCGCACAAAACGGCGACATCGTGTTCTTTGGCGCGGATAAAGCGAAAATCGTCAACGAAGCGTTAGGCGCTTTACGTACCAAAGTCGGTCACGAAAAAGGTCATGTCGATGGACGTGCATGGGCACCATTGTGGGTGGTCGATTTCCCGATGTTTGAACATGACGAAGAGAACGACCGCTGGGTGGCCTTGCATCACCCGTTCACAGCACCCAAAGACGGCCACGAAGACATGCTTGCCACCAACCCAGGCGCATGTTTATCTAAAGCCTATGACATGGTACTCAATGGCTGGGAAGTGGGTGGCGGTTCAGTGCGTATCCACAAATCAGATGTGCAATCAAAAGTATTCGACGCGCTCAAAATCAGCAAAGAAGAAGCGCAGGAAAAATTTGGCTTCTTGCTCGATGCCCTGCAATACGGCGCACCACCACACGGTGGTTTAGCGTTCGGTTTAGATAGGCTTGTAACGCTTATGGCAGGTGCAGAATCGATTCGTGACGTGATTGCCTTCCCTAAAACGCAGCGCGCGCAGTGCTTAATGACCAATGCGCCGAATGAAGTGGATGAGAAGCAGTTGCGGGAGTTGCATATTCGCGTCCGTACTCAAAACGTGGCTGGATAAAATGCACTCGCTTGCGCTGACTTTGTTGCAAGCGCTTGCCGTACAATTTGTACTGTCTTCGCGCTTGCGCCTTGTCTGCGCGGCGCGATTTGCATTTTAGGATAAACCATGGTGTGCGTTTTTAATTCTGCTTGGAATTGGCTTACAAATAATGCCAGCAATGTAATCGCGCTCTGTGCTTTTGGAGCGACTTTTTGGCAGGCACATCTTGCTAGGGTGCATAATAAGCTCTCGGTCAAGCCATATCTAACGACATGGACCACCATGTCTATGGAAGGGTATAGTGTTCTTAAAGTTATCAATAATGGCGTTGGCCCCGCACAAATAAAAACATTTACAATTTTTGTAGATGGTCAAAAAATGATGGGTGAAGCACTAGAACCACATGAAAAATGTTTAAAAATACTTTTTCCTGATTACAAGTATGATTGGTATGGCTCTTATTTGGGTGTGGGCTATATGATGCGCGCGCATGAAGAAAGAGACTTGATAGCGATTAGGTTTGTTGGTGAAAATCTACCTGATAAACTTGAAGTGGAACATAGGGCTAAGAGAGTGCGCATATTCATTGAGTATGAATCAATTTACAAAGAGAGGTCTAGTTATGATTCTGAAATCGAAAGAAAGAAACAAGCGTAGATAAATGCCACTCACTGAAATCAATCACGTTAATTTCCGCACCGATCGCGAGACCATGCACAAGCTCCGCGATTTTTATTGCGATATTCTCGGCTTAACGGTAGGCAAACGTGTAGCCAGCACCACCTATGGCTTTTGGCTGTATATTGGCAATAATGATGTGGTGCATCTGGCGGAGTATAAAACGCCCGAGCCACCACAACTTAACGTGCATGGCACTTATGACCACGTGAGCTTTACCTGCACCGATATGCCTGCGATGGAAGCGCATCTCAATGCCAATCACATCACGTATACCACGCGAACTTTAGCCAGTGGCGTGCGTCAAATCAACTTGAAGGATCCTGCGGGTAACGGCATTGAGCTTAATTTTGAGGAGTATGCTGATCCCAATTATGTGATGCGTCCGTCTGGGGATCCAAACGCGCAAGTCTAAACTAAGTGTACGTTGTGTGATGTCAATCACAGACTTATAGCGCAATGCGCAACACAATGAGCACACTAAAAAAGTGTCTATTCAAGTGTTTAAATTCAGTGAAGTTGGGGGACTTATGAATAAAAACTTTCTAATCGGTTTATTTTCACTATGTAGTTTGGTTGTGACAACGCTTGCGCAAGCGGAGGCAGATCCTAAATTATGGGATGTGGTCAAAGAGGCGTTTTTTGCTAAACGCGATATTCAAGAAGTGGATTTTCTGAAGATTGACGGGCCGCGCCGCGCCGAGAGTGGTGCGCAAGTGCCTGTGTCTTATAGTTACGATAAAGCCGCGGCAAATGGTGTGGTGATTAAAAAAATCTATGTGATTGTCGATGCCAATCCAATTCCGCTCACTGCGACTTACCATTTAACAGATGCGCTCGGTGGTTTTAATTTGTCTACCCGCGTGCGCTATGAGACTGATTCATTTATCCATATGGTGGGTGAAGATGAAAAAGGTAAGCTATATATGGCTAAGCGTGAGATTCGTGCGGCAGGTGGCTGTGGTGGCACCATCGATAATGATGAAGCCGCGGTGCGTGCAGAGGCTGGCAAAATTAAAATGAATGTGGAAACACCCGTGTCATTTGGCAATTTAAGTACCGCGGTGTTTAATATCCGCCATGTAATGCGTACTGGTTTGCAGCGAGATTTGGTGTCGCAAGGTTATGTGCCTGCATTCTATATCAATAAAACAGAGTTTAAATATAACGGCAAGCCAGTGATGACGGTGGATGTGGGCGTAGGAACGAGTGAAAATCCTTATTTTAAATTTAGCTTTATCCCAGATGCACCAGGTCAGTTAGAAGCGGTAGCGACCGATAACGAAGGTAAAACGTTTACACATGCGGTTGAAGTGAAAAGCTAATGTATTGATGTGATTTAGAAAAGGCCTCTGCGGAGGCCTTTTTTTGTGGCTAAAAATGTTAAAATAGCGCTAAAAATTAAGGAGCATTTAATGAAAAGTTATCGTAAAGAGCTTTGGTTTAACTTACCTGCACGTATGGCATTTAAAAATATTACGGGCGAGGTGATTGAATGTTTGCGTGAGAGTGGCGTCAAAGAGGGTTTGGTGCTGGTCAATGCCATGCATATCACGGCAAGTGTGTTTATCAATGATGACGAGCGCGGCTTGCATCATGATTACGGCATTTGGCTGGAAAAGCTTGCGCCGCACGAGCCAGTGAGTGGCTATCGTCATAATGACACAGGTGAAGATAATGCAGATGCGCATATGAAGCGTCAAGTGATGGGACGCGAAGTCGTCTGTGCTGTGACCAACGGGCAGTTAGACTTTGGCCCATGGGAACAAATTTTTTATGGCGAGTTTGATGGGCGACGCAATAAGCGCGTGCTAGTTAAAATTATTGGTGAGTAAACTATAGTTCATCGACAAGCGCAGGGACAGCAATCTTGCATAAAATTTAATTGCACCGTTCGTCCTGAGCCTGTCGAAGGACCTGTGGTGAGCTTGCAGAACCATGAACAACTTTGCAGGTCTATTAATTTACCTATGAGTTTCTATCTCTACATCCTTAAATGCGCAGATGGTGCTTATTACACAGGGCACACAGATAACCTAGAAGCGAGACTCTATCAACATCAAACTGGTTCGGGAGGCTACACCGCTTCACGTTTACCTGTAACTTTGGTGTTTCAACAGTCTTTTTCTAGCCGTGAGCAGGCTTTGAACGCAGAGATGCAAATTAAAGGCTGGAGCCGAGCAAAAAAGGAAGCCATGATGCAAGGTGATTGGCAACTCGTATCTAGACTAGCGAAAAACAGACAAGCGTGACAGTTCCCCCTTCGACAGGCTCAGGGCGAACGGATTAATAAAGTTTTGAAAGGTAGTAAATGAAATCCCCAGAATTATTAGCCCCAGCAGGTGACCTAGACCGTATGCGCACCGCGTTTGATTACGGCGCAGATGCGGTATATGCAGGTCAGCCGCGCTACAGCTTGCGTGTGCGTGAAAATGATTTCTCTATGGCAAATTTAGAGATTGGTATTCAGGAAGCACATGCACGTGGTAAAAAGTTTTTTGTCGCAAGTAATATTTCACCACATAACGCTAAAGTAAAAACCTATATGCGCGATATGGAACCTGTGATTGCCATGCAGCCAGACGCATTGATTATGGCGGATCCTGGCTTGATTATGATGGTGCGTGAAAGATGGCCTGAAGTGCCTATTCACCTTTCTGTACAAGCCAATGCGGTGAATTATGCTTCAGTGAAGTTCTGGAAAAGTATGGGTTTAACACGTGTGATTTTGTCACGTGAGCTTTCTATGGAAGAGATCGAAGAGATTCGCCAAGAGTGTCCAGACATGGAGCTAGAAGTGTTTATTCACGGCGCTTTGTGTATTGCTTACTCTGGGCGTTGTTTGCTTTCTGGATACTTTAACTCGCGCGACCCTAATCAAGGTTCATGTACGAATAGCTGCCGTTGGGATTACAAAGTACATGATGCCAAAGAAGATGCGGCGGGTGTCATTCGTTTGAAGGATTTTGATTTTCAGGCGGAAATGGAAAAGTCCAGCTTATCTGCTTGTGGTAGCTTACCTAGGCATCCAGAGGCCGATAAGGTGTTTCTCATTGAGGAAAAAGGTCGACCTGGTGAGCTGTTACCCATCATGGAAGACGAGCATGGCACTTACATCATGAACAGCAAAGATCTGCGCGCGATTGAGCATGTCGAGCGTTTGATCAAGATTGGCGTAGACTCGCTCAAAATCGAGGGTCGTACCAAATCGCGCTATTACGTGGCACGCACCTGTCAAAATTATCGTCAGGCCATTGATGATGCGATGGCAGATAGACCTTTTGATTGGCGCTTACTGGGCGAGCTGGAAAACTTGGCTAACCGTGGTTATACCGATGGATTTTACCAGCGTCACCATACGGCTGAGCATCAAAACTATGTACAGGGCCACTCAAAATCTAATCGCAGCTTATATGTGGGTGATGTGGTGGCATATGACGAAGCGCAAGGCATGGCTTCAATTGAGGCGCGTAATAAATTTTGCGTGGGCGATAAGCTGCAAATTATTCATCCGACAGGTAATCAGGATATTGTGGTGGAAACCATGCTCAATAAGAAGGGTGAGGCCATACAAGAAGCTTCAGGCAGTGGTTATTTTGTGAAACTGCCGATTCGTGCGCAAAACTTGCAAAACGCGATGGTGGCAAAATACTTGGCTTGATAAGCTAAAGCGAATTGATTGAAAGAGAAAAATTCCCAATAAACTTCTAAATCAGTAGTATCTGCTATGGGTTAATTGCAGACATATCGCTCGTACTGAATTGAAATTTCAAAAGTGGCTTACTACCGCAACTTCAGGGCAAATACTGCCAACTGGTCTCCCTGTTGGAAGCCGAATAGCTGATTACCCCCTGCGGCAATTGCCACGTATTGGATACCATCGATTTCATAGGTGATTGGAGGGGCATTTGCACCAGCTTCGCAGCGATAACTCCAGAGTGTATGGCCAGTAGCCATGTCAACTGCAAGCATATTGCCATTACCCTCTCCAGTGAAAACTAGCCCTCCTGCGGTCGCTAGTACTCCGCCAATGAGCGGTTCTTCAGTCTGATGTGCCCATTGAAGCTTTCCAGTGTTAAGATCAATGCCCGCCAATACTCCCCAACGTTTTCCCTGTGAAAGCTCTAGTGTGGTGTAGTGAAGAATGTCTTTGCCATCACTTGTAGGCTCTTCGTGCAAAGTGTAAACCGCTGGCCAGTGAATCGCCGAGACAAACGCCAGCCCATTTTTCTCATCCAAAGCACTCGGCGACCAGTTCACTCCACCGACCACACTCGGGGAAACTTGGATGCCTGAAGTTGTGGCTCGCTTGAACATGTTTTCCTGAGGGACAAAGGCATCTGATTTGTAAAGCAACTCCCCAGTCGCACGGTCATGAACGTAGAACCAACCCGTCTTACCAGCCTGCCCCACGGCGGCGATGGTTTTCCCATCCCGTTGCAGATCGAAAAGAACAGGTGGGCTTGCGACGTCATATCCCCATAGATCATGTGGAACCTGTTGGTAAAACCAGCGAAGTTTTCCCGTATTGATTTCTAGTGCCACTAAAGAGACCGTGTAAAGATTGTCGCCTGGTCGGGATGTATCTTCCATCTGCGGAGATGGATTACCCGTGCCGAAATATAGCAGTCCCAATTTTGGGTCGATAGCAGGTGTAGACCATGCCGAACCGCCACCAAACTCCCAAGCATCGTGATACTTGTCTGCATTGCTCCGTTCCTTTGCAATATCCCTTGGAAGAGTGACGCCATCTGCTGTTGTGGAGCGATAATTACCTTCCCACTCCTTTGTAGGTATCGTATCGAACTTCCAAAGCTGCTTGCCTTTGCTCACATCATAGGCGGCCAGAAAGCCAGGCATGCCGTAGTTGCCGGCTAACCCAACCACAGCTAACTCTCCGTGTTTGTCTTTCTCTTCCAGATGTAGACCATAGCCCACCCCTGTAATCCCCACCAACACTTTGTTTTCATAGAGCACAGGAGCCATCACGATGCTGGCACCTGTCGATCCCGCAAATGCAGCCTTGCTAAGGTGCTTGGAGACATTCAGGGCGTCCATGCCTTCTGTCTTGGCGATGCCATTACGAATGACATCAATATCCCAGTCGACGGCTCCTGTTTTGCGATTCAATGCTACCAATCTGGCATCTACGGTTCCGATGAACACCTTGCCATAGCCAACTGCAACGCCACGGTTAGCAGGGCCACAGCAGATGTTTCGATCTGGGCGCAAATGATGTTGATATCGCCAAAGCTCCTTACCACTTCTCGCATCCAGAGCAACGACATGGTCGTAGGGAAGGGAAAGATACATGACACCATCTACTACAATAGGGGTAGCTTGGAAGGATCCTTTTACTCCGCTCTTGAATGACCATTTTAAGTCTAGCTGCTGCACATTTGAGCGGTTGATCTGCTTAAGAGGAGAGAATCGCTGATTAGTGTAGTCCCGCCCGTAACTTGGCCACTCTCCTGAAAGCGGGTGATGGATGCTTTTAGTAGTCGGATCAATCGTGGGGGTGTCCTTCTCTGCATGTGCGGTAGCCGCCATGAATAACACCACTAAAAACCACAATACGTTTACGATTTTTGAACAATGCATCTCGTTACTTTCCAAAACACAAATGGATCAATTTACACCTCTCGACCGTCACTTCTCTTGTGCAGATCACCTCACTCGCTGGAACTCAACTAGAGAGGTCCGCTTCCATCCCATCAATGCCTCCACCGATAGCGCCTTTCACAATTTCTGCAACAGATGCACTGTCTTCAGGCTTGGACTCAAAATCAATGGTCCATACCACCACGGCTAAGCCGTCGTAGGACTTGAAAACTTCGACCGTACCTCTGTAATGCGAAACAGGAAATGGGGAAACGGGACGGACATAAACCAGACGCCTGCTAGCATGGTCAATTTCTTCAATAATGTCATGGATTTCTCCACCATTATTGGCAATAGTCATATAGCGCCTAGCTCCTAGCCCATTACCTTCGACACGACAACTGTCGAGAAAAGAGAACCAGACATCGAGTCGGCCGATATTGCTGATGGCTTCCCAGGCTTTTTCTGCTGGAACATTAATCTTTTTGGTAATGGGTTGTTTGGTTTGCATCGCTTACTCCTCTTCGTTTTGTTACGTTAAATGTCAGACCATCGCTAGGTCATGTTTGGAGGAGGTTAGCAATGTAGCATGTGTCCTGTATTGTAAAAATGCGTCACCATTTAAGTATCGGTAGATTTAATGCACAGGATTAAGATTCAGTAAGCCCGAAAATTGGATGGTTGGCGAAGCCAGGACATGAGGATAGATGGCTTCAGGGGCAAAGCCATAGAGATCCATGAAGTCATGAATCATGTGGCTTTGATCAAAATATCCAACTTCTAGAGCGACTTCCGCCCAAGAAGAAAAGAATGGACGTTGCAGGATCGCATGTCGCAGACGAATCACGCGTGCGAATTTCTTCGGCGTTGCTCCGATCTGGTTAAAGAAGCGTCGCTCTAAGGTACGTTTGCTGAGCCCTACGTGATGAGCCAGTTTACTGATCTGGCAGTTGCCTCTTGCCTGAAGAATGATCCTGCTTGCTGTCTGAATAAGACGATCCTCCTTGCGAGAATTTAGAATGGAAAGCAGAAAATTTTCGATGTACCTTACCCGTTCTTCGACGGAACCCATATGGCCAAGGTCATCCTCGATGCGTTCCACTGTGTGCTTGGGAAAAATATCCCTGCAATCGACCCGCCGTTCGGCACAATCCTTCGCGATGCCCTGATGGAAAGCACTTAGCCCCCATGCAGTAAGCCGTGCAGAAACACCAGAGATGCGGCCATTGCCACCCAAATCATTGCGAAAACTCTGGAAGCCCGCCAGACCACTGCGTGTGGAATAGCTGCCATGACGGTGGGTAGTCTGCAATGGATCCTGATACAGAAAACACAGGTATGAAGCGGTATCTGGGAGGATAGATAAAGTGGAATTTTCGTCGCCTGTTAAGTCTTCATAATCCCAGAATGCTTCAACGTAGGGTGCTAGCAATTGAGAAGGGGCGAAAATCCTCAGAGTCAAAATACTATCCTTAAGTATATGAAATTCTAGAGTTGCAGAATAAAACTTTGGCTAATAATTGGACATCAGTTGAATCACTACCGAGGAGTAAGTAAATTCTTGAAACTCATCCACCTTATTTATCAACGACTCATTGTTATGGCCACACCCTTGATTTACAAATTCAGAACGTCCAGAATGTTTGCAGAGCAGAAATCGACCTTAGTAAATAGCTTTCGTCCGCCAACAGCAGGAACGGGCCGTAATTGGAAGTTTGAGGTGAAATGAAAAAGGGCGCCTAGGCGCCCTTTTGAACGATGAACAAAAATTATTTGTTCATGACGTACATAGTGACTTCAAAACCAAAACGCATTTCTGTTGCTGCTGGTGCTGTCCACATAATAAGCTCCTAATTTAGTTAATGTTTACACGGCATCTGTTACGTATGTCCGTGGTATGCATTATGCAGATTGCCTAACTTAGAGCACAGACGGCATTCATGATTACGCCATCATGACAATCATGAGTGCTGCCTAATCATTTAACCACCTGTAATGTAACTCTCTAGTTGCTGAATTAAACTCGCTTGGTACGAGATGGTTTCTTTGACCAAGTCGCCCACAGATAACATGCCTACCATGACTTCGCCTTCTAGTACTGGTAAATGGCGTATCCGCTTATCGCTCATGGTGTTCATCGCGCTGTCGAGTAAATCATTGGGTCTGGCGATAATCAGGCTGGTTGTCATAATGTCCCGAATCAGCGTGGTTTTGGATGATCTGCCTTTGAGTGCGAGTTCACGCGCGTAATCGCGCTCAGAAAAAACGCCCACGAGTTTGTCATTGTGCATGACAGCCAAGGCACCAATATTATGCTCAGCCAACAATACAAGTGCATCAAATACGGTCTTATCTGGCGAGATGCTAATGATCCCTTTATGTTTTTTATCATTAAGTACTTGTTGTAGTGTTTTCATGATGAAACTCCCCCTTAAGCCCTCTGAAATAAAAATATACACCTTATAATGTTGTTTGGTAAACCTTCATTTTTATATGCGTAATAATTCAACAATTAAAGCCTTTTTTGCATTACTAATACTCACTGTTTTTTGGGGTTATAACTGGGTGGTGATGAAAGGCGCATTGCAATATGCTGGACCGTTTCAGTTTGCGGCCTTGCGCACCTTTTTGGGTGCGGTGGTGTTGTTTGTGGTGATTTTTTTCTCAAAGCGACCATTAGGATTAAAAGAGTTTCCCACCATGTTGGCGCTGGGTTTGTTGCAAACCATAGGCTTTACTGGCTTGTTGGTCTGGGCATTGGTCGAAGGTAGTGCGGGTAAAACGGCTGTGTTGACCTATACCATGCCATTTTGGGTGATGCTGCTTGCATGGCCGATGCTGGGTGAAAAAGTACAAGGGTGGCAATGGTTGGCTGTGATTTCGGCGGTGTTTGGCATGGTGTTGATTTTTGATCCGCTACACATCAAGGCCGATGGGTTTAGCATGTTTTTAGCGCTATGCTCTGGTGTATCTTGGGCACTGTCGGCCATTATTTCTAAAAAACTGCATCTAAAAAGTCCAGACTTGGATTTGCTTAACCTTACCGCTTGGCCTATGTTATTAGGTTCTATTCCTATGGTTATTATCGCGACACTAGTGTCTGCTCCCACCATTCAATGGTCTGGTTATTTTGTGTTTGCCGTATTGTATAACGTATTTTTAAGCGGCGCTTTGGCGTGGTTGTTATGGTTGTATGCCTTGCAACGTTTGCCTGCTGGGGTGGCAAGTATGGCATCCATGTTGGCGCCCATTATTGGTGTCGTTGCAGCTTGGGTACAGCTCGACGAAGTGCCCAATACCTTTGAACTGATCGGCATGGCGCTAATTGCATTTGCGCTAATCGTTATTTCGATAGTGACTATGCGTAAACACCAGCCTGTGGATTGCGCACAAGGGCAAGAGTAAGGCGGGTTACATAAGCCTATGATAAAATGCCAAGATAGCTAAAAACATCTCAAGGAAGACAGTATGGCAGGACATAGTAAATGGGCAAATATTCAACATCGCAAAGGTCGTCAAGACGCTAAGCGCGGTAAAATTTTCACTAAGCTAATCAAGGAAATTACTGTATCAGCGCGTTTAGGTGGCGGCGACCCTAATATGAATCCTCGCCTAAGAGCCGCTGTAGCAGCGGCTAAAGAAGAAAACATGCCGTCAGATAACATTACGCGTGCCATCAAAAAAGGCACTGGCGAGTTAGAAGGCGTCAGTTACGAAGAAATTCGTTACGAAGGTTATGGGATTAACGGCGCTGCCATTATTATCGATTGCTTAACCGATAACAAACAACGTGCGGTCATGGAAGTGCGTCATGCGCTCACAAAGCACGGTGGTAATTTAGGTACGGACGGTAGTGTGGTGTTTATGTTTAAACATTGCGGTAGCATCGTTTTTGAACCTGGTGCGAGTGAAGATCAAATCATGGAAGTTGCGCTAGAAGCAGGCGCAGAAGATGTGGTAACCGATGAAGATGGCAGTATTGAAGTGGTGACACCACCGAATGACTTTCTAGCGGTCAAAGAAGCGTTAGAAGCGGCAGGTCTCAAGGCAGCGATGGCAGAAGTGATTATGAAGCCGAACATGGAAACCGTATTTTCTGGCGATGATGCCGTCAAAATGCAAAAAATATTAGATATGCTAGAAGATTTGGATGACGTGCAAGATGTGTATACCACTGCGGTAATCGATGACTAAATCAAGCACTTGTTATCATTTTCATCTACTTGAGAAAATAAAATGCAAATGGATTCCCGCTTGCGCGGGAATGACGGTGTAAACAGGTGTCAGCCGCAGTAGTAAGAATTCTTGGTATCGATCCTGGGCTAAGAGTCACAGGTTTTGGGGTAATTGAGTCTCTTGATAATAAACTAAGTTATGTGACCAGCGGCGTGATTAAAACGGCTTCTGCTAAAAAAAATTCAGTAGAAGGTGAAGATGATAGAGAAGAGTTACCCGCACGTCTTAAGGTGATTTTGGATGGTTTGTTTGAGGTAATTGATACTTATCAGCCCACTCAGGTGGCGGTAGAGAAAGTATTTGTGAATGTAAATCCTCAATCGACACTATTGCTAGGTCAGGCTAGAGGTGCAGCGATCAGCGCTGCCGTCATTAAAAATTTAAGCGTAGCCGAATATACGGCTTTACAGGTTAAGCAATCTGTCGTGGGTAATGGTCATGCGCAAAAAGAACAAGTGCAAGAGATGGTGAAACGATTACTCAAATTACCCGCAACGCCTAGCCCAGATTCTGCTGACGCATTGGCGTGTGCAATTTGTCATGCACATGGTGGTCAAGGGCTAGGTAAGTTGATGACAGCCGGTTTTAGAGTTAAAAATGGAAGGCTTATATGATTGCTCGCTTAAACGGCATGTTGATAGAAAAATCTCCGCCCTTGATTGTTGTAGATTGTAACGGTGTTGGCTACGAGGTAGAGGTGCCCATGAGTACTTTTTATAACTTACCTGAAGTTGGTCAAAAAGTGCAGCTACTCACTCATTTTGTCGTGCGTGAAGACGCACAACTGCTTTACGGATTTGGCTCTGAGCAAGAAAAAAACACGTTTAAACAATTGCTTAAAGTCAATGGTATCGGCGCAAAATCTGCGTTGTCTATTTTAAGCGGAGTGAGTGTGGATGATTTAGTGCATGCGGTGAGCCAGCAAGAAGTGGGCATGCTCACACGTATTCCAGGCATCGGTAAAAAAACAGCAGAACGTTTATTGCTGGAGCTAAAAGATAAGTTTACTGTGACTGGTTCGGTCACAGCACAGCCACAAACAAAATCTGCAACCTATGATGTACTCAATGCACTCGTTGCTTTAGGCTACAATGAGCGTGAAGCTTCCGCTGCTGTTAAGTTGTTGGATAAAGACATCAGTGTGACCGATGGCATTAAGCAAGCGCTAAAAAGTCTTTCTAAATAGGATGTTGGCATGTATAAAATTTTATTGAGCGTGTTAATCAGTATTGTGATTTCAGCTTGTGGTCAGCCAACCACATCAAGTACGCCAGCTGATATGCCACGTGCGGCTGCTCCAGCAAAAATGGCAGCTGACAGAGTCATGGGCGGCGCAGAGCTAAGCTTAACGGAAGTGAGTGAGCCAAGCGCACAACAAGTGAATCCGGATGCAAGGAAATACATCGCGTTAAGACATCATTTAACGTTAGAGATGCCCGCAGAGCATATGCAGGCTAATTTTGATGCCGCAGTGAAGCATTGCGAGGCGCTCAATTGCCAAATCCTCAGTGCAAATTACAACAAAGAAACGCCTTATAGTCCGCCATCCGCTTCGATGAGTGTGCGCATCCCCCCCAGAAATGTGGAAATATTTTTATCGGGACTCGCCAAAAGTAGTGAAGTGATGCAACACGGTCGCGATGCAGAAGATAAAACCAATCAGGTGGTGGATACCGATGCGCGTATTAAAAATTTAACTGAACTGCGCGACAGATTACGTTTAATGCTCACCGATAAATCTGCTAAATTTAAGGACATTATTGAAGTTGAGCGTGAGCTGTCCAATACGCAAAGCCAACTCGACAGCATGTTGAGTATGCGTAAAATATTGGCGCTGGAAACAGATTTAGTGGCAGTGAATATTGATTTTACAGCAGCGCAAGGCATTACTGAGCAGGGTTTTTTTGCACCAGTGGCACAGGCGATTAAAGAGGCAGGGCGTGTCATGATGGAAAGCCTCGCCTCGCTGATTCATTTTGTGGCAAGCACAATTCCATGGCTGTTGATAGGTGTTCCATTGTTGTTGCTTATGCGTAAGTTTTGGGTAAATATTAAAACTAGGTTTTTTGCAAAATGATTGAAACCGATAGACTGATTGCCTCTGATGCAACAAGCCCACAAGAGGAGGCGTTAGAGCGTGCGCTACGGCCTAAAGTATTGGATGAGTATGTGGGGCAGGAAAAAGCGCGTGGCCAGTTAGAGATTTTTATCAATGCAGCGCGTGGGCGGAGTGAGGCACTTGACCACGTGTTGCTGTTTGGTCCGCCAGGCTTAGGTAAAACGACACTCGCGCATATTATCGCCAAAGAGATGGGCGTGAATATGCGTCAAACCTCTGGTCCTGTGCTAGAACGTGCAGGTGACTTGGCAGCTTTGCTCACCAATCTTGAACCTAATGATGTGCTATTTATTGATGAGATTCATCGCTTAAGCCCAGTAGTAGAAGAGATTTTATACCCTGCAATGGAAGACTATCGTCTTGATATTATGATAGGTGAAGGCCCTGCCGCGCGCAGTGTGCGCCTAGATTTACCCCCATTTACGTTGGTGGGTGCGACCACGCGCGCGGGCATGTTGACCAATCCATTACGAGATCGCTTTGGTATTGTGGCGAGGTTAGAGTTTTATACCAATGCGGAGCTTGCTAAAATCGTGCATCGCTCAGCAACGTTACTGGAGGTCAGTATGCAAGAAGCTGGGGCGTTGGAAATCGCCAAGCGTTCTCGTGGTACACCGCGTATTGCCAATCGCTTGTTACGTCGGGTTCGTGATTATGCGCAGGTGAAATCTGATGGTATCGTCAGCAGTGATATTGCCGATGCGGCGCTCAGAATGCTCGATGTCGATCAATTAGGTTTTGATGTGATGGATAGAAAACTCTTGCAAGCGGTACTAGAAAAATTCGGCGGCGGGCCTGTAGGTTTAGATAACCTTGCCGCCGCGATTGGTGAAGAGCGCGACACCATAGAAGATGTGTTAGAGCCTTATCTGATACAGCAAGGTTACCTCATGCGCACGCCACGTGGACGTGTGGCAACCAGTCTGGCGTATCAACATTTTGGCTTGCCCGTGCCTAATCATTTAGCGAGCGGAGAATTGTGGCAGCAATAAACATGTACCAATGGCCAGTGCGCGTCTATTACGAAGATACCGATGCCGGCGGTGTGGTCTATCACAGCCAATATTTGAACTTTATGGAGCGCGCAAGGACTGAATGGTTACGTCATTTGGGCTTTGAGCAAACGTATCTCAGAGAATCTTTGAATGTATTGTTTGTTGTGCACAGTATGCAAATTCAGTTTAAAAAACCTGCCAAATTTGATGATATGTTGATGGTAAGTAATCAGTTAACCGCTATCGGGCATGGCAGCTTTTCATGCCAGCAGACCATTTTAAGAGAAACACAAACTTTAATAGAAGCGCAAGTTAAAATTGCCTGCGTGAACGCATTAACCTTTAAACCTATGGGCATACCAGCCCCAATTAAACACAGTATGGAGTCAGCATGAATGTAGCCAATGATATGTCCTTTTTTTCTTTGGTTTCGGGGGCAAGTTTGCCTGTGCAAGCCGTGATGGGCATATTGCTCATTACCTCTTTATTTTCATGGTGGTATATTTTTATTAAAGTATTTACCATTAAGAATGCAGAAAAGGATGCAGAGGATTTTGAATCCGCATTTTGGTCTGGCGGTGATTTAAATAAGTTGTATGACGGATTAGGTGCAGGGCGTCGCAAACCACAAGGCATGGCGAGTATTTTTGAAGCAGGCTTTAAAGAATTTATTCGCCACAAGCAGCAAGGCCGTATGGAAGTGAGTGATGTCATGGAAGGTTCTCGCCGCGCGATGCGTGCAGCTTATAACCGTGAACTAGATAACTTAGATGCACATCTGCCCTTTCTGGCTTCTGTCGGCTCTGTGAGCCCCTATATTGGTCTGTTTGGCACGGTCTGGGGCATTATGAATGCGTTTAGAGGCCTGTCTAGTGTGGCGCAAGCAACATTGAGCCAAGTAGCCCCTGGCATTGCCGAGGCGCTGGTTGCTACCGCTATTGGTTTGTTTGCTGCCATTCCAGCGGTCATTGCCTATAATCGTTTTGCTTCTAGCGTGGATAGATTGTCTGTACGTTATGAAAGCTTTATGGAAGAGTTTACCAATATTCTGCAACGACGTTCTTAAGGAGTAGTGTGATGAGTAGAACACGCAAGCGTCGTATGATGAATCAAATCAACGTGGTGCCCTATATTGATGTGACTCTGGTGCTGTTAGTGATTTTTATGGTGACTGCGCCTATGACTAATCCTGGTGTGGTGGATTTGCCCAAAGTTGGTCAAGCGCTAAAGCAAACAGGCGCGCCGATTGTGGTGACGATTAAAGTAGATGGCTCGGCAGAAATGGAAGGCAAACGTTTGGAGCGCGATGAGCTCTTAGCGGAGGTTAAACGTCAGATTGAAAAGTCGCCACGTGCTGTGGTTGTGGCTGCCGATGAAAAAACACAGTATGGAAAAGTCGTCGCCGTGATGGATTTACTTAAACAAGCCAAGGTAGACAAAGTTGGCTTGCTATTTCAACCTGCCAAATAATCCAAGATGATTAGAAAGCACGAAAACGCAGTCTCAATTAAAGCAGGTATTTTAGCCATTGCAATGCATGCGGTATTGTTTGTGGCAATGGTGCTGTCCATTAATTGGAAAGCGGCGCATGCACCTATGCAAGTGACAGAAGTCGAGCTTTGGGATAAGTTGCCTGCAAAAAGTCTATCCAAGCCAGTCCTTATGCCACCTGTTCCTGAACCTAAACCAGAAGTCAAAGAAGAGCCTAAACCAGAACTTAAACCGATTATCCAAGAAAACCCTAAAGAAGAAACGCCGAAAGTAGACATTGAGCTAGAGAAAAAGAAAAAAGAATTACTGCAAAAAGAAAAAGCATTAGAAGAGAAACAGAAAAATGATGAGATGCGCAAAAAAATATTAGAAGAAATGCGTCAGGATGCGTTGCGTCAGGAAAAAACCGATGCAAAGAAACAAGACGATAAGTTGAAAAAACTACAACAAGAAATGCTGTCCGATGACAGCGGGAAAGATGAGAAAAAGGCCAGTACAGCCAATCCCAGCTTGGTCGCAGAGTTCCAAAGCAAAATTGCGGCGAAAATTCGCGGCAATGTGAATAAAGCACTATGTGCTGGCGGAGATGTCACTTTGTTGTTTAAGATTGATATTTTGCCTACTGGTGATTTATTGGGCAATCCAAAGCTGGCCAAGTCTAGTGGTAATAGCACATGCGACGACGCTGTTGAGCGTGCAATCATGGCCTCACAGCCGTTGCCATTGCCTACTGATGCTACTGCAAAAGCACAATTTAGGAACTTAACGTTAAAATTTCGCCCTAATGAAGAATAGTTTTGCTGACGGTTTGAATGTTGCATAAATGTAACAGATGTAATTAAAGTGTAATTACTGTCGTAATGGCGCGAGATTACAGTAGAATTTAACTGAGTAACTAGAAAGACATAGTCAATAATGATGAAAGCGTTCAACCGCGTATTAAGTATTCTCTTATTTTTATTCAATATTTTGCTGATGAACAGTGCACATGCTGCGCTAGAAATTGAAATCAGTGGTGGTAGTGCACAGCAAATTCCAATCGCAATTTTGCCTTTTGCAGAGACCTCTGGTGTAGCAACAAATGAAATGATTCACCAGATCGTCGCCGCGGATTTAAAAAGTAGCGGACTCTTCCGTGTGCTGGATACGAGTGGAATGGCCAACTTGCCTACGACTTCTGCCCAGATTAAATATCCTCAATGGGTAGCCTTGCAAGCGCAAGCGATGGCAGTGGGTCATGTGGATAGTCTTGGTGGAGGTCGTATCAAAGTCACCTTTCAGCTAATGGATGTGCTTAAGCAAACGCAATTGATCGGCATGGACTATCAAATAGCACCCACACAAGTGAGAAGTACTGCACATAAGATTGCAGATGCAATCTATGAAAAGCTGATTGGCACTCCTGGCGCATTTGGCAGTCGCATCGCCTACATCAATAAAGTCGGCAAGCGCTATACCTTGCAAGTGGCAGATGCGGATGGATACAACCCGCAAAATGTGGTCTCTTCCAATGAGCCTATTATTTCCCCTGCTTGGTCGCCAGATGGAAGCAAGATGGCGTATGTGTCATTTGAAAAGAAAAAGCCAATCGTCTACGTACAGTCGCTTAGCACTGGGGAACGTAAAGTGCTGGCTAATTATAAGGGTAACAATAGTGCTCCTGCTTGGTCGCCAGATGGTAGCAAGCTGGCCATTGTGTTGACATATGGCGCAAACTCCCAGATTTATACCATTAGCGCTAACGGAGAAAATTTACAGCAAGTCACCAAAAGCAGTGCGATTGATACTGAGCCTGTGTTTTCACCAGATGGTCAATTTATTTATTTTAGTTCCGATCGAGGCGGTAAGCCTCAAATCTATAAAGTGCCAGTCAGTGGAGGTAGTCCGACGCGTGTGACGTTTGATGGCGCTTATAATGTGAGCCCGCATTTTTCGCCTGATGGGCGCTATTTATCGTACATTCGTAACGATGGTGGTCGGTTTAGAGTCGCTTTACAAGATCTGAGTAATGGTCAAGTGCAACTGTTAAGCGAAGGTTCACAAGACGAGTCACCTAGCTTTTCACCAAATGGACGTGTGATTTTATATGCAACAAAAGTACGTGGTAGAGGTGCGTTGGCGACTGTCTCTGCGGATGGGAAAGTGCGCCAGCGCTTAAGTGAGTCATCTGGTGATGTAAGAGAGCCTGCATGGGCACCTCTTGCAAAACAATAGAGTATATTTTAAATTAACGTAAAAACTAAAGAGGAGTAAGAAAATGAATCGTAATAAAGTATGGATGAGTGTGGCATTAGCAATGCTTTTGGTGGCTTGTAAAAGTACGCCAATCGCACCAGCAAAAGTAGAAGATAAAAGTGTAGGTACACCTGCTGCAACGGCGGATCAAAATGCTAATGGCTCAGATACCAATGGCATTAAAGAAGTGAACATCGATAGTAATGCAAATGGTAATGATGGTAACCCGCTGCGTGATCCTAATAACATTTTATCTAAACGTAATATTTATTTTGATTATGATAGTGATGCAGTTAAAGCTGAATTTAGACCACTAGTTGAAGCGCATGCTAAATATCTAGTCGCACATAAAGACGCAAAAGTGGTGTTACAAGGCAATACCGATGAGCGCGGTACACGTGAGTACAACGTGTCTTTGGGTCAACGTCGTTCAGTTGCTGTGAAAAAAGCGCTTAATTTATTAGGTGTGCAAGATACACAAATTGAAACAGTGAGTTACGGCGAAGAAAAAGCCGCGCAAAACTGTGCTGACGAAAACTGCTTCCAACAAAACCGTCGCGTAGACATTGTTTATGGAAATGAATAAGGGATTGCAGTTTAAATTCTTTTTAATGTGTGGCTTGTTGGCGACTTCGCTGGCAAGTCATGCAGCACTTTTTGATGATAAAGAGGCGCGTAAAAAGATATTAGAGTTGGAATCCAAGAGTCAGGCGAATGATGAAGCACATCAGGCAGCGATTAACGATTTAAAAAAGACGCAGGCCTCCATAGAAAAACGTATTGCTGCGATTGAAGCAGTTATTCAAAGTCAGGGCTTGCTGGAACTCCAAAATCAAATCGAGGCGATGAAGCAGGAAATCGCGCAGTTGAAAGGGGATCTGGAAGTGGCTAGCCACAATCTAGAGGCTGCTCAACAACGCCAAAAAGACTTATATACAGATACAGATACTCGCTTGCGCAGGATAGAGGCTGGTCCAGTTAGTGCTGCTCCTGATGCTGTCACTCCAAGTACTCCAACCGCGCCAGTTGAGGAGAAAGATGTAAAAGCATATGCGGCAGCTGAAGAGTTGAGTAAGGCCGCTAAACATAAGGAAGCTTTTACAGCTTTTGATGCATTCTTAAAAGAATTCCCTAACAGTAAATTAGTACCAGATGCCTTATATGGAATGGGATATTCGCAATTTGCATTGAAGAATTACAAATCGTCTATCGCTACTCAGCAAAAGTTAATTGACGGGCATTCAGACAGTGCAAAAGTACCCGAGGCAATGTATAACATGGCCAATAGCCAAATTCAATTGGGGCAAGTCACTAACGCTAAAAAAACCTTGCGCGAGTTACTTGCCAAGCATCCCAATGCCGAGGTGGCACCTAGCGCACAAAAACGCTTAAAAGTGTTGGAAGCGCTTAAGTAGCCGATAAGGTTCTAATTCTCAATCCTTTTTTGCGGTAAAATAACGTCAACCTATTGTTGGCGTTATTTTTTTGCCATCCCCTATATGACTCTAAAAGTTTACGAAATATTTTATTCACTTCAGGGTGAGACCTCACGCATTGGTTTGCCAACAGTGTTTGTGCGCCTGACGGGCTGTCCAATGCGCTGCACTTACTGTGATACTGCCTATGCGTTTAGTGGCGGTACAAATATGGAAATCACACAAATTCTAGAAAAAGTGGCAAGTTATCATACGCACTACGTGACCGTCACGGGTGGCGAACCCTTGGCGCAAAAGGCTTGCCATGAATTACTTGAAGCCTTATGTGATGCTGGCTATAGTGTATCTTTAGAGACGGGCGGTGCCATAGATATTGCACATGTAGACAAACGCGTGTCCGTCATCTTAGATATTAAAACGCCAGCTTCGTCAGAAGAAAAAAACAATGTATGGTCAAACCTCAATCATCTAAAGTCGACAGATGAAATTAAATTTGTGCTGTGTAATCGTCAAGATTATGAGTGGGCAAAGCAAAAACTTAAAGCCTTGGAATTAACGCAAAAATGCCCAGTCTTGTTCTCACCAAGCTACCAAGATTTGAAGCCAGTAGATTTAGCGGCATGGGTGTTAGAAGATCAACTGCCTGTGCGCATGCAATTGCAATTACATAAAATTCTTTGGGGCGAAAAACCTGGCGTTTAATGAGTACAGAAACATGGATACAAAAAAAGCAGTAGTATTACTTTCGGGTGGTTTGGATTCTGCCACATGTTTAGCGATTGCAAAATCGCAAGGCTTTGATTGCTATTGTTTGAGTCTGGATTATCATCAGAGGCATATTGCAGAGCTACAAGCAGCGCAAAATGTGGCAAACGCCTTGGGAGCGAAGCAGCATAAAACGGCGCAGCTGGACTTGAGTCTGTTTGGAGGATCTGCCCTCACGGATAATAGTATTGATGTACCTCAAATGCCAAGTGTCGGCATTCCCGTAACATATGTGCCTGCACGCAATACCATTATGCTGTCGCTTGCACTCGCTTGGGCAGAAGTATTAGGCGCGCAAGACATTTTTATCGGCGTCAATGCCTTGGACTATTCGGGTTATCCTGATTGTCGTGGTGAGTATGTTAAGGCGTTTCAGGCCATGGCAAATTTGGCCACCAAGAGTGCAGTTGAGGGTCAAAAGATTACCATACATGCTCCCCTGATTGAGATGACAAAAGCACAGATTATCGCATTGGGAACATCGTTAGGTGTGGATTATGGTCTGACAGTGTCATGTTATCAAGCGGATGCACAAGGTCGCGCCTGTGGTCAATGCGACTCCTGTCGATTGCGATCCGTAGGATTTTTAGGTGCGGGGATACAAGACCCAACTGCTTATTTGTGACAAAATAAATTTTATATTTAAGCAAAATATCCCCCAATTAGGGGATATTTATATTCATCATAATGATGAATAATCTCTAGGGTTTTTGTGTATACACTTGTATGACATTTTTGTTAACATTATATGGAAATAGTGTATGCGCAATTGTGATAGCTAGCACGAGGTTTGGGGATGTTCGTGACGATGCTTCTTAAATAATCAAAATAAAAAAATATAGAATGAATCGAAGTCATGTCAGATATATCAGGGAATGAAAGCCAGCAATTGTGGCAGGCGAAGATGCTCGAGCAAGGGGTTGAGCAGCTTGGGCAGGCTATGATGATTGTATCGTCTCGAGGGGAGGTCGTCTTTTATACCAAAGCGGCTGAAAGTATCCTTGATGCGAAAAGAGGTTTAACGATAACTGAAGGGCATTTGTCTGCAGAGTTAACACCAGACAACAAGCGCCTGCAAGAAGCGATTCAATTAGCAATACAAGAAAAACCTGGTGAGTGCGGTGTGTTTAATGTGTTTGTACATCGTGACGATTATGTGCGTCCAATTAGTTTAACGATAAGTAAAATGGTTAAAAATATGGATGAAAGGCGGCAAGGACATCATGCGCTGGTGCTCATTAAAGATTTAAACCTCAATCAGGAGTTTTGGACAGACCGCTTGAAAGATGAGTATCATCTTTCGCCAAGAGAGGTGGAGTGCGTTTCGTTATTAAGCGAAGGACGTGATTTAAAAGATGTTGCAGAGCTGATGCAAATTGGAATTGAAACAGTGCGCCAGTACATGAAAAATATTTATAAAAAAATGGGTGTGCATAAACAGCATGAGTTGGTGAGTCTGGCATTGGAATACCGCAGGAATCGATAACTTTAGCTAACCTAACAGTTTACAAGCAACAAATAAACTTCTTGCCATCTATGTATTAAATCACGTATAATCCGCGCCTTTCTGCACAGAATTAATTTTTAAGAGAACAAGATTATGGTCGTTATTCGTTTATCACGTGGTGGCTCTAAAAAGAACCCTTTTTACAATGTGGTAGTAGCCGATTCACGTAACCGTCGTGATGGTCGTTTCATTGAGCGTGTTGGGTTTTATAATCCATCTGCAAGAGCAGGTGCTGAAGGCTTGCGTATTGATCAAGCACGCGTGACGCATTGGACAGGTAATGGCGCACAATTGTCAGATACAGTGGCTCGTTTAGTTAAGTTTCACGCTAAAGGTCCTGAGGCAATGATTGCTGCTAAAGCTAAAGATGCTGCCAAAGTAGAAGCCGCTAAAGCAAAAGCTATTGAAGCTGAAGCTGCTAAGGTTAAGGCAGCAGCAGATGCCGCGAAAGCAGAAGCAGATGCTAAAGCTGCCGCCGAGGCAGAGGCTGCAAAAGCAGCTGAGGCAGAAGCTACACCAGTGGCGGAAGACACACCAGCAGCTGATGCCTAAAATGGCGTTTGCTTTGACTGTGAGTGAAAGCATACTTTGAGTGATATGGTAGTGATGGGGCGCATTGTCGCCCCATATGGCGTTTTTGGGTGGCTAAAAGTGCTACCTGATACAGAAGCGCTAGATGGCTTGCTTGATTATCCTACTTGGTGGGTTGGTAAAAACAACCAGTGGCATGAGTTAGTGGTAGAAACAGCTAAAGTCCATAACGATGTCCTAGTGGTTAAACTCAAAGGCATTGATGATAGGGATGCTGCTTTTGCCTGTAAAGGTCAGCAGGTGGCCGTGCCAAGAGCTGCGCTACCAGAGCCAGAAGAGAATGAGTACTACTGGTCTGATCTCATTGGATTGCAAGTAAAAAATCAACAAGGAGTTGATTTTGGCGCAGTGACAGATGTATTTGAAACGGGTGCTAACGATGTGCTGGTCGTCAATACTGGTAAAGAGCGCGGAAATATTGAAAGGTTGATTCCTTTTGTTGACCAAGTGGTGATCGCTGTTGATATTGCGGCAAAAACCATGTTGGTGGATTGGGATGCGGATTTTTAAAACATGAGTGGTGAAACAGCCAATGCGCGTTGAAGTCATTAGTTTGTTTCCCGAAATGTTGAGTGCGATTACGCAAAGTGGTATTACATCACGCGCGTTAGAGCGAGAAATATATAGTGTGCATGTGATTAATCCCCGTGAGTTTACCGTGGATAATCACAAAACCGTAGATGATAGACCATACGGTGGTGGGCCAGGCATGGTGATGTTGGCGGAACCTTTAGCGCAGGCGATAGCCACTGCTAAAGATAAGCATATTGCGTTGGGGCTTACACCTCATGTGATTCATATGTCGCCACGGGGCGCACCCTTAACGCATGAAAAAGTCATGCAGTTAAGCCAGCAACAAGGCTTGATCATATTGGCAAGCCGTTATGAAGGCGTGGATGAACGCTTACTTAACAAGTACGTCGATGAAGAAATCTCCATAGGAGATTATGTATTAAGTGGTGGCGAGTTACCTGCCATGGTGTTGATAGACGCGGTAGTCAGGCAGTTGCCAGGCGTGCTGGGGGATGCAGATTCAGCCATCGAAGATTCATTTGTGAATGGCTTGCTGGATTGCCCGCACTATACGCGACCAGAAGTGTATGAAGGATTACAGGTGCCTGCGGTGTTGTTATCAGGTAACCATGCAAAAATTAGAGAATGGCGATTAAAACAATCGCTATTGCTAACAAGGGCAAACCGCCCGGATTTATTGGCCGCAAGGTCGTTGACGAAAGAAGAAGCACGGCTGCTACAGGAAGTCATTAGAGAGCAGGAACAAGCATCTTCATAATTAAAAGGAGCTACAAGTGGCAGATATTATTAAAATGTTAGAGCAGGAAGAAATGGCTCGCTTGAACAAAACCATTCCAGACTTCGCCCCAGGCGATACAGTAGTGGTTGGTGTAAATGTGGTAGAAGGTACGCGTAAACGTGTGCAGGCTTATGAGGGCGTTGTGATTGCAAAACGTAACAGAGGCTTAAACTCATCATTTATTGTGCGTAAGATTTCATCTGGTGAAGGCGTAGAGCGTACATTCCAAACATACTCACCATTGATTGCAAGTATTGAGTTAAAACGCCGTGGTGATGTACGTCGTGCCAAGTTGTACTACTTACGTGAGCGTTCAGGTAAATCTGCGCGTATTAAAGAAAAACTGGTTTCACGTGAGAGAGAGATTGCTGTAGAAAGTTAATTGCTCACTGATGTATATCAAAAGCCTTGAAATTTTACAATTTCAAGGCTTTTTTCATTTGCATAAAAGTAAATTAATAAGTTAAATTACCGTTATGCAAAAACAGGCCGAAATCGCACCAAAATATGATGCAGTCGTAGAAGCGCCATTTGGCTTAATTGCTATTCTTACGCATGGTATGCAAGTGGATATTCTCTTCTTAGGTCACGCTTCGGTTGAATTAAAAGAATCTCCTACCAAGATTGCTCAACAAATAGCCGCACAAATCCAAACATATTTAGATAACGCCAACATTGGTTTTAACTTACCCTTAGTCTATAAAGGTACAGCTTTTCAGCGTAGGGTGTGGAGTGCGATCAGCGCGATACCGTTAGGTCAAACCCGTACATATAGCGAGCTGGCCGCACAGATTGGTTCTGGGCCCAGAGCTGTGGCCAATGCCTGTGGAGCGAACCATTTGCCTTTAGTGGTGCCTTGTCATCGTGTGGTGGCAAAAAATGGCCTAGGTGGTTTTATGGGTGGTAAAGAGGCGGGTCTCAAGATTAAAAAATGGTTACTGCAACATGAAGGTGCCATGAATAAAAAGGGACAGTTACTCCAAGAAAGTCAAACTGCTTGAGTGCTGGGTTACAACAAGTCATCAACCAACAACAGCTTGATACTTTTATAGACCACCTTTGGTTAGAAGATGGCCTTTCAAAAAACACGCTAGACAGTTACCGAAATGACTTAACGGCATTTGCTATTTGGTGCGAACAGCATGAAAAGGTCAATTTAAATCAAGTCACCAACGCGCATATTCAGCAATATCTTGCAGTTAAATTTCCACAATCCAAAGCGCGCAGTATCAGCAGGTTGATTGCCAGCCTAAGGCGCTTTTATCGTTATGCCTTGCGTGAAAGTCTCATTAAGGCAGATCCTACTTTACAAATCGAATCGCCCAAGTTGCCACGTAGCTTGCCTAAAAGCCTGAATGAGTCGGAGGTGGAAGATTTGCTCAATGCACCAGACATTCATCAGCCCCTAGGTTTGCGTGATAGAGCCATGCTAGAGCTGCTTTATGCCAGCGGCCTGCGTGTGTCTGAGCTGGTGGGTATACAAGTGAACGAGGTCAGCACGCAGGACGGTGTGGTGCGCGTCACGGGTAAAGGTAGCAAAACGCGTTTGGTGCCCATGGGCGAAGAGGCGGCAGATTGGATTGTGCAATATCTTAAAATAGCTCGCCCAGAATTACTGCAAAAGCGTTTGAGTGATGCTTTGTTTGTGACTAATCGGGCGGAGGCCATGACACGTCAGGCATTTTGGTACTTGATTAAGCGTTATGCATTACAGGCAGGTATTACCAAGCATATTAGTCCGCATGTGTTGCGCCATGCATTTGCGACGCACTTGCTCAATCACGGGGCTGATTTGCGCGTGGTACAGATGCTGCTGGGGCATTCAGATATTTCTACCACACAGATTTATACGCATGTGGCGCGGGAGCGCTTGAAGCAATTGCATAGTGTGCATCATCCGCGAGGATAGTCTTTCACCATCATTCTGAGCGTAGCGAAGAGTCCAGCGTTGTCACTCGCTTTTAGATACCGTCATTCCCGTGAAAACGGGAATCCATTTTGAATTTATAAGTACTTTTTCGCTTTGTCAGCGACCCTATTTCTTTTGCTTGTCCAAAAGAAATAGGGGAAAGAAAAAGACACCCCACTGCTGCTTTTCTCCTGCGCGTGTTTCACCCATTTAGGGAGGCTTGCGCAACTCGACCAAACAAGCGATGCAAATCAATCGCTTGTCTTGGGACTCGAACAGTGCGCGCCTCTTAATCCTAAATGGGCTCACATGCTCGGCGCGGCAAAGGGGGTTTAGAAAACCATGCGAAGTTTTACTGAAGTAAATTTAAATCCACGCCGTCATTCCGTACAAGCGAAGCGCGATACGGAATCCAGTAGTTTTTGTTTTAAATACAAATTCAAAATGGATTCCCGTCTACGCGGGAATGACGAGCATTGGTGCTTAGCAGGTTTTTATCCCCTTACATCACGCTGAGTAGCACAGACAAAATAAGTGTAAGGCGAGCACCTGTTCGAATCCCGCAGTGGCTTGCGTTGTGTGAAAGCCAATAGGTTGAGTTGCGCAGCCGCTTATTTTGTTGAGCAACGCAGGGAAGCCAAAGGCCGTGATGTGGGGTGTGATTTTAGTTGCGGCATAACCTAAAGGTTAGCCTGCTCTGCAACTTTGTTGTCTTTGATTACTTTCTTTTGCACACACAAAAGAAAGTGATTAGGTGTCGGGCTACCCCCGACATGGTTAGGTATTAGATAGTAAATTAATTTTTGAAACTTCTGCTTCCCAAATTTCTAAGCCTGACCAAATTACCTCAAAGGCATCGCAAATATCTTGACCATCTATGTCTTCAACTCCCGCCCTCAGTATGACTTCCTGAGCAGAGTCAACGTTCATGGTAATTTTATTTGCCTCAAAAGCCATTTGGCTGATTGCTCTTTGGGGAATATCAATACCGACTTTAGTTAAGATTGCGTATTTCTTAGAGCGGCTTTCCTCAAGAGAGCTATGCTTAGAGCGATTCGCAATATCAGAGATTAATTGTAAAGTAAATTTTCTATTTACTAACTCTTCAATGACTTTAGGCTCTAGGCTAAGTTTTTTATATGCGGCCTTTAAATAATCCTTAATTGACCAAAGCCACAAAAATATATGAAGCAGTTCATCTTCCAATTGTTCAGGTGACTTTATACCGGTTACTCTGAGCTTGGTACTTATGCCATTAACAATGTATGATTGACTAAAACTTAAATCTGATTTAGCTTCAATTGAAGTTAAGATACGTTGGATACGATGCCAAATGTCTTCAAGTGATTTAATTTCTTCGCTCAATCACCACCCCTAACGTCTTTAACCCCGTCAATATATTCGGTTTAGCCACTTTCACTTTCACGCTCTCCGCTTTAAACTCACTCAAAATCAATTGGCACACATGCTCGGCCAGCGCTTCTACTAGTTGGAAGCTATGCTCGGTTAAGGTTTCTCTGATGCGACTTACCACTTGCCCATAGTCAATGGTGTCTGCAATGGCATCACTTTGACAGGCTTTGCTCAAATCATAGCCAATTTCTATATCCAGAATAATGGTTTGTGGCACCATGCGCTCCCACTCTGGTACGCCGAGTTTGGTTTGTACTTTGACTTGTTCTAAAAAGATGGTGTCCATGTGTTTTGCGATGGTTTAGAATGTAATAGTTGGATTCTAGAACATATAGCGGTTAAAAGAAATTAAGGTATTCAAATGAGTGAATTAGGTTTTATCCCCGTCACGTTAATCCCCATGGTTTGGATTGTGGTTGCTTATTTGATTGGGTCGATTTCTTTTGGGATTATTGTGAGTAAAGTGTATGGCTTGCCAGATCCACGCACTGTGGGCAGCGGTAATATTGGCGCGACTAATGTGGCACGTAGCGGTAAAAAATCGGCGGCGATTTTAACGTTGTTGGGCGATGCGTTTAAGGGCTGGTTACCTGTATGGCTGGCACTGCAGTCGGTCGATGTGATGTGGGTAGTGGCGTGCGTAGGATTAGCAGTATTTTTTGGTCATCTGTACCCGATTTTTCACAAATTTAAAGGCGGCAAGGGTGTTGCGACTGCCTTGGGCGTGATGTTGGGCGTTTCTGGCTGGCTGGCTTTAGGGGCTGTGCTGGTGTGGGTGGTGGTGTTTGCCGCAAGCCGTATTTCTTCGCTGTCTGCTTTGGTGGCAGCTGTCGCTGCACCTATTATTGCTTGGTTCTTGCTGTCGCCTTATCCTGATTATGTGTGGATGGTGTTAGTGATGTCGATGTTTTTGATTTGGCGACATAAGACCAATATTCGAAAACTCTTAAATGGCACAGAATCAGGTTTCAAGAAAAAATAGTTAAGGTGCTTTTAGCTCTGCTAAATCCCAGCGTGCTTTAATGCTAAAGCTGTAATCTTGTGATTGAGCTTGCATAGCTTTTAAACGCATGGCTCCCGCAAACGCAATCATCGCGCCGTTGTCGGTACAAAATTCTAAACGTGGATAGCTGACTTTACACAGCTTGCGCTTTGTGGCTGCGTTCAAACGTTCGCGTAACCGAGTGTTAGCACCCACACCCCCTGAGACAACCAGGTTATCCAAGCCAGTTTCACGCAGGGCGCTCATGCATTTGGCGGTGAGGATTTCTGTTACTGCCTCTTGAAACTCCCAAGCAATATCCGCTTGGGTTTCTGTATCGAGTGGTTGGTTATGATTCACCAACGTGAGCACCGCCGTTTTTAATCCACTAAAACTAAAGTTTAAATCTTTGCTGTGGAGCATAGGGCGTGGCAGTTTAAATCTTGGTTTGCCTTGAGCTGCAAGTTTGGCTAACGCAGGGCCTCCAGGGTAGCCTAAGCCGAGTAGTTTTGCGGTTTTATCAAAGGCCTCCCCTGCGGCATCGTCTAAGGTGTCACCTAAAAGTTCATAGCGACCGATACCATCCACGCGCATGAGCTGACTGTGCCCGCCAGAAACCAATAGTGCCACAAAAGGAAAAGCTGGCGGATTGTCTTCTAGCAAAGGCGCTAGCAGGTGACCTTCTAAGTGATGTACGCCTACGCTCGGTACGTTGAGCGCAAAAGCAAGTGACTGTGCAATGCTGGTGCCAACTAGCAGCGCGCCAGCCAAGCCAGGACCTTGTGTGTAAGCAATGCCATCAATGTCTTGTAATGACTTGTTGGCTTGCTTCAATACGTGCTCAGTGAGTGGTAACGCGCGTCTGATGTGGTCGCGTGAAGCGAGCTCAGGTACCACACCGCCGTATTCTGCATGCATGTCTACTTGCGAATGTAAAGCGTGCGCTAGTAGACCGTGTTCCGTGTCGTACAGTGCAACGCCCGTTTCATCACAAGAAGATTCAAAACCAAGTACTAACATATTCAAGCCAGTTACAAATAAATGATTGATTAAACAAAATTAACGCGCTAGAATACGCGGTTTTCGATGCTCTATCAATGGAGCATTGTATTTAATCGGTCAAAGCTAAATTTTAAGGATAGTGATTTAATGTCTTCAGTACGTGTTAAAGAGAACGAACCATTTGACGTAGCATTGCGTCGTTTCAAACGCCTGATTGAAAAAACAGGTTTGTTAAATGACTTGCGCGCCCGCGAATATTACGAAAAACCAACTTGGGAACGTAAACGCAAGGCTGCGGCTGCTGTTAAACGTCAATACCGTCGTTTACGTAATCAAACATTACCAGCTAAATTGTACTAAGGCTTTTTGTGTCGTTAAAAGCTCAGATTTCTGAGGACATGAAAAATGCCATGCGTGCTAAAGATACCGCGCGCTTAGGTACGATTCGTTTGCTACAAGCTGCAATTAAACAGCGCGAAGTGGACGAAAGAATAGAGTTGGATGATGCCGCTGTAGTTGCTGTGATCGAAAAGATGCTGAAGCAGCGCCGTGATTCAATAGCCGCATTTGAATCCGCTAATCGCACAGATTTGGCCGATATAGAAAAGTTTGAAGTGACTGTGTTGCAAACCTATTTGCCACAGCAACTGACTGAAGATGAGATTGCTGCGATTGTAGATCAAGTGATTGCTGACACTGGTGCCGCTGGTGCGAAAGATATGGGCAAAGTAGTCGGCGCAGTCAAGCCTTTGGTGACAGGCAAGGCTGATATGGGCAAAGTATCTGGTTTAATTAAAGCGCGGCTTGGTTAATTTAGCGGATATACAAATAAGAGGAGCGTAAGCTCCTTTTTTTATGGGTGCTGTTTATGCGATACTTGAGTTTATGATTCCAGAAAGCTTCATCCAAGAACTCCTTAACAGAGTAGATATTGTTGATGTGATTGACAAAAGTGTGCCGCTTAAGAAAGCAGGTGCCAACTATTCTGCTTGTTGTCCTTTTCATAATGAGAAATCGCCAAGTTTTACAGTAAGCCCTACCAAACAGTTTTATCATTGTTTTGGCTGTGGTGCGCATGGTACGGCTATTGGTTTTTTAATGGAGTATGCAGGGCTTAGTTTTGTAGAAGCGATACATGATTTGGCCAAAAATGTGGGGATGATTGTGCCGCAAGAGACGCGCGATCCAGATCAGCCCTCACAAAAAATGGTAGTTGGTTTGCAGGAGGTGCTACAGCAAGCGGCTCAATACTATAAAGCAGAACTTAAAAAATCAGAACGTGCGATTGCATACTTAAAAGCGCGCGGCTTGAGCGGTCAAATTGCTGCAAAATTTCAAATAGGCTATGCGCCTGCTGGCTGGCAAAACCTGCAAAGTGTATTTCCACACTATGAAAATGAAGCATTGACTACCGCTGGCCTAGTGGTGACGAATGAGCAAGGCAAGCGTTATGATCGCTTTCGTGATCGCATTATGTTCCCCATCCACGATCAGAAAGGCCAGGTGATTGGTTTTGGCGGGCGTGTCATCAATCCAGAAGAGACACCTAAATATTACAATTCGCCAGAAACGCCACTCTTTCAGAAAGGCCATGAATTATATGGCTTATTTGTAGCGCGCCGTGCCATTCGTGACGCGGGGCGTGTGCTGGTGGTGGAGGGGTATATGGATGTCGTAGCGTTGGCGCAATACGGGATTGAATATGCGGTAGCGGCTTTGGGTACTGCTACTACGCCATTTCACATTACCAAGTTGATGCGTCAAACCGACGAAATTGTATTTTGTTTTGATGGTGATAACGCTGGACGAACTGCGGCATGGCGTGCAGCGATGAATGCATTGCCAGCACTCACAGATGGGTTGAAATTGCGCTTTTTGTTTTTACCCAAAGAGCATGATCCCGATAGTTATGTGCGTGAATTTGGAAAAGAGCAGTTTGAGGTAGAAATGCAGGGGGCAATGCCACTTTCTCAATATATTGTGCAACACTTAAGTGTAGATAACCCATTGAATTCACAAGAGGATAAAGTGAAGTTTCTCAATGATGCGGAGCCGATACTCAAGCAGATTCAAGCCCCAAGGTACGCTTTGTTATTACGTAAGCGCATAGCAGAATTAGCGCAGGTGAATGAGCAGGAAATGCAAACGATGTTGAAATTGCCCTCGCTGCAAAAATCACCTGCTAAGGCAGTACAGCGCCAATCTCGAGCGCCACTCTCCATTAAAAAACGATTTGTGCTGATGTTGTTAATGCAGCCGAATTTAGCGCGTACTGAACATTTGCTTTATGGGCAAGGTCATAGTGCAGAAGATATGTTATTGCTTGCTGTTGTGAAGTCGGCATTAACACAGCCAAATTCAAAGCCAGCCACATTGTTGCACACAATTTCATCCCAAGTGGAAGCAAGATTAATGAGTGAAATTCAACGTGAGCTGCCACTTTGGGATGAAAGTTTGGATATTGGTCTTGAATTTTCTGGCGCGTGTGCCCAACTAGAAGAGGCTACAAACACGACCCATGGTCGTAGCGTATTAGATGACCTGAAAGAAAAATCTTTTGCATCGTTAACGCCAGAAGAGCGCACCCTACTTAAAAATTTAACAATTAAAAAGTAGTTTTTGTGAATTGAAAAGCACAAAGCTTCACTTTTTGAGTATAAACCATTTAAAATTTAGGGTGATTTGCGGTATAATTTAGGGTTCGCCGTAACACTAATGGTTACAGTAGCTGTCAAAGTAATGTGTTTAAAAACATAAGACTTATATCGATTAAGACTTTTTAGATAGGATCGGGCATGGCCAGACCAAAATCAGATAAAACTTTAGAAAAAGAGCGTCTTAAAATTGAGGCGAATATGCCAGTAGACCCTGCTGCGCAGGCGCTGGATGCAGAAGTTAGACGTACGCGTTTAAAAACACTGATTGTGTTGGGTAAAGAGCGTGGCTATTTAACTTATGCTGAAATCAATGACCACTTGCCTGACGACGTACAGGATAGTGAGCAAATCGACGGCATTATCGGCATGATTAATGACATGGGTATTCAGGTGTATGAAGAAGCGCCTGATGCTGAAGTGCTGTTGATGTCAGACGTGCCTGCACCTGTGGCAGATGATGATGCTGTAGAAGAGGCGGAGCAAGCCCTTGCCACTGTAGATTCTGAGTTCGGACGCACTACGGATCCCGTGCGTATGTACATGCGAGAGATGGGTACGGTGGATTTGCTTACGCGCGAAGGTGAGATTGAAATCGCTAAGCGTATTGAAGATGGTCTAAAGCATATGGTGCAAGCAATCGCAGCTTGTCCAAGTACGATTGCGGAATTATTAGCATTAGTTGATAAAGTCGAAGCAGATGAAATCAGCGTGGATGATTTGGTCGATGGCTTGATTGATAGCGACATCGGAATAGAAGATGCGCTGGCAGTTGATGATGTTGAGCCAGAAGACGACGATGAAGATGAAGATGAGGACGACGATGAAGATGGCTCCAAAGCTGCCGCGATTTCAGCTGAAGCATTAGCCAAGTTAAAAGAGGAAGTTGTCGCACGCTTTGCTGTTATCCGTAAAGCGAATGCCGAAATGAATCTCATCCGTGATACAAAAGGATCACAAGATGAGCAATATAAAAAACTACATCAGACTGTTTTGGATGAATTAACTGCATTCCGTTTTTCTGCCAAGCAAGTAGAAGCGCTCTGTAATCAGGTGCGTGAAATGGTAGAAGAAGTGCGTGGCTATGAGCGTAAAGTGATGAGCTTCTGTGTAGAGAAGTCTGGTATGCCTCGCGCCCACTTTATTAAATCTTTCCCTGGTAATGAAGTGAATATGGGCTGGTTGGATGAAGAGCTCTCAACCGCAAAACCATATGTAGAACAGCTGGCGCGCTTTAGACACTCTATTATTGACCAACAAGATCGCTTGTTAACGCTACAAAATCGCGTTGGTATCCCAATCAAAGAGTTAAAAGAAGTCAATAAACAAATGACCACCGGTGAGGCGCGTGCACGCCGTGCTAAGCGTGAAATGATTGAAGCTAACTTGCGCTTAGTGATTTCCATCGCTAAAAAATACACTAATCGCGGCCTACAATTCTTGGATCTGATTCAAGAAGGCAATATTGGTCTGATGAAAGCGGTGGATAAATTTGAGTATCGCCGTGGTTATAAATTCTCGACCTATGCCACATGGTGGATTCGTCAAGCAATTACACGTTCCATTGCGGATCAGGCACGTACCATTCGTATCCCGGTACACATGATTGAAACGATTAATAAAATGAATCGTATCAGTCGTCAGATTTTACAAGAAACAGGCCTAGAACCTGATCCTGCGACTTTGGCAGAAAAAATGGAAATGCCTGAAGATAAGATTAGAAAAATCTTAAAAATCAGTAAAGAACCGATTTCTATGGAAACGCCTATTGGTGATGACGAAGATTCGCATTTGGGCGATTTTATCGAAGACAACACCACACTCGCCCCGATGGACGCGGCGGTGTATGCAAGTCTGCGTGATGCCACAAGTGAAGTATTGGAGTCTCTAACACCGCGCGAGGCAAAAGTGTTGCGTATGCGCTTTGGTATTGAGATGAATACAGATCATACTTTAGAAGAAGTTGGGAAGCAGTTTGATGTGACACGTGAGCGTATTCGTCAAATTGAGGCCAAAGCGCTTCGTAAACTGCGTCATCCGACACGCTCAGAGCGTTTGCGTAGTTTCTTGGAAACTGGTCAAGATTAATTAATAAAAAAAGGTTTCTGGCCCCTTAGCTCATGCTTGGTTAGAGCAGCGGACTCATAATCCGTTGGTACTGTGTTCGACTCACAGAGGGGCCACCATTTAAAGACGACTTAGAGAGAAATCTCTAGGTCGTTTTTGCTTTTGACCGTGGACGTTGTGAAATGCTGGCTAAATGTAATTGGTAATAATTAAGAGAAAAGTAAAGCATATGCTAGCCATTACTAACTAAGTGTGCTGTCTCATAACTATTATTAGAGTGTGCATTTTCAGTAGATATATACTCTCTAGAAATTTTCATGACCATTAGTTAAGAAAGCCTTAAGGTTCTTCAGTAAAACTGGCAATTGTATCAACAATGATTTTGATAAATTGAAAACTCTGATTAGAGTATTGCTTTCGATTCCACTTGTAGTATTTGTTAGCATAGATCATGAGCTTTGTAGAGTATGGGTTGTCAGGATGATCACATATATAAATATAATTAGAGATGAGTGCTTATCAGGTAGAATAGAAGCATGACCTCGCTCTCTTTGCTATTCTGGATTGCATCAGGAATCCTATTGCAACTGCTGATTTATTGGGGGCTTGTTTTCTGGCGCAAATGGATGGGCTATCAAGCCCTCCAGAACCATGGAGGTGAGTTAGACGCTCCAGTAGGTAAGGGTAATTTGAGCAATCTGGGCGGCGACAATGCCGCTATTGCTTGGTCAGGTTTTCGCACATTCAAGGTCAACCGCAAGATCTTTGAAGATAGCTCCCAATCTATTTGCTCGTTTTACCTAGTCCCAGAAGATGGGCAACCACTGCCGACCTTTTTTCCAGGACAGTTTCTGACTTTTCGCGTTGATGTGCCTACCAACACAGGTGGCATCGAACAGATTATTCGCTGCTACTCCTTATCGGATGCACCTCATACGGATTACTACCGCGTTTCAATCAAGCGACTACCACAATCGATTGGCAATGATGCCCCGCCAGGACGCTCATCCAACCACTTTCACGACCACATCACAACTGGTAGCCTTTTGCAGGTACGCGCGCCTTCTGGTCATTTTTATATTGATAACAGTGATGCCCCAGTAGTGCTGATAGGTGGTGGTATTGGCATCACACCAATGTTGAGTATGCTGAATTGGTGTCTAGCCAACCAGACTGGACGTGAAGTATGGCTATTCTATGGCGTGCGCAATAGTCAGGAATTAGTGATGAAATCCCATCTCGAAAAACTGGCCAGTGCACATACGAACTTTCATTTATGGATTTGCTTCTGTAATCCCTTGCCAGAAGATGTCGCGAGCCGTGATTTTCGCCATCAGGGGCGAGTTGATATTAATCTGTTGCGCACACAGTTGCCGCTTAAGCCATATCATTTTTACATTTGCGGCCCCAGTCCGATGATGGAAAGCCTCGTATCCGCCTTGGATGACTGGGGAGTGCCCGATACGCACATCCATTTTGAGGCTTTCGGCCCTGCTACAATTAAACGTCACAACACAGCAGCCTTGGTTACCGCCACACAGACAGGGGCCGCTGATACTGGCATCATAGTGAATTTTGCCCTGTCTGGTAAACAGTTGCCATGGCAACTCTCTGCAAACAACCTCCTAGAGTTTGCAGAAGCAAATGGCATTAGCGTCAATTCGGGCTGTCGTGCGGGGGGGTGCGGGACCTGCCAAACAGCAATACGTTCAGGCGAGGTAGCTTACCGCCAACCGCCTGATTTTGACCCCGAGCCTGGCACATGCCTGCTCTGCGTCTGCATTCCTAAGACCAGTTTGAAACTGGAGGTATAATGACGACCTCGCTCTGGCGCCAACATGTTCTACCCTTCAGCATTATTCTTGGTTTACTTGCAGCCATCACACTGGTTAGCGACTATTTTTTACATCTTTTGAATCTGGTGTGGGTTGGTCGTTATCTGGGCATTCCAGGGACGATCCTTATTATTGGATCGCTGGTTTATTCATTGCGCAAGCGCAAATACATTACATCAGGAAACCCGAAATCCCTGCTGGCGCTTCATGAGTTCATAGCCTGGCTTGGCTCTTTGTTCGTATTGATTCATGCCGGCGTGCATTTCAATGCCATCCTTCCATGGTTGGCCACAGTGGCGATGAGTGTAAATGTAGTGAGTGGTATGGTGGGGAAATTCCTGCTAGATCGCTCTCGCCGCCATGTGCAGGAGCAACGTCAAGACTTTCAGCAGCGCGGCCTACAGCAAGCAGAGGTGGAGCAAGCAGTATTCTGGGATGCCGTTACTCTCGATGCCATGACCAAATGGCGGAAAATACATATTCCAATCTTTATTGTTTTCGCAGTACTCGCACTCGGTCATATAGTTAGCATTTTCTTGTTCTGGGGATGGATATGACTCGATTGCTTAAGATCATACTTGCCATTAACCTGATTACACTTGCAGTTCTGACATTTGTTTACCCGCACTTGATGGTTGGACCTGGCAAGCTAATTCCTGCACATAAACAATTGAGTGCTGATTGCTTTGCCTGTCATGCATCGTTTACTGGAGCAGATTCCCAGCGTTGTATTATTTGTCATAAGCCAGCAGAAATCGGTCAGTTAACTTCTAAAGGGTTGAAGATTGCAAAGCCACTTACTTCAACTCCCTTCCATCAGCAGTTAATAAGTAAAGATTGCGTAGGCTGCCATAGTGATCATGCTGGCGTGACCCGTTATAAACAGCATGGACATTTTAATCATGCCTTACTGAAATCGGATACCCGCGAGTTATGCCAAGATTGCCATAAAGCCCCCAAGGACTCGTTACACCAGCAAATTACTGGCAACTGCTCTCAATGCCATAGCCAAGACAAATGGTTGCCAGCAACATTCGACCATAACAAATATTTTGTATTAGATGGTGACCACAACACACGTTGCGCGACCTGTCATGTGCGCGATGATTACAAACGCTATACCTGCTATGGCTGTCATGAACACTCTCCATCCAATATTCGTAGAAAACATATTGAAGAGGGTATTCGTGAATTTGATAACTGCGTCAAGTGCCACCGTAGTGCCAATGAAGATGATATTCAGGGTGGAGAGACAGGTGGTGAGGATGGTTGAGACGATTAGTGGCTTCATGAATGGGTGAGGAATATGAGTATTTATTTCACTTGTTTTAAATTTAAGGATTATTACTAAAGATACTTTTCTTCACATGACAAAAACTCATCCCAATGTCCATCAGATTGAGCTGCGAGTAGTTGCGCTCTCGGAGCTTTTCAACTCAATGGATCCGACGCCATTCCATCACCGAAATCTTGATGCAGATGCGGAAGAGTTTCTTGAAAGCTGGGCGTTTGAGTTTCCGCAGAATAGTCACTTCAGAATCATTCTACATATTGAGCAAATGCCACAGGAAGATCCAGTAGCGTTGGTCGCCGAGGCCATACACAACTACTTTGAATACAAGTCTGAACGAGCAATGCGCAATTTGCGGCAACTCTTACTCGAAGGTCGTATAAGTCTTCTAATTGGAGTTGCTTTCTTAGCTGCGTGCTTACTTGGTGCGGATATTCTTGCAGCTAATTTCTCAAACAGTACTTTTCTCAGGTTATTAAAGGAAAGTTTACTCATTGGTGGTTGGGTCGCAATGTGGAGACCAATGCAGATTTTTCTTTATGAATGGTGGCCCATTGTAAGAAAGAGTAGAATTTACCTTAACTTAGGTAGAGCAGTTGTGCATGTGGTTGCAGTTAAAACCTAGATAAGAGGAGATGTCTGAAAGATGTTTGCGATATCTCCCCAATTATTAATTGCAGCTTAAAGTAGTACTAAATTGCTAAGGCTAACTTTGCTTCGGGGTCATGCAACGGTCAAAAGAACTGTTGAATCCAGCTGGACAACATTTTTCGGTAGTTAGCGAGTCTTGAAAGCTAGCATGACAAGCACACATTATCAATTAATCTCTTTTAGGTAATATCCTCAGAAGGGTGTTGTCCCGTAAAAAATAATGGTGAAACAGCGCTGCTAAGGCGTGGAAGCCGATTAGGAAGTAACCTACCGTGCCACCTGTTTCATGTATTTCTTTGATTAAATCTGCAAGATCTTTATTTTTATTGGCAAGCGCAGGTAATTCAATACCAAAAAATGGAATCGACTTTCCTGAGGTACTCAGTAGTAGCCAACCGAGTAAGGGCATACCTATCATCAGTGCATAGAGTGCAATATGCATTAACTTTGCAGACAGGCTCTGCCAAGGTGCTGGTTCAGGTGTAATGCTAGGAATTGGAGCCGTAATGCGCGCGTATATGCGTATACAGACTAATACTAAAACAGACAAACCAAGCATGAAATGCCAGCTCTTTAACGCTTCGCGAATATCACTACCTTTTGGATAAAACTCACGTAGTTCAATGCATGCATACACAGCTATGAGCAATAATAACATCACCCAGTGAAGTCCTATAGATAATGAACGGTAACGGTTAGTGGTATTGAGCATATTCATTTTATTACTCCTGAAGAATAAAACTAACGTCTGATAAGATTGGCATATTTTTGGTTTTCGGGTTGGGAAATAAAAACCGCAAATACAGGTGCTCTATGGTTTGTTCGTAATGTGTGTATTTATTTAGCTTCATTTACCATCTTGATGGTAAATGTTTCAATCTCTTTTGTAACTTCAGCTAACGATGCATCTTTCGATAGTGCTGAAAGCATTTGTATCTGGTTAATCAAGCCTATTTTCATTTCCTCACTCTGCACTAAAGGATTTATCCTTAGCGCGAGGTGTCGTTGCCAAATCATGCACATGTAGTACCCTAAAGCCATTACGAATAATGGTTGATTCAATATCCGTAGCGGCTTGAGTGAATGATTTGTTGGACTCAACAACGTAATACATGAAATCACCTTGATTGTATGTGTTTAAGTTTATTGCACTCTAATTTACTTTTTTAATAGCTAGCTAATCATAAAAACTATGTTGGGTCTGTTATGCTGGAACTAGTAATCTCATCTACTTCACCTTGCGTGTCTGTGCGTCAGCGCACATTATATTTGAGATATTTGTCGATGCTACAGAAGTTCTAAAAGAATAGATGTGGGTAACTGTTATAAAATGCTCACGATTAATAGTTTATGACTACTTAGCTCATGCTTGGTCAGAGCAGCGGACTCATATGTATATGTGCCATAATACGCGGAACCTGTATATGGGATGTTGTCAAATTCGGTGAAACCTAAATGCAGAAATTTACAAGGCTATGCCGAGTTAAGCTTCAATAAGTCAATAAGCTTATGTTTTTTATGGATTGACACAATTAAGTCTTGAGTCAGTCGCCTTCTCAATTTCTACTTTCAGCCTTACATAGCTACCATCGCTATGTCTGGTACTTTGGCGACACATGAGACTCTATATATCAGCGTGTATAAGTGATTGCCACAGGACTAATATTAGTTGCATCATCTTTCTGATATTCAAGCAAAATTGTACTGTGATTTAGGTCGTGTGTAAAAGCAAAGCGTGTCAGTACATGGCCTGATTCAAACCAAAGGGCACGTCCGAAGTCTGTTTTGTCGCCGTGTGATTTTGAAAGCATATGGTTTGTTGCTAAAGCCTTCATCACGTCGTTTGGGAAAACACCATTTGTTGATACGCGGCAAGCTTCACCAATCCATTCGATAAGATATGGGTGACCGTCTAAGGTCATCATGTAGCCATTATCACCTTGGCCTCTGATCTTATCGTATTTTGCTTGTTCATCATCCGTTCTTTTGGAAATCGCTCTATCTAAGGTTTGCGAGTTATCGGAATGCTTGAGACAATAGTTTTCAAAAACGCTGACTAAGCTTTCGCCACCAGCAAAAGCAGAAACAGGCATAAGTGTAGATAGTAACGAAATGATGATGGCTTTCTTCATGATGACCTCCATTGGGTGTGATTTTATAGAGCTTAGTATTAATAAACTCCTTACATTTACGACACCTTGGAATAGGCTTGCCAAGTATCGCTAACACACACTTTAAGCCAGGAATCTTAAGGGTTACTTAACAGATGAAAGTTTCTTCAATTAAATAATTGCTGAGAGCTGTATTATTCTGCCCTATTTTTTGATGGTCAACTCATCATGCATACTATGAACACCTTCAATACTTCGGACTAATTTGTCTATATGTTCAAGTTGGTCTTGATTGTCAACAATACCAGTGAGACGAACATCTCCCTTGGTTGTGACAGCAGTAATATCAAAACTCTTGACCAACTGATCACTATGTAGCGCAGTTTTAACCTTCATTGTCACATCAGAGTCACTAATTTCTGTATTTACCGAGGTGCTTGGTTTTGTTGTATCAGTAGCTTCTTGAGGTTTATTACATCCGACGATTGTTGTCATGCATACAAGTGTTGCGCTCAAAATAAATAATTTAGCATATGTTTTCATATTAGAATCTCCTATTTGTTACCTATCAACATTGATAGCACCAACAATATAACTGTGAGAACTTAAGGGTTTCTTAATTTAAAGTACATGAGAAATAAATACAAAAACAGTGAGCTTAACTAACTCAATTCTTAAAATAATTCTTACATTGAGATTTAAATACTGTATCTAAAGTATTTCGCATACAATTAACTAGAGGTTAAAGTATTGTGAGAAAAATAGTCGAAGGCGGTTCCTTTTTGGGCTTATCAGATGAGCAAGCTCAAAGTCTACTCATCAAAGAAGGCTATAACGACCTTCCATCTTCCAAGCCACGCAATATATTTGCAATAGCCTTTTCTGTTTGTCGCGAGCCTATGTTCATACTACTTGTAGCATGCGGCGTTATTTATCTATTGCTGGGTGATCGGCAAGATGCTTTGATGCTTCTAGGTTTTGTGTTTGTCATCATGAGCATCACGTTTTTTCAAGAACGCAAGACCGAGCGAGCTCTGGAAGCTTTGCGTAGCCTCTCAAGTCCTCGTGCCTGTGTGATTAGAAATGGTGTAAAAAAACGCATCCCAGGGCGAGAAGTGGTGCGTGGCGACATCTTGATACTAGTAGAAGGCGATCGCATTCCAGCAGATGCTATTATTCTGCAATGCACAAGCTTGACAGTAGATGAAGCTTTGCTTACGGGAGAATCTGTCTCAGTGCGAAAGCTGGCTGCCGAGAAGTTGCAGGGGCTTATTGAACTTCCTATAGGCACGCCTGGAGGCGATGACTTGCCTTATGTGTTTTCTGGTACGTTGGTCGTGCAAGGCAAGGGTATCGCGCAAGTGATGTCAATTGGTGAGAATACCGCCATCGGAAGCATTGGCAAGGCTTTATCTTCCATCAAGCCAGAATCAACGCATATTAAACTGGAAATTGAACAAGTAGTTAGGCGCGTATCTTGGGCTGGGTTTGCACTAGCTGGATTTGTCGCAGTTTGGTATGGATTTACGCGTAGCGACTGGCTTAGCGGTTTTTTATCAGGCATCACTTTAGCGATGGCTCTTTTGCCAGAGGAGTTGCCAGTAGTGCTAACAATTTTTCTTGGTTTGGGTGCTTGGCGTATGGCGCAAAAAAAGGTACTAACTAGGCATGTTCCTGCTATAGAAATGTTGGGCGCTGCTACCGTGCTGTGCGTAGACAAAACGGGTACGCTTACACAAAATAAAATGGAAATAGCGCAGCTGTGTGCCAGCAATCAAATGTTTGAAGTAGCACAAGCGTTAGTCTTACCAGAAGCATACCATGCGGTGCTTGAGTTTGCGGTGCTGGCAAGTCATCGTGACCCGTTTGATCCGATGGAAATTGCCATTCGTGAATGTGGGTTAAAGTTGCTCGCTGGCACCGAGCATTTACACGGCGCTTGGCAGCTAGTGGATGATTACCCGCTTACCAAAGAGCTGTTGGCAATGTCGCGTGTGTGGAGGTCGCAAAATAGTGCACATTATATTATTGCCGCAAAAGGTGCACCAGAAGCCATTATTGATTTATGCCATCTTGATGCTGAAACAGCACAAAAAATCATAGAGCAAGTAAATATACTCGCAGAAAAAGGCTTGCGTGTTTTAGCGATTGCAAAAGCCAAGTTTACCGAACAAACGCTACCAGAAATTCAGCATGATTTTGTTTTTGGGTATTTAGGCCTCATTGCATTAGCTGATCCAATTCGACCTAATGTTACAGCCTCAATTAAAGAAGCACACAATGCAGGCATACGTGTTGTGATGATTACTGGCGATTACCCTGCAACCGCCATGAATATTGCGCGCCAGATTGGCCTTGAATCACTGGATGGTGTCATTACTGGGCTTGAGCTTAATATTTTAAGTGATGAAGAACTTCAGATTCGCATTAAGACAGTTAATATATTCTGTCGCGTTGTACCGGAGCAAAAACTCAGGCTCGTCAATGCGTTTAAAGCAGATGGTGAAATTGTCGCGATGACAGGCGATGGCGTGAACGATGCGCCCGCGCTAAAAGCGGCACATATCGGCATCGCTATGGGCGGGCGAGGCACTGATGTCGCTCGTGAATCAGCCTCATTGGTCTTATTAGATGACGATTTTAGTTCCATCGTTACTTCTGTAAAGATTGGCCGCCGTATTTTTGATAATCTGCGCAAAGCCATTGCCTTTATTGTGGCGGTGCATGTGCCGATTGTTGGTTTGTCACTGATTCCAGTAATGTTGGGCTGGCCCGCGGTGCTGATGCCAGTGCACATACTTTTTCTGCAACTCATCATAGATCCTGTTTGCTCTATTGTGTTTGAAGCAGAGCCAGAAGAGGCTGATGTGATGCAGCGAGCACCACGCTTAAGCACGGCGCGATTATTTGATTCTAACGTGCTAAAGCACGGCCTTCTGCAAGGCTTGCTACTACTAGTGGTTGTGCTAGTGATTTACGGTTTTACGCTTTATCAAGGAATTGGAGCAGATGAAGCGCGTGCACTCACTTTTACAACCCTTGTGCTGTCTAGTATTGGCTTGATTTTTACTAATCGTTCTTGGACAAAGTCTGCGTTGACTTCATTAAAAATACCCAATCCAGCTTTATGGTGGATTAGTACGAGTGCAATGGCGATTCTTGTATTGATACTTTTATTGCCAGAGTTAAGTAGATTATTTTCCTTTAGCCAGCTACATGGTGATGCAATTGTGTTTTGTGGATTGATGGGGTTTCTAACACTATTAGTGCCGGAGGCTCTTAAGTGGCTTAGAACAAGACACAATGAATAATGTTAATTTCAGTTTTGAGAGTGCGTCACAATGACATAAAGAAAATCCCTTAAAAATCTTTAACTTTTAAGTTTATGATTCTCGGGTATGCTGTACTCATAATCCGTTGGTACTGTGTTCGACTCACAGAGGGGCCACCAATATCTGCCCCAGCTTTCTATGGCTGGGGTTTTTGTGCTCGTTTCAGATAGCTGAGCCTTTGCAGGCATGAATGCTTGGTGGCACAATTTAGGGTCATCGTGAAGCTGCCTAGCCACTATTGCTGTAACCTACTATTTTTCATGGCAGCTTTTGGCAATGAGTTCTTATCAAATGAATGGTTTTTATCGACTCCACCGATATTATTATATGTCTTACATAACGCTCGGGTTTGCAGGGCATGGTTTAAGTCATTGAGGTACTTTTAAATTAATAAGTGCTTTTTTACTTGCTTTTCACAGCCCAGAATGGCTTGCTGGATACGAAATCATTCCAAAAAACCTCAATTTTCTTATACTTCATTTTGGCCTCTGATTGAATTGAAAGCTTGATAATCTGGATCTCCTTTTGAAAGGAAGCGTCTGAGACTTGGATTTCTTTGAGCAATCGATTTGCTACCGCTGAGTCATTCAAGAAACCAAGCAAGCCCTGTAATTTTGAGAGCTTTTTGAGATAGGGTTGTACTTTTTTTTGCGGGTAGAGTGATTGTAAAAACTCAGAGGCATAGCGTAGCCGTTTGGCTGCGATTCGAATTCGGTGAAGTTGTTTTCGCCCAACACCATTGATCTCTTTGCCTTGTTTAATCAAAGTGCTATGTAATTTTGTGAGCCTGATTGAAGCACCTTGATCAAGGTGCTCAGATAATTGATTCTGACCTTTAGGTGGCAGGCTTTCACGCCAATGGCTGTCAAATACAAACGCCTTCAAATTTTGAATTAGTGCTGAGTAGCGTTTTGAACTGACCGCTGAAGTGAGTTGCCTATGTTTTTTCTCTGCGGTGCTATCAATAATGGGATTGAGCTTAGACACAGCATTTAAAGAGACCGTTTTTTTGCTAATCAAAGGTAAGGTGTCGTTTATCAACGTATCTATGTCACGACTCTCGCTGAGGACTTGATTCACCCAGCGCAACTCGGATTGTAAGGTCTCAGGCAACTTTAATAGATTATTGTAAAACTCCAGTAACGAATTCAATCGGCGAAGCCCGATTCTCATTTGATGCACTGCCTCTGTATCGTAGGCTTTCACTAAAATAGCGGCATTTGACTCCACTTGTGCGATGCAGTTAAAAGCTAAGATTTTAAAGGCCTCTTCAAGCGTCGCTTCTTTTGATAGCTCTGTTGCATGGTATGTCGGTTGCTCAGGCATGTGTGTGATTGATCTGTTGGATTGTTGTTGAAAGCTTAGTTTAATATGAGCTTAAACGTCAAGCCAGCGATACCGCATCCTATAATAGTCGGAATAACACCTACTTTAAACCGAAAAATACAAAGTAAAGCGGCTGCCGATAATGCGACCGAAAAGAAATCGACAGAGCCTGTTAGGCCTGTTGGGTAAAATACATGATATGCAAAGAATAGTGCTAAGTTGAGGATTACTCCTACCACGGCAGCGGTAATGCCAGTGAGCGGTGCTGTGAATTTTAGATTGTGATGCGTCGTTTCAATCAAAGGCCCACCAATGAGAATCATGATAAAGCTTGGCAAGAAGGTAAAGTAAGTCACAACAGTTGCGGCGAGCAGTGCAGAAGCAAGCGCTGAGTTGATGCCTAAGAATTGTGTGACCCATCCCCCCACAAAGCCAACAAATGTAATGACCATTATTAATGGGCCTGGGGTGGTTTCGCCTAATGCTAATGCATCTATCATTTGAGCTGGTGTGAGCCAATGATAATGCTCAACTGCGCCTTGGTATACATAGGGCAATACTGCATAAGCACCGCCAAAAGTGAGTAATGAGGCTTTTGTAAAGAACCATCCCATTTGCGTGACTGTGCTTTGCCAACCAAATTTTGCGATTAATATTAACATTGCAGCTAACCAGAGGCTGATGCCAACACTGATGATTTGAATCAGTTTTTTTCGTGTAAATAGTGCATGTTGTGGCGTTGGGGTATCGTCATCAATAAGACTTTTTCCATAATGTTTTCCTGCATTTTGATGAGCACCACCCGTTTTAAAATAATGCGGTGCGATGTGTCCGCCCCAATAGCCAATGATTGCAGCACCTAATATAATGAGAGGAAATGCTAACTGGAAAGCAAAAATAGCAATAAAGGCGAATGTCGAAATAAGTCGCAATACATGATTCTTGAGCGTGCGGGCACCAATGCGATAGGCTGCGAATAATACGATGGCTACTACCGCTGGTTTAATGCCATAGAGAATACCTGCAACAGCGGGTAATGTGCCATAAGCCATATAAACCCATGCTAGGCCGATAAGAATAAAGAACGATGGCAGCACAAATAGCGTGCCCGCAACGATACCACCCCAAGTACGATGCATCAGCCAGCCTATGTAAATCGCCAGTTGTTGCGCTTCTGGTCCAGGTAATAACATGCAGTAATTGAGCGCGTGTAAAAAACGTTTTTCAGATATCCAGCGTTTTTTCTCGACAAGGTCTTGATGCATGATAGCAATTTGACCTGCTGGACCACCAAAACTAATAAAGCCGAGCTTAAGCCAATAGATAAAAGCTTCTTTAAATGAGACTGATTTTGGAGCTTCTAAAATAGCGCTGTCTGTAGCGTTTGGTGTTTGCATGGCGTTCCCGTTTAATATAATCCTGCCATACACTTAGAGAAGTAGCTACTAATTAAAGCGGGAGCCCCCAAAGCAATGCGCTTAATGCTGGTGCGTATGCAAGCCAGGCGCGCCTTTTGCCTTGGTAATCCATGCTTGTGCTTCAGCATTTTGTTCCATATCGCCAATATCGGTATAGTAAACTTGCTGATAGCTGCTGAGTTGGCTTTCTGAGGTTCTGATGCTGCTGGCTAATTCGGTAGAAAGTTGCTTTAACTGTACCGTGATCTTAGTTTCAGGAACTTTAGTTCCAGAATTTTTAGGTTTAGGATAGTAGTAAACAATCTTGGCTGGGATATGTAACTGAGGCAGCCATAAAACGCTGACCCGCGTATCATTGATCATTCCTACATAAGACTCAACTTGATAGCGGTGGTAAAATTCTGATTTTACAGAGGTTTTTTTCATGTGGGCAACTTCATCGTCAGTAATTAATTGCGTAATGATTTGCCATTGTTTTTCATCAGCGCTGATGCCTAAAATTTTAAGATCATCAGGCAAATATTCGATGGCACGTTTATCTTCATACATTAAGAATAAATAACTCAGCTTGTTATCGGCTTGATGCCGCCATATTTCACCAAATTTAGCGAGTTTGCCTGTATGTAAACCCACATCCCTCAATTCTATTTGCGTGGCGCTACGTAACATCCACCAAATACGCTTTTGAGGTTTTTTGCATGGGATTTCACATTGTATTGTTTCAAAACGCGCATCGATATTCGGAATAGATTCGCCAGCAGCGGGCGTGCACGTAGCTATGGATAAGCCTATGAAAAGTGCAAAAAGTTTATTTAAGTCTGGCAAGCATAATCCTTAACTGGATGAGTCTGGGATTGGAAAGCGTGGTTTATGACAAGCGCCCAGATTAGAAATAAATACCATAAGCACTATTTAAATGATATCTAGTTTTTTTCGAGAGGTTTTTTACACGCATCACCATTTTTATCAAAGCCTAGCGCATCTTTCATCACATAATAAATGTAGCTTTGTTCTTGTACGCCGTGAAATAAATGCGCGTTTGGACCACCCGCAAAAATCGCCACATCCTCACCCCCGTGCGTTTCGCTTGATAAAGGCACGGTCACTTCTTGGTGGAAATTCGGGTCTTCTGTATTGACTGCGCTCATGTCTTCAATACGACCTGCGCGTGGTGTTTGTGTAAAAACAGCATCGCCCGCTTGGTTTTGATAGTAGCCGACACCATTGGCAAAGCTAATGGTGGTATAGGGGCGGCCATCGGCAGCCTTGTCGGGCGTGATTTTGCCTGGAGAGACCACTTTGCCTAAAATGGGATTGCCTCGTTTTGGGTAGCCTGCAATCGTTAAGGTATGACTATGATCCGCAGTGACGATGATTAATGTGTCTTTGATATCGACCTTGCTCATGGCTTTTTTAACGGCATCAGAAAATGCAACAGTGTCACTCAGTGTGCGGTAGGCGTTGCCAGCGTGAGAAGCATGGTCGATACGGCCGCCCTCTACCATTAAGAAATAGCCATTTTTATTTTTACTCAGTATATCAATGGCCTTGTCTGTCATCTCTGCCAAAGAAGGTTCTCCAGCGGTATCTGCAGGACGGTCATAGTCATATTGCATGTGCGAGGGCTCAAATAAGCCTAATAATTTTTTGGTAGAAGTGGCATTAATGGCATCAAATTGCGTTTTATTCCATACATACTGACCGCCAAATTTGCTTTGAAATTCTGCCGTTAAATCGCGACCATCTTTACGCTTGCCTTTGGTTGTGGGGTATTCTGGATCAGTGACAGTATTAGGTAAAAAATAGGCGCGTCCACCTCCAAGTACTACTTCTAAGCCGTCACCCATAGCACCTTTGCCAAAATTATCAATGAGCTGTGCTGCAATATCTTTAACGTCAGAGCCAGCAGGTATCTGACTGTCTGCTTCCCAATCACGGTTACTCGTGTGTGCATAAGTGGCCGCTGGTGTCGCGTGTGTTGCGCGCGCTGTCGTCACGACTCCCGTAGACATGTCGCGCGCTTCTGCTAGTTCTAAAATGGACGTCACCCTATTGGCCTGAATGACAGCATTGCTGGGCTCGGATCTTTCTATAGATTGATTTACTGACAGCAAGCCGTCATTAGTTTTCACACCTGTGACGATGGCAGACATGGTGGGGGCTGAATCAGAAGTTTGCTGGTTGGCAGAGTATGTTTTTGATAAAGCGAGGTAAGGCAGCACTTCAAAGGACAGTTTATTACGTTCGCCGTCAGTGTTTTTTTGTTGCCCGTCAAAAATACGCGAAGCGGTAATGGTGGAGATGCCCATGCCGTCACCTAGAAATAAAATTACATTTTTGGCGCGCCTTGTGTTCGGCTCCAATTTTTTAGCGGCAGAAAGTGCGGCTTCACCCTCAACAATCCAACTGTTGGCGTCCTCAGCAAACGCATTAGTACTAAGCGCTAACATAATAGTGGTTGCAATCAGTGTTAAAAAATACTGGCGCATGATGCAGCACTCCTAAAATTTAGCATATTAAAAAATGCATGCTTAAAGATGAATGATGATGCATTGAAATGCATATATTAGATGATGTAATGAATTAATGACAATTTGATTACGCTTATCGTAAAGTTAAAAAGCTCGCCTATGCGAGCTGTTTAACATGCAAAAAACGACAGGTAATTTAGAAATTGTGCGTGACTTGAACACTTAAAATATCGACACTAGAATCGTATTGACCAATGATGTTTCCTTTAAATCCATTTGCGACTGTATTTTGAATATCACGAATGCTTGCATCTTTCACAAATAAATGTGCGTAGCCTAAATCTAGTTTAGTCGCAGGTGAGTACTGCCACCCAGCGCCAAAGGCCAACCAGGTTCTATCGTTTCCAGGAATGCGTACAGTCCGGTATTGATCGTCTATCGCTTCTTCATCATACGCAATACCTGCTCTTAATTTAAGCGTGTCGCTATATTTGTAATTTGCACCTAATGAGTAACGCATTGTGTCGTGCCAGTGCTCTGGTGTGACAGTTAACGTGGAGTTGGTGCCATTGTCTCTTTTTACGCGTAGTTCGCTAAATTGGCTCCAGCCAGTCCAAGTAATATCAGCCAGCAAATCCCATGTATCATTGAGGTGAGTGAATCCGCTGATTGAAAAAGTTTCAGGTAATGTAATATCAGCAGTCACGTTGGTATTGAGTGTGGCGTTCGGATTACCATTTAAAAATGTACTAGGCGATGTTGAATTACCTTCTAGATGTTGTTGAACTGGTGAACGGTAGGTTAATCCAAGCCTTGTGTCTGGTGAAGTCTGGTAGATAGCACCAAAATTAATACCAAACCCCCAGTCATCCCCTTTAATCTTAACCGTAGACTCTGGTTGGCCTAATGGCGCTAAGTTAGCTGCGCTAGTTAGTTCAGCTTTAATCCACATAGCAGAAATGCCTGCGCCGAGTGAAAGCTTATCATTGACCTTAAACGCAATGGAAGGGTTAATGTTAATGGTTTTGAGGTCTGACTTAATGGCTTGAAAGCGGCCTATCCAATTGCTGTCATATTCTGTTTTGAGGCCGAAAGGGGAGCTAATGCCTAAGCCAAATTTGATGTCTTCAGATATGTCGCGTTTATAGTAAAAGTTTGGTAAAAGTGCCAAGTCTCCAATATCACCGCCGCTTCCACCAGCTGCACCAGAAAATGTAGCCTTTACGGAACCTTGATTGTTAAACTCGGAGTTCGGGTTAATCAGATGGATAGCGCCCACTACTTGGGTACCCTCAATATACGTCATCCCAGCGGGGTTGAAATAGATGGTACTAGCGTCCTCCGCCACGGCGGCCGCACCAGCAAAGGCGTTACCTACGCCACTTGCACTTTGTTCGATAAGTGCAAATCCTGCGGCATTAGCCAATAAAGGAGAAGTTAACAGTAATATTGAAAATACGGATTTATGCACAATGCGCTCCCTAAGTCGTCTTATTTAATTTTAACCTTTTATCATTTTAATCAGCATAGCAATAGATTGAGCCAATGAAAACAAATTTATTGTAAATCATGGGCATGCGTGACTTACGCATAAAATTTATAGAACGTTTACAACACGCAGTAGCCGATTTAATTGGAGTATTCTGCGTAGATTTTTTCTAACCTTGGGCGGACTTTGCTTAATATTTTGACAACATCAGGGTCAAAATGCTTGCCTCCCTCTTCCTCTATATATTGGATAGCAGAGTCGATGCTCCAAGCTTCTTTGTAGGGACGAACGCTTGTGAGCGCGTCAAAAACATCAGCAATCGCAACAATACGAGCGGCGATGGGGATTTTTTTGCCAGCAAGCCCATTCGGGTAGCCTTTACCATCGTAACGTTCGTGGTGACCCATGGCAATTTCAGCCCCTTTTTGTAGATATTTGGATGGGCTATCCTGTAACACTTGATAGCCGATGGCGGGATGTTTTCGCATAATCCGAAGTTCATTTTCGTCTAATGGACCCGTTTTGAGTAGAATGTGATCGGGAATGCCTACTTTTCCAATATCATGTAGAGGCGCTGCTAATTCAATGGTTTCCGCGTCTTCTTCGGAGAATCCTAAGGCTTCAGCTAGCACTCTAGCATACAAAGCCATACGTACTAGATGCCTTGATGTTTCATAGTCTTTGTACTCGCCTATACGGGCTAGACGCATGAGTGTCTCTTTTTCTCTTGCTTTGATTTCTGCGGTAGCCGCTTGTACTAAGCTTTCTAAAATATTGCCTCTAGTCTCTAATGTGAGATGTTGCTGGCGCATTGTTAATAAATTTTTGCAGCGGGCAGTACATTCCTGTACATCAATGGGTTTGCTCAGAAAATCGGTAACACCAACATTAAGTGCAGCATTTCTGGTTTCTGTATCTTTTTTGATAGTAATCATAATCGTCGGAACAAACTGATATGCAGCAATGGTTTTAATCATTCTGACAAATTCAATCCCATTCATTTCTGGCATGACATAGTCGACCAGTATTAAATCAGCAGTATGTTCTGTCGCCCATGCTAATGCATTTTCAGGATTGGTTTTTTCTACTACATGTATTTTGGGATGAATACTCTTGACGACTTGCGATAAGATGGTGCGACTCGTAGTCTGATCGTCAATAATCAGTATGGTTGCATCATCAAAAGTGCTTGCTATTTTCATGGTATACCTTAGGCGCTGCTAACGCCTTAATTTGTTCTTACAATTACATATGCACGTGTAGTCTAACAAAAAAAAGAGGGTAGTGGGTGGATGTGTGTGGATTTTTGCTTTTTTATTTATAATCATTAGGTTAAAAACAAGAGTTAATTTTAATCATAATGTATTAAATATATATGACAAGTACACGGCGAATCGCTCAGCAGGCATGCTATTCGCGGCCTACACAAGGCTGGCTAGTAGGATGAGCGAGCTGTGGATTGATGTTGTGGTTTTAAATCAAAGGCAACACAAATACGTTCTTCTTTTGCGTTGAATGGGATGGTGCGGTGAAAAAGTGAGGAAGGAAACAGGACGATCTCGCCCACAGCAGGTTTGATAAATTGCGTTGGGAAGTCTTGATGTTGCTGCGGGTAGTCATCCCCATGTGTACCGTATTCAAATGCACCCTCGCGGATGTCTTCCGTACTCGGCATGGCGAGGTATACTGCACCGCTAATCCAGCCAATTTCATGAATATGTCCATTCAGGTGCCCGCCCTGTTGCATTTTGACAAACCATGAACTGGTGAATTCCAGTTCGGTCGGAAACGACTTGATGAGCTCACAATCCGCCCCTGCATATTTATTGCGGTAGCGCATGAACTCACGTTTGACTAATTCGCTTAGCGCTCTAAATGAGGCTTCAGGACGCTTAAATAAATTTCCTGCAGACTGCTTGCCGTTGGTAAGCCGCGCTTGTTTGCGCTCAGCAATATCCGCATGATGTATGTCATTTAACAGGCTTTGTAGTAGAGGGCTGTTAGGAGCTAGCTCAGGAATTGCATTGTGGTATACAAAATCAAAGCCGTTTTTACAAAAGTTATAAGGATCTTCTTGTTTAAAGTTGATGCTGTAATGTGTAGAAAGAGTGGCCAGAAATGGTGCAGTATGAGGTTTCTGCGTAATGATGAGGTCGCGTCTTTGTTTAAATGCATCAAACTGTTGGGATTTATATAAACAATACAACACGCAATCTTCCCAATCATCTAATTGGGAGCGTTCAAAATACGGAATGGCCTCATCATAACGTTTTGCCAAGTACAAAAACTCGGCCATATTGTAATTAGCAGCAGGATGGTTGGGGTTTAAGCTCAGTGCCTGCTGGTAGTGCTGAACAGCATCTGGCATGTTGCCTTGATCGCGTAAGGTTTCCCCGAGATTGTTGTAAGCATCGGTATAGTTAGGGAAAAGTTTAATAGCGGTTTGATAACTGTTGATCGCTTCTTGTAATAGGCCTTTGTCGCGCAGTGCTGTGCCTAGGTTAAAGTAACCACGGGCATCTTGCGGATTGATTCTCAATCCTGTCTGATAACTAGCGATGGCTTCATCTAACTTGCCTTGCTTTTGTAACAAAGTACCTAGGTTGCCATGCGCTTCAAAAAAACGTGGTTGCAGTGCAATCGCTTTGCGATAAGTCTGCTCGGCCTCCTGAATTTTGTTGAGATGCGTTTGTGCAATAGCTAGATTAAATAGTAGATCAGGCGTGTTAGGTTGAATACTTAGCGCATTTTGGTAACTGATAGCTGCCTCGGCAAATTTTTGCTGCTGATCTAAAGCTAAGCTTAGGATGTGATGCAACATAAACACATTAGGATGCTTAGAAATGAGCTGCTTGGTCAATGTTTCTGCTTGACTAAGATGACCTTGGTTAAGTAGCTGTATCAGTTGATTGACTTCTTGCGCGTTAGGTTGTGTCTGTGTCGCCATAATGCCGTTGAGTAGATGATAAGTTAATTAATTGTTGTGTATTCTATAGGCCATTTGCTTTAATAAACGCATCGCAATTTTTGGATCCTCAGCTAGCATGGTATCAACATTTTCTGCATAAATCACGATGATTTGTGCAGTGTCAGAAACCACAACCGCTTCTACATGAGAAGGCTGCTCCGACAATATAGCGACTTCACCAAAATACTCACCAGCCTGCAAGATGCGCTTTACTTGATCGTTTTGTATGATATGAACAGTACCTTCTACAATAAAGTATAAGTTTTTTTGTATGTCACCCATGGTAATGACCTTATCCCCTGAGGATAAAGTTTTGCCATAGAGTTTCATGAGTGCAGCGATGTAATTTGTCTTATTGGGGATGTCATCAAATAAGCCTTTAAGTAGTAGCACATCCTTTTTTCTGAGAGTGGCGATGAGCTCGGTGCCCAGTAGAAATACAGCAAAGTTAAGGTACAGCCACGTAATTGAGACGAACATCGCTTTCATGCCACCAAACACTGCGCCATAATTCTTATTAATCGTTAAAAACAATCCAAATGCATAACGCATTGCTAGCCATAAAATTGCGGTGATAAAAGCGCCCAGTAATAAATGCTTAAAGGCAACGCGCATAGGAAAGAATACGCGGTAAAAGCCTACGATAAGTGTTGTTGTAAGCAATAGCGTTAATAGTGAGCCAAGAATGTTGAGTTGGGCGGCGTTGGCATGATCTGCCAAAAATCGGATGATTTTCTCAACAATAAAACCAGCAGAAGTGAATAGAAAAAATAATAACAAAATCCCCATGACGGACAGGATGTCTTTAAATTTTCTTTTGAAAAAGGAGGGGGCTTCAATTTTTGCAGCAATGGTATAAAAGCTTGATCGCATGGCACTGGCCAATGGCGTAATTGCCCATAACAATACAATCAAACCCAATGCGCCCCATGCTGCCTTGGTTTGGGTGGCATTGTAAACCTCTAACATAATGCTGTTGCTAAAGTCGGGAACCAAGTTGCTGGTGAGAATGGCTAATTTAACAATCGCATAGTCAGATGAAAAAACTAAGTGGCTAAGCAGAAAAAAGATTAGTAGTACAAGTGGGATCAGTGCAAACAATGCATAAAAAGACAACGACGCAGACATACTCATTACGTTGTGACGAGCAAAGCCAGAAAATGTCTCACGTAGTACGAAAAAAGGTGTAGTGTATTCCTGCTTTGCAATCGTGTTTAAAGGCTTCACCATGGCAGGGTGTTCTGCAAGCTTTTTTAAGTTATAGGTCTTTTTCACTTTTAACATATTTAGTATTCAGTGCTAAATCGATATCATATTAAATCTTTTATGAGAGTGTTTTAAACTGCTCTGTCGCAGCAACCAACGCACGGCAAGTGCCACTTTCCATTGCAGAGTGACCTGCGTCTGGCACTAATACAAATTTAGCATGTGGCATCGATTGAGAAAGCTCCCATGCGGTGACGGGTGGACAGACCATATCATAACGCCCCTGAACAATCATGGTTGGAATATGTGATAGCTTTTCCTTGGCCTCGCTTAGTAAATCGCGATGTGTAATAAAGCATTGGTGTTTAATATAGTGTATCTGCACTCTGGCGCGTGCTAACTCCACTAACGCATTGGTTTCATTTGCACTGTCTTTGGGCAAGAGTGACATAATACTGCTCTCGTATGCGTTCCAAGCAATTGCGGCTGGAATATTAATTGTCACGTCTTCGGAAAACACAAGCTTCTCATAAGCGTGGAGTGGATTTGATCTGTCTGCATCAGGTAGATAAGCAAGTAGTTTTTGCCACGGCTCAGGAAAGAACTGTTGAATCTCGCCCAAAAACCAATTCAACTCTTGTGCACGGCTCAAAAAAATGCCGCGCAAAACCAAGCTCAGCACTGCGTTTGGGTGAGAGCAGGCATAGGCTAATGCGAGCGTGCTACCCCAAGATCCGCCAAATACGTGCCATTGTGAAATAGATAAATGTATCCTTAATGTTTCAATGTCATCGACTAAATAGTCTGTGGTGTTGTGTCGCGTTTCACCTTCTGGCTTGCTACGGCCGCAACCGCGCTGATCCATTAGTATGATGCGATAGTGATTAGGGTCAAAAAAACGTCTTTGGTTTGCGTTGCAGCCACTTCCTGGGCCACCATGGAGAAAAATAACGGGTACGCCATCGGGGTTGCCACATTGTTCAAAATAAATACTGTGGATGCTATCAACAGTTAATGATTCTTGATGATATGGCGCAATTTCTGGGAATAAGTCATTGTGCTGTGAAATGGACATACTAAGGGCTTTCTATATGATTTTATTGGATTTTTTCTTTTGTGAAAAATGATTAAAAAAATAAAATAAAAAAATTAAAAATATTTGTTAATAAATTGTAACTAATCTGTTGCAATTGGAAACAACTTGTTTTATATTGCAATCCTCACATGTAAATGTGATTAAAAGTAGACTATAAGTTTACGTTAAACACTGAACTTTTAGTGGGTGTCGTAAGGTTTTAGTTTACTTTCACTTAACCCTTAGTAATTAACTTTGGAGATCAATATGCAAGTTAACAAATTAAAACTAGCTTTAGGCTTAGTTGCTGTATCAATGGCATTGCCAATGGTAGCATCAGCAGCTGCAGACCAAGAAGCAGCAATCGCAAATGCAAACAACTGGGCTCACCCACGTGGTAACCACACAAACCAAGCTTACAGCACATTAGCGCAAATCAATAAAGGTAACGTTAAAAACCTTAAAGCTGCTTGGACATTCGCTACTGGTGTAAACCGTGGTCACGAAGGTGCTCCATTAGTTGTTGGTAACATGATGTATCTACATACAGCATTCCCAAACAACGTATACGCACTTGACTTAAACGACAATCAAAAAATCGTATGGTCATATTTCCCTAAACAAGATCCATCAGTACAAGCTGTATTGTGCTGCGACAACGTTTCACGTGGTCTAGGTTTTGGCGATGGTAAAATCTACCTTCAACAAAATGACGGTATGTTGGTTGCTTTAGATGCTAAAACTGGTGCTAAAGCTTGGGAAGTTAAAAACACAGATCCAAAAGTAGGCGCTACTAATACTAACGCTCCACACGTGATCAAAGACAAAGTGTTGACAGGTTGTTCAGGTGCTGAGTTCGGTGTACGTTGCTTTATCGCAGCATACAACTTAAAAGACGGTTCTTTAGCATGGAAAGCTTACTCAACAGGTCCAGATGCTGAAGTATTAATCGGTGCTGATTTCAACTCAGCAAACCCACAATATAACGCTTTGTCAGTATACAAAGACGTTAACGGTGGTAACAAACAAGGTGGTTCTTTCGAAGCAATGAAAGCCGGCGAAATCAAAATCGGTGAAAAAGAACTTGGTACACGTACATGGTTAAAACCACAAGCAGTTAAAGATGGTTGGCAACATGGTGGTGGCTCTGTATGGGGCTGGTGGCCATATGATGCACGTACAAACTTAGTGTACTACGGAACAGGTAACCCATCTGTTTGGAACCCAGATGTACGTCCAGGCGACAACAAATGGTCTATGACTATTTTCGCACGTGACTTAGACACTGGTGTTGCAAAATGGGGCTACCAAATGACTCCACACGATGAGTGGGATTATGATGGTATTAACGAAGTAATCTTGTTCGACAAAGGTGGCAAAACATACGCATGGCACCATGACCGTAACGGTTTTGCATACACTTTCAATGCTGGTAACGGTTCATTAGTTGCTGCTGAAAAAGTACACCCATTCGTTAACTGGGCAACTGGCGTTGACATGAAAACTGGCGTACCACAAAAAGATGGTAAATACTCAACTCACCAAGACTACAATGCTAAAGGCATCTGCCCAGCTGCATTGGGTACAAAAGACCAACAACCAGCTGCTTACTCACCAAAAACTGGTTTAGTATATTCTCCATTGAACCACGTATGTATGACATACGAGCCAGTTGAGTCTAAATATGTTGCTGGTCAACCATGGGTTGGTGCTACATTAACGATGTTTGCTGGTCCTGACGGCGTAATGGGTGGCTTTGCTGCTTATGATCCAATGACTAACAAAAAAGTATGGTACAACAAAGAAAAATTCTCTGCTTGGGGTGGTGCTTTAACAACTGCTTCAAACTTAGTATTCTTCGGTACTTTAGACCGTTGGTTTAAAGCTGTTGATGCACAATCAGGTAAAGAACTCTGGAAATTCCAAGTGGGTTCTGGCGTGATTGGTAATGCATTCACATACGGCCATGCTGGTAAACAATACGTTGGTGTGCTTTCAGGCATCGGCGGTTGGGCTGGCGTAGCGATGAACTTAGGTATGACTAACGACACTGACGCACTTGGTGCTGCTGGTGGTTACAAAGAGTTAACAAAATACAACGCAGCTCCTGGCGGCGGTGCATTAACAGTATTCTCACTATAATTTAGTTTACTAAGTTATAAGTTAATACGTTAACTCAGCTTTAATTAGCGACTCTAACACCCCACTTCGGTGGGGTGTTTTTATTTGTTGTTCGAGTATAAAGTGGCTGTGTATACAGATTGGTATGCATAGCATCATTAATTCGCTACAATGATATGGTTTGTGTGGGTAATTGAAGAACTTTTAATGGCTACAATACTCTCACTTGACGTGCGGCAGATAGTGTCGAATTTATGATAAGGAACGAAATAATGTTAAAACAAGTAAAACAAATGGGGATTGGATTATGTTTAGCTTCTTTTGCAATGCTGACGATTGCTGCTACAGAAATCAAGGATTCTGATATTCCAACACTCAATCCTGATGAAGGACGCATTGGGGAAGTAAGACGTGTTGTAGATGAAACGGAGTTTAAGGTCTGCGCTGACCCAGACAATATGCCCTACTCAAACCTTAAGCAGGAAGGGTTCGAAGATAAAATTGCAGAAGTGCTAGCGAAGGATCTTGGGAAAAAACTTTCGTTTGCTTATGCCTATAATCGACAAGGTTTTTTGAGAAATACCATTAATGCAATGCGCTGTGATGTCATCATAGGCACAACATCAGACTTTGATGCGTTAAGAACAAGCAATCCATATTACCGTTCTGGACACGTTTTTGTATGGCGCAAAGCAAGTAATTACAACATCACAGATTGGGACTCTCCCGATTTAAGAAAAGGGATTATTGGTATTGTTGATAAAAGCCCTGCAGCTATTCCACTTAATGATCATGATTTGATGGGCAATGCCAGACCTTATCGATTGCAACGAGATTTGAATTTACCCCCAAGCTTTTTAATTGACGATTTGGCAAAAGGTGATATAGACGTTGCTATCCTTTGGGGACCTATAGCCGGGTACTACGCAAAACAATCAAAAGTACCGTTAGAAATGCGTTTAATCCCAGATTACAACAAAGTCAATCTGGCTGGTAAGGAGTTCTGGAATATCTCTGTAGGAGTGCGTAAAAAAGACAAAGAGCGTATGAAGATGATTAATGAAGCTTTAGCGCGAAACAAAGATAAAATTGATCAAATTTTGGCAGAATATGGTATCCCTACAGTACCAGTTGTTGAGGGTGACAATGTTTTCAAAAAAGACTGATTAATTGATGTTTTTGGGTGACACTATTTTAAAAAACTAGTAGAATCGCGTGATTGTTTGTTAGCAGAATATCGTGAAAAAATTGTGTCAACCAAACAAATTTTAGTTCGTTAAATGAGCATACGTTGGGCAATGCGCTTAGCATGAACAAAACGTAGCTCATTTTTGTTATATAGATTAGGAGAAAACATGTTAGGCAATAAAGCATTTAAGTCAACTTTATTTGTTGGTATGTTGACATTGGCTGGTCTTACATTAGCATTTCAAGCAAAAGCTGATGTGAAATTTGTTACAACCCAGGATGGGTCACCATTGGAAATTAAAGCTGATTTTTTCGATACCCCAGAAGCTAAAGAATTTCTAAAAACAGGCAAAAATCCATATGTTGGCAATGCAGAAGCAATTAAAAAAGGTAAAAAAATCTTTGGTTTGTATTCATGCACACAATGTCATGGACCAGACGCAAAAGGTCAAGTCGGTCCTGGTTTGATTGGGCCAACATACCGCTATCCTAAAGATGCTACTAATAAGGGCATGTTTGAAACGATTTGGAACGGTACAAATGGTGGTATGGGTGCTAAAGGTTTAGGTCTAATGGATCCATCTGATCCGTCAAATGGCTTAAAACCAGATGAAGTGCTAAAAGTGATTGCATGGATTCGTAGTGTTGGTGGTGTTAACGGTAACGAATAATAAATCATTGCAAAAGTAATTGATATTAAAGCGGTCATGTGAAAAACATGGCCGTTTTTTTTGTGAATTTTTTAATTAAAGAGTAAAATACGTTAAGCGCAAATTGCACGTAAGCAAGCGTACCGAAAGTATTTTTGAGCCTTGGGGGAAATGAATGAATGGGTTAAAACTAAGTGTAATCTTATTGCTACTGGTATTGGGAGTAACAGGTTGCGACAAGAAAGAATCAGCAGGTACAGGTGGAGATGCCGCACCAGTTGCGTCCTCAGCAAAAACGATTGAATTTGTGGATACGCAGGAAAGTAAGCCATTAGTGATTGATGCAGCTTTGTTTGATACACCTGCAGCCAAAGAATTTTTAGCTACGGGCAAGAATCCCTATATTGGTAATGAAGAAGCGATAGCGAAAGGCAAAAAAGTTTATCAATTGTATTCATGCACACAATGTCATGGCCCAGAGGCTAAAGGTCAGGTTGGCCCAGGCCTAACAGGACCTACGTTCCGTTATCCTAAAGATGCAACAAATAAAGGCATGTTCGAAACCATATGGCATGGTACTAATGGTGGGATGGGTGCTAAGGGTGTTGGTTTAATGGATCCTACAGATCCTAAAAACGGTATTACACCAGATGAATTGCTGAAAATCATAGCGTGGATTCGCAGCATGAGTAATGGTTTAACTGGCAACGAATAACTTGTTGATAGTGTTGACGCGCTTGCTGGTTTAGGCAGGCGCGTTTTTTTTTAAGGACTGGAAATTGAGCGAAGAGAATCATTTACATCATATTATCATCGTGGGTGGTGGTGCTGGCGGCCTAGAACTGGCTACTAAGCTTGGCGATAGTCTTGGTAAGAATAATAAGGCACTTATTACGCTGATTGATTGCACGCGTACGCATGTGTGGAAGCCCTTGCTGCATGAAATTGCAGCAGGTAGTATGGATCCAGACCGCCATGAGCTTGAATATATAGCACAAGCACATTGGCATCATTTCCGTTTTCGCTTGGGGCGCATGGATGGGTTAGACCGGGCAAAACGGGAAGTCACTATCACGCCATACTTTGATGAGGATGGTAAAGAAGTAATTCCAAGGCGTACCTTCAAATATGACACTTTAGTCATGGCTGTAGGCAGTACTACAAATGACTTTGGCATAAAAGGGGCGCGTGAATACTCTATTGCCTTGGATACACAGGAGCAGGCGCAGAAATTTCACCGTTATTTGCATAATGCCTTATTGCGAGCGCAAACACAGGCAGAACCATTGAAGCCAGGGCAATTAGAAGTGGCGATTGTAGGCGCTGGCGCAACTGGGGTTGAACTGGCGGCAGAGTTGCACAACACAACACGAGAGCTAGCTGCTTATGGCTTAGATAAAATTGATCCCGATCGTGATGTGAAAATATCATTGATAGAAGCAGGCGATCGCATATTGCCTGCACTGCCGACTAAGATGTCGTTGGCTGTAGATGTTGAACTCAGAAAGCTACGCGTAAACGTTTTTACAGGAGAGCGTGTGACTGAGGTGTCAGAAAAAGGCATTACGACACACAGTGGAAGATTTATTCCTGCGGAATTAGTAGTCTGGGCAGCTGGCATTAAGGCGCCAGACTTTTTAAAAGACATCGATGGTTTAGAGACTAATAGTATCAATCAGCTAGTTGTCACACAAAGATTACAGACAACCCGTGATGAAAATATTTTTGCTTTTGGCGACTGCGCGGCCTGCCCTTGGCTGGGTCATGATGGAAATGTACCACCACGCGCGCAAGCAGCGCATCAACAAGCATCGCTATTAATCAAGAGTATTAAAAAGAGAGTGGCGAATAAAACGGACTTTCCAGAGTACCATTACCACGACTATGGCTCACTGGTCAATCTTGGGCGTTATTCTACCGTGGGTAGTCTGATGGGTGCGATTTCTGGCGGTAGTATGTACATTCAGGGCTTATTTGCACGCATTATGTATCGCTCATTGTACAAAATGCATTTAATGGCGTTACACGGTGTGATTTCAGTGCTGATTCATACATTAGGCAGGCTGATCGCCAGAAGAACAGAGCCTCATGTAAAGTTGCATTAGGGCTAGGTTACGCTAAGAGTGGCGAGTTATTGTTGGTAGATTTTTTTGCAGTAGATCCTGTTAATTAAACCCATGCTTAGGATGACGAATACACCAAAAGCAATAATGATTGAGTTGATAGGAACTGCCGCTTTTACCATCAATAGGTAAAACCCTAGCATGATGAGTATGCCAATGTTTTCGTTGAAATTTTGAACAGCAATTGAGTGACCAGCACCTATTAAATGGTGTCCTTGGTGTTGCAACAATGCATTAAGCGGGACAACAAAAAAGCCGCCAAGTGCACCGATAAAAAAGAGTAAGATTGCAGCAGCCAACCAGTGGCTAATAAAAATCATACCGATGACTAATACGCCCATTAAGATTCCTGCAGGTAACACTTTGACAGAATCTTCGAGTTTGATGTATTTTGATGCGATGACTGAACCAACTGCAATGCCAAGTGCCACAGTGGCTACCAATTGAGTTGCCTCTTCAATATTAAAGTGTAGTGAAAGTGCTGCCCATGTGAGCACTACCAGTCTGAGGGTGGCACCAGCTCCCCAAAATAAGGTGGTAACCGCCAGCGAAACCTGACCAAGAGGGTCTTTCCACAAAACAATAAAGGCGTGCCAAAAGTCTTTAAGTAAGTACCCAAAGCTTTTGCTTTCAAGTTTAAGCTCGATAGGAAGTTTAGGGATGAAAAGATTAAAGAGTGCCGCGCTGAGGTAGAGTCCAGTAATGACTAGCATTGCCATATGTGGGTCGCTGCTAGATAGCTTACCGCCAATAATGGCACCAGCGATGATAGCTGTGACAGTTGAGCCCTCCATCCAGCCGTTGGCGGTGACCAGTTGATTGCTCGGCAATAGTTCAGTCAGTATGCCGTATTTTGCTGGAGAGTAAGCCGCAGCGCCAATACCTACGATGCCGTATGCGTACAATGGTGGAAAACCAAAAATCATGGCCAGACAGCCGAAGACTTTAATGAGGTTGGAGCTAAACATGACGCTGCCTTTGGGGAAAGCATCTGCAATAGAGCCAACAAAAGGGGCAAGTAACACGTAAGAAAAAACAAAAAATTGTTGCAATAATGGGGTATGCCATTCAGGGGCATGCATTTCGGAAAGCAAGGCAATCGCAGCGAATAGCAAAGCATTATCTGCAAGTGCAGATAAAAACTGTGCAATGAGTATCGTATAAAAGCCTGGTTTCATGATGCGCCAGACTTAATCATCAAAAGAGTCGCCGTGACTAACACGGGTTAAGTTCGTCATGATTTATAACGCTTCGCCAGCAAAATCTGCTAATCGTGAGCGTTCACCTCTAACAAGTGTGATATGACCGTTATGTTGCCAGCCTTTAAAGCGATCTACTACATAGGTTAAGCCAGAGCTACCTTCGGTCAGGTAAGGCGTATCAATCTGCGCAATATTCCCTAAGCAAACTACCTTAGTACCAGGGCCAGCTCGCGTGATGAGTGTTTTCATTTGTTTGGGAGTCAGGTTTTGTGCTTCATCAATAATGAGAAATTTATGTAGAAACGTGCGACCGCGCATAAAATTGAGAGACTTAACCTTAATGCGCGTGCGGATTAAGTCTTGGGTGGCCGCACGACCCCACTCGCCTGCATCTTCATCAGTTTTGTTTAGCACATCAAGATTATCCTCTAGTGCCCCCATCCATGGTGCCATTTTTTCTTCTTCAGTACCTGGTAAGAAGCCAATGTCTTCACCGACAGGTACAGTGACACGCGTCATAATGATTTCAGAATAGATTTTTTTATCCAATGTTTGAGTGAGCGCTGCGGCAAGTGTGAGTAATGTTTTACCAGTACCGGCTTGACCAAGCAGTGTTACAAAATCGATTTCTGGATCCATCAGCAAATTAAGTGCGTAGTTCTGTTCCCGATTTCTTGCAATGATTCCCCAGACATTATGTTTAGGGTTGGAGTGATCTTGCACTACTTCTAATACAGCGGTGTTATCTTCAATTTTTCTGACGATGGCGTGAAATGGCTTATCAAACTCATAGTAAACAAACTCGTTGACGATGAATGTTTTCACTAAAGGACCTGATATTTTGTAAAACATGTGGCCTGCCTCTTGCCACGACTCCATCGCTTTACTGTGTTGATCCCAGAAATCTTGAGGTAACTCACGTACTCCTGTGTAGAGTAGGTCGCTATCTTCTAGTACTTTGTCATTGAAATAGTCTTCCGCTGGCACGCCCATGGCGCGCGCTTTAATGCGGATGTTGATGTCTTTGCTGACAAGGATGACTTGGCGTTCAGGCTGGCGATTTTTGAGGTCTAGTACTACGCCTATAATTTGATTGTCGGCTTTACTGCCTGCTAAGCCAGGAAGTTCTTTGATTACCTGCTGTGTTTGTAAAAATAAACGACCCGTCAAATGACGGTTACCTTTGATAGCGAGCGGGCAACCTTCCTCCAAATTAATGAGGTCAGTCCCTACGATTTCTTCAAGATGTCGGCTGGCCTGTCTAGCATTGCGTGCGACTTCTGTGAGTCCTTTTTTATTGTTGTCTAGCTCTTCCAATGTCACCATCGGAAGATAGATGTCATGCTCTTCAAATCTAAAAAGGGAGGAAGGATCATGCATTAATACGTTGGTATCAAGCACAAAAAGTTTGGTGGTTTCAGGTGATTTTTTGACCATAATAATGCGTTATCGTTATAAAGTTTTAATAAATGCTAATACTTCATTAGCATGACCATCCGCTTTTACACCGCGCCATTCACGTACTAGCACGCCTTGCTGATTAATAATGAAAGTACTGCGCTCAATGCCTCTTACTTGTTTGCCGTACATATTTTTCATTTTGATCACGTTGAACAGTGTACAGGCTAACTCTTCGCTATCGGAAAGCAATTCGAAAGGAAAACTAAATTTAGCTTTGAAATTTTCGTGCGATTTAATGCTATCGCGTGAGATGCCAACGATGTCTGCATTGCGTGCCTGAAACTCTGGATAGGTATCGCGAAACTGCGCGCCCTGTGTGGTGCAACCTGGCGTAGAGTCTTTAGGGTAGAAATAAACGACCAGCAGTTTTCCTAAATAGTCGGAGAGTTTGAAAGTTTTGCCAGAGGTCGCAGGGAGTTCAAAATCTGATACGGGTTGGTTTAGCATAATCTTGTTCATATTGATATGTGCTCATTGTTCTAAAAAAAATCAATAAAGGCAAGTTAATTGTTAATTAAATTTTTTCGGTAAAAAACAAGCTCTGTTTAATGTAGTGACGTGCGTACTCATTATTGGGGTAACGTGATTTTGATGCGTGTACCTTGTGGCACGGACGGCAAAAACTCAATATTGCCACCCAATACTTCACATACTTTAAACGCAAACGGAATGCCAAGCCCTGTGCCAAAACGCTTGGTAGAGGGGCCAGGGCTCAGTGCATGTGGGTCTGGTGTAAACGGCATGCCAACACCGTTGTCACGAATGATAATCTCTAGCATGGCGTCTGCTTTGTGCATGCTCAAATAAATGGGTACATTTTTAGGTGAGGCCTCTATCGCATTCAAAATAAGGTTGTAAATCATTTGTTCAAGTAAGTGTTCATCTGTGATGATTTCATCCTCTGCTTGAACATCGTCTAAGATTAATTGAATATTTTTTTCTGATAGCTTTTGTGTCAAAAGACTGATCGCACCTTGGCTCACGTTGCAAAGTTTTACAGGTTTAAGCTGAGGCTTGATGGGGTTCAGGTAAGCCAGCAGTGCACCAGTCCAGTGTTCAAGTCGATCCACTGTACTGATAATGCCTTGTAGAGATTCGCGCGTATCTTTGTCTAACTCTGGGTGGTCAGTCACTTGAGCAGTTGCGCGGATGCTGGCAAGTGGATTGCGTATATTATGTGCCAGCATAGGAACAAGTAACCCCAGTGCTGCTTGTTTTTCTGTGCGCACCAAGGCGTCTCGGCTAGAGGATAGCTCTTCCGCCATTTTATTGATTTCTTTGGAAAGGGTTGCTAACTCTTGTGCTCCCGTTTCTGGCACTTTGTGCTTTAAATTGCCCGCACTAATTTCTTCCGTTGCGTGCATGATGGCTTGAATAGGATTGACGATAGATTTTTTTAGAAACCTACGTGAGAGCAACAGCAAAATGCCTGCAAGCAGGACAGGAATACTTAAAATGGCAACGGAAGTCATTTTGGCTTCATGTAAGCGGCTTTTGAGTTCGGTTTGCTTTACTTTAAGCAACACTTCTGCGCGTTGAGAGACGTTTTCATATTGAGAGAAAATACCAGTTTCAATATCTTTATATAAGGACTTTTGGTTGCTGCTATTCGGTTTTGCCTGATAGCGATAGAACAGCGAAGGCGCCTCATTTACAAATGTATTATAGTGCTGCTCAATTTCAAGAATCGCTTTCGTTTCTTCTTCGCCTTGTGCAATTTGATGTAAGTCTGCAAAGTGTTTTAGAATGCTTTGCGTGTAGGCGTTGTACTCATTCAGTGCATCGCGATCTTCCAGAAAGAAGGCGTCGAATAGTTCTTTCATTTGGCGGTATAAATCGCCTCTTACCTGATAAATCTCTTGCACTAACAGGTTGATACGTTCAGATTCTTTAGAGGCTTTGTCCCAGATGTGAATGCCATAAGCGCCACTGATGACAGCTAATAAAATGAGTGCAATGAAGGTGAGCTGATGCGAAAGCAGTAGGTCACGTAGAGACTTAGGTTGGCTGGTATGCACAGTCTATTCAGACACTAATTTAAAGTTTAAGGTCACAGTGATTGTATCAATGTGTCCACGTAAAATTTCTGGCATAAATTGTTTCAGTTCTGAGCGTTTAACAGCCTCAATTGCGGCTTTGTCTAAAGATTCATTCCCGCTGGATTCGGCCACAGTCACATTTGTTACGTTACCGTTATGATCCAGACCAATCTCTAAGCTTACATTGCCTTGAATACCACGCTGTTGTGCTAATTTGGGATAACGTTGATTGCGTTTTAGCTCATTTTGTACTTGGTTGCGATATGCATTTCTTGCTGCATTGATATCACCCTCTGAAGGTCCCGCCACTTTAGGTGGCTCAGGTGGAGGCGGGGGTGGAGCCACAAATGCTGGTTTGCTTTCTACTTTTGGTGAGACTGCAATCACTTCTGGCGGCGGAGGTGTAGATTCTGACGTGGGCGTAATAGGCTCAGGGGTGATGACTTTCTCAGACTTTACGATCGGTTCAGGTTTTATTTTTTGTTGTACAGGTTTTGGCTTCACAGGCTCAGTTTGAGGTGTGGTAGGTTTTGGTAATTCTGGTATCACGGCTGGCGCAGGCTCTAGCTGCTTGGGGTTTACAATCTCAATTTTAAGTTCTTGGCGTAAAGTTGAAATGGGATCAAATTTAAAGTTTGGAATGACAAACGCTAACACTAGATGTAAGAGTGCTGAGCATAACAATGCCTTGAGCAACCAACTTTCGTCGCGAGTTGAAAATTTAACTAAAGCTTCCAATGTAACTTTTTACCGCAAAAATGAGCGAAGCTTTTGATTATACTATAAGAAAAATTTTAAACAGAACATCAGGGCTGAGTGGTTGTTATCAACCGTAAATTCAGGATTATGTTAAATTAGACCCTCAAATAATTGTACGCTGACCAGGGTGTCTGGCTCACAATGGCCGACAGATTCGTCTAATACAATAAAGCAGTTAGCGCTACTCATGCTACTTAATACGCCAGAGCTTTGATTGCCCGTGAGAGAGACTTTCCATTCCCCCTGTACTTCATGCAGGATGCCGCGTAGAAATTCGGTGCGCCCTATTGATTTTTTAATGGCTTGCGTACATCTGACTTTAAGCAGAGGTATTGGCTTTGGAGTGCCGCCCATTAAGGCGATAAGCGCGTCACGCACAAACTGATAAAACGTGACCATGGTAGAGACTGGGTTGCCAGGAAGCCCAAAATAGTGGGCATTGCCAATTTTGCCATAAGCCAGCGGGCGACCTGGCTTCATATTAATTTTCCAAAATAAGACTTGACCATGCTTGGCCAGCAGAGCTTTCATATAATCGGCCTCGCCTACAGAAACTCCGCCACTGGTGATGACCACATCATTTTCATTCGCAGCCTTTAAAAGGATTGTTTCTAATTGCTCAGGTACATCAGGGATAGCGCCTAAATCATTTACTACTACACCTAATCTGGTCAGCATACCAAACAACGTATACCGGTTGCTATCGTAAATTTGCCCCTCAGCCAGTGGCTTACCTACGCTTACTAACTCATCACCTGTACTAAAGAAAGCGACTTTAAGTCGGCGATAGACGAGTACTTTGGCAATACCTAATGATGCGATTAAGCCAATATCGGCAGGGTGCATTAAATGACCTTTGGCTAACACGGCCTGACCTAGACTTAAATCTTCACCCGCCATGCGAATATTGGCTCCCAGCTTGGGTATGGGTGTGATTTTTAATGCATTATTTTCAACAAGGGTATGCTCTTGCATCACCACCGTGTCTGCACCTAACGGAATGACTGCGCCCGTCATGATTTTGACGCATTCTCCATTCATTATCTCCTCTGTAAAGGGTCTACCTGCATAAGCGGTGCCGATGATACGTAACGGCTGAGAGGCTTCAGCATACTTAAAGGCAAAGCCATCCATGGCTGAATTGTTATGATTGGGCACATTGCAGGGCGAGATAATGTCGGTCGCCAATACACGCCCTAAACTCTCGCGCAAAGACAAAGTTTCGGTTTCTGCAACAGAATCTAAAAACTGTTGAATAAACGCGCGCGCTTGTTGCACAGACATTGCGTTGGGATCGTAGTTGTCTATGCAGCTCGGGTTTTGACTAAGTTGTTTAAGTGTGGACATTGTCTGCTACCTTGCGTTATCAATGCAAAAATGAAGAAGGCAGACCTAAGTCTGCCTCCTATATCGGTGGATTTTTAAATCCTTGTTACCGATAGTCCCCACCATCGGAATACCTGATATATAGTTATACTACCTTAACAATAAAAAAAGGGGAATAGCATGCGTTATCGTGTTGGCTTAGATGTAGGTACTGCTTCACTCGGTGTTGTGGCATTTTTACTTGATGAAAACAATAATCCGCTTGAACTTGTATGGAAGCATGTGCGTATTTTTGATGAGCCCTTGGAAAAAAGCCAAACAGGTTTGAAGTCAAAAAAAGCTGGCCGTCGTGCTGCACGTATGCAACGTCGCCAAATAGACAGGCGACTAGGCAGAACCAAATCTATTGCTGCTTTAGCATCTTTATTGGGAATAGAGATAGAACCATCTGTCGATAGTGGACGTACATTGCTAGAAATTCGCGCTAAAGCCGCCAGAGAGAAAATAGAACTATCAGATTTAATCCGCATATTTATACGTATTGGCAAACGTCGTGGTTATGGTGGTGAGTTTCGCCCTAAAAAAGAAGGCGCAAAGCTTGGTGAGGTAGAAGGGGGTAACCATGACCTTAAAGCGGAAATGCAAGCCTTGGCGCAAACTAAAGGTGTTGAACAAGTAACAGTAGGCGAGTTTTTATATCAGCGATGGCTAGATGGCAAACCTACTAAGTTAAAAATAAAAGAGCCTGAAGATAAAACCACCGAAGGCAAAAACTTATATGCACTAAGAAGTCAGTTAGTGGTTGAGTTTGAACAAATTTGGCAAACACAATCTGCCTTTTATCCAGTGCTTAACTCTGAGCATGAAGGTAAACCACTAAAAGATATTTTCTATCAGGCAATTTTCTATCAACGCCCATTAAAAGCGGTTGGCGGTATGGTGGGGCAATGTGGTTTAGAACCTACGCTTGCACGCGCACCTCGCGCGCAGTTGGCTTTTCAGCGTTTTAGGATTGAAAAAACATTGGCTGATTTACGCTGGGGAGCTGGAAAACGAGCAGAAAAGCTAACTGCTGAACAAAAGGCTGTTGTACGCCAATTGTGCGATGAAAAAGATGTAGTCAAGTTCGATGCCATTTATAAATCGCTAGAAGTTGCTGGATGTCCAAAACCTGATACTAAAGGGCTAAATTTAGATAGATTAAGTCGCGATGAAATCCCTGGCAACAAAACTAACCATGTATTTCGTAAGTTAGAGTTAGGCGATGCTTGGCTCGCATTAGATGAACGAACTCAAATACAAGTCATTAACTTTTTGGCAGATTTAGGCTCACCAGAGCAGTTAGATGACCCATTGTGGCATACACGCTTTGCCAAAATGGAAAAAACTAAAGATAAAAACGCTAAAGGTGAATGTATTTACAGGAAAGTGCCTAGAGTATTCGAGCCCATATTTGTTGATTTTATTAACAAAATTAATGAGGATGGGAAATTAGATAGACTCAGTAAAATGGGTTTCGAAGGCGGTCGTGCATCATATTCAATAAAGGCTCTGAATGAACTCACGAAGTGGCTCGATACTCATTGGTGGCCAGAAGGCTGGCAAGGTGAAATGCGACCCGATGAAGATACTGCGATACGAGTTTGCTACCCAGAGAGCTTTAAGAAACCAATTACACTTAAAGACAAACTAGATTTTGCGCCTAGCACAGGTAACTCAGTCGTTGATGGCTCGTTAAGGCAAATGCGTTACGTGCTGAACCGCATGATGGCAGACTTGGGTACACAACCAGAACAAATTGTTGTGGAAATGGCGCGTGAAATGAGCGTTGGGATTAGCAAGCGAAATGAGCGCGAAAAGGCTATTAACGATAATAGAAATGATCGAAAGAAAGCTGCCGAAGAAATAATAAAAAGTTGCCCACAAGTCACAGTTACTGATGTGCGTGTGAAACGCTATCAGTTACATCGAGAGCAAGGTACAAGGTGTCCATATTGTGGACAGATTATTCAATTAGAGCATGCAATGTATGGCGCTTTTTCTGAAATTGATCATATCTTGCCTAAGTCTCTCACGCAGATTGGATATAAGCGCAGTGAGGTTGTTTTAGTGCATACGACATGTAATCAAGAAAAGGGTAATCGGTCTCCTTGGGAGGCATGGGGTAATGGCCGTGACGAACAACGTTGGTCTGCAGTACAAGAAGCCGCCATAAGGCTAAAAAAGGCGGGGTTGAATAGGAAAGCTAAGTTATTACTGATACAAGAATATGATAACGATATTTCAATAGATGACTTTACAGACCGCCAATTTCACCAAACCTCATGGATAGCTAAAGAAGCCGCGCAATGGTTGCAAGGCATTTGTAAAACCCCTGTTTCAGTTTCTCGTGGTGAACTTACAGCTATGTTACGCCGCAAATGGAAGTTAGAAACTGTGATTCCACAAGCGCGTGCAGAAGAAGGCTTGCCGATTTTAGATGAGGAGATGCAAGTAGTCACCGTTGAGGATTTTGAAAAATACCGTGACGTGTGGGAAGGGCATAAAGTTTTAGATGCTCACGGACATATTGATAAATCTCGCCACACTGACCGCAAGCTTAATAAACGTATAGACCACAGGCACCATTTGATTGACGCGATTACCATTGGGCTTACGTCTCGTAGCTTGTTTCAAAACATGGCACGTCAATACAAAATCGATTCTGAGCGTGAAATGCGCGGGCAAAAACCAAGGCTAGAAGTTGCTGAACCACCGATTAGAAACATACGAGAAATCGCATTGGCGGCTGTGCGAGAATGTCCTTTATCAGTTAAGCCAGACCGTAATCCTGATGGGTCAATGTTTAAAGATAATCCTTACGGTAGGGCAGAAAATGAGCAAACTGGTAAATTTATGCTGACTAAGCGTTTCAAGTTGATTGATTTAGTGGCAGATTTGAAAGATAAAAAGAACAAAGATGGCTCAATTAAACAAACAATTGAAGAGCAGGCAAAGGAAAACATTCTAAGCATTGTTAGTCCTACAATGCGACGTATTGTTTTAGCTGAGTTTGATAAAAGATTAAAAGCAGGTAAAACAGCGATTGAAGCCATGTTAGAGCCAATTTACCATGATACTTATCTTTCTTCAGGAACAGAGTCTTTGCCAATTAAAAGGGTTGTCTGTTTTAGTGCATTTTCGGCAGAGGAAGCATCGCCAATTGAGCATAAGAACAATCGGGCTTCTAAAAACCCGCTAAAGCTTACTAAAAATGAAAAACCATTTTGGAAATATCTGCGAGGTGACGGTTATGCTTATATGGAAGTCGTGAAAAATGAAAATGGCATAGTCTCGCCCAGATTGGTGGATATTCAAGAAGGTATGCAACAAAAAGGAAAGTCGAAGCCGAAAAACACAGAGCGTTATTACAAAGGTGATGTAGTAGAGGACTTAGCAACTGGTTTGAGATATAGGATTAAAAAATTCTCTGCTAGTGATGGGAAAAATCCGCGCCCAACTATCATTACGCTTAGATGGACTGAGAGTGCGGATGATGTTGGTAAAGTTAAGCAGGCAGATGGGCGGATGGATTTTTTTAATGAGCGTTTGTCACAAATTAAGCTCGTAAATCAAAATGTCTGAACACCGTATTTTGCTAATTGAAAATCCAGCTTCGATCTCGGTAGATTTAGGCAGATTGCGTATTCGGCGCGAAGGCTTTGACGATTATTACGTCTTAGTCAAAGATATTGCTGTGCTGTGTTTGCATCATCATACTATTCAAATTTCCGTGCAGGCGTTGCGTAACTTAGCAGAGGCTGGTTCGAGTGTGCTGGTGACCGATGAGATACACCATCCGTGTGCTTGGTTTTTACCACAAGTGGGCAATGGCGATTTAGTCAGGCGATTAAGGCAGCAAATGGTTTTTGATGCTTCACCAGCTAAAGGTGAATTATGGAAAGCCCTTGTGCAAGCTAGGCTTAAAACACAAGCAGTCAATTTGCGCACTTTAAACCTCAAAGGGGCGTTAAGGTTAGAACGCCTAGCACAAGAGGTGCAACCTGCTGACAAAACCAAATGCGAAGGACAAGGTGCAAAGCATTATTGGGCGCATTTATTTGACGAAGATTTTTCACGCGAAAAACAAGGTGCAGATGATGCAATTAACGCACGGCTAAATTTTGGCTATGCAATCTTGCGTTCCATGATAGCGCGCAGTTTGGTTATGGCAGGCCTAAATCCTGCGCTTGGGCTGGGGCATTGTAGTATGGAAAATCCGTTTAATTTGGCAGATGATTTTATAGAGCCGTATCGTTTTATCGTAGAGCGTCACGTATATCAAAATAATACAGGCGAATTTAACAGCCAAGCACGTAAAGAAATGCTGGGGTTTGTTACGCACGAGGTCAAGCTAAACAATGCTGGCTATCGCCTACCTGCTGCAATTAACGAGAGCATTGCTAGTTTTGTGCGGATATTGGATGGTCGCGCCAAACAACTTAGCTTGCCAGAAGATTTAGCACCGCAAGCTGATGACGAAACATGGGCGTAAACGGTTGGCGCGTAATGTGGGTGATATGTGTTTACGACTGCCCGATGATAGAAAAAGAAGAACGCCATGATTACAGCATTTTTAGACGTTGTTTGTTACAAGAAAATTTTGTGCAACTTCAAAACTCACTCTATGTGCATCACTTTCCAACTTTAGCAGTGGGTGAAGCGACAATCGTCAGGTTAAGACCACTCATCCCAAAAGGCGCACAAGTGGCATTTTTCATAGTCACTGATAAACAATACGGCATGACCAAAGAGTTTTTTGGTACCAAGCCCACAAGAAAAAAGCCCAACTCGCCAGAGCAAGTTGAGCTTTTCTAATTTCTACTTCCTTTAAAAACAATAGATTGCGAACAGTCTATTTTATCAGGCATTCCGATGGTGGGGTATCGGAACCCCAGCGCCAGCGGGCACACGTTATGGCAGATTTTATCAGGCATTCCGATGGTGGGGTATCGGAACGTGCCAGTTTACGGTATTCTTCACCTTTACATTTTATCAGGCATTCCGATGGTGGGGTATCGGAACCAACAGATGAAGCTGTATTTTAAGTGCCTAATTTTATCAGGCATTCCGATGGTGGGGTATCGGAACCATGTAAAATGTATTAGTGATAGTACCCTTATTTTATCAGGCATTCCGATGGTGGGGTATCGGAACTGAGTCCTTTGTATTCTTCGCGTGATTCTTATTTTATCAGGCATTCCGATGGTGGGGTATCGGAACCTTTTACGCGGGGGATGTATTAGAAATTTCATTTTATCAGGCATTCCGATGGTGGGGTATCGGAACATGTAATACAGGTGGGGTTTTGGGAGCTAAATTTTATCAGGCATTCCGATGGTGGGGTATCGGAACACAGCATATACGCATACTTTATCAGATTTCATTTTATCAGGCATTCCGATGGTGGGGTATCGGAACCCGCCCATTTTGCGTAACAATTCAATAGATATTTTATCAGGCATTCCGATGGTGGGGTATCGGAACCTCAGGATGACGAGGTGATTAGACTAGGCGATTTTATCAGGCATTCCGATGGTGGGGTATCGGAACCAAGGGGGATGAATCTAACTTTGCGGGTGGATTTTATCAGGCATTCCGATGGTGGGGTATCGGAACCGTTTTGTAGCAATGGCTATTGAGGGCCAAATTTTATCAGGCATTCCGATGGTGGGGTATCGGAACAGGCGTTATATCAGTATCATTGAGCCAGAAATTTTATCAGGCATTCCGATGGTGGGGTATCGGAACTGGATTCCAGTGCGGGTCTAACAAACCCATATTTTATCAGGCATTCCGATGGTGGGGTATCGGAACATGGACTTTAGCCTATGGCAATAAACAAGAATTTTATCAGGCATTCCGATGGTGGGGTATCGGAACTAGGTTATCTGTAGGTATTCGAGGCGGTGCATTTTATCAGGCATTCCGATGGTGGGGTATCGGAACGTACAAAGCATTTATTCAATCAAATATATTATTTTATCAGGCATTCCGATGGTGGGGTATCGGAACTCAATCAGTGCTGATATTGATCAGCTTAAAATTTTATCAGGCATTCCGATGGTGGGGTATCGGAACTAATTTTTAAGCGGGATAAACAGTCCATCATTTTATGGTATATTTATTACATTGATTGCGGTCACAAGCTCTCGGTTGACGCAACCAAAAGAACCGCACAAGACCCGTAATAAATCGACGTTACGGGTTTTTTATTATTTTAAGTCAACTGTAGGTTCAGAGAGTTACAACCTAAGCCCTACATTTTTGTTAAAATTTTTTAACAAAAATGTAGGGCTTAATTTTTAAAAGGTCAGACTTAATTCTAATGCAGTTAAATCCTCAAACGTATTTAAATTAGTAAACGCACCATTACAGTCGCTAAAATCCACTTCGATATATTGCTGGCGTTTTTGCCAGGCGCTGACTTTGCGCTCACCTTGCGCTAAAAATATGGTCAGGGATGGCAACACGCTTTTTTTCATCAAGCAGAATACTGGGTGAGCATTGCCGTCGCTACTTGCAACCGCAATTTCAGCTTGTTGTTCAATCAGTTTAACCATCAGGCGTTGCGCTAAGTCACTAGGCAATAAAGGGGAGTCACATGGCACAGTCAATAAGTAATCATTTTGGGCATGCTGTAGACCCAAGCTAAAACCTGCTAATGGGCCAATAAAGTCAGGGGTTTCATCTTGCAACACAGGTAGGTTGAAGCCCTTATAACTATGCAGTTCACGGTTGGCGTTAATCAATATTTCGTCTACTTGCGGAGATAAGCGCTCAATGACATGTTGAATGAGCGGCTTTTGTTGGAGGTTGACTAAACCTTTTTCTGCGCCACCCATGCGTGAAGCGCGACCGCCAGAAAGGATAATCGCAGAAATTGGCACTTTTAACCACCTGTATGCGACATAAACCGCACCACTGCCGGCGTTGCACGTTTTAAGTCAAAATCATGCCTTTTGGGTTTGATTTTCATGCTGTCTAAAATGGCTTGTATAAGCGGTACGTCATTATCAGGATGTTTGCGCAATAAAGGCATAAGTTCGACTTTATCTTCTTGACCTAGGCACAAATACAGTTCGCCCTTGCAGGTAATGCGTACGCGGTTACAGCTCTCGCAAAAGTTGTGGCTGTGTGGTGAAATAAAGCCGATTTTTGTATTGGTGTTGACTACGCGCCAATAGCGCGCGGGGCCCCCAGTGCTCTCAACGCTCGGTAGTAGTGTGTACTTACTTTGGAGCAGTCCGAGCGTTTCTGTATTGCTGACAAAGGTATTTTCACGCGCGTGGCTGACTTCACCTAAGGGCATTTCCTCAATAAAGCTGATGTCGATATTTTTATCGATGGCAAATTGTACTAAATCCGCTGCTTCGTCATCATTAATGTCACGCATGAGTACTGTGTTGAGTTTTATACCCTCAAAGCCGATTTGAATGCAGGAGTCGATGCTCTCTAGCACTTTGCTTAAATCACCTGTGCGGGTAATGCTTTTGAAGCGTTCCGTTCTCAAGCTGTCTACTGAGATGTTAATACGCTTAACACCTGATTTTTTTAGGTGAGCGGCATGCTGTGATAGTTGGCTGCCGTTGGTAGTAAGCACTAACTCATCTAATCCGTTGAGTTTGCCAATTTCTTCAAATAACCACAGTGCATTTTTACGCACTAACGGTTCGCCTCCAGTAATGCGAACCTTTGATACGCCCAGCTGGACAAATACTTTAACTAGGCGTGCACATTCTTCTAGGCTGAGAACTTCATCGCGAGGCAAAAATTTCATGTCCTCGCCCATGCAATATACACAACGAAAATCACATCGGTCGGTAATGGATAAGCGAATGTAATCAACCTTGCGGCCAAATTGATCGATGAGAGTGCGCGGTAGATTGTCCATGTTAAATATGAGGTTAATTATTTTAATTAAGTGAAACAAAGCGTTATTCTATGCGCTTTTTACGCTTTAACAAGTATTGATTTAGGTATATCATTATGAGGTCGATTTACAATTTCGTTACATTTGGGGATAGATTTGGCTACAACCCTTACTGCAGTTGATTTAGAGAAAATACAGGCACATATTACAGCTCACAAAGATGTGCCAGGTGCTTTACTACCGTTATTACACGCGATACAGGATGACATTGGTTATATTCCAGAAGATTCCTATCCTCTTATGGCTAAAGGCTTGGCTTTATCTGTGGCAGAAGTGCACGGTGTGGTCACTTTCTATCATCATTTTAGAACGCATCCCGCAGGTAGGCATGTATTACAAGTGTGTCGAGCAGAATCATGCCAAGCGATGGGTGCGGAAAAGCTGGAAGCGCATATTAAATCGACACTAGGTATCGACTTTCATCAAACTACCGCAGATGGCGCGATTACACTGGAGCCTGTGTATTGTTTGGGGAACTGTGCATGTTCTCCCGCAGTATTGGTTGATGAGGAACTGTACGGGCGTGTGGATAGTCAAAAGATTGATGAAATCATTCAGGAAGCGAGGTCTTCATCATGATTAAAGTTTATGTACCTCGTGATTCTACCGCCTTATCCTTAGGCGCAGATCGCACAGCCAAGGCTATCGTAGCAGAAGCACAAAAGCGTGGTATTGAAATTGAGTTAGTGCGTAATGGTTCGCGTGGATTATTCTGGCTAGAACCTTTTGTGGAGGTCGCCACAGATCAAGGACGTGTGGCGTTCGCACCAGTGCAGCCTAAAGATGTCTCTGGCTTATTTGATGCCGATTTTCTGCATGCAGGAGCGCATCCGCTTAATTTGGGACTGACAGAAGAGCTTGCTTGGCTGAAAAAGCAACAGCGATTGACATTTGCACGCGTGGGTATTACTGATCCCGTCTCGTTAGAAGATTATTTGGCACACGATGGCTATAAAGGCTTACAAAGCGCTTTAAAAATGTCTGGTGCCGACATCGTAAAAACAGTCACAGATTCTGGCTTGCGCGGTCGCGGCGGAGCCGCCTTCCCGACAGGTATTAAATGGAACACGGTGCTAGGCGCAAAAGGCGAGCAAAAATACGTGGTATGTAATGCTGATGAAGGTGATTCTGGGACTTATTCTGACCGCATGATTATGGAAGATGACCCCTTTGTGCTCATTGAAGGTATGACGATTGCGGGCATCGCAGTAGGTGCGACGCAAGGGTATATTTATTTGCGTAGTGAGTACCCACATGCGCTCAAGGCCTTAAATGAGGCTATTGGTAAGGCTTATGCGGCGGGCTATTTGGGCGATGATGTTTGCGGTTCGGGCAAGGCATTTCACCTAGAAGTGCGTCGCGCGGCAGGAGCTTATGTCTGTGGTGAAGAAACCTCACTACTCGAAAGCTTGGAAGGTAAACGCGGTTTGGTGCGCTTTAAACCACCTTTGCCAGCGATTGAAGGTTTGTTTGGTAAACCCACTATTGTGAATAATGTCATTTCATTGGCGACGGTGCCGATTATTTTAGATAAAGGCGCACAGTATTACGCAGATTATGGCATGGGGCGCTCACGTGGCACCTTGCCGATTCAGTTGGCAGGCAACATCAAGCAAGGCGGTTTGGTCGAGCTGGCATTTGGCGCAACGCTACGCGAACTGCTGTACGATTTTGGTGGAGGCTCTGCTACAGGCAAGCCGATACGTGCGGTACAAGTCGGCGGGCCACTGGGTGCATATTTGCCCGAAAGTCAATTTGATACGCCTATGGATTACGAAGCGTTTACTCAAATCTGGGCAGTATTAGGTCACGGTGGCATTGTGGCATTTGATGATAGTGTAGATATGGCCAAAATGGCACGTTATGCGTTTGAGTTTTGCGCTATTGAAAGTTGCGGAAAATGTACCCCTTGCCGCATTGGCTCTACGCGCGGTGTAGAGTTAATGGATAAAATTACCTCTGGGAAAGAGCACGCAATTAATATTCAAGTGTTACGAGATTTGTCCGATACTATGTTGAATGGGTCTTTATGCGCGCTGGGTGGTATGACACCATACCCAGTGATTAGTGCATTGAACCACTTCGGTGAGGATTTTGGACTTAAGCAAACAGAGACTGCCGCCTAGCTTAGGCGCTAAGGAACGATTATGGATGACATTAAGTACAATACGGTTAAATCTGATACTTCAAAATATCACCCTGATAAAGACTACGGCACGCCCAAAAAAGTGAGCGAGAAACAAGTCACGCTTACTATTGATGGCGTGGAGGTTGCTGTGCCGGAAGGCACTTCTATTATGCATGCGGCACAATTATGTGGTGTGACGGTGCCTAAACTTTGCGCAACTGATTCGTTAGAGCCATTTGGCTCTTGCCGTTTATGTTTGGTCGAAATTGAAGGTCGTCGTGGCTACCCAGCTTCTTGCACTACGCCCGTGGCTGAAGGTATTAAGGTCAAAACACAAACTTCAAAACTGGCGGATATACGCCGTGGTGTCATGGAGTTGTATATTTCTGATCATCCTTTGGATTGCCTCACTTGTGCCGCCAATGGCGATTGCGAGTTGCAAGATATGGCAGGTGCGGTGGGTTTGCGTGAAGTGCGCTATGGCTATGCGGGTGAAAACCATTTAGGTCAAACTAAAGATGAATCTAACCCGTACTTCACTTTTGATCCGAGCAAATGTATCGTTTGTTCACGTTGCGTCCGCGCTTGCGAAGAAACGCAAGGTACCTTTGCTTTGACCATTCAAGGTCGCGGTTTTGAAAGCAAAGTTTCAGCTGGCAACAAGTCTTTTTTAGATTCTGAGTGTGTGTCTTGTGGCGCATGCGTACAAGCTTGCCCTACTGCGACACTGATGGAAAAAACAGTGATTGAGTCTGGCACGCCCGAGCATAAAGTCACCACCACTTGCGCCTATTGTGGTGTGGGTTGTAGTTTCGATGCGGAAATGAAAGGCGAGGAAGTGGTGCGTATGACGCCGAATAAAGACGGTGGCGCTAACCACGGACATTCTTGTGTGAAAGGTCGTTTTGCTTGGGGCTATGCCACACATGCGGATCGCATCACCACGCCAATGATACGCAAAAGCATACATGACGAATGGCAAAAAGTGAGCTGGGATGAAGCAATTAACTACGCAGCCAGTGAAATCAAACGTATTCAGGCGAAGTATGGTAAGGATTCTGTAGGTGGTATCACCTCTTCACGCTGTACGAATGAAGAAGTCTATGTCACGCAAAAACTAGTGCGTGCGGTATTTGGTAGCAATAACGTAGATACTTGTGCACGTGTGTGCCACAGCCCGACAGGCTATGGTTTAAAACAAACTTTGGGTGAATCTGCAGGTACGCAAACCTTTGATTCTGTGATGAAATCCGATGTGATTTTTGTGATGGGAGCCAATCCAACGGATGGGCACCCTGTATTTGCGTCCATCATGAAACGTCGATTACGTGAGGGTGCTAAGTTGATTGTGGCTGACCCGCGTGAAATTGATTTGGTGGCTAATTCTGCACATATCCGTGCCGATTATCACCTCAATTTACGCCCTGGGACTAACGTTGCGCTGATTTCAGCTATGGCGCATGTGATTGTGACAGAGGGTTTAGTCAAAGAAGATTTTGTCAAAGAACGTTGTGAGTGGGATTCGTTTGTCGCATGGCGTGATTTTGTAGCTAAGCCAGAAAACTCTCCAGAAAGCCTAGCTAAAGATTTAGGCGTAGACCCCCAAAAAATTCGCGAGGCCGCACGTTTGTTTGCAACAGGCGGTAATGCTGCTATTTATTATGGGTTAGGTGTGACCGAGCACAGTCAAGGCTCAACTACTGTCATGGGGATTGCCAACTTGGCGATGGCCACAGGCAATGTCGGCCGTGAAGGTGTGGGTGTCAATCCATTACGCGGACAGAATAATGTACAAGGCTCATGTGATATGGGTTCGATGCCACACGAGTTTCCAGGCTATCGTCATGTGTCAGACGATGCGACACGCGCTTTATTTGAAACTGCTTGGGGTAGGCCGTTGAGTGCTGACCCTGGCTTACGTATTCCTAATATGCTGGATTTGGCGGCAGAAGGTAGCTTTAAAGGGTTGTATTGTGTAGGTGAAGACATTGCGCAATCAGATCCTGATACGCAACACGTTACGCATGCATTGGAATCAATGGAATGTGTGATCGTACAAGATTTGTTCCTGAATGAAACAGCGATGTACGCACATGTATTTTTCCCAGGTGCCTCGTTCTTAGAAAAGAGTGGCACCTTTACTAATGCAGAGCGCCGTATCTCACCTGTACGTCGGGTGATGAGTCCTAAAAATGGTATGGAAGACTGGGAAATTACCACCAAATTTTCTAAAGCCTTGGGTTATGAAATGGACTACATGCATGCTAGCGAGATTATGGATGAAATTGCGGCATTGACTCCGACATTTAAAGGTGTGAGTTTTGAAAAATTAGATGAGCTAGGTAGCATTCAATGGCCGTGTAACGATGAGGCACCAGAAGGTACGCCAACTATGCATATCGATGCATTTGTGCGTGGTAAGGGTAAGTTCTTTGTGACGCAGTATGTGCCTACAACAGAGAAAGTGAATGCAAAATACCCACTTATCTTGACCACTGGTCGCATTCTTTCCCAATATAACGTTGGTGCACAAACGCGTCGTACCCAAAATGTCGTATGGCATCAGGAAGATGTCATAGAAATCCATCCACACGATGCAGAAGAACGTGGCATTCAAGAAGGCGATTGGGTAGGCATTACTAGCCGTGCGGGTGAGACGGTATTGCGTGCAACGCTTACTGAACGTGTGCAGCCAGGTGTGGTGTATACCACCTTCCATCATCCCGAGTCTGGGGCAAATGTGATTACCACGGACAACTCAGATTGGGCGACTAATTGCCCTGAATATAAAGTGACCGCTGTGCAAGTATCTCGTGTGAACCAGCTCTCGCATTGGCAACAAGCGTATCAAGAGTTTAGTGAGTCACAAATTGAACTGACAGGCATTTTGCCAGCCAAGCCTGCAGTTGTAGAATAGTTTTATTGATGCATAAATTGATTGCGCAGGAACGTGCACTGAGTGAACTGGCTGTGCGGCGCTGGCGTGACAGCCAGTTTAATGATGCGACTGATTATGTGGCAGAAGAAGTGCCGATTGCTTTGGAGTATAACGGCATCTCTCATGTTGTGATGTTGGCAACACCACAAGATCTGGAAGATTTTGCGCTCGGATTTTCCCTAACAGAAGGGATATTGCAGAATAAACACGAGTTGTATGAAATTGAAATTCAGCCACGTGAAAACGGAATAGCATTGAGTCTGAGTATTGCATCAGAACGGTTTGCGCATTTGAAGGAATATCGGCGGAGCATGGCGGGTCGTACTGGTTGTGGCCTATGTGGGGCGGAAAGTTTGGGGCAGGTATTTCGATTGCCTGCAAACACAGCACCTCAAAAAGAAATGCAAAAAGTAAGTGCTCAAACCATATTCTCAGCATGCCAACAGATGCTTGGTTTGCAAGCATTACAGCAGGCAACAGGTGCAACACATGCGTGTGCATGGGTGGATGAGAATGGGCTTGTCGGTTTGGTCCGCGAAGATGTGGGGCGACATAATGCCATGGATAAACTCATCGGCGCGCTGGCTAGCCAAGGACGTAGTGGCGGGTTTATTATCACGACGAGTCGTGCAAGCTACGAGATGGTTCAAAAAGTGGCGATGGCAGGTTTTGATTTGCTCGCCGCTATTTCAGCCCCAACAGGATTAGCTGTGCGTATCGCAGAATCCATGCATATTACATTATTGGGCTTTGTACGTGATCAACAGTTGGTTGCCTACAGCCACGTAGATAGAATTACTTAAGTATAGAAACTGAAAAAATGGAAACCGATAAATTAATTAAAATGGCAAATCAGATTGGGGATTTTTTTGAGGCCAACCCAGATACAGAATTAGCAAAGCAAGAAATCGCCAATCATTTAAAACGTTTTTGGAACTCAGTGATGATTCAATCCATCGTGGCACATGTTAAACAGCATGGTGGAGAAGGGTTGCATTCTCGCGTAAGAGAAGCGGTAGAACAGCATATTGCTTAACGCGTTATTGATGGCGGGTGCGTGTTAGCGCTTGACGTTTGAAACAAACGAAAACTTTCCTTACGTTCACTAATACGTTTCCCTTTCCAAATCAACTTCCAATCATGACCAGGCTCAATTTTTTTTCTACCTCGCTCATCCTGTATTAAGTATAAATCGCAATTAAGCCGTTGCACTGTTTCTAGTGGGTAGATCTTAATGTGCGCGTAGTAATGTAATAAATCTCGTTGTGCGTCACCCACATGGTTGCTATTCACACATGCATAATGCTTGGGTAAGCTTTTCTTTAGGCTGGTAAATACGGTCGAATAGCTTCTGGCAGACTCCAGCATTGGCAGCCACAACGTCATTAGTAAGGTCCAAATACATGTCATGCCTATGGCCCAATTTGTGGCAGAAGCGCGATTAGAGTGCTGTGAGCGGAATATTGCAAATAACCAAGACAGCGTGATCACTACGGCAATCGTCACAATGAATAGATCAAAATGCACTTGTTTAAGCCCAGATAAAAACACTAAGCGTTCTTTAATTTTTGCTGGATAACCTGTAAGCATGGCAATCCAGCCAAGCCAAATTAACAGACTGATGAACCCTAGCACCGTTAATCCAAACCAGCTTAGTGCGCTGGCTGCACCGCGCTTCAGCGTTTCTATACTGCCTCCGGCAAGTGTGGTCAGGGGGATGAGTAGGGGTAAGGTAAAGATTTCTTTATCGTCGCAGCCTAATCCGATGCAGATAAATGAAACTGTAAAAAAGACAATGATTAGTTGGAAATGTGGGTTAGTCAATAACTGGTTTTTAAATCGCCATACTCCCCATAAAGCAAGTGGTAGCGCTGGCCAAGCAAACCACAGTAGCGTTTTTAGAAAGTAAAGATGATGCAGGTAGTCAAATCCTTTTACACTACTTTCCCACCATTGTATAAATAAGGTGTGAGAATGGAGAAAGCTTAATATAGGCCAAATGAGCAGTAAGGGGCTAGCAAAGAGCAAAGCTAAACCTAATACGGCGGCATAACTTTTACTGCGCCACGCTGAAAAAAGTAGTGGCAGCGTCAAGCTGCTAGAGATAATAATGAGCGCAGGAAGTAGACCTGTGGACAAAAAGCTGAGACCTAATCCTAGGCCTAATAAAGCTGATGCGCGATACGGTCTACGTTTTGATAGTGCCAATGCATAAAAGGCTGTGGCTATTCCAGTTAGACTGGAAACGGCTGGCATCAGTGTATGTGCACTTAATACTAGCCCTAAACAACCAATAAAAATAAGCGTAGTTTGACGGCCAATTCCGCGCCCCCATATTTCTCGTCCCGTCATGCCTATCATCAGCAGCGTGATTAGCATCCACGCGCCAGAACTGAGTCTGGCAGCATCATGTATGGGCAAAATAGGACTCAGCAATGTCGCGAATATGGCGGCAATAATGTAAAAAAGCGGCGGGTTTTGTAGCGCGTTTTGACTGGCAGCTAACGGGGTTAGCCAACTACCACCTTCCATCACTGACTTGATAATGCTGATGGATTGTGATTCGTAAGGTTTCCAAGGAGAGTGTCCAATCAAACCTAAGCATAACCAGATAACACAAAGTACGATTAACAGACGGATTTTGGCGCGCTCGCCCACCCTTGCACGAGGTGTCGACATATTGCCTTGCCAATCATGATCCAGATTAAAACGCATTTTTGATTTCTGTTTTGACTCTTCTTATCGCTGACATTCCATTGTTGTGAGCTTCTTTGACGCTCAGGTTAAGTGACCCCTGCTAATAGAGCATAAAACAAAAAAGGCAGCTAGGCTGCCTTTGGAGTATGGTGTTTTGAATTACATGCCGTATTTTTGACGGAATTTCTCAACACGACCAGCAGTGTCAACAATTTTTTGTTTACCAGTATAAAACGGATGGCATTCAGAACAAACCTCTATATTCATATCACGGCTGTTGGTAGAGCGTGTTTTGAATTTATTGCCACAGCTACAAGTGACATTGATTTCTGTGTAATTCGGATGGATTTCGGCTTTCATGCTTTTCTCTCTATATTAAGCAGTTGCAGTAAACCGTGCATTATCTTATAAAAGAACTGTTTTGGCAACACTCAATTACGCAGAATTACTAGCCGCGTCTCATACTATCAAAAAAGTCCGCATTGTTTTTAGTGCCTTTGATTTTGTCTAACAAAAATTCCATTGCTTCTAAGTCGTCCATCGGATAAAGCAATTTGCGCAGTACCCAAATTTTCTGTAATACATCTTTTTCAATGAGTAGCTCTTCACGGCGCGTACCAGATTTGTTCACATTAATTGCTGGATAAATCCGTTTTTCTGCCATGCGGCGGTCAAGATGGATTTCCATATTACCTGTACCTTTAAACTCTTCATAAATCACATCATCCATACGTGAGCCAGTGTCTACCAGCGCAGTGGCAATAATAGTGAGTGAGCCTCCTTCTTCAATGTTACGTGCTGCACCAAAGAAACGTTTAGGTTTTTGCAGCGCATTGGCATCCACACCGCCAGTGAGCACTTTGCCCGATGACGGAATCACCGTGTTGTAAGCGCGTGCGAGGCGAGTGATAGAATCTAGTAAAATCACCACGTCTTTTTTGTGTTCAACTAAGCGTTTCGCTTTTTCTAGTACCATTTCAGCGACTTGTACGTGGCGCGTGGCAGGCTCATCAAAAGTAGAGGCGACCACCTCCCCTTTTACAGAGCGAGTCATTTCGGTTACTTCTTCTGGGCGCTCGTCAATCAGTAATACGATTAAAATCACATCAGGATGATTGGCCGTGATGGCATGTGCGATATTCTGCATCATCACTGTTTTACCGCTTTTTGGGCTGGCAACTAGTAACCCACGTTGCCCACGTCCTATCGGCGCAATCATATCAATGACGCGGCTAGTGACATTTTCTTCGCCGCGGATATCGCGCTCTAGTGTCAGTGGTCTTGTCGGGAAAAGGGGTGTTAAATTTTCAAATAGAATTTTATGTTTGGTGTTCTCAGGAGCCTCGCCATTCACTACGTCTACTTTTACAAGTGCAAAATAACGCTCACCATCTTTAGGGGTGCGAATTTCTCCTTGGATGCTGTCTCCCGTATGTAGATTAAAACGTCTAATTTGAGAGGGAGAAACGTAAATATCGTCTGGACCAGCTAGATATGAGGTGTCTGGTGAACGTAAAAATCCAAAACCATCTTGAAGCACTTCTAACGTGCCATCGCCAAAAATACTGTCACCTTTTTTAGCTTTATTCTTAAGAATAGCAAATATCAAATCTTGCTTACGCATTCGGCTGGCATTTTCAATTTCGTTGGCGATAGCCATTTCAACAAGTTCTGTGACAGGAAGATGTTTAAGGTCTGATAAATGCATGAGATAACTCGCTAGAAGTAAGTGACTTACAAGAAAATGATTTGAGGGGAGAGGTCTGGTTTCTAATCATTTAGAAACCAGACGTGATAATAGTGCTAATTAAATGTTGCTGTCAATAAAAGCCGTTAATTGAGATTTAGATAATGCACCTACTTTAGTGGCTTCTACATTACCATTTTTAAATAACATCAAAGTTGGAATGCCACGAATGCCGTATTTAGGCGGTGTTGCTTGATTGTCATCAATATTCAGTTTGGCTATTTTTAGGCGGCCAGCATACTCTTTACTAATTTCATCGAGAATAGGCGCAATCATTTTGCATGGACCACACCACTCCGCCCAGTAATCAACTAGTACGGGAATTGGGGATTGCAGTACGTCTTGTTCGAATCCCTCGTCGCTAAGATGGATGATATGTTCGCTCATTATTGCCTCATTTAAGAACTGGAAAGAAAGTTATCTGCTTGCTAAAGTATTTTGTGCTGATTAAACCGTTAAATGCTTGTGTAGCCTTCAACCTAGTACTCGTAGTATATCAAGATAAATCATCATCAATCAAGCGGTATTCTAAGCGGTCAAAATTGGTGCTTCCTTCGATTAGCTTGCCTGTTTGCAAAGTGAATTTTTTGCTTGTACATTTAACCTCGATAGAGACATTCTCGCCTACACTGTTATGTTTGGTAATGATACTGGCAGGTTGTTTGAGTAGCTTGATTTCTGGGATTAACAGCGCATATTCCAATTCAATCTTATCCTTGGTTTTTATGGCGACGGTTTCGGCCGAGGGTGCAATCAGTTTAATGCCTATTTGAATCAAATCATCTTTGTTGATAATCCACACAATATGACCGATAACACAGTGGCTGGTTGGACTTTCTTGCACGGTGACTAAATCGCCAACGTTGACAGAAACGTGATGTGTTTCAGCGGTTTCTAATGCATAACCATTCGGGCTGGCGTTAATCATTTCCCATTGTGTGCAAATGTCATCATTGGCGCGCTGTGCTGATCTAAATAAAATGCTCGCCGCTTCTAATCCAACCGCGACAGATACTGAGTTTTTCTTTGCTACTCGAGTGAATAATCTGGAAGAGGAAATGCCAAAGTATTTAATCAGATGCATGAGTAATGCTTCGTCAACAATTTCTAAAGCGCTGGTGGGAAGCGGGTTGTTAGGCGTGATTTTATTTTGCTGAATATACCTCAATTGCTGATGCACTTGCCTTGCGACTTCGATAGTCAACAGCAGAATGTCAGTTTCAATATTGGGCTTATTTTTATTTTTTAAGTAGGGCACGGGCGGTTTTTTCGAGTCTAGTTCTATTAAAAAGGCACCTACTGGGTTTTCAACGTAGCCCATGCCACGTAATTCTGCATACTTGGCTAGGCTTGGGATGTAGTTGGAAATTATTTTGATATTAGATTTGTGAAGGCGCTGCGGGTTGGCTAAATGCATCAGGAGCACTTGGCTATACAATAATGTAATGGTTTTCCCTGAGGCAACGCTTTGCTCATGGATCTCTACATTTTCCAAGGAAAGCTGCAGTGCGTGGTAGTACACTTTGTGCAAGTCGGACCACAAAGAATCACTGGGCGGTGTATACGTGAGGTAGTTGACTAATGCTTCATTCTTAAGCGCTTCAATGATGCGCAAAATGACGAGAGAATGTTGTTTGTCACTTTGTAAATTAAATAGCTTATGTTTTAAATCGACTAAAGCACGTTTGTAGCCATAGCCGGTTTCTAGCCAGAGTGCTTCGGCTAAGGCGGCATAACTTTTAGCTTCGTCCGACAGTGGTACAGGAGCTGTTGCATAGACTTCTTCAAGATCATGCGCAAGCTCAGCGGTGATTTTACGATAGAGCTCAAGGGTATCTATGCGTACGCTGCTATTAAATTTTTGACGGTTGAATGTCTTTAAAACGTCTAACAAGCGAGACGCAGATTGAAACGTATCTGCATGCGCCAAGCTGTTAATAAAAGCGGTAATTTTTTTTGGATTTGTTTCTGCTGTGGGTAAAGATGCCAAATCTAAGGGGGCAAGATTTATACTTAACGTCATACGTAAACTCCAATAATCTGTTAAGATGCTACTTGAAAATAGAATGATTAGCCACTGAATTGATTTACATTATGGTGATAAATATGTTGAAAATTTTGAAAGTAATGTTTTTAACAACAGTGCTATGTTTGGTACAAGTACAGAGCGTTGCTGGAGAAGTAAAAAACTTTGAACTTAAGGATATTTCTGGAAAAAAACATGTGTTACAGGATTATCGTGGTAAGTGGGTGTTCGTCAATTTTTGGGCGACGTGGTGTCCTCCTTGTTTAGAGGAAGTTCCAGATCTAGTAGGGTTGTATGATGCCAGAAAAGGCAAAGATGTCATGGTGATAGGCGTTGTGATTGACTATGATACTGAGCAGGTTGTATCAAAGTATGTGGATGAAATGTTAATGACTTACCCCATCGTTTTGGGGGATGCAAAATCTATAGCGCAGTTTGGTAGCGCTGAAATATTACCAACGACATATATCTATAATCCGCGCGGTGAGCTTGTAAAAGTAAAGCGCGGATTATTAGCTAGACAATATTTGGAAGATCTAATTGCGAAGGGAAGCCAGCCACTTAAGCGGTGATGGTGATTTTTTGACCCGATTCATCCAGAATGCCCAGCTCATTCTCGTTAGCAAACTGAATCAACTGCTCAAACCCCTCTGGGTTGACCTCTTTAAGCCGCATATCGACAGCCAGGCATCTTACGCTATCTACAACCTTTGGTTTCAGATAAGGCGAGTAACGTAACTTTTTATCTTCACCAAAGGTGGCGTAAGTGCTGCACATTCTATCCACCCAGTCGCTAGGCCGAAATGGTTTGCCTGCTAGCGTGAGTCCGTGAATAATGATTTCTTGAGTTGCCATAAAATTTCCAATTTAATTAATGTATTCAAATACTTTTACCACTTTTTCGACGCCGCTATTGTTTCTGGCGATATCTACGGCATCTTCAGCTTCTTGTTTGGTGACTAAGCCCATCAGGAAAACCGTGCTGTCTTCTGTCACCACTTTCACATGGTTTGCATTGAAGCGGTTTTCTGTGACAAACTGTGCTTTGACTTTGGATGTAATGTAAGTGTCGTTGGTGCGTGTAGAAATGGATGTTTTTGGGCCAACGACTATTTCATCAGTGATATTACGGACATTTTCTATTTCTTTCATTAGCGTGAGTGCCAATGCCTTTTTGGCGGCATCTGGTACCTGTCCTGTCAGTAATACATTGCGATTGTAGCTAGTAATGCTAACGTGTGAATATTCACCAAGATTGGTTTCCATTTTTCTGGTGGCTTTAAGCTCAATGTTTTCATCTTCTAAGTAGATGCCTGATGTGCGTCTATCGGTTGCCATCGAGCCGCCAACAGCGGCACCGCCAACAACGGCTGGAACGCAGCCACCAATTTGACTTGCTAGCGCGATAGATAAAATGAGCTTTGGTATAACTTTCATTGTGTACTCCTCATAAGTTGCTGTGTGTTTTTATTGAGTGACCCTTGTGCGATGCAAATGAAGTCTAAACACTTTAGGCTAAATGATACGCTTTTTAGGTTTCAAATGCATTACGCAGCCAATCGACATGCGCGCTATTGTTTTGATCCAGTAGCACAGCATCGAATCGGCAAGGCAGGTTGATGTTGTGTTGTTGTATGTAATATTGTGCTGTATTGATCAGTTTCTGTTGTTTCTGTGGTGTGATACTTGAGGCGGCAGACCCAAAACGTGGATTGGTTCTTAATCTGACTTCTATAAATACGAGCGATTTTCCATCTTGCATAATTAAATCTATTTCACCAAAACGGCAGTGGTAATTTGTAGTTACTAACTTAAGTCCACGATTCACCAAAAAAGTTTCAGCTATTTTTTCTGCGGCTAATCCTGCGTTATTGTGGTTGAGCTTCATGGGGGCTAGTTGAATATAATTTTTTTAGGCGTTTGGCACATGTTTAGTTAAAATGGCTTGATGAATCAACAAGGCACATTATATGTGGTTGCTACGCCTATAGGCAATTTAGCTGATATTACGTTGCGCGCAATCGAAACGTTCAAGCAAGTAGACGCGATTGCGGCGGAAGACACAAGACATAGCGCTGGCCTGCTCTCGTCTTTAGGAATTTCTAAAAAGCTGATTGCTGTGCACGAGCACAATGAGCAGCAATCGGCGCAAATATTATTGCAGCGCTTGCAGGCTGGTGAAAATATTGCGCTGATTACAGATGCGGGTACCCCTGGCATTAGTGATCCAGGTGCTGTGGTAGTCGATGTACTGCGTCATCATGGGGTTAAAGTGGTGCCTGTTCCAGGAGCATGTGCAGTGATTGCTGCGCTGTCGGCTTCTGGTATTACTGAGAACGGCTTTATGTTTGTTGGGTTCTTGCCAGCGAGTGGCTCGCAGCGGCGTAAACAATTAGAGATGCTTAAAACGCAAACCACCACGCTTGTTTTTTACGAAGCACCACATCGTATCCTGGAGTGTGTTGAAGATTTAATGCAAATATTCGGCGGAGAGAGACGGGTTACGATTGCCAGAGAGCTTACTAAAACTTTTGAGACATTTCACCGTTGTCTATTAAGTGAGGCGATGCATTGGTTGGAAAGTGATCCCAATCAGCAGCGTGGTGAGTTCGTGTTGCTGGTAGAAGCGGTGCCTAGCAAAGAAGGCAATTTAATCAATGAAGAATCTGAGCGCGTGTTAAGGTTGTTGTTAGCAGATTTGCCGCTTAAGCAAGCTGTCAAGTTGGCGGTAGAAATTACTGGGCAGAAAAAAAATGAACTTTATGAACTTGCACTGAAACTAAAAGATGATGAATAAAATTACAATCACCCGTCCTGATGATTGGCACTTGCATTTACGTGATGGCGCGGCGCTTAGTGCAATATTGCCAGACACCGCGCGCCGTTTTGGACGTGCTATCGTGATGCCTAATTTGCGTCCACCCATCACTACCACAGCGCTGGCGATAGCGTATCGTGAGCGTATTATGCAAGCTTTGCCACAGGGCTTCAAATTTGAACCGCTGATGACGCTTTACCTCACCGATAACACCAGTGCGGATGAAATTGTCAAGGCGAAACGAAGCGGCATGGTGCATGGTGTAAAGCTTTATCCCGCGGGTGCGACTACCAATTCAGACTCAGGTGTCACCAGTTTAGATAAGTGCGCTAACGTATTATTTGCGATGCAAGAGGTTGGAATGCCACTATTGGTACATGCTGAAGTGACGGACGTTGATGTAGATGTGTTTGACCGCGAAAAAGTGTTTATTGATCGCCATATGACGCCGTTATTGGAGAAGTATCCTGTGTTAAAAGTGGTGTTTGAGCATATTACAACGCGAGATGCAGTTGAGTTCGTAGCTTCTGCTAGCCAAAACGTGGCGGCGACAATCACCGTACATCATCTCCTGATGAATCGCAACGCCATGTTTACGGGAGGCATACGCCCACATCATTATTGCTTGCCAGTATTAAAGCGTGAAGAACATCGGCTCGCATTGGTGAAAGCGGCTATCAGTGGTAGTCCTAAGTTTTTTTTGGGCACCGATAGCGCTCCGCATGCCAAGCAAACCAAAGAAACTGTTTGTGGTTGCGCAGGCATGTATACCGCGCATGCGGCGATCGAATTGTATGCAGAAGCGTTTGAGTCGGCTAACGCTTTAGATAGGCTTGAAGGTTTTGCCAGTTGCTATGGCGCAGATTTTTATGGGTTACCAAGAAACAGTGAAACGGTCACCTTGGTCAAAGAAAGCTGGCAAGTGCCAGAAAACTTGCCTTTTAATGACGATGTGCTAGTGCCTTTGCGGGCGGGGCAAAGCATAGGATGGAAGCTGGTTTAGTTCAAATATTCATCTTCATTGATGGATTATTATTGCTTAAAGGAGATGGTTATGCGTTTGATACAGGTTTTTAAAATGGGTTTCACGATACTCATGACGGTTGGGGTATCTTGTGTTGCGTTTGCGGACGATGCTAGCTTGATAAATCAGCCGCAAAGTGGGTACAGTCAAGAATTTAAGGCGCTGGATTCAAACGGAGATGGGAAACTTAGTGCTACGGAAGTAGGTAAGGACACCTTATTTGAAAAGGGTGGTTTTGCCAAGGCAGATAAAAACCATAATCACAGCTTAAGCGAAGATGAGTATTCGGCTTATAAGTCAGCAGAACAAAAAAAGATATTGAAGCGAGCAGCCAAAGATGCTGCAATTACCACAAAAATTAGATCACAGTATTTAGTTGAAAAAAACTTTAAAAGCTTTGATGTCAGCATCGAGACTAAAGACGGCATTGTTTTGCTAAGTGGCTTTGTTGAGAATGCGGATACTAAAGCGCGTGCTGAGAAAATTGCAGCGGGCGTAAAAGGAGTTAAGTCTATTAAAAACGCTTTAGTGGTTAAACCCTCATGAGGATGCTTCCCTAAGTCAGTTAGCGCAGGTTCAATCGCCTGAGTCTAGCCTGATTCCTTGTCTTTTATTGTATCTAGACAAGTGGCATATTCCCTATGTTCTTCTTCTAGATGCATGATCCACCAGGTTTTTAAGAATTTTAGTAGTACGGACGGGTCTCTGCAATCAATCGCCTCATGCGCGATTGTATCCAGATCCTTTGAGAATTTCTTCTGTGCCATGATGTGTTTGTGTATATTGGAATATCCTATTTTAGATAAAATACCTTCCTCAGTCTTGAAGTGGAAGCCCGAGTAGCTTTTGATAATATTTAGGGTTGGCGTCAACGCTGATAGCCCCCAGCCTTCTTGGATGAAGAAGTAAAGTGAGTTGATTGTAGCTACAATTGCTCTGTGTTGTTCATCGATGATTGGAATTCCCAGATCATTCTCGTTTTTCCAAACAATATAAAGGACATTTATCATAATTATAAGCTCGCCTGATTGATGCGGTTAATTGTAAAAGTTAGTTTGATATTAGCCAGCTTTCAGGATGTTGGTAGTGCTCTTAATGTATTAATTACTCATGCTTACAGTCATTTTAATTGGTCAAAGATTCTGATCATTGCAGAATAAAAAGCATAAACACAATGTTCTTTATGGGTTTGCTGTCTATCGATCCTCATGTGAGTAAATGCGATCTCTTGTTTCTGATCCGTTTTTTATCTGTGTTAATATAATAGCTAAAGCTAGCTGGACAGTCGCTGCCTAACTTGTTGGGGAGAGGAAAGTCCGGGCTGCGTAGAGCAAGATGACGGCTAACGGCCGTACGCCGTGAGGCGAGGAATAGGGCCACAGAGACGAGTAAGCCGAAAGGTGGACGTGAAACGCGGTAACCTCCATCTGCAGCAAGACCAAATAGGCCAGTAAGCTATGAAAATAGCAGGGCGTGGCTCGCGTCACTGGCGGGTAGGTTGCTCGAGCGCATAAGTAATTGTGCGCCTAGATGAATGACTGTTACGTGTAGCAGTACACGACAGAACCCGGCTTATCGGCTAGCTTTTTAAGATACCAGCGAAAAAAGACCGCACCTAGCTAAAGGTGCGGCAGAGGGATGAGTTATGAATACCGTTAAGTAACCCATCGCGTGCATACTAACAACCCCATGTAATTTCACAATCCCCAATTTGGGGGATTGTGAAGTCTAATTTGCTGTGTGTGACACAGATTCTTTTACCATCTAAAATTCAATAAGATATTCTTTTTTTATTACAATACACATTCATTAATTCTCATATCTCTTTGATTTTAATGGTTAATGATAGTATTGATAATTCCTCCATAAGTCTTTGTCTTATAAAGATAAATTTTTAAAAAGTGCTTGCAAAGCACTTTTTTTTTAACTATAGTGGCTAAACGCGGTAAATTGTGTTGAATTGTGGGAATTTTAGGAAGTTTTGCTTGTTTTTGGGGGCTGTAAAAGCTAAAAAATAAGATAAAAATATTGAGGCTGAAATCAAGATATGTTTAGTGGGGCGACACAGTTAAGTATGGATGCCAAGGGCAGGTTAGCAATACCTGCTAAGCATCGTGACGCGCTCACGTCAGGTGGGGTAAGTGAAGTGGTGTTGACTGCGCATCCCCACCGTTGTTTGATTTTGTATCCTAAAGAAGCGTGGCTGCCTATTCAAACTAAGCTTACCAGCTTATCTAGTTTTAACCCTCAAACGAGTGCATTGCAGCGCATGATTGTAGGGCAGGCGGATGTGTTAACTTTGGATTCAGTAGGACGCTTGTCGGTCAACGCTGTGTTGCGTAAGTTTGCGCGGTTGGATAAAGAAGTCATGATAGTGGGTCAGGGTAGTCATTTTGAATTATGGGATGTGGCGGCTTGGGATGCTCAGCTAGAAAAGTTGATGGATACCGATAACCTGACAATCCCGCAAGAGCTAGAGGGATTTTCACTATGATAAAGGGCGCTCACTCAGCGCCCTCGTCAGTCTCAGTGTCGGTTTTGGATGTGGAGCAATCGGTGACGCATATCACTGTTTTACTGCAAGAAGCAGTAAACGCACTCAATATTAAGTCAGATGGAATTTATATCGATGGCACTTTTGGTCGAGGGGGGCATAGTCGCCTTATTCTTAGTCGGCTAGGGGCGGAGGGGCGTCTTGTTGCGCTAGATAGAGATATTGCCGCAATAGACAGTGCACTTGGGATTTCCGATACACGTTTCCAAATTAAACATCAGCATTTCTCTGAACTTGAGCAGGTGGTTGCACAGTGTGGCTTGAATAAGGTGGATGGTATTTTGTTGGATTTAGGTATTTCATCACCGCAAATAGATGAGGCGGGGCGTGGTTTTAGTTTTAGGTTCGATGGTCCATTGGATATGCGTATGGATCAAACACGTGGCAAAACAGTCGCAGAACTGTTGGTGACGATTTCGGAAAAACAACTTGGAGAGGTAATAAAACATTATGGCGAAGAACGGTTTGCTAAGCAGGTTGCAAGGGCGATTATTAAAGAGCGCGAAGATGGGCATGCCATCACCACTACAGGACAGCTTGCCAAGATCGTGGCAAGTGCAATCCCCAAGGTTGAGCCGGGGCAGAATCCAGCAACGCGCACCTTTCAAGCTTTACGGATTTTCGTCAATCAAGAGCTTGAGGAGTTATCGCTAGTATTGCCTAAATGTCTAAATTTGTTGAAAGAAGGCGGACGTCTGGTAGTCATTAGTTTTCACTCATTAGAAGATCGCTTGGTGAAAAGGTTTATTCAGAGCGAGGAAAATCGGGATGACTTGCCAGCTAATTTTCCAGTGAAAGCTAAGGATTTGCCTCAGCCAAGAATGTGGTCGGTAGGACGTGCAATTAAGCCGAGCGAGGAAGAGATTAAGCGCAACCCACGTGCAAGAAGTGCGGTCATGCGCGTGGCGGAAAGGACGGCGGTGCTATGACCAAAATCAATATAATTTTGTTCTTGGCATTGATCTTGGTGGCTTTGGGTGTAATTACCGCGCAGCACAAAGCGCGAAATTTGAAAAACGAATTGGAACAACAAGAGCAGCTCACACAAACCTATGAGACGGAGTTTGGGCAACTGCAATTGGAGCAAAGTACTTGGGCAATGCATTCTCGTCTGGAAGAGTATGCGCAACAAAAATTGCATATGCGCGTGCCAGATATGAAACGTATTCAGGTCATAAATTTAGAAGCGGTCAATTAGTGTAAGAACATGATTTTCAAGCAAAGCCAACATCGATTAGTTAAGTTGCCAGCGTGGCGCCGTAGGGTGCTGCTGATTGGCGTGTTGTCGATTTTTGTGGCGTTGTGCGCGCGCGCGATTTACTTGCAAAGTATGCATAAGGATTTTTTGCAGAAAAAAGGGGATGCGCGATATAACCGTACCCTTACATTGCCTGCATATCGAGGCAAGATTGTAGATAGAAATAATGAGTTGTTGGCGATTAGTAGTCCTGTCGAGTCGATTTGGGCTAGTCCACCTGATGTGCAAATTAGTGCGAGTGAAAAGAAAGCACTAGTCAAGCTGCTGGGTTTGAAGCTTGGTGAGTTCGACAAAAAAATTGCTAATACTCAACGTGAGTTTGTGTATATCAAAAGGCGAATCTCTCCAGATTTGGCTAACCAAGTCATGGCGTTAGAAATTCCAGGCATCTTTATGCAACAAGAGTATAAAAGATTTTATCCGGCTGGCGATGTGACTGCCCACGTGGTCGGGTTTACTGGCATTGATGGTAATGGTCAAGAAGGGTTTGAGTTGGCGCAGAATGCATTGCTTTCAGGAAAGCCTGGCAGTCGTAAGGTGATTAAAGATGCTAAGGGTCATATTGTAGATGATTTAGAGGCGGTGAAATTACCACAGGATGGACATGACTTGGTTTTAAGTATTGACCGTAGAATTCAATACTTGGTATTCAGGGAGTTGTCAAAAGCAGTAGAAACAAACAAAGCATTGGCTGGTGCGGCGGTTGTGTTGGATGCCAAAACGGGTGAGGTGCTGGCGATGGTGAATCTGCCGACGTATAACCCAAATAATCCAGTCAATATCAAAGGTAAAACACGCAATCGTGTGATTACCGATAGTTTTGAGCCAGGTTCAACGATGAAGCCATTTACTGCGGCTGCAGCGATGGAGTTTGGCGATTACACTCCTGAAACTAAAATTCAGACTGCACCAGGTTATATGTCAATTGGCCCTGCGGTTATTCATGATGCGCACCCCAATGGCATGTTGACAGTGTCGCAAGTGATACAAAAATCTTCAAACGTAGGTGCGGCAAAAATGGCGCTAAGTTTGAAAAAAGAGGCATTGTGGGGCACATTTAATCAACTGGGGTTTGGCGCTTCTACGCATATTGGGTTTCCTGGAGAGGCATCAGGAAGGTTGCGCAACTATAAGACATGGCGACCTATTGAGCAAGCTACGATGTCCTATGGGCATGGGATTAGCGTGACATTGTTGCAGCTCGCCCGTTCATATACGGTGTTTGCAAATGAGGGTGAGCTCAGGTCTTTGTCCTTATTTAAACAGCAAGAAGCGCCAGTAGGGCATCAGGTGTTCTCTGCTCAAGTAGCAAATCATGTAAAAGACATGCTGGAGCTAGTGATTCAGCCTGGAGGCACTGCATTACGCGCTCAAATTGCTGGGTACCGTGTGGCTGGTAAAACGGGCACTGCGCATAAGCTGGGTCCAGAAGGTTATGAAAAAGATAAGTATGTGGGTTCATTTGTTGGGATGGTGCCAGCTTCTAATCCACGCTTAATTATGGCTGTCATGATTGATGAGCCAAGTAACGGTGAGTATTACGGCGGCACGGTAGCTGCTCCAGTGTTTAGTAATGTCATGTCTGAAACGCTCAGATTGTTGGCTATTCCGCCAGATGCGCCAAATAATAATATCGTGATCCCTGCGGATACCCAAGATGTTAAGGAGATTGTATGACGCGTTATGTCATTAAGGCACCAATCTCCAGCATTACTGCCGACAGCCGCATGGTGCAAAAAGGGAGCTTGTTTATCGCATATCCAGGCGAATCTGTGGATGGCCGGAAGTACATTGGTGACGCGATTAAGAAAGGTGCTGTTGCTGTTATATGGGACGAAGAAGATTTTGCATGGAATGAACAGTGGGATGTCAAAAATATCGCAATCGCCAATTTAAAATTGCAAGCTGGCTACATTGCAAGCCAGTTTTATAAAAAGCCAACATCGCAATTATGGACAATTGGGGTAACAGGCACGAACGGTAAGACTTCTGTTACACATTGGATTACACAAGCATTTGAATATTTGAATCGGAAAGCGGCGGTTGTTGGAACGTTGGGTAATGGCTTCTTAGACAAGCTGGAGTCTACACAAAATACGACGCCAGGTTCAATTGAGTTACAAAGAATGCTTGCAGGCTACGTGAATGAAGGGGCGGATGTGGTCGCCATGGAAGTGTCTTCACATGGTTTAGATCAGGGCAGGTTAAGTGGCACACAGTTTGATGTGGCGGTGCTGACTAATCTGACAAGAGATCACCTAGACTACCATAAAACCATGGCAGCGTATCAAGAGGCAAAAAGGAGATTGTTTGCTTGGGGTACGCTAAAGGCGAGTGTTATTAATCATGACGATGCGTTTGGTCAGGAGCTGGCGGACGAGTTGCATTTGACGCAACAACACACCATTACCTATGGCATTCATTCTGGCGAAGTGCGCGCAACAGCAGTGGAGTTGCATCAAGATCATTTTACGATGCATGTGATATCTCCTTACGGTAACGCAGATGTAAGGGTTAATCTGATAGGCGAGTTCAACGTCTATAACGTATTGGCGGTACTTTCAACTTTATTGGTTTCTGACGTGCCATTCGAGATGGCAATAGAAGCAATTTCACATTTGAAACCCGTGCATGGACGCATGCAAATGTTGGGCGGTCATGGTAAACCGTTAGTAGTGGTGGATTATGCGCATACACCAGATGCCTTAGAGAAGGTGCTAAAAACATTAAAAGTACATGCAAAATCGAAGTTGATTTGTGTTTTTGGATGCGGCGGAGATCGGGACACAGGCAAGCGTCCAGAAATGGCCAAGGTAGTGAGCCGATATGCAGATGCTGTGGTGATTACCACTGACAATCCGCGTAGTGAAAATCCTCAGACCATCGTGGATGAAATTAAAGCAGGGATGCAGATTGGCTGTATTGAAGAGCTAGATAGAGCCGCTGCCATTTCTATTGCTATTCATGCAGCAAAAGAAAATGACATTGTATTAATCGCAGGCAAAGGGCATGAGGATTACCAAGAAATTGCAGGTGTAAAACACTATTTTAGTGATGCGCACGAAGCTGCATTGGCATTAGAGGGCTATCAGGAGGTGTTGGTATGATGATGCTTTCTGAAGTGGCGTTGGCGGTGAATGGCACATTGCGTGGCGTTGATACATTGATCGAAAGTGTTGATACCGATAGTCGTCGTATTGAAAAGAATCAATTATTTGTAGCAATCAAAGGCGAGCGCTTTGATGGGAATCAATTTGCAGAAGATGCAATTGCACAAGGCGCTGCAGCAGCATTAATTTCAGAAGAGAGTAGTCAGGCGCGACCAGCAGTTTTGGTAAAAGACAGCCGTATCGCGTTAGGTCATCTGGCCGCCTTTTGGCGAAGTAAATCAAAAGCGCCCATCGCCGCCATCACTGGCAGTAATGGCAAAACTACCACCAAAGAAATGTTGAGTGCCATTTTGGCTGCTGCTGTAGCGGATGCGCATCGGATTCACGCCACATATGGCAATTTAAATAATGATATTGGACTACCCTTAACGCTATTAAAAATACGTGAACACCATGCATATGTGGTGGTGGAAATGGGCATGAATCATTTGGGTGAGATTGCCTACCTCAGCCACATTGCAAAACCAGACGTTGCCGTCATTAATAATGCGGGTACAGCGCATATTGGTGAGCTTGGTTCTCGCGAAAATATCGCCAAAGCCAAAGGAGAAATTTTTGAAGGCCTGTCCTCTTCAGGCATTGCGGTCATTAATGCTGACGATGATTTTGCAGATTATTGGAAGTCGCTGAATCAGCACAGAAAAGTTGTGGATTTTTCACTAAAACGGACTGCAGACGTGACAGCGCAATATCAGGCGTATGCCACTTATACACAGATGCATTTAAGCACACCTCACGGAGTGGTTGAATTTAGGCTTCATGTGTTAGGTGAGCACAATGTCTATAACGCGTTGGCTGCGAGTGCAGCTGCTGTGGCCATAGGAATCTCAAATGAGCATATTGCCCAAGGGTTGTCTGGCTTTGGCGGAGTGTATGCGCGTCTGCAACAAAAGCAAGGTGTGAACGGCGCAGTGTTGATCGATGATACCTATAACGCTAATCCAGATTCTATGAAGGCTGCAATTAATGTGTTGAGTCAGCAGCCCACAACCAAAGTGTTTGTGATGGGGGATATGGGAGAGCTGGGTGAGGATGCCGCAGCGATGCATGCTGAAATCGGGCGCTATGCACGCGAGAGGGGAATAGAGCATTTTATCGCGCTCGGGGATCTGAGTCAGCAGGCTTGTCTGGCATATGGAACAAGTGCAAAGCACTTTAAGGAGTTGGAGCAGCTTGCATCCTACGTCAAGTCATTAATGAACGATCAAGTGACAGTGTTAGTAAAGGGCTCCAGATTCATGCAGATGGAGCGTGTGGTAAAACTGATTGAGCAAGTACCTCAGTCCTCACCAAAACAAGAGTCGGAGAAGGTCTAATGTTACTAGAGTTAGCACGTTGGTTAGCCCAGGATATACGTAGTTTTCACGTATTTGATTACATTACTTTGCGCGCGGTACTAGCGACGTTGACAGCCTTGACCATCTCATTTGTAGTAGGTCCTGGCATGATCAGAAAGTTAACAGAATATAAAGTTGGTCAGGCAGTGAGAGACGACGGGCCGCAAACACATTTAGTCAAAGCGGGCACACCAACCATGGGTGGTGCGCTCATTTTAGTGGCAATAGCGATTTCCACTTTGCTATGGGCGGATTTACATAACCGCTTTATTTGGGTGGTATTAGTCACTACATTGGGCTTTGGTGCAGTTGGTTGGGTCGATGATTATCGTAAGGTGGTTTATAAAAACCCTAAAGGGTTATCTGCAAAAGCCAAATATTTTTGGCAAAGTGTGATTGGGCTGGGGGTCGCCATATTCATCTATCAAACCGCAGCAACCCCTGTAGAAACCACACTAATCGTGCCGTTCTTTAAATATTTAACTTTGCCATTAGGGGCGGTCTCATTTGTGATTTTGACTTACTTGGTCATCGTTGGGAGCAGTAATGCAGTGAATCTAACAGATGGTTTAGATGGGTTAGCGATTCTACCTACTGTGCTGGTGGGGAGTGCTTTAGCAATATTTGCCTATCTGGCTGGGCATGTGGTTTTCTCTAAATATTTGGGTATTCCTTATGTGGCAGGTGCAAGTGAACTAATGGTGTTTTGCGCTGCCATGGCGGGCGCAGGCTTAGGATTCCTCTGGTTTAACGCTTATCCAGCAGAAGTATTTATGGGGGACGTAGGTGCGCTCGCATTAGGTGGCGCTTTGGGTGTAGTCGCCGTGATAGTCAGACAGGAAATTGTGCTGTTTATTATGGGTGGTGTGTTTGTCATGGAGACGTTTTCTGTGGCAATTCAAGTGCTCTACTTTAAGTACACCAAAAGACTGACAGGGACAGGCAAGAGAATATTTTTGATGGCGCCGTTACATCATCACTATGAACAAAAAGGCTGGAAAGAAACGCAAGTGGTTGTGAGATTCTGGATTATTACCATGATGCTGGTGTTGATTGGGTTATCTACATTGAAATTAAGATGAAAAATCTGCTCATAGATAAAAATGTGTTGGTGCTGGGTCTAGGAGACACAGGGCTGTCTGCGTTACGTTGGTTACGTAAACAGGGCGCACATGTTTTTATGGCAGATTCACGTATGAATCCGCCAGGCATTGATAACGTGTTGCATATGTATCCCAATATCAAAATTTACACAGGGCCATTTGAAGCAGAGGTGTTAATCCATGCAGATTTAATTGTCATTAGTCCTGGTGTATCACTGAAAGAACCTGCGGTGCAGGCAGCGATTGCGCATGGTGTACCCGTTGTTGGAGATGTTGAGTTATTTGCACAATATCGGGCGAGTTCAGCAAAAGTGGTTGCCATTACGGGTTCCAATGGCAAAACAACAGTGACGAGTTTGGTGGGCGAGATATGTAAAAAGGCTGGTTTGAAAACAGTAGTGGCTGGCAATATTGGCTTGCCAGTACTAGATACCTTGGCTTTAGAGGATCCTCAAGTGTACGTACTTGAACTATCGAGTTTCCAGCTAGAAACCACCAGCAGTTTAAAAGTTGATGTTGCTACTGTATTGAATCTTTCTGAGGATCATTTGGATCGATATGATTCGATGCAAGAATATGCGTCCGCTAAAGCACGCATATACCTTAACGCCACATTAGCAGTTGTGAACCGAGATGACCCTGCTAGCGTTGGGTTGACCACTACTGAATCTGTGTCATTTGGGCTGAATCCAGCCACCAATTTTACTGATTTTGGATTGCAGGATGACGGCTGGCTGGTGAGCGGTAAACGGCGCATTCTGACTGTAGATGACTTAATGATTAAAGGTCAACATAACGTAGCAAATGCGCTGGCTGCAATGGCGATATGCAGTAATTTAGGCATAGATAGAAGTGCAATTATCACAGGATTACGTCAGTTCAAGGGATTGCCACATCGCGTGGAGTGGGTAGCAAACATAGGCGAAGTGGATTTTTATGACGACTCAAAAGGCACCAATGTAGGTGCGACATGCGCAGCAATCAAAGGCATGGTTAAAAATGGTCAGCTACAGAAAGTCGTGTTGATTGCAGGTGGCGATGGAAAAGGTCAGGACTTCAGTCCATTGATAGAAGCGGTTCAGCAGAACGCTAGAGCTGTGGTGCTATTTGGGCGTGATGCCGCAATAATAGAACATGTGTTGTTAAGTGCAAATGTGCCTATTTATGATGCGGTCAGTTTAGAAGAAGCGGTTGCCATTGCGCATAAAGTGGCATTCCCAGGAGATGCCGTGTTGCTGTCTCCGGCCTGCGCTAGTTTTGATATGTTTAGAAATTATGTGCATCGTGCTGAGGTGTTTATAGAAGCAGTGAAAGCGTTGGAGGCAGCAGCGTGATAGGGATTATTCAACTTCCACGTGAACGCATACTTTCACCGAGCTATGACCAAATGTTGCTGTGGGTCACATTAGTATTGCTAGGTTTAGGGTTGGTCATGGTCTATTCCGCTTCTATTGCGATTGCAGAGGCGGATAAGGCGACAGGCCATCAAGCGGCTTACTATTTGATTCGTCAAACCATATTTATTGTGATTGGATTGGCTGCTGCCTTAGTCACATTTCAAATTCCAGTGGCATGGTGGCAAAAAATGGCGCCGTATCTCTTTTTGGCAGGGTTGGGATTGCTAGTGTTGGTGCTGATTCCAGGTGTCGGCCGCAATGTGAATGGTAGCCAGCGTTGGCTATCACTGTTTGTGATTAATTTACAGCCTTCTGAGTTTGTAAAACTGTTTGCTGCAATGTATGCGGCGGACTACGCAGTGCGTAAGGCCGAGCAAATGGATAGCATCGTTAAAGGCTTTTTGCCGATGGTAGCAGTGATGATTTTGGTAGGTTTCTTGTTGCTAAGAGAGCCAGATTTTGGGGCATTTGCAGTCGTCGCGGCTATCTCCATTTCAATTTTATGGTTAGGTGGCATTAACGTGAAGATATTCATTGCCTTGCTAGCCATTTTGCCTGTGGCCATTTATTTTCTAATTGTGAGCTCAGATTATCGTTTGCAACGCGTGATTGGATTCCTTGATCCCTGGGCTGACCCTTACGGTAAAGGTTATCAGTTGTCACATGCCCTCATTGCGTTTGGTCGTGGCGAGTGGTTTGGTGTTGGGCTGGGAGCGAGTGTAGAAAAATTGCTGTATTTACCAGAAGCACATACTGACTTTTTATTAGCGGTAATTGCAGAAGAATTAGGATTTATAGGCGTGCTGACAGTGCTTGGATTATTTGCATGGATTGTCATTCGTGCATTCGGTATAGGTAAAGAGGCCGTGGCAAATGAGCGTTATTTTGGTGCTTTGTTAGCACAAGGCATCGGCATCTGGATGGGTGTGCAGGGCATTATTAATATCGGTGTGAATATGGGTGTGCTGCCAACGAAAGGATTGACGTTACCCCTACTTTCCTTTGGTGGCAGCGGAATTTTAGCGAACTGTATAGCAATGGCCATTTTACTCAGAATCGATTTTGAAAACCGTCGACTACAGAAGGGGCTACCAGCATGATGTTTGATAATGCGGTAACCAGTTTTGAACAGCACACCATCATGATTATGGCGGGTGGTACGGGTGGTCATATTTATCCTGCAATGGCTGTTGCGGATTATCTAAAATCGCATAATTGGCGTGTTGTATGGTTGGCCACAGAAGGTGGCATGGAAAACCGCCTAATTATAGATAAACCTTATTTGATTGCAAAAATTCAAATGCAAGGCGTGCGCGGTAAGGGAGTGTTGGGATGGTTAAAGTTGCCTTATCGATTAGCAGTCGCTCTTAAACAGACCTTGAGTGCGATGCGCGAGCATCAGCCGCATGTGGTGTTAGGAATGGGTGGCTATGCTGCCTTTCCAGGGGGCATTATTGCAAAGCTGTTAGGCAAGCCGCTCATCATTCATGAGCAGAATTCAATCGCTGGTTTAACCAATAAGGTGTTAAGTGTGTTTGCAAATCGTGTGCTTGTGGCTTTTCCAGGTGTGTTGTCAGAGCAAGGCATTATGGTTGGTAATCCAGTACGGCAGACATTATCAGAACTGGATCCACCTGAGCAACGCTATGCGCAACATAAAGGGAAGCTAAAGTTGCTTGTTGTGGGCGGAAGTTTAGGGGCAACCGCGCTGAATGATGTGATACCAAAAGCCTTGGCACAGCTGCCTGTCAATGCGCGTCCTGAGGTCATCCACCAGGCGGGTGAAAAGCATATTGACGCAATGAGTGCACATTATGAGGCTTTAGGGGTAGAGGCAGTGACGCGGGCATTTATTCAAAATATGCCTGATGTTTACGCATGGGCTGATTTGGTGATTTGTCGCGCAGGCGCACTCACGATTGCAGAAATCGCTTGTGTAGGCGTTGCCAGCGTATTGGTGCCCTTCCCGTTTGCCGTTGATGATCATCAAACAACAAATGCGCAATATTTGGCGGACAGCGACGCAGCCATGCTCGTACCACAAACTGAATTTGATGTGGCAAAAGTGATTGAAATATTACAAACGTTTTCGCGTGAGAAGTGTTTGCAAATGGCAGTGAACGCCAAAAAGCTCGCTAAGCCAGAAGCCACACAAACAGTGGCAAAGATTTGTATGGAGTGCGCTATCGCAGGCATATAAAGATGAAACATAAAGTTAAAAACATTCATTTTATCGGTATTGGCGGATCAGGGATGAGCGGCATTGCAGAGGTGCTCATTAATCTTGATTTCAATGTAAGCGGATCAGATTTGGCTAATAACGCAGTCACAAAACGACTGGCTTCTTTTGGTGCGAAGATTTACCAAGGACATGCAAAAGAACATTTGGGTGATGCGGATGTGGTGGTGGTGTCAAGCGCAGTGAATGAGCAGAATCCAGAGATTATTGAGGCACGCGAGAAAAAAATCCCAGTGATTCCGCGTGCGCTGATGCTGGCTGAGCTTATGCGATTTAAACAGGGCATTGCTGTGGCTGGAACGCATGGCAAAACCACAACCACCAGTCTCATAGCAAGTATTCTGGCAGAAGCCGGTATGGATCCTACTTTCGTAATTGGCGGCAGGTTGGAGTCGGCAAGTGCAAATGCGCGCTTAGGCACTGGTGAGTACATTGTAGTAGAGGCGGATGAGTCAGATGCCTCCTTTTTGCATCTCACCCCCGTGATGGCAGTGGTGACCAATATCGATCAAGACCATATGGATACCTACGAACATAGTTTTGATAAGCTCAAAAATGCATTTGTAGAGTTTTTGCAGCAAATTCCATTTTGGGGAATGGCTGTGTTGTGTATTGATGATGCCAATATTCGTGAAATTTTACCGCGTGTCACACGTCCAGTCATGACCTACGGTATGAGTGAAGATGCGCGAATTCGTGCAAAAAATGTAAGAGCAGATAACGGCAAAATGCACTTTACAGTTGAGCGTATTAATGGCGTCACTACTATGTTTGATGTGACATTGAACTTGCCTGGACAGCACTATGTGTTAAATGCGCTAGCCGCCATTGCTATTGCAAGTGAGCTGAACGTGCCAGATCACGCCATGATAAAAGCGCTGGCTGAGTTCAAGGGGGTTGGTCGTCGGTTTGAACGTTATGGTGAAGTAAAAACATTGTCTGGGGGTACGTTTACGCTGATCGATGATTATGGACATCATCCAGTAGAAATGCAGGCTGTGATTGCTGCTGCACGTGGTGCATTCCCCAATCGGCGCTTGGTATTAGCGTTCCAGCCACATCGTTACACCAGGACACGCGACTGTTTCGAGGATTTTGTGCGGGTAATTTCAGGTACAGATGTTGTGATCTTGACTGAAGTGTATTCGGCAGGTGAAGCGCCTATTGTGGCCGCAGATACCAGAAGCTTAATTCGCGCTATTCGTGTCGCAGGAAAAGTAGAGCCCATGTTTGTGGAAACGACAGATGAGCTACCAGCCGCAATATTAAATGCAGCATTGCCAAATGATGTAGTCATTGTGATGGGCGCTGGGAGTATCGGGCAAGTGGCAGCAAAAACAAAGGAGCTTGCAAATTGATGGTACAAGCCTCCACACAATCCAGCTTGCTCAAACATGAGCCATTGGCACGCTACACCAGCTGGCGTGTGGGTGGGTGTGCTGATCAATTATTTATTGCAGAACGCCTAGAAGATTTACAAGACTTTTTGCAATCGCTGCCAGAAACTGAACCGATTTATTTTATAGGCTTAGGCAGCAATTTGTTAGTCAGGGATGGCGGAGTGCGTGGCACAGTGATTGTCATGCATCAGGCGCTCAACGAATTGTTTATGGATGCTGGTCGGGTATATGCCGATGCGGGTGTGACGTGTGCGAAGCTTGCGCGTTTCTGCGCAAACGAGGCGAAACAAGGTGCTGAATTCATGGCGGGCATTCCAGGTACGGTGGGTGGTGCTTTGGCGATGAACGCTGGCTGCTATGGATCAGAGACTTGGCAAATTGTGCAACAGGTCAAGACCATCAATCAAGCAGGCGAGGTGAAGGTAAGAGACAAGTCTGAATACCAGCCTAGCTATCGGCATGTAGGTGTGCCTAATGAAAAAGAATGGTTCTTGGGTGCCTGGTTTGCATTATCAGAAGGTGATGCCAAAGAATCAGCACAAAAAATCAAACAATTGCTGGCAACGCGTTTGGCGAGTCAACCACTCAATCTGCCAAGTGCAGGCTCGACTTTCAGAAATCCAGAAGGTCGCTATGCGGCTAAATTAATAGAAGAAAGTGGTTTGAAAGGCTTCATTATCGGTGGCGCGCAAGTGTCAGAAAAGCATGCCAATTTTATTGTGAATGTGGGCAATGCCACAGCCTTGGATATTGAGTTGTTGATTAAGCATATTAAAGAAAAAGTGTTGGCGGACACAGGGGTAATGTTGCAACAAGAAGTAAGGGTCATTGGTGAGTATGCGTAATGTAAAACAATTTGGAAAAGTCGCGGTGCTGTATGGCGGTACCTCTGGCGAGCGTGAGGTGTCAATTAAAAGTGGGTCGGCAGTCTTGGCAGCGTTGCATAGAAATGGCGTGGACGCGCATGCATTTGATCCTGCAACGCAGCCATTAAGCGCGCTTGCGCAATATGACCGCGCGTTTATTTCGTTGCATGGTAGGCATGGTGAAGATGGCACGATGCAAGGCGCATTAGATTTAATGGGAATTCCCTATACAGGTAGCGGTGTCATGGCATCTGCACTAGGGATGGACAAATGGCGCACTAAATTATTGTGGAGAGCGAGTGGTGTGGTGACGCCTGATTTTGAGTTGATAGATGCAAAAACGGATTTAAATCAGGTTGTGCACAAGTTAGGTTTGCCATTGTTTGTTAAGCCAGCCAACGAAGGGTCAAGTATTGGGATATCCAAGGTAAAAGCATTAGCCGATATGGCAGAAGCTTATGCACTGGCGGCACAAGCGGATCCGTTGGTGATAGCTGAAAAGTTTATAGGGGGCGGCGAATATACAGTGGGAATTTTGGGAAATGTGGCGCTACCGATTGTGCGTATCGTACCCAAAAACGAGTATTACGATTATGAAGCCAAATACATCAGCGATGACACTGAGTACCACTGTCCATGCGGGCTAGACAGCAAAAAAGAAGCACAGATTCAGCAAGAAGCGATTCAAGCCTTCAAGGTACTGGGTTGCGCGGGCTGGGGTCGTGTGGACTTTTTAATGGATGAGGCAGGAAATCATTACTTTCTGGAGGTCAATACGAGTCCAGGCATGACAGATCATAGCTTGGTGCCGATGGCTGCAAAAGCGGCTGGCTTAAGTTTTGATGCGCTGGTGTTGAGTATTTTAGAGATGACAGTAGAGAAATCACATGTGGAATAAACCACAGTTAATGAATTGGATTGCCAATTTTTTATTCGCAACTGCTGTTGTGATGATGTTGTACATCTTGCTTTATGCCGTCGTGCATTTGCCAATATTTCCATTACGTGAAGTAAAGGTGGAAGGGCACTTGTCACACGTAACCCATGAACAAATTAGCTTAATTATTGAGAAGCATCTAAAAGGCAACTTTTTTACATTAAACCTAGAGCGTACTCGAGATGCGTTTGAAAAGCTTCCTTGGGCGCGCAAAGTCAGCGTAAGAAGGCGCTGGCCAGATCAAATTGATGTGGTCATCGAAGAGCATGAGGTATTGGCGCGCTGGGGTGATATTGCGTTGGTAAATACCTATGGTGAGATTTTTCATGCGGCCTCAGACGCAAGCTTGCCAGTATTTTATGGGCCTGGCGATGGCGTCGCCGAGGTGAGTAAGGGCTATGGCGTCTATAGCGCTATTTTAAATCAGGCGCAAATGAAAATTGAGCAGGTGACGTTATCTCCAAGACGTTCATGGGAGATTAAAACAGACAAAGGTATGTTGATTGCACTAGGACGAGTGGATATGGAAAGTAGGCTGACTCGGTTTGTGAAAAGTTATAGCAGTACGTTGCATCAACTGGAATTGAATTTGCGCTACGCAGATTTGCGTTATCCAAATGGGTTTGCAGTGCGTAAGCCAGGCAATATGTTGTAAAAAAATAGCGGCTAGGCCGTCGACATAGACAGAAAAGTGGTGGGGAAAAGCATGGTTAAAAAAGTAAGAGAAGATAAGAACTTAATCGTTGGATTAGATATTGGCACTTCTAAGATTGTAGCGATTGTGGCTGAGCTATTACCAGATGGCACTTTAAAGGTGATTGGTTTGGGGCAGCATATTTCGCGCGGACTCAAGAAAGGTGTTGTGGTCAATATTGATTCGACGATGCAAGCGATACAGCGCGCCATTGAAGAGGCTGAGTTGATGGCGGATTGTAAGATTAATACGGTTTATACGGGCATCGCGGGAAGTCACATTAAAAGCTTAAATTCACACGGCATGGTCAAAATTAAAGATGCTGAAGTCTCGCAAACAGACGTGGATCGCGTGGTGGAAACAGCGCGTGCAGTAGCACTGCCTGCGGATCAGCAGATTCTACATATTTTGACGCAAGAATTCATCATCGATGGACAGGACGATGTGCGCGAGCCCTTGGGTATGAGTGGAATGAAGTTGGAAGTGAAAGTGCACATTGTCACAGGGGCTGTGGCAGCTGCACAAAACATAGTGAAATGTATTAAGCGTTGTGGCCTTGAAGTGAGTGATTTAATTTTGCAACCATTGGCTTCAAGTGTTGCTGTGCTTACCGAAGATGAAAAAGAACTAGGGGTGTGTTTGGTTGATATAGGTGGTGGCACTACTGATATTGCCGTATTTAAAAATGGTTCTATTCGTCATACCGCAGTCATCCCAATTGCAGGCGATCAAATGACGAATGATGTTGCAGTAGCATTCCGCACGCCCACGCAGTCTGCCGAGGAAATAAAGGTGAAGTATGGCTGCGCACTCAGACAATTAGCAGATCCCCGTGAAGTGGTGGAGGTGCCTGGTGTAGATGGAAGAGAGGCGCGTCAGTTGTCCATACAAACTTTAGCAGAAGTGATTGAGCCGCGTGTGGTAGAGCTATATGAGTTCGTACAGCAAGAACTGAGACGTAGCGGTATGGAAGAGATGATTGCTTCAGGCATTGTGATTACAGGTGGCTCGGCTGCGATGCGCGGCATGGTAGAGCTAGGTGAGGAAATATTTCATACGCCAGTGCGTTTAGGCATGCCTAGGTATGTCGGTGGCTTGTCGGAAGTCATTGGTAATCCAAGATATTCCACAGGCGTGGGGTTAGTACTGATGGGTAAGCAACAATTAGAGCGCCAGTTATTAGGGCACATGCAATCGAGTTCGGTAGGCAGAGTGTTGGAGAAAATGAAGAGTTGGTTTCAAGGTAACTTTTAGCAGGTTTAGTAGTAAAGCAGTTGATTTAGGGCAGGATCTAGCTTGAAGAGCATCTCAACTAGGTTCAAAAATAAAGGGCAAAAGGAGGTTTAAGATGTTTGAAATTATGGAAAAAGATACGCAAGAAGCAGTCATTAAAGTGATTGGTGTGGGTGGTTGCGGCGGTAATGCAGTTGCACATATGATAGAAAAATCGGTGGGTGGCGTAGAGTTTATTTGTGCGAATACTGATATGCAGGCGCTTAAAAAGAGCCAAGCTAAAACAGTGCTGCAAATAGGCGCTGACATCACCAAAGGCTTGGGTGCTGGGGCTAAGCCAGAAATTGGTCGTGAAGCTGCATTGGAAGACCGCGATCGCATCGCGGAGGCAATCGACGGTGCCGATATGCTGTTCATCACGGCAGGCATGGGCGGCGGTACGGGGACAGGCGCTGCACCGATTATTGCCGAAGTAGCCAAAGAGATGGGTATCCTGACAGTTGCGGTGGTCACTAAGCCATTTGCTTTTGAAGGTAAACGTACCAAAGTGGCCACAGAAGGTTTGGAAGAACTGTCTCAGCACGTCGACTCACTGATTGTGATTCCTAATGAAAAACTCATGGAAGTGCTGGGTGAAGATGTGCCATTTTTAGAAGCATTCCGCGCAGCGAACGATGTGCTACATAATGCGGTCTCAGGTATTGCAGAGATTATCAATTGTCCAGGGTTGGTGAACGTGGACTTCGCAGACGTACGCACTGTGATGTCTGAAATGGGAATGGCTATGATGGGTTCTGCCGAAGCAAGTGGTCCTGATCGTGCACGTATTGCAGCTGAGCAAGCAGTTGCCAGTCCACTGTTAGAGGATGTGAACTTGGCAAATGCACGTGGTGTGCTAGTCAACATTAGTGCAAGTAGTAGTTTTAAAATGAAAGAGTATTATGATGTGATGAATACCATCAAAGCGTTTACTGCAGAAGATGCAACTGTCATCGTGGGTAACGTTATGGATGAAAGCATGGGTGAGAACTTGCGTGTCACCATGGTGGCTACAGGCTTAAGTGGTGCAGTTGCACGTCGCCAGCCAAAACCTGAGCTTAAAGTGATGACAGCACTGCGTGATGGTACAAGTGGGCAGCCTATGTTTACTGGTATGGAGGTGGAAGAAGATGAAGCCCCTGCGGTATTCAGCAGCAATAATCGTCGTGCACAGGTAGAGGCAATGAAAATGTCTGGCGTGGAAGAGTATGATATTCCAGCATTTTTACGTAAACAGGCAGATTAACGTTTTGTGAAACATGCAATAAAAGTAGTACTATCAATCGTCAGAATTGAGACTAAAGGAAAGACATTAGGTGCTTAAACAAAGAACTTTAAAAAAGGTGATAAGTACTACTGGTGTAGGTCTGCATAATGGTGAAAAGGTCGTTATGACCTTGAAGCCAGCAGCCATTGATACAGGTATTGTATTTCGGCGCGTTGATTTGCCAGATACGCCTGAAATTCAAGCAACACCAGAAGCTGTACGCGATACGCGATTATGCTCAGCCCTAGAGCAGAATGGCGCACGTGTGGCGACAGTAGAGCACTTGATGTCGGCTTTAGCTGGACTTGGCGTGGATAACGTAGTGGTAGAAGTGACCGCATCGGAAATTCCAATTATGGACGGAAGTGCGGCCCCATTTATCTTTTTATTGCAGTCTGCGGGTATTGTAGAGCAGCCTGCACCCAAAAAATTTATTCGTATCAATAAGTTAGTGGAAATAAAAGAGGCGGATAAATGGGTAAGGTTTGAACCATATCACGGGTTTAAAATGGATTTCACCATTGATTTTGCGCACCCCGTGTTTGAAAATTCAGGAAAAACGGTACACATTGATTTTGCTGATAATTCGTATATTAAAGAGATTAGTCGGGCAAGAACTTTTGGTTTTATGCATGAGGTAGAATACCTCCGCGCGAATGGCTTGGCGCGTGGCGGTAGTCTAGACAATGCCATTGTGCTGGACGAATATCGCGTGCTCAATTCAGATGGCCTAAGGTATCAAGATGAGTTTGCCAAACATAAGGTGCTTGATGCAATTGGCGATTTATATATGTTGGGGCACCCAATTTTGGGTGCATTTACTGCATATAAATCAGGCCATGCCTTAAATAACCAGTTATTACGCGCGTTATTGGCAGATCAAGAGGCTTGGGAATATGCGATATTCGAAAATGTAGAGGATGCTCCTGCTGGCTATGTAGCGCAAAAAGAATTTTTTGAACCAGTATTAATGCCGCATTTTAGTTGAATATCAAAGAGCGTGTTACAGGAGGTGTATCATGATAGTGATCAGGCTTGTTGCCATACTCTTTGTTATTGCAGCACTGTTGCTGCTTGGATTGTATTGTTATTCGGGTGAGAAAAAATATTTCTTGTGGTTTAAAAAACTAGCAAAATACATCGTTTGGTTTTTACTAACGTCTATGTCCTTGTATTTTCTCAGTCGTGTCTTGCGCGTGTAGGATGAAAAGCGTGTCAATCAGTAGTTTCCATTTTAAAAAAATGACACGCACTTTATGTGTGTTGGTTCTGCTATTTCAAGCAATGTATGTGATGGCAGATGCTGGAGACGATGAGTTTCTAAACGCAAAAGCAGCTTACGAAAAAAGAAATGCATTTGCGTTAGCGGAGTCAGTCAGTCGTTTAAAAAATCAAAATTATCTGCTTGCACCATATGCGGATTATTGGCTAATGTTGCTTAATCTCGATGCAGTCAGTAATGATGAGATGAATGCATTTTTAGCGCGATATAGCGCGCTGCCATTTGCAGATCGACTACGCGGTGAGTGGTTAAAACAATTAGGCAAAAAACAAGATTGGCCTACATTTTTAAGCGTTTATACGCAATATCAGTCCAGTGATGCGGGGGTTACTTGCTATGCCGCTGAAGCCAGTGCTGCCGTATATGGCGCGCAAACATTGGAGTCGGCAAAATCACTCTGGTTTAAATCACGAGAACAGCCTACTAACTGCAATGACTTGTTTGATCAATTACAAGCAGCAAAAGTATTGTCGGAGGATGATATTTTTGAGCGCTTTAACATGGCATTGTCTGACAATAGGATTGCGCTGGCGAAAGGTATTGCAAAACGTAGCCGTCTAGTGGATGAAAAGCTGGATAAGCAAATCGACCTTGCTTTTACCAAGCCACAATTGGTACTTAGTAAAAAAAGTGTAAGTACCAGTAATCGGTATGGCCGTGCATTATATTTGTTAGCATTAACACAATTAGCAAAAACAGACTCCATACAAGCTTTGGCGATGTTTAAAAAATTAGAACAGTATTTCAACGCACAAGAAAAAAGTGATTTTTATGGCAAGCTCGCGCTAAACGCAGCTAAACGGCATGAGCCGCAGGCTTATGATTGGTTTCAATTGGCTGAAAACTCAACGCTGAGCAAAGAGGAGTTTGAGTGGTATGCACGTAGTGCTTTGCGACGGACAGACTGGAATGCTCTCTCTGAGGTGATTGCCTTGATGCCGCCAGACCAAGCCGATGAGCCTGTCTGGCGCTATTGGAAGGCACGTGCATATAAGGCGCAAAATAAAATGCTAGAAGCTAATAGTATTTTTGCACCGCTTTCTACTGAGCGTCACTATTATGGATGGTTGGCGCAGGAAGAGTTGGAGTCTAGTATGAGCGCTTCACCAGATTTCTATGTACCCACTCATGCAGAAGTGGACGCATTTGCGAAGCTGGATCAAGTAAAACGTGCAGATGCACTACAAAGACTGGATTTGGTATGGGAATCAAAAATGGAATGGGCTTCCGCTATTGATGGTTTTGATGATAGACAGTTATTGGCTGCTGCTGCATATGCCTCTAGAAAAAAGTGGTTCGATATTAGCGTAATGACAGCAGATAAAACGAAAGAGCTGCACAATTATGACTTGCGCTATCCAACGCCTTATCGTGACCTGATCAACACTGCAACAAAAGATAAAAATATTGATGAGGCGTGGGTGTATGGCATTGTTCGCCAGGAAAGTCGATTCATGCATTATGCAAAATCTCATGTAGGAGCCTCAGGGCTGATGCAGCTGATGCCAGCGACTGCCAAATGGATTGCAAAAAAAGTTGGTTTTCAGGCCTATAACAACGGTATGATTCATGAGTTAGATACAAATATCACACTAGGTACTGCCTATATGAAAAGTATGCTGGATCAATTTAATGGGCAAGAAACCATGACTACGGCAGGTTATAATGCTGGTCCTAGTCGTGCTAAAAAATGGATGGGTGAAGTGCCGTTAGAAGGAGCTATCTATGCAGAAACGATTCCATTTGACGAGACTAGAGATTACGTTAAAAAAGTCATGTCTAATGCGCATTTGTATTCACAACGTTTGGGATTAAAAAGCATGCCGCTGAAAACGCGGCTAGGGACTGTTCCTGCGCGTAATCCAGCGGTAGAAATTATTCAATCATCTGTAGAGTAAGGTAAGGTACTATGAAAAAAATTACAGTATTAGGCGGCTCCGGTTTTGTGGGGACAAGTTTGGTGACAAGGTTGGACGCGGTTGGGTATCAAGTCACTGTGTTAACACGAAAAAGAGAGTTGGCTAAACATCTGATATTGTTACCTAAAGTGCATGTGATTGAGTGCGATTTATCACAACAGCAAAAGCTCAAAGGTTTATTAGCGGGTAGCGATATTGTGATTAACTTGGTGGGGATTCTGCATGAATCAGGGAACGCTACATTTGAAAAAATGCACCATCAGTTACCGAGGCGCTTAGCGCAATTGTGTGAAGAATTGAATATTCCCAGATTGATTCATATGAGTGCATTACAAGCCAGTAAAACCGCGCCAAGCAAGTATCTGCGCAGCAAGGCAATGGGCGAGGAAGCGGTGTTTGAGTATAGTAAAAAATTGAACATCACGATTTTTAGGCCTTCTATTATTTTTGGTCGTTCTGATAATTTCTTTAATCTGTTTGCAAAATTGATCAAAGTACTTCCTGTCCTATTTTTGGCCAAACCTAATGCTAAGTTTCAGCCGATTTGGGTGGAGAATGTGGTGTCTTGTATCGTCAATGCGCTTGAGAGTAGTGCTACTTTCGGCAAAGTGTATGAGTTGGGTGGCCCACAGGTATACACGCTGCAAGAGCTCGTGACCAAAGTAATGACGGTACTCAACAAACAACGCCCTATCATCGGTTTGAATGACAAGTTGTCATACTTGCAGGGCTGGTTGATGGAGTTCTCGCCTATCCCACTGATGAGTCGTGACAATATACGCTCTATGCAGGTAGATAATGTCACGGGACAAAATAATGCGCATGCCTTGGGTGTCTCATTAATGCCTTTAGAAGCCATCGTGCCTGAGTATTTGACCAATGCAACACCAAGAGGCGCTTATTTGGATTACCGTTGTGCGGCTGGACGCGTCATCAATGCTAAGCGCTGATTGATCCACTTATCTGGCTATGGTAGCTAAATGAAAGTCTATTGTGTAGGTGGCGCGGTACGTGATGAGTTGCTCGGCATGCCTATCAAAGACAGAGACTATGTTGTTGTGGGCGAGCACGTCAGCACGATGTTAGAAGCTGGCTTTAAGCCAGTAGGTAAAGATTTCCCCGTATTTTTACATCCAAAATCACACGAAGAATATGCGTTAGCACGTACCGAGCGCAAGACAGCCAAAGGTTATAAAGGGTTTGAAGTGTATGCTGACCCTGAAGTCACGCTAGAGCAAGATTTAAGCAGGCGTGATTTCACCATGAATGCCATTGCAAAAGATGCAGATGGTCAGCTTATTGATCCCTTCCATGGACAAGCGGATATTCAAGCTAAAGTGATTCGGCATGTCAGTGCTGCGTTTGTAGAAGACCCAGTGAGAATTTTGCGCGCTGCGCGCTTTTGCGCAAGATTGACAGACTTTACCATAGCGGCAGAAACATTGGCTTTGATGCGCAGCATGGTAGAGGATGGTGAGGTGGATGCGCTGGTGCCAGAGCGTGTTTGGCAGGAGCTCTCACGCGGTTTGATGGAAGTGCAACCTAGTCGTATGTTTGAAGTGTTACGTGCATGTGGTGCGCTGAAGATTATTTTTCCAGAGTTGGATCGGTTATGGGGCGTACCGCAGCCTCCACAACATCATCCTGAAGTAGATACAGGCGTGCACGTCATGATGGTGGTCGATTATGCTGCCAAGCAGCAGTTTAGCTTGCCAGTACGTTTTGCAGCGCTCACGCATGATTTAGGTAAGGGGACAACACCCAAAGAACTTTTGCCTAGGCATATTGGGCATGAACAGCGTAGTGTGGAGTTGTTAAAAGCGGTATGCGCACGTTTACGCGTACCAAAGGATTGCAAAGACTTAGCGCATATTGTTGCTAAGTTTCATGGCAAACTGCATGCGGTGCCGCAAATGAAGGCTAGCACGATAGTCACTTTTCTGACTGAATTAGATGCCTTTCGCCAACCTGAGCGTTTCCAGGCGTTTTTACAGGCATGTGAAGCAGATAGTCGCGGCCGGACAGGGCTTGAGCAGTGCGCACTCGATGAAGCCGAGCTCTTGCTGCGCGCATTACAACTGGCTTCTGCCGTAGACGTTGGTGTTGTTGCAATGCAGTATACTGAGGTTGAACAGATTAAATCAGCCGTGTTTGAGGCTAGATTTAATGCGGTCAAGACGGGGCTGAAATCTAGTTCCTAGTATGTTTAAAAAGTTGTAGCTACTTAATATTCAGAAAATATTGAATAAGATATTTTGCGATAAAACCCACGAAGCCAAAGGTGAGCGCTAGAAATAGGGCGAACGTACCCATTTTTCCCGCTTTAGATTTCCATGCTAAATGACCCACAATAAATACCATGAGCAGCATGAGTCCCCCTACACCGTAAGCGAGCCCAAACGCTGTAATTTGTGCTTCGGTAAATCCAAAAACTGTATTTTCCATGATGATATTGAGTGTGTTAAATATTAAGAATGCTAATTTGGGTGTCAGAAAACTCTAGTGGTTTGCGTTTAAAGCCACTTTTTGCAAATTGATGCCAGCGACCAATCACGTAACACATGATCAGGTTGGCATGTGCGCTAGGGTCTACTTTGATTTGAGCGGTGGTCTCTGCAATTCTTAAGCTTTGCTTTAAGCTGGCTTCAATACGGTCGTAGAGCTGATTAATGCGCAGCTGAAGTCTATCATCTTCGTTGATTAAAGCATCACCGATTAACACGCGCGTCATCCCTGGATTTTTTTCGGCAAATTTAAGCAGCATGACAATGATTAGTTGTACTTGTTTGTCACCGCTGGTTTCGTCAGTGGTGATTTTATTAATGACACCAAAAATTGAACTCTCGATAAACTCGATGAGACCTTCAAACATCTGCGCCTTATTTGCAAAATGGCGATAGAGTGCTGCCTCACTCACCTCTAATTTAGCAGCTAAAGAAGCGGTAGTGATTTTCTCGCGCTTAGGGGTTTCCAGCATGTGGGCGAGTGTCTCTAATATTTGTTGTTTGCGGTCTGATGCCATGTTGTTCTCTAGATGAATAGGTTTGATTTATTATAACTTAAGGTGTGTGAGTGCTAACGCAGAGTTAATTCTGTAATCAACATAATTTGGTTTTTGCAGTTTTTTGCTGACCCAGATGGTGCGCATACCCATGCGTTTTGCCGTCATGAGTGCTGATAAATTGTCTTCAAGCATAATACAGTCACCCGCTTTGACTTTCAGTGTTTGCAATAACATGGCAAAACCGCGAGCGCTGGGCTTCGCATGAAATTGTGTCGATTCCACGCTGAATACCAACGTAAAGCAATCAGCAATATTTAAGATTTCTAGTACGCGCATGGCATAGTCACGAGGAGCATTAGTGAACACACACTTACGCCCATTCAGGTTTTTTAGCATATGTTTTAATTGCTTAGCCTGAACTACCATGCTGGGTAAGTCTATGAAAGCATGGGTTTCTTTTAAAAAGTGATGGGCATCTATTTCATGGTGACGCATTAATCCTTTGAGCGTTGCGCCGTAAATGCGCCAGTAGTGTTGGCGCAACTGATGTGCTGCATGCTCGTCCATCTCTAATTCGTCCATAATGTATTGCGTCATAGCGCGATTCATCACAGGGAAGATATGCTTTGAGGCGTTATGCAGCGTATCATCGAGATCAAATATCCAAGTTTTTGGCATTGCGCCTATCCCAGAGTTGGCTAATGAGTATGGGCTAGTGTTATTTTGCTTTGATGAGTGTACCTACTCCCTCATCTGTGAGTACTTCAAGCAATAATGCGTGTTCCACTCGACCATCAATAATGTGCACTGATTTGACACCGCTACGCGCAGCATCTAGTGCAGAGCTAATTTTCGGTAACATACCACCCGAGAGCGTGCCATCCGCTACCATTTCATCAATATGCTTAGGGGTTAGACCTGTCAGTAAGTTGCCGTCTTTATCTAACACGCCAGGGGTGTTCGTTAGCAGAATCAGTTTTTCTGCATTTAGAATCTCAGCTAATTTACCAGCGACGACATCTGCGTTGATGTTATACGTTTCACCGTCAACACCGACGCCAATTGGTGCTACCACGGGAATAAAGTCGCCACTGTCTAAAAAGTTAATGATGCTTGGGTCAATTGCACTAATTTCACCTACTTGGCCCACATCAATCATCTTTGAGGGGTCGTTTAAATCTTCCATTAATAGCTTATGGGCATGAATAAAATTGCCATCCTGCCCAGTAAGCCCTACTGCTTTACCCCCGTTGCGATTAATCAGGTTCACAATTTCTTTATTGACCTGACCGCCCAATACCATCTCTACGACATCCATGGTTTCTTCGTCAGTCACACGCATGCCTTGAATAAACTCGCCTTTTTTGCCAAGTTTATCCAGCATCTCGTTAATTTGTGGGCCGCCGCCATGCACTACGACAGGATTCATGCCAACCAGTTTAAGCAACACTACATCTTGTGCAAAACATTGTTTTAGATGCTCGTCAGTCATTGCATTGCCGCCGTATTTGATGACAATCGTTTTATCAAAAAAGCGCTTGATGTAAGGAAGCGCCTCAGAAAGCGTTTTTGCTTTTTTGGCTGCGGTAGTTTCGCTTAACATGATGTCAAAGTCTCAAAATTCAGAATGCTGTAGATTGTATATAAAAGTGAGCGATTTTTCACATTCTGAACTATTTTCTTTTTTATTTTTCGTCAGCACTAGCAACAGATTTAATCATAATGTCACTTTTAAAACTGAAAATAGCAGTATTGCATTGACATCCCATAGATAGGGGATTGACACGCTTTTATGTTTGCGTTGGAATGGCAGGCAGTTTTAATATCTAAGGGACTGAGAATGAAAACAAGATTTGTAGTGGCAGGTTTGCTGGCAATAATTGCGCTATCAGCAAAGGCTGATTTGCTTGGTACTGAGATGGGCAACTCCAGTGCAAAAACGACAGCCACAGGCTCAGCAGGTGGCTCTAACTCGCAAAATGCTAATGCTCAGTTAGAAAAATGTGATAAGCCATTGGGCACGTTAGCGGTGGTGGAAGATCAAAACGCTGCTTGGTATGCGGAAATATCTGGTCAATACCAATTAGGCTCTACGGTACCTGTGCTTAAGTTATTGGTACAGCAATCGAATTGCTTTATGGTGGTTGATCGCGGTGCTGCCATGCAAGTGATTCAAGGGGAGCGCAATCTGCGCGATAGCGGGGAGTTACGTCAATCCAGTAATTTCAAAAAAGGTCAGATGGTTGCTGCAGATTATGCGATGAGTCCATCCATTACTTTCAGCAATAATGATGCTGGTGGAATTGGTGGTGCGTTAGCAGGGATTGCTGGCAGAACGGTTGGTGCCATTGCTGGTGGTATCAAGACTAAAGAGGCCAGCACAATGTTAACGCTAGTGGATAATCGGTCGAGTGTTCAAGTGGCCGCGGCAGAGGGTAGCTCAAAAAATACAGACTTTAGTCTCTTCGGCGGCTTGTTTGGTGGTGGTTTAGGGGCTGCTGGGGGCGGCTATAGCAATACCGCTCAAGGTAAAGTCATTGTGGCTGCGTTTACTGATTCGTATAACAATCTAGTGCGCGCAGTCAAAAATTACAAACCTCAAACAATTGAGGGCGGGCCAGGTACGGGTGGTAGTCTCGCTGTTCAAGGTGAAGAAGAGCCTGTAGCAGAGGCTCCAGTGAAAAAGAAGAAAACTAAAAAACATTAATTAATTGAGTTTAACGAGGCTTAGTAGCCACAGCTACTAAGCCTTATTTTTATGTGTGATTTAAATTTAAGAAAGACAAGCAATGGATAACAAGTTAAATAAAGTATTAGTAATGACAGGTGTTGTGCTGGCAACGGGTTTGGTTGGGTGCGCGGAAATGAAGGTAGGAGATTCAGGCGCTAAAACAGCAGCAACAGGTTCGGCTGGTGGGTCTAATGCACAAAATGCGAATGCGCAGTTGGAGAAGTGTGATAAGCCATTAGGAACAATGGCGGTAGTGGAAGATCAGAATGCGGCATGGTATGGCCAGTTATCTGGACAGTATAAGCTTGGATCAACTGTTCCCGTACTTAAGTTGCTAATCCAGCAGTCTAATTGTTTTATGGTGGTTGATCGTGGCGCTGCAATGCAAGTGATGGAGGGTGAGCGTAATTTGCGAGATAGTGGTGAGTTGCGCCAGACCAGCAATTTCAAAAAAGGTCAGATGGTTGCCGCGGATTACGCTTTGAGCCCTTCTATTACTTTTAGTAATAATGATGCTGGTGGCTTAGGTGGGGCTATTGGACATTTTGGCGGTGGCTGGGCGGCATTGTTAGCTGGTGGATTGAAGTTTAAAGAAGCAAGTACATTATTAACAGTGGTTGACAATCGTTCTAGTGTACAGGTGGCTGCAGCGGAGGGAAGTGCTAAAAATACAGACTTTAGCTTGTTTGGCGGTGCATTTGGTGGTGCTTTAGGTGGCGCAGGTGGTGGTTATAGTAATACCGCTGAAGGTAAAGTGATTGTTGCGGCGTTTACCGATTCCTACAACAATATTGTGCGCGCAGTGAAGAGTTATAAACCACAAATTATCGAGGGTGGAGCGGGTACTGGCGGACACTTGAACGTTCAGGGTGAGGCTACACCAGCAGCGGCAAGTGCTGTGCCAGCACCAACAACCAAAAAAACGACTACCAAAACTAAGAAAAAGAAAACGCAATAAGTACATACAAGCGTTTGAAGTTTAAATAGTCAATAGCGATTGGTGATTTTTCCAATCGCTATTTTTTTGAATGACAATCCGTTTAGCTTATAAGTCTTTTATAAACACTTTAGATTTTCTTTGCGGGTTATAGATTTTCTTTTTCTCGGCAGGTAAATTTTCAACGGCTCTTTCGATAAATCCGCGTTCTAAAAACCAATGCTCGGTACGTGTGGTTAGGCAGAACACCTGCAAAAATCCGTGTTTTTTTGCTTGTTCTTGGCAAAAATTGAATAGCTTGTCTCCACGTCCGCCACCACGGTACTGTGGGTCTATCGCTAAACAAGCAAACTCTGCCATTTTTTCATTTTTAAAAGGATATAACGCAGCGCAACCTATAATGCGGTTGTCGTGTTCCATCACGTAAAAATGATTAACTTCCATTTCAATGCGTTCGCGGCCACGACGCACTAAAACCCCTTCATTTTCAAGCGGTTCAATCAGCTTTAATATACCGCCTACGTCACCAATATTGGCCTGCCGCATCGTTTCCAGCGGCAGTTCGGTAATCATTGTGCCTACACCATTGTGGGTAAATAGTTCTTGAATAATAGCACCATCAATCAGGCGTGAGATAAGATGGGTGCGCGCAACGCCATGCTCGCAGGCGCGCACGGCGGCTGGTAAGTAGTAGTTAACATCTTCTGAAAAGTGTATGGGTTCATCGCTCTCTTGCACATTTTTAAGCAAGTTCTTAGCTTTTTCTGCGGTCATTTCGCGCAACAATTCACCGCGTAAATTGTATACCCCTTCTGAATCCATCAAGAAAATAAGCTTTTCTGCATCCAAGGCAATGGCGGTACTGACTGCCACGTCTTCAAGAGTGAGGTTGAATGTTTCACCTGTGGGCGAATACCCCATAGGGGATAGTAAGACTAGCTCATTGTCATCCAGACGTTTTTGAATGCCAACAGCATCTACTTTGCGCACTTCGCCAGTATGTTGTAAATCTACGCCGTCGATCACACCAATCGGTTTTGCTGTGACAAAATTGCCGCTGGCTACGCGAATGTCTGACCCAGCCATGGGCGAGTTGGCAATGCCCATTGAGAGTAATGCCTCAATTTCAACACGCACAGCACCATTTGCCTCTTTAACCGCTTCCATCGCAGCATCGTCAGTAATACGTAGTCCATTGTGAAAGGCTGGAGTGAGCTTGTCTCGCTTTAAACGCTGTTCAATTTGTGGGCGCGCACCGTGCACTAACACTAAGCGCACCTCAAGACTGGCAAGCAAATTCAAATCGTGCGAGAGCGCAATAAATTGGTGCTCATTGACGACTTCACCTCCAAAGGCAATGACAAATGTACTTCCGCCAAAAGCATGGATATAAGGTGCAGCGGAACGAAACCAGTACACAAAGTCTTGCGCATTTTGGCTATTGAGTTTTTGCGATTGCAGACCTAATTGTGTAGTAGTCAGCGGCGTGTTTTCTTCCGCATATAAAACTGCAGGGGTGGTGCTGAGTGCGCTGGCGATTTTACGTAAAAGCGCTTCAGAAACGCCTAACTCGCCGCGTTCGATGCGCGATAAATTACCTGCGTCCGCCCCTGTGAGGGTCGCTAATTGTTGTAATGTCATGCTTTGAGATTTGCGTAAATTGCGAATATTGTAGCCAAGAGACATCAAATTGCCTTTTTATTTGTATATATTACATATATTGTAAATTAATTTTGTATATATTACAAATAATATTAGAAGTCTCCCCAAATGCTGTGCATACTCGCAATCGCCGTTAGCGCTGCGGTTTCGGTGCGCAAAATACGCGGGCCTAAAATAATCGATTGAAAGCCATTGGCAGTTGCCAACTCAATTTCTTTGTTGCTTAAGCCACCTTCCGCGCCAATCAGCAATTGAATTTCTCCGCTAGGTTTGCTGATTTCTGCAAAGCGTTTTGCGCCCACAGGGTTAAGTAGAATGCGGCAAGTTTGGCTGGATGGATTGTTGGTCAACCATGCGCTTAAATTCATAGGCATGGCCACTTGCGGTACAAAGGCGCGACCAGATTGTTCGCAGGCAGAAATCACGATATTTTGCCAATGTTCTACACGCCTCTCAGCGCGCTCTTGGCTGAGTTTAACCACGCTACGTTCTGTGGCAATAGGCTGGATATGTTTGATGCCCAGTTCTACCGCTTTTTGAATGGTGTAGTCCATACGGTCACCACTGGAGATGCCTTGCAAAAGCGTGATGTTGAGTGGTGATTCATTTTCAATAAGCATGCTGTTTTTAACGCGCACCAAAGTCTCACTTTTTTTGGTGCTGATCAACTCGCAATCATAATCGTTGCCATTCCCATTAAATAAAATCAGGCCATCGCCTACCCCCAATCGCATGACGCGGGTGGCATGGGTGGCGGCGTTATCAGATAGTTTGACTTGTGCGCCAATACGCAATTTTTCTGGGCTGTGAAAACGAAGGTTAGACATGCTAAAGTCCACGTGTAAATAGGTCGAAGTGTAAATAAAAAGTGATAATATCCTACATCGTCATTCCCGCGAAAGCGGGAATCAATTTTAGGGTTTGTAAATTCAAACTGGATTCCCGCTTTCGCGGGAATGACGGCAAAAAAGAGAAATGAATTAAGGAAACAAAAAACATGGCGAGTATCAACCCACCTGTTTGCGAATTTGGCTGGCAAGCGCCTGATTTTAAACTACCTAATATAGATGGCAAGCTCATCACGCGCGACGACATGATGGGCAAGAACGGCCTATTGGTCATGTTTATTTGCAACCATTGCCCTTATGTCAAAGCCATTTTGCCACGCTTAATTCATGACGTGCGCGAGCTACAAAGTTTGGGCGTGAATACGGTGGCGATTATGAGCAACGACCCAACGGATTACCCAGAAGACAGCTTTGAGAATATGCAAAAACTTGCGCAGGAGATGGCGTTGCCGTTTCCATACTTGTTAGACGAAACACAACAAATCGCTAAAACTTACGGTGCTGTTTGTACCCCTGATTTCTTTGGATTTAACAACAAATTTGAGTTGCAATACCGCGGACGCTTTGACGAAAGCCGCAAAGAAACCGCGCCTGATAGTACAAGGGATTTATTTAAGGCGATGAGGTTGATTGCCGAAACGGGCGCAGGGCCGAGGGAGCAGATTGCGAGTATTGGTTGTTCTATGAAATGGAAAGAGCAACTTTAATCTAAAATATTTGAGGTTTTGTAAATGGATGTATTGGAAATTTGTCAAAAGCTTGCGGATGAAGTTAATACTTCTATAAAAGAATCTTACAACTCGGATAATGCAGAAGAAAAAAGAAATAAGTTTTTTCTTGCACAAAATAAACTGGCCGAACTAAAAATAACAGTCAAAGATATACCTGGTGGGTATATAACTGGCCTAGAAAAGTTTGAGGTAACGCTTGAAAAAATTGAGGATGAGTATTATGAAAAAGGAATTTTTTTACGGGAGTTATTTTCTGGTTGGGTCTATCAAGCTGAGTTTAGATTGGAGACACCGCTCACTGCTTTATTAAATCATGGTGAGTTTCGAGAGTCCATAGATGATCTTGATGCCATAAGTAAAAATCAGAAACATGGGGGTTGGGTGCAGAAAACTAGAAGTTTTCGAGAGATGGGTTTGGATGTTGATGAAATTAGACACACTTTTATTGCTTCGATAGTTGGTCTAATACCTCCAAACGGTGGATTGTTTCTAGAGTATCTAATTGAATTGAGGGAGATTGTAGAGAGTGATGTAGAGGTGTTTAGAAAGAAAGATCTTTTAGAAGTTACCTTATCCAAACAGCAATACTATGGATTCAATAGGGCTTTGGGAGGAAAAGAAAAAGTAATAAGGATATTACTAAAATCTGTTGGTCTTTAGAGGTTGGAATAGAAATTATTTTGATGTGAGATATTTATGCTTAAACTTAAATGGGGCATCCTCGGTGCTGCCCGTGTGAATGAGCGCTTACTTCCAGCAATAATCGAAGCGCCTAATTCACAGTTGGTGGCGATTGCGAGTCGACGTGCAGGTGCAGCAAAGGCGACGCTGGAAAAATATGCACCCAACGCGCAAGGCGTGACTTGTTACGACGATTTGGATGCGCTTATCCAAGATAAAAATGTGCAAGCGGTATATTGCCCGATGGCGAATGAGGAGCATGCCGAATGGGCGCTGAAAGCTATTCATGCTGGTAAACATGTGCTCATTGAGAAGCCGATGACGACCAATTTGGCGGAAATCGACAAGATTGAAGCTGCTGCAATAAAAGTGAATGTGAAAGTGATGGAAGGCTTTATGTATTGCTTTCATCCGCAGCATGCCAAAGTGGCGGAGTTGATTGAAAGTGGCTTGATTGGCGATGTGTTGTCTTGCCGTGCCAGCTTTTCTTTCCTCATGGCGCCTGCACGTATGTATCGCATCACGCGTAGTATGGCGGATGGCGGTGGCGCGATGTGGGATATCGGGCCTTATGCGATTCATGTTTTGCGCTGGTGCTTTGCACAAAATGGTGTGCCTGCTGAACCCAAAAATATCATGGCTTATGGCAAGCTCAATGCGCATGGTGCCGATGTGGTGGCGAGTGGTATTTTAGACTTTGGCAATGACGCACAAGGCCGCGCGCGCTATGGGCATTTTGATGTGAGTTTTGAGCGTGGGCGTAAAGCGGAGTATGAAATCATCGGCGATAAAGGGTGGATTAAATGTCACAATATGTGGGCATATCCGACTGATGATCCTGTGATTAGTTGGGAAGCAGGCGGCAAATCAGAAACTATCGTCTTGCCCAAAGCAAATCACTTTAATCTGGAAATTGCGCACTTTAGCGACTGTGTCTTGAACAACAAAACGCCGTTACTCACGTTTGCTGATGCCAAAGGAAATTGCAAAGCCATAGAACTGGTATTACAGGCGATTAAATCTTCGTAATAGTTAAATTATTTAGGCATATACTTGCCCAAAATCACTATCTAAGCAATAATTTAGCACTTTGAAAAAAAGTGGTAAAAATTGCGCGCTTTTTTAAGAATTCAAACAAGGTTTTATGCGCATTTGTATAAGACCGTTCATTACTATCGATTAGGGAGATAACAATGGCAACTCGTACCGACTTATGCAATGCCATCCGCGCGTTAAGCATGGACGCAGTGCAAAAAGCAAACTCTGGCCACCCAGGTGCGCCTATGGGGATGGCAGAAATTGCTGAAGTGTTGTGGAATCATAACTTGAGCCACAATCCAAACAATCCAAAATGGGCTAATCGTGACCGCTTCGTGTTGTCAAACGGCCATGGCTCTATGTTGATCTACTCATTGTTACACCTGACAGGTTATGACGTAACAATGGATGACATCAAATCATTCCGTCAATTGCATTCACGTTGCGCTGGTCACCCAGAGTACGGTTATGCACCAGGCGTTGAAACAACGACAGGTCCTTTAGGTCAAGGTATTGCTAACGGTGTTGGATTTGCAATGGCTGAAAAATTATTAGCTAACCAATTTAACAAACCAGGCCACGACATTGTTGACCACTACACTTATGTGTTCTTGGGCGACGGCTGTATGATGGAAGGCGTATCTCATGAAGCTTGCGCTTTAGCAGGTACATGGGGCTTAGGTAAGTTAACAGCATTCTGGGATGACAATGGCATTTCTATCGACGGTCATATCGAAGGCTGGTACACAGACGACACAGCAAAACGTTTTGAAGCATACGGCTGGCACGTTATTTCCGTAGATGGTCACGACCAAGCGGCAATCCAAAAAGCGGTTGATGCAGCTAAAAAAGTGACAGACAAGCCATCATTGATTTGCTGTAAAACAATCATCGGTAAAGGTTCACCAAACAAATCTGGCTCACACGATTGCCACGGTTCTGCATTAGGTGAAGACGAAGTTGCTGCAACACGTAAAGAAATCGGCTGGAACTATCCTCCATTTGAGATCCCTGCTGACGTTTACGCTGGCTGGAATCAAAAAGACAAAGGTGCTGAGCGCGAAGCTGCTTGGAACGCTAAATTTGCAGCTTACGCTGCTGCATTCCCAGCTGAAGCTGCTGAATTCAAACGCCGTATGGCTAATGAACTACCAGCTAACTGGAAAGCATTAACAGACGCAATCATTGCTGAAACTAACGAAAAAGCTGAGAAATTGGCAACACGTCAAGCTTCACAAAAAGCAATTACTGCATTAGCGCCAATTCTTCCAGAGTTCTTGGGTGGTTCAGCTGATTTAACAGGCTCTAACCTGACAGCAGCAAAAGAGTTCAAACACGTAAGCGGCAAAGAACCAGGCAACTACATCTCTTACGGTGTACGTGAGTTTGGTATGGCAGCGATTATGAACGGTATGGCATTGCACGGTGGCTTGTTGCCATACGGCGGTACTTTCCATATGTTCTCTGACTATATGAAAAACGGCATGCGTATGTCTGCGTTGATGCATCAACGCGTGGTTTATGTGTTAACCCATGACTCTATCGGTCAAGGTGAAGATGGTCCTACACACCAACCAGTAGAAAACACTTCTGGCTTGCGCATGATTCCACGTATGGATGTATGGCGTCCAGCTGACTCTACAGAAACAACCGTTGCATGGGTTGCTTCAGTAGAGCGTACAGAAGGCCCATCAAGCTTGGTGTTAAGCCGTCAAGCAGTGCCAGGCATCAAACACGACAGCAAAGACTTTGACTTAATCCGTAAGGGTGGTTATGTATTCTCTGACGTGGCTGGTGCTCAAGTCATCATCATCGCTAACGGTTCTGAGTTAGATTTGGCAATCCAAGCTGCTGCGGAGTTGAACGCTGCAGGTACGAAAGTTCGCGTGGTTTCAATGCCATCTACTAACGTATTTGACCGTCAAGACCAAGCTTACAAAGACAGCGTATTGACACCAGGCGTTAAACGCGTGGCTGTTGAAGCTGCTCACCCAGATTTCTGGCGTAAGTATGTAGGTATTGAAGGCGCTGTAGTGGGTATCGATACATTTGGTGAATCTGCACCAGGTGGCGCGTTGATGAAGCACTTCGGCTTTACTGTAGAAAATGTTGTGAATACTGTAAAAGGTATTTTATAAGCCAACATTTCAGTGAAAGCTGACCTTTAGGTTATGCTGGAGCTAAAACGTAGTCGACACAGTGAAATCAGTACTCTAATTAATAGGTATTTGATTTAGCTTAAGGTTGTACCCAAAAGGGCCTCTGTAAGAGGCCCTTTTTATTTGGTAGAATGAAACACAGTCTAAAATAATAGCGAGAAGGATAAACATGGGGATTCGTGTAGGAATTAACGGCTTTGGCCGTATTGGGCGAATGGTATTGCGTGCAGTGTTACAAGAGGGAGAGTTCAGTGATATTGAGGTGGTAGCTATTAATAGCTCATATGATATTGATTATATGATGTATATGCTTAAGTACGATTCTGTGCATGGACGTTTTAATGCGCAATTGGAAAAATTGGATGGTTACTTGTTGGTGAATGGTAAAAAAATTCACCTGACGACAGAGCGTGATCCTGTCAATATTGACTGGTCAGCGAGTGGCACCGATGTTGTGATTGAGTCCACAGGCGCATTCTTAACACAAGAAACCTGTCAGCCACATATTAATCGTGGCGCAAAAAAAGTAGTACAGTCTGCGCCAGGAAAAGATGATACCCCGATGTACGTTTATGGCGTGAATCATCATGAGTATCAAGGTCAAGCGATCGTTTCAGCCGCATCATGTACTACCAATGGCTTAGCACCGCTGGCTAAAGTACTGCATGATGGTTTTGGCATTAAACGTGGCTTAATGACGACGGTGCACGCGGTAACGGCTTCGCAAAAAACAGTAGATGGCACTTCGCGAAAAGATTGGCGCGGTGGTCGTGGTGTGTTTGAGAATATTATCCCATCAAGTACTGGCGCCGCAAAAGCAGTCGGTAAAGTGATTCCTTCGCTCAATAAAAAACTGACTGGGATGGCGCTGAGGGTGCCATCTGCCGATGTTTCTGTTGTGGATTTAACTGTTGAGTTGGAAAAAGAAACGACATACGAAGCGATTTGTGAGGCCATGAAAAATGCTTCAGAGGGAGAATTTAAAGGCGTACTGGGATATACCAACGAGAAAGTGGTTTCTACCGACTTTAGAGGCGAGGCCGCAGCAAGTGTATTTGATGCAGATGCTGGTATCATGTTAGACAGTACCTTTGTTAAAGTGGTGGGCTGGTATGACAATGAATATGGATATACTTGTAATTTACTCCGTCTAGTTCAACACATTTCTAGGTAAAATCCGCTATGTCGTGTGTCTTAATCTCGCGCTAAAGTGTAAAAGTAGTTAAAGGAAAAATAATGAAATTCATCAAGATGACTGACTTGGATTTGAAGGGCAAGCGTGTCTTTATCCGTTCTGATTTAAATGTGCCAGTGGCTGATGGTAAAGTGACTTCAGATGCGCGTATCACTGCTTCGATTCCCACCATAGCGTTTGCGATGAAGGCAGGCGCTAAAGTCATGGTGACTTCACATTTAGGACGTCCTGAAGAAGGCATCTACTCAGAAGAAAACTCGCTCAAACCAGTCGCAGATGTACTTGCTACCCAATTAGGTAAGCCAGTACGCTTGATTCAAGATTGGGTAGAAGGTGGTTTCGATGTGGCAGAAGGTGAAGTAGTGCTGCTGGAAAACTGTCGCTTTAACAAAGGTGAAAAGAAAAATGTCGACGAGACTGCCCAAAAATATGCGAAGTTATGTGACGTTTTTGTGATGGATGCGTTTGGCACAGCACATCGCGCTGAAGCAACAACACATGGTGTGGCAAAGTTTGCGCCAGTGGCATGTGCAGGTATTTTACTGACCGAAGAGTTGGATGCGTTGACTCAAGCATTGCTGAGCCCAGCACGACCGATGGTGGCGATTGTCGGCGGCTCTAAAGTATCAACCAAACTTACTGTGCTAGAGAGTTTGTCAGAAAAGGTGGATCAATTGGTGGTGGGTGGTGGCATCGCCAACACATTCTTAAAAGCCTCTGGTTTTGAAGTGGGGCAATCATTATGTGAAAGTGATTTAGTGCCCACTGCTAAAGCATTAATGGACAAAATGAGCCAACGTGGTGCAGCAGTGCCTATTGCTTCGGATGTGGTGTGTGGCAAAAAGTTTGACGCAAATGAGCCTGCGGTCATAAAAAAATCTGCTGAGGTGATAGCGGATGATATGATTTTTGATATTGGCCCTGAGTCTGCGCAAGCGCTGGTCGATATTATTATGCAGGCAGGTACAGTTGTATGGAATGGCCCTGTAGGCGTGTTTGAATTTGACCAGTTTGGGGCGGGAACCAAAGCAATTGCTAATGCGATTGCAAGCACTAAAGCCTTTACGCTAGCGGGTGGTGGCGATACCATTGCGGCAATTCAAAAGTATGGTATTTACGACAAGGTGAGCTATATTTCGACAGCAGGTGGTGCGTTTTTAGAGTTTTTAGAGGGCAAAAAGCTACCCGCAGTAGAAATTCTTGAACAGCGCAGTCAAGGTAAATTCTGATCTTTTACAAATTACTTTACACTTGATACATGGATGTAACACTTAGCTGTTATAGTCTATGTTTTAATCAATGGCCTCATATGAGGCCATTTTTTTGAAGCTAGCATTAAAGTTGCTTTAAAAATATGAGTGCATTAATTTGGAGGCAGTAAAATGACTATTCGCGTGGGTATCAATGGATTTGGTCGCATCGGAAGAATGGTGCTGCGCACCTCATTAGATGAAGCAGAGTTTAGCAACATGGAAGTCGTAGCGATTAATGGAATTGAGGATCCTGACTACATGCTCTATATGCTCAAGTTTGATTCAGTGCATGGCAGATTCAATTATGATGCTTATTTGGAAGGTGAGTATCTGGTTGTGAATGGCAAGAAAATTCGCCTTTCATCCGAAAGTAGTCCTGCTGAAATTGACTGGGTGGGTGCTGAAGTGGATGTGGTGGTCGAATGCACAGGTGTATTCTTAACACAGGAAAGCTGTTTGGCGCACCTTCTACAAGGTGCAAAAAAGGTAGTGCAATCTGCGCCAGGTAAAGATGACACCCCTATGTTTGTATACGGAGTCAATCATCAAGAGTATAAAGGCGAAAAAATCGTTTCTGCGGCCTCTTGTACCACCAATGCATTAGCACCATTGGCAAAAGTTTTGAATGATAGTTTTGGCATTAAACGGGGTTTAATGACGACTGTACATGCGGCTACAGCTTCGCAAAAAACGGTAGACGGTACATCCAATAAAGATTGGCGCGGTGGACGTGGGGTGTTCGAAAATATTATTCCATCCAGCACGGGCGCTGCAAAAGCGGTGGGTAAAGTCATTCCTTCTCTAAATAAAAAATTGACTGGTATGGCACTGCGTGTACCAACAGCCGATGTTTCAGTGGTCGATTTAACTGTAGAGCTGAATCACGAGACAACATATGAGGCCATTTGCGCTGCGATGAAAACTGCGGCAAATGGTTCATTGAAGGGTGTGCTTGGCTATACTGACGAAAAAGTGGTTTCTACAGACTTTAGAGGACAGCCAGCAGCAGGTATATTTGATGCGGATGCTGGGATTATGCTGGATAAAAACTTTGTGAAGATTATAGGTTGGTACGATAACGAGTATGGGTATACCTGTAATTTGATGAGGTTAACTCAGCATGTGGCGCAATATCGCAACTCAATGAAACTGATGACAGAAGCGAGTGCTGGTTTGGTGGAAACGATTTGATTACATCAGCGGTCTTATTGATAAAGATGATTTCATGTAAGTTTGTGAATATTGAGCGTTAGCACATGCATTCTGAATCATGGCGAGCTTTGCTGGACTAAATTTGGTGGTGTCATGAGTGGTGCTGGAAAAGGTCAGAATAAAAAAAAGCGTCAGAAGATTTAATGTGCGTGAAATGTTGTTATAAAATGGGGGAGTCATCAGGCTCCCTTTTGTTTTTTAGGATATATCATGCAGCGTAAAACTAAAATTGTTGCCACTTTAGGGCCTGCTACGGCCTCGGATGAGAAAATTGCACGGTTGATTAAAGTGGGTGTTAATGTTGTGCGTTTAAATTTTTCACATGGAACAGCGCAGGAACATATACAACGCGCTAAAACTGTGAGAGAGATGGCAGAAAAGCTCAACATGCCTGTGGGTATTTTGTGCGACCTACAGGGCCCGAAAATTCGTATTGGTAAGTTTGAGCATGGCAAGGTCACTCTGAAAAATGGTGATTTATTTGTACTAGATGCGGATTGCCCATTGGGAAACCAGCAGCGTGTAGGCTTGGATTATGTCAATTTGCCGCAAGAGGTCAAAGAAGGCTCAGTGCTGTTGCTGGATGATGGTCGGATTCTTTTAGAAGTGAATCGCATTAACGGGAATCAGATTTATTGTGTAGTTACCGCAGGTGGTGAGCTTTTAAATAATAAAGGCATCAATTTGCAAGGCGGAGGTTTAGCGGCAGAAGCCTTGACGATGAAGGACTTGGACGATATTAAAACGGCTGTGGAAATGGAAGCTGACTATATTGCGATTTCTTTTCCAAAAGATGCAAAAGATGTGCTGTTAGCAAAAAAACATATTCAAAAAGCGGGTGGTACTGCGAGTATCGTTGCAAAAATTGAGCGAGCCGAAGCCATTGAAAATCTAGAAGCGATTGTCGATGTGTCGGAAGCGATTATGGTAGCGCGAGGTGACTTGGGTGTGGAGGTTGGAGATGCAGCAATCCCAGGTTTGCAGAAGCGTATCATTCGGCTTGCGCGGGCAAAGAATAAACTGGTGATTACAGCAACACAAATGATGGAATCCATGATTAATAGCCCCATACCAACGCGCGCTGAAGTTTCTGACGTGGCAAACGCAGTGCTAGATGGTACGGATGCGGTGATGCTGTCAGCAGAAACTGCAAGCGGACATTATCCAGTGGAGTCAGTACAGGCGATGGATAGAGTGTGTAAGGAAGCCGAGAAAGAGTATGAAAGTCTGCATCATATAGAGCGTCGCGCGCATCTGCATCATCGTATCGATGAGGCGGTGGCAGCGGCTGCAGTGTTCACGGCCAGGCATTATGACGTGAAGGCGATTGTGGCATTAACGACTTCAGGTAACTCTGCGCAATGGTTGTCACGTGCAGACTGTAGCGTGCCAATTTACGCACTCTCCCCTGATGTGATTGCGCGCAGAAAGCTGACTTTGCATCGTAATGTATTTCCTTTTCCCATTCTTCAGCAAAATAGAAGCCGAGATCAAATATTTCAGGACATAGAAAGTGTTCTTTTGGGTAGTACTTTGGTCGTAGCGGGTGATGAGGTGCTCGTGACGTTCGGAGAACCATTTGGTACGCTAGGTGGTACAAACTCGATGAAGATAGTCAAGATTGGCGCGCCGCAGTCATAGAAAATATTAGCTTCAAATGCATGCTCAAATTATAATGAGCCTCTTTACATGTTCAGCGATACGTCATGAATCAGCCATTACTTAAAACCAATATTCAAAGTTTAAAATTAATTCATCAAGGTAAAGTACGCGACATTTACGATATTGATGACAACACAATGTTGCTGGTCAGTACAGACCGTTTATCGGCCTTTGATGTGATATTGCCTACAGGGATAGAGAATAAAGGAGCCATGCTGACGCAAATGGCCAATTTCTGGTTTGAAAAGCTCAAGCATGTGGTGCCAAATCATTTGACGGGGATTGATCCGAATGCTGTCGTAAAGTCTACTGAAGAGCAGGCGCAGTTAAATGGTCGTGCTGTCGTCGTAAAAAAGCTTAAAGCATTGCCCATAGAGGCTGTTGTGCGTGGTTATTTGGTTGGAAGCGGTTGGAAAGAATATCAAGCAAAAGGCACGGTATGTGGCATTGCTTTGCCGCAGGGATTGCAAGAGGCTTCTAAGTTACCGCAACCGTTGTTTACGCCATCAAGCAAGGCTGCTGTGGGCGAGCATGATGAAAATATCACTTTAGCGCAATGTGCGGCATTGATTGGCGCTGATCTAGCCGCTCAAGTTGCGAAGGTGGCTATTCAGCTTTATACAGAGGCTGCAGAGTATGCACTCACAAAAGGAATTATTATTGCAGATACCAAGTTTGAGTTTGGTCTGGATGCGCATGGCGTGTTACATGTCATGGATGAGGTGCTCACACCTGATTCATCTCGATTTTGGCCTGCAGAAAGTTATGCAGTTGGAAGTAACCCACCAAGTTATGATAAACAATACGTACGTGATTGGTTGGAAAGTATTGCATGGAATAAAAAACCACCAGCACCTGCTTTGCCAGATGATGTAGCAAAACGTACTTCAGAAAAGTATATGGAAGCGTTCGAAAAACTGACGGGCGAGAAGTTAAAAGTGTAATGGCACTTGGTGAAAAATTAAAAAAAATCGCTACGCAATTAAAAGCGGAATTCGATTTTTATCGCCGCCTGCAACAGCACCCAAAAACACCCATCTTAGCTAAAGCTTTATTGTGGCTTGCAGTCGGCTATTTGTTGATGCCTTTTGATTTAATTCCAGATTTTATTCCTGTCATTGGTCAGTTAGATGAGTTGGTGATTATTCCATTGTTGCTGTATTGTGCACTAAAGCTCACCCCGCAAGATATCATTGAGGCGTGCAGAGCCAAATAATATGGATATTTGGCAAATCATCACCAATTTTGATGCGCACTTGCCAATGTTGGTCGCCACGCATGCTCACAAAGTTTATCTCATCTTATTTGCCGTGGTTTTTTTACAAGTGGGCATATTGCCTTTCTTTTTTTTACCGAGTAATCCATTGCTGTTTGTGTGTGGTGCACTATGGGCAGCCTCGCAACTCAATATCTATTTGTTAATCATGACATTTGTATTGGCAGCAATTTTGGGTAGTATCACTGCTTACTATTTGGGCATGACTATCGGTCAGGTATTTTTTGTTCAGTATTTAAAATGGCCTAATCAAGTAGCATTAAACAAAACACATGCTTTTTACGAGCAGCATGGAGAAAAAGGGTTCTTGTTTTCTTTGTTTCTGCCAGTGATTCGTACGCTTGCACCTTTCTTGGCTGGAGTGACTCAAATGCATCGGGTAAGGTTTATGCGAGCGGTATGCTTGGGTGCCTGTCTTTGGACGTGTGTTTGCGTGATGTCAGGTTACATTTTTGGCAATATTTCACTGGTTCAACGCCATCTTGGTTTGGTTACCTTGATGGGGTTAGTACTGGTGGCAATGGTGGTTTTAGTGAAAAAGGCGATTGATATGCTGGCAAAATAAAAGATTGCAATAATCTAGCAACAAATTTCACCTATAATGCGTTTTTTCTATCTGTAGGCTTTAATTAATATGTCATTAAATTTAGTTCCATCTGGTAAAAACTTACCGCACGACTTCAACGTCATTATCGAAATTCCTGCCAATGGCGACCCAGTTAAGTATGAAGTAGATAAAGAAAGTGGCGCGATTTTTGTGGATCGTTTCATGGGTACCTCTATGCAATATCCATGTAACTATGGCTATATTCCACATACCTTAGCGGATGATGGCGATCCAGTGGATGTTTTGGTGATTACGCCTGTACCATTGCTGCCTGGGGTAGTCGTGCGTTGCCGTGCTTTGGGTATGTTGAATATGGAAGATGAAGCGGGTGGAGATGCCAAGTTGCTGGCGGTGCCTGTTGAGAAGATATGTGGTTTATATGCGTATCAAAAAACCTATAAGGATGTTTCACCTTGGCGCTTGGAAATGATTGCTCATTTCTTTGAGCACTACAAAGATTTAGACAAAGGCAAATGGGTCAAAATTAAAGGCTGGGAAGGCATAGAAGAAGCGCATCAAGAAATTATGGATGGCGTAAAACGTTATGCTGAAGCTGAGGTTAAACCAGCGTTCTAGAGTGATTAGTCGTGTCGTACAAAACAAAAAGGCAGCCGAGGCTGCCTTTTTTTGCTACGGTAGTAGATTAGGCATGCAGTAGCGGCACAATGAGTAACGCTACAATATTGATAATTTTAATCAATGGATTGACAGCAGGGCCAGCCGTGTCTTTATACGGATCTCCTACTGTGTCGCCAGTCACTGCGGCTTTATGTGCATCTGAACCTTTACCACCGTGATGGCCATCCTCGATATATTTTTTGGCATTATCCCAAGCGCCACCCCCTGTACACATGGAAATTGCCACAAACAAGCCTGTCACAATAGTGCCCATGAGCAGGCCACCTAACGCGACTGGCCCTAGTAATAAACCAACTGCAATCGGTGCTACTACGGGGAGTAATGAAGGAATCATCATTTCTTTAATGGCGGCTGTGGTCAGCATATCCACTGCTTTGCCATACTCTGGTTTAGCAGTGCCTTCCATGATGCCTTTAATGTCACGGAACTGACGGCGTACTTCTTCAACCACCGCACCTGCTGCACGCCCAACAGCTTCCATTGCCATGGCAGCGAAGAGGAAGGGGATTAAACCGCCAATGAATAAACCAATAATCACCATCGGGTCACTTAAATCAAACTTGACATCAATACCTGCACCAGAAAGCTTGTGTGTGTAATCGGCAAATAATACTAAAGCAGCTAGACCAGCAGAACCAATGGCATAGCCCTTAGTAACCGCTTTGGTGGTATTGCCAACAGCATCGAGCGGGTCGGTCACATCACGTACGCTGCTAGGTAGCTCAGCCATTTCTGCAATGCCGCCAGCGTTATCAGTAATAGGGCCGTAAGCATCTAGTGCAACTACAATACCCGCCATACTGAGCATAGAGGTCGCTGCAATAGCAATACCGTATAAACCACCTAAATGATACGATGTCCAAATGGCAACGCATACAGAGAGTACAGGCAATGCTGTCGACTTCATGGAAATGCCAATACCAGCAATAATATTAGTAGCGTGCCCTGTGGTTGAAGCTTGAGCGACATGTTTTACAGGGGCGTAATCAGTGCCAGTGTAATATTCGGTAATCCACACTAAGGCTGCTGTTAAAATCAGACCCACGGCACATGCACCAAATAACGCATTGGAGGATACTGTTAATCCATCATGCGTAAAGCCATTCGGGAATAAATACTGAGTAACAAAATAAAAAGCAATCAGTGACAATATGCCAGCAACTGCCAAACCTTTATAGAGCGCGGGCATCACATTTTTCATGCCTGGACTGGCTTTGACAAAGAAGCAACCAACAATAGACGCGACGATAGAAACAGCGCCTAAAAGCAATGGATAGAGTACGCTATTCACGCCAGTCTCTGCCACCATGAGGCTGCCTAGCACCATGGTCGCGATTAAAGTGACAGCATAAGTCTCAAACAAGTCAGCTGCCATCCCAGCACAGTCACCTACATTGTCGCCTACGTTATCAGCAATCACTGCTGGATTACGTGGGTCGTCCTCAGGAATGCCTGCTTCTACTTTGCCGACTAAGTCAGCACCGACGTCAGCACCTTTGGTAAAAATACCACCACCCAAACGCGCAAAAATGGAAATAAGAGAAGAGCCAAATGCCAAGCCAATCAGTGGATTTAAGTCGGTGGCATTTTCAGCACCCAAGAAAGCGTAAAAACCAGCCACACCAAGTAAGCCTAAGCCCACGACTAACATGCCAGTAATCGCACCACCCTTAAAAGCAACATCCAGTGCAGGTCCTATACCATTGGTAGCCGCTTGGGCAGTACGCACGTTTGCTTTCACTGAGACGTTCATACCAATAAAACCACACGCACCAGAAAGCACAGCGCCTAAGACAAAGCCAATGGCTGTTTGTGTGCCTAAAAATACTGCAATCAAAATAGCCAACACAACACCTACTATCGCGATGGTTTTATACTGACGCGCTAAATATGCTGCGGCACCTTGTTGAATGGCACCTGCAATCTCTTGCATGCGTGCGTTGCCTGCGGGTAATCCAGAAATCCATTTACTCATTACTACGCCATACAGCACTGCTAAAACCGCTGCAGCAATGGCAATCATTAGTGCGACTGACATGACTTCTCCTAATTTATATTAATAAATCTGAAACGTAACTCGGAATTTTCAACAATTGCTAACAAGTTGTAAAAAATGTAAAAATCTTGTAACAACTTTGTGCATTATGGCACTAATACTTACACAGGACAATAAGTGAAATCTTGAGTTAAGAGCAGATGAGGTATGGGGAGGTGTTGCTGTAACCCATTGTATTTATAATATTTTTTATAAATAGTATTTAGCGAGCAGTTTTGGAAGCTAAATTTTTGAGAACCTGACTTAACGGGCTATCGCCTATTTCTTCGGCAAATAATGCAAGATGTTGTGCCGTTGTGACACTGAGATGGCGTTGACGTTTGGGAGGCGGTCTAGGCGTAGATTTTACTTGCACTTTAACGTTAATTGCAGTAACTTTACAAAGCCTAAAATCAGGACTAGTTTTCTGAGAATTATCTAATGCATTCAATATGCTAGATTGAATCAATTTGATTTTAGACGCAACAGCAGAATTGCTGGCAAAAACAGTGAGTAGACCATTGTCAATTTGATATGCAAAACTGGATTCGGCTAGCGCTTTAGGAACGGCAGATTGCCAAAATAAGTTAACGAGCTCCTTCGCCCGCACTTGACTTGTCAATGCGGAGAGTTGTGTGTTATTGCCAAAAACAGCGTTTATTTTTTGCATAAATAATATATTGGATACCGATGAATATTATCTTAGTTTCTAGCAAGATGGCAAAAGCCCAAACTTTAAATTTGTGGCAGATTTCATTAGTACTGATGTTGCTAATTACTATACCAGTCATTTTTACTTTATTGCTAATTACGCCCAAAGAAAACCTGAAACAGCAGGGCGTTAAAGCAATGCTGCCATCACATCTAAAAGGTGCTGTAGTCTCATCACAGAATCATCTGGATGCTTATGCTAAACAGTTGGGTGAGTTGCAGGCGCGTATTATGCGTTTGGATGCACAAAATCAGCGGTTGGCTAAGTTGGCTGGAGAAAAAGAACATCCACAGACAGAAACTAATCGTGTTATTAAGCAAAGTCTGGATGATGTGATCGATACGCAAAACCCAGGCCGAGGGGGGCCTTTGGTGAGAGCACATCCTGTTTCGGAAAGCGAGTTAAGTGCGGCAATTCAAGAGTTAGCGGATACTTTAGATATGCGTGATGAATATCTAAGTGAGATTGAAGCCAAGATTCTGCAACAAAGCGTATTGAAAGAAATGTTACCTAATTTTAGTCCAATTCATGCTGGTTATAATTCTTCCAGTTATGGTTGGCGCATTGACCCATTTAATGGGCAAAAAGCTTTTCATGAGGGATTAGATTTTCCAGCCAACACAGGTACCTCAGTGCTTGCCGCAGCTGATGGTATCGTAATCGCCGCTGAGCATACTGCGGATTATGGTAATATAGTCAAGATTGATCATGGCGCTGGCTTAGAAACTCGTTATGCGCACGCATCGGCTTTGTTTGTGAAAGTAGGTGAACGTGTGATAAAAGGTCAAAAGATTGCAGAGGTGGGTAGCACGGGTCGTTCAACGGGGCCACATTTGCATTATGAGATACGCTTAAATGGCAACCCGTTAGACCCTAGACAATACTTACAAAAAAGTTTGGGTTAGCTACTTAATTTCAATTGAAATTTATCTTTTAGCCTCCACATATCAATCGCTGTGTTTTTTTAATCAATATTTATTTAGGTTTCCGCAGTTGCGGAAAGTTGGTGTCAGTTCATGTTACCCAAGTTGTTCAAAAAATTGTTTGGTAGTCGTAACGATAGGCTGATTAAACAGTATTCGCAAAAAGTTAAAGAGATTAATGCATTAGAACCTGCCATGCAGGCGCTTTCCGATGATGCTCTACGTGCTAAAACAGAAGAATTTAAACGTCGTTATCAACAAGGTGAGAGTTTAGAAAAACTATTGCCAGAAGCTTTTGCTGTGGTGAGGGAAGGCAGTCAGCGCGCGCTGGGGATGCGTCATTTTGATGTGCAGCTTATTGGCGGTATGGTGCTTAATGCAGGAAAAATCGCAGAGATGCGTACGGGTGAAGGTAAGACCTTAGTAGCAACGCTTCCCACTTACCTGAATGCTTTGGCTGGCAAAGGGGTGCATGTGGTTACGGTCAATGATTATCTTGCCAAACGTGATGCCGAGTGGATGGGTAAGCTTTATAATTTTTTAGGATTAACAGTAGGCATCAATTTATCGCAAATGCCGCACGATGTTAAGCAACAAGCTTACGCTGCTGACATTACCTACGGTACCAACAATGAATACGGGTTTGACTATCTGCGCGACAATATGGTGTTTAGTAAAGAGGAGCGCGTACAGCGCGAATTGAGCTACGCACTGGTGGACGAGGTGGACTCTATCTTAATTGATGAAGCGCGTACTCCACTCATTATTTCTGGCCAAGCTGAGCATAGCATTGATTTGTATAATCAAATCAATGCAGTAGCGCTACAACTTACACGTCAAAAAGAAGAGGAAGGCGAAGGCGATTTCTGGGTGGATGAAAAAGCGCAAACCGTGACGATGAGTGAAGCAGGTCACGAGCACGCAGAAGAAATCCTTACTAAGTCAGGGTTGTTGCCAGAGGGTTCAAGTCTTTACGAGGCGGCAAATATTACTTTGGTGCATCATTTATATGCTTCTTTACGCGCCCAAACATTGTTCAATAAAGATCAGCATTATGTAGTGCGGAATGATGAAATTATCATAGTAGACGAATTTTCAGGCCGCATGATGCCAGGACGTCGTTGGTCAGATGGATTGCATCAGGCGGTTGAAGCTAAAGAGGGTGTGGCGATTCAGAAAGAAAATCAGACACTTGCTTCGATTACCTTCCAGAATTACTTCCGCATGTATCAAAAGTTATCTGGGATGACGGGTACAGCTGACACTGAAGCCTATGAGTTTAATCAGATTTATGGCTTAGAAACAGTAGTTATTCCTACGCATCGACCCATGAAGCGTGTTGATGCGATGGATAAGGTGTATCGTACTTCAGCGGAAAAATATAACGCGGTGATTGAAGACATTAAACAATGTCAGGCCAAAGGTCAGCCAGTGTTGGTAGGAACTACCTCTATCGAAAATTCGGAGTTGATTTCTAATTTACTCACCAAAGCGAAGTTAGAGCATCAAGTGCTTAATGCTAAGCAACATGAACGCGAAGCGCACATTGTGGCAGAAGCGGGTCGCCCTGGTGTGATTACTATTGCAACGAATATGGCGGGTCGCGGTACAGATATTGTGCTGGGAGGCAATCCAGAAGCTGCCATTCATGCGGTGCATATGGATGAGAGTTTAAGTGAGTCAGAAAAAGAAACTAGGGCAGCACAGTTAAAAGCAGAATGGCAACAACGCCACGATGCAGTGCTGGCGGCAGGTGGCTTGCATATCATTGGTACAGAGCGCCATGAGTCACGTCGTGTGGATAATCAATTACGTGGTCGTTCTGGTCGTCAGGGTGACCCAGGTTCTAGCCGTTTCTATTTGTCCTTGGATGACCAGTTATTACGTATTTTCTCTGGCGAGCGTGTGTCGGCAATTATGGCGCGCCTCAATATGCCAGAGGGTGAGGCGATTGAGCATTCTATGGTCACGCGTGCCATTGAAAATGCGCAACGTAAGGTAGAAGGTCGTAACTTTGATATTCGTAAACAATTGCTTGAGTTTGACGATGTATCGAATGATCAGCGTAAAGTAATCTATGAGCAACGTAACGAGCTGCTAGAAGCGGTAGATGTAGGCGCAACCATTCAGGCAATGCGCCATGATGTACTGAATAGCATTATTGCAACATATATTCCGCCAGGCAGTGTAGAAGAACAATGGGATATCCCTAGCTTAGAGAAAAGTCTTGCAGAAGAAACGGGACTAACCTTGCCTATTGCACAATGGTTGGAAGAAAACCCTGACTTGCATGAGGAAACCTTACGTGAACGTGTGGTGGAAATTGCGGATAATAGCTATGCAGAAAAAGAAGTGCTGGCGAGCGCAGAGAATATGCGCAACTTTGAACGTTCTGTAATGTTACAAAGCTTGGACAACCATTGGCGGGAGCATTTGGCAGCGTTAGACCATTTACGCCAAGGCATTCACTTACGCTCCTACGCTCAAAAAAATCCTAAGCAGGAATACAAGCGTGAAGCGTTTGAGCTTTTTGAAAGTTTGCTCAATACTGTGAAGAGTGAAGTGACTAAGGTCACGATGTTAGTTCAAATTAAATCACGTGAAGAGTTAGAGGCTGAAGCGGTAGAGCCAGTGGCAGAGGTTTCAAACGTACAATATCAGCATGCCGATTATGATGAAGCATTGGCTAATCCTAGCGCAGAAGAAGCTGCCCTATTAGCCAGTGGTCAGCCTGTGGTGCGAGAAGGTGTTAAGGTAGGCCGTAACGATCCTTGTCCTTGTGGCTCAGGTAAAAAATATAAAAATTGCCACGGCGCATTAAGTTAATTTTAAGTTAGGACAGAGCGATGAGTGAACAAGAAAAACTAGATTCGCCTTGTATAGGCGTATGTAGTATGGATGATTTGACAGGGTTATGTTTGGGTTGCTACCGCACCTTAGATGAAATACAAGGTTGGTGGGAGCTAGATGAGGCAGGAAAGTTAGCTGTGATTAAGCAAGCCAGCACAAGAGAAGCAGAAGTGTTTGGGGATTAGGTGCGTAGGTTGGCTTAGCGTAGCGTCAACCAAAGCTTGTCAGTCAATATTTGTTGGATTCAGTAACAATCTACAGAATTTATCCCACTCTACGCATGATTAGTGGGGTTTGCCCATTGTTGTAATGTCTGAATTACATGCGACGTATTACGGTTTGCTAATACGCCATATGCGAGTCAACTCCTTTAGCTTTCTTCTAATTTTTGAGCAGCTAAATAACTTGATAGACGTTGGTAAGAGCATGAATCAACATAAACTGCAACGGGATACCAAGGTGAGTCTTCTGGTATTTTTTCATTATTAACTTGGCAATATTTCTCACAATCATTCAAAGAGTAAAATAGCCCATATTCGTTTAATTGTGAAATATTGTCATCCAAAATATCACCAGTAAATGGATTTATTGGAAATACCCCTTCTGCAGAGGCCGTACACCAGCCATTGCCCGTTGCTATATCCCATCCTACAAACTTTAATTCGCTTATTAAAGTTTGATAAAATTCTTTTGGTGGAAATACATTTACTTGATTTATGTATTCTTTAGCAACTCCTCTAAAACAAGTATAGAGCCCTAGTTTGTTAAGTAACTCAAAAGCTTTGGTATTAGTGATTTGAAGTAACCCTCCGTAAGAAACATCTTCATTTCCTACATCGTCAGTGAAGTAAGTCTTAATCTCACTGGGCAAGTATTTAACAGACTCCCATACCCCGTGATAGCAGGATAAGATTAACCTCTCACCAAAATGTCTTGGCAACCCGCAAACCATTAAGGACGCTATCTCAATATTATTCATTCTAATTTTACCTTCCTGGGTATGGTGGCGGTCTTGGCAGTCCATTTAGGTCAATACCTAAGGGTGAGTTAGCATGGTGACTTCCCACAAGCCCCTTCGTATTTTCTTTCCAAATACATTGGCATGTACTGGGTATTTGTTGTACCTCAAACAAAATATAGTGCGGTACCCCTTTATCTACGCCTTGCTGATTAACTTTAGGCCCTTGAAAACCGAGGGATCCTACTGCATAGGGTCTACAAGGAGGGCAATTTCTACATGCTTTATCCTTAAATCCAGGTATTTCGCCATCACCTATTGGGGATGGGATTGCAACTCCAGTTGCAATCCCTATAGTAGCAGCTAAGCCTGTACCAATCGCTACTCCCGATGCTGTCGCTGCCTTTTGTGCTGCCAGATACGCAGCTTCATCTAAAAATAGCCCACTTGTGTCTGTATTTTTTAACGGATTCGCCCCCACATACACAAAGCTATTCAATCCCCCTGTAACCCTATCGGATCACTACTGAGGTACCGTCCTAGTTGCGGATCATAGTATCGGTGATGATTGTAGTGCAGCCCCGATTCAAGGTCAAACTGCTGGCCTGGGAATCTGAGGTTGATGATGACTTGGCTATTGTTTTGGTCTGGGTCAGGGTTGGCTAAGGTTGCACCAAAGGCATCACTTTGCCACTCCCATACTTTCTTAGCTGATTGGTCACGTCCAATTCTAGGCGTATTGAGATGATCTGTTTCTAAGTAGATGATTTGATCCGCA
>JANRLR010000011.1:0-6716 GCA_033762415.1 Methylophilus sp. | reverse complement strand
TCACCACCAAATTTCTTAGATAGAATTGTTGTGATCGCTGCTGTTAATGTGGTCTTACCATGATCCACGTGTCCGATCGTTCCTACGTTCACGTGTGGCTTGGTACGTTCAAATTTGCCTTTTGCCATGATTGATTTCCTTAAATGATCTTATAAAAATTAATTATTTCTTGTTCATGATGGCGTCAGCCACATTTCTTGGTGCTTCTGAGTAATGCTTAAATTCCATGCTATAACTAGCACGCCCTTGTGACAACGAGCGCACCACAGTTGAATAACCAAACATTTCAGCTAGCGGCACTTCTGCACGAATAATTTTGCCAGAAGCACTATCATCCATCCCTTGAATCATACCGCGGCGCGATGACAAGTCACCCATTACGTCACCCATATAATCTTCAGGCGTTTCCACTTCCACTGCCATCATAGGCTCAAGTAACACAGGATCAGCTTTACGCATACCATCTTTAAACGCAATAGAGGCCGCCATTTTGAAAGCATTTTCGTTAGAGTCAACGTCATGGTAAGAACCGTCAAACAAGGTCACTTTTGCATCAACCACTGGGAAGCCAGCTAACACGCCAGAAGGAATCGTTTCACGCAAGCCCTTTTCAACAGCAGGAATAAATTCGCGTGGCACTGTACCGCCTTTAATCGCATCCACAAACTCAAAGCCTTTACCAGCTTCGTTTGGCTCCATTTTAAGCCAAACGTGACCATACTGACCTTTACCACCCGATTGCTTAACGAATTTACCTTCAATTTCAACCGTTTTCTTGTACGCTTCACGATAAGCCACTTGCGGCGCACCCACGTTAGCTTCAACGCCAAACTCACGTTTCATGCGGTCTACTAAAATCTCTAAGTGCAACTCACCCATACCAGAAATAATGGTTTGGTTGGTTTCTTCATCAGTTTTTACACGGAAAGAGGGATCTTCTTGCGCCAAACGATTTAAAGCAATACCCATTTTCTCTTGGTCTGCTTTTGTTTTTGGCTCAACTGCAACATGGATTACAGGCTCAGGGAACACCATACGCTCAAGGATGATTTCCTCATTGACCGCACATAAAGTATCGCCTGTTGTCGCATCTTTCAAACCAACTGCCGCCGCAATGTCACCTGCACGCACCTCATCGATGGGCTCACGTGTATTGGCATGCATTTGCACAATTCGACCGATACGTTCTTTTTTACCTTTGAGTGGGTTATATACAGTATCACCTGCATTAACCACACCCGAGTACACGCGGAAGAAAATCAGCTGACCCACAAATGGGTCTGTCATGATCTTGAATGCTAATGCTGAGAATTTCTCATCATCTGAAGCTTTCAGGAACATCTCCTTGCCATCTTCATCTTCTGCTCTGGTTGGAGGAATATCAGTAGGAGCTGGCATGAGCTCAATCACTTTGTCCAACATCGCTTGTACGCCTTTATTTTTAAAGGCCGAACCACACATCATTGGTACGATTTCTGAAGCGATGGTACGTGTACGCAATCCTAGCAAAATATCAGACTCTGACAATTCACCGTCTTCAAGATATTTATTCATTAAATCTTCATTGGCTTCAGCAGCTGCCTCCACCATGTTAGAACGCCATTTATCGCAATCTGCTTTTAAATCAGCAGGAATATCGCGGTAATCAAACTTCATGCCTTGAGATGCTTCATCCCAATAAATAGCCTTCATTTTGATTAAGTCAATTACGCCTTCGAATTTATCTTCTGCGCCGATAGGCACTTGGAGCGGCACTGGGTTTGCTTTAAGACGTGAACGCATTTGATCGTACACTTTGAAGAAGTTGGCACCAGCGCGGTCCATTTTATTCACGAACGCTAAGCGTGGCACTTTATATTTATTGGCTTGACGCCATACTGTTTCTGATTGTGGCTGCACACCACCCACCGCACAATACACCATGCAGGCACCGTCCAGCACACGCATGGAGCGCTCCACCTCAATGGTGAAGTCAACGTGCCCAGGAGTATCAATAATATTGATACGATGTTGATCGAATTGACCTGCCATGCCTTTCCAAAAGCATGTCGTCGCTGCCGAGGTAATGGTAATACCACGCTCTTGCTCTTGCTCCATCCAGTCCATAGTGGCTGCACCATCATGCACCTCACCAATTTTATGGTTCACACCTGTATAAAACAGGATACGTTCTGTTGTCGTTGTTTTACCAGCGTCAATATGCGCAGAAATACCAATGTTACGGTAGCGTTCAATAGGGGTTTTACGAGCCACGATACTTCACCTTTGCTATCAATTCAATCTAAGTTCTTAAAGAGCGACTTATACTACCCAAACTATATTTAGGTAATATTACAATCATTTTATTTACTAAAATCTAAAATGTGAGAACGCTTTGTTTGCTTCTGCCATACGGTGAACTTCCTCACGTTTTTTCATTGCAGAACCACGACCTTCAGACGCTTCAACCAATTCAGCCGCTAAACGCAAGCCCATAGACTTTTCACCACGCTTACGCGCCGCATCTCGCAACCAACGCATCGCCAAAGCACTACGGCGGCTTGGGCGCACTTCAACCGGCACTTGGTAGTTAGCACCACCTACACGGCGACTTTTTACCTCGACCAACGGTCTTAAGTTATTCAGTGCAACTGTAAACACTTCCAATGCGTCTTTGCCGCTTTTTGCAGTCACTTGGTCAAACGCACCATACAAAATACGCTCAGCCACTGACTTTTTACCACCAGTCATCAATACGTTTACAAATTTAGAAACCTCTTGGCTTCCAAATTTAGGGTCTGGCAATATGTTACGCTTGGGGACTTCTCTACGTCTTGGCATACTTTTCTCTACTTTCTTTAACTCTATTCTCTGTTATGTTTTGCTAGCAACTGCTTTAGCAAGGCCTTTGGACGGCCGCTTTCAACTTTTCAGCCAAATTACTTAGCTGCTTTACCTTCTTTAGGACGTTTAGCACCATATTTAGAGCGCGATTGTTTACGATCTTTAACACCCGCCGTATCCAAACTACCACGCACCATATGGTAACGTACACCTGGCAAGTCTTTTACACGACCGCCACGTAGCAACACCACACTATGCTCTTGTAGGTTATGACCTTCACCACCAATATAGCTAATCACTTCATAGCCGTTGGTTAAGCGCACTTTAGCTACTTTACGCAATGCAGAGTTAGGCTTTTTAGGCGTTGTAGTATACACACGCGTACAAACACCGCGCTTTTGCGGACAGGCCTCTAGTGCAGGCACTTTACTTTTAGTGACCACTTTAACGCGTGGCTTACGAACTAACTGATTGATGGTTGGCATCGCCTATAACCTCTATAAAAAATTCTTGTTATCACTACTAATCAAAAAATAAAACAACCCTATTGATGACAATAAGGCCATTCTAAAAAGCCAAGCATTTTATTTTGTACAAGGGGATGTGTCAAGACTTAATTAACACACCCCTCAGTAAAAATTACTCTGCTGGTGTTTCTATTACTGGAGCTTCTTCAACAATTTCTTCTGCATCAGTAAACAAAGCTTCAGCTGCGATAGCCGCTGCTGACGGCTCTGGTGTTGCTGGAGTTAACGCAGCAATCGCCGCACGTTTACGTGCATCATGATAAGCCAAACCCGTACCTGCTGGAATCAAGCGACCCACAATCACGTTTTCTTTCAAGCCGCGCAACTCGTCACGCTTACCAAGAATTGCCGCTTCTGTTAACACGCGTGTTGTTTCCTGGAATGATGCTGCTGAAATGAAGGAGTCTGTTGAGAGTGACGCTTTGGTAATACCAAGCAATACATACTCAAATGTTGCTGGACGTTTATCTTCTGCAATAACGCGTTCATTTTCTGCCAATAAATCAGCACGTTCGACTTGTTCACCTTGAATGAAGCTTGTATCACCTGCATCGGTCACACGTACGCGACGCAACATCTGACGCACAATGACTTCAATATGCTTGTCGTTGATCTTCACGCCTTGTAATCGATACACATCCTGTACCTCGTCGATGATGTAACGTGCCAAGGCTTCCCGACCTTGCAAGCGTAAAATGTCTTGTGGGTCAGCTGGGCCGTCCACAATCGTTTCACCTTTAGTGACTACTTGACCATCATGTGCAGTCACGTGTTTGTCTTTAGCAATCAAGAACTCACTAGATTGACCATCCAAATCAGTAATCACTAAACGTTGTTTACCTTTAGTATCCTTACCAAAAGAGATTGTGCCTGTACACTCAGCCAGCATACCTGCATCTTTTGGTGAGCGTGCTTCAAACAACTCCGCTACGCGTGGCAGACCACCAGTAATATCTCGTGTTTTAGATGACTCTTGCGGAATACGTGCCAACACTTCACCAACACCCACTTCTTGACCGTCTTTTACCGTAATAATGCAACCTAGCTGGAAAGTGACATTCACAGATAACTCACTGCCAGCAATCTTCACTTCATTACCGTCTGCATCAAGCAGTTTAACTTGTGGACGCAAACCTTTTGACTGCCCAGCGCGTTGTTTCGGATCAATCACCACTAAGGATGACAAACCAGTCACATCATCAATTTGTTTGGCAACAGTCACGCCCTCTTCTACGTTCTCAAACTTCACGCGTCCTGCGTATTCCGTAATAATTGGACGTGTATGCGGATCCCAAGTGGCCAAGGCTTGACCAGCTTTTACTGTCTTACCATCAGTAATCGTCAAAGTCGCGCCATAAGGCACTTTATGACGTTCACGCTCACGACCATTATCATCAACAATAATCATTTCACCATTACGTGAGATGACAATTTGCTCTCCACGCGAGTTTGTGACATAACGCATGGTTGATGTAAAGCTCAGCGTGCCATTAGATTTACTTTCTACCTGCGATACTGAAGCAGCACGCGATACCGCACCACCAATGTGGAATGTACGCATCGTTAACTGTGTACCAGGCTCACCAATAGATTGCGCCGCAATCACACCTACAGCCTCGCCAATGCTAATCAACTTACCGCGACCCAAGTCACGGCCATAACATTTAGCACAAATGCCGTAGCGTGTATCACAGGTAAGTGCTGTACGTACTTTCACTTCATCAATGCCTAATGCATCAATTTTTTCAACTTCATCCTCACCCAGCAATGTACCTGCTGCATACACCACTTCTTGCTTTTCTGGATGCAGAATGTCTAATGCTGTCGTACGACCTAGAATACGATCATGCAACGGCTCTACCACTTCACCGCCTTTCACTAAGGCTTTAGTTACCATGCCTTCGGAAGTACCACAATCAATTTCAGTCACGACCAGATCTTGTGTAACATCGACTAAACGACGTGTCAGATAACCTGAGTTTGCAGTTTTTAACGCAGTATCGGCCAGACCTTTACGTGCACCGTGTGTTGAAATAAAGTATTGCAACACATTTAAACCGTCGCGGAAGTTAGCTTTAATAGGCGTTTCAATAATTGAACCATCTGGTTTCGCCATCAAACCGCGCATCCCAGCGAGCTGACGCACTTGCGCTGCAGAACCGCGGGCACCTGAGTCTGCCATCATGTAAATCGCGTTGAATGACTCTTGACGCAACGCTTTACCGTCTTTAAGAACAGTGTTACCCGCATCATCTTTGACGTCTTCTTCGCGCAATTGTTTCATCATGGCATCGGCCACTTTGTCACCCGCACGACCCCAGATATCCACCACTTTATTGTAGCGCTCACCTTGCGTCACCAAACCGGAGACATATTGATCTTCAATTTCTTTGACTTCTGCATCGGCAGCAGCAATCAACTCGCCTTTTTCTGGTGGTACTAACATATCGTTAATGCTGATAGAAATACCAGCTTTAGTCGCATATGAATAACCTGTATACATCAATTTATCTGCAAAAATAACCGTTTCACGAATACCTACTTTACGGAAACTGGCATTAATCAAGCGTGAAATTTCTTTCTTTTTCAACGCCTTATCAATCAGACTGAACGACAAACCTGCGGGTAATATTTCAGACAACAAAGCACGACCTACCGTCGTTTCATAACGGTTGATTTTCTCTGTTTTATTTCCTTCAACGTCCATTTCAAACTCTTTAATGCGCACTGTCACTTTAGCGTGCAAGTCGATTAAGCCTTGATCATAAACACGTTGAATTTCTTTAATATCGCTGAAAATCATGCCTTCGCCACGTGCCGCGACTTTTTCGCGCGTCATGTAGTACAGACCCAACACGATGTCTTGTGATGGCACAATGATTGGCTCGCCGTTGGCTGGAGACAATACGTTGTTAGAAGCCAACATTAAAGTACGTGCTTCCATTTGCGCCTCTAGGCTCAATGGAACGTGCACCGCCATTTGGTCACCGTCGAAGTCAGCGTTGAACGCTGAACAAACGAGTGGGTGCAATTGAATGGCTTTACCTTCAATCAATACTGGCTCAAACGCTTGAATACCTAAACGGTGCAAAGTAGGCGCACGGTTTAATAGTACTGGATGCTCGCGGATGACGTCCTCGAGGATATCCCATACTTCTGGTCCTTCTTCTTCTACTTTTTTCTTCGCCGCTTTAATAGTCGTTGCTAAGCCCAACACTTCCAATTTATGGAAAATAAATGGCTTGAATAATTCAAGCGCCATTTTCTTAGGCAAACCGCATTGATGCAATTTCAATTGTGGACCCACCACAATCACTGAACGGCCTGAGTAGTCCACGCGCTTACCAAGCAAGTTTTGACGGAAAC
>JANRLR010000010.1:0-131021 GCA_033762415.1 Methylophilus sp. | reverse complement strand
ATGGCTAGAGGCATTGCATCACTAAGACCTGCAGTTACGACGACTAACGTGCCGTTCGAGAGGCTTATTGCCCTGCTATGTCACAGTGGGTTCGATATACCTTTGCAACGGGCACTAAGCCCCTCAACTAAAAAACGTTAGAGGGCAAAAACTGTGTGCTCATGCTCAACATATGAAGACTTAGAGTTTCTCCGCAAAGTGATTTCCAAGCGTATAAAAGAGAGTCGCACGTTGAAAAAGTCTTTTGTGCAAATAGCCGAGCATTTTGGAAAAGAGCACAAACTATATCGCTGTGGCGAGTGCAACCAAAATTGGCAAGGTAGCCGTGCATGGAACTGGGGTAATGATGAATATCTTTTTAAGGTGCCGCCCATTGATACTGACTCATGGGGTGCTGAAGTCTTTGTTCAGCCAGATGAACTTTTAATATTTACAGCCGTAGTCAGCGATTTTCTGAAACGAAACACATTTGCAAAGAAAGACTCTGTCTGTTCTGTAACTGAGTGTGAACAACACGCTGTTTCAGGCTCGGTCAACTGCCTGCGCCATCATTTTGAATCTTTGCAACGCGCACGTATGGTTCCCAGTTACCCTTCAGGACGTTGGTTCAAACCTTATGTGCGTGAAAACATCATTCCAGCCCTCTAACCCATCAGTTAAGCGGGACTGGCGAAAGCGTGCTTTGAATAAACAATTATTAATAACGAGGGTTGAGCCACTGTTTTCGCCAGCCCCTTACTTCAAACGTTAGAGTGCGCTTCGCGCACTCTAACGGGATGCGAATTGTCCGACTTCGGAGTTGGCGCTTCGCGCCCCCTAACTCCTCATTCGAGCGTCACCGCTTCGCGGCTTGCGCCCTCGCGTAATTCAATCTATGCTACGCATATCTTTAATTACTTCGGGTGATGCTCAATTCGCATCCCGTTGGGCATCAAACGAGGCGCCGGATGAAGTTTGAACTAGAGACATTCAATCGTGATGTGGCGGATGAAGAGTTGCTCCAAGACTTGGTGGCCGTTGATGCCAAACTCAAAACGCAAGGGCAGAGGCTGACTTATCGCTCTTACAAGGAGTTTGGGAAGTATTCGGCAGGTACGATTGGTGTCCGATTCGGCTCATGGAATGATGGGTTGCGAAAAGCAGGAATAGCCTTGAGCGAGGAACACAATGTTCCGATCGAGACTCTGTTCGACAATCTGAAACTTGTCTGGATCGCAAAAGGTAAACAGCCTGTCTATCGCGATATGAATATACCGCCCTCCAAATTTACGGCCTCACTGTATAGCAGTCGCTTCGGAGGTTGGAGAAACGCCCTCAAGGAATTTGTGACCTCCGTCGATCAAGAACAGGGCGAGCTACTCAGCTACGAGGTCGAAATCAAGAGCAGCAAAGGCATAAAGAGAACGAAACGCGATCCGTCTCTGGCTCTGAGATTCTTCGTATTAAAGAGAGACAATTTTCGGTGTGTTCGCTGTGGGCGCTCTCCTGCAACAGTACCTGGCCTTGTATTGGAGATTGATCACAACCATCCATGGTCAAAGGGCGGTGAAACTATTGAGGAGAATTTGCTGACACTATGTTTTGATTGCAACCGTGGGAAAGGGGCACGGTATTGATGCCCAACCCTGCGGTCAACACGGACGCTCCGCCGAAAAGCCGGCGGAGCGCCGGTTACCTTGAACGTTAGGCACTTATGAGTATTTGGCGAATACCAGGAACTGTTGCAATCTTCTGCGCTTTAACCGTTGTAGCTTTTTACGTCTCTTCAGAACTCGTAGGGCGGATTAGTTCACGTAATCCGCCGCATGAAATCCCTCTTAACATCACCACCGACGGATAACGCTACGCTCATCCACTCTACAACCCGCTAAAAAACTGGATTCTACGTTTCACTCTGAATGACGGTGGTGATTAAACGCCCAACATTTCTTTTGCATGTTCTCTTGTGGTTTCGGTAATCTGGATGCCGCCCAGCATGCGTGCGATTTCTTCTATACGCGCTTGTGCATTTAACGTTTGAATATGGCTTAATGTGGCACCATTGATTTGCGTTTTGCTGACTTGCAGATGCTGTTGCGCTTGCGCAGCCACTTGCGCTAAGTGGGTAATCACTAACACTTGACGGTTTTCTCCCAGCTTTTTAAGCAGCTGCCCGACCACTTCTGCTACACCGCCACCAATGCCTACATCTACTTCATCAAAAATCATGCATGACACGCTGCCTATGCTGGCAGTGGTCACGTGTAACGCTAAACTGATACGCGATAATTCACCACCAGAAGCCACTTTGTTAAGGGGTCTCGGCTCAACACCTGCATGACCCGCTACCAAAAACTCTACTGTTTCTAATCCATGACTGGCGGCCTCAGAAGCATTTAACGCCACTGCAAATTGACCACCACTTAATGAAAGGCGCTGCATTTCACTGCTGATTTTTTGGCTGAGCGTGTTGGCTGCCTGTGCACGCTCTGCGCTGAGTTGTTCGGCAGATTGCTGATACGCATTCAAAGCTTCTAGCTCTAATTTAGCCAGCACACCATCATTTGCGAAGCTTTCTAACTCGGCCATACGGGCAACACAAGTGCTCAATACTTCTGGCAATTCTTCTGGTTTTGTTCGATATTTACGCGCTATGTTATGTACGGCCTGTAAGCGATTTTCTACTTCTGCTAACCTTGCGGGGTCTAACTCTGCTTTTTGCAAATAACGGTTTAAAAAGCGCGTGGCTTCTTCTATTTGAATCAATGCGCTATCTATACCCTCTGTGGCTTCTTTGAGTTGTACATCAAACTCCGCTAGTTGCGCGAGTTTGTTTTGCACTTGCGTCATCATGGCATTGACGTTAGGCTCATTGTCATCAAGCAAGGCAATACATGCCTCTAGACCGCTTAACAAACTGGCGCCATTGGCAAGCCGATGATGCTCCTGCTGCAAATCCGCCCAGTCTTCAAGCGTAAAATTAAGCTGCTGTATCTCACGTGCTTTGTCACGCAACTCTGCCAGCTCATCCGCATAAGCTGCTGCATTTTTTTCGACTTCTAAACGCTGTGCATGGAGTTGATGCCATGTTTTATACTGCTGCGCAACGGTGCTAGCAAGCGATGTTGTCTGTGCAAACGCGTCTAGGATTTCACGTTGCGTGGCGGGCTTTAACAAAGAGTGATGTGCATTTTGACTATAAATATCAATAAGATACTCACCTATGTCTTTGAGCTGTGCCACGGTAGAAGCAGTGCCATTGATAAACGCACGGCTACGACCATCCGCATAAATGACGCGCCGTAAAATCAGTTCATCCGCCTGCTCAATTTCATTCTCGGCCAACCATTGCTGCACTGCATGATTGTTGCGGATAAAAAACGTGGTGCTGATTTCGGCCTTTTCGCACCCTTTGCGTGTCACCACGCCATCATTACGCGCGCCCAAGCTTAAAGACAACGCATCAATTAAAATGGATTTACCCGCGCCTGTCTCTCCTGTGAGCGTGGTAAACCCTTGTGCAAACTCTAATTCTAGAGATTCAACAATAATAAAATCGCGAATGGATAAGGCTTGTAGCATATTTAAACTATTAATAATTTAACTTTTCATTGTTTAGCAATTGCAAGCGCAAGGCGGTGAAGCGCAGACAGTACATTTAGTACGGCAAGCTGAAACCAACATAGCGATTGCAATTGCTAACATTGAAAAGCTAGCCCCAATTGAGCTTATTGCGCAACATATCAAAATAACAATACCCGCTAGGATGTATTAGCGTAATGTCTTGCTTTGCGCGCGTGACACGAATTTTGTCACCCACTTTTAATGTCTGCTGGTGCTGTCCATCATAGCTGATCTGCGCATCATCGGCACTCACAATCATGACATCACATACGCTATCGCTCGTTACGGTAATCGGTCGATTGCTTAAGGTATGCGGACTAATTGGCACCAGTGAAATCGCGCTTAAATCAGGATGCAAAATAGGCCCGCCCGCAGAAAGCGCATAAGCGGTGGTGCCTGTTGGTGAGCTCAAAATCAAACCATCTGCACGCTGTCTGGACACAAACTGCCCATTGATTTGCACTTCAAGCTCAATCAGACGTAGCGCACTTTTAATCACCACATCATTAAAAGCGACGCTTTCATAAATCACTTGGCCTTCGCGGCTTAGTTCTGCATCAAGCAACATGCGATTTTCCTTCTGGAATTCGCCCGCCAGAATTTTATCAATTTCCGCCAGCATGTCCTCGGTACGCAAATCAGTCAAAAAACCCAAACGCCCACGATTAATGCCAACCAAGGGCACTTGACTCTTCAACAGCATGCGCGACACGCTCAGCATGGTGCCGTCGCCGCCCATAATGATAGCCAAATCGACTTGATCGCCAATGCTCGTTAAATCTGCTGTCTTGACATTTGGCAGCTGTGCATAATTTGCCGTATTTGTTTCTGCCCAAACTTCCAAGCCCTTTTCCAGTAGATGCTGTGTTAATCGCGCCAACTCACTTTGCATTTCTTGCAAAGCAGATGCATCCATATATTTGCCAATCAAGGCAACCGAAGCAAATTGTTTTTTCATGGCAGAATTAAATCACAGATGCGTATTACTGAAAAGCAAATGCCGCTGTTATCTGTGAACTAATTCGGGCAAAATACAGACTTAGCTTAACGAGGACACACCCAGCTTGGATAAACGCGCGCAAATTTTATTAAAAACCTTGGTAGAACATTACATTAGTGATGGTCAGCCGATTGGCTCGCGCACACTTTTACAGCATTCTGGTTTAGATGTCAGCCCTGCGACCATCCGTAACGTGATGAGCGATCTGGAACAACTTGGCTTTATTGCTAGTCCGCACACATCGGCTGGGCGCATTCCTACACAAAAGGGGTACCGCTTGTTTGTGGACTCCTTGCTGACAGTGCAACCACTAGAAACACAATCGATGCAACAGCTCAAGGCTGGTTTAAGCTCGCCGAATCCTAACGAGCTGATTAACAATGCGGCTGATATGCTGTCTCAGCTCACGCAGTTTGCAGGGGTCGTACTCACACCCAAACGCAAACGCATTGCATTCAAGCACTTAGAGTTTTTAGCCCTGGCTGATAAAAAAATTCTTGTCATTATCGTCACGCAAGATGGTAACGTACAAAACCGTATTATTCTTACCGAGAAAGTGTATACAGCCAGTGAGCTCACGCGAGCCAGCAACTACTTTAATAGCCAATTTAGCGGGCATACATTAGAAGAAGTACAAACCAGACTGCATGCGGAACTTAAGCAAATGCAAGCAGATATGAATCGTCTTATGACCGCTGCACTGGAAGCCTCACATTTGCAATCTGAAGATGAAAAGGACACGGTAGTCATTTCTGGTGAACGCAATTTATTACAGGTAGACGAGCTATCGACTAACGTTACCAGCTTGCGTAAGCTATTTGAGATTTTTGAGCGGCGTACTTCGCTTATGCAATTGCTGGATAACAGCCAGCGTGCTGAAGGTATTCAAATATTCATTGGTGGCGAAAGTGGCTACTTACCGCTGGATGAATGCAGCATGATCACCGCGCCTTATGAAGCAGATGGCCAAGTGGTTGGCACCTTGGGTGTGATTGGCCCTACCAGAATGGCGTATGAGCGCGTGATACCCATTGTGGATGTGACAGCAAAGCTGTTGTCAAATGCACTTTCTTCTAATTAATTTTTAATTTAACTGGGTACCAATACTAAATGGCCTACTACAACCAAGAACCTCCCTTTCAACATGGCGACCAGTTAAAAGTGGGCATTCTACTTGCCAACTTAGGCACCCCAGACGCGCCAACTGCTAAAGCCTTACGCACCTACTTACAGCAGTTTTTAATGGATAGACGCGTGGTGGAAATCCCGCGTTTTATCTGGTGCTGGATTTTACATTGCATTATCTTAGTGACTCGCCCTAAAAAATCCGCAGAAAAATATGCGATGGTATGGACAAAAGAGGGCTCCCCTTTACTGGTGCATGCACAAAATCAGGCTAAAAAACTGGAAGGCTTTTTAGTACAGCGCATACAATCGCCATTTGTAGTTGCGCTGGGCATGAGTTATGGCAACCCAAGCATGAAATCCGCCATAGAAAAACTAAAAGCGCAGCATTGCGACCGCATTTTGGTGTTTCCACTGTATCCGCAATATGCTGCCAGCAGTACCGCTGCCGCATTTGATAGTGTATGGAAGGTGTTACTCAAAATGCGCAATGTGCCTGCTATCCGCACCATCAAACATTATCACGACCACCCTGCTTATATTGCTGCATTAGCTGCCAACATACGTGAATGTTGGCGCATCAATGGTGGCAAGCCCAGCAAACTGGTGATGAGCTTTCATGGCGTTCCCAAATTTCACTTGCTAAACGGTGACCCTTACCATTGCGAATGTCACAAAACCGCGCGCTTATTGGCAGAGGCGCTAGAGTTAAACAAAGAAGAATACACTGTGGCATTTCAATCACGCTTTGGTAAACAAGAATGGCTTAAACCCTATTTGGCAGAAACCTTAGAAAACTTAGGAAAAGCCAAAACTAAACGTATTGATGTCATATGTCCTGGATTTAGTAGTGATTGCCTAGAAACGTTGGAAGAAATTGCCATGGAAGGTAAGCATATTTTTCAAACCAATGGCGGTGGCGAATACCATTACATTCCTGCGCTTAACGATAGCGATGCCTGGATACACGCCATGACGCAAATAGCGCTGGAACATTTACAAGGCTGGGTTGCGCCAGAGTGGGATAAAGTTCAAGCTAAAAAAGAAGCAGAAATGACAAAATTGCGTGCGCAAAGTTTAGGCGCCAAGCAATAAGCGCTATAATCTCATGCTGAATCGAATAGACTTTCGGGATGAAAGATAAGGGGTCGCAGTGCGGTTAATGCAGACAGATATAAATCATAAACAAGGGACGAGCGTGCTAGCAATGGCAGCTCAAAAAATAATTTTATGATAGTCATCACTGGCGGTGCAGGCATGATAGGTTCTATCATTGCTTGGCATCTCAACACTAAGCTTGGTATCGATGACCTGATCATCACCGATCGTATTCACCACGAAGATCAATGGCAAAACCTCGTGCATCGCAACTATATTGAATACTTGGACAAAGACCAATTATTTGATTTTTTAGAAGACAACACAGAAATCACCGCCGTTATTCATATGGGTGCAATCAGCGCCACAACTGAGCGTGACTTTAATAAGCTGGTAGAAACCAACATCCACTATTCGCAAGATTTATGGGCATGGTGCGCAGAGCGCGAAGTCCCGTTTTTTTATGCAAGCTCCGCAGCGACTTATGGCGCTGGCGAAAAAGGTTATAACGATGCCAGCATTACAGGTCTGCGCCCCTTAAACGGTTACGGCTACTCAAAACACTTCTTCGACCAATGGGTGCTGAAGCAAGTAGCAGATCATCAACCAACCCCGCCAGCATGGGCAGGATTCAAATTTTTTAATGTGTATGGTCCCAATGAATATCATAAAGAGCGCATGGCCAGCGTTGCTTTTCACACGTTTAACCAGTTTAAAGAAACTGGTACGATGAAATTATTCAAAGGCACAAAAGCAGGTGTAGAAGATGGTATGCAACTGCGCGACTTTATCTACGTTAAAGATGCGGCCAATGTGGTTGCCCATTTTTTAAGCGCATCGCTCTCTGCAAATCCAGCACCTAACGGCATCTATAACATCGGCACTGGGCAAGCGCGCAGTTTTAAAGATTTAGCCACCAATGTCATGACGAGCATGGGGCAAGCACCGCACATTACTTATATTGATATGCCGTTGGATTTACAGGGAAAATATCAATATTTTACTCAGGCAGAAATGCAAAAGCTGCGGGATGCTGGTTACAAAACACCCTTCACTAGTCTGGAAGCAGGTGTCAAAGATTATGTGCAAAACTATTTGCTCAAAGAGGATCCGTACTGCTAATGGCTTATGTTAATTACTTAAAAGGTGAGCACGCTGCGCATATCGCCATGTTTAATGCGCTTGAAACTTTGTTTCCATTGATAAGCGAAGTGGGTGTTGCCATGCAAAATACCATCAAAAATGGTGGGAAAATCTTGCTTTGCGGTAACGGCGGTAGCGCTGCGGACAGCCAGCATATTGCAGCTGAGATTGTCGGCCGCTTTAAAAAGGAACGTAAAGGCTTACCTGCTATTGCGCTGACGACTGATACCTCGATTCTCACTTCAGTTGGCAATGACTATGGTTACGATTATATTTTTGCGCGCCAAGTTGAAGCGTTGTGCCGTCCAGAAGACCTCGTGATAGGCATTACCACGAGCGGCAACAGCGCCAATGTAGTCATGGCAATTGAAACCGCCAAACAGATTGGTGCGACTACTGTTGGCATGACGGGCGGTACGGGTGGCAAATTAACTGCGCTGTGCAATTACAATATTGTGGTGCCTGCCAAGGTGACGGCACGCATACAGGAAGCACATATCTTTATTGGGCACTGCTTGTGTGAAATATTGGAATCTTAAGGATTTTACATGCAAGCATCGTCGTTGCTAGAAACCGTCAAACAATTTGGAACATCCCCCAAGCATGCACTGGTCATAGGGGATGTGATGCTAGACCGTTATTTAATGGGCGAAGTGAGTCGGATTTCTCCAGAAGCCCCTGTGCCTATCGTACTGCTCAAATCGCAAAATGAACGTGCTGGCGGCGCTTCGAACGTAGCGGCTAATCTTGCTTTACTCGGCATCAAAACACACATTTTAGGTTGCGTGGGTGACGACAATGAGGGCAAAACGCTTATTCAGCTAATGCAAAATATCGGCATTGATACCCAAGGCATCATCACATTACAACACCGCCCCACTATTGCCAAGACACGCATTTTAGGGGGTCATCAGCAAATGATGCGCTTGGATCAGGAAAATGCTGGCGCACTCAGCCAACAAGAGGAAGCGCAAGTATTCGAAACGATACCAAAAATGCTGAGCATTAAGCCAAGCATGGTGATTTTATCTGACTATGCTAAAGGATTACTCAGCGAAGCCATCTGTCAGCACATTATTCAAGCTTGTCGTCAGGCGAATATTCCAGTATTAGTAGATCCAAAAGGCAAAGATTACGCCAAGTACAAAGGTGCCACAGCGCTCACCCCAAACAAAAAAGAGACCGCAGAAGCCTGCAACACTGTTGCTTCTGATGCAGAGCTCATTCAAAAAGCCAGCGCACTTAAGCAATCGCTTGACTTAACATTTTTAGCAGTCACACGTGGTGATGAAGGAATCACCTTACTAGATGATCAAGTACACCATTTAGAAGCGACGGCAAAACAAGTGTTTGATGTCTCAGGCGCTGGCGATACTGTGATTGCTACGTTGGCCGCGGGCATGATGTATGCACTAAGCGCGCTAGACAGTCTTGATTTAGCCAATACTGCCGCGGGTGTGGTGGTTGGCAAGGTCGGCACCGTGCCCATTACCAAAAGCGAATTGCTTTTGGCACTCGCCAATCAGCAATCAGACCAACAAGCACACAAAGTATGTGATTTGGCAGAGCTCATGCAAAAAGTAGAAATATGGAAGCAGACTAAGCAAAAAATCGTGTTTACCAATGGTTGTTTTGATCTGTTACATGCAGGTCATGTGACTTATCTAGAGGCCGCCAAAAAACGTGGTGATAAACTGATTTTAGGATTAAATACAGACCGCTCAGTCAGCGCGTTGAAAGGACCCACTCGCCCTGTGGTGAATCAGAATGACCGTGCGCGCGTACTTGCAGCACTAGAGTCTGTAGATGCCGTCATCTTATTTGATGAAGATACCCCACTCAATTTAATCAACGCCATCAAGCCCCATGTCATTGCTAAAGGCAGCGATTACACTGTAGCGCAAGTGGTGGGTGGTCAAGAAGTCCTGTCTTGGGGTGGCGAAATCGCGTTAATTGATTTGGTAGAGGGCAGAAGCACTAGCAACCTGATCAAAAAAATGAATAGCTAGTCTATAAATGGCTAGTCCATGAATAGCCAGTCTGGGATGTTAGTTTAGAATTAGGCGCTAAGTTAGCGAATAATACTGGCGGTACCAATCAACGAAACGATGCACCCCCGCTTTTAACGACGTATTCGGCTTAAACCCAACCCAAGCCTCTAACGCGCTAGTATCGGCATATGTTGCTTTCACATCGCCAGCCTGCATCGGTAAAAATTCTTTTTGCGCAGTTTTGCCAATGGCTTCTTCAATAAAACCAATAAAATCGAGTAATTTTTCTGGTTGACTGTTACCAATATTAAAAATGCGGTAAGGCGCATGACTCGTAGATGAGTTCGGATTGCTCGCATCAAAATCTGCGTCTGGTGTTGCTGGCTTATCTAGCACGCGAATCACACCTTCCACAATATCATCAATATAGGTAAAGTCACGGAGCATATCGCCATGATTAAACACTTTGATGGGTCTGTTATTAAAAATGGCATCCGCAAATAAAAATGGCGACATATCAGGACGACCCCAAGGGCCATAGACTGTAAAGAATCGAAGCCCTGTGGTAGGCAATTGGTACAAATGGCTATAAGTGTGCGCCATGAGCTCATTTGCCTTTTTAGTTGCAGCATAAAGACTGACTGGATGATCGACACTATCCTGTTCGCTAAATGGCATTTTTGTATTGCCACCGTATACACTTGAAGAGCTGGCATACACTAAATGCTCTACTGCATAATGTCTGCAAGCTTCTAACACATTGGTAAAAGCCACTAAATTGCTTTGACTATACGCATGGGGATTTTTGAGTGAATAACGCACGCCTGCCTGAGCCGCAAGGTGCACTACACGCTGTGGCTGACATTTAGCAAAAGTATCTAACAGACCTTGTGTATCGGCCATGTCAAATTCAATAAAACTAAACTGACTGGCTTGCGGATGCTGCTGAATGCTAGCCAAACGTGCACGTTTTAAGCTGACGTCATAATAATCATTGAGGTTATCAATGCCAATGACTTCATCACCACGTGCAAGCAACTGCTGACAAACATAGAAGCCGATAAACCCAGCAACACCAGTGACAATGACTTTCATATCAGTCGTTAATGATTTCTGATGCGGTATTTTTGTTGTGATTACGTTTGATTAGCATGAGATTTCTTGCGTAAACAATGGTACCAGGAAGTTGCCCTAAAATAATCACAGGCTCAGATTTATGAAATCCATAAGCCAGCACCGTCAGCCCACCAATCAAGCTAAAGTACCAGAAGCTCACAGGAATTAAACTTTGCCCGTGGCGTTCACTATGAATCCATTGCACGATAAAGCGCATCATGAATAACACTTGTCCAAATAACCCGATGCATAACCAAGTGAGATCACCTTTTGGCATGCTGTTTAAATAGTTTTGCACAGCCTGGATGATGTGCCCTAAAAAATAACCAATACCCTGATCCATTATCCTTCTTCTTTAATAACAGGCACTTTTGCACGACGCTGCAACCACGCCACACCAAACAAATCGACAATCCCTACCATCAGTCTATCTAATGTACCGTAATTAGATTTGCCATGTTCCCGATTGCGATGACTGACAGGCACAGACACAATTTTTCCGCCACGACGTTTAATCAGCGCAGGTAAAAAACGATGCATATGATCAAAGTATGGCAAATCCAAGAACGCTTCGCGCTTAAACAGTTTAAGACCGCAACCTGTATCTGGCGTATCGTCGTTGAGCATTTTAGAACGTACGGTATTCGCGACAACCGATGACATGCGCTTCACCCAAGTGTCGCGACGGCTGGCACGACGATTTCCACCCGCCAATTCCACACCATCAGTAATCGCGACCATTAGCTTTGGTATATCCGCTGGGTCATTTTGACCATCGCCATCTAGCGTTGCAACCCAATCATATTGCGCAACTTTAACGCCAGTGCGTACCGCAGTGCTTTGCCCACAGCTTTTGGCATGCGACACAATACGCAATTGCTTAAACTGAGATTGCAACTCTTTTAGGCGCGCGTAAGTCGCATCGGTGCTGCCATCGTTCACATAAATAATTTCATGTGTGATTGCGTTTAGCGCAAGGTCAATTTCTTTAATTAAACTTGCAACATTGTCTTGCTCATTGCGCACTGGGACAACGACGGAAAGTTGAGTAATTTTCATGGTGCGTATTTTAAACTGTTTTAATCGAGTAATTGGGAAATATTATTCAGCACAGTGATTTGGTGTGCTTTACAAAAGTCTTCCCATTGCGGAACCTCCGTCCAATCACTGACAAACACAAAATCCAAACCTGCGCGACTAGAAGCTTCAAAATCATACTTACTATCTCCCACAAATAACGCCGGCAACTGCACATTACCATTAGTCAATTCACGCGCCAGCACTTCATCTTTGTTGGCTGGACTACCAAACAAACCGCCATCAAATAAACTAGCAAGTGATTGACCAGACGCAATTTCCCGCTTTGCAAACAGCTGCCGAATTTCCTCTTGGTCGCCCCCAGATAAAATCATCCAGTTTGTTTGTGGTGTTGCATCACGCAATGCTTGCACATCATCGGCAATAGCACAGGTCATTAAGCCTTCTTCAAGCTCTTTTGAAAATGCATCAAGCAATGTTTGAATAACCAGTTCTGTCACAGGCTGATTCAGCACTTCTCGCACATACCAGTCAAATTTGTGATAGCGCGAAATTCCACCCAGTTTGACGTGGTAGTCCACTAAGGCTTGCGCCTGCGCATCTGTTGCCCCCAGATTTTTAGCAGTACGAAAGTAAGCTTCTGTTTTAATAATGTTTGAATCGAGGATGACCCCATCGCAGTCAAATACGATGGTTTTATATTTATTTATTTTTAACAATGTCGTTCCAATAAAAAGGGCTTCATGCCTTCGGCACAAAGCCCCATTATAACGTTTTTAACTATAACCGACTTAAGCTGGTTTGATCGCGCTGGCTTCTTTCGCAAGTTTTGTAATATGCGCCCAATCCCCGCGGGCAACTGCATCTGCTGGTGTCAACCAAGTACCACCGCACACCACTACATTAGGCAGCGCCAAAAACTGTGGTGCAGATTCAACCGTTACACCGCCCGTTGGGCAGAATTTCACATCTCCAAATGGACCAGCAAAACCTTTTAATAAATTAATACCGCCCACCGCGACAGCTGGGAATAATTTTAAGAAATAATAATCGTCTGCATTCGCAGTCATAATTTCAGACCCAGTTGAGACCCCCGGTAATAATGACAAACCGATTTTACGTGCAAATTGTCCTAACTCACTGGTATACCCAGGGCTTACCGCAAACTTACAGCCAACATCATAACTTGCTTGTGCGTCCTTTAAATTGCGGACAGTCCCAGAGCCCAAAATTGCATCAGGCACATGCTTTGCGATTTGCTCCATTGCCTGAAGCGCACAAGCAGAACGCAATGTGACCTCCAATACTTTAATACCACCTTCTAACAGTGCTTCTGCCATTGGTACAGCATCTTCCACGCGGTTAATCACAATCACAGGAATGACTGGGCCTTCTTTTGCTAAATCTAATGTATTCATGTTTCTTTACCTAGTTAACTAAAATTGATCATTATAAAATTGTTAGAAATGGATTCCTGGACTGCTTTTTACGAAAGCAAAAGTCGGGAATACGGAATTGATGCTGTGTAACCACTGTTTTAAAAATGAATTTAGGCTAGCCATTTACGCACGCAGTACAACAGCACGCGAAAAAGACTGTATCAACTATATTTTCTAACAGCTAGAGCCAAGTGACTGCGCCCTCCTCAGCTGACAGTACATTCCTGCGCATACCACCAAACAACTCTCTACCAATGCCATGTGCATTATGATTACGCTTAGTATCAGACAACGCTTCTGGCTCACGGTCTGCCCATGTGTCCTCATCAACCAATACATTCAGCGTGCCCACACTCGCATTCAATCGAATAATGTCGCCATTATGAATTTTCGCAATCGCCCCTCCCGCACTGGCTTCAGGGCTGAGGTGAATAGCCGCTGGAATTTTTCCTGATGCACCACTCATGCGACCGTCCGTGACAATTGCCACCATAAAACCTTTATTTTGTAACACCGCCATCGGTGGTGTTAACTTATGAAGTTCAGGCATACCATTCGCTTTAGGGCCTTGAAAACGCACAACTGCTACAAAGTCCCGCTCTAATTCACCACGGTCAAAAGCAGCTAAAAGCTCTTCTTGCGCATCAAACACAATGGCAGGCGCTTCAATGATATGTCGATCTTCTGGTACAGCAGAAATCTTAATAACACTGCGACCCAAGTTCCCTTTTAATAAGCGCAACCCACCTGACTCATTAAAAGGATGTGAGGCAGTACGCACTATGGTTTCATCACCACTTTCTGCTGGGAACTCTTTCCACACTAACTTGCCATTTTCTTTCACTGGTTTCTTGGCGAAATCATGTAAGCCACCGCCACTCACTGTGAAGACATCAGGGTACATATACCCCCCTTCTATCAGTTCTCGAATGACAAACCCTGGGCCACCCGCATCTTGAAACTCGTTTACATCAGCCTTGCCATTAGGGTAGACGCTCGCAAGCAACGGTGTCGCTTTTGCTAAATAATGGAAATCCGTCCAATCAATGACAATGCCTGCTGCGCGTGCAACTGCCACCCAATGTATCAAATGATTAGTAGACCCGCCTGTGGCAAGCAAAGCAACCATGGCATTGACAATCACATGCTCATCAACCAATTTGCCAATCGGCGTAAAGTTCTGTTTCTGCGTATTATTAATCACCAAACGTACCGCTTCACGCGTTAAATCTTCTCTTAAGCCATCATGCGGTGGAATAAACGCTGCACCAGGCACATGCAAGCCCATCGCTTCTAACAGCATCTGATTACTATTCGCTGTACCATAGAATGTACAAGTGCCTGAGCCATGATAAGCTGCTGATTCTGAAGCCAATAACTGATCGCGTCCTACCAGACCTTGTGCATATTGCTCACGTACTTTAGATTTAGAAGTATTATCGATGCCTGTACTCATAGGACCAGCTGGCACAAATACGCATGGCAAATGACCAAAATGCAACGCACCAATCAGCAACCCTGGCACAATCTTGTCGCATACACCTAATAATAAAGCCGCATCAAATACATCGTGTGAGAGTGCAATGGCTGTACTCATCGCGATAGTATCGCGACTAAATAAACTCAACTCCATGCCAGGCTCACCTTGGGTAATACCGTCGCACATCGCAGGCACACCACCCGCCACTTGTACTGTCGCCCCCAATTTCCGCGCTTCATCACGAATAATATCTGGATAATTCACATAGGGTTGATGCGCTGAAAGCATTTCATTATAGGCAGTCACAATACCAATATGGGTGGGCTTTTCTGCATAGATACGCAACTTGTCATTGACTGGCATTGCCGCAAAGGCATGCGCCACGTTTGCGCAACCTAAGCGATCTGGACCCTTAGCACGATTAATGATTTCATCCACACGATGCAAATAAGCACTGCGTGTCGGACGGCTGCGTTCGATAATACGTTCGGTAACTTCTATGTGAGATTGTTTCATATATGTGGCTAACGGTATAAAAAGTTTTTTCACCAATCCTACTGGATGGCTTTAGTTTAACCCAATCATACCAAAATCAACCTCATCTTAAAACTAATATCTTGCTTTATTCACGTTAATACAGCCGAAAATCCATCAAAAATAAAATATAATGCACAGATATGACACCCATGAAAATCACACAAATTATGCTTGCCGAAGGCTTTGGGGGGGCAGAACGTCATTTTGTAGATTTGTCGCTTAGTCTGGCAGACCGCAATTACCAAATTCAAGCGATATGCCATTCAAAATTTGCACACCAAGGCACTTTATCCCAACATCCGAATATACAAGTGACCCCTATTCGCATATGGGGAAAATGGGATCTCTTTGCTGCAAATCACATCCAAAATGCAATTGCGCATTTCTCCCCGCACATCATTCATACACACTTAGCACGTGGTGCTTATATGGGTGGGAAAGCGGCAAAAGCACTGAACATTCCCAGCGTGGTCAATCTGCATAATTATGTTAACTTGAAATATTATGGCAATATCAATCACTTTATTGCTGCCACAGAAGATCAAAAAAATTACTTAAAAAAACAAGCAATTGCAGCAGAACACATTACAGTGATGCCACATTTTTCGCTACTTCCAGCAGTGCCGCCAAAACCACTTCCTGAAAATCAGCCGATTAAGTTTATGGCTTTGGGGCGCATGGTGAAAAAGAAAGGATTTGATGTGCTCATTCGCGCATTTCGTGCCTATCTGGATGCTGGTCATGGAGGTCTTTTGGCAATCGGCGGTGACGGGGTGGAGCAAGAGCACTTAGTTCAGCTTGTCTCAGAGTTAAAGCTCACTGATAAAGTTGAGTTTAATGGCTGGATAGAAGAGATAGCCACGTTTTTAGCGAATGGAGACGTGTTTATACTCCCTTCGCTTGATGAACCTTTTGGCATTGTTGTGCTAGAAGCAATGGCAAGCGGCAAACCAATTATCACCACCAAAACACAGGGACCTATCACTATTTTAAGTGAAGAAAGTGCCTACTTTACCGAAATTGGCGAAGTCGATAGTCTGACACAAGCCATGATAGCACTCTCTCAACACAAAGCGGTGGCAACGCAAAAAGCTATTTCCGCCTCTAGGCTATATCAAACAACTTACGCCGCCGACGCAGTGGTACCAAAAGTTGAAACAATTTACCGTCACTTGAGCAAATCAACATAAGGCAGTAGCTTATCTGGCGTTAAACCACGCATGCAAGAATGATGGCCACACGTTTTTTGGTAGCAGTTCTTGCATTCAATTTCTGCCTGAATTGCAATGACGTGCTGTCCAATGGGTTTGACGCGCAGTGGATTGGTTGGCCCGCAAATCACTAGCATCGGTGTTTCTGAAGCTGATGCTAAATGCGCTGTACCTGTGTCATTCGCTATAATCCATTTGGCCGCTTTAAATAGCGTTGGCAACTGCAGCAAAGTCGTTTTCCCGCACAAATTGACAATGATGTCAGGGTGCTTGGCAGCAATGGATTCACATTCCTTCAGCTCATCATTTCCACCTACCAGTACAATTTTTTGCACGCCTTTTTCCAGCAAAAGTTGTGATAACTGAGCATAGTTTTCAATGCCCCATCTTTTAGTTAAGCCTGCAGCATGACTACCACATAAAAAAACTGCAAACCTTTTAGCTTGCAAAGCATGTGCTTCTAATAAGGATTGTGCTTCGCGCGTACTCTCTGGGTCAGAGTAGATGACTGGATGCGCTGTATTAGCTGGAATACCGACAGCAGTGAGCATGCGCCGCATCATCACAAATGCATGGATATTGACCTGATCCTCAAGATAACGGCGTAAATAATAGGGGTATAAAGGTCGATTTCCTAACAAGTATTGAGGTGCAGCGCCCATCCACTTAAGCAAGGTCAACAATAGTCGGCTTCTATCATTCGTTTGCAAATCAACAATTAAATCGTATTGGTTTTTTCTGACGATTGAGAGCCAGCGCAGCATCCCTAGAATACCGCGCTCTTGCTTGCGCAAATCGACCGTCCATACTTTTTTAAACCTTGGATCATGCTCAAATAGACTTTGCCATGGCGGCATCGCATTTAAATGTATTTCAGCATGAGGAAAAGCGTTACAGATATCCTGCATAATCGCGGTGCTAATGACCACATCGCCCATGCCGCCCCACTTGATGATCAGAATACGGCGGATACTGGGATCGCTCGGGAGATCTGCTTTGGGTGGATAAGCATCAGCTGATAGTAGGCAATCCTGATCCTGAAACAGATTGACCTTATTGACTGGAATCATTTTCATACGTCTAGCTTTAGCTGACTAACCAATATAAAAGCAGCATGTCATCTCTAAGCTTTATCCTCTAAACTGGCGATAAAACCACAGACCAATAACAGCAACACAGGAAACCACCAAGGTATCATCATTGGCGCAGTAGTATTGATTGGAAAGAAAATAGCCATTAAAGACAATGCATATGGCCATGCCATTTTTTTGTTCTTAGCTGAAGCCTGCCGATACCATCTGCCACATAAAGTCATCACTGCAAGCAACCCTGCTAATCCAAATAGCCCCGTTTCTGCAAGCAACTCTACGTAAATATTGTGTGCGTGAATCCCTGTCTTAGCAAAAGGATCTTCTGATCTAGTAGTAAACTCTGGATATGCACGTTTAAAGTTTTTTGAGCCGATTCCAGTAACTGGACTAGATAAAAACATACGGTAGCCAGTTTCCCAAATGTTGAGCCTGTAACTAAGCGCGCTGTTAATCTTTTGATAGGTTGTTGCAGAGGCCTGCTGAATCTTTTCTGTGTGCTCAATTTTCGTTTGTATTAATTGGCGACTTAATCCAAAAGCAATCAGCGTCACCAGCACTGGTATACCTAATAATGCAATGACTCTCTTTGGATTTAACTTTTGATAGAAAATAATGCCAAAAATAATGAGTACCAACACATATACATAATTTCTGGCACCTGCCAGTGCCATCATCAACCCAGCCGCAATCAGCAGCAAATAAGTTGCTATGGGCTTTTGACTATCTAGCAGGCAATAATAAGCAATGGGTAGCACAGCTAACACGATCAAGCCTTGGTGTAAGTCTGTAAATAAACCTGTCACACGACCATCTATGCTCATTGGAACGCCAATTAGATCGCGCCCCAAGCAGTATTGCACCGTGCTATCTACAAACCAAATCCCGATGATAGTCACCATCGCCTGTGCAAGCCAGATACGTGATTGTGTATGCTTGAGCACTTGCACTAAAGCAATGCCAGCCAAATAGAGTAATGGAAACCAAGCGATAGCAGATAAAGTTGCTTTAACATTGTAACTATTGATTAAAGAAGCCCACAACGGTATCCACAGCAACAAAAATAACCAAGTCCAGCGCCGAACAGCGAGTACTTTAAATAATTGTGTTTTATACACGACCAAATAAACTAGTCCTAGTATTGCCAATAACAATGTTGGCGGCCTTGTGCTTCCACTAAAAGGTGACCAAAAAATAATCATCACGGCAAAAAACAAGCCTAAACGCGTAAGCCAAGCTTCAAATTGATTGCATTTAATATTCATATTTTCTTAAACCTCACTGTGTCAATCAGCATTACAGAGCTTGTTTTATCAGATCTGCCACATATTGTGGATTGACCGCTGCAATCTCACGTTGTGGATCTTGATACCATAACGCTTTTTCTCCCCAAGGACGATAGCGACTTGGCTGACCCACTCCAAACACTGTGAAAGTAGGCGTACCGACTGCGCTCGCAATATGCCCCAATCCAGAGTCGTTCCCCACAAAATAGCTGGCACGTGCCAACAGTGCCGCTGTTGTCAGCAAATCCAGCTTGCCACAGCAATCTATCACAGGTAGTTTGCATGCCTGCATAAACTGTGCGGAGAGCGCGGCATCTTGCTGATTCCCCACCAGTAAAACCTGATCAAACTGTGATGCTAGCGCATTGACCAAATCCCGAAAATGACTGACTGGCCAAATTTTACCCTGAAAGTTTGCGCCTAAGCCTAATGCCAGAATACGTTGATTGTTTGCACCAGCCAACCATTGCTCTGCACCAGCCATTTCTTGTTCTGATAGCCAAATCTTAGTACGAACGCTTGGTGATAAAGGCGTAATTGCTTGAATAGCAGCAAAGTGCTTTTCTACACTGTGCATATTCATCGAAGATTGATTGCTAAGCTTAAAATATTTTTGCTTGGCGCTAATTAAGTAAAGCAAACCATCCGAACGCAAATCGACGGCGATATCGTAGTGTTTTTTTCTAAGCTGACAAATTAACGACAGTGTGCCACGCCAGCCCCTTTTTTTATCTTTAAGAAAAAGCTCACCGCGATAAGGACAATGTTTAAACACAATGTCAGAACGTGCATCGCCTACTATATCAATTACCGCCTCAGGATAGATTTGATGTAGAGCTTCTAGCACTGGCGTAGTCATGATGACATCACCAATATTAGACAATGTAATAAATAGAATTTTTGTGACTGGCATTTAAAATGAATGACTATGCAAAACCTTTGTTTAGCTAAGCCTCAACCCCTTTATGTCGATTATAGTTCCAGATATATTGCAGTGGACATTGCCGAATTTGCGCTTCAACTGCTTCATTTAGTTTGGCAGGTGTGGCAATTGCCCCTTGCTCCAAACGATGCAAGTGAATCACAAAACCTTGCCCCTTAGGTAAGCGCTCCCCAAATGCCATAATCACTGCCGCATCTGTTTTCTCAGCCAACTTGCTCGCCAACACCATGGTATAGGCAGGCCGCCCAAACACAGGTGCCCATTCACCTTCCCCTTTATTGGCGGTTTGATCTGGCAGAATGCCCACAGCCTCCCCTTTACTTAGCGCCTGAAGTAAAGCTTTAACCCCTGCTTTATTCGTCTGTGCGAGCTTTACCTGACCTTTACTTCGCCCTTGCACTATCAAGGCTTCCATTTCTGATTTGCGTGGTGGTCGGTACAACACCGTTATAGGATGCTTTGATCCATAGAATATTGAGGTGATTTCAAAACATCCCATGTGCGGCGTTAAAAAAATAATGCCTTTGCCACGCGCCAATGCCTCATCAATTTGCGCTTCACCTTTCACTGCCTTAATCCAAGAAAGCGCCCGCTGCTGGTGACTACCCCAAATAGCAAAGCCTTCAATCAACGATTTTCCTGTATGCGCAATATTTTGTTTAACCGCTTGCTGAAATGCCGCTTCATCAGGATAAAGTCCTGAGTGACGCAGATTTTGCTCTAACATGGCTTTTGCTTTTGGTTTTAACTGGTGGAACAACCAACCAATGACTGCGCCAATCGCGTGGGTCACACGTAACGGCAGCATTGCCAATATTTTTGCTATCAAACGAATCATGCTTATTTATCTGTCTAGTTTAGTTGCTTGGGCTAATTCACAATATACATCAAAGGTCTTATCTAACATGGACTGTAAAGTAAAAACCTCATTCACTTTGACCCTAGGCGCATGCATTAACCAACGTTTTGTTACTTCTAACAGTTGCGCTTGATGACCTACCGTAATCGCACCTTCTGGCAAAAGTTTGTTCAATTGCTCGCTAACTCCACCATGGTCATAACCTATCACGGGCACCCCCATGCTGAGCGCCTCTAAAGTTGTGCGTCCAAATGCTTCTGGCTCTTTTGCCAATGAATAGACAATATGGGAAATCGCCATCACCTCTCTGACATCAGATCGGTGTCCGATGAAAGTAATGTGCTTTTCTAGACCCAATGATTGTACTTGTGATTGCAAATCACTTAAGAAATCCTGCTTGCCTGCCTGCGCCTCACCGACAATCAGGCCATGCACATCAAGGCCTGATTCCACCAGCTTAGCCATCATCGCAATAAAGTCCTCTTGCCCTTTCCAGCGCGTTAACCTTGCTGGTATGGTGAGCAAACGTTTACCAACCAGGTGTGGATAATGTGCTTGCCACGCTTGCATCCACAACGCATCCGGCTTGAAACCATGGGTAAACACTGCGGCATCAACACCTCGATAAATCAAACGAATGTGCTGTTCTGACACTTGTGGATAATGCGTCAAGATATAAGTGCGTATCATTTCCGAGATGGCAATCACGCGCTCTCCTTTAGTCATCACTGCACTATATGGGCTCACACTATAAGGCCCATGCACTGTGGTCACCAAACGCGGGCGTGACTTTTCCGGCATCCCTTTCCACGCAAGATAGCAAATCCATGCAGGCATACGCGAACGCACATGCAGCACATCGACTTGATGCTCAACTAAAAAATGTCTGAGTTTGCTGATCAGCATCAATGTCCATAATGATTTTTTGCCAATCTGCCAAGTGTAATGCTCTGAACCTTCCTGTATGAGCTGTTCGACCATACGCCCGCCAGCCGACATCACAATGGAGCGATGCCCTTTGTCTACAAGGTACTTACCTACTTCTAAAGTGCCGCGTTCTACACCGCCACTCTCAAGTGCAGGCAACACTTGTAAAACAGTTAATGATTTGGAAACCAATTGCTTTTAATCCATTGCGCACAACGCAATGCCTCATTAAAGGTGGTATTGGGAGCTGGCATGTGTTGCTTGCTTTGCCAATCAGAGAATCTAACGATTTTATGCTGCAAAATCAATTCGTGTGTACTTTTTACAATCGCACTGGCAGGCTTGGCTTCTAAATCAAATACGCCCACAGAACAGCCAGCGGTCAACGCTTCGTACAACATAGAAACACTATCTGGTGATAGCCAAATCACTTCAGCCTGCGCCAATTGACCAGGCAACCAATCTTCATCTACTTCATGATACGGAACAATTTTTAAGTGCTGAGGCAATGCCTGCTGATACAGCAATTCTAAAAAGTCAGCAGGCGTGCGTCTTGACGTTGAAAGCACCCAAGTACAACAATGAGTCGCTTCCACAAGAAGCTTGATCTGCGCAATGATTTTGTGGCTATCCCATTGATAATGTTGGGAAGGCCCGCCGATTAATATCAATCCAGAATTGTTATGTTTTGAGTCTTTAGCCAACATCGCCATAGCATTGAGCGCACCTTCCGTCACCAGTGTGTTTTTACCATGCGCATCATCATGCTTAGGGACAATGCATAAATCAAACCAATGACATGGCAGGCTCGGCTTCATCAGTACAACGGTCTTGGCACCTGTTAATTTTCCTAACGCAAGTAAAGTCATATGCGTTGCATGACCTGCACCCACCAACAGATCGGGTGACTCATCTACTGAAAGACGACGGCCGACCAGCCACTGCCAAAGCGCACGCCAAAAGCTTAAGTAAGGTACATCGACCACTTCTGCTCGGGCAAGTCCCTCTAAAGCCTCAACCAAACCCTGACTTTGCCTGTCATGGCCACGTTTGCCATCCGTCACACGCCAGATACGAAGAACTGTAGATTCTAATTTTTGCAATACCAAACCACCTCACGAATGGCGTCAATATAACACAACCCATCTTCAAATCGATTTCCATCTATGACAGATACAACGATTTATATTCATTGCTCTTGATTTTTATCTACAGCACCCCAATGTTGGCAGGAGTGTTATTAATGAATGGGGATACACATGCAACAAAATGAAAACGAACAACCAGAAAATGCTGAAGCGCAAGTCGAAGTAAGCACCGATACAGCCAGCAACGCAGAAACTAAAATTGCCGAGCTAGAAAAAGCTTTAGAAGAAGCTAAAGCACAGGTACTTTACGTCAAAGCAGAGGGCGAAAATATACGTCGTCGCGCCCTTGACGATATCGACAAAGCACGCAAGTTTGCACTTGAAAAATTCAGCGGTGAACTGCTTGCTGTGAAAGATAGCCTGGATGCAGCCTTGGCAATTGACAGCACCGATGTAGCAAGTTACAAAAACGGGGTAGAACTCACTGCAAAACAACTACTCAGCGTATTTGAAAAATTCAACATTGCTGAGATCAGCCCTGCAAACGAAAAGTTTGACCCTAACAAGCATCAGGCGATTAGCGCAGTAGAGTCAGAACTAGAGCCTAACACCGTCGTGAGCGTGCTACAAAAAGGCTACACACTGAATGAACGTGTGCTTCGCCCTGCCTTAGTGATGGTGGCAAAAGCAAAATAACCCTTAATATGATTAAGGCTATTGAAATATTAAAAACATACCCCACTTTAGTTTTAACTTAAAAGCAGTTTCAAGCTGATTTAAAACTAAAAGTTAGAAAAGGAATTTAACATGGCAAAAATTATTGGTATTGACTTAGGTACAACAAACTCTTGCGTCGCAGTAATGGAAGGCGGCAAACCACGCGTCATTGAAAACGCTGAAGGCGCACGTACAACGCCTTCTATTATCGCTTATCAAGAAGATGGCGAAATCTTAACGGGCGCTCCAGCTAAACGCCAAGCAGTCACCAACCCAAAAAACACACTGTTCGCGGTAAAACGTTTGATTGGTCGTCGTTTTGAAGAAAAAGAAGTGCAAAAAGACATCGATTTAATGCCTTACACCATTGCAAAAGCCGATAACGGTGATGCCTGGGTAGAAGTGCGCGGCCAAAAAATGGCTCCGCCACAAATCTCGGCAGAAGTATTACGCAAAATGAAAAAAACGGCTGAAGATTACTTGGGTGAAGAAGTCACAGAAGCTGTGATTACGGTACCCGCTTACTTTAACGACAGCCAACGTCAAGCGACTAAAGATGCAGGCCGTATTGCGGGTTTAGAAGTAAAACGTATCATCAACGAACCCACTGCAGCGGCATTGGCATTTGGCTTAGACAAACAAGAAGGTGACCGCAAAATTGCGGTGTACGACTTGGGTGGTGGTACATTTGACGTATCAATCATCGAGATTTCAAGCATTGATGGCGAGCACCAATTCGAAGTGCTTTCGACCAACGGCGATACTTTCTTGGGCGGTGAAGACTTTGACAATCGCATCATTGATTTCTTGGCAGATGAATTTAAGAAAGAAAATGGCTTAGATTTGCGCAACGACTTATTGGCTAAACAACGTCTAAAAGAAGCGGCAGAGAAAGCTAAAATCGAACTGTCTGGTGCGCAACAAACTGAAGTGAACTTACCGTACATCACAGCAGATGCAACAGGCCCCAAACACTTGGTAGTCAAAATTACGCGTGCCAAATTAGAGTCTCTAGTAGAAGATTTGATTGAGCGCACGATTGCACCATGTAAAACAGCGATTAAAGATGCTGGTGTTTCCATTGACGATATTTCAGATGTCATTTTGGTTGGTGGTCAAAGCCGCATGCCAAAAGTGCAAGAAAAGGTAAAAGAGATTTTTGGCAAAGAACCACGTAAAGACGTGAACCCTGATGAAGCCGTCGCAGTCGGTGCAGCGATTCAAGGTGGCGTGTTACAAGGTGACGTGAAAGACGTGTTATTACTTGACGTAACCCCATTAAGCCTAGGCATTGAAACCTTGGGTGGTGTGATGACGAAACTGATCAAGAAAAACACGACCATTCCGACCAAAGCATCACAAGTGTTCTCAACTGCAGAAGATAACCAAAATGCGGTGACTATTCATGTATTGCAAGGTGAGCGCGAGATGGCAACTGGCAATAAGAGCTTGGGTCAGTTTAACTTAAGCGACATCCCTCCATCACCTCGAGGCATGCCACAAATTGAAGTTACGTTTGATATTGATGCGAACGGCATCTTGCATGTATCCGCTAAAGATAAAGCGACTGGTAAAGAGAATAAAATTACCATTAAAGCTAACTCTGGTTTATCTGAAGAAGAAATTCAGAAGATGGAAGAGGACGCAGCAAAATATGCTGACGAAGATCGCAAGTTACGCGAAACAGTGGATGCCCGCAATGCTGCTGACAGCATGGTACACAGCGTGAAAAAATCACTTTCTGAGCATGGCGACAAACTAGATGCTGATGAAAAAGCAAAAATTGAAGCCGCCATCAAAGAGGTTGAAGATGTGATGAAAGACGGTGACAAAGAAACCATTGAAGCAAAAACAAATGCATTAATGGAAGCTTCTCAAAAACTAGGCGAGAAGGTATACGCTGAACAACAAGCAGCAGCTAACACTGAAAGCGCTCAACCTCAAGGCGAGAAAACAGTAGATGGTGATGTTGTAGATGCTGAATTTGAAGAAGTGAAAAAAGACTAAAATCTAGTTTTAGTGGTAGTCGATAGTCGTTAGCATCAGCATTTTGATCTAACGACTTTTGGCTATGCGCTACCAACTATTCACTAACGACCACTAACTAACGACTACAATATGGCAGCTAAAAAAGACTATTACGAAGTACTGGGCGTCAATAAAGACGCTTCAGAAGAAGAAATCAAAAAGGCTTATCGCAAACTGGCGATGAAGCATCACCCTGACCGCAATCCAGATAATCCAAAAGCAGAAGAGCAATTTAAAGAGGCTAAAGAAGCCTATGAAATGCTTTCTGATGAGCAAAAGCGTGCTGCTTATGATCAATATGGTCATGCTGGGGTAGACCCAAGCATGGGTGCTGGCGCAGGTGCTGGCTTTGGTGGATTCAGCGATGCATTCGGCGATATTTTTGGTGATATTTTTGGTGGCGCACGTGCTGGTGGACAACGCTCTAATGTCTATCGCGGTGCAGATTTGCGCTACAACATGGAAATTTCACTAGAAGAGGCAGCCAAAGGTACTGAAACAAAAATCCGTATTCCTGTACAAAGCACATGTGAAACCTGTAAAGGCTCTGGCGCACGCCCAGGCACGCAACCTGTGACTTGTACTACCTGTAACGGTCATGGTCAAGTGCGTATGCAGCAAGGCTTTTTCTCGGTACAGCAAACTTGTCCCAAATGCCATGGAACAGGCAAAATGGTCAAAGATGCCTGCCCGACTTGTAATGCAGCTGGCCGCATCAAACAAAATAAAACCCTATCCGTTAAAATTCCTGCTGGCGTGGACGAAGGTGATCGCATTCGCTTAAGTGGTGAAGGTGAAGCGGGTGTCAATGGCGGGCCGACTGGCGATTTATATGTGGTCATTCATTTAAAACAGCATGAAATTTTTCAACGCGAAGGTGGAAATTTACATTGCGAGATGCCTATTAGCTTCAGCACAGCTGCATTAGGCGGTGAAATTGAAGTCCCGACGCTGGATGGTGCTGCCAAAATGAAAATTCCTGCAGAAACACAAACAGGTAGCGTATTTAGATTACGTGGCAAAGGCATCAAACCGTTGCGAGCATCTGAAGCAGGAGACTTAATGGTGCACGTAGTGGTAGAAACGCCAGTCAAGCTCACTGAAAAACAAAAAGAGTTATTGCGTGAGTTTGATATTAGTACGCAGGCTGACGCAGGCAAACACAGTCCAAAAAACAAAAGCTGGGTCGATAAAGCGAAAGACTTCTTTAGCTAACACTTTTTAGCTAACATAAGGTCGCGTTGTTTAACCCGAATGACGCGACATTTCTGTGTTTACCTCTCATCACTCAATGCTGTATTTACAAAATTCAATATTTACAATGCATTAACAATAAAACTCCAACAATTACATTTCAGTTACATGCTAGTAATTAAAATGCAATATCTTGCTATTAGAGTGGTTACATGATTAAACGATGCGTCTATTGAGTGCGATAAGTATCTAACAGACGAGCAGTTGCGATCTCCAAACCCCCTTTTGCCCGCGCCTGCGGGCATTTTTTTGCCATGATTTTTCATACAAACGATTTTGTAGCAAAATCTTTAAGTAGAAAAACTTACATATGATAGCTATACTTCTGCTTTGATTTCCATTGTTAACTGAAATTTAAGCGCATGAATTTATATCCTGTTACGATCGTCGAAAACTTTTATGAGAACCCTGACGCAGTTCGCAAATTTGCCTTGGATCAGCAATACCAATTTCTCACAGAAAGAAAAAACGCGGAATACGTATATCCAGGATCCAGAACATTGGATTTAGTGGATTTAGATAAAACCTTACAGGAAAAGGTGCTCAAAAAATTTGTCTCAGTATTTCATAATGCGCAATATGACTTGATGCGTTGGGCTGTATCGACCAACTTTCAAAGTGTGACGGAAGAATATGGGCAAGGCGTGATTCATACAGACCACAACACGATTCTCGCTGCGGTTGTTTACTTAACACCGAATGCACCACTAGACGCTGGCACCTCATTATTTAGACCAAACAAAACATTCAATCAAGCAAGCTACGAAAAAACATTGATGGACAATGATGCCAAATTTAAAACTGGTAAAATTGTGATGGATACGAGTTACCATTCAATGTTTGATGAAATTGTAAGAGTAAATAATGTTTACAACACACTTATTATTTATGAAGGTCGGCATTACCACGCCGCTAACAAATTCTTTGGCAAATCACTTGAAGATTCAAGACTGAGTCAAGTGTTTTTCATTAATCGGATTGATGCGCAAAAGCATTCCGTATTTCCATTGAAGCGCACTCAAGAGATTCGTATTTAAATAATGACCGCTTATTGTTTCTGCAAACAGGCTTGTATCGCAAGCAGCTCTTCGCTCGCAATGGCATAGTCTTCATACTGTTTACCCGCCGTTCTGGTATACCAATACTTGCTATTCCACACATCGCCTTCAATTTTATGCAGTACCGCGTGTATCCAATTAGCCATGACATCAGAATAATCTTGAGCGATTTTATGAGAGGCATCCCAGTCACCCTCTAATGCCAGCTGCACTGCCTTTTCCAATTGCGCTGTATTCATTCCCATCGCAATCTATCTTGGATACTCAATGCTGCCTTTTTGAATAAACTCAATCTTGTAGCCATCTGGATCTTCAACAAAAGCGATGATGATTGTGCCATGTTTCATCGGCCCCGCTTCACGCACCACCTTGCCGCCTTTGGCTTTAACTAACTCACATGACTTATATGCATCTTCTACTTCAATCGCCAGATGACCATAAGCTGTGCCCACATCATAGACCGATTTTCCGTAGTTATAGGTAAGCTCCAGCACGGTATTATCGTACTCATTGCCATACCCCACAAATGCCAGCGTAAATTCTCCTTCAGGAAAATCACTGGTACGTAGTAACTTCATCCCCAGCACGTCAGTATAAAAATCTATAGACCGCTGTAAGTTCCCTACTCGCAACATCGTATGCAATATGCGCATGGCACACTCCTATTTCTGGATAATTTGGTAATATTTTTGCATCAACTGATCTTGAGTTTCCACCCGATTAGGGTCTAGCGGAATGCAATCTATCGGACACACTTGCTGGCACTGTGGCTTATCATAGTGACCCACGCATTCTGTACACAAATCAGGATTAATTTCATAAATATCCTGCCCTTGCGAAATCGCTTCATTGGGGCAGACTGGTTCACATACATCGCAGTTGATACACTCATCCGTAATAAACAGCGCCAACTTACACTCCTAATTTTTGCTTGATTGCAGCTTCAACACTGGGCGCAAGAAACTGATGCACATCACCACCCAGTCTCGCCACCTCACGCACCAAGCTGGAGGATACAAACATATACTGTTCTGCAGGTGTCAAAAAGATCGTCTCAAGCTTAGGGTAAAGCTTGCGATTCATACCTGCCAATTGAAACTCATACTCAAAATCACTGGCTGCACGCAAACCACGGATGACCATCTGTGCGCCTTGATCCTGTACAAACTGCATCAGTAATCCGCTAAAGCCTACCACTTTGATATTAGCGGAATCAAATACCGACTTGGCCAATGCAACACGCTCATCCAAATTAAACAACGTGGCCTTATTGGTGCTGCCGGCTACCGCGACTATCACCTCATCAAATAAATTGGCAGCACGTCGCACAATATCTTCATGTCCCAAAGTAATTGGGTCAAACGTGCCTGGGTAAACCGCTATACGATTCTTACTCATAAAAACCCTTAACTTTCAGCTAACTTCAAGAGGTGATAATACACATTTCCTGCTTTGCTCTGTTTAATGACTTGCCAACATGCGTCAGATTTTATCTCATATTCTGCCTCAACATACAACACCCCTTCATGTGTGAGATGTTGCTTTAATATTGGCAATAATTTTGCCAACCAATCTTTGTGATAAGGCGGGTCGCAAAAAATGATGTCATATTTCTGCGTATTTTGCGCTAAAAAATTTAGCGCGTCCGTATTCAAGATTTGACATGCTTCTGCTTTAAGCAACGTTTGGTTTTGAGTAAGCGATTGATAAACCAGACGCGAAAACTCTACTAATACTACGTGCTTAGCATTGCGTGATAGCGCTTCGAAACCAAATGCACCGGTACCTGCGAACAGATCTAAGCAATATTTGCCTGTTAAATCTTGTCCCAACCAGTTAAACACCGTTTGACGTACACGCTCTGGCGTTGGACGCAAGCCTTCTACGTCAGGAAACTTGAGCAGACGACTGCGCCAAACACCCGCATTGATGCGCACTTGGTTGGTGGCAGATTTTTTTGTGGTTTTTATAGCGGGCAAATTAATTGAGCTTAAAATAAAAAGTAGTAGCTTACCAAATTTTTACCCCTCGTTCTGAGCGTTTGCAAAGAATCCAGTGGTTTATCACATACGATTACTGGATTTTTCGCTCAATGATTTGGATTGTGTATTGGAATCTGCACCAACAATCACGGTCACAAAGTTTGCAGGATTCACCCTACGCTTAAAGGCATCATTAATTTTCTGCACCGTCACTTTATTAATTTCTCTATTAAAATCATCCAGATAAGTCAAAGGCAATTGATAAAAACCAATCACACTTAAATAATCTAAAATCTTACTATTACTATCAATACGCATTGGAAAACCGCCAATGATATTATCTTTAGCCGCTTTTAATTCTTTTTCTGTGACGCCTTTGTTCACAAACGTTGCTACCGTTTCATTGACCAGCTTAAGCGCATCTTTAGCCTGCTCTTTTTTGGTTTGTAAGCCAATCTGGAATGGGCCGTTTTCTGACATAGGCATAAAATAACTATATACACTATAGACCAGACCGCGTTTTTCACGGACTTCTTCCGTAAGCCGAGACACAAATCCGCCTCCACCCAAAATGTAATTCCCCACATACAACGGGAAGTAATCTGGATCACCACGCTTAATCCCTGACTGTCCCACTAAAATATGTGCTTGCGTGGCTGGATGAGAGATATTCATTACGCTAGCGTTTGCTAGACTTTCCACAGGCACTATTTTTTGGACAGCGGGCGTTTGTGGCAAACCGGCGCTGATAGAATCTGCAATAGCATGCGCTTGGCTTTCTGTCATATCACCAATCAAGGCGATCACAGCACTCTTGGCTGAGTAATAGGTTTGATAAAATTGGCGCAAATCTTCTGTTTTTATTTGGCTGACCGTGTCAATTTCTCCGCTATCGTCCAAACTATATGGGTGCGTCCCGTAAAGCGCTTTCATAAAGGCTTTGTTAGAGATGCTTTCTGGCTGCGTCTCTGACTCCCTTAAGCCAGAAACGATACGTGTTTTTTCCCGCGCTAGTACCGATGGCGGGAAATCAGGATGATGCAAAATTTTCTGAAATGTATCGAGTGCTTTGCCTTGCTCACTGGTTAAAGTGCGTAATTTAAAACCCGCCTTATCCATATCAAAATCACCACCGAGTTGCGCCCCAATATCCGCAAATTGGTTAGTAATCACTTCCTCATCCATGCCCGCTGCGCCTAACGTCATCATGTAGCGCGTTACACCCGCCAACCCTGAAGTTGCAGCAGTGTCACGCGAGCTACCTGCTGGAAAGCTCACACTGACATCCACAATCGGTAAATCATGATTTTCCACAAAGTACACACGTGCACCTGTGGCCGTTTGCCAATGATTGATTTTAACAGCGGCGTTTGCGCTGAATACAAATAAACTCAATATTAAAGTAAAAACAAATTGCAATTTTTTCATTCTAAAACCTTAAAATGGATTCCCGCTTTCGCGGGAATGACGGGTGTAAAAATCAGTTTCTAAATTTAATCGGTTAAATTTCACAATTAAAAATGCAAAGCTTTAAGTCAGACAAGGCGCGCGATGCCGATGTGTACGTTTTTGTACACGAGGTGTTGCGCAACAACGTATGACGACAAGGTTTGCATTTATATTTTAATGTTGATGCGGTTTGCCGATAGGCTTAGCATTCGGATCAATCGGCTGCGGATCTAAAGTCACCACGGTCATATTGTCTTTTACCAAATATTTTTTGGCGACTGCTTGAATCTGCTCAGAGGTCACTGCTTTTAATTTGTCTGGATACTCCTTAAGCAAACGCCAGCTGTAACCCATGGTTTCTAGCTGTCCTATTTGCATGGCTTGATAAAACATGGAATCGCGCTGATACACATCAGCCGCAATCACTGCCGCCTTCACACGATCAAGCTCTTGCTGTGTCACGCCTCCTGTTTTAATCAATTCAAGCTGATTCAACAATGCTGTTTCTAGCTCCGCGACTGTTTTGCCTTCCGAGGGAGTTCCCGCTAATTCAAATAATGATTCTTGACCACGAGACGTACTGTCATAACCTGCACCGACATCAATGGCTAAAGCGCTTTCGCGTACCAGCTTTTGGTTTAAACGCGCTGAATCATTGCCGCTTAGCACGCCAGCCAAAACCTCTAAGGCATAGGGCTCCAAGTCAGGGATCGCATTAGCTCTACTTTGATTGGACAATGTTGGTGTATGAAACCCCATGGATAAATAAGGTAATTTGGCGGGTGCTTTCACCACCGCACGACGTTCTCCAATTTGAGTGGGCTCCACTTGTGGCTTACGCTGTGGCAAGGGGCGCGCCTTGATTGGCTCAAAATATTGTTTAGCTAGCTTTAACACCTCTTGCGCTTTCACATCGCCTACCACCACAAGCGTGGCATTATTAGGCACATACCAAGTGTTGTACCACTCACGGGCATCGGCCGCGGTCATATTTTCCAAATCATTCATATGCCCAACCACTGGCCTTGCATAAGGGTGCGCTCTAAAAGCAACGGCCTGGAACTGTTCATTGACTCTGGATTGTGGCTTATCTTCTGTACGCCAGCGACGTTCTTCCATTACCACCTGAATTTCTTTAGCAAATTCTTCATCTGTAATTTGCAGATTTTGCATACGATCCGCTTCCAGTTTAAAAGAAAGCGGCAAATTGGATTTTTCTAACTGCTGAAAATAACAAGTGTAGTCCATGCCTGTAAACGCATTTTCCTTACCTCCTGCAGCCGCAATCATGCGTGAAAACTGACCTGCAGGTACTTTTTTCGTGCCTTTAAACATCATGTGTTCCAACACATGTGCCACGCCTGTTTTACCATTGACCTCGTCTAAAGCACCTGCGCGATACCATACTTGCGATACGACAACAGGTGCGCGATGGTCTTCTTGCACGACCACTTTCATGCCATTACTTAATTTAAACTCCTCTATATTACTTTCAGCCAATACCGTCATTGGGAATAACATTAACAGAATCCACCAACATTGATTACGCACGTTTAACATCTCCAAAACTTATACCATTGATTTACTTCGATGAGACTAAATCATAACAGAGTGATACTGAATATCACGCGATCTTTACTACCGACTTTATGACAGCATGTCTTTTTGCTTAGTTCTATCGATCTGATAATAGAAAGCGCTTTATGTTCACCTGTTTTAACCAGCAACTAGTGAATTCATTTATAATCGAGGCTGGAAATAAGCATACACTTATGTAAATACCACTTCTGCTTAATACTCAAACTCATGATGATTGACTGGCAACACTTTACCCCCGTTTCAGCACTGCTAGGTGGCGCATTGATTGGCATTGCCGCATCCATACTCATCTTATGCAATGGCAGAATCGCTGGCATCTCAGGCATTATCGGCGGCTTAATTAAAGCAACACTTGCGGAAAGAATCTGGAGAATAGCCTTTATTGTTGGTTTGATATCAGCGGCGCTGATTTGGCAATTATTTACAGCATTGCCAGAAATCACCATCTCAACCAGTTCTGGTTTACTGATACTTTCTGGCTTAATCGTTGGCTTTGGCACGCGTTTAGGCTCTGGCTGTACCAGCGGGCACGGCATCTGTGGCATCTCACGTTTATCTTTACGCTCTATAGTCGCAACACTCACATTTATGCTCACTGGATTTGCCACAGTCTACGTAATGCGTCATTTACTGAGCCTATCCACATGAAAAGTCCTATGCTAGCAATTCTCACTGCGTTGTTATCTGGTCTGCTATTTGGCTTGGGTCTGCTATTTTCTGGTCTAGCCAATCCAGCTAAAGTACTTGCTTTTCTTGATTTAGCTGGCCTATGGGATATATCGCTCGCACTCGTCATGGCTGGCGGAATTAGTATCAGCATGATCGCCTTTACGATCGCACGTAAGCGCAGTGCCAGCTATCTAGGTTTGCCAGTGCAAATCCCAAGCAATCGTCAGATTGACCGTCCACTTATCATGGGTGCAGCATTATTTGGTATCGGTTGGGGGTTGGCTGGCATTTGCCCTGGCCCAGCTGTGGTGTTGCTGGGTGCAGGGAGTCTACAAGGTGTTATTTTTCTTGTAGCGATGTTAATTGGCATGGGACTATTTGAAGTCGTTTACGCTCGTCGCTGATCTTATTTAACCTCTTATTTAACCTCTTATTTAACCCACGCGGTATCGACCAAAGTGAAGTAAAATAATGTTCGTCTCCATTTAAGAATTACCATGTTTGATTTTTTCAAGAAAAACAAATCACCTGAAACTGCAACAGCGCCAGTTGCAGAATCATCTGTAGACCCCAAAAAAAGCTGGACTGAGCGACTCAAAGAAGGTTTATCTAAAACGCGTCAACAACTTGGCGGCCAGCTTGCCAGCCTGTTCGGCGGCGGAAAAATTGATGATGAGACCTACGAAGAATTAGAAACCATTCTGCTCACTTCTGATATTGGTGTTTCTGCTACACAAAAACTGCTAGATAATCTTAAAAAGCGTGTCAAACGTGAACAGCTAGAAGACACTTCTGCGCTGAAGAGTGCGCTTAAATCCGAACTTTTAGACATATTATCCCCACTACAAATACCACTTAACACACAAAGCCACAGCCCATTCATTATTATGCTGGCGGGTGTAAATGGTGCAGGTAAAACTACGACCATTGGCAAACTCGCCAAACGTTTTCAAGCAGAAGGCAACAGCGTTCTTATCGCCGCTGGTGATACATTTAGAGCTGCCGCAAGAGAGCAATTACAAGTTTGGGGTGAGCGTAACAATGTGCATGTGGTTGCCAGCGAAGGTGGCGATCCTGCTGCTGTCATTTTTGATGCGGTCAATTCTGCCATTGCAAAAAAAATCGATATTGTCATTGCAGATACTGCTGGCAGACTCCCCACACAAATGCATTTAATGGACGAAATTAAAAAAGTGCAACGCGTGATTAACAAAGCCTATGCAAGTGCGCCACATGAAATATTGTTAGTCATTGATGCCAATACTGGGCAAAATGCTGTCAGTCAAGTCAAAGCTTTTGATGATGCACTTGGAGTAACTGGGCTGGTATTAAGCAAGCTGGACGGTAGTGCCAAAGGTGGCGTCATTGCTGCCATTGCAGAAGCACGCCCAATTCCTATCCGTTACATTGGCATTGGTGAGTCCATTGATGATTTGCGTCCATTTAGCGCACAAGAATTTGTGGATGCACTATTTGACGAATAATCTTGGTTATAATGGACAGCATGATTACATTTGACCAAGTCACTAAGCGCTACCCTAAAAGCGACGATATTTTACATGGGGTGAGCTTTGCCATACAGGAAGGCGAAATGGTCTTTGTGACAGGTCGCTCAGGTGCTGGTAAAAGTACGTTGCTCAAGCTGATTGCCGCGATCGAACGCCCGACGCATGGCACCGTACTTATCAACAATCAAAATGTCAGCCAGATACGTAATGCCGCCATCCCATTTTTGCGTAGAAAATTTGGGCTGATATTTCAGGATCATAAATTACTCTATGATAGAAACTGCTTCCAAAACGTGTTACTGCCGCTTAGTATCAATGGTATCACGGGGGAAGAAGCTGCCAAGCGGGTACGCGCAGCATTAGACAAGGTGGGATTGCTCAGCAAAGAAAAAATGATGCCAATCACACTCTCTGGCGGTGAGCAGCAGAGATTAGCGATAGCACGTGCGGTTGTAAGCCGTCCTTCTATTCTCATTGCTGATGAACCTACAGGCAATCTGGACAGCACCTATGCTCACGACATTATGCGCTTATTTAAAGCATTTCATCAGGTGGGTGTGACCGTCATTGTTGCCATGCATGACACGTCTAACGCTCCTTTTCAACCCGACCAGATATTGCACTTAAGTCAGGGAAGACTACTAAAAAATGGAGTAAGTGCATGAAACATTGGCTGAATCAGCACGTTCAGGCGCTGTCGTTAGTGCTTGGGCGTCTGAAAAAACAATGGCTCGACACCTTAATGATTTGTGCTGTGATTGGCGTCACCTTAGCAATCCCCAGTCTAATCTATGTCATTGTCGACAATCTCAATGGTCTTGTCACTGATGTCAAAAAAGACTCTCAAATCAGCCTGTTTTTAAACAAATCGGCGGATGAGTCTAGTATCCAGAATATCCAACAACAGTTAACTAATAACCCCAACATCAAACACTTTACCTTTGTGTCTAAAGAGAATGCATTAAAGCAGCTCATTGCTAACTCTAAAAACAGTGACCTCATTGCTTCATTAGATCACAACCCGCTTCCAGATGCGTTTTTTATTGAGCCAAATTCAATCGCAAAACAAGACCTTCAGCAATTGCAGGAAAGCTTATTAGCATTAAACGGCGTACAAGATGTTATTGTAGATAGCGAGTGGATGAACCGACTACAAAGCCTGCTCAGGATTGGCTCACAGGCCATTTGGATATTTGGCGGGCTACTGTGCTTTACCTTGGTCGCAGTCATTAGCAATACCATACGTATGCAAATACTAACGCACAAAGATGAGATTGAAGTAAGCGAACTTATTGGTGCCACCAAAAGCTTTATCCGCCGCCCTTTCTTGTATTTAGGTACTTCATTTGGCGTAATTGGTGGAGTGATTGCTTGTTTCACGTTATGGCTAGTGACCTATTTATTTAATCTCAATGTCACCAAATTTGCACAAGAGTATCAATCCAGCTTCTCTTTACACTTTAATGTATTCACGACTTTCTTGGGCATGCTAGCTGTCTCCGCCAGTATTGGCTGGCTGGCCGCTTATCTTGCGATCACATTAAAAGCCAAAACTAAATACTGATTCAATTAAAGGTCAGCTTCTCTTCTTTTCTAGCAAAAGAAATTTCCTATTATTCAATGTAAAACAATCGTTGACACCCTCTCTTTAAAATCAGCTAAATCACCACCAATTATCAAAAATCACGAAGCTTACTTTTACATACAAATCCATACTTATCAAACTGTATGATTAGTTCACGATTTTTATGTATCAATTCAACGCCATCTGCAATATCTCCAACAACGGGTATCACGCTTACAATGAAAGGGACTTCAAAAGAATCCGCGTAAATCCAAATTTCTCGATCACCTTCCACAATAGCTTCTAAGGGCTTACCCAAAGATGCATTTATCTGCGTCTTTGTTGTTTTCCCAAGCTGAATTAGCTGATGTTGTTTTTGTAAATTACCGACTTGCGGAGCAGTAGCACAAGCTAGCAACTGCATTCCAACAATGAGTATGATGATTTTTTTTAAGTTACTTATTACATTAACGATCATAAATCATTTATTTTCTACTCACGTCAGCAACCACTTGCGTCACTGCAGAAACCACACTCTCTGGACTTTCTTTCTGAATGTAATGCCCTGAATCCCAGACTACATCAAGTTTAGATGCATTAGTTAGCTTTACCCATTGTTGCCGTGATTGCTTCATCATTTTCTCAAAGTCACCTTTTTCTCCTGCACCAGTAAACCTTCCAGAAACCAATACTTTGGTTGGCACATTGAGTGGGTGATTGAAATCCAAGCGTTCTAGGCAATCTGCTTGAGCATCAAACTCACGACGGTCTGTGCTACTAAACGCAATTAATCTGAGCCCTTTTATCATCATAGCCGCTTCTGGCGCTTCTTTTTGCATCCTTTCCCAGTGGTTTGGTGGTGTGGGGTCAACGAGTACCATACCAGCAACTTCTGCTGGATAAAGCTTAGCAAAAGCAAATTGATATAAGCCACCCAATGAGTGACCAACTAATATATAAGGTGGCTTTAAACCTAATGTTTGAAGTAATGCTCTTTGCTCTGAGGCTATTGTACATACATCGCGCGGTGCATTTGTAGGCGGATTTTTCGCTCTGCCAGGACGATCAAATGCAAAAGTAGTGTTGTCACGTGATAACTCTGGGGTAACACTATCCCAAACCTCTTTGCCATCACCTAGTCCAGCTTGCATCACGATAACTGGCTTATGGCTACCTATTATCCTATAGTTTGCAATATTCGGTTTACCATCTTGCTGTGTTGGCATAGTTTCGGTGGATGCACAGCCACTAAGTACGCTTAATATAAGTAAGTATTTAAGTGATTGACTTAGTAGTACTGAATTTTGTTTTATCATATTCACTTTCATTTAGCGTTTTAAAGATGTGGCCTTTTTAAACTTAAGCCCTTCATATTGAAAAAATGCATCGTCATCAACCTTTGTGAAAGTGATCGTTTCACCACGTCCACGACCAAGTCCACTTAATACTGCTTGGTGATTGTTAATCGGCTCAAAAGCTAACTTTTGTTCACCTTCGTCGGTATGAATGCTAGCAAGCAAGAATCCTTTTTCTACTTTTAGTGCCAGCCTTTTAATAGCCTTAGCTACTGTCTTATCACTACCAACATACTGATACTCACCAAGTAGAACAGTCCAGTCAGAGTCGATTGGTTTGGGAGATATTTTTTCACCAGCCAGATAAAAACGATTTTCTGATCTGGCAAGCAACACTTTGCGCCCTGCAATATTGGCAAGCGTAAATTCAAGGTCACTCAAATGGCCAAGATTAATTGAGAATAATCCTAATAGTTGATATTCAAGACCCATATAGCCATTTGGGAGACGTTTAATTGAAAGTGACTTACCTGCAATATCGACACTTAAACGCCCTTGTTTACTTTTTACCTCTACTAAACCAAGCTCATTCGCTGCGTAGTGTCCTGCAAAGTCTTCGGGAGGCGCTGGGGGATAATGATTAACTGGATTTGGAAGTTTTTGCGCTAAACCATTTTTTTTCTTTGCAAACAACTTAAGTGCCATTTTTCCAATATCGTCAATGGATTGCATCCCATTTGCTGAATTTGCCATAACTGCAACGGCAACTTTTTCTTCTGGTGACACTAACAAAATAGCGCGATAATTAATGGTTGCTCCATTATGAACGAGCACCGTATCATCAACATTGACAGCATTATGTGTTAAGTGCCAACCAAGCCCAACCCTAAGGTCTGCATCCAGCAAACTTGCTGCGTTTTGTGGAGATTTCATTTCTTGAAGACTCTTACTACTCAAAATTTCATTTGGCTTTGCATCGGCAAACCATAATGAACCGAAGTGAACTAAGTCTAACACCGTTGTATTTAAACCGCCCGCTGGCGTGTCTCTTAGGCCAGTTTCTGCCGTAAGATTACCTTTGCTATCATATGCCAGCGCAGCACCATCGCCTGTGGGGGCTGCAGTTTCGAAGCTAGAGTCATTCATTCTTAATGGTGCTAACAAATGACTCTGCATATAGGTTTCATATGGCATACCACATACTTGCTCAATCGTAGCTCCCAAAAGGGTAAACCCTAGATTTGAGTAGGCATGCAACATGTTTGGTGCAAATGTACGATACTCTTGGTGTAACACCTCAACTACCGAAGTGAAATGCCCAGGATGATCAACCCACATCCCTTCCATATAATCAGCAGGCAATCCTGCATGGTGTGTCATTACCATGCGTGGAGTAATCGGCTCGATGTTGGCATCATGACTTTGAATTGCAAAATTTGGTAATACTTTTACCAAAGGTGCGTCAATATCAATTTTTCCAGTCTCCGCGAGCTGCATAATAGCAGTTGCAGTCAACACTTTAGAAATTGATCCTGCTCTATAACGCGTATGTGGTGTTGCAGGCGTTTTAGCTACTTTATCTGCGTATCCAAAACCTTGCTCCCAAACTACGTTTTGGTCGTCCAGCACTGCAATAGAAAGCCCAACAATCTCATGCTGCTTCATTTGCTCACGAATATACTGGCTTAAATATTTAAACGTATTTTGAGTATCATCTTTTAATGAGATGGTTGGTTTAATAGGCGCATGATTACAAGCTGTTAGCTGTAAAAAAATGATAGGTAGCAATAACTTAGTTAACAGTGAGCGAGAAACTTTTGTTGAATTTTGCAATGGAACATCCAGACGTTTAATTAACATAGTCCAGATAATACCTAGCCAATCTTAATGAAGCCTGACGGGCATATGGAGCTTCACATAAATTATACGGGAATACTCACCGTAAAACAGCAACCGCGTTCTTGTAAGCCAACGCCAAGCCTAATTGAACCTCCCAACAAAGTCGTGGCCTGTTTAACGATGGCTAATCCTAAGCCTGCACCACTTACCTTTTGACCTCGACCACGGTAAAAACGATTAAATATAAAGTTTTTATCTTCATCAGAAATGCCTGAGCCATTGTCAGCGACGTTCATCACCAGTACCTGATCGATTACATTAAGATCAATCTGAACAAGGCCATTTTGAGGAATGTAACGTAGTGCATTACCTACTAAATTATCCAAAATAGTAAATAATGCATGTGGTGGAATATTCACCACTAATGCATCTGGCGCATTTAACACTAGCTCTATACTTTTATTACCTGCCTCCGCATGGCGCTGCATTAAACATTCTCTAGCTAATCGAGCAACATCAACATTTTCTCTGCCGCCCGAAATTTCAGTATCCAGCATATCTAATTGCAATAGCTGTCGAATTAAATGTGAAATACGGCCAATGCTTTGGCTTACATTTTTCAGTAATTCGGTTCTTGATGTTTCGTCAGTTTCAGTAGAGAGTAAATGCGCTTGCGTCAGAATGTTTGCCAAAGGTGTTTGAAGCTCATGTGCTGCATCGTGCACAAATGCTTTTTCTTGTGCCAGCTTATGCTTTAATTTCTCAAATAAAAGATTGATAGATGTGACTATCGGTTTCAACTCTGATTGAGTAAAGTGGATATTGATGGGTGATAAATCACTAGAAACGCGATGCTCAATATGTGAGGTCAGTATTTTTAATGGCTGCAACCCTCTCGAAATTGCCCAAAGTATTGGTATTAAAATTAATGGGAAAGCAATTAAGAGATAAATTAATAAATCATTCCAGATATTGGAAAATGAAGAGTACTTCAACTCACGTTGGGCGATAGTAATTTGCCATTGTTTAGATTGGGCGCTATACACTCGTAGAGGCTTACCATCAACATTAAGTCGAATCACCATACCTTTAGAGGGGTGCCTAACTAACTCAGAATCTAGTTTTTTAAACATAGCGTCGGAAGTATTAATCTGATGACCATGATGGTCTTGCACCTGAATAAATAACTCATACTCATTTTGCTTTGCTCGCTCTAGCATTGCATTATTGAATTTAGTTAAGACATCAACGGAGACTCGTACTTGCTCTATATCACTAATGCCCCGTATCGATTCATTCAATGAGTCTGCAATTATTTTTAGTTGAAGGTCTGCATTAGATTTAACTTGAACTTCAAATTGCCAGTATTGAAAGCTTTGAATGACAACGCCTACCAAACAAAAAGCAACACAAAGCGCTAGAAACAAGCGGTTAGCAATTGATGATTTAAAATATTTGGTCATTACAAAGAGTTTGTATTAAGCATATAGCCAATGCCACGCACGGTTTTAATTAAATCCGCACCTATTTTACGTCGTAGATTGTATACATGAACTTCAAGTGTACTAAACTCTACAGGCTCCCCCAAGGGCGCTAAGCGTATAGCTAGTTTGTCTTTTGAAACTACGACTCCAGCATTACGTGCAAGCTCTTCTAGCATTGCAAATTCACGGGGAGAGAGTTCAATAGGTTGCCCATTTAACTTCACTGTATGTGTTCTTGACTCAATCTCAATATTACCGAGCTTCCAAGTTGAATGTGCTTGCCTTACATATCGCCTAACCACGGCATGAAGTCTGGCTATTAACTCTGAAGGTATAAAAGGTTTCAAGACGAAATCATCTGCACCGTTATCCAAACCTGCAAGCCTTGCTTCTAGGCTAGATTGTGCAGTGATAATGATAATTGGCAACACTACCCCAGACTTACGCCAACATTTTAAAAGTTCAATACCAGAACCATCAGGTAATGATAAATCTAACAATACGCAGTCAAACATACATTGTTGAATAAAACTTTCTGCACTCGAAGCCGTTCGCACCCACTCACTAGTTAGTTGCTCTGCTTTCAGCACTTTCTGCAATGCATTTCCAAGTTCAATATCATCTTCTACAAGTAGTATGTGCATGTTCTAATTCTAAGCTCTTATTTCTCAATACAAAAGTTGACTTTACCAAGCGCTCCACAATTATACATATGGCATTGAGCTGGACTCGATTTGTAAACCCAACATTAAATAAATATATACCCTATATCAAATAGAACTTTTTTGGACTAGCACTCTCCAACACAGAGTGCTAAAATGAAATTAAATTTGAAAAGGAGTTTATTATAAACGCTTTAACATTACCTTCAGTTTCTTCGCTTGATAGTCTGGATCAGTATCTAAGAACGATCAAGCAATTTCCTGTGCTCTCAGCCGAAGAAGAGTATGAATATGCCACACGCCTTAAAAAGGATGGGGATTTAGAAGCTGCACGTGCATTAATTGTATCGCACCTACGTTTAGTTGCGAGCATTGCACGAGGTTACGCTGGGTATGGCTTGCAGCAATCCGATCTCATCCAAGAAGGCAACATTGGCTTGATGAAAGCAGTAAAACGCTTTGATCCTGACCGTGGTGTTCGCTTAGTCTCATTTGCCATGCATTGGATTAAAGCGGAAATGAATGAGTTTATTGTACGCAATTGGCGTTTGGTTAAAACGGCAACCACTAAAGCGCAACGTAAACTGTTCTTCAATTTGCGCAGCATGAAAAAGGGCTTTGATACTTTAAATACAGAGGAAATTCAAAACATTGCCAAAGAACTCAAGGTAAAACCTGAAGAAGTGATGGAAATGGAATATCGCCTAAATGGCCAAGAAATTTCTCTTGATGCTCATATTGACGATGATGGTGAAGAGTCATTCAGTCCGATTGCCTATTTAGAAGATGAAAGCCCAGAACCTGCGCAATTCCTAGAAAATATGCAAAATGAGCAGCTCCAATCGACTGGACTAAGTAAAGCACTCATGAGTCTGGATGAGCGTAGCAGACGTGTATTAGAGGCGCGCTGGCTCAATGAAAATGCCAACGCCACCTTGCACGATTTAGCGGCAGAATTTAATGTATCTGCGGAGCGAATAAGGCAAATTGAACAAAAAGCCATGCAAAAAATTAAAGCTGTGATGACAGAAACAATGGCTGGTTAACACGCATTTAGTTTACTAAAATAACAAAGCCGCTAAAAAGCGGCTTTGTTATTTTAACTTGTGAATAGATTTAACTTTAACCTCTAAATGTCTTTTATCTAGACGGTTTTCGATATGGTCACCTTTGTTATCCAGAGGTTTAACGATAGGAGATTTGAAAATATTTGTACTTTTGAATAAATTTTACTCAGCTTAGGGAAGTGTTTTTCTTGCGTTCAACATGCCCTCAATGATTTCTGGGCGCTCTGGACGGCTAAAATAATAGCCTTGGATTTCATCGCAACCTCCTGTAATAAGATGCGCTAGTTGCTCATTTGACTCCACACCTTCTGCCACAACTTTAAGATTCATATTTTTTGCGAGCTTTATAATGGTGTCCACAATAGGTGCTTTTTGCATATCTTTAGTGATTTCATCAGTAAAGATTTTGTCGATTTTAATTGTGTTGATAGGAAGCTTGTTTAAATAAGCAAGATTTGAATAGCCAGTACCAAAGTCATCTATTGAAATATGAACACCTAGTTGTTTGATGCTATTTAATATTTCTAAAGTGTTGTTTGACCCCTTAAATAGTAGACTTTCGGTGAGCTCAATATCTAAGTTTCTTGCGTTTAAACCTGTTTCGGCAAGAATTCTACTGATGGTATCAGTAAAGTCAGTCTGTACAAACTGACGTGCTGATACGTTTACTGACATGAGCAGATCGCCAAAACCAGCTTTTTCCCACTTAAAGGCTTGTTCACATGCCGTGCGTAAAACCCATTCTCCAATTGGTAAAATGAGCCCTGTTTCTTCTGCCAGTGGAATAAAGTTAAGAGGAGAGACCATGCCCAGCTCTGCGCTGTTCCATCGGATCAGTGCTTCAAATCCAACTATTTTCTTTGATGTTAAGTCGACTTTTGGCTGGTATACAAGGATAAATTCATTTCTCTCAAGTGCGTTATTTAGCAGGGTATACATACGCATATGCATTTCTGCTTTTTCATTCATTGATTTTGTATAAAACTGAAAATTGTTTTTGCCCAACTCTTTAGCACGATACATGGCAATATCTGAAAATTTAATCAAGTCTTCAGTGTTGTCGCCGTCATGCGGGTATACAGATATTCCAAGGCTACATGTTGTGATAACCTCGTGCTGATTGATTTGTATAGGTTGTGCCACAGTATCAATCAACCGATTCAACACTTCCGTGCTGATGTTTTCGCCTTGATCGCAATGCAACACAATCACAAACTCATCTCCGCCAAATCGTGCTACGGTATCAATTTCTCTTAAGCAGGCTTTTAAGCGCTTAGCAATTAGCGATAAGACATTGTCGCCAATGTTGTGTCCCATACTGTCATTAATGTATTTAAAGCGATCAAGGTCTAAAAAAATCACCCAGACTGGATTGCCAGTGTTATTACTTTGTTCAATGGCTTGAGTGATGCGGTCTTCTAACAGAATGCGATTTGGCAACCCCGTTAACATGTCGTGCTGGGATTGACGTATTAGCATATCTTCACGGGCCTGCGCAGAAATTGCAATACCAAAACGCCGCGAAAGTTCTCGATACTCTTGCCATACGCCATCATTTTCTTTTAGCTTTTGGGGGCATCCGACGATTAATAATGCATTTAACTTGTTTTGCCAGAATATAGGTAGCACCCAAAAATACTCATCACCATATTCTTTCACTACTTTTTCATACACTGTTTGCTGAAGGCTAGACTTATGTATTACTTTGCCATGTAAGTATGATTTGATAATTTCTATTTCTATGATGGGTATAGTGATACGCTTTGATACTAATGTTCTGCTTTTGAAAATAGAGACGTTGCAATGAGCCTCTTCACTTGTTTTTTCATCTATGCGAAATAAGTAGAATGCTGCATCTGGTTTGAGTTGTTGCATCCTAGTGATAATTTGGTCTATGAGTTTTTCTACATCTAGCTTTGAAACAATTTCTCTGTCAATCAGTGAAAGTGACTCTAGCGTGCTGATTTTTTGTTGAATACTAGAAGACATATGATTGAATGCATCTGCAAGCTCCGAAAACTCTGAGCTATCATCGACTTTTACTAGTGAATAATCCCCATTGGCTACCTTGCTTGCACCATTAATTAATTGCTCCAATGGCACCATGGTTTTTCTAATGCGTCTTAAACTAATTAAGCCCGCAATCAATAGACTAAGGCTTGCAACACCAATGTAATCATAGCCTTTCATAAAACTTGCTAATCCAGTATCTTTGATGCTGTGAAGTCTGGTTGTATCAAATAACCAGTCATTGCTGTCAAATTCACCGCGTAAAAAGAGCTCCCATGAACCGCTTGACTTGTCATCACTTTCACTTTTGGTCTGGTTGGGCTCAGCGGAACAGAAAATATTCGTTTTAGAGCTGTCTTCTAAGCTGTAAGCACACACATTAACATCTGATGGATAGTCCTCTTTTTTACCCCATAAAAACGTGGGGTTTAGCTCTGCAAGCAGGGTAGACTCTTGTTTTTGGAATAATATTGTCGTTACTAGAAACACTCTAGAATGCATCCCCAATTGTTTTTCTGGCAGCAATACAATATCGACTTTGCCTCGAGTAGGATGGAGCAGATGTTTAATCTCTTGCGGTAAGCGTGAATAGTGATTATGAGTACCATATTGATAGACCACATCATTATTAGCAGAGACTTGAATCACAGAGTTAAAAATTGAGTATTGATCTACCAAGTTTCTTAGCGCCCCCTGTAATTCATTGCTTGGGTGGTCTGATAATTGTATTAATGAGTTTTTGGCGATAATTAAATTGCCAAAAACTGATAATGCATAGGTATTGCTTTGCCTAACCAGTGATTGGTGCTCGTAATAATTGCTGAGCTGATGTATGTTTTTGAGCGAGAGTACTGTAATAAGTGCTAGGGGAATTAATGTGCTGAGAAATACCAATAGCGCAATTTTTTTGGCGATTTTACTTTTTAAAAATGTACCAGAAATTTGCATTGATTATTAATATTTGCTTGCGAGGTCTATAAAAGCACCATCGTTGGCTCTTAATACGTCATCAACACTGTCTTTTTGAGTGATTTGAGTTTTTGTTTTCCCATCTTTACCCATGCTATATAAATCAAAATCAGAATTGAGTGGATTGAGTTTTTTATCTTTTCTTGCGCCACCATTACCATTTTTGTTTAAATTAAGATATTGGTAGGGTGAGCCCCAAGGGTCTAATTTGTTACCTAATCCAATATCAGCAAGTGCGTCAGGAAAATCGCCAGCATCTAAATCATATGCTTTAATAAGAGCGCTCATCATCGCAATGTCTTGAATGGCAATTGACACATTGCTTTTTTCTACGTAGTCGGCATATTTTGGAATTGCAATAGAGGCAAGTATGCCAATAATAGCAATGACAAAGAGCAACTCTATGATAGTGAATCCCTTGTTGTATGCTGAGTATAAATGCTGTTTTTGTCTTTTTTTCATATCTATTTCCGATTAACCCTGCTAATTAACACTCAAACTTTTAGCATGTGGTTATTTTATCGGCAAGATATAAAAGAACTTTTGTTTTACGTCAAAAATATATTATTGATTACTTAGCAAAAGTCATCAATCAAAACTCCTGAAAAGAAGGTGAAGCGTGGACTTGCTAGGCTACTTTACTTTCAAGCTGTTCGTTATCAAAATCCAATGCATTGCCGATGTGTTGACGCAAGACTTTTAAATCCATCGTTTGCGCACGAATTGCTTTTTCAACATTTTCCAGCTCAGTAATTCGATCCTCTAACGTATCCGTGGCCTGATAAATGCGCTTAATACTCTCTAAACGACGGCGCAACTGGATTTGATGTTCACGCACTTGCGACTCCATTGGTGAAATCACAGCTTTTAACCAATTCTCCACATCACGATTCGATACTTCATATACATGAATTACACGGCTTGCCAATGTCTCAAAAAACTTGCTTGTCAGCGTCATTTGTTCATTAGCGATCATATTGAGTGCTGTATTAAACTGCTCCTTATATGCACGCTCGTATTTTGCCAGCTCTTTTTGATAACGGAGCGTAGAGAACGTAGGTGGGTCAGACTTACGCAGACCATGTTCTTTAGCAAATTTATCGTACATCACGTCCATCATTTTTTTGATGTCTTGAATTTGCGCATCAGAGTCTACTAAGCGACCTTTTAAATCCGTGAAAAAATCATCCATTGCATCGCGAATGGTTTTAGTAAAACTCGCTTTCACCATTCTCTCGCGTGTATCATGTACTTTGGTTTTTAAACCTTCCATGCCCAACAAGCTAAATAGTTTAATCGTTTGCTGCGAAAATACACTGCGAAGTGCCTGAAAACGTTGCAGACCTTTCTCAAAATTCTCTTTGTCGACTTTCACTTTCTGCATCATGTGCTCAACAACATCTTCGTTCTTGCCACGCAAGCCGCGTAACTCTTCAAGCTGCTCTAATACACCGCTGATACGTGACTCTAAAATCAGATTTGTATTTGCTATCAAATCTTCAATTTCGTGCTTGGTGTTATCGCGCACAATATCTTTTTTAGCGGGAATCAGTTCATCTGACAACGCTTTTTCTAAAATAGGTAGGCGACTCTGTTCTAATAACGCATCATCACCATTAACTTTAGCTAACAACCCTTTTTGTGCAGAAGTTGGGAATATCTGATTGGTTTCCAAGCCTAAAAGTTCTGCACTTACTTTTACTTGTTTGAGTAGCTCTTTTTCAATTTCTACGTCGTCTTTAAGCTCATCCCACAAACCATCAATCTTGTTCAACACAGCCATGCGACCTTTTTGTTTCCAGCGTGTACCACTGATATATTGACGCCATACATCTATCTCAGACTTGGTCACGCCCGTATCTGCGCCCAAAATAAACAATACCGCATGCGCATTTGGCAGCATATTGAGCGTTAATTCTGGCTCAGTACCAATCGCATTTAAGCCAGGGGTGTCTAAAATCACTAAACCTTGCTCTAAAAGTGGATGAGGAAAGTTAATCATCGCATAACGCCAACATGGCACATCCACGGTACCGTCTTTGTTCAGACTCATTGCGTCATCACTGTTATTGGGATCATACAGACTTAATCTTTCGGCCTCTTCTGCGCTGACCCGTTTGGTACTACTCACTTGTTTGAAAGCATTGACCATGCTGTCATTGGAGTTCACATCAAACTCAATCACAGTCCACTCTTCTGGATAACGCTTATACTCAGAAGTAGAGACATCCGTAGTGCGTGTATCAATAGGGAGCAATTGCAAGGAAGTTGGCTTGGATGAATCGTATAGCAACTCGGTAGGACACATTGTGGTACGACCAGCACTTGAAGGGAGCAGCCGTTGGCCGTAATCCGCAAAAAATATTGCGTTAATCAACTCTGATTTACCGCGTGAAAATTCTGCCACAAACGCGACATTCAATTTGTCTTCACGCAGGCGCTCAAGCAGTTGTGTGATGCGCACTTCTGTTTGAGAGTCATTCAGCTCATGCTCGTTCAACCAGTTACGGTAATCACTAATACAATCCATGAGGGATTGTCTCCACTCAGAATAGGCCGCAAACTGATGCGCTAATCTATTTTCTGCCATATGAGTTCCAATTCACACTTTTTTACAATATCACTCTAACATGAAATAAATTTTTATCAAATAAATCAGTAGGCTAAGATGGATTATTCAAATAATTATCAGATAAAAGGTTCATTTTTTACTACAAACGGTTGAGATTCGTTGTTTTTTCAATAAAAATGGATTCTAAATGGCTTAAGCCCCATGTTCTGTTATCATTTCACCCTATCGCATTTTGTATCAATTAACGATTATCATGAGCGGACTCAGCCCACAAACACCTCGCCCCGTCGACATCAAACTACATCAAGTATCTAGGCTTCTTGAGATTCATTTTGATAACAATACTGAATGTATGCTTTCTTGCGAATTCTTGCGCGTGTACTCACCTTCAGCAGAAGTCAAAGGCCACGGGATTGGACAAGAAGTCTTACAAATTGGCAAAGAAGCGGTCAATATTACTGCCATAGAACCTGTAGGCAATTATGCGGTCAAGCTAGTATTTACCGATGGTCATGATACAGGCTTATACTCTTGGGATTATTTATACTATTTGGCAGAGCACTACGAAGCTTTATGGCTTGAATACATCGGCAAACTAGAAGCGGCAGGATACCAACGCAAGGACGCGCAACATGCAAAATAATACAGAAAACACCACCCATTTTGGTTTTAAAACAGTTGCTGAGCACGAAAAACAAAAAAAAGTAGGTGAAGTATTTCATTCTGTGGCACAAAAATATGATGTGATGAATGATGTCATGTCTGCCGGGATGCACCGTTTGTGGAAGCGCTTTGCTGTAGACACAAGTGGTGTTAAAGCGGGTGACAAGGTGCTCGATATTGCAGGCGGTAGCGGCGACTTATCCAAACTTTTTGCTAAAAAAGTAGGTACAAGCGGGCAAGTCGTGCTCACAGATATTAACGCTTCCATGCTCTCTGTAGGACGTGACCGCATGATAGATGCAGGCTTAGCTGTGCCGGCAACACAATGTAATGCAGAACAACTCCCTTTTGCGGATCAGCAGTTTGATTGCGTCATCGTAGCCTTTGGTCTGCGGAATATGACGCATAAAGACGTCGCGCTTAAAGAAATGCAGCGCGTACTTAAAGTCGGCGGGCGATTATTAGTACTAGAGTTTTCTAAAGTTTGGCAACCGCTTGAAAAAGCTTATGATGCCTACTCTTTCAAATTGCTACCGCTACTTGGAAAGTTCATCGCCAAGGATGCTGATAGCTACCAATACTTAGCAGAAAGTATACGCATGCATCCAGATCAAGAAACGTTAAAACAAATGATGCTAGACGCTGGCTTGGGCAAAGTGGATTATTACAACCTCTCAGCAGGCGTAGTTGCGTTACACAAAGGATACAAGCTCTAAATGTTTAAACCGCTTGTCACACGCTTTTTACAACACATTACCAACCAAAATCAGTGGGCAAGGCCGCATTTAGTGCCATTTGCTGGAAAAACCATACAATTTGATTTCAGTGTCATTCAGGCCAAGGTACAAATTCTGGAAGACGGTAGCTTGTGCATTGCTGGAGAAACCGCCGAAGCTGATGCCATTGTCCACATTCCACCTAGTTTAGCCATGCGTTTATTAGCAAAAGACGAAGCAGCTAAAACGTATATTAAAATCGATGGCGATACCCATTTTGCTGCAGAAGTAAGTAAAGTATTACAACTGATGCACTGGGATATTGAAGAAGATCTCAGCACAGTGGTAGGCGATGTAGCTGCATACAAGATTAGTGAGTTGACAAAAAAAAGCTTAGCTGAAATCAAAAAACAAAGCATCAATGCGGCTGAGATGCTCTCCGAATATTGGCAAGAGGAAAAAAACATCCTTGCTAAAAAACGCCATATAAACCAATTCAATCAAGAAGTTGATACCCTACGTGAGGACGTTGACCGCTTGGAAAAACGTCTAGAAAAACTGATACGTCAAAAAGACTGCTCTGTAGAAGAAAGTTAACTCACCCGCATGCATTACCTACGTCTGTTTTATATTTTTTATGTACTTATTTGGTTCAGGCTAGATGAGTTTTTTGCCATACATGGCCCTCTTAAACCACTGCACACTCTGATTAACACCCTACTCTTCTGGCGCAAAACCACTGCTCCGCGCGGAGAGCGTTTACGTCTTGCACTAGAAAAACTCGGGCCTATTTTTGTCAAATTCGGTCAAGTGTTGTCTACACGCCGTGATTTGCTCCCGCCAGATGTCGCAGATGAATTGGCAAAACTACAAGATCAAGTACCCCCTTTTACATTTGAGGAGGTACAAACAAGCATCGAGACTGCTTTTGGCTTACCACTCTATCAGATTTATCATCACATAGAGCCAATCCCAGTAGCGAGCGCCTCTGTCGCGCAAGTCCACTTTGCCACACTACACAATGGCCAAGAGGTCGCAGTTAAGGTGCTCAGACCAGGAATTAGCAAGGTTATCCAACAAGATTTAGCACTGATCAAAAACCTTGCTTGGTTGTTACAGACACTTTCCAGCGAAGGCAAGCGCTTAAAACCTCTGGAAATTGTAGATGAATTTGCACGCCACACCCAACACGAATTGGATTTGACGCTAGAAGCTGCTAATTGCAGTCAACTTGCACGTAACTTCAGCGATAAACGTCTACTGATACCAGAAGTATACTGGGATTTTTGTCGCAAAGAAGCCATGACCATGCAGCGCATGCATGGCACCCCCATCAGCCAGATGGATACCTTACGCAACAAAGGCGTAGACATTACTCAGCTTGCCCATGACGGCGTGGAAATCTTTTTTACACAAGTGTTTAGAGATGGCTTTTTTCATGCGGATATGCATCCAGGCAATATTCAGGTAATGGATGAAGGGCCAGACAAGGGCAAATATATTGCACTTGATTTTGGCATCATGGGCAGCCTCACCGACAATGACAAATACTACCTAGCCCGCAATTTCCTCGCTTTTTTTAATCGCGATTACCGAGATGTGGCGGTAGCGCATGTCGAGTCTGGCTGGGTACCGCCAGACACCAATATAGAGGAGCTCGAAACTGCCATTCGCGCAATTTGTGAGCCTATCTTTAACAAACCGCTCAAAGAAATCTCTTTTGGCCGCACCTTGCTTAGCCTGTTTCAAATGTCACGGCGCTTTGGTGTCAATATTCAACCACAACTGGTCATGTTACAAAAAACTTTACTGAATATTGAAGGCTTAGGGCGTGATTTGGATCCTAATATTGACTTATGGCAAACTGCTAAACCATTCTTAAAACACTGGATGAGTGAGCAAGTCGGCTGGCGTAGCGTTGCCAAAAGCCTCAAACAAGAATTGCCATTTATCCTTAAAAATGCACCGCACATGCCTCGCTTATGGCATCAATTTTTAACTCAGCAAATACAAACACAACAAAGCATGCCAGTACAAACCAATATTGCCAACTTGATTGCTGAGCAACACCGCCAATCTCGCTGGCAAAAATGGACTATGCTCGCTATCTTCATTTTAGTATTGCTACAATTAGTGAGTTTAATCATAATCTTACTGAAATAACTCCTGTTAAATAGTTGAGGCAATGCTGATGACCGTACATTCACTCAAGTCTGTGATTATTTTTGCTTTTATCATTGCCAGCCAGGCAGTCTATGCTGAGCAACTCACCGCAACAGGCTTGTGGAAAACCATAGACGATAAAACAGGCAAACCACGTTCACTGATCCGCATTTCAGAAAACCAAGGTGAATATGTGGCTGTCGTGGAGAAAGGCTTGAAAGAGACTGATACGGGTGAGTCTGTCTGCGACAAATGTACCGATGAGCGTAAAGGAAAGAAAATCGTTGGCATGACTGTCGCCAAAGGTCTTAAACAAAACGGCTCTCTGTATGAAGGTGGAGAAATACTGGATCCTGAAAATGGCAAAACATACCGCTGCAAAATGAAGCTCAGCGATACAGGGCAACAACTAGAAGTCAGAGGCTTTATTGGCATTTCATTATTAGGCCGCTCTCAAGTTTGGACGAGAGTTGAATAACCCCACTATTTTATAAGAGGAAATCGACGTGCTTTTTTGGTTTGTAATTGCTTATTGGGTGGTTTCTGTGGGCATTGGCCTTTGGGCAGCAAGCCGCGTCCATAACACTAAAGACTTTGCGATTGCAGGTCGCCATTTACCATTTTACATGGTAACAGCGACTGTTTTTGCCACATGGTTTGGCTCAGAAACCGTATTAGGCATCCCCGCCACCTTTTTACAAGAAGGCCTACATGGTGTAGTGGCAGACCCAGTGGGCGCATCCATGTGCTTGATTCTGGTAGGCTTATTTTTTGCAGCACCCTTATACCGCATGAACTTACTCACCATCGGTGATTTCTATAAACAACGCTTTGGACGCAAAGTGGAAGTGCTCACCACCATGGCCATTGTGATTTCCTATCTAGGTTGGGTAGGTGCACAAATCACTGCACTCGGTCTGGTATTTAATGTGGTTTCTGCAGGAGAAATCAGCAAACTGATGGGGATGGTAATTGGGGCGAGTACGATTTTAATCTACACAATCTTTGGTGGCATGTGGGCTGTGGCAATTACTGATTTGCTACAAATGGTGATTATTTGTATCGGTATGCTTATTATAGGTAACGAAGTCAGTGGCATGGCTGGCGGCGTTGGCACTGTCATTCAACACGCAAGCGATGCAGGTAAGTTTTCTTTTTGGCCTGCGGCAGACTTAAAGGAAATCATTGCCTTTGCTGCGGCATGGGTCACCATGATGTTTGGTTCCATGCCACAACAAGATGTGTTCCAGCGTGTGCAATCCTCCAAAACCATTAAAATTGCAGTATGGGGTTCTGTATTAGGCGGTAGCTTGTACTTTATATTCGCCTTTGTTCCGATGTTTTTAGCATACTCAGCCACTTTAATTGACCCCAAAATGGTGGCTGGCTTAATTGATGTGGATCCACAGCTTATCTTACCTACGCTTGTGCTCAAGCATGCGCCGTTATTTGCACAAGTAATGTTTTTTGGCGCATTGCTATCTGCCATTAAAAGCTGTGCCTCAGCGACACTGCTTGCACCTTCCGTCACCTTTACCGAGAACATTTTAAAACCAATGATGCCGCACATGACAGACCGCGAGTTACTAAAATGGATGCGCATTGTGACGCTCGTTTTTACTGTCCTGGTCACACTCTATGCCATCAACTCAAAACTTAGCATCTTTAAAATGGTTGAAAACGCTTACCAAATTACTTTAGTAATGGCGTTTGTGCCACTGGCATGCGGCGTATACTGGAAGCGTGCTACCAACCAAGGTGCATTAATGGCCATTTTTATGGGCTTAAGCACTTGGTTAGCCATCTTGATTGCTGGCCCAGAAGATCCTTTTATTCCAGCGCAATTTGCAGGACTTATTGCCAGTATGATCGGCATGCTACTGGGCTCACTACTCCCTCAAAAAATTAGAAGTGATGTGCCGCATGAAAAACCGAGTTATTTGCACGAACACGCAGCAAGACCGCATCAGCATTAAGTAAACGCTATCACAAGCTTACATAAGGCCAATCCGATCTTGCTTAAAACCTTTCAATAAAATCTGTTCAATTTGTCTTTCAGTGCTAGAATTCGACGTCCTACACATGGTCTGAATTTTATGGATCCTAAAGCCAAACAGATAAAGATTGAAAAGATTCGCTTACTTTACATGCAAAGTATAGCACCAAGCATTTTAAATGGCGTTTCTGCGATTCTGTTAACTGTCGCACTCTGGTACGAAGTGAATCGGGATCACCTACTAATTTGGGCAGGCGTAACGCTGGCTTTTGCTGTCGGTCGCGTCAGTCTGCTTTTGGCCTTTAAGTTCCTAACACCGTTGAGTGATGCTGTACTCAAGTGGGAAAAGCCCTACACCATTACATTGTTTATGGTGTTTATTATTTGGGGGTTGGGCTTGCCGCTCATCGCTGGCACAGAAACCATCAATTCTATCCCCATTTTAACGGTCACCATTTTTGCTATCGGCATTGCCTGTAGCGCAAGCTCTTGGTACAACGGTTTACGCTATGTGCAGATCGGTGCCATATCCATCTGCTTACTGCCTATGATTACTTTATTGCTCACCCATACCAATCATGAGCTGTTTTGGGTGGGTATCGCGGCCTCTTTTTTGTTTGTGACTTGCATCACAACCAGTTTAGTACTTGCAAAATCGCTCGATAACAAACTCGAGCTAGCCTATGATTTAGCAAAGGCGAAACAAGATGCAGAAATGATTGCCAATACAGATTCGCTGACTGGACTGAACAATCGCAGGTCATTTTTTGATAAAACAAGCGCTTTACTGGCATATTGCAGAAGTGAATCGTTACCAATCAGCGTCATCATGTTTGATGTCGATTTCTTCAAAAAAATCAACGACATCAATGGTCACGCGGCAGGTGATATGACATTACAACATGTTGCCAATTTACTGCAACGTCACTTACGCGGATCAGACATTTCTTGCCGATTTGGCGGGGAAGAGTTTGCAATTCTCTTACCCAACACCGTGGATGAAGAAGCCGCCATTACCGCCGAAAAAATGCGTCATGTGATCGAAAAAACACCTGTGATTATTCAAGGCAATAAGGAAGTATTCATTACCGCCAGCTTTGGAGTGAGTGACATCGGCGAGTCTATGGATGACATGCTAAATAACGCCGATGAAGCAATGTACAGAGCCAAGGACTCTGGTCGAAATAATGTAAAGGTATATGCAAGTCGGACTAACCATAAAAATAATAAAATCGCCTCTAACAAAAGTGCAAGCGTTAGAACCTCACTACTGAACGAGGTTTAAACCCAGGTTCAAACTTGGCGCTATCCACTATTTTTCTGGCATTGCGCGCAGAAAAATGTTGTGCGTTGTCCTTGTTTAATACTGAGTATCGGCTTATTACAGATGCGGCAAGGCTCACCTGTTCTACCATACACAAAATAACTTTGTTGAAAATAGCCAGGGTTGCCATCTGCGCCAAAAAAATCCCGCAAACTACTACCGCCTGCGTTAAGTGCATCTTGCAGGGTGGCTTTGATCTCCTCTACTAAACGTTCACATTGCTTAAGCGTCAGTTGATTGGCAAGCTTTTGCGGATGAATACCTGCGCGAAACAATGATTCTGAAGCGTAAATATTGCCTACCCCAACAACCAGGTGTGCATCCATGATGGTCGTTTTAATAGCAGCAGTACGCGTGCGCACCTGCTGATATAGATAAGCTGCAGTAAATTGACTTTCTAAAGGCTCGGGACCCAAATGTGCAAGCAGTGCATGCTGTTGCGGATCACCATCAGCCCACAACACTGCGCCGAAGCGTCTGGGATCACGCAAACGAATCAACCTACCATCGTCAAACTGTATGTCAAAATGATCGTGCTTTTCTGCCTGAACAGACGACTCTAACAAGCTCAGTCTGCCTGACATCCCCAAATGTAATATGAGCGTACCTGTGTGATTAGCATCAGAAAATGTGGCGAGGATATACTTAGCACGGCGTGCGAGCGCAACAAGTTGTTTGCCTTGCAAAGTATGTGTTATGTGCGCAGGGATTGGCCAGCGCATGGCTGAATTGCGCACACTTACCTGACGCACCACCTGCCCTAACACTGGCATGAGGCCAATGCGCGTGGTCTCAACCTCAGGCAGTTCTGGCATCGTTTATTTCAAATTGAGTGGCGGGTTTACCATGGTGAACCCTACGTCATTAGGGAAATGATAAATAATGCCTTCATCGGGACGCGCTAACAGATACTCTGGAGACTCTTGCATCTTCACAAAATGTACTTTTTTTCCATCTTTAAGTTTCACATCAAAACTGGGTAAAGTTTCGTGATGGTCTGGTGTATAAAACTCTACAGCCGTCGCCTGCCCTTGCTTCCAGCTAAAATCAACCCATTCATTCATCTCGTTCTGCGTAGGTTTAGCTTTGGGTGTGCTCGCAATCCACTTCCCTGCTTGATCAAGATCAACACTCAAGCGAATCTCTAAAAACTGCTCCAGTCTGGATAAATCAAAACCGATGACTTGCTTAGCTTCAGCAGGTGCGAGCGGACGTTTATCCACTAGCTCAATCGCTTGTGTTGACGCTGCTTCTGAATAACTGGTTGCAATCAAATACACCGCATCGTTCAATTGCACATATTGCTCTTCTGTGACAGGGTTATAAGTGCCAAACACAAACTCATGCGTCGCCGTACTGTTTGTTAACTTAAGCCTGATGCTTGGACTGTCCAACCCATATTTCGCTAAGTCCGTTGCGGGCAATTTCACTTTTGCCTTAGCCGCAATAATAGAGATGATGCGCTGTACGGACATTTGATCTGCACGTGATTGGTATGGCGCTGTCATGCGCCATAAGTCATCCACTTTTTCAAAACTGACAGGCGCTTTAGCGGAGAATTCAATTTTGACAGATTTAAAATCTCCCATTTTTAGCTGAGAAATTTCATACTCATCCGCTTTCTTCTGCCCCTCTTGCGGACGCAAATGCAGAAATAGGGAAATGCCCACCACCAATGCGAGCAAAGCCAAATTCAACAACCATCTTTTTTTCATGTTATTAAAACCTTAACAAAAGACTACGCTTTTCTACGTTTCCACCATAAGTAGAATCCCGCCACAAAAAATCCTAGCGGAATAAAGTACTGGAATCCATGAAACACCATCCAAGCAACCATGCGACCTTTATCGTCTGAAGGGATAGTCACATTAATATCCTTAAGCGGCATTGGTTGAATGGTAATGAGTTTATCATCACCCGCTAGCCAGTTAATTATATTGATGCCCAAATCGAGGTTACCACCATTGGTAATAAAGGTATTGGATAAAAAGTTAGCATTCCCCATGACCACAATACGCTGACCTTTTTTGCCATACTCACGTTCTAATGCCACGCCGATATTGATTGGGCCTGCTTTGTCTTTTGATTTATCGTAGGTAACTTTCAGGTTCTTAGCACCCTGTGGAATCACGTCAGACTCTAGCCAACCATTCGGTGCTACATCAACTAAACGTGAAACTTTCCACCCTAATTCAAAGGAAGCTTTTGCATCTATTTCGTGCGCTTCTGGAAACAAAGTACGCAACATAAAGTTCTTAGTAATGGCATGGTCACCATAATTGCTGGCAAATGCGACTTTAGGATCTGCGCCATATTGGCTGGCTGACTTATCTACGACAATTCCAGGTGAAATTGAAAGGCCTAAATAATCCGCTACCTCTTTTAAGCCCCGCACATTATTATCGTCTAACAACCAAAGCACATTACCACCCGCCTCAATATAGGCTTTAATTTTTTTAGCTTCTACTTCACTCACATCCACTTGCGGGCTAGCTATGACCAACATTGCTCCATTGCTAGGCACCCCTTGTGCAATTGTTAAGTCGGGATTCGCAAATTTAAAGCCTTTCTTTTCCAGCTGCTTACCAAACTCACCTATGTCGAAGTTTTTAACACCTAACAAGTTGCGCTCACCATGACCATCTAAATACATGACTGGCTGATTATTGGTACGTGACAAACGCACCAACAGGTTGGTCATCTCTTGCTCTGCAACTGGCGGGTTAATATGCTCAGTGCGTTTGTTATACTCCACTACAATTTCACCATCTACTTTAACGCCAGCATCTTGAGCTAATTTCGGCTCTTCTGATGGGTTAATAAACTTTAAGAATGTATCTTTTTTAGCACGTTGATAACGCGCCACAAAATCCACCACGCCTTTACGGAAAGTATCACCGTTGTTGGCATCATCATTGGTCGCATATACCGTCACATGTACTGGCCCTTTCATTTGATTGAGCACATTGATGCTACCTTGCGTGAGCAAGTTGCGATTGGCTTGTGTAATATCAACGGCGGAACGATACAAAGTTGCTAGATAGCCTAACATCACAACCAGAACTAAAAAGATCACGACAAAAAGCCAGTTTTGTAATAACAATTGCAGTCTTAAATTACGATTAATTTTCATAGATTGAATCCAATTAGCCTCTTAAACGGTCTGCATCTAAGCGACGAATCGTTAATGTTAAAAATGTGATAATAAACAATATGAAATATGCAATATCTGCGCTATCGATCAACCCACCAGCAAAGGATTGGAAATGCTTCATCAATGACAGTTGCGCCATCATACTGGTCGGATCACCTGCAAAGAAGCGATCTAAAATCATTAATACAAACAAAGCGATAAAGCTTAAAATGCCAGCCACGATAGGCTGAGAAGTCAAGCTAGAAAAATATAAACCTAGCGCTGAGAAACTTGCTAACAATAAAAACAAACCCGTAGAGTTTGCGATGATGTAACCAAAATCAATGTCCGACCAAATATTCAATGTAGACAGCATTAAAGCGATGTACACAATCAAAATACCCAGAAAAACCACTAATCCTAAAAACTTACCGATCACAATTTCAATAATAGACAATGGCGCACTAAACAAAAACGGCATGGTCTGACTACGACGCTCCTCTGAAATCAAACGCATGGACAACAGGGGTACTGCAAATAACATAATGAATGAAGCCACCCCATACACTGTTTGCCCTACAAACTGTGTCACTCCAGTACGTTCTGCTGGGCGAATCGCACCCGACATCACCTCGAAATAATTGTTCACCCCGTTGAGGTAATAGGTACCAAAAGCAAACATCAATAAAGCTAAAATAATCCATCCCATAGGCGATGCGAACATGCTTTTGAGTTCTTTTCGCGCAATATTAAAAATCATTCTTATTCCTTTTTAAACAGCTTCAGCTTCGTGATAGGTCAACTGAACAAACACATCTTCTAAACTGGTTTGGTCTGGCGCAATCTGATACAAACCCCAACCATTTTTAACTGAAGCTTCTACAATGGCCGTATTAGGACTAGCGCCTTCCGTAAAACGTACTCTAATCATGTCCTCTACAGACTCTACTTCTGCCACCCCATCAATTGCGAGTAAGTCTTGTACAGTTGGCTTATTTTTAAATCCAATCAACAGCTTATTTCCTATGCGCTGACGTTTTAATACGTCAATGCCACCGTTAAAAACCAATTTACCTTTATCGATAATTTGTACATGATCACACACCATTTCTACTTCAGGCAGAATGTGGGTAGAAACAATCACGCTGTGCTCCTGCCCAATCTCTTTAATCAACGCACGAATATCTCTTATTTGAATTGGATCCAGCCCCACCGTAGGCTCATCTAGAATCACCACCATTGGGCTATGAATAATGGCTTGCGCAATGCCTACGCGCTGTTGGTAACCGTTAGACAGGTTCTCTATCAAGCGTTTACTCATGTGTGTTAAACCACAACGCTCTTTTGCATTTTCTACTGCTTTTTTAATATTTTTGCTACTTACCCTGTGTAAACGAGCAGCAATTGTGAGGTACTCATCCACCGTAAACTCTTTATACAAAGGACGCATCTCAGGCAAATAGCCTATTAATGCTTTAGCCTCTTTAGGGTTTTCCATCATATCGATACCACAGATTTTAACGCTGCCTGCACTCGGCGCTAAATTGCCCGTTAACATCTTCATGGTAGTGGATTTACCAGCACCATTGGGACCCAAAAACCCCAACACTTGTCCCTTTGTCAGTTGAAAGCTAACATCACTTACCGCCGCTCTACCACCATACAGTCGTGTTAACTCAATTGCTTCTACTGTTAGATTATCCATAAATTTTATGTATCTTTTTCTAAGATCACCCTAAAAAACCAAGCTTTTATGAGAGAAAACTTCATAAAAAGTTTCCTGCAAAAAGTAATAGCCATTCGTTACAATTAAATATATATTATCGCTCAACCCTTAATTATGGATGAACTTGATTGAACTGTCACGGACTAAACATCATATCGCCATATTCGCTGGAAGCCGTTCATGCTTAAATTTAACAAAATACTATTTACCCTCTTGCTCGCTACCAATGCAAACCTCATCTTTGCTGAGAGCAACTCCTCGATCAAACCAAAAATTACCGAAGCTAACGCAGAGTTTGTGTACAAATACCTGCTGGGTGAAATCGCAGGACAACGTGGTGAATACTTACTCGCAGGTCAATTATTTCTGGATTTAGCGCAACAAACAAGAGACCCGCGCTTGGCAGAAAGAGCTGCAAAAACAGCGGCTTATGCCAAACAAGGTGCGCTCGCACTCAAGGCCTCTACACTGTGGGTTGAGCTAGACCCAAACTCAATCGAAGCGCAACAAGCGGCGAGTCAGCTTTTGGTAGCAAGTGGAAACCTAAAGGCTGCAAAACCACAAATCGCAAAACTGTTAGCAAAAGAAGATTCACGTGCCAATGGTTTTTTATACTTAAATACATTGCTGGCTAAACAGCAAGATAAAAAAGAGGTGTTAACACTTATCCAAGAGCTAGCAAAACCTTATCCCGCATTTCCTGAAGCGCATTTTGCCATTGCGCAAGCAGCCTACATGGCAGAAAATCTAGAGTTAAGTAAAGCAGAATTAGCTATTGCTGACAAATATCGCCCTGGCTGGGAAGTCGGCGCACAAATGCAAGGACAAATCCTATTTAAAGAGTCCCCAGACAAAGCCATTGCTTTCTATAAAAGCTTTTTGCAACAACATCCAAATGCCAACGATGTGCGTATGGCATACGCCAAAGTGCTGGTGAATCAAAAAAAATTCCAAGAAGCCAAACCTGAATTTATTAAATTAGCAGACAGCGCAAAAGGTAAACCAGAAATCAGCGTAGTGGTAGGGTTGCTCTCTTTGGAGTCAGACGATCCTAAAATGGCTGATCAGTACTTTGAACAAGCCCTTAAAGATCATTTTAAAGAACCCAGCCAAGTGTATCTTTACCTTGGTCGTTCAGCAGAAAAACAAAACAACAATATGCGTGCCATGATGTGGTACAACAAAATTGAACCTGGAAACTTTTATTTAGACGGTAGAATTTCAGCCGCCAGTATCATTGCCAAAAATCAAAGTGTTGACGCTGCCATCACGATGCTTGATGCAGTGGATGATCTCACACCAGAACAACAAGTGACTGTGATTCAAGCTGAAAATAATTTGCTTACTCAGGCTAAACGCGACCAAGAGTCTTTTGACCTCATGCAAAAAGCGGTAAGCACTTTTCCTGACGCTAGTGAACTCATCTACGACTACGCAATGACAGCAGAGCGCGTGAATAAGCTCGACATTATGGAAACAGAGTTATATCGGCTGATTAAAATAAGACCCGACTTTGCACCTGCATATAATGCGCTTGGCTACTCTTTTGCCGATAGAAACATTAAATTAACAGAAGCTAAAACACTGATAGAAACCGCTTTTAAACTCTCTCCTAATGACCACTATATTTTAGACAGTCTTGGCTGGGTGTATTACAGACTAGGTGATTTACCCAATGCTGCCAGCTATTTACGCAAAGCATACAATGTGCAGGCAGACCCTGAAATTGCAGCACATTTAGGCGAAGTATTATGGCAACAAGGACAACAAGAAGAAGCTAAAAAGATCTGGGGGCAGGCGCTCAAAAGCTTTCCAGAAAACGACACTTTATTAGCGACAACCAAAAAGTTTAAATCCTGATTAGGCAGGCTCCATTGTTACAAGCCTGCCACCGTCTTTTTAGCATCATCGGCTTGCTCATAACGCTTATGTTAGCGGGTTGCGCCACCCAGCCTGCTCCAAAGCCCTCAAGCAGCCCAACCCTACAGCTTCAGCATTTAGAAGCGCTATCACATTTAACTGAATATACGATAAAGGGTCGATTGGGCGTGAATGCCAATGGCAAAGGTTATTCTGGTAGCATTGAATGGCATCACCAACCACAACATGACGAGATAGACATCTACACCCCGTTTGGCAGCAAAATTGCCAATATCACTAAAGACTCACAAACTGTAGTGTTAACAGATGCTGAAATGCGCAGTGTTAGCGCACAAGACACCGAAACACTTACTGAAAAAACACTTGGATGGCGTTTGCCGCTCAACGGCTTAAGTGACTGGGCTATCGGAAAACCCAGCCCATCCAGTATAGAAGCCTCATCTTGGGACGAAAGTGGGCGGCTCACCTCACTAGCACAAGAGGGCTGGCAAATCTCCTACGAAGAATATACCGACCAACAAGGCATTGCGCTACCAAGCAAAATCACGCTTAAAAATGACAAGTCCAGCGTTAAACTGCTCATTAAAGAATGGCAGATTCCCGTAAAATCCAACCCCTAAAATGCACTGCTATCAGTCGCTAGACGCAACAGTCCCTATTTTTTAATCACCAAAGTAAATCCTAAAACCATCATTATTCCAGCGTTTAAAACACTCACAACTTGGCATAATAAATACATTAATGACTTCTTACTAGTAACGGTTATCCCTGCATTCAACTTATGTCTGGAAAAGTATTCACATTGCTGAGTTTGCTGTTCACATTGGTCACGCCATGTGAAGCAGCGATATGGATCAAACTCAACGAGAATGCAGTTTCCAGGCTCATGCTTGATCGGCAATCTATTTCTGAGCAAAATCAGCTCAAGAAAACCTGGGTAAAAATCGAGTACAAACGCGCTCAAAAAAACCTGGAATTTGTTGACGAAAAAGAATATAACAACACCAAAGCCTTATGGTATTTTGATTGTGACGCTAAAAAATCGGCAACAACACAAGTATTTCAATATGCAAATCAAACACTTATTTATTCAGCGGGCGTAGATGTCAAAAGCGCCGAGTTTATAGAACCCCTGCCAGAATCTGACGTAGAAATTGCGATGCAGTATGTGTGCAAATCAATAAAACCCGCCACAAGTAATAGTACCGCACCCGCACCAACGACCACTGCGGAAAAACCTCCTGCGCTAGCAGCAGAACAACCAAAAGTGGCAGCCAAAGAAGCTCCTAAAGAAAGTTCTCAAGAAGCTCCTGCAAAAACAGTAGAAAAAACTGAGCCTGCACCACCTAGCAAAGCAGAGGCACACGCACCCCCTGCTCTAGCTAAAAAAACGCCCCCAAAAGGTAGTGGCCACACTGAACACTGGAGTTACGAGGGCAAGCAAGGCCCTGAAAACTGGGGGAAACTCAGCCCAGAATATGCGGCCTGCGATACAGGATCCAACCAATCGCCTATCGACATTAAGAGCACAATACACGCAGCGCTCAAACCCATACGCACAATACAAAAATTTCCTGCAAAAGAAATGATTAATAATGGACATACCATACAAATCAATTTCAATACGGGCAATATGATGGTGTTAGACAAATCGGCTTTCCAGCTTAAACAAGTACACTTCCACACCCCTAGCGAAAACATGGTGGATGGCAGAGCATACCCATTAGAAGCACATTTTGTTCATGCAGATGATAAAGGTAACTTAGCCGTATTGGCCGTGATGTTTAAAGAAGGTGAAGCCAACCAGACGCTTGAAAAACTATGGCCGTTGATGCCAAAAGAAATTAATCAAGCCATCCCGTTAAAAGTCCGTTTCACACCAAACGACTTGATGCCAATTCGACAACAATATTATCGATTTGGTGGGTCACTCACAACACCGCCTTGCAGCGAAGGCGTGCGCTGGGTATTGATGAAAGCACCACTAACCGCCTCTAAAGAGCAAATTAAAGCATTTGAAGCTATCATTCATCATCATAACAGTCGCCCTGTTCAGCCACTCAATGGGCGTATCGTGCTTGAATAACAGCCATTAGGTATCACTAGAACACAGCACACTCTAACGCCTACATGCGTTAAAATAGCACTACATGAATACATCATTTACCTACTTGGCTCCAGCCAAAATCAATTTATTTTTGCATATCACTGGTCGACGCACCGATGGTTACCACAACCTACAAAGTATTTTTCAATTTGTTGATTTTTATGACAAAATTCAACTAAGCGTTACAGACCACAACCGCATCACACGCATCAGCCAGCTTGATAACGTACCCGCTGAACAAGATTTATGCGTACGTGCAGCGCTTGCATTACAACAAGCGACAGGCTGTACACAAGGTGTTGAAATACAAGTTGAAAAAAACATACCGATGGGCGGGGGATTAGGTGGAGGTAGCTCAGATGCCGCTACAATGCTACTCGCGCTAAATCAATTATGGGCACTCAATCTTAATCGCCAGCAACTCATGGCAATCGGGCATAAACTGGGTGCAGATGTTCCCGTTTTTATCTTTGGTCAAAGCGCTTGGGCTGAAGGCATAGGCGAACAACTCACGCCTTTAGCATTGCCAAAATCATTTTATGATCAATATTATGTCGTGGTAACCCCCCCTGTTCACATCTCAACCGCGTATATTTTTAGCAATTCTAGATTGACAAGAGACACGAAACCATTGAAAATAGCGGACTTTTCGAATCCAGCAAATTCCAGTTGCTTTAAAAACGATCTCGAAAAAATAGTATGTGAAGAATTTCCAGCAGTTGCAACAACCATGCAATGGCTTAGCCAGTTTGGGCAAGCCAGAATGAGCGGTTCTGGTGCATCTGTGTTTGTTGGAGTGAGTTCAAAACAAGAGGCGGAAAATATTCTGAAACAAAAACCGTATGATATGTTTGGTTTTGTTGCAAAAGGATTAAAATATCATCCGCATTACGAGTTAACTCATTAGGTTTAATTGGGGAATCGCCAAGCTGGTTAAGGCACCGGATTTTGATTCCGGCATGCGAAGGTTCGAATCCTTCTTCCCCAGCCAAAAAATACAGTGTAGAAAAATCTGCACAATTTGAAATGATAAGCGTGTAAGTTTTTAATTTACACGCTTAAATTTTTTATACAATATCGTAAACGTTTATTAAGTTAAGGGTTCTCACCTTGAGTAACGGCAATATGATGGTATTTACAGGCAATGCCAACCCAGTGCTAGCACAAGAAGTTGCTACGCACCTAGGCATTGATCTTGGTCGCGCAGACGTAGGCAGATTTTCAGATGGCGAAATCATGCTTGAACTATTAGAGAACGTGCGTGGCCGTGATGTATTTGTCTTACAATCCACCAGCTACCCGACCAATGACAGCCTGATGGAAGTCATGGTCATGGTAGATGCGCTGCGCCGTTCTTCTGCTGGTCGTATTACTGCTGCAATCCCATATTTAGGCTATTCACGTCAAGACAGACGTCCTCGCTCAGCGCGCGTGGCGATTACCGCTAAAGTCGTTGCCAATATGCTTACTAGCGTAGGCGTTAATCGTTTACTGACCATGGATTTACACTCTGACCAGATTCAGGGCTTTTTTGATATTCCCGTCGATAATATCTACGCAACGCCTATTTTGATTGACGACTTGCTCAAACATAACCATGAGAACTTAGTCGTCGTCTCCCCAGACGTAGGCGGCGTGGTACGCGCACGGGCCTGTGCTAAACAGCTTAACTCAGACTTAGCGATTATTGACAAACGCCGCCCTAAAGCAAACGTCGCTAAAGTAATGAACATTATTGGGGAAGTTGCTGGCCGCACCTGCGTCATTATGGATGACATGGTAGACACAGCAAACACGCTATGTGAAGCAGCCAGAGCACTTAAAGAACAAGGGGCTGTCAAAGTATTAGCTTATGCCACTCACCCTATTTTATCTGGGAGTGCAGCTGAGCGAATTTTCAATTCAGATTTGGATGAGTTGGTAGTGACTAACACCATTCCGCTGAATGCCGCATCCTCTGCTTGCAAAAAAATTCGCCAATTAAGCGCAGCACCATTATTGGCAGAAACGATTAAACGTATTAGCCAAGAAGAATCTGTTTCTTCTTTATTTATGGATTAAGTTTTTAACCCTGTTTTCTGGTCGCGGAAAACAGATTTTAGTGTAGTACCGCCAACTTATCGGCGATTTTAGGAGTAAGAAAATGAGTATCGAAATTAATGCAGTCAAACGTGACGTTAAAGGTACGGGTGCGAGCCGCCGTCTACGTCGCGCTGGCAGTGTGCCAGGTGTAGTCTATGGTGGTGAGAAAGAAGCCATCAATATTGAGCTAAATCACAAAGAATTGTTCTTACAGTTCCGTCACGAAGCTTTTCATGCCTCTATCTTAAATTTAAATTTAGATGGAAAAAAAGAAAGCGTGCTATTACGTGATTATCAATTACACCCAGTACGCAATACTATTCAACACATTGATTTTCAACGTGTTTCTACCACAGAAAAAATCCACGTAAAAGTGCCATTCCACTTTATCAATGCAGAGGTAGCCCCTGGTGTTAAATTATCCGGTGGTATTGTAGGTCATGCGCTGACAGAGGCTGATGTAAGCTGCCTAGCAAAAGACTTACCTGAGTTTATTGAAGTTGATTTGGCTAATCTGGAAATGGGTCACTCTATCCACTTATCTGAAATCAAACTGCCTAAAGGCGTTGAGTTTGTTCAGCTTGCACATGGTAACGATGCTGCGGTTGCTACGATTGCTAAAACGCGTGGTGGTGTCTCTGATGCAGCTGACGGTGCCGCTGGCGAAACTCCAGCAGCTTAATTGTTAGCTCACTAAAAACGCGTACTTAAGGATTTAAGTGCGCGTTTTTTATTTTAGAATACACACATGAGCGCCATAAAACTATTTGTAGGCTTAGGTAACCCGGGAGACCAATATGCGTCTATGCGCCATAATGCGGGATTTTGGTGGGTAGATTTAATCGCCTCTCAGACAAAGAGCCAACTGAGCTTAGATGCCAAAATGTTTGGCATAGTAGGTAAACTCAGCCCGCATCAAGACAAATGGCTACTCAAACCCAATACCTTTATGAATGCCAGTGGCAAATCTGTTGCGGGTCTTGCAAATTACTACAAGATTAAGCCTGATGAAATACTCGTGATACACGATGAGTTAGACTTGCCCGCAGGGCAAATCAAACTTAAATTTGGTGGTGGCCATGGCGGACATAATGGCTTACGTGATATTCATGCTGCACTGGGTACGCCTGATTACTGGCGTTTACGCATAGGCATAGGACATCCTGGAGATAAAAATGCAGTTGTCAATTATGTGCTAAAAGCGCCTACCAAAGACGAGCAACAAGCCATTGATGACAGTATCTATGAGAGCACTAAAGTGTTGGATCTATTACTCAAAGGTGAATTTGAAGGTGCTATGTTAAAATTGCACACAAAATAACTAACTTAAAAATATCGCCATTCCGTGCTCGACACGGAATTCAGCGGTTTTAGCAATAATGAATAACGTCACTGGATTCCGACTTTCGTCGGAATGACGAATCTTAGTAAGACTGGAAAAAAATATGCAATGTGGAATCGTAGGCCTACCTAACGTAGGAAAATCTACCTTATTTAATGCCATTACCAAAGCAGGCATTGCCGCAGAAAACTACCCTTTCTGCACCATTGAGCCCAACGTAGGTATTGTAGAGGTGCCTGATCCGCGCATGCAACCGCTAATCGACATTGTCAAACCACAACGTGTACAACCGGCGATTGTAGAGTTTGTAGACATTGCAGGCTTGGTCGCAGGCGCATCCAAGGGCGAAGGATTAGGTAATAAGTTTTTGGCGAACATCCGCGAAACAGACGCGATTGCGCACGTAGTACGCTGCTTTGAAGATGGCAACGTGATACACGTGGCGAATAAAATTGATCCACTTTCTGATATCGAGGTAATCAATACCGAGCTTGCCTTGGCGGATATGGAAACAGTCGAAAAAACCATGCAGCGAGAAGGCAAAAAAGCTAAAAGTGGTGATAAAGACGCCATTGCGCTCATTAAAGTATTAGAGAAAGTCATCCCCTGCTTAGACCAAGCCAAAGCTGTGCGCACGCTGGGCTTAGATGCCGAAGAATTACAACTATTAAAACCGCTGTGTTTGATTACAGTTAAGCCTGTGATGTACCTTGCCAATGTGGATGAAAAAGGCTTTGAGAACAATCCGTTTTTAGACAAGGTAATTGCACTTGGCAAAGCTGAGAATGCCCCTGTGGTATGCATTTGCGCTAAAATTGAGGGCGAGATTTCTGAGCTAGATGAAGAAGACAAACTATTATTCTTAAGCGAGCTTGGTCAAGATGAACCTGGCCTTAACCGCGTGATTCGCGCTGCTTATGATTTGCTCGGTCTGCAAACTTACTTTACTGCTGGCGTGCAAGAAGTACGCGCATGGACAATCAAAAAAGGTGCCACCGCACCACAAGCTGCTGGCGTAATTCACACCGATTTTGAAAAAGGCTTTATCCGTGCAGAAGTCATTGCCTATGATGAGTACGTCAAAAATAAAGGTGAGCAAGGCAGCAAAGAAGCAGGCAAAATGCGGCTAGAAGGCAAAGAATACATTGTGCAAGATGGCGATGTGATGCACTTTAGATTTAACGTTTAGCTGCGCGAGATTAAACATCTAATATTTCCGCATCAAATCAACCTGCGCTAGATTGATTTAATAAAGAAGTAAAAACGTAAATTGCAGACAAAAGGTGTAAACTATTTTTGACAATTCTCGCTTAAAACACTAGAATTGCGCCCTTGCTAAAGTTTTGGCAACCGATTTACAAGGTGATGTAGCTCAGCTGGTTAGAGCACAGGATTCATAATCCTGGGGTCGAGGGTTCAAGTCCCTCTTTCACCACCAAACAAAAAGCCACGCCTTTGGGTGTGGCTTTTTTATTGCTATTTGCATAATGCTGTATCATAAAAATATTGGGGTAGTCATGTTTGAGCAAACCTTTAAAAATATCGACGACATTCTGCATAAAGACGCAGGCGCAACTAGCGAGCTAGATTACACCGAGCAAACCTCTTGGATTTTGTTTTTAAAATACCTAGATGCCTTAGAGTATACCAAAACGAAAGAAGCTGAGCTTGAAGGTAAATCATACAACTTTATTATTGATGAAGCTTACCGCTGGCCGACATGGGCGGCGCCTAAAACTGCTAATGGTAAGATTGATTACAACACGGCAAAAACAGGCCTTGATCTTACCGAATTTGTTAATCTAAAGTTATTCCCTTACCTTAAAGGTTTTAAGCAGCGCGCCACTGGGCCAAACACCATTGAATACAAAATCGGTGAGATTTTTGGTGAGATTAATAACAAAATTCAAAGCGGCTATAACCTGCGCGAAGTAATTGAGCGCATTGACGAGTTAAGTTTTAACACCCAAGCCGAAAAACATGAGCTTTCACACCTGTACGAAGCCAAAATTAAAAACATGGGTAACGCAGGGCGTAACGGTGGCGAGTATTACACGCCGCGTCCGTTAATCCGCGCCATGATACAAGTGCTAAACCCCAAAATAGGCGAGACCATTTATGATGGCGCAGTAGGCAGCGCAGGCTTTTTGTGCGAAGCGTTTGATTACTTGCGTAGCCAGCCCAATTTATCTACTAGCGATTTAAGCACCCTACAAACCAGCACGTTTTACGGCAAAGAGAAAAAGAGCCTAGCGTATGTAATTGCCATTATGAACATGATTCTGCATGGCATAGAAGCGCCCAACATCATCCACACCAACACGCTGGCTGAGAACATTAGCGATATTCAAGAAAAAGATCGTTTTGATATTATTCTCGCTAACCCACCCTTTGGTGGAAAAGAGCGTGCAGAGGTGCAGCAAAACTTCCCCATTAAAACAGGTGAAACCGCATTTTTGTTTTTACAACACTTTATCAAAAGCCTCAAAGCAGGTGGCCGCGCCGCCGTGGTGATTAAAAACACCTTTTTAAGCAATACCGATAACGCCTCAGTGAGTTTGCGTAAATTGTTGCTAGAGAGTTGCAACCTACACACCGTGCTCGATTGCCCAAGCGGCACGTTTCAAGGCGCCGGCGTTAAAACCGTGGTGCTGTTTTTTGAAAAAGGCGCGCCGACTAGAAGCACTTGGTTTTATCAGCTAGACCCAGGCCGCAACATGGGCAAAACCAACCCACTGAATGATGCTGATTTGGCAGAGTTTGTGGCGTTGCAAAAAACCTTTGCTGATTCCCCCAAGAGTTGGAGCGTTAACACCCAAGCCCTCACCGAAGCCCAAGGCTATGATTTGTCCGTGAAAAACCCCAACGGCAATGAAGAAGTCGCGCACCGTAGCCCGCAAGCCATTATGGAAGAAATTGCCAAGTTGGATGCAGAAAGTGCAGAAGTGTTGGCGGGGATTAAGGCGTTGCTATGAAGGCTGGTTGGGAAGTAAAAACGCTTGGTGAGGTTTGTGAAGTCGTAAATGGTGGCACACCTAAAACAGGCGTAGATGAGTATTGGGGTAATGAACATTTGTGGATCACGCCAGCCGAAATGGGTAAAAGATTAAGCCCTTATGTTGATGAAACAGAGAGAAAAATAACCTCTCAAGGTTTGAAAAATAGTTCAGCTAGGCTTCTACCGCCCAACTCAGTAATACTTTCATCAAGAGCGCCGATTGGTCACTTGGTTGTTAATACAAAACCAATGGCAACTAATCAAGGCTGTAAAGGTTTAGTGCCGAGTGATGAATTGTCATACAAGTATTTATTTTATTTCTTAATGGCAAATGTAGATTTACTTAATGATTTAGGCACTGGTGCGACATTTAAAGAATTATCAGGTGGCAAACTAAAAGAAGTAAAAATCCCGCTGGCACCCAGTACCGAACAACAACGCATCGTAGCCATACTCGAGCAAGCGTTTGAAGGCATTGCCAAAGCGCGCGCAAATGCAGAACAAAACCTGCAAAACGCCCGCGCCTTGTTTGAAAGTCACCTGCAATCTGTTTTCTCCGTTCGTGGTGAGCCTGTCGAACCACATCACCCTTCGACAAGCTCAGGGCGAACGGGGTGGGTTGAAAAGGATTTAGGTAGTATTTCTAAAATTAATTATGGTTATACCGAGTCTGCGAGTTATGAAAAAGTTGGGCCAAATTTTTTAAGAATTACTGACATTCAAGATACAGGGGTGAATTGGGAGACCGTACCTTTTTGCAAAATTAATAGTGAAGATTTGCTAAAGTATTTACTTGAAACAGGGGATATTGTTTTTGCAAGAACAGGGGCTACAACAGGTAAAAGTTATTTGGTGAAAAATCCTCCCCAAGCTGTTTTTGCATCTTATCTTATAAGGGTTCAACTTAAATTGAGTGAGTTATTGCCAGAGTTCTTGTACCTGTTTTTCCAGACCAAGGCTTATTGGGATGAAGTCAACAAAGGTCTTTCTGGCAGTGCGCAAGGTGGCTTTAATGCCTCAAAGCTTGCAAATTTAATTATTCCATATCCTCTTTCAATTGAAGAGCAAAGAACAATAATTACAGAGTTGGACGCGATTAAAAAAGAAACCCAACGCCTAGAAATCATCTATCAACGCAAAATCGCCTGCCTCGATGAACTCAAAAAATCGCTCTTACAACAGGCTTTTGCTGGGGAGTTGTAGGTCTTGCCTGTCATTCCCGCGTAGGCGGGAATCCATGTTAAAACCTTTAAAGTCAAAATAGATTCCCGCTTGCGCGGGAATGACGGTAAGGATTTGCTTGTATGCTATTTGCATATAGCATATAATCGCAATATTCCCCATTCCTGAATAAGGAATATCTCACCATAAATCACAATTAAACCATTGTTTTTATTGGGTTGACATAAGCCATTTATTTATTGTATGCTGTTTTCATATAGCATATAAGGTGGTTTTATGGCAAAAGCAAACAATCAACAATCGGCGTCTATGCGGCGCGCAGGCAATCGTCAATGGGGCTTAAAGCCTTTGGATTTGGCGGTATTGTTTGTGCTGGTGATTATTCGCAAAGAGCCTAAATATACTTATGCGGCGCTGGCAAAATTAGTGATGCTTTCACAGTTTGAGGTGCATGCTTCTGTGCAACGCTTAATGGCAGCGAGGCTGCTTGTGGATGCAGGCGAGTATTTTCGCCCTGTGATGCCAGCCATACGTGAATATGTGATGTATGGTGCGGCTTATTGTTACCCTGCGCTACGCGGTGAGGCGACTATTGGTTTTGCAACCGCTTATGGGGTTCCGCCATTAAGCGATAAGGTATTGTTCTCACAAGAGATGCCACCTGTTTGGCCGCACCCCGAGGGTGATCAAAGTGGGTTTGCATTGATGCCTTTGTATGAAAACCTGCCGCTTGCCGCCAAGGCGTTTCCACCACTTTATGAGTTGCTGGCTTTGTTTGATGCTTTGCGCATGGGGCAGGCGCGTGAGCGTGAGATTGCGGTTCAACTATTAAATGAGCGTTTGCAATAATGGTTAACAACCCAAACCGCGACATTTTGTTGCTGATTGCCAATGCACTGGGCGATTTGCGTGAAAAAGTAGTGTTTGTGGGCGGTTGTGCCACAGGTTTGCTGGTGACGGTAAAGCGTGCGCAGGTGATACGCCCCACGGATGATGTGGATATTGTGGCGCAAGTGGTAAGCACAGCAGGCTATCATGCGCTTGAAAGCCAGTTGCGTAGCAAGGGTTTTGTGCAGGGTACTGATGCTCCACATATTTGCAGATGGAGTTATCAGGGAGTTGCCGTGGATGTGATGCCCACCGACAAAAGCATATTAGGCTTTGCTAATCGCTGGTATCCGCTGGCAATTGCGCATGCGCATAACTTTGAGTTAGATGCACAAAACACGATTAGACTGATTGCCGCGCCGTTTTTTATTGCTACTAAGCTAGAGGCGTTTGAGGATAGGGGCAAATCAGATTTACTACTCAGTCATGATATGGAAGATATTGTCACGGTGGTTGATGGTAGACCGTCATTGCTGGAAGAGATGCGCCAAGCACCGCATGAATTGCAAGCGTATATGGCTGAAAAATTTAGTGCATTATTACAAAACGAGGATTTTTTATCTGCATTACAGGGATATTTGCCAGGTGATGGGGCAAGCCAAGCACGTTTGCCTTTGCTTGAACGTAGGCTAGGTGAGCTGGCAAATTTGGTGTAAGTGTTTGTGTATCCTTAAGTTTTAAGCTATGTTAATAAAAAACAACTTAACCAATAGAAAATGAACGAAGCCGAAACCCGCGCAGAACATATCGACCCAGCCCTCAAGGCCGCTGGTTGGGGCGTGGTGGATAGCAGTTATATCAAGCGTGAACACATCACCCTTGGGCGTTTGCAAGGTGGCGGTAAACGTGGCAAGCAAGAAATTGCCGATTATGTGTTGGTGTATAAAAACCATAAATTAGCGGTGATTGAGGCCAAGGCTTGGGATAAGCCTTATACCGAGGGTGTGGCGCAGGCTAAAACCTATGCCAAAAAACTGAATAGCCGTTTTGCTTATGCCACCAACGGGCAACGCATTTATGGCATTGATATGCACACGGGTAAAGAGGCAGATGTTGTGCGTTATCCCAGCCCTGACGAGTTGTGGGCTTTAACCTTTGCTGAGCAAAACGCTTGGCGCGATAAGTTTGCTGAGATTCCGTTTGAAGATAAAGGCGGCACTTTTGGTGCGCGTTATTATCAGCATAATGCGATTGAGGCGGTGCTTGAGGCAGTTGCCAATAATCAAGAGCGCATATTGCTTACATTAGCCACAGGCACAGGCAAAACCTTTATTGCGTTTCAATTAGCTTGGAAGTTGTTTTATAGCCGCTGGAATTTAAGCCGTGAAGTGGATGGCGACAAAACACGCCGACCGCGCATTTTGTTTTTGGCTGATCGCAATGGTTTAGCAGACCAAGCGTACAACGCATTTTCGGCTTTTGCTGAAGATGCGCTGGTACGAATAGCACCTGATGAAATTAGCAAAAAAGGCCGTGTACCAAAAAACGGCAATATCTTTTTTACGATTTTTCAAACGTTTATGAGCGGCACAGATGCTGAAGGCAATCCTGCGCCTAACTTTGGTGAATACCCACCCGACTTTTTTGATTTTATTATTATCGATGAATGCCACCGTGGCGGCGCGAATGATGAAGGTAATTGGCGCGGGATTTTGGAATACTTCTCCCCTGCGGTTCAGTTAGGCTTAACCGCTACACCAAAACGCAAAGATAACGTAGACACGTATGCTTACTTTGGCGAGCCTGTGTATGTGTACTCGCTTAAAGAAGGCATTAACGATGGCTTTTTAACGCCATTTAAGGTCAAACAAATTGCTACGACGATGGATGAATATATCTACACCCCAGGCGATGGTGTGGTGATACAGGGTGAGGCTGAACCTGGCAGACTGTATAAAGAAGGCGATTTTAATCGGATTATTAAAATCCCAGCGCGTGAGCAATACCGCGTGAAGTTGTTTATGGAGTTGATTAATCAGCGCGAAAAAACTTTGGTATTTTGTGCATCTCAAGAGCACGCCTTAGAAGTACGCGACTACATTAACCAAATTAAAATCAGCCGAGACCCCGACTACTGCGTACGAGTTACAGCGGAAGATGGTGTGCGTGGCGATGAATATCTGAGAGCGTTTCAAGATAATGAAAATGTAATCCCCACCATACTGACCACCTCACAAAAGCTTTCTACAGGCGTAGATGCGCGAAATGTGCGTAACATTGTGCTGATGCGTGAAGTGAATAGCATGATTGAGTTTAAGCAGATTATAGGGCGTGGTACGCGGCTGTATGATGGCAAAGACTACTTTACGATTTATGACTTTGTAAAAGCACATCATCATTTTTCTGACCCTGAGTGGGATGGCGAACCTGAGCCGATTGAGCTATCTGGGCACGCCACCAAACCTAATACGGTTGAACAACCCCAACAGCCTTATACTCCTGAGCCCAAGCCTGAGAAAATTCTGATTAAACTCTCTGACGGAAAAACTCGTCAGATTCAACACATGATGGCGACCAGCTTTTGGGGTGCCGATGGTAAGCCTATGTCCAGTGCACAGTTTTTAGAAAGCTTATTTGGCGTTTTACCTGAGTTCTTCAAAGATGAAGATACATTGCGCGAAATTTGGTGCGCTCCCGAAACGCGAAAAAAATTACTGGATAGTTTGAGCGAAAAAGGCTTTAATAAAGAAGTGTTAGCCGAAATGCAGCGCATTATTGAAGCGGAAAATAGTGATCTGTTTGATGTGTTGGCTCACGTAGCTTTTGCATTGCAACCACTTACACGCAGTAATCGCGTCGCTATTGCAAAAAATGAAATTCACCAACATTTTGCAGATAAACAATCTGCTTTTATTGATTTTGTTTTAGGGCAATATATCAAACAGGGTGTAGATGAGTTAAGCCAAGAAAAATTGAAAGATTTAATCGGTCTGAAATATCAGTCTATTCATGATGCAACTTCGGAATTGGGTAGTACTTCAGAAATTAGAAAATTATTTGTAGGTTTTCAAAAACATCTCTATCGAACCAACTTGAAGGCGAGTCTTTGAAGAGCCATTTTCATTTAAGCTAGCGCCACAATAACACTTTAGAACCCCTCAACTTGCGCTAAAAATATTTTTTAGTTTGTTTGTCGTCAAACTTCTAAGCACTGCGTTTTGACTAGTAAGGGTAGTAATATATGCCTGAAATTAACCAACCACGGAGATCAACATGAAAAAAACCATCGTCGTAACACATGCCTTATTTGCTTTATTGCTATCTGCCAACGTCATGGCAGAGGATGTCAAACCTGCCGTAGATTTAGACAAAAGAGGCGACCGCATTGAAGAGCGCTTAGATAACAAAGGTGACCGTATCGAAAACCGCCTAGATAACAAAGGCGACCGCATTGAAGAACATTTAGACAACAAAGGCGATCGTATCGAAAACCGCATGGACAAGCGCGCTGACGTTGCCGAGGCAAATGGACATGAAAAACGCGCAGAACATTTAAGAAACAAAGGGGATCGTATCGATCAACACTTAGACAATAAAGGCGACCGTATCGACAATCGTTTAGATAGACGAGGTGATCATGTTGATAACCGCTTAGACAGAAAAGGTGAGCGTATTAACAAGCGCTTAGACAAACGCGCAAAGCATCGCAACTAAGCTTAAGCGCTATGAATAGAAAGGCACGATTAACCGAGATGAATCGCTAATGCAGGTTTTTTTAGCAGAAATCGAAAGTCGTGCTTTTCGTATGGCGCAACTCGCCACGGGTAATCGAGATGATGCTTTGGATATTGTGCAAGATGCCATGATGAAGCTGGTACAAAAGTACAGCGCGCATGATAAAACAAGCTGGAAACCGCTGTTTTATAGCATATTAGAATCGCGCATTTTAGATTGGCATAGGCGCCAACAGGTACGCAATCGTTTTAGGAGCTGGCTACACTGGAATGACGACGAAGAGGAAACTGAAGATGCGCTTGAACAGCAGCCTGCTGAGGACAACAGCATCCCTGATTTTCAGCTTCAAGATGCACAATTTATGCAAAGTCTAAACGATGCCTTAAGTGAGCTCCCCTTGCGCCAGCAACAAGTATTTTTATTGCGTATTTGGGAAGGATTGGACATTAGCCAAACCGCCAAAGTCATGCAATGTAGTGAAAGTAGCGTAAAAACACATTACGCCCGTGCTTTAGAAAAGTTACGTGAAGCATTAAAGGAGCACCAATCATGACTACACCGCTAGAAGACCGCATTAAAGCGAGCCTAAACCAAAGTATTGACACACTAGATGCTGAAACTAGACAACGGCTTCAAGCCATACGTCGTGCAGCACTTAACCAACCTAGCACTGCATTTAAATGGCGCAGTTGGGTACCTGTCGCAAGTGTTGCGTTTTGTAGTGTGGTCGCCATGCTCGTCATATTACCGGATCACCAGCAAGCGACTAAAGCGCCACTGGATCAAACTGCTATGTTAGAACTGCTAGACAACCCTGAAGATTTAGATACGTTAAGCGATCCTGATTTTTATATGTGGGTAGAAGAATTGGGTGTACAAAACAATCAAGATACAGGTGAGCATCATGCTGTTTAGGCTGTGTGTTTTGCTATACACATTAAGTTATTTTTCTGTTGCGTATGCACAAGAAAAGTTAACGCTACCCATTGATTTAATTGAACTATTAGGCGAACTAGATGAAGAAGATCAAGCAAGTTTGGATACAGCGATGACAGACATCCACCAACAATCGGATCTGCCAAATAGTCAGCAAGCTAATAAGCAACAGACCAAAAAACCGCAACAAAGAACTGAAGTAGGAGGTCAACCATGAACACCGTTCGCTATACCATCCCCCGCATGCTAGAGCACTGCTGTGTGCACGTCGTATTATGGTTTGGCTTAATCTTTACAATCGCACACAGTCATGCCGAAGGGATGACTTGGGAACAATTAAGTCCATCACAACAAGAAACGCTAGCCCCTATCAAAGATAAATGGAGCACGCTGCCGCCAGAACGCCAAGAAAAGCTAAGCAAAGGTGCAGACCGGTGGAGCAAAATGAGCCCTGATGAGCGCGAGCAAACCAGAGAAAGGCTCAACCGCTTTAAAAATTTAAGCGATGAAGAAAAAGCGGAAGTGAAAGAGAGAATGCGCGAGTTTAGAAAACTACCGCCAGAAGAACGCAAAGCACTCCGCCAACGCTGGAAAAATATGGATCCTGAGCAAAAAGAAAGATTCCGCGAACGTGTGAGAAACATGAGCCCTGAAGAACGCAAAACGTTACGGCAGAAATTGAAGCAACGCAGGCTAAACCACATGAACGAGCGCCGTGCAAACGGCAATCAGTAGCCACTTTTAAATTGCGGGAAATATCATGCTCATCAACATGTCAGCACAAGCAATTGCCATTAACCGTTTTGGCTTAGGTGCGCGCTTAGACGAAACGCCACCCAGCGATCCTAAACAGTGGCTACTGGCACAGTTGACACAATATCAAGCACAACCAAGTGCTTGGAATAATCAACGTAAAAGTGCAGATATTTTGGCGGATATGGCACAAGATCTCATGCAAATGCGCCAAGCGGATGAGCGTAAAAAAACGGCGGCAAAACGATTATTTAAAATAGAAGTCCGTGATGACTACATTGCTGCTTGCAACGTCCGTACTTTGTCTGCACTCACGAGTAGCACACCCTTTGTGGAGCGCTTAGTGCACTTTTGGGCTAACCACTTTGCGATATCAGCACAAAAACCAGCCGTTACTGAAATGGCTGGTGCTTTCGAGTTAGAAGCCATTCGCCCACACGTGTTAGGCAACTTTAAAGACATGCTCATCGCGGTAGAGCAGCACCCTGCAATGCTGATTTATTTAGACCAAGCCAAATCGATGGGCCCCAATAGTCGAGCGGTAGAGAAGCTGGCAGCGCGTGCGCCAGAAAAAAAACGTGGCCTCAATGAAAATTTAGCACGTGAAATTTTAGAGCTACACACACTGGGCGTTCGTAGTGGCTATAGTCAAGCTGATGTTACCGAGTTTGCTAAGGCGCTTACTGGTTGGAGTGTTGTGGATGGTCATAAACGTGATAAAGAGGCTCAAAATGGCAACAATGGTTTTGTGTACCGTCCGTTTATTCATGAGCCAGGCAGTCGCAATATATTAGGCAAAAGCTATGCACAAAATCATATGGCACAAGCAGAGGCCGTGTTAAATGATTTAGCCATTGCTCCCGCCACGGCCACCCATATTGCCACCAAATTGGCACGGCACTTTGTCAGCGACCAGCCCCCAGCCAGTTTAATCGACAAGCTTGCGCAAAGCTTTTTAAAGTCTGGTGGCAATTTAAACCAAGTGTATCGCGCCCTCATAGAATCCCCAGAAGCTTGGCAAGCCGCGCCTGCTAAATTCAAAACGCCATGGGAGTGGTTTGTTTCAAGTGCACGCGCTTTGGGCAAAAATAAGCTTGAAGGCTTAAACGTTGCTCAGATTCTTAATCAACTAGGCCAACCTTTATGGAGACCAGGCTCACCCGCGGGTTATGACGACATTGCAGAAAGTTGGGCTGCTCCTAACGCACTATTAAGGCGTGTAGAAATGGCGCAGCGCTTAGTTGCACCGCTTGGCGATCAGCTCGACGCCAGAGCGCTGGCTGACAAATTACTTTTAGGCGCCGTTAGCGCAGAAACCATCACAGCCATTAAGCGCGCAGAAAGTGCAAGCACAGCCTTAGCGCTGCTATTAGTGAGCCCCGAATTTTTAAGAAGATAAGTGTTTAAGGAGACAGCATGAATCGCCGCGACTTTTTGCGTTTTAGCGCCATCGGTAGCGCCGTATTACTCACCTTGCCCAGCATCAGCTTTGCTGCTGCCAATACCGACAGAAGACTGATTTTTATTATTCAGCGCGGCGCGGCAGATGGCTTAAATACTGTGATTCCATATGCTGACCCAGACTACGCAAAACTGAGAGGCGCACTTGCTATTGATGTCGCGCAAGCAATCAAACTAGACGGCATGTTTGCGCTACATGCTTCGTTGGCAGAAACCGCCAAACTTTACCAGTCTGGGCAAGCACTTTTTGTGCATGCCGTTGCTTCGCCCTACCGTGACCGATCCCATTTTGATGGACAAAATGTATTAGAAACAGGCGGCACTAGTGCTTACCAAACCAAAGATGGTTGGATGAACCGCCTGCTCGCGCTTCTACCAAAAGCGCAAAATGAGGCCATCGCCTTTGCCGCCACTATCCCCATGGCGCTGCGCGGCAGTATGGAGGTCAGTTCTTATGCTGCATCAAATTTACCAGAAGCTCCCGATGACTTACTGATGCGCGTGGGTCAACTGTATGCACAAGATGCACAACTCAACTCGCTTTGGCAGGCCGCAATGGAAGCCAACCAAATGGCGGAAGATGTCAGCGCCAAACAAGACCCTGCGAATTTAGGTAAGTTAGCTGCCACCTTTTTAAACAAAACCAATGGGCCACGCATTGCCATGATAGAAACCAGTGGCTGGGATACACATAGCGCACAAGAGGCTCGATTATCAAGGCAACTCAAATCACTAGACCAGCTTATCTCAGGTTTGCGTAATGAGTTAGGCAGCAACTGGCAAAAAACCACCGTGATAGTCGCCACTGAGTTTGGTCGCACTGCCGCCGCAAACGGTACTGGCGGCACTGACCATGGTACAGCTTCCGCTGCCATGATTTTAGGAGGCGATGTCAATGGTGGCAAAGTCATTGCAGATTGGCCAGGTTTGGCACAGTCAAATTTATTTGAAAATAGAGATTTAAAACCAACCCTCAATCTAAACACATTGATTGCTTCTACCGTCAGCGCATGCTTTCATATTGACCATGCGCTGTTGCTAAAAACCTTATTTCCAGAAAGTAGTGAGGGTAAATTGATGAGTGCCATCATCAAAACTTAGCGCTATGATTTAAAAATAAACGCAAACACGCTAAGTGGTAAAATAACCAATTACCTATCTACTCGACTTTGAGGTTTATTTTGGCAATTCAATGGTACCCAGGACACATGACTTCCGCTCGCAAGAATGCGGAAGAAACCATGGAATTTATTGATGTAGTTATTGAAGTGCTAGATGCACGCCTACCTGCTGCCAGCCACAATCCCATGATTGATGAAATGCGCTTATTTCGTCAACGCCCCAATCTAAAAATTTTAAATAAAGCAGATTTAGCAGATCCTTTGATTACACAAGCTTGGCTCAATTATTTCAATGCGCAGCCCAATACCAAAGCGGTTGCGCTTTCTTGCAAAAAAGCGGGCGACGCAAAGAAAATTCCTGCTATTTGTCACAAACTGGCGCCGCATCGTGGCACACACTTAAAACCACTGCGTATGATGATTATGGGCATTCCTAACGTCGGAAAGTCTACACTCATGAATGCCCTGCTCAACCGCCGCGTCGCCAAAGTCGGCGACGAACCAGCTGTCACTAAAAGCCAGCAGCGTTTTGATTTAGATGACACCATGAGCATTACCGACACACCAGGCATGATGTGGCCAAAAATACAATATGAATCAGATGGTTACATGCTAGCTGCGAGTCATGCAATTGGCAGAAATGCTGTCATTGATGAAGATGTCGCACTATTTTTAGGCAACAACTTACTCAAAAACTATCCCCACTTACTGGACACCCGTTATAAATTAGGTGCCATGAAATTAGACGTGAATGTGATAGACGGTGTAGATTTACTCGAAGCTATTGCCAAACGCCGCGCCTATAAACGCCATGATGGCGCATGGGACATGGAACGCACAGCGATGACATTGCTCACAGATTATAGAAGTGGTGCAATTGGTCGTGTCAGCTTGGAAACACCAGCCAGCAGAAAGCAATTAGTGTTAGACGAAATCGTCGTACCTGAAGAAACTCAAGACACCTCATCAGAATGATAAGCAGATTTAGTCGCGATACCCGCATTAGTTGCCACTAGATTTCTACCGCGGTTTTTTGCCATATAAAGTGCATTATCGGCTGAAGCAAGTAGCCGTTGCACATCGTAACCAACCGATTCAGACCCCACAGCACCAATACTCACAGTACAATTTATCTCGTTTTGCGATTGCGTGGTCTTCTTAACATGACGAATAGAAATTGCTTTCTGCTGAATGATTTCGCGTATACGTTCCGCCAACGCAACAGCCTCAGACTCACTTGTATTGGGTAGCAGAATACAAAACTCTTCGCCACCATAACGCCCCACCACATCACCTGCTCGCAAGGTATTTTTAATCGTTTTAGCCACCACAATTAACACTTCATCGCCAACCAAGTGTCCGTAAGTATCATTCACTTTTTTAAAATGATCCAAGTCAGCCAACAATAAAGCCATCGGAATATCAAGCCGCTTACAGATTGCATGCATTTTAAGTGCAGAATCTTGCAGCCCTCGCCTATTCAACACATTGGTAAGACTGTCCACTGTCGCCATTGATTGCAAATTCTGATTCACTTGCGCGGTCAGCATCAGCACAAATAAAACCGAAACAAAAAACTGTATCACGCAAGCCAGCATTAAGGTATATCCATTGACTGGCCAGTCTAAGAAGTTCTTAAACAGATTATCTTCCATGTAAAAGGCAGACAGCGAACGTGCCATCAATAGCAACGCCATCATAAAAAACAGGCTAGAGGCAATCCAATACAAATTACCCACCAAACCATCATCTTTACCAAAAGTTAATCGCGCCCCTAAAAAATAAATGATTGAAAATACAAAGGCATTAAACATAATGATGACTCTCAACTCATCCATATGCAGAATGAGCATGGCATTGGTAACACCTAAAAACGCACCAATCAAAATAGGCAGTAAATGCCGTACTCGCTTACCTGAGAACGCCTGAATACCGTTCACGAACAAGCCTAACCCAGCACCAATGAGCACCACTCCAGGTAAAATATTCCATTGCGTGGATTCAAATTTAGAGAATAAAATGACCATGCCCAAACCGACCACTAAGTTTCCGATAGCCCAAAAGCCAGGACCACTCACCTCTTTATGATGGGAACGGGTAATCGCTAACAGCATGGAAAGCATGAATGTTAGGAGCATTGACATAAAAATAATCGTCTTTAGGTCAAATATTGGCATAAAGAGTGGTAGATTGCATTAAAATACCGTTATTAATCAGAATAGTACTATAAAGCTTATTTCGCGCCCCTACTATAGCTCGAATGAGTGCCTCACCTTATGTTGAACAGTCTAAACTCCCCACAGCGTGAAGCAGTGAAATACCTTGATGGTCCATTACTAGTACTTGCTGGTGCTGGTAGTGGCAAAACACGTGTCATCACTCAAAAAATCGCCTATTTAATTAACGAAGCAGGCTATAACCCTAAAGAAATCGCCGCGATTACCTTTACCAATAAAGCGGCTCTGGAAATGCAAGAACGGGTGGCCAAGCTGATGCAAGGTAAAAGCACCAAAGGTTTAACGGTCACCACTTTTCACTCACTTGGTTTACAGATTTTACGCCAAGAATGTGCTCACATAGGCTATAAACCGCAGTTTTCTATTTTAGACTCCTCCGATAGCTTTAAAATTCTCAGTGATGTCCTTGCAACCACAGATAAACAGCTACTACGCAAAACACAGTGGCAAATCTCCCACTGGAAAAATGCATTCATTAATCCAGACCAAGCCAAAGCCACGGCAGAAGAAGACCTCACGCATGCCGCCGCTAAAGTCTACCAAATCTACCAACAGACACTACGCGCCTATCAAGCCGTTGATTTTGATGACTTAATTAAGCTTCCTGTTGAGTTGTTCGACACGCATAGCGACACCTTGGATCAATGGCAACGCAAACTACAATACTTGCTGATTGATGAATACCAAGACACCAACGCCTGCCAGTATAAACTGGTTAAAATGCTCACTGGCGTACGCGGGCAATTTACGGCGGTAGGCGATGACGATCAAGCCATTTATGGCTGGCGCGGTGCAGATGTTGAAAACTTGCGTCAACTCACGCTTGATTTTAGCCGCTTAAAAGTAATTAAACTTGAACAAAATTATCGCTCTACTGTGCGTATTTTACGTGCAGCAAACCAAGTCATCGCTAACAACCCCAAGCTGTTTGAAAAAAAGCTATGGAGCGATTTAGGTACGGGCGACATGATACAAGTCTCTGCCACCATGAGTGAAGAACATGAGGCTGAATCTGTCACCATGAAGCTACAAGCGCATAAATTTGAGCATCGCACACAGTTTAAAGACTATGCCATTCTGTACCGTGGTAACCACCAGGCACGCATTATTGAGCAGTATCTACGCAATCAAAAAATACCTTACACTATTTCTGGCGGGCAATCATTCTTTGATAAAGCTGAAATCAAAGACATTGTCAGCTACTTGCGCTTGGTTGCCAATGAAGATGACGACCCAGCGTTTATCCGCGCCGCAACCACTCCCAAAAAAGGCATAGGCAACACCACACTGGAACGCTTGGGTGAGTACGCCAGCACACATCAAATCTCTTTATTTGCCGCAGCGTTTGAAGGCGACTTTCAACGCGAACTGGGCAATAGGCAATTAGAGGATCTGCTTAACTTTTGTCAATATATCAACAAGTTACAAACACGCGCAATCAAAGATCCTGCCGGAGAATTGCTGAATGACTTACTCAACACCATTCAGTATGAGACATTTTTATACGATAGCGAAGAGCCGCGCGCTGCTGAAAGCAAGTGGGCCAACGTACAAGAATTTATCGCATGGCTTACAAAAAAAGGAGAAGCCAGCACAGCGTTTGGAAATGAATCAGAAGGTAAAACTTTGCTCGAACTCACGCAAATGGTGTCACTCATCAGCATGCTAGAAGGGCGCGAGGAGGGCGAACCCGACGCGGTTAAGCTCTCTACCCTGCACGCCGCCAAGGGCTTGGAATTTGGGCATGTCTTTTTAATTGGTTGTGAAGAAGGCATTCTCCCCCACCGTGAATCTATTGATAACAACCAAATTGAAGAAGAACGCCGCTTAATGTATGTAGGCATTACGCGTGCGCAAAAATCGCTCAATATTTCCTGGTGTAAAAAACGCAAACGTGCAGGTGAAATGCAGATGTGTGAGCAAAGTCGTTTTATTGCTGAACTTCCCAATGCAGATGTCAAACACTTTGGCAATCCATTCAACGATCCTGACCAACTCCTTGCCAGTAAAGATTATGGTAAATCCAAAATGGCCAGTATCCGCGCGATGCTCAATCAACCAAAAAATTAAATCGTCACTTTGCGCATATACAATGAGCTATGACATAATATGATCAGCTCATTATAGAATCGACATCATGACAATTATACCTAGCATCCTATGTGGCGGTGCAGGCTCTCGTTTATGGCCTGTTTCCCGTGAACTTCATCCCAAGCCTTTTATTCGCTTGGCTGACAATGAAAGTTTTCTGCAAAAATCATTTATCCGTGGTGCCATTTTACCTTACGTATCCGAAGTGCTGACGGTGACTAATCGTGAGCTATTATTTAATACTAAAGACGATTACCGTGAAGTCAACCACAACAATATTAAAACCAGTTTTTTATTGGAGCCATTTGCCAGAAATACAGCTGCTGCAGTAGCACTCGCGGCTTTATATGTCGAAAAACAACATGGTGGCGATGCAATCTTGCTCATCCTCACTGCAGATCACCTCATTAGCAATCAAGCGGCTTTTCAACAAGCAGTTGAAAATGCAAGCTTAATTGCACAGTCAGGCAAGATTGTCACGTTTGGAATACAACCACATGCGCCTGAAACTGGTTATGGCTACATTGAGGCGAATCAGACTAAAAACATCACTCATGACAACCAAACCATCGGTTATGAAGTTGCACGTTTTGTGGAAAAACCTGACCTGGCAACGGCACAGCGTTATGTGGATTCAGGTCAATTCTATTGGAACTCTGGCATGTTTTGCTCTAGCGCAGAAACAATGCTGGCAGAACTACAAAAACATGCCCCAGACATTATGGATGCTGCAAAAGCATGTTTTGCAGCTTCTCTCAAACAAACAACTGACATTTCTCAAATCGAATTTGATGCCGAAACTTTTGCAAATGTCCCTAGCAATTCCATCGATTACGCCGTGATGGAAAAATCAGCTAATGTTGCTGTCATTCCTTGCGATATTGGCTGGAATGACATTGGTGCTTGGGATGCGATGAGCACACTGACCGAAGCTGATGAGAATGGCAACCGCATTGCAGGCAACGCTATTTTAAATAATACCAAAAACTGTTTTGTACAAAGCGACAAACGCTTAATTGCCATGGTAGGCCTAGAAAATCTAGTGGTGGTTGATACGCCAGACGCGCTCTTGGTTGCCGATAAATCACAAGTGCAACATGTCAAGGATATCTATAACCAACTTAAAGAACAGGGTAACGAAGCCTACAAGCTTCATCAAACCGTGCACCGCCCTTGGGGTAACTACACGGTGCTAGAAGAAGATGAGCGCTTTAAAATCAAACGTATTGTCGTAAAACCCAACTGCAGACTAAGCCTCCAGATGCACCACCACCGTAGTGAACATTGGGTCGTTGTAAGTGGTATGGCCAAAGTCACTAATGGCGAAAAAGAATTTTTTGTCTCCAGTAATGAGTCCACTTTTATCCCTGCAGGCACCCAGCATCGCTTAGAAAATCCAGGTGTGTTAGATTTAGTCATGATTGAGGTACAAAGTGGCGACTACGTAGGTGAAGATGACATCGTCCGATTCAATGACAGTTATGGCAGAGTTAAGTCTTAAATATTTAATCTAAAAAAGATATAATGTTGCACTCATGTTGATTAGACTAAAAAAATGAAAATTGCCGTTGCAGGCACTGGGTACGTAGGCTTATCCAATGCCATCTTGTTAGCACAACACAATGAAGTCGTGGCAGTAGACATTGTGCCGCAAAAAGTGGACATGATTAACCAGCGGCAATCGCCTATTGAAGACAAAGAAATCGAAGATTACTTTGCGCAAAAGACGCTTAATCTCCAAGCCACTTTAGATAAGAATCTGGCCTATCAAAACGCTGATTACGTCATTATTGCCACCCCCACCGATTACGATCCTGATACCAATTACTTCAACACAAGCTCTATTGAAGCAGTGATTCAGGATGTGCTGGCGATTAACCCTAACGCAACCATCATTATCAAATCGACAGTTCCAGTTGGCTACACAGTCAAAGTCCGTGCTCAGTTCAGCACTGACAACATCTTGTTTTCTCCTGAGTTTTTAAGAGAAGGCAAAGCACTTTATGATAACCTTTACCCATCACGCATTGTCATGGGTGAGCGCTCCAGCCGTGCAGAAGTTTTTGCAAAACTCCTGCAACAAGGGGCAATCAAACAAGAGATTGAAGTGTTATACACGGATAGCACAGAGGCAGAGGCCATCAAACTGTTTGCCAATACCTATTTAGCCATGCGCGTTGCATATTTTAATGAGCTTGACACCTACGCTGCCTCTCACGGACTTGATACGCGTCAGATTATTGATGGTGTTTGTCTGGATCCAAGAATTGGTAAGCATTACAACAACCCTTCTTTTGGCTATGGCGGCTATTGTCTTCCCAAAGATACAAAACAACTTTTGGCTAATTACAGCCAGGTACCGCAAAAACTTATCCATGCAATTGTGGATGCTAACGCTACACGTAAAGATTTTATTGCCGATAGCATTATCAAACTCAAACCTAATGTGGTCGGCATTTATCGCTTGATTATGAAGGCAGGATCAGATAACTTCCGTGCCTCTTCTATCCAGGGCATTATGAAGCGTATTAAAGCTAAAGGTATAGAAGTCATCGTATATGAGCCAGTGATTAAAGAGGCTGACTTCTTCAAATCTAAAGTCATTAATAACCTTCAAGAATTCAAGCAAAAAGCAGATGTCATTATTGCCAACAGAATCACAAATGAATTGTCTGACGTAAAAGACAAAATCTACACAAGAGATTTATTTGGTAGTGACTAGGCATATAATATGCCAATCTAAACAAGTCACAGACACCTAAATTTTGAACAGTATAAAAATGATGAGTAACAACCCAAAAATTGCCCTGATTACAGGAGTAACGGGGCAAGATGGTGCTTACTTAGCGGAGTTTCTATTAAACAAAGGCTATATAGTCCACGGCATTAAGCGTCGCGCATCGCTGTTCAACACAGATCGAATCGATCATTTATATCAAGACCCTCACATTGATAATAAAAACTTTATACTGCATTACGGTGATTTAACAGACTCATCTAATCTCACCCGCATTATTCAACAAACACAGCCTGATGAAGTATATAACCTTGCAGCAATGAGCCATGTGGCCGTAAGCTTTGAAATGCCAGAATACACCGCAAATGCTGACGGAATCGGCACCTTGAGAATTCTAGAAGCAATTAGAATTTTAGGCTTAGAGAGAAAAACAAAATTCTATCAGGCCTCTACCTCAGAGCTATACGGATTAGTGCAAGAAACACCACAAAAAGAAACCACCCCTTTTTACCCGCGCAGCCCATATGCTGTTGCCAAACTTTACGCTTATTGGATTACTGTCAATTACCGTGAGGCTTACGGCATTTACGCATGCAATGGTATTTTATTTAATCATGAGAGCCCAATACGCGGTGAGACTTTTGTTACACGTAAGATTACGCGAGCCTTAGCACGCATTAAACTAGGATTACAAGATTGCTTATACCTTGGCAACCTTAATGCAAAACGTGATTGGGGTCATGCTAAAGATTATGTTGAAATGCAATGGTTAATGTTACAACAAGAAAAACCAGAAGACTTTGTCATCGCCACTGGCGTTCAATTTAGCGTAAGGGATTTTGTCAATGCTGCCGCGAAAGAGCTGAATATGCATATTGCTTGGCAAGGCCAAGGGGTTGATGAGAAAGGCTTTGATACCAGCGGGAAGTGTATCGTTCAAGTTGACCCGCGCTACTTCCGCCCTACAGAAGTGGAAACGTTATTGGGAGACCCTACCAAAGCAAAGGAAAAACTGGGCTGGACTCCTAAAATCAGCTTTGACGAACTTGTAGCAGAAATGGTGCGAGAGGATTACAAATCTGCGCAACGTGACGAGTTGATTAAAAAGCACGGCTTCCAAGCCATGGACTATCACGAGTAAGATTAAATATGCTTCTGGATGCTAAGATTTATATAGCGGGTCATCGAGGCTTGGTCGGCTCCGCGCTAATGCGACAGCTAAATGCGCAAGGCTATCATAATTTTGTCACGCGCACTCATGCAGAACTCGACCTCACAAACCAGCAAGCCGTAAAAGATTTTTTTCAAACAGAAAAACCTGAATACGTGTTTCTTGCTGCCGCTAAGGTAGGCGGTATACACGCTAACAATACCTACCCTGCTGAATTCATTCATGAAAATCTGAGCATTCAATCTAATGTCATTCACCAATCCTATTTGGCAGGGGTTAAGCGCTTACTATTTTTAGGCTCTAGTTGCATTTACCCGCGTGATTGTCCACAGCCCATCAAAGAAGAGTATTTGCTAACGGGCTCACTAGAGCCCACTAATCGTCCTTACGCACTTGCCAAGATTGCGGGTATCGAAATGTGCTGGAGTTATAACCGTCAATATGGCACGCAATATTTAGCGGTCATGCCAACAAACCTCTATGGCCCTGGAGATAACTACCACTTAGAAAATAGCCATGTGATCCCTGCATTGATTCGCAAGTTTCATGAGGCTAAAATAAATAATCAGCCAACCGTGACGGTTTGGGGAACTGGCACACCGAAACGCGAGTTTTTATACAGTGATGATATGGCTGACGCCTGTGTGTTTCTGATGAATTTATCTGACGAAAAATACCAAACCTTGCTAGGTAGAGACGATTCGAAACTAGGCAAATCTTTACCTCCTCTCGTCAATGTGGGCGCTGGTGAAGACATCACTATCAGGGAACTCGCTGAGCTGGTGAAAGAGGCTGCCAGTTATCAGGGTCAAATCATATTCGATACAGCCAGGCCAGATGGTACTATGCGGAAGTTGATGGACGTGAACCGTCTTTATACTCTCGGTTGGCGACCAGTTATGTCATTGAGTAATGGGGTGCGGCAGACATACTCAAACTTTAATACTCGCATAGTTGGTCAAGTTTGAATTTTCTGAGTACCAACATTACAAGTGATTATAAGTAAACTAACTAGTATTAAAGGCGAGCTGGCTTGGGTATTAGCGGGGCAGGGCTTTGCGCTCTTTGGCAGCCTAGTTGGAGTAAAGCTGCTCACCAACGTGATGAGCCAAGCCGCCTACGGTCAATTGGCGTTAGGAATTTCCATCGCTGGTTTGATGAACATGTTCTTGTTTGGGCCGCTTGGTCAGATTATTCTTCGTTATTATTCCGTCAGCGGCGAACGAGGCGAGCACGCTGCTTACAGTATGCTTCTAAGGGAGCTTCATGGACAACTCGTATTGGTTGTGGCTGTAATAGGTTGTGTGGTCGTCATGATTATGCAATTGACTATAGGGATAGAGTGGGCTTACTTGACAGCGATAGCCATATTTTTTGGCGTTGTTTCAGGCTTGCTTGGCTCACTACAGGCTTTGTTTAGTGCAGCTAGAGAGCGTAAGTTAGCTGCTTTATCGCAATCTGCGGATGTATGGCTAAGGTTCTTGCTGGCCTTTCTTCTTGTTTTCATGGTTAACCGAAACGGTTTCTGGGCGCTCGCTGGCTATTCACTTGGGTCTTTACTAGTACTACTTTTTCAATTGCGATATATGCATGACATAATGCCTTATATAAAGAATGGAAAGAGTGTTGGGGCAGAGGCATTTACTCGCTACCGTAGCGAATTTTGGCGATACGGAACTCCGTTTGTAGCTTTTGCTGGGTTCGCTGTCATTAGCCAATATGCAGACCGCTGGTTGCTGCAAGGCTTGGCAGGCGCAGAGCAAGTTGGCATTTATGCTGTTTTGTATCAAATTGCCTCAGCGCCGATTACTTTGCTGTCAGGTGTCGTAAATCAGCTTGTTATTCCCGTAGTTTTTACGCGTGCTGGAGCATTAACACACAAAAGCCAGATTGAGCACAGTCGTCATTTGCTAAAGGTTGTGCAATTAATAATGGCGGTTGCATTTGGTGTGGCTGTGTTAATCGCTGCGTTTTGGGGAAAACCACTAATTGTATGGATTACCAATGAGAGCTATGGGCTACACGCCGATATCTTGTGGTTGCTTGTATTCGGTTTGGCTATGTTTCATTTGGCGCAGTTTATGGCGGCTGAGGGATTAAGTAGAAATAACTCCAAGCTTTATTTCTTGCCTAAATTAGCTCAATGTTTAACGCTAGTTATTGCAGGGGTTTTCTTGACGGTTACCTACGGTATATGGGGTATGGCAGTTGCCTTTGTCATTTCTAGTTTTATACATCTCTTTCTGATTACACTATTAAATGCGCAGGTGAGAAATAATACTGTGAAACCCGCGATTCAGGATTTGACTGGTTCATGAGGTGATGAACTAGATGGTAAGCCTATTTTTACGATGCATGCGGGTGAAGAATATGAGTTTCTTTGAAATTAGCGAGATAGTAACGGCACGGATTTTCCGATTCGTGTATGGCTGGCTCTATTTTTTCTTGATGTTCCCATTCTACGGTCGGTTGCATCATACCTGTTACATTTCACCATTCGCAAGTGTTAAAAGGCGTAGCAAAGTATTTTTGGGAAATCATTCTGTTCTAAATCGAAATAGTGTTGTGTGGGCTGAGTTGTCTGTAGGAACTAATGTTCACCTGAATCCTGGGGTATGTATTTATGGCCTTGTAGAAATTGGCAATAATGTGATGATAGCCCCTAACGCCGTGATAGCAGGCGGCAATCATGGTACTGTCAGAAACGGAATACCCATGTATTACCAGCCTGGAACGTCAGTCGGTATAGTCATTGGAAATGATGTATGGATAGGTGCGAATGCGGTTGTTTTGGATGGTGTAACGGTAGGTCAGGGTGCAGTTATAGCTGCCGGGGCTGTTGTGAACAAAGATGTAGAGCCATATTCAGTTGTGGCTGGTGTGCCTGCAATAAAAATTAAAGAAAGGGTATGACGCGTTAATGTTAGTGAAATTTATAGTTTGCGAGAGCTGGCTTGTGTCTAAGAGAGTCGTTCAATCATGACAAGTGAGGAACTCAGACCCAATGATTACAGGAAAATTGCATATCAACGTTATGGTAATTTCGGTGCATGCAATTATTCTAGCTTTGAAAATTATTATCGTCGCAAGTTGATTGGCCGTTTGTCGATTGGTCAGGATTGGCGTTGCCTTGATTTGGCGTGCGGGTTTGGTAATTTCCTTTCCTTTCTGCGCCAAGCAGGCGTGCAATCGTATACTGGCATTGATGCCTCAGCTGAGGCTACAGCTATGGCGCGACAGGAGTTTGGTGAATCACATGTCATTCTGAAAGATGTGTTTGAATACCTTGCATTGAATAATGAACAATTCGATCTCATCAGCGCATTAGATTTTGTCGAACATGTAGGTAAAAACGATGTATACAAATTGCTGACTTTGGTGAGTGATCGACAGCCACTGGATGGTTTGTTGTTAATACGCACACCCAATGCCAATGGCTTGTTCGGCTCAGCCGCCCGTTATGGCGATATTACCCATGAAGTCTGTTTTACTCCGGATTCGCTCGGCGATGTTTTGTCTCGGTGCGGCTATACTGTGCAAGCGGTCTGGGAGGATGGGCCAGCTATAGGCACTTTGAAGCAAACCTTGCACTGGATGATATGGCAAGTCGCCAGGTTCTGTATCCGTCTAGTCAACGCAGCGGAAACGGGAAGCTTGGGTGATGGTGTTTTGACCCGAAATATGTGGGTTTTGGCGAAAAGATGTGATGTCTATGAGAGATAACAACATGATGCAGACATTAAAAAAATTATTCTATACAAACACAAATGACAGTACTCGAGTTGCATGGCTATCTGCCAAGCTTAATCAAATTCCATCAGGACTGCGCATTCTTGATGCAGGGGCTGGCGAACTAAGGTTTAAGCCATACTGTTCGCACCTTAGCTACGTATCTCAGGACTTTGGTCAGTATGAGGGCAAGGGCGATAGTAAAGGTCTTCATACAGGAAGTTGGGATACAAAAAAAATTGATCTGATCTGCGACATCACAGCAATACCTGAACCAGAAGCTTCTTTCGATGCCATTCTTTGTACAGAAGTTTTAGAACACGTCCCTGATCCAACTATGGCACTTGACGAATTCGCAAGACTGCTCAAACCGAACGGAGTATTAATTTTAACGGCTCCATTTGCTTCTCTTGTGCATTTTGCTCCCTATCATTTTTGCTCTGGATTTAGTCGTTATTGGTATGAACACCATTTAGCAAAACGCGGGTTTGAAATTAAAGAATTAACACCTAATGGAGACTGGTTTTCCTTTTGCCAGCAAAATGTAATGAGTTTAGGTGGTTTTGCTAAAAAGTATGGTGACTGGTCGTGGCCAATTGCTTATTTTTTAAGTATTTTATACTCTATGTATTTTAAAATTCGTGGGGGTAGATCAGCAGATGACCTAGCTTGTTTTTCATGGTTTTGTGTCGCTGTAAAAAAGACTAATAGTAAAAATTAAAGAGTTAACATGTCATTCAAATCAAATCTTCTAAGAATTAATTTGATATATTTAATCAATAAACATATCAAGTCTTTCCAAGTAAAGCACACCTACAACAAAACTAGACAATTTTATAACTCTAAAGAAGCGAATGTACTAAAAAAACCCAAAAAGCTACTTAGCTTTCATAATATCTTTTTTCTAGGTACAGACGAGCAGCAAGATAGAAGTGGGACATTACAAGCACTAAACAAATCAGGTGAATTAACATACTTTACGCGAGAAGATGGTAGTTATGGTCAAAACGATACAAGAATAGGCGAGGCGCGCAGACAAGCTAACACGCAACGCCTATGGGAAATGGTTACAAAACTTGCCGAACAGAACAAGGCACCCGATGTGTTAATTGCCCAAACTTGGGCATGTTTAATATCCCCAGAAGTTTTTAGCAGAATCAGAAATGCCTATGGCACTTTTATCATTAACATATCAATGGATGACCGTCATCAATATTGGGGCGATAGAATTAATGGTCAATGGAGTGGCACGTACCCTCTTATTCCGCACATAGATTTAGCGTTGACTGCCGCACCTGAAGCTGTTGACTGGTATAAAAAAGAAGGATGTCCAGCAATTTTTTTTCCAGAAGCAAGTGACCCCGATATTTTTTATCCGATGCCAGAATTACCTAAAATCCACGAAGTTAGTTTTGTGGGTGCATGTTATGGAATTAGAAAAAAAATTGTTGTTGCGTTACGTAAGGCTGGCATCAATGTTACAGCCTATGGGAATGGATGGGGAAGTGGCCGTCTTGAAGTAGACGAGGTTCCTAAACTGTTTGCCCAGTCCAAAATTATCCTTGGCATTGGCACCATTGGACATTGCGATGACTTTTATGCTTTAAAATTACGTGACTTTGATGCGCCGATGTCTGGAAGCTTTTATCTAACTCATAACAATTCTGACTTATATCAATTATTTGATGTTGGTAAAGAAATAGTGACATACGAGAGTATTGATGAATGTGTTAAGTTAGTGAAATACTATTTAGATCATGAAGAAGAACGAGAAGAAATTGCACAAGCAGGTAGAAAAAGAGCACTCAATGAGCACACATGGAAGCTTAGATTTAGTCAATTATTTGAGCAGATAACAGCGCCATAATGTGTGGAATTTACGGATTAATCTCTGCTAAAGGCAATGTAGATGTCGCCTTTATCAAACATCAACGAGATTTATTGACGCATAGAGGGCCTGACGATGCGGGTGTATGGATAGACAAGCTTGGAAAAGTCGGTTTAGCTCATCGGCGCCTATCAATATTAGACCTCAGTAGTGCTGGTCATCAGCCGATGTTCAGTCAAGACAATCAAGTAGTAATTGTGTTTAATGGTGAGATTTACAACTACCAAGAATTACGTTGTGAACTGATTAAACTTGGTTTCACATTTAAAACCAGCACAGATACTGAGATTATCCTAGCAGCCTGGCAGCATTGGCGCGAAAGATGTGTAAATAAATTTAACGGTATGTTTGCCTTTGTCATTTATGATGCTGGCACTCAGCACAACCCACCTACCATTTTTATGGCGAGGGATAGGGTAGGAAAAAAACCTCTTTATTATGCGTACAATAACCAACACCTAGAGTTCGCGTCAGAACTTAAAGCCATCTCTAAACGTGGTGAAATCAACTTAACCGCACTTAATTATTACCTTGCTCTTGGATATATACCAAGCGACCTGTGTATTGCCAACGGAGTAGCAAAGCTTCCACCAGCCTGCTATGCACAACTCGATTTAAATACTTTTGATTTTAAAGTTACCCAGTACTGGGTATTGCCAAAAAACAATCCATTGCCAAAGATTGATGGCGAGATGTTAGCAGAACAGGCTGCAAAGCTAATAGAAGACGCTACAAGAATTAGGTTAGTAGCAGATGTCCCTGTTGGTATACTTTTATCTGGTGGGCTTGATTCAAGCTTAGTGACTGCAGCCGCGGCCCGAGTGTCAAGCAAACCTATTGAGACTTTTACTATCGCCTTACCTGGCTCAAAACTTGATGAGTCTTCTTATGCACAACTCGTTGCCAAACATTTTGGCACACATCATCATGTGCTTGAAATGACTAAGAGCGGTCTCGATGAATTAGAAAACTTCTCACCTTTTATCGATGAGCCTATCGCGGACTCATCCATACTACCAAGCTTTGTCGTTTCTCGCCTTACTCGAGCGAATGTAACTGTCGCATTAGGTGGCGATGGTGGAGATGAGTTATTTGGCGGCTATAACGATTATACTAATAGCCTAGCTGATGCTAATAGACTTCGCCATATTCCAACAACTCTATTAAAAGTAATGAGCGAACTTTCAGCTTGTTTGCCCGCTGGTGTAAAAGGTCGTAACCGCATCACTTCGCTTTCACATGGTGCTACTCAACAAATGATTTGGGGAAGCCCATATTTTGACATTGCCTTACGTAAAAGACTTTTTTGCAATTCTGTACTAAAAGAAATCGATCAGGACATCACAAAACCAGAACTCTTTCTACTAAACTTATTTAACTCAGGCCAAAATCCTATTGACCAAATGACTAGAACTCACTTTGGAAGCATACTTCCAGATGATTTTTTAGTTAAAGTAGACAGAACAAGTATGGCAAACTCATTAGAAATGCGTGCACCTTTGCTAGACTATAGACTTGTCGAGTTTGCATTTGGATCAATACCAAGCGAGTGGAAAGTACATAATGGTGAAACAAGAAGAATTCAAAAACTGATTGCCAAAAAGTGGCTGCCCAAAGAGCTGGATACCAATAGAAAACAGGGATTTTCTATTCCTCTAGATGACTGGCTACGTCAACTTCCAAAATCTTGGCATGAAAGTTGGCTTGATAGATTACCAAACACATTAAATAAAGATGAAGCAAAGTCACTCGTTGATGGTTTACACAAGGGTCGAGCAAATGGATCTAGAATTTTTGCATTGCTCTGCTTAGGAATTTGCATTTCAAATTTGTATAAGGTTTAACTTTGCTAAGCATGCCAACCTATAAATTATCAAATGAAAAGTCTGATTTATTTAACTTTTTAAGATGGTCATGTGCATTATTGGTTGTTTGTAACCATATAGATATGTATATGAGTAGCTTTTCTCTAGTTAATGCCAAGTCATCTCTATTTGGCTATATTGGCATGCATGGGCATAGCGCAGTGATGGTTTTTTTCATCTTAAGTGGATATCTTGTTGCTTATGCTTGTGAAAAAAATTGTATGACAAAAGCCAGCTACAAATTTGAAGACTACTTTCTCGATAGATGGTCAAGAATATACTCAGTGTTGCTTATGGCAATAGCCATTACTGCCATTATTGATATCGCAGGCTCTACATTTAGCCCAATTTACGACAACCCTCAGTTAATTCCTCAAGATAAGTATATTGTAAGACTATTGGTAAATGTTTTTTCCTTGCAAGGGATACAAGGGCACCGTATTCAATTTGGAAGCAACCCAGCTTTGTGGTCTATTGGATATGAATTTATTTATTACATGATATTTGGATTGTTCTATTTTAGAAAAACGTTATTTAAACAGCGATGGCTCTGTTATGTTTTGATTGTCATGATCTTGATCATCTCAGGCTGGAGTATTGCAATATATTCTTTAATTTGGCTTATGGGTGTCTTTGCGTATTATATAAACAAGCTAAATTACATGAGCTTCAAGGCTAATAGTTGGGCGATTCTAGCTGGCATTGGTGTACTCAATCATCTAATTTCATATAATGGCATCACTAACAATACGATTGTTAATGATCTCATTTTTGGTTTTTTTGTAGCGCTTCTCGTATGCTTAAATACAAAAGGGTTTATAGGTATTTCCGCACGCTCTACAAAATTCAATTCATTTTTTGCTGAGTTTAGTTACTCTGTCTACGCATTTCATATGCCATTTGTTTTTCTTCTTTGCTCAATACTTTTGTACGCACATGTTGAAACTGAATTAATAAAATATGCAGGATTTTTGATATTGGTGTTGACTCTACTCATTGCAAAATTACTTTCTTTAGTGTCTGAAAATAAGCGTTATTTTTACAGAAGTACAGCTAAACAAGTTCTAGCGCTGGTGCATTCTAAATAAGAATTTAAAATATTAATTTGACTAGGAAATATTCGTTTGAAAATTTTAGTGGTAGGTGATTGGCACTCAAAACTACATGAAGAGGTTGTATATCAGTCATTTAAAAAACTAGGGCACGATGTACTTGCATTCCCATGGCATCAATATTTCTCAGTAACGTCCAACTACTTAAAACACTTTCATTACGTTAAAAACCGAGCTCAATACAAGTATCTTTTTGGCCCCATCATTAAAAAGCTTAATCAAGATTTAATTGATTTTGTTGAAAAAAACCAGCCAGATATCGTCTTTGTATATCGTGGAACGCATATATTACCTGACACCTTAAAAAGAATTAAGCACGCTAATTTAACCCTGGTAGGCTACAATAACGACGATCCATTTTCCCCTAAGTATCCTAAATGGACATGGAGGCACTTTATTAAAGGGATACCTGAATACGGCTTAATCTTGTCATATAGACATCACAATATAGATGAGTTTTTGACTGCTGGCGCAAAACGTGTTGAACTGCTTAGATCTTGGTTTGTTCCAGAGTATAACTACCCTACTACACTCACTAATGAGGAGAAATACAAATTTGAATGTGAAGTTGTGTTTGTCGGTCATTATGAGCCCGATGGCAGACTTAACTATTTAGAAGAGATAGAAAAAGCTGGTTTTAATTTACGTATTTTTGGCCCAGGTTATGATTGGGATCCAGTGCTTGCAAAGTCTAAGCAATTGTCAAAACACATTCCTGTAAAGCTTATGTTCGGTAAGGATTATAATCTTGCATTAAATGGTGCAAAAATAGCACTTTGTTTTTTATCTAAATTAAATCGAGATACCTATACAAGGCGATGTTTTGAAATTCCTGCAACCAACACACTGTTATTAGCTGAGTACACACCAGACCTAGCTAGCATGTTTAAAGAAGGGGTGGAGGCTGATTTTTTTCGTACGCCAGACGAGTTAGTAGAAAAAATCAGAAACTATTTGCAGAATGATTCATTAAGAGAGAAAGTTGCGAATGCTGGATATAAAAGAGTAATTGCTGATGGACATGATGCTGAGTCTAGAATGCAACAAGTGTTGAAGTGGGTTGATGAAATTAAAGAAAGTTAATATGAAGATACTACGTTGGATAGTGGATTGCACTACGATTTCGTTAGGTAAAATTAAGAAAAATCAAAAAATAAATTTAGCCGTTAATGAATATCCAATAATAAAGTTAAACTTAGGCTGTGGTCTCGCGATTGCACCCAATTGGATTAATGTTGATGGCAGTTTTAATGCGCTTGTAGCCACGCTGCCTAATTTTTTACATAAAATTGCTTATAAGCTAAGCGGTGCAAAAAAATATTATTCAGAAGTTGAGTACTGCCAGTTGCTTTCTGAAAATAAGTTTATTCATCATGATTTATCTTTAGGTCTACCCTTTCATGATCAAACTGCTGATTTTATCTTTACCTCACACTTTATAGAACATTTATATAAAAAGGATGCAGAGCATCTACTTTCAGAGTCTTATCGAGTGTTAAAACCTGGAGGCACAATCAGAATTGCGATTCCAGATTTGGAGTATGCCATCTCCCTTTATCATGCAAACAAAAAACATGAAATGCTTGCTAACTATTTCTTTATTGAAGATGATAGCTTTTATGCTAGGCACAAGTATATGTACGATTTTGAACTAATGGAAAAAATTCTAATTAAAATAGGATTTAATGAAATTTCTAAAAAAACTTTCAGAGTAGGTAAGTGCCCAGATTTATTATTACTCGATAATAGACCTGAGGAATCTTTGTTTGTTGAAGCAACCAAATAATTTTTTATCAATATGAGTAAAAAAATTTCTATCCTTATGACTTTCTTTAAAAGTCTCAAACTTGAAGCTTTAGCATGGTCATTTCGAAGGATTCATTGCCCAGTTGATAAAAAAGCCTTAGTGCTTGAAGTGGGCTCTGGTGGCAATCCATATGCTCGTTCAAATGTTTTATTAGATGCATATGAACACACTAGAGAGCGTCACTGGGCTCCGCTTATTTCCGATAGGCCTACGGTGTTAGGTTTTGTAGAGAACTTGCCCTTTAAAGATAAAGCTTTTGATTTTGTTATTGCTTCCCATGTCCTAGAGCACTCAGCTGACCCTGAAAAATTTTTATCTGAATTACAACGCGTGGCTAAAGCAGGATATATTGAAACTCCAGATGCCTTTATGGAGCGTGTGAATCCGTATAAAGACCATAGATTAGAAGTAACTGTTCGCGATGAAAAGTTAGTGATTAGAAAAAAAAGTGCGTGGCAGCACGATGCTGAGCTAATTGAGCTATATGAGCATCATGCAAAGAAATGGGTGACGTCTGAGACAATTCCTAAACATCCTTTTGATTTCCATGTTCGGTATTATTGGCAAGACACTATCAACTTTGAAGTTTTAAATCCAGAAGTGGATGCGTCATGGAAAGCTATAGATGATGTCTCTACTATAAAACAGAGAGTCTACCAGCACCCTATCAAACAAGTAGTCCGTAATGTTTTGCGTAATTTACTCTCTCAGAAAAAGCGTAATAAAAATATCGATCTATTCAATTTATTGCGCTGCCCAAACTGTCACTCTGAGAAACTTACAAAACATGGAGTATATATAAGCTGCACCTCTTGTGCACAGGAATACAATATAGTAAATGATGTACCCAACTTAGGCTTTTAGTGGGACAAGTAACTATACAGGGCACTCAAATGTTATTATTTATGATTAAATCGGAAGCATGCCTTGATTCAATCTGAACCCAAAATTAGTGTTTGTATACCCGCCTACAACCGCGCCTCCGTACTTTCTGACTTACTTGAGTCCGTCTTATCACAAAATTTTGATGATTTTGAATTAGTGATTAATGAGGATTGTTCACCAGAACGGGATCAAATTCGGGCAATAATAGAGCGCTTTATCTCAAAACATCCTGAAAAAAAAATCAAATATCATGAAAACCAAACAAATTTAGGATATGACGCAAACCTGAGAGATCTTATTGAAAGATCGTCTGGTGAATACTGTGTTTTTATGGGGAATGATGATTTAATGTGCCCCAATGCACTCCAAACAATTACTAATGTAATTGGTAAATATCCAAATGTAGGCATTTATCTAAGAAGCTTTGCTACATTTGAGGATAACCCTAAAAATATTATTCAACACTTCAAATACTTTGACAAAGAAATCTTTTTTCCATCTGGCGCAAGTACTATTACTACTTTCTACAAAAGGTCTGTTGTTATACCAGGCGTTACACTGCATAGAACATCTGCTCTAAAATACTCTACTAATGCATTCGACGGTAGCCTTCTTTACCAAATTTATTTGGTTGCTAATATTTTGGTCGATATGAATGGGGTCTTTTCTCCAGAAATTGTGACGCTATACCGCAATGGCGGGATTCCAGATTTTGGTAATAGCGAAGCAGAAAAGGGAAAGTTTGTGCCAAAAACCAGAACAATTGAATCATCTATTAATTTTATGCAAGGCATGTTAAAAATTGCTCATGCTACAGAAATCTCTCGTAATGTAAAAATCTATAAAAGCATTGTCAATGATCTTTCAAACTACTCATACCCAATACTGTCGGTTCAAGCGGACAAGCCATTCATAGACTTTTTTAAATACTATATTGAATTGATTAAACTTGGTTTGGGGAAACGGCCTCTTTTCCATTTATATTTTATTTCAATTGTATTACTGGGTGTACATCGCATGGAGTTTATCATTGGGTTTATTAAGCAAAAACTTGGATATACTCCTGCATTAGGTTCAGTATATAAAGGCCATAACCAACAAAATGAATAACGACCAGTTTTGTTAACAATGAGAATCCTAAATACTACAGTACTACTCTCCCCAATTATTGGTGGTGGCACGGCTGAGCGAACCTTTCAAATGAGCAAAACTTTTGTTCGAAAAGGCTGTGAATGCACTATTGTGACTACAAATGTTGGTCTGAATGATGATCGTATAAACAGTTTAGAGAACGTGCAATTACTAGCGCTCAGATGTCTCTTCAGACGTTTTTTTGTTGTCGCATTCTCGATTAAGAAAATAAAGCATTTAGTATCAAACGTCGATGTCATTCACATGATGGGGCATTGGAACATGATTAATGTAATTGTTTATTTATTTGCTAAAACTGCTGCCAAGCCCTATGTTATTTGTCCTGCTGGTGAATTAACCTTATTTGGACGGTCTATTATTCTAAAAAGACTGTTTAATCTATTGATAGGAAATAGAATTATCAAAGATGCATCTGGCTATATTGCAGTTACACATGATGAGATACCACTGTTCGAAGCATATGGTGTTAAGTCCGACAATATTATCGTTATACCTAATGGCGTCAATGAATCAGACTTTATGCTAAGAGATTCAACCCCATTTGCAAGCAGAGTTGGTATAAAAGAATCACCTTACATATTATTTATGGGTAGATTAAACCTCATTAAAGGCCCTGATTTACTATTAAAGGCGTTTCTAAAAATTGCAACGAGGTTCCCAAACCATCACTTGGTTTTTGCTGGGCCAGACGGGGGCATGCTTGAAGAGTTAAACAAAATTAGAGTTCACTCTTCAGTATCAGATAGAGTTCATTTCGTTGGTTATGTCAGTGGGGCAGATAAAGTAGCCGCTTATAGAGATGCTGAACTTTTAGTTATTCCTTCAAGACATGAAGCAATGTCAATTGTCGTATTGGAGTCTGGCATACTGCAAACCCCTGTGCTTATTACTGATCAGTGCGGGTTCAACGATGTGGAGAAAGTGTCTGGAGGCATTGTAGTTCAGGCATCTGTAGCAGGAGTTGAAGGTGGCCTAGTTAAGGCACTAGAATATCCAATAAAACTCAAAATTATGGGAGAGAACCTAAATAGATATGTTTTGGAGAACTTTACGTGGAATATGATAGGTGATAAGCATTTGCAGTTTTTTAACAAAATCATCAATAAAAATAGAGTAACTTAATTACGATGAGGATTTTGGTTGTTTCACAGTATTTTTACCCAGAAAACTTTCGCATCAACGATCTTGCAATTGGTTTTGTTGAAAAAGGACATGACGTTACCGTTCTGACTGGGATACCCAACTATCCCAAAGGAAGTTTTTTTGATGGATATGGACTATTCCAGCGTAACTGCGAAAATTATCAAGGCATCAAGATTGTTCGGTGCCCTCTCATTCCAAGAGGTGATGCCAAAGCCGTTAGATTGGCTTTAAATTATATTTCTTTTGCCTTTTTTGCTTGCTTGTATGGTTTCTTCAAAGTCCGCGGTAAATTTGATGCAATTTTTGTATTTCAAGTCTCACCAATCACTGTAGGGATCCCAGCCATTTTTATGAAATGGTTAAAAAATGCCCCTATCTTTTTTTGGGTGCTTGATCTTTGGCCAGAGAGCGTCATAGCCGCAAGCAATATCAAACGTGGCTGGGTGATTAATTTTTTAGAAAAACTAACAAAATGGATATATCAACATTGTGATCGCATACTTGTTCAATCTAAAGGATTTTATGCGCATGCGTTAAAGATGGAAGTGCCCCAAGCAAAGCTACAGTTTTTCCCTAATTGGGCTGAGGAGCTATACCAACCAAAAAAAATTAACCCTGAATTGTTAGCTAAATTACCTTCAGGGTTTAAAATCATGTTTGCAGGCAATATTGGAGTTGCTCAAGATTTTGGATCAATTTTAGCTGTTGCTGAAAAGCTCAGGCAAAACACACAAATTCAATGGCTAATACTTGGCGATGGGCGTGAGCGAAATTGGGTTTCGGAAGAAATTAAAAAAAGAAATCTGAGTGATGTATTTCATTTATTAGGTCAATTCCCAATTGAAGAAATGCCAAATTATTTTGCATGCGCTGATGCACTATTAGTAACACTCAAACAAGACCCTATATTTGAAAGTACAATACCAGGTAAGATTCAGTCATATCTAGCTTGCGGAAAACCTATTTTAGCGATGTTAGATGGCGAAGGTGCGAAAGTAGTAAATGAATCTGGTGCTGGCTTTGCCTGCGCTTCTGAAGATATTGAAGGATTAGTCAAAGCAACAAATCGCATGTTCGCGCTTTCAGTTGCTGAAAGAAATGACATGGGTAAAGCAGGGAGAATCTATTATGATACTCACTTTAATAGAAATCAGTTATTTAGCCAATTAGAAGCACAAATGCTTGGCTTAACAAAGAAATCAACAATTAAATGAGAGTGATATGAGCGATTTTGCAAATAAGACGATACTCATTACTGGCGGAACAGGTTCTTTTGGACACGCCTTGTTAAATAGATTAGTCAAAAGTGATTTTGGTGAAATTAGGATATTTAGCAGAGATGAGCTCAAACAAGAGCATATGCGCATTGAGCTAAATAATCCAAAAATTAAGTTTTATATTGGAGATATTCGAGATCGGGATGGACTAGACCATGCGATGCAAGGCGTTGATTTTGTGTTTCACGCTGCGGCTTTAAAGCAAGTGCCTTCTTGCGAGTTTTTTCCTATGCAAGCTGTAATGACCAATATTATTGGTAGTCATAATGTGATTGAGTCAGCAATTAAGCAAAAAGTGAAGCGCGTCGTTTGTCTGGGTACGGACAAAGCAGTGTACCCTGTTAACGCGATGGGTATGACTAAAGCCTTAATGGAAAAAGTAACGCATGCAGCTGCTAGGGGAATGAGGAGTAATGAGACCACTCTATCAAGTGTGCGCTATGGCAATGTGCTTTACTCTAGAGGTTCTGTAATCCCACTTTTCATTAAACAAATTAAAGCAGGCTTGCCTATTACGATTACAGTACCAGAAATGACAAGGTTTCTGCTCCCACTTCGCGATGCCATTGAGCTTGTTATTTTCGCCTTTCAACATGCGCAACAAGGTGACTTATTTATACGTAAAGCCCCTGCCTGTTCAGTAGAAGATCTCGTTATTGCGCTAAAAAATCTCTTTAATTCTGAGGTTCCAATCAAAATTATTGGTATGCGACATGGTGAAAAAATTTATGAAACTTTAGCCACCCAAGAAGAGTTAAGAAAAGCTGAAGAGATGGGGGACTATTATAGAGTCAGTATGGATGACCGTGACCTTAACTATAATAAGTACTTCACTGAGGGCGATACAGCCCTAGCTGACTTGCAAGACTATACTTCACATAACACTCAGAGACTATCCATTCAAGAGGTGGAATCCCTGTTACTAAGTCTACCTGAAGTTCAAGCTGAGCTTGGCTAGCATTTGAGACTAAAATGAAAATAGGCATTACTGGAGCATTTGGTTTTTTAGGCTTTCACCTACGCGCATATTTTAAGTCTAAATCGAATGTTGAGTTGGCTTTGGCTGGTCGAGAAGTATTTTCTGATTTAGACAAAATGAATACATTTGTGCGTGATTGTGAAGTCATTGTACATTTAGCTGGTGTAAACAGAAGCGATAATAATGATGCATTGATCGCAGCTAACATTTCACTCGCAGAGCAAATTGTTAACGCATGTGAACAGCAAAAAGTAACACCTCATATTATTTATGCTTCTACTACACATGTTGATAGAGATACAGCTTACGGAAAATCAAAAAAAAGAGCAGGAGAAATTTTTCAACAATGGGCAGATAAACATCATGCAACTTTTGCTAATTTAATCATCCCAAATGTATTTGGTGAATTTGGACGTCCATTTTACAACTCAGCAGTGTCTACCTTTTGTTATCAATTAGCCAATAAAGAACAACCAGTAATTATTCATGATAATGAAATTGAACTGATACACGCCCAACATGTTGCAATATTCATCAACAATGTAATTCACCAGCACTTACAAGGTGTTTTCCATCTATCTGGCGTTAAGCTTAAAGTGAGTGAACTACTCGAAAAGCTGCAATCCATGGCGCAGATGTATTCTGAGCATTTATTATTGCCTGATTTACGAGAGCATTTTGATTTAGAATTATTTAATACTTATCGCTCTTATTTATTTCCTCATGCGTACCCAGTTGCATTGCAGATGCGCACGGATGAGCGCGGTAGCTTATTTGAGGCTGTACGCACGTTAAATGGAGGACAAGCTTTTTTATCAACCACCTTACCTAGTATTACAAGAGGCAATCATTACCACACTTCTAAAGTAGAACGGTTTCTTGTTGTAGGTGGGGAAGCTGTTATTTGCTTGCGTAAGCTATTTGATACCAAAGTATACGAATTTAAAGTTTCAGGTAGTCATCCCCAATATATCGACATGCCTACATTTTTTACTCATAACATTAGAAATGTCGGTCAGGTTCCACTGATGACAATGTTTTGGTCACATGAAATTTTTGATCCGAACAATTCTGACACTTATCAGGAGTTAGTATGAATTCTTTAAAGAAACTCAAGGTGATGACGATTGTGGGTACTCGTCCAGAGTTGATTAGATTGTCACGAGTAATGGCTAAACTTGACGATTATATGCACCACATTTTAGTGCATACAGGACAAAATTATGACTATGAACTGAATGAAATATTTTTTAAAGATTTAAAAATTAGAAAGCCTGATTTTTATCTTGAAGCAGTAGGTCATACAGCTGCCGAGACTATAGGTAACATCATTGCACGCGTTGATAGCTTGTTAGATAAAGAAAATCCAGATGCTATACTGATCTTGGGAGATACCAATAGCTGTTTAGCCGCCATTTCTGCAAAAAAAAGACGTATTCCCATATTCCATATGGAGGCAGGGAATCGTTGCTTTGATCAGCGAGTTCCAGAGGAGTCTAATCGTAAGATAGTGGATCATTTAAGTGACATTAATATGCCTTACAGTGCAATTGCCAGAGAGTACTTATTGCGTGAAGGGATCCCGCCACAGCACATAATTAAAACAGGTAGCCCAATGTATGAAGTTCTTCAGTACTACCGTAAAAATATAGATGAATCTGATGTGTTAAAACGTTTGAACTTAATCACAGGCCAATATTTTGTAGTCAGCTGTCATAGGGAAGAAAATGTTGATTCACCACAAAACCTAGATCAGCTCATTAATATATTGCATATGTTATCCGCTGATTATGGGTTAAAAATTATTGTTTCTACCCACCCACGCACGCGTAAACGCCTTGAAGAAAAAAATGTCAGCTTTAGCCCGTTGGTGCACTTAATGAAGCCATTAGGGTTTTTTGATTATGTACACTTACAAATGAACGCAAGGATTGTCCTTTCAGATAGTGGAACGATTACTGAAGAGTCCTCAATTTTGAACTTTCCTGCACTTAATATTCGGCATGCACATGAGCGTCCAGAAGGTATGGAGGAGGCATCAGTGATGATGGTTGGTTTAGATTACGATCGAATAAATCAAGCAATTCATATACTTGAGAATCGGGAGCAAAGCACAGCTAACCCCTTAAGTCTACCCAGTGATTATAATGTAAACAATGTATCCGAAAAAGTTGCCAGAATAATTTTGAGTTATACCGACTATGTGAATCGATTTGTTTGGCATAAGGCTATTTAAACAAGACCATTCTGAGCCTTTAATTACTTTCTTAATGCTCTTGTGTGTGAATCAAAAACTTGCCAGCTCATGAAAATAAACATCCTCCCAAACTTAGCCAAAAGATTAACAGATATTGCATTGGTAATTTTTACATTACCAATCACCCTACTTTTGATCATTTTTACATGTCTAATTGTAAAGCTTACATCTATAGGCTCTGCTTTATATTGGAGCCAACGGGTTGGAATCAATAATACGTTATTTGATATGCCAAAGTTTCGTTCTATGAAAACAAACACACCCGCATTAGCAACGCATGTGTTAAACCAGCAAACAGACCCTAATCAATATCTAACACCCGTGGGTAGTTTTATACGTAAAACCAGTTTGGATGAGCTCCCACAACTATGGAGTGTGCTTAAGGGAGATATGAGTATTGTTGGCCCCCGCCCTGCGCTGTTTAATCAAGATGATTTGATTGCGCTTAGAACAGAATATGGCGTACATAAACTAAAGCCTGGGATTACAGGTTGGGCACAAGTCAATGGACGCGATGAGATTCCTATCCCGCAAAAAGTAGCATTAGATGTCTACTATCTAAAACATCAATCATTTAGGCTGGATTGTTATATCATTCTGCTTACGCTTATTAAGGTATTAAAACGCGATAACATTTCGCATTAAGAATTCAATCATGATGAGATCTTATAAACAATATCTTGTAAATTACTTATCTTTACTTGCGTTACTGCACGATATTCTCGCCTCTGCATTGGCTTGGTGGTTGGCTTTTCTGATGCGCTTTAACTTTGAGCTTCCTCCTAATTTTATGGGCGCATTCTTAAAGTTTCTGCCATTGGTCATCCTGATTCAAGCAGCCGCATTTATTACATTTGGCTTATATAGAGGTATTTGGCGTTTTGCTAGCCTGCCAGATTTGCAACGTATTATCAAAGCTGTTGCCCTTTCTGCATTATGTATTGCGTTTATCAGTTTGTTTGTACGTACACAAATCGTCATCCCCAGAACTGTGATTGTACTGAATCCGCTATTACTTATTTTGATCATGGGTGGCAGCCGTTTTACATATCGTGCCTGGAAAGAGCGCCATTTATTCAACCCCATGCGCAGACAAGGGAAACCTGTCATTATTTTAGGCGCAGAAAACGCTGCGATCAGCTTAATTAAAGAGCTTTCCAGAGACCCTGCTTGGCAAGTCGTCGCGGTATTGGATGATCAACAAAATATGATCGGCAGAGAGTTTTCGCACACACGTGTAGAAGGTAACATTGCTGCGCTTCCAGTTATTGCCAAAAAGTATGGCTGTCAGCACTGTATCATCGCGATGCCTAGCGCGAGCCATCTACAGCGAAGAGAAGCAGCCAACATTGCTAATCAAGCAAACCTTGAGGTGCTGACTGTGCCTTCTATGAGTGACATGATGAGCGGAAAAATAAGCATCTCAAATATCCGCAAGATTGATGTTGAGGATTTGTTAGGTCGTGATGTCGTGAGTTTAGACGCACAAGGCTTGAGTTTTATGATCGCCGACAACACTGTTTTAGTAAGCGGTGCCGCTGGTTCAATTGGCTCTGAGCTCTGCCGACAAATTCTGGCTTTTCATCCCAAAAAACTGATTTGTCTGGATATTTCTGAGTTCGGCTTGTATACGCTACAACAAGAGTTTAACCAGCTTAAATCCAGCACTCAGCTTGTCTATATTGTTGCGGATGTAAAAAACAAAACACGTATCAATCATGTGTTGTTAACGCATCGTCCTAAACTTGTACTACATGCAGCCGCTTATAAACATGTCCCGATGATGGAAGATAATAACGTATGCGAGGCCTTGGTCAACAATGCATTTGGCACGTATCAATTTGCCTCGGTGTGTCAAAGTGCACATGTAGAAAAGTTTGTGCTCATTTCAACTGACAAAGCAGTGAATCCCACAAATGTGATGGGGGCGAGTAAACGTCTGGCTGAGCTTATTTGTCAAAGCCTACAACCTCACAACAGCACCAAGCCTATAGCCATAACACAATTTATTACGGTACGTTTTGGCAATGTATTGGGTAGTAGCGGCAGTGTAATCCCAAAGTTTCGTGAGCAAATTGCAGCTGGCGGACCAGTGACAATCACACACCCAGAAATCACGCGCTATTTCATGTCGATTCCCGAAGCGACGCAATTGGTGTTGCAAGCTGGCGCGATGGGTAATGGAGGAGAGATTTTTGTGCTCGATATGGGGGAGCCAGTCAAAATTGTAGACCTTGCCAAAGATATGATTCGCTTATCGGGCTTTCAACCAGAGGAAATCCGCATCGACTATACTGGCTTGCGACCTGGCGAAAAGTTATATGAAGAACTGTTGGCTGATGACGAAAACACTCTGCCAACGACCCATGAAAAGCTCAGAATCGCGCAGGCAAGAACAGTTCCCCCTGTCTGGTTAAATGACTTATTGATATGGTTAGAAAGTGTTCCCCATTTGAGTGAGCTACAAATCAAAGCGCAAATAGGCGAGTGGGTTGAAGAGTACCAACCCAATTCTGATGTTTCAATTCAAAAACAAGCGATTGCCGTATTAGGATCACAAACAGTTCACTAATATTAATTATTAACAGACTAGTCTGATTTACGGCTTGATGTCGTTTACAATGCTGCACTTAACAAATCGCCTCAACTACCCCTTATGCCACACATTACATTAGACAATGCCAGCTTAGCTTTTGGCCATCATGCTTTGCTCGACCATGCCTCTTTTCAACTGGATGCGGGAGAACGTGTCGGCCTGATTGGACGTAATGGTGCAGGAAAATCCAGTTTATTAAAAGCCATTGCTGGCACCATCAAGCTTGATGATGGTCTGGTTTGGCGCGCACCAAGTGTGCGCATTGTCTATGTACCGCAGGAGCCTGAGCTAGACACCACCCACACGATTTTTGAAGCAGTGGCGGAAGGCCTGGGCAATTTACAGCAAATTATCATTGACTATCATCAGGTGAGCCATGACATGGGCATGCCAGAGGCTGACATTGATGCACTCATGGCGCAGATGCAAACCCTACAGCATGAAATGGATGCACAAAATGGCTGGGCCGCACAATCGCGTGTGGAAACAGTACTCAGCCGCTTAAAATTAGATGCCGAGGCTTTAGTTTCTACTTTATCAGGTGGCTGGCGCAAGCGCGTCGCGCTAGGTCGTGCATTGGTTGCAGAGCCAGAAGTGCTATTGTTGGATGAACCAACCAACCATTTAGATTTAGAGGCCATTGAATGGCTGGAAGACTTATTACTAGGGTTTAGCGGTAGCGTATTATTCATTACCCATGACAGACGATTTTTAGACAAACTCGCTACACGGATTACTGAATTAGATCGCGGTAAGCTCACAGACTTTATCGGCAATTTCAGTCAATATCAAATTAAAAAAGAAGAGCTATTAGCGGTAGAAGAAACACATGCAGCTAAATTTGATAAATTTTTAGCGCAAGAAGAAGTCTGGATACGTCAAGGCATTAAGGCACGCCGTACCCGCAATGAAGGTCGCGTACGCAGACTAGAAGCATTGCGCTTAGACCGTGCAGCCAGACGCGAACGTCAGGGCAATGTTAAGCTTAATCTGGATCCAGGTGAGCGCAGTGGGAAACTAGTCGCAGAACTCGATAATGTCTCCAAGGCCTATGGCGATAAAACACTGATTAAAGGCTTTAGCACACGTATTTTACGCGGTGACAAAATCGGCTTACTCGGTCCTAATGGTATTGGCAAAACCACTTTACTTAAACTGATTTTAGGCGATATTGAAGCTGATAGCGGTGAAATCCAGCGTGGCACTAAAATTAACGTCGCTTATTTTGATCAAATGCGCGAACAGCTAGATGAAGAGGCCAGCCTTGCTGACACCATTAGCCCAGGCTCAGACTTTGTAGAAATTGGCAACGAACGCAAGCATGTGATTAGCTACTTAGAAGACTTTTTGTTCCCGCCACAACGCTCTCGCTCACCTGTTAAATCACTTTCTGGTGGCGAACGTAATCGCTTGCTGCTGGCACGCCTGTTTGCACGTCCAGCCAACGTACTGGTGCTTGATGAACCGACCAATGACCTAGACATCGACACCTTAGAGCTACTGGAAAGTCTGTTACAGGATTACTCTGGCACCCTATTTCTAGTCAGCCATGACCGCGCATTTTTAGAAAACACCGTCACGCAGGTAATCGCCTTTGAAGGCAATGGCAAGCTCACGGAGTTTGGTGGTGGCTACGATGATTGGCTACGCTTTAGTCAACAACAGCAGGCTGAAAAATCTGTACAGAACAAATCCAACCTAGAAAAAAGCACAGCAGAAAAAATACCGCCTGCCAAACCTTCAAACAAACTCAGTTTTAAAGAGCAAAAAGAACTGGAAAACTTGCCAGAACTCATCGAAGGCCTAGAAAATGAACAAGCTGATATTAACTTAGCGCTAGCCAACCCTGATATTTATCGTGATGATGCTGAAAAGGTAAAGCAATTACAGGCGCGCTTAACAGAAGTCGCTGCTGACATAGAAACAAAGCTCATGCGCTGGGACGAGTTAGAAACTAAAAGCAAAACTTAATTGGGCGCAATCTCTGGCAAGCCATACTTCTGGCGCGCCTTGTTACACTCCTCCTTACCCGCTGTAAACTCACGACAAGTACTAGAGCGTTTGTCATAAATGGTGCAACTTACCTGTTGCCCGACCTCACCCTGCAACGCAACGCATTTTACAGGATGCTTATCCGTACCATTCATACAAACATAATGCTGATTCACTGCTTGAGTGAACTGGCTAGGCACGTGACCTAAAGGATGTGCATCCGTTTCCGCCCAGTAAAACGACACCCTAAAAGCGGCGCAACAAGCTCCACAAGACATACAATGCTCAGACATTTTTACAGAATTCCAATATCCTTTCAAACGCACATCGTACACGAATACAATCAAAGGTATTTGAAAATAATATGATTCAATTATTGAGGATTGAACTTACCCAAACAAGCTGAAAACAAAGTAAAAAGCACTGACAAGTTACCCCTAAAGCTACTAATTTTGGTAGGCACTTCACCTAATGGATAACGCCTGATTGTTGCAATCTCTTGGCACTTATAGCCCAATTTTGGCGCGATATATGACAAATAGAATAGTAGCTCGTAACTACTAAAAACATCGCGAAAAGGCGATATTTTCTGGTCCAACAACAAGGCCTTACTATAAGCTCTAAAGCCTTGCGTCGTATCAGTCCAACGAAAGCCTGAAGACAGACTCAGAATAGGCGCATGCACAAAACGGATCGCGAGATCGCGCACTAGAGGCGTATTTTCAGCAACACCCCCTGGTAGATAGCGTGAAGCTTGCACAAAATCTACGCCTTGCGTTAGTGCCTTAATAAATCGAGGGATGGCTTCTGGGTCATCTTTATCATTGCCATCAATAGTCACAATGCCTTCGTAGCCCTGACTTAGCGCAAAAGCGTAAGCACAGCGTAACTGGGCGCTCAGCTTACCTGCCCCTGTTTTAAGTAATAATCCGCGCACCCCATGCTGCTTTAATGACTCCAACTCCAAAGAGCCATCCTTACTGCCCCCATCGACAATAATAATGTCGGCTTGCTTAGCAATATCAATGGCCGCCATTCTAGAAAGCAGGTTTTTAATCCGCTCACCTTCGTTAATGACAGGAATCACTACACAATATGCATGTTGCTTACCTAACCATAATTGCGTTTCATAGGCTGGCACTTGCCAGTTACTTTGGCTTAAATCAGAAGTGTTTGTGTAAGCTAATTCGGAGTTCGTCATAATAAGTCTTTAAATTGTACAAATAATTTTTAAGGGTTAACCAACACGGTATGAAATCAAAGTGACACCAATAATTACGAATAAAATACCCAGCGCTGTCGTCCAGTAAAACGACTCTTTAAAAATAATGACCGAAAATAAGGCCACTGTTGCAACCGCCCCTGCCGTTAATATAGGGTGTGCAACGTTCAGAGGTAATTTTGACAATGCCGCTGCATACAACAAAAAAGCTGCGCCATATAAACCCAAGCCCAGCCAAAAAGGCCAGTTACTTAATACGGTGAGAGGTGTAGCCATTAACTCCGCGATTGATGGAAACTTTCGGGGTGGTACCATCGCCATTTTTACCAATACGCTAGCCGATGCATTAGACAATATACCTAAAACTAAAATGAGCCATTTCATAAAGCGGCTCCTGCCTGACGATATGATTGAATAGCCACTTTTAGCGCTCGCTCAATCGCAACTATGTGCGGTTCAGTTTTTGTCGCCACCATTTCAATCGAAACCACATGCTGTGGCAAATATTGATTCACAGCAGCATATACCGCCTCATGATTGGTTGCCCCATCTCCTACTGGTACTAAGTCTGGCTCCGAGGCATGAATATGCCCAATCAAATTTGCCACGTTTTGTAGTACCTCTTCGGCAATTTCATGATTTATCGTCATTGCGCCAGTATCAAGCTGCATCTTAATAGCGAGATGATTCACCTCTCTCACTACTTGGGCGGTTTCGCTACTATTAATCATAAAATTAGCACCATAATGCGCTGGATTTGGCTCTAAGCAAATTGTCACTCCGTGGCTTTGTGCAATGTCACCCAAATGCCTAAAAAATGGAACGGCCATGCTCATGGCTTGCTCATCACTCAGGCCATTGCGATCCCGATTTTTTGGAGAACCGAACACCAGCCATTGGGCGCCCAAACCTGCTGCGATACGACAAACCGCGTTTAAATGATTCAGCATCGCCTGTTGCGACTCATCATTACCAAATACATTTAGCCCCGTGGTGCCAAATAAAAGCGCCTGCATCCCTGTAATTTCAACGCCACGCGCTGCCCACCAGTTCTTAACTGCCTGAATTTCTTGATTAGTTGCTTCAGTTGGCACAGGAAAATATTTACCTGGGGCCACATCAATTGCATCAATTTGGTACTGATTCAGTAAGTTTGCAACCGCTTCATCTTCTACTGTATCCCAAGCAATATTGGAAATCGCTAATCTCATCTTATACCCTAACTTGTTGTTTTAATTGTGACAGGCTCAGATTGCGCGTACGCCCTCACTGCTTGTATCGTATCGCGGATACTGTATTGATAATCACTTGACGCACCAAATAATGCCGCATGACAAGTGCGCATATCATAAGTCGCTGCTGGATTAGCCAGCGCTTGACTAAAATGCAAACCAAAACCTTGTCTAGCAACTTCTGCAACACTAATGGGCTGTGCAGTCAAATGCACCAGTTTTAAGTTGGCGTTGAGTGAAGTTTGAATGTCGTACCAAAGATTGACCATAGGATAAAACTGGAAAACACCTCGGCTATCAATGACATTAAGATTATTATCATTCAGGAAATCAAAAATGACATTTTTACGAAGACCAGGACCTACCAAACCAGGTAAGCGCACAATTAAATAGTTCTTAAAATGCTCTTCAACAAACTTCTCCAAATAACGACGATGCAGACCATAAGCATTGAGCCCCTCTTCATCTACAACCGTGTTTTCATCGACATCAATCGCTTTTTTAAACACGTCCACCGTACTGATTAATATCAATGTTTTGCATGTAATGGTTTTTAAATGCGCAATGAGCCCTTCAATTTTAAGCAAATCTGCAGCAGGATCTTTATTCGCAATCCACTTCTGCGCTGGCGCACCTGCACAAACCACCATATCAAAAGTTTGGTGATTGATTTCGCCGATATTTGTTGAGCGATAAAGTGACTCAAATTTTGCTTGTTTTAGCAATGTTGTACCAACAAACCCAGTATACCCAATTAACGCGTTATTCATTATTCATTTCCATACATTAAAGTGACTCAATATTGTTTATAAAATCTATATATATTCTTAAAAACACCATTATTTGTTTATTAGTAAGGAGTTTTTTAGTAAATTTGACAGATACAAGACCAATACAAGCTGTATTGTTGCCACAAAAGTTAAGGAGTCAAATTGTGCGTGCCACATAATGTGCTGATATGCAAAGATATACCAAGAAATATATGCAGCTATTGCCCATACAAATATAGGGAAATAATGACTAGATTTCTCTTTCCATGCATAAAAAATAAAAATTAACAATAAGGTAAATTTAGTAATACTTCCTAAAAGGGGCAATGTGAATCCCGTCCAATTCATTCGAATAATCATATACTTAAAAAACCCAGGGCTAAATGGTATTGAAACACCAATGACTGAAGCCACGCGCATTTTTAATGTAGAAAATATCTGTGCCGATGCTTCCTTCATGGTGATGTGTAGCTCTTGAGCAATAAACTGATGATGCATCAATAAAGCAATAGCAAACCCCAAAATGACTGTTAAGAAAACGATAGCCATTAGTTTGTATTCAAGTTTTTTGTGAGATAAACAGTGCTGAACTAAAATAGGGAACAACCACATCAAGGCAAATGTAGTTGCAAACTCATATCTGATAGAGAAATAAAGGATACTAAATACGAGTGCAAATAACACATAGAGCTTGTAACGTTGTTTAACAAGCAATGGGTAAAACAGCAAAGGCGAAAATAGTACCCAAGCGCAAAAATACAAATTAGCACAAAACAGTGCAATACCTCCCGAAAGGCTAAAAACAATTATTGCTAACACACCGAAGAAATTTTTCCCTAAGGTACTTAAAAAGAAAACACTAAAGCAAATCGTGATCAATATGCAGTTCAATAATCTAAAAGCTTTAAAATAAGTATCTTGACTTTTAATAAATAAATCTTCATTAAACTTAGCAATCCATTTATAAAACTCAACCTGTATGCCTCGATTAGAAAAGTATTTTTGTGTGTGATCAGGGTAATATTGATAGTCCTCAAGTTTATAGTTTTTAGTCTGTATAAGACTGCCTGTCTGATTTTCAGTGCCAATAATATTGTTAATGACTGTGTTACGAATTAGGTATTCGGAATAAGAATCCACTTGATCAGCAAATTTGCCATGTCCATTTCCAAACTCCGTAGATTGATTAGTAATGTTCAGCCATAGGGAAATGGAGATGATGAAAACTAGTCCAGCAATTTTAAAAAAATTTAACCCATTGATTTTAATTAACTTACTAAATGAGTCTTTATATAAACCTAACATAAAAATTCCATATCTAATTTTTCAATAATGTCGTAAATGTTATCTATTTTCCCGCCAAGTACAGAGTAACAACTAGCAAACTCTGGATGCTTTTCAAATAAAATCGGCCGACCGTCATCTCCCTCATTTTTGACTAACACGGTTTTAATCTCGTACAAAGAATCCACATATTTCGCATTGGCGATTTCTGGAATATAACGGCTTACATCGCGCACCATGCGATCCACGCGCGTCTCATGTTTGTTATATACATCCAGCTTTTGATAGGGGTCTATGCCACATTCATCATTCCAGTTTAAGTGTGGCGTATAGCGCACGTGAGATAGCGTATGCAAGCCCCGCGCAGGGAATGGCATGGTTGAAAAGAATGGCCCGTCCATCACTGTAATTCCAACGTTTTTGAGCGCAGGGGGCATATCCATTAACGCCATTTCGGTAATTTCCTGCTTAAGCTTTGTCGCTGTGCCTTTAAAATCACCCTTGAACTGATTTAGCCCACTATAAGTGCAATTAAATACGTGGCGTGCACTCATCACTTGCTTATTATTTTCAAGCCCTTCCGACTGGATTAGCACTTCTTGTGTTTGATCTTTACCGTTGTTAATCTCAATAGCAGCGGTTTTACAAAGCACCTTTACACCAAGCTCACTCAGCTCTTCTTTTGCCCATTCAAGCAATTTTGTTGAATCAAATGCGTACTCCTCAACCAAAAACACTTCTTCAATCAAGTTGGAGTCAAATAATGACCGATGTCTGGGTTCTGCAAGTTCAATTCTTGCGCCAATTTCGTCCGTAAATTTTTTAAACTGTTTAGCCGTGACTTTAGAGTTGCGTCTGGCAATCGCATACAATTTAGTAAAATCCTGCTTTACCGCTTGCGGCCAATCACCTACGAACCTTGGCAAATTGACTTGACTGCGATATGCAGTGGTAAAGCTACGTGGATAATGATAGCCATTATGAACACGCGCTTGATTATTATAAGATGCACGTGTAAGCAAGCTGGATTCACGCTCAAGTAGCACTACATTTTTAAAGCCACGCTGTTTGGTTAGGTAGATAGCAATGGCTGCACCATAAAATCCTCCGCCAATCACCACAACATCTTGCGTAGTACTTGTGCCGAGCATTATGCGCGCCGTTCAGCGTATATTTCTAGTGTAGGTTTTTGCTGATTAGGTAGAGGTGCTTCAATATTCAGTTTTTCACGACGCGTCATGCGTGCGCTGGTAAATTCTTGTGCCACATGATAGGGCGGCCCTTCATTAGATAAACTCGCCATCTGTAAAATATATTCACCAAGCACTAACAAAACGAGTGAAATTAAAAAAAACATCCCTGATTGTTGCAGCGACAAACTCACCCACCCTGCTGCAACATCGGCTTTTAAAAATGCGATGGCCAACACATATACAGAGTAAAAAAGATTGGCAAAAGCACCAAATAATGACAATGTAGTCACTAAGCGCATCGGTGCTTGCGTGGTAGAAACCAACATGCGCATACCACGATCAATACTCTCACCTAACCGTTTGGTATGAGAGATTTTTGGCGCGGCACTATACGTTAAATTAACCCGAGAAAAGCCACCAGTGGCTGGCAAATGACGGTAAGTCATAGATGGCTGGCGGTGCTGAAGAATAAAATTGACGACCTTTTTATTCAAAATACGAAATTGCGGTGCTTCTTTAGCGAGATGGATACCATTGAAACACTTATACAAAGTATCAAATACCATATAAGCAAAACTATATATCAGGCTTTGTCTTGGTTTTAACTTATTGTTTGCAAACACTACATCCGCTTCACTGACAGCTTTATCCAGCATTTCTGGAATAAAAGCAAAATCATCAACTAATGGATCAATGACCGCAATAAAATCGCCAAGTGCACTCTCTAAACCAACCCAAGAAGCGGTATCTGCATTCACCTCTTTTGTTAAAGCGTACACTTGCAAATTTGGATGTCCGTTTTCTAGTGTCAGCTTCTTAAGCACAGAGACACTAGCATCATCCGATGCGTTATCCACAATGATAATTTCATAGTCACTCACAAGCGGAGCAATCACGCGAGTTGCCTCTACTACGATATTTTCTATGTCATCGGAGTGATTTCGAATGACAATAACAACAGATAAAAACACATTGAAAAACAATTTAGACGACCTCTCGAACCGCAACATGAAATTACAGGTAGGAGTGCATACTAGCGATGCAAAGTTACAATTTAATGAACTGGCTCATCTCCTGAGCCTATAACCAACGGATTCTGTAAAAAGCAACCCTCTAGAAACTAAAGATGAGACGTCATTAGAGGCAATACTATTTGTTTTGACTTAAGCCACCAAAAACATTTGGGAATTGATATAGACAAACTTGTACCAAATGATATTAGGTATAAGTTTGGTGCCCCGACATTACTAGTATTTATGGACGGTGTCGGACTTATTTGGAAGTGAGCTTGGCGCCCCCGACACGAATCGAACGTGTGACCCTCCCCTTAGGAGGGGGATGCTCTATCCACTGAGCTACGGGGGCGAGAAAGTAGCATTTTCTCACATTTCTGCACAATTCTTGTTAGACAAAACCAAACAAAACTAGCACAATCTAACTCACTCATACCAATTGCGTGGTGCATATCATGTTACTAAAAATTATTTTTTATAGTCTCGTCTTAGTGTTAGCCTTTATGGGTTACCGTTATTTCAATTCAAACACATCTGGATTAAAACCAGATGCCATGGCGCCTGATTTTCAGCTACCCGATGCCAATGGTGAAATAAAGAGCTTAAAACACTATGCAGGAAAGTGGGTTGTGCTCTATTTTTACCCTAAAGACGATACGCCTGGTTGCACTAAAGAAGCTTGTCATTTTAGAGACGATTTACATCAGCTCGATAAGCTAGGGGCTCAAGTCATTGGTGTCAGCGTAGACGATACTCAATCGCATGCAGAGTTTAGCAAAAAATATAACCTGCCCTTTCCTTTACTGGCTGATAAAAATGGAAAAGTGGCCGCACAATATGGCGCACTGGCTGATATGGGCACAGTTAAAATCGCAAAACGCTATACCTACCTGATTGATCCAGCAGGAAAAATCGCCAAGACCTATTTAAATGTAGACACCTCTAAACATTCACAAGAAATTATTAATGATTTAACGCAATTACAAAAAGTACATTAAAAAACTAAGTTTTTTATAATTGTTAGCTTCCAATCGTTAAATTTGATCGAAGAGAAATCAATACCAAATATCGCTTAGACACACACTACTGCATGTCTTGCATTATTTAAATATCCAATCAAAACAAAAGCCCAACTGGGCTATTGTTAATAACAGCTTTTATTCGCTAGTATGTTTACGAAATACCTTTAAGTAACCCCCCATAATAAAACTGAGTCTTAAACTCAAGTAGCACAGGGAAATTATACTGAAAATCTTTCGTGTACAATTTGTGTCACAAATATTAAACTTATATGTAATCTAAATGGACTATTATTCACCCAACTGTAGTTTTGCATGAAGAGATTTGTTCAAACATGAATCGTAATTTAAAATTTAACAATAAAAATCAAGGATTTACATTACTAGAACTGCTGGTAGTGATGGTCATCATTGGCCTGTTAGCAGGCTATGTTGGGCCTAAATATTTTGAGCAAATTGGCAAATCAGAAACAAAAACTGCCAAAGCACAGGTTGATGCTTTGGGTAAGGCGCTTGACCAGTACCGTATAGACACTGGTAGTTATCCTACGACCGAACAAGGGTTAGCTGCTTTGAATAAAAACCCAGGCAATATAAGTAAATGGTCTGGGCCTTATCTCAAAAAAAGTGTGCCTAACGACCCATGGGATAAACCCTACCTCTATAAATCACCAGGTGAGCACGGCGACTATGATTTGTATACGTTAGGTAAAGACGGTCAGCAAGGTGGCACTAAAGAAGCTGAAGATGTAGTCAGCTGGTAGTGATCCTCTAAATGGATTACCTTGTTAAAGCGGTACGCGGTCGAGAAATGGTTTCTTTAACCATCTCCGCTATTCATGCTGAAGATGCCTTATCTCAAGCGCAAGCGCGAGGCTACACCCCAATCTCGGCGACTGCTGGCACACAATCAATCACCAGTCGCGGTAAGAAAAAATTCCCATTAGTCCTATTCAGCCAAGAGCTGCTCGCATTATTAGAGGCGGGTCTCAACTTAGTAGAAGCGATAGAAACGTTGGCTATTAAAGACGAGAAAAACGGCACTAAAGCGACGCTAGATACGCTGTTACAAGCGTTATATCAGGGACAAACTTTTTCTGCGGCGCTAGAACAACAGCCTGCTGCATTCCCTGTGCTCTATGTTGCAACAGTAAGAGCCAGTGAAAAAACGGGTGACCTCGCTGAATCATTAGGACGCTATATTGCCTATGAAGAGCAAGTCAGTTTACTCAAGAAAAAAATCGTCAGTGCTTCTATATACCCCATTCTGCTGATGGGCGTAGGTAGTCTAGTGATTTTGTTTTTGCTTGGATTTGTAGTGCCAAAGTTTAGCCGCATATATGAGGGTACTGGTGGCGAGCTTCCATTCTTATCTCAAGTGCTGCTCGCATGGGGCGTCTTTTTAGAAAATCACGGACAAGCCATGTTAATTGCGACCGTCATACTGGTAGCGACATTATTCATGGCGTTTTCCCAGCCAGCCGTCAGAAAAAAATTGGCGCAGATATTTTGGCGTATTCCAGCTTTAGGTAAGCGTCTGCGTATTTACCAACTCGCTCGATTCTATCGCACTTTAGGCATGTTATTAAAAGGCGGCACGCCCATTATGCCTGCATTGCAGTCGGTATCAGGGCTATTGGATACAGCGCTTCAAGCCAGTATGAAAAAGGCCTCTCTTGCGATTAATGAAGGTCAACCCATGTCGCAAGCCATGGAGGACGCAGGACTTACCACGCCAGTTGCCTCTCGTATGCTCGCCGTGGGCGAACGCGGTGGCAATATCGGCGACATGATGGAACGTATCGCCAGCTTTTATGATGAAGAATTATCGCGCTGGATTGAGTGGTTTACTCGCTTGTTTGAGCCCATCCTCATGTTATTTATCGGTCTAGTCATTGGTGTGGTAGTCTTACTGCTTTACATGCCGATATTTGAACTCGCTGGGAACATACAATGACGGCAACCCAACAAAATATGGAAGCTCAGACCAACCCTTTGCGCATTGATGCCGCGCTCATCAAACAAGCAAAGTCGCAGGCGCAACTTCAACAGCGGCGCATGTTGGAGGTCCTGGAAGAACTCAGTGGAGGAGACCAAGAAGCCTTTTTAACAGCCTTGAGCACAGCACTGCATTTTGTGCCAATCAGCATGAAAGAAATGCATGCATTGGAAGCAGGGTTTGATGTCATTCCATTTTCTAAAGCACAGCAAAAAGAGTGTTTAGCCTTCTACACAGCACAAGATGATTTAATTTTAGTATTTGCAGACCCGTTCAACGACAGTCTTCAAGAATGGGCCAGTGAGAATATTAAGCACGCGTTTACATGGAAGTTGGCGCATCGTAGCAATATTGTGGCCTATCTGGCGCGTCATGAAGAAACCATGCGCGCGATGGATGGCATTACCGCAAACGAGCAAAGTCAATTTGTCGATGCTGATGAAGCGGTGGTTCACCTCTCGCTCAAGTCTATTAACGAAGACACCAACCCCATTGTTAAACTGATTAACTCCACCTTGTACGATGCTTTAAAAGCGGGCGCGAGTGATATTCATCTAGAGTGTGCACACGCAGGTCTTGCCATCAAGTATCGGATTGACGGCGTCATGGCCAGTGTGGGAGGCATGCAAGGATTAGAAAATGCGGACCAGGCCATCTCACGTATTAAAGTGATGGCGCAACTCGACATTGCAGAAAGACGTATCCCGCAAGATGGCCGTTTTAAAGTCTTTGCACTCGGGCGTGAAGTCGATTTTCGGGTTTCAATCATGCCCAGCGTATTTGGCGAAGATGCTGTACTACGCGTATTAGACAGAAAATCGCTTTCTGAAGAAGCACAAGGACTTAGCCTGCAATCCTTAGGGTTTAATGCCAGAATCATCAGCCAATTTCGTCGATTAGCCACAGAGCCTTATGGCATGGTGCTGGTAACAGGGCCAACAGGTAGCGGCAAAACTACATCACTGTATGCAGCGATTTCTGAAGTCAACACTGGTCACGACAAAATAATTACGATCGAAGACCCTGTTGAATATCAGTTACCAGGTGTTTTACAGATTCCTGTTAATGAAAAAAAAGGGCTTACTTTTGCGCGTGGTCTACGCTCTATATTACGGCATGACCCAGACAAAATTATGGTGGGCGAAATTCGCGATTCTGAAACAGCACAAATTGCCGTGCAAGCCGCGCTGACTGGTCACTTAGTGTTTACTACAGTCCATGCCAATAATGTTTTGGATGTCATTGCACGTTTTATCCACATGGGCGTTGACCCTTACAACTTTGTATCTGCAGTGAATGGCATTATGGCGCAACGCCTCATCCGCGTGATCTGCACGCATTGTGCGGAAGATTACACCCCTAGCAAAGAACTGCTAGAAGAATCTGCTATTAGCCCAGAACAGGCCTCTCAGATTCATTTTAAATTTGCAAAAGGATGTGGACATTGCCGCGGCACAGGCTACAAAGGACGTAAGTCGGTAGCAGAATTGCTTGTCCTGAATGACGAATTGCGTGAAATGATTGTAGCTCGCGAATCCATACGCAAACTTAAAGAAGCGGCAAAACGTAGCGGCATGCAAACTATTCGCGAAGCAGCGATTCAAGCAGTCAGTGAAGGCATTACCACATTACAGGAGATTAATCGTGTCACCTTTGTGGCCTAATCAACTATTCATCTCCTTAAGTACACAGGGCATAGCGCTGGTGTACCGTGCTGGCTTAACCAAACGTATTTTGCAACAACGCCATATCAACCTTGGCGAGCAAGCAACAGATTGGCAATCAAGCTTACCTCTGTTAGAGGCTGAACTCATTCGCCTCACATTGCCCGCCAATACCAAAGTGCATGTCACTCTCGCTAGCGATCTGGTAAGGTATTTGACGTTACCTCCTCAACAAACCCTGATGAACCAAGCAGAAAAACTAGCCTATGCCAAGGCGGCATATCGAGAAACTTATGGTGCAATCGCTAACGAATGGCAAGTAAGATGTCATGATGCAGCGCCTCAACACCATACAGTTGCAGCAGCGATAGACGAGCCGCTATTGGATGCGTTATTGCAAATTGCCAATAAACATCAACTCCAGCTTAAAACTGTGCAGCCCTATTTAATGCGCGTATTCAATCGATTAAATCGACAAATCGGCAAATCAAATGCATTAATTGCGATTGTCGAACCTAGCCGCTTATTATTTATTCAGTTAAAAAATGGATTCTGCCAGCAAATACGCAACAGCAAAATTAACGGCAACTGGCAAGACACGTTACACCAAATGTTATCAAGAGAATTACTGGTCGGAGAGCATGAAGGCAATGAAGTGATGGTCTATGCGCCAGCACAAAAAAATGCCACTCTAAATTTAGGTTCTGACTGGCAATTAAAACGATTAGGTATCACCACACAAGGCATAAGTACAGAGCCTGTCTATGCCATGCTGGAGGCTGCACTATGAGCCAACATTTAGATTTAGACTTTATTGAAAACAGCCATTTTTCCCTCAGCACCTTTCATGCATTAGGCGCTTTTTTGTTATGCTTGGGCATCGTAGCCACTGCGCTAGTCATCCAACGCTACCAAACTAGCTACGAGGCATATCAAACGGCGCAATCTACACTGCACGAAATTCATCCAGAAAAAAAAGAGCCAGTGATTCAAGTAGAAAGCAAGCCTGTTCCCGCTGAAGAAATCAAAAATGTGCGTGAAGCCGTTACTTTACTAAGCACTCCATGGAACACACTGTTTTCAGCCATAGAACAAATCAATATGAAAGAAGTCGCACTACTTAGCATTGAGCCCAGCACAAAAAAACAACTGGTGGTGTTTACTGGACAAGCTAAAAATATACAAGCGGCGTTAACTTATATTGAACGACTAGAAGCCTTACCGATGCTTACTCAAGTCTATTTGCAAAGGCATAATGTCGATCAACAAGATCCGTTTAAACCTGTCAGTTTTACGATTGTGGCGCAATGGTCATGAATCAAATAAACATCACATACTTATACTGGTTTGCCGCGCACAGTGCCAAAAAATTGGGGATATGGGGAATCATCGGCTTAGCACTAATAATAGCTAGCGCACTATTTTATGTAACTAAAATTTCTCAATTAGATCAATTGACTCAAGCGCTTGTGCTTGAACATCAGACAGCGCAATCCCACGATATACATGAAATCGAAGCGCCCAAAGAGCCTCCTGTCCAAGATACTGCACAAGAAATCGCTACATTTTATGAGCGGTTTCCTGTTGCAACCCATTTACCAGAGATTCTTGCGCAAATTAACCAGTTGGCAAGCAAGCAAAAAGTAGAGTTGAACAGCGGTGACTACAAACTCAATAAAGTCAAACCATCCAGCTCCACTCAGGTTAGAACACTCACAAAGTACGAGATTACCTTTCCTGTGAAAGGGCAATACACCAAAATTCGTGCATTCATCGCCGAAGTATTACAAAAACAACCTGCGATTGCGCTTGCAGACATACAAATTAGACGTGAAAACACTTTAAGCCCTAGCGTAGAAGCCAGACTGGTATTGGTACTTTTTGTGAAAGGGGAATCATGGTAAATCTTACACCTTCCCCTGCTAAGACAACCTCTTCTAGCCCATGGATCTGGTTAGTGCTAATCGCCACCATCGCGCTGACCGCATGGACTGCAATGCAAGGTGATGAGACCGCTAGTGGCGACAGTATTGATTTGGTGAGCACCGAGAATACGGCTGAGCCTGTTTCCAAAGGTACCAACCAGAATGAAACACTTCCACCAAAAACGGAAATGGCAGCAGTAACAACGGAGCTTGTGCCAAGTCAGGCTTTAAAACGTAATGCAGATACGCAGCCGATTAAGGATTTATTTCAGGTGCACTCATGGGTAGTAATACCTCCTACACCTAAACTAAAACCAGTGCCACCTCCACCGCCAGTGGCGCCACCTGCTCCGTTTACTTATGTCGGCAAACTAGAAAATGGTCCTGATGGCACACGTATTTTTTTGTCAGATAACAGCAAAGTGTACTCCATTGGAAAAGGTGAAAACATCAATAGCTTCTGGCGTTTGGACAGTGAGGACATGAATAATATCAACATGACTTATATACCATTAAACTTGCCTCAAGTATTATCCAAAGCTCGTAAAATAGTACCTGCCGCTACACCCACAAATGTAGAGGGCGTGAATCAGTGAATGAAGGATTTGTAATGACAATATTGAACTCTATGAGACAACATCAGCGCTGGTTAGGCCTGCTAACGGTATGGGCATTATTACTACAACTCACAGGCTGTGCTTTTGCACCATGGGAAAAATCTCCTCAAAAAGATGCCCCGCCAGAGGCAAGAGTCTCAACATCAACAAAACAATTAGAAAAAAATCCTGAAGACGCAAGATTACGCAAAGATGCATTTGTCACAAAAGAATCTGCTATCGTAGAGTTACTCACGCAAGCAGAACAGGCCAGACTCAATGGCAATATTGAAGGTGCATCAAAACTCTATGATCGTGTACTCAGTATTGCACCAGACAATCAAAGCGCAATCACAGGCAAGCAATCACTAGAAGTTGAAAAAGATCTCGCAAAAAGATTGGAAAAAGCATCAGAATATACTGCAAGCAACCAATTACAATTAGCTAAATCTATCGTACACGACGTGTTACTAGAGAACCCGCAGCAGAAAAATGCCGCAGCACTCAATAGTCAAATTGATGAAAAATTAGGTACTGCAAATAAAAGGCCGCCGCAACTCAAGCCCCCTTTTGATAAACCAGTCACCTTAGAGCTACGTGATGCCAACATTAAAGTGGTATTTGAAGCACTTTCACGTGCTACAGGCATCAACTTCATTTTAGATAAAGATATTCGACCCGATACTAAAGCGACTATTTTTATTAAAAAATTACCGATTGAAGAAGCCATTGATATGGTACTTTCTAGCAACGGCTTGCAGAAAAAAGCCTTGTCAGAAAATTCGGCGCTCGTCTTTCCTAGTAACCCACAAAAACTTAAAGACTATCAGGATCTAATGATTCGTAGTTTTTACTTAAACAATACCAGCGCCAAACAGATTGCGGCTTTACTTAAAGCCATGTTAAAAACGAAAGATGTCTTTATTGATGAACGTCTCAACATGATTGTGATGCGCGACACGCCAGAAGTCGTACGTATCGCAGAAAAACTAGTACAAGCTAATGACATCCCAGATGCTGAAGTCATGCTAGATATTGAAGTGCTTGAAGTAAGCCGTAATCGCTTACAAGAGTTAGGCATCGTGTATCCAAACCAACTTGCCGTGTTGAGCTCTGGTACCAGTACAACGCTAACACTGGATGCACTAAAGCATATTAATGAAGGTGTTATTGGCGTATCGCCCAACCCCGCGGTTAATTTTAAGAAAACCACAGGAGATGTTAACTTACTCTCCAACCCGAGAATTCGCGTCAAAAATAATGAAAAAGCCAAAATTCTTGTTGGCGATAAAGTGCCTATCATCACTACCACTTCAACTGCGAATGTAGGTATTTCAGAAAGCGTCACCTATGTAGATGTCGGTCTAAAGCTCGATGTCGAACCGCACGTGACACTTGATGACTTTGTAAACATCAAGGTCGGCTTAGAGGTCAGTTCACTAGGCGATAAAACAGTCACCACCAATGGCGCTACGGTCTACACGATCGGCACACGTAATGCGAATACCGTATTACGTTTAAAAGATGGCGAAACGCAAATATTGGCTGGTTTGATACTAGACGATGAGCGCAAAAACGCAAAAAAACTCCCTGGTTTAGGTGATATTCCATTAATCGGCAGACTATTCTCCAGCCAAGAAGATAAAAAAAGCAAAACAGAAATCGTGTTAGCTATTACCCCAAGAATTATCAGCAATATTCAACTACCTAAAGCAGAAATCTCAGAGTATTGGTCTGGCACAGAAAATGTTATTAGTGATAAGCCACAAATCAGTACACCAGCAACGGGGTTTAACCCTCGCCAGTCTGCAATGGATAGACTCCGTGAACAACGAAACCAAAGGGCACAGCAAGTTGACACGTCCAATCAACCAGAAGCGTTACCAGTCACGCCTATCCCAGCTCCAGAGCCACAGCAGCCTGATCCTGTACCTGAGCAACCACAGCCCGTGCCTGAACCACAAGCCGCGCAGCCACCCAGTCAAACCCAACCCAATGGAGTCGGATTTGACACCGCCAATCCACCTCCTCACATGTAATTACCTATCATGAAGCGTGATTGTGGATTTACACTGATTGAGCTCGTGGTCACAATAGCAATTGTAGCCATATTGGCCAGCGCCGCGATGCCCTTGCTACAAGTCAGTGTACAACGCAATAAGGAAATGGAGTTGCGCACTCATTTACGACAACTCCGTGATGCCATTGATGCCTATAAAAAAGCATATGATGAGGGTCGCATTGAACTAAAAACTGAAGGTAAATCAGGGTACCCACCCAACTTAACAGTATTGGTTGAAGGCATTCCTGATAAAAAAGACCCCAACAATAAACAGAAATTAAAATTTTTACGACGTATCCCCATAGACCCGATGTTATCTAACAACATATCCAACGACTCTCAAGACGCAAGTGCTGCATGGGGGTTACGTAGCTACGACAGTGATGCAGCCCATCCAACGTCTGGTGAAGATGTTTACGACGTGTATTCTTTGAGCCCTCTAACAGGTACCAACGGTATTCCCTATGCACAGTGGTAGCCCTAATAAAAAACAAGGTTTCACGCTGGTCGAACTGTTAGTGGTGCTATCTATTTTAGCATTACTACTCACGCTGGCTGTGCCCAGATACTTCAAGAGTATTGAGCGAGCAAAAGAAGCCACCTTAAAGCATGACTTAAATACCATGCGTGATGGCATAGATAAATATTATGCAGACCATGGCAAGTATCCCGACAGTTTAGAAGAGTTGTCTAAACAAAAATATATTAACAAGCTACCCATTGATCCCATTACTGAGAGCACATCTACTTGGGTGATCATACCGCCAGAGCCTCCTCTGGAAGGCGAGGTATATGATGTGCAAAGTGGAGCGACAGGAACTGCTCAAGATGGCACAAAATTTTCGACATGGTGATAAGTGATTGTTGAAAACAACTAAACCATTTGGATTTACATTTATTGGGCTACTGATGGTAATCGCCATTTCTGGTATCGCCCTAGCAGGGATAGGAATTGTTTGGCACCAATCAGCACAACGCGAGCGTGAATCTGAGTTACTTTATGTGGGGAATCAATATAGTAAAGCCATTTCGAACTACTATCTTAGTAGCCCGACTAACCCAAAACAGTACCCAAAATCATTAGAAGATTTACTACTAGACAAACGATTTCAAAACAAAAGGCGTCATTTACGTAAGCTCTATCCTGACCCCATGACCCACGGAAAACCTTGGGGACTCATCAAACAGCAAGACCAAATTATCGGTGTTTATAGTATGTCAAAAGAAACCCCTATTAAAACAGCACAATTTCAGACTCCGTATGAAAGTTTCGCGGAAGCCAAAACCTATCATGATTGGAAATTTATGCCTAATGCCAGCAATTAACCAATACCCACTGCGCAACTAAGCAGAAAACTTTTGATAATATTTGAGCACTTTTGGTACATACAGTTTAGTTTCTAGGTAAGGCGGTATCTGGTTATTGTACTTTTGCACAGTAGCAGGCCCTGCATTATAGGCTGCTAATGCTAGCGATAAATTTCCATGAAACATTCCCAGTAGCTCTTTTAAATATTGTGCGCCTGCAAGAATATTTTGCTTACAATCGCGTTTATTCTTCACGTTAAATCTCTTTGCAGTCGCAGGCATCAATTGCATTAAGCCATAGGCTCCTCTTGCAGATACCGCGTTAGGGTTATGTTTTGACTCTACCGCAATCACCGCATGGATTAGCGCAGGGTCTAATGTTGTAGCTTTTGCGGCCGCGACCACTTCATCATGGTAAGGTAAATGGTTTGCGTCTACACGCTGTACTGTTTCATTCCCCAAAACCGTTTCATCCTGAATAATAATGACATGATTACTTTCAGGATGTTCGCTAGAAATAGTGATTTCATCGTCCAAAGAGGCATCAATATATACATTGCCTGCATATACGTAGGGACTACTCAAAAAGAGCAGACAACAATAAGTGAACCACAAAAAGTTATGATATTTTTTCATTTATCGAATCATGCCAGCTAATTGTTACAGATACATGTTCACAATATACCAATTTGCAATTTATGAAAGTTATAGTTTGAATATTAGCCCATACGGGCTATACAAAATGCAGGGTTTTAGAGGTATAACTACCATTTGGGGGATATGCACCGTAAGTGAGTCTTGCTATTCTTCAGCTACACGAAACTGTGTTAATTGAGTAATGCTCATCAAGAGCTTTTTTAATTTTTGATTACTTTTTAAGTGATATTTACATAATAATTTTGGGAGAAATTCAAATGACAAAAACACAACGTATTACGCTTGCCGTACTCAGTACGCTAGCAATCTCAGCCTTCAGCATGTCTGCACAAGCAGGGCTTTTTGGCAATAGCGGTGGCGGTTCACCATCTCCAGCACCAGCAGGCGCTTGCGCTGGCTTGCCTACATACACTCAACTCAAGGCAGCATTGATTTCTGCTTCTACTACAGATGCGTCTGGTTTTAATCTGAACATGTGGGGAACTGTAGTGAATCGTGACGGCGTAGTCTGTGCAGTAGCATTTACTGGTACTGCCCGTGGTGATCAATGGCCTGGTAGCCGTGTCATTTCAGCACAAAAGGCCAACACTGCAAACGCATTTAGCTTGCCTGGTTTAGCGTTATCAACAGCGAATTTATACTCTGCTGTGCAAGGTACAGAAGCTGCAAACAATAACTTAGGTGGTAGCTTATATGGCCTACAATTCAGCAACCCAGTAGACACTGACGCAGCATACAGTGGTAATCAAGCATTAGTAGGTTCTGCAAATGACCCGATGGTGGGCAAACGTATTGGTGGTGTAAACGTGTTTGGTGGTGGCTTAGCACTATACAACAGCGCTGGTACAATTATCGGTGCAATTGGCTTATCAGGTGACACTTCTTGCGCAGACCATAACCAAGCTTGGCTAACGCGTAAAAACTTAAATTTAGACTACGTACCAGCTGGTGTATCAGGTGATGCTACTCGCCCAGACAACATGGTAATTGATAGCTTTAATGGTGACAACAATAGCAAAACAGACGGATGGGAACAACCAACTTGTGCTAATCCTACCGACCCAGCTTTATTACCTGTAGTACGCACTGTTGCTCCATAGTTAACCTCACATTCAACGTGAGAAAGTGGCGTCAATGTAAGTAAAAAAGCCCTCTATTCGAGGGCTTTTTATTGCACTCTCGTCCGCAACGCATTCATATCTTGCGTTTACAAACGAATAAAGCCCTCTTGCGAGGGCTTTCAGCTCACTTGTTAAAAAGTAGTTTCGCATAAATTAAAAAAGCTCCACAAGGGAGCTTTTTTAATCTAAATAA
>JANRLR010000009.1:0-152025 GCA_033762415.1 Methylophilus sp. | reverse complement strand
TTATTTAGATTAAAAAAGCTCCCTTGTGGAGCTTTTTTAATTTATGCGAAACTACTTTTTAACAAGTGAGCTGAAAGCCCTCGCAAGAGGGCTTTATTCGTTTGTAAACGCAAGATATGAATGCGTTGCGGACGAGAGTGCGTGATAACGCGACAACTTGGTATGAGTTATTCCAATTGCTTGAATTAATTGGTATAATGAAAAGATTATTGGATGGGCTTTACGCCCATTTTTTGTTTCTGCTCGATATGTTTGATGGTGTAATGGGGTTTGTTGCTGATGCAAGATTTGCACGGTTTAATTGAAAAAACAGTTGCTCAACTAGGCTTTGATTTGGTCGATCTGGAGATTTCCAATCGGGGTAAGTTGTTGCGCGTGTTTATTGATAAGTTGAATCCAAAAGACATTAAAGATAGCGTCAATATTGATGATTGCGTACTGGTGAGTAATCAACTGGGCAACGTACTGACAGTTGAAAATGATGTGGATTATGATCGATTAGAAATATCCTCAGCAGGGATGGACAGAGTATTAAAGAAAGAAAAAGATTTTTTAAGATTTGTGGGCGAACGTGCACAAATCAAGCTACGTATAGGCATTAAAGATGAGGGCGGTAAGGCAACTGAAACTAGTTTGCCTAGAAAGTCATTTTTAGGGATATTAAAAGGCGTAGAGCTTGGGGATGTGCTTTTAGAGTGCGATGGTGTTATTTATCGTATGGCGATGAACAATATTGACAAAGCACGCTTAAGTCCACTGTTTTGATAGTTGTGAATTACTAAAAGTATTAAAGTATATTTTGAGTTGGAGATTGCAATGAGTCGTGAAATTTTGTTACTGGTAGACGCCTTAGCTCATGAAAAAAACGTGAATAAAGAGGTGATTTTTACTGCACTTGAACTTGCTTTAGCCTCTGCTACTAAGAAAAACCACGAGGAGAATGCGGACATACGCGTTTCAATTAATCGTGATACTGGTGATTACGAGACTTTTAGACGCTGGCAGTACGTGGAATATGATTTGTTAGAAAACTCAGCCTACCAATTTGATGAAGAAGATGAGCGGGCAAAAGGTCGTCAAATTGGGGACTATTATGAAGAGCCTTTGGAGTCGATTTCATTCGGCCGTATTGGTGCGCAAGCTGCTAAGCAGGTCATTTTGCAAAAAGTACGTGAGGCAGAGCGTGAACAGATTTTGCAAGACTTTTTATCACGCGGTGAGAGTTTGGTGACAGGCGTGATTAAGCGTATGGAAAAAGGCAATGCGATTATTGAAGTGGGTCGCATTGAATGCCTGCTGCCACGTGAGTCTATGATTCCAAAAGAAAATTTACGCGTGGGCGATCGCGTGCGTGCATATTTGTCCCGCGTGGATCGTGGTGGACGTGGCCCTCAATTGATTTTATCGCGTGTTGCGCCAGAGTTTTTGAAGCGTCTGTTTGAATTGGAAGTGCCAGAAATTGAAGAGGGTTTGTTAGAGATTCGTTCAGCAGCGCGTGACCCAGGATTGCGCTCTAAAATTGCAGTTAAAACGAATGATCAGCGTTTAGATCCTGTAGGTACATGTGTGGGTATGCGTGGTTCACGTGTGCAGGCTGTGACTTCTGAGCTTGCAGGTGAGCGTGTCGATATTGTGTTGTGGAGCATGGATCCAGCGCAATTTGTGATTAACTCACTAGCCCCAGCAGAAGTCTCATCCATTGTGGTGGATGAAGACGCGCATAGTATGGATGTGGTGGTGAATGAAGAGCAGTTGGCAGTGGCCATTGGCCGTAATGGACAAAATGTACGCCTAGCTTCTGAGTTGACAGGCTGGACGTTAAATATTCTGACCGAAGAAGCTGCAGCTAAGAAAAATCAGGATGAGTATGCAAGCGTCAGTAAATTGTTTATTGAGAAATTGGATGTAGATGAGGAAGTGGCTGACATTTTGGTGCAAGAAGGTTTTAGCACACTAGAAGAAATTGCTTATGTACCATTAGCTGAGATGGCAGAAATCGATGCATTTGATGAAGACACTATTAACGAGCTGCGTTCTCGTGCGCGTGCGGCGCTTTTAACAGAGGCGATTGCCAAAGAAGAGAAAGTGGAAGAGGCGGCAGAAGATTTATTGAGCATGGAAGGTATGGACGATAAAACTGCACATTTGTTGGCAACAAAAGGCATTGCTACCATGGAAGACTTGGCAGAGCTGGCTGTAGATGAGTTAGTAGAGCTTACCAATATGGAAGAAGCGCGTGCAAAAGAGCTCATTATGACGGCTAGAGCGCCTTGGTTTAAATAAGCATTTATCACGATGATTTGCAGTGATTTAATTAGATATTAAGTATAGAAATAGTAAAGACTGGAGCAGTAAATGGCACAATCAACCGTTGCACAATTCGCCGCAGAGTTAGGCCTGCCAACCACATTGTTACTAGAGCAACTTAAAAGTGCAGGTGTTAATAAATCAGCCATCGAAGATAAACTAGACGAAGCGGATAAAACTGCATTGTTGGAATACTTGCGCAAAGAGCATGGCGCAGCACAAGCACCTAAAAATAAAATTACGCTCACACGTAAGCAAAGTACTGAGATTAAAAAAACAGACAGTACAGGGCGCGCACGTACCATTCAGGTAGAAGTACGTAAAAAACGTGTACTTGAGCGAAATGTTGAAGAAGACTTGGCTCCATCATCTGAAGAAGAAGTTCAATTAGCGATACCTGTACCAGAAGAGGTGGTTGTACCTGAGGCTGTACAAGTGGTTGAACCAGAGGTGGTAGAAGTACAAGCGCCAGAAGCTGTTGTTATCGAAGAGCCAGTAATCGTAGAAGAACCAGTTAAGCCAGAGGTTGTGAGTACCACCATTAAAAAACAAGTACTCACGCCTGAGCAGATAGCGATACGCGAGCAGGAAGCAAAACGGCATGCAACGTTACTTGCTTTGCAAGCAGAAGATGCGCGCAAAAAACAAGAGCTCCTACAGCGCAGAGCAGATGAAGAAGCGAAGAAACTTGCAGAAATTGAAGCGGCTAAACAGAAAACAGTTAAATTATCAGAAGGCACATTACATAAACCTGCTGTTAAAGAGGGTGTGAAACCAGAAGGTAAAGAAGCCAAAAAAGGTAAGAGTAATAACAAAGATTGGAACGATGCAGAAAGCAAGAAGCGTGGCTTGAAAACGCGTGGTGATGTGGCTATTAATCAAGGCTGGCGTACACCAAAAGGCAAACATAAATCACATAAAGAAGAAGAGCACGCTTTTAATGCGCCCACCGACCCTATTGTGCGTGAGGTGATGGTGCCTGAAACAATCTCTGTGGCTGATTTAGCGCACAAAATGGCGGTGAAAGCAGCTGAGGTGATTAAAGCATTGATGAAAATGGGCATGATGGTGACCATTAATCAAGTGTTGGATCAAGAAACAGCGCTTATTGTGGTAGAAGAAATGGGGCATAAAGCGCAAGCATCTGCTGCCAACGATCCAGAATCATTCTTAGAGGAAGCGGAAACCATTGCGCCAATTCTAGAAACTCGCCCGCCAGTAGTCACTGTCATGGGTCACGTTGACCATGGTAAAACCTCATTGCTCGATTATATTCGTCGTAGTCGTGTGGCTTCTGGCGAAGCTGGCGGAATTACACAGCATATTGGTGCTTATCATGTAGAAACGCCGCGAGGCATGGTGACATTTCTGGATACCCCAGGCCATGAAGCATTTACTGCGATGCGGGCGCGCGGTGCCAAAGCGACAGATATTGTGATTCTCGTTGTGTCCGCAGATGACGGCGTGATGCCACAAACGATAGAGGCGATTCATCATGCAAAAGCGGGTAATGTGCCGATTGTGGTAGCCATTAATAAAGTGGATAAGCCAGAAGCACAACCTGAACGCGTAAAAATGGAGTTGGTGAATCATGAAGTGGTTCCAGAGGAATTTGGTGGTGACACCATGTTCCGTGAGGTTTCTGCCAAAACAGGCAAGGGCATTGACGAACTGTTAGAAGCGGTGCTGTTACAGGCTGAAGTTTTAGAGCTAAAAGCACCTAAAAATACACCAGCAAAAGGCTTGGTGATTGAGGGGCGATTGGATAAAGGGCGCGGCTCTGTTTCCACAATCCTGGTGCAATCTGGTATTTTACGTCGCGGCGATATGATTTTAGCGGGCACCACTTTTGGTCGCGTGCGCGCAATGTTAGATGAGTCTGGAAATGATGTAAAAGAAGCTGGCCCATCGATTCCAGTAGAAATACTCGGTTTAGCAGACGTGCCTAGCGCAGGTGAAGAAGTGATTGTGCTGAATGATGAACGCAAAGCACGTGAGATTGCCAATTTCCGTGCAGGTAAATTCCGTGACGTGAAGCTGGCTAAACAGCAAGCAGCTAAACTGGAAAACATGTTTAATCAGATGGAAGAAGGTGTGGTGCAAACGCTAGGCCTAATCATTAAATCAGACGTGCAAGGCTCGTACGAAGCGCTGGCCACGAGCTTGCAAAAACTTTCTACCGCAGAGGTTAAAGTCAATATTATCCACACGGGTGTAGGTGCCATTAGCGAGTCAGATGTCAACTTGGCGAGTGCCTCTAACGCAGTCTTGATTGGTTTTAACGTGCGAGCAGATGCTGGTTCACGCAAACTTATTGATAACTTGGGCGTAGATGTGCGCTACTACAACATTATCTATGAAGCTGTCGATGAAATTAAAGCGGCTTTGGGTGGTATGTTAGCGCCTGAGCAAAAAGAAAGCATGATTGGTACCGTCGAGATTCGTGAAGTATTCCGTATTTCTAAAGTTGGGTCAATTGCAGGTTGCTACGTACAGGATGGTATCGTCAAACGTAACTCCAAAGTGCGCGTGCTACGTAACAATGTCATTATCCACACTGGCGAGCTAGATTCGCTCAAACGCTTTAAAGACGACGTAAAAGAAGTGAAAAACAACTTTGAGTGTGGATTATCACTTAAAAATTATAATGATATTGAAGTGGGCGATATTCTTGAAATTTATGAAGTCGTTGAAGTAGCACGTACCCTTTAAATGGCTAAAGAGTTTTCTAGGAATACACGAATTGCAGAGCAAATGCGCCGAGAGTTGGCGGATTTGCTGCAATTCGAAATCAAAGATCCACGCATAGGCATGGTCACCATTACTGAGGTAGAGGTTTCTGGCGACATGGCACATGCCAAGATTTTTTATACAGCCGCGAAAGCAAGTGCTAGCACGCAGCAGGGGCTAGAAAAGTCAGCAGGATTTTTGCGCACACAAGTCGCGAAACGCATGCTCTTGCGCACTGTACCGCAACTCCATTTTGTCTATGATGATTCTATTGATAATGGCATGAAGATGGCACAATTGATAGATGCAGCATTAGCCTCAGACCCCAAGCCCAAAACCTAACCAAGCTCAAGACTTAACTAGGCCTAAGACTAAACAAAGTGCAGGAAAAAAAGACTCAACAAAAGCGTGCAAAAAGAGACGTGAATGGCGTGCTTTTATTGGATAAGCCACTCGGGCTTTCGTCTAATCAAGCGTTACAAAAAATAAAATGGCTGTATCAGGCTGCAAAGGCTGGCCATACAGGCACATTGGATCCGCTAGCGACAGGGTTGCTGCCTATTTGCTTGGGCGAAGCAACCAAATTTGCACAGTACCTCACGGATGCAGATAAAACCTACGTTGCCACCATTAAACTTGGTGTGACCACGACTACAGGTGATGCGGAAGGTGAGGTCATCAATACACGACCTGCTAATCTCACAAATGAACAGTTTCAGGCAGCTTGTCAGCAGTTTGTCGGTGAAATTAGTCAGGTGCCCCCCATGTATTCAGCTTTAAAACATGAGGGAAAAGCGTTGTATGCATATGCACGCGAGGGCATAGAAATTACCCGAGAAGCTAGGCAAGTGACGATTCGCGATATTACGATCAACAGCTTGATGGGTGATGTTGCACAGGTGACAGTCACGTGCAGTAAAGGCACTTATATTCGCACATTGGCAGAAGACATTGGCAATGTACTTGGGTGCGGCGCGCATTTAATTGCATTGCGACGTATCACCACAGCAGCTTATGATCTTTCGCAAGCAGTCACAGTAGAACAGTTGGAATCTATGACGCTAGAAACGCGGGATCGAATGCTACTAGCGGTAGACTCTGCGATAGAGTGTTTACCTAAAGTGATTCTAAATCAAGATGCGGCATATTACCTGATGCAAGGGCAGCCTGTATGGCAGTCTGGCAAAATCCCAGAGGGTGACTTGCGGCTTTATGATGAAAACAATCAATTTTTAGGGTTAGGGTTTTTGCAAAGCGATGGAAAAGTTGCGCCTAAGCGGTTGTTACAAATAAAAGCAATAAAAACAGCAGTTTAAATAAAATCACTTGTTAAAAGTTATCTTTCAATATAGAATGCGCGGTTCATCGTAAATGAATGCTTTAGCGGGGCGATGATTTTAAAATCCTGCTTTTGCATTGACGCTAACTAAAGGAAAAAAGATGGCAGTTACAGCACAAGATACAGCAAAAATTATTAAGGACTTTCAACGCGCACCAAACGATACTGCAAGCCCTGAAGTACAAGTGGCATTGTTAACAAATCGTATTAGTTACTTGACCGAGCACTTTAAATCAAACAAAAAAGACAATCACTCACGTCGTGGTTTATTGGCATTGGTGAGTCAGCGTCGTCGTTTGTTGGATTATTTAAAAAGTAGAGATGTCAGCCGCTATCAAACATTGATTGAGCGTTTGAGTCTGCGTAAGTAATTGTTATAAGAGTGAATTTCTCATTCTTATAATCAAATAAAAGCCGATTGCATGGTGATATGCGTCGGCTTTTTTGCTTTAAAACATATCACAAATTTAGTTAATAGATGTATTTCTAAAGCAAGAGTGAGGCTAGGTGGCAGGTGCTACAACGATCACTGGTGATTTGGAAATGCACAGGTTGTTATTGGGTAGTGAATAGCAGCTTGTTGAATTGAAAAGGAAAATAAATGTTTAATATTACGAAGAAAAGTATTCAATACGGTGCGCATACGCTCACTCTTGAAACAGGTGAAATCTCACGCCAGGCCGATGCGGCTGTGTTGGTAAGCTATGGTGATACAGTCGTTTTAGTAGCAGTAACGAGTAAAAGAGAAGTCAAAGAAGGCCAAGATTTTTTCCCACTCACAGTAGATTACATGGAAAAAACGTATGCCGCAGGTAAAATCCCAGGTGGTTTCTTTAAACGTGAAGGCCGCCCAAGCGAGAAAGAAACACTTACCAGCCGCTTAATCGACCGCCCATTACGCCCGTTGTTTCCAGAAGCCTTTTATAACGAAGTGCAAGTGGTGGCGACGGTGATGTCATCAGACCCAGAAATTGATGCTGATATTCCTGCGATTATTGGTGCATCTGCGGCCATGTCATTGTCCGGCATCCCATTTTATGGCCCATTAGGAGCTGCACGTGTAGGCTATATTAATGGTGAATATGTGCTTAATCCAACAGCAACACAGCTGACAGAAACCAAATTGGACTTAGTAGTTGCCGCAACTGAAACTGCTGTGATGATGGTGGAATCAGAAGCGCAAGAGCTTTCAGAAGAGGTGATGTTGGGCGCGGTAGTATATGGCCATGAGCAGATGCAATCAGTGATTAAACTGATTAATGAAATGACAGCAGAAGCAGGTAAAGATGCTTGGGATTGGGTTGCGCCAGAACCAGATACTGCATTGATTGAAAAAGTAGCGGCGCTGGCTGCAGATGACGTGAATGCGGCATTTAAAATCAAAGCTAAAGGTGAACGTTCAGCTAAATTGGACGAAATCAAAAATCGTGTAATGGCTACACTGATTACAGAAACAACGTCTACTTTAGAAGCAAATAAAGTTAAAGATGAGTTTTTTAAACTTGAAGCTAAAACAGTACGTAGCCAGATTTTAAATGGTGAGCCACGTATTGATGGCCGTGACACACGTACTGTGCGACCAATCAGCATTCGCACTGGTGTATTGCCGCGTACACATGGCTCTGCATTGTTTACACGTGGCGAGACGCAAGCTTTAGTGGTGGCAACCCTAGGTACAGGCCGTGATGAGCAAATTATTGATGCATTGCAAGGCGAGTATAACGACCGCTTCATGTTGCATTACAACATGCCTCCATTTGCCACTGGCGAAACTGGTCGTGTAGGTACGCCAAAACGCCGTGAAATTGGTCATGGTCGCTTGGCTAAGCGTGCATTGATTGCAGCATTGCCAGCAAAAGAAGACTTCGATTACACCATGCGTGTGGTTTCTGAAATTACGGAATCAAACGGTTCAAGCTCAATGGCCTCAGTTTGTGGTGGTTGCTTAGCTTTGATTGACGCTGGCGTGCCAATGAAAAATCATGTGGCAGGTATTGCCATGGGTTTAATTAAAGAAGGCAACCGCGTAGCGGTGTTAACAGATATTTTGGGTGATGAAGATCATCTAGGAGATATGGATTTTAAAGTGGCGGGTACGGAAAACGGTGTGACCGCACTTCAAATGGACATTAAAATTACAGGTATTACCTCACAAATCATGCAAGTGGCATTAGCGCAAGCTAAAGAAGGCCGCGCACATATCCTGGGCATTATGAAAAAATCCATGGAAGGTGTGAGCACCGAAATGTCTCAATTTGCGCCACGCATTATCACCATGAAAATCAATCCAGATAAAATCCGCGATGTGATTGGTAAGGGTGGCGCAGTCATTCAAGCATTGACTAAGGAAACTGGGACTACCATCGACATTGATGATGATGGCACAGTAAAAATTGCTTGTACTTCTGGCGAACAAGGCGAGGAAGCTAAACGCCGCATTGCAGAAATTACAGCTGAGGTAGAAGTTGGCCAAATTTATGAAGGTCCTGTGGTTAAAATCTTAGATTTTGGTGCTGTGGTTTCATTGTTGCCAGGTAAAGATGGCTTAGTGCATATCTCTCAAATTGCGCATGAACGTGTAAAAGCGGTGAGTGACTTTGTAAAAGAGGGTGATGTGGTGAGAGTAAAAGTGGTAGAAATTGATGATAAAGGCAAAGTACGTTTGAGTATGAAAGCCTTGATTGATGCACCTGTTAAAGAAGAAGCGCCACAAGAGTAATCTGTAATTAGTGAAAATAAACAAAGCCCGCGTAAGCGGGCTTTGTTGTTTAAGGCATATTACTTTAGTATTTTCTGGTACTACAAAACAGATTACTTGGTGAAATAACCAATGCTATTTTTAGCAATCTGTTTTTAGCTCCGACATAACCTCAAGGTTATGTCTTCACTGAAAGCAAGAGGCGAAAATTTATTTCGCTGCTTGTTTTTGGCTTCGGCCGCTACGCTTAACATCGGCTTTGCCGAGTTAGCCTACGCCGACTTGCTATTTAGCAACCTGCTTTTCACGCATTTCATCTAATGTTTTACAATCAATGCATAATGTGGCGGTAGGACGCGCTTCTAAGCGTTTTAAGCCGATTTCAACACCGCATCCTTCGCAGAACCCATACTCATCGTTATCGATGTTACGCAGCGTTTCATCTATCTTTTTGATAAGTTTACGCTCACGGTCACGATTGCGTAGCTCTAGCGCCATATCTGACTCTTGGCTTGCGCGGTCATTAGGATCAGCAAAACTAGTGACCTCATCCTGCATGGTGTGTACAGTGCGGTCGATATCATGACTTAACTCGGATTTCCAGTCGTTAAGAATCTTACGGAAATGGTCTTGTTGTTTTTTGTTCATATATTCCTCACCAGCTGCTGCCTGATAAGGGGTAAAAGTTTTGTTAAGGGTTTCAGCCATATTGTTTCCAGCGACTATAAATTGTTGAAAAATCAGTTAATAAAGTGATGTACTGCCCAACTAAAGACTATGCAAAAACAAAATTTTTAATCGCGCGAGTTTACACCTATTAGCCAAGATATGCAAAAGATGATTGTTTGCAAAATATGTGGTTATTTTTCAGATATTTCAAGTGCTAGGAGTGTGTTTTCCATAAGCGTGGCAACGGTCATCGGGCCAACGCCACCAGGTACGGGTGTGATATATGAGGCGCGTGTTTTAGCTACATTAAAATCAACATCGCCACAAATCGTACCATCGGCCAAACGATTAATGCCGATGTCGATTACGATCGCACCTTCTTTAACCCATTCGCCCTTAATCAGCCCTGGTTTGCCAGCAGCAGCCACCACCAAATCTGCATTTTTAATGTGAGCAGCCAAGTCTTTGGTATGGCGGTGGCAACTAGTCACAGTACAACCCGCTAACAACAATTCCAGCGCCATAGGTCGGCCAACATGATTAGAAACACCTACTACCACCGCATCCAAGCCCATCGGGTCGATATTACAGGCATTTAACATTTTAATAACGCCAAACGGCGTGCAAGAGCGTAATGCGGGTTGTCTAACTGCGAGCCGCCCAATGTTGTATGGGTGAAAGCCATCCACATCTTTATTTGGGCTGATGCGTTCAATCAGCAGATCTTCATTAATGTGGGCGGGCAAAGGAGACTGTACCAAAATGCCATCTACATGCGGATCATGATTGAGTGTATCAATAATTGCAAACAATGCCTCTTGAGTAATGCTAGTGGGTAAATCGTGAAAAATGGATTGAATGCCTACTTTGTCGCAGGCCAAACGCTTATTGCGCACATAAATCGTAGAGGCGGGGTCAGCACCAATCAGAATAACTGCTAAACAAGGCGCGCGCTTTCCTGCACTGATTCGATTGTTAATTTGAAGGTGGATTTGGTTAAGTAATGCTTCGGCAATGCTTTTGCCGCTAATAATTTGTGCCGTCATGCTTGGATTCAAACAATATTTATCAATAAAAGTGCAATTTTAGCATATTAGAATTGACCAAAAGCCAGTATTGCGCTATATTTCTGCCTCTTCGGCGTGTAGCGTAGCCTGGTAGCGCGCCTGCTTTGGGAGCAGGATGTCGGGAGTTCGAATCTCTCCACGCCGACCAAATTTCTTTGGTTTACCCGATTAGTTGTCAACATGTAACTAAATCTGCCCGTAGCTCAACCGGATAGAGCACCAGCCTTCTAAGCTGGGGGTTACAGGTTCGATTCCTGTCGGGCAGGCCAATCTAAAAGTCTCTATGGTGGCTGTAGCTCAGCTGGTAGAGCCCTGGATTGTGATTCCAGTTGTCGTGGGTTCGAGCCCCATCAGCCACCCCATATAAAACAAAGCCTTAGATAATGTTCTAGGGCTTTTTCTTTTTGTACTTTGCATAAAAGTAACAAATTCAGTACAGATTAGCAATCTCTCCTTAGTTAGAAAAATAAAAATTGCGACGATTGTTAAAACTGATTCAGGAGCATATGTTCAGCATGTACTTTCAGAAAAAATGACGGTTGAATTGTCTTAGATAGATACAAAATGAAGTCATGTGTACTAAAACGAGTGATTACTAGGGTGTTTCAATTCAATGGTTTAATTGTCCCCAAATAACTGGCATGATTTCGCCATTCAACTATTGCTAGATACACCATGATTCCACAGCCACCCTTTACCATAAAATCTGTACTTCAAGATGAAACCATCCTTGCATGGCATAAAACTACGCTGCGCAATTTGCATGTGGCTATTCCTAATGCGTATTTTAAAAATGGCGATCAAATTACTATTACAGTGCACCCCGATGGCGGCTTGTTGCTTTACCCAGTTGCCGCTTGGGCTCCGATTGAAGAAAAAATGAAAAGCCTGCCTGCCTTCATGTCACAGGGTGCTAGCAGCGGTGAGCCAAGCATGGCTGAGCGTTTGCTAAAAAACGTATCTATTGAAACGATACACGGTCAACGTGTGGGCATACCTGAATCTTTTTTAGAGTATGCCGCGCTGGAGAATGATGTGATTTGGGCAGGAACATCCACCCATGTGCAGCTTTGGCAGCCAGCGCGCTTTGCAGAAAAAGTCGCGCAATCACTAAAATAACGCATCACCATAAGAACAGCCAGTATGCTAAATGATTTACTACATTTTATTAATGCAAAAATGGATGAGTATTCGCAAGCCAGCAGCAACGCTTTAGGTGAATGTCCAATTATTAGCGCGCAATCTACACCAAACCATCATTTTGCTACGCTGTATATTTGGGATGAAACTTTTCATAATGCGCATTTAGTGGCTAGCTGGTTCAATGAGTTTGGCATTGATGAATTAAGCATTATTCAAATACTTTATGATGCCAATAATTTGGATGATGAGCTTGAAGAAAACGAAAGAAAATGGGATGTGTATTTTTCGTTCCCACATTACACTGGATGATGTGGATATTCAGGCAGTTTTACCATAAGGCATGTAAACCAGACCATAATTGTTTATCTTTTATATTGTTTAAGTGCTTGCTGGCAGAGATTTAGTAATTCATCAAAATTTGTTTTAAGTGTACTGGCCGTAATCACCCATGGGCTACCCACCAATTTGGCATTGGAGGTAAAACCTATTTTCTGCATAGAAGTCGCATTATCAAGATAGTGCTGCGGATTTTCTAAAAAAATGACCAGCATTTTTTGCTTATGAATTTCTGCAACACCAAAGCCTTGTATATCCCGCCACGGCACTGGTTGGGGTGAAAAGCGGCTTACATTATCCAAGATGCCTTGAGCATCGATAACCAGTCCAGGATTGTTATCAAACAGCTTTCTAATACCTACAAATATACCTAACCCGAAGAATAGAATGCACGCATAACCAACACCGTGAATAAACAAGGGATTTCTGTATTTAGCAGAATGAAGGGCAAGCTCAGTAGCATCCATAGAAATCATCCAAAAACCCATCGCCACAAATGCAATGGAACCAATAATAAGCATCCAAATCTTGTTTTTGCTCAGCGCGATGATTGTTTGCTCAGATGCCGACATACATTTCCCTCAAAAAGTAGACAGTAAAAAGTTAAAGATTAGCACTAAACTATGGGGCAATTTAAGCAATTTTTTTACATCAACACTTGTAGTCTCAAGTCATAAAACTTTAATATTATCAATTGCTTTGTCCCGTATTTTTATCTACTATAATTTAACAAAACAATAAAGATTTAGTCATCGTAAAAACGCTGAAACTTTGCACCACTTAACCATCAATCGCCTCACTTTTAAGCGCGGTTAACAGCTAGTTTGATACTTCTTTAGTTTTCTTAAAACTTTCCAAACCAACTATTTTAATAATGGGAAGTCTTGTGCTGAATCCGCAAACATAACATATTCAATTGTGTTAGGAGGAGTTTTACAATGGCTGAATCAAACCTACCCCAACCGCCCTGGTCTTTTGACCACGAACTCACCTGGCAATTGGTGGATAGAGAGTCTTTTAAAGACTTTTTGACTAAAGTTTGGCGGGTACACCCCAGCCAGTTGCCAGCCGATGCCAAGCTTTATGTGATGGATTTGCCGTTTTATAGCGAGCACAAGTTGTATTGCCTACTGGCAACTGTAGAGGGGGAGTTACGCCACTGCTTTACGCTACGCGGAAAATTCACAAAATGGCTGGATGGTACCAGCCCACCGATTCATGAAATCAATGCGCATGACCCAATTAATCTTGATTCAATGCTAACGACAATTAGCTATTTGCGTTTTTTTTGCAGTTTTGTCTATGGCGATTTAGGGCCGTTTTTGCCAGTGGAGTCTGCGGCTAGTATTCAGATTCCCAATCACCTTGATGCCCAAGAAAGACAACATGCAGATGGGCTTTTAATGACTTTGCGGTCTGTGGTCACACCAATTATGCATGTGGAAGAAACGTCAGATGGCAACTTGTTTACTGCGTCCATATTATATGGCGATGTGATGTTTTCTTGCCAACTCTTGGTGTCACTAAGTGGCAGCATTAATATGGTAAACGATAGCCCCATGGTGTCTGACATCCCCAAAGGCATGATTCCAGTCGCACCAAAAGCCTACGGCATTAATGATTTATTAATTGATGATTTTGAAAAGAATGATTTAGAGGAGCGGGATGACGTAAAAACGCCCCCAAGTATAGTTAGCCAAGGGCTCAGCAATAACGCTCAACAAAGCGCCGCGCCACAACAAGCCGCAATACTGCCTGCAAATGGGCAAACAGTAGTAAGCAACAAACCTAAGTTTAGCAATGATAGGGACATCACCCGCTGTTATGTTTCAGTGTTGGTAAGGCATGCCTTAGAAAAAGACCCCAATTACGATGTGATTACCGACTTTAACAAAGTTGCCAGCAGGAACGATGTGGTTAACGATTTTTCCAAATATGTGCTCAAAAATGGCCCTGTGGTGTTGGTTGAGTCAGAAATTCCCTATATAGAGGAGATGTTGGCAGATTTAATTGCTGAGCATCTGCATTATAAAACCCCTACCATTAAACGCATCACGCGCAGTGAAACAGAGTTAAAAGAACAAAACAGCACCACGTTTGTAATTTTCTCTGCTGAGGAAGTTTCGGTGGCCAGTTATGGTTATGGCACGCCAAATCTGGAGCGTTTGGCCTTCGACATTTCCAAAACTAAGCATCCCGTGTTTATCGGCACAAACAATAAGGCGGGGTTGAGTGATGCCTTACATCAAGTTGTGGAGTACACGGTGAGCATCCCCAAGTTGAATGTAGATTTATTCAAAATTTTGTTTGAGAAGATACTCGGTGGTAATTTGCCTAGGGGCTGGAGAAACCGCAATACGCAATGGATACGCTACTTAACTCCCCATGATTTTCATCAACCCTGCAAAGCAGGCTTAAGTGGCACAAAAGCATACAAGTATCTGCAAGAGCGAGTTAAAAACCGCCTAAAATCTATAGAGGCTACCAATAGCCCAGGTTTGCAAGACTTGCACGGCATGGCAGAAGCCAAGCAAATGGCAGAAGATTTAATATCCGATATTCAAGGGGCATTAAAAGGCCAATTGCCTTGGTCTGCTGTGGATAGGGGTATGCTACTTGCAGGGCCACCGGGCACAGGTAAAACCACGCTAGCCAAAGCCATTGCCAAAGGCTGCGGTGTGCGATTTATTGCGGTGAGTGCCGCCACTTGGCAGAGTGCAGGTGCATTACCAGAGCACCTTAGAGCAATGCGTGCCAGCTTTGCTGAGGCAAGACGCTATGCGCCCAGCATTTTATTTATTGACGAAGTAGATAGCTTTTCTAATCGTGATAACCAAGTTGGACAAAATGCTAGTTATTTCACAGAGGTTGTTAATGCGTTATTGGCGGAGATACAAGGTTTTGATGAACAAAAGCCTGTCTTTGTCATCGGAGCTACCAACTTCCCCTATAAGGTAGACCCAGCCCTGCGCCGTGCTGGCAGGTTAGATAAGCTGGTGTACATTCCACACCCTAATGTTGAAGCGTTGACTTCGATCTATGAATACTACTTGAGCAATAAAGAGTTGGTTGGTCAAAAAGCCGACGATATTGATACCAAGTTTTTAGGCGGTATTTCATTTGGCGTGACAGGTGCAGATGTAGAAACCTTTGTGCGCGGCGCAGTGCGCCGTGCGCGAAAAGACCAACAACCGCTGTGCCAACAACATTTAATTGACGAAATCACAGGCAAATCACGCAGCCAAAATACAAGCCGCCTCAGCACAGAAGAAATGCGCCAAGTCGCCGTGCATGAATCTGGCCACGCACTATTGCAACTGCTATGCGGCCACGCACCCATTGCCTATGTATCTATCGTCCCCAGAGAAAACGGCGCACTCGGCTTTGTAGCTAACCTACCATCAGGCCAAAAAATGCTTAGCCGCAAACAATATTTAGAACAAATGCAAATCATGCTGGCAGGCCGTGCGGCAGAGGAAATTGTGTTTGGCAGAGAAAACATCACCAGCGGCGCAGGTGGTGAATCGCCCAACAGTGATTTAGCCATCGCCACCCGACTAGCCACCAACTTGGTATGCAACCTAGGCATGGGCAAAACCTCTACCCTTATTTGGGGCAACACCCCCAGCGCAGACCAGCAAGAGGAAATTGAAAAACTACTGCAAGAAGCTTACAGTACGGCGTTAGCTAAGCTTGAGGCGCATAGAAAATCACTAGACACCTTAAGTAAAGCGTTGGTGGAAAAGCAGGAGTTGATGGGTGGTGAAATCATAGATATTCTTAATAAATTAGGTTTAAAGTCAGGCAAAATAACATGAATATTAGAATAACTAAGTCATTAAATTCACTCGCATTTTCAGCATTACCATTTACGCTGTCTCAGTCTGAATCTTTGGTTTCAAAATATTTTGTATTCGATACCAAAATATATTTATTTTTGTTTATTATAGGTTGCTGTTTATCTGCAATTGCTCTTGTAACTCTTTTAAAGGAGTTCTATGAATATGTAATTTCATCAATAAGCGAAGTTAAGTACGACTGCGAATCAATTCAATATGGAGAAATAGAAGGTTTTTTAAATTTCTTAAAAGAAATTTTCAAGAATGACCAAGAGTTTCCAAGTTTAGAAAGAGTGCAAAGTTGGCATAAAAAAAACAATCAAATAATTTATTATATTATTAAAACTCAGACTATTTTCTCTTGGAAAGTTAAGCTTCGTATTGGTTGCTTCTCGATACTACCATTAAATGAAATTGCAGTTGAAAAACTTAATGAAAACAAACTTGTTGGAAAAGAAATAACAGATGATTATATTGTCCCTAAAAATCTATCTCCTGCTGGATTTTATATTGGAGTTATTGCGGCGAAAAAAGACAATAAATATTATGGCAACTATACTACTTTTAACTTACAGGGCAACATTAAAGCAAAACATGAGATGTTTAAAGTCCCCATTTTTGCGAGGCCTATTACAAAGGAAGGAGAGCGCCTAATAAAATTACATAACTTTGTACCATGTAAGACCAAATTAATCGATGAAGTCCATGATGTTATTTACAAAAAGGAGTGAAAATGAAATCAATTTTTCAACGCTTTAACTTATTTAAACTAAGCATATATCTGATTACTCATAGGGAAAGGCTTGGTGTTGGATTAAGAAGCAGGTGTTATGTTGGGGTAGCGATTCAGAATGCTAATAGTCAAAACTTTTCGGTTAGTCAGTATTATGGATTGGGCTTAAGAGAGCTAATTAATGCTATAAAAATTAACAATAAAACCATTTACACTATTAGAAACATAAGAATGTTTTTTCATACAATAACTCTCTTAATAGTTTAAGGGACTTCAGGAGCTAATATTGGATTCTTGATTATTGCTTAAATTCCATCGGCTGTGCTTGTAGTGTTTGGTTATGAACTCCCCAAAAATATAATTAAAAAAGTTCCAAGTGTGGAATCGCACCCATAGCACTACCTAAAGTTACTGATTGATTTTCTGATGTTCAAACGCTTATTGCCTTTGCATATCAACATAGGCAAATAGCTGACTAAAGCGCCCAAAGTATATGTGCGCAATAGAGGATTGCTCTTGTCTTGTTTTACATTGCCGACTATGAGTCTTTTCGGAGATGGGGCAAAGCTGAAATGATTTGATTGAAAATATCCTAAACCTAGACCTAGGAGGCGTAAAAGACTATTCATAGTGCGCCAACTTTGGCGCAGAGGTAGATTTGTATGGGTTTAGCTAAATGACTAACTTTGGAGCCACAGAATTTCCTCAAGTTGAGTGTGGACTTTATTTCGCCTGTGATGATTTAAAAGCGCAGTAATACCTTATGTATGTACATTAGGAGTATTAATGCGATATCACTTATCGATATTTGTAAACGTTTGGCGGACTTGCAAAGGTGGCTAGGCCTTGGTGGTGTGTAACAAAGGTGTTGTGCTTGGAATTTATAATAAAACATTGACAACAAGTGAAGTTGAAAAGCTATTGCAAAATGCATATGGTAGCCTCGGTTAAGTTAAAACTGCCAGGTACACTGAGGAGCAAGAGCAAAATAACAATAAATTAACGAGTGCTGAGAGTCATTTAGCTGTCTATTATTAAATAATCTAAGGTTTAGAAGCTATGTCTAATGAAATAGAGTCATTTCGTACCGAAATTAGAGAAATTGTTACCTTTTTAGCAGAGTTAAATAAAACGAAAATTTTCCTCATTACAGGAATATTGGCTGTAGCGTTTGGTGTTGTAGATTTTGGATCTAGTGCTAAAAATGTTAAGGAATTTAGCTACATAATATTGATTCTAGTGCCTTTTATTTGCTCTTATATCGATTTTCAATACTACCATGGACTAGCAAAAATTTTTGTATTAGCGCACTTTCTATCCAAATATGATTTAAACAGTCCAGAAATATTAGTAATACAAGATTATGAACGATTTGTAGAAAAAATTAGAACTGAGTTTTCACCTAAGTTGTTTGGATTTGAGGCCAAAGCGCAGCTCGGATCAAGTCTAATTCTATCTATTATTGGCCCTTTAATGGGGATACCCATTGCTTTATCTAGTTCTATAAAAATCCAGATTTATGGAATTAGCCAGATTTATATTGGAATATCTTGCTTAATATTATCTGCAGCTATTGGAGCCATATACGTTTATTTTCAATATAACAACTATAGGAGCGAGCTTAGAAAAGCAAAACAAGCAGTACCTGAAAGACTGTTCGCAAAAAAAGAAGGCTTAAATGAAATAAATAATTTATGCAAAAAAGATAGCTATCAGTATAAAAGTAGCCATATATTTCGTTTGACTTATTCAAAAATTGAATCTTTCTTGAATGTTGATGACAATATTTGCTTAGATTCCTCCATTGACTTATTGGAACGCACTTGTTCGAACTTTCGAAACAATAACTTAGACTCTGAAGTATCAGTAATTCTGAATCAACAGCTTTCTAATGAGAAGCAAACAACTTTTGAAGTTATCATAAAAAATGTTGATGCTGTATATGGCTTGGGTGCATCCATACGTGGATTTAACAGATCAAATAAAACTACTTATTTAGTAAACAACGATACGCACTTTAATACTCAAAATAAATCGGCATATACTAGCTTTCCTATTTTTTTACTTCGCGGAAAAGATTGTTTTATTGGTTTAATCTGGAACTCTTCACTTCCTGCAAAAATTGAAAATAGATTTAACAACGGCGCTATGCAAATAAGCATCGAGACTTTAAGAGGGGGCTATCAAGGGGGGGATTTTTTCTTTATTAAAGATAGTTTTGCAAATGTAGTTGATTTTATTACCTTTCTCACGGGTAGGACATTTATACCCCCTCTATGGGCTTTTGGTTATCACCAATCCAGATGGTCATACAAAAATGAAGCGCAAATAAAAAAGATTGCTCTATTTGCCAGAGAGCTTCAAATACCCTGCGATGCAATATATTTCGATATTCATCATTTAGATGGTTATAGAGTATTCACATGGGACAAATCTAGATTTAAGAATCCAATAAAATTATTTGAGTTTCTTAAAAATTTTGGAATTAAAGGAATGGTTATAACTAACCCTGGCATAAAAGTTGATAAGAAATTTGATGTTTATGTCACAGGAAAAAGTAAAAATTACTTTTGTCAGAATAGTAAAGGCTATTTATATGTTGGGAAAGTATGGCCAGGAAAATGCGTATTTCCTGATTTTACGAGACAAGACGTTCGAAAGTGGTGGGAGAGTAATATAAATAAGTTGATAAAAATGGGTGCTGGTGGAATTTGGAATGACATGAACGAACCTGTTTTACTTTTGGGTAGTAAAAAAGATCCGCTTGATGAAGATGTTCAACACTTTACTGGTCCACACTGGGCTGTAAGGAACAAATATGCATTATATCAAGCCAAATCAACGTACTTTGCGATAGAATCATCAACAAATGAAAATCCATTTATCTTAACTAGATCTGGTTGCAGTGGGATTCAGCAGTATGCATGTGTCTGGACTGGAGACAACCAGTCCTCTTGGGATGATTTAAAACAAAATCTTTATGACGTTATTAACCTTGGAATATCAGGAGTGGCAATTTGTGGGGCAGACATTGGTGGGTTTTGCAACTCATCTAAAGTACCTAGTTTTTTAAAATCTATTAAATTATTTAGGGATGCTGATTTATTTGTTCGCTGGGTACAACTCGGTTCTTTACTACCTTTTTTTAGAATTCATACAAGCCTATACTCCTACTCTCAAGACCCTTGGTCATTTGGAGAAATTAGTCTTGCTAATGCCAAAAAGCACATTTGTAGACGATACTCATTAATCCCATATCTTTATTCATTAGCAATTGAAGCTCATGAATCTGGCATGCCAATTGTGCGTCCACTATTTGCTGAATTCACATACCTTTTCGAAGTAGAAGATCAATTTTTACTAGGTAACAATTTTCTCGTAGCACCAGTTTTTGAACCAAACTCAAAATATAGAAAGATAACAGTACCTAAAGGATGCTGGTTTGATTATGAAACAGGCCATACTTATAACGTGGAAGACCTACAAAAGGATTTTGAAATTAAAGTGACAGAAGACTACTATCCAATTTTAGTCAGAGCTGGTGCAGTTATCCCAAAAACAATCCCTAAAAATAATGCATTGAACTCCGTTCTTGATTCGATAATTTTTGAACTTTACCTCATAGATACTGTTGATTGCGCTGAGGGGAATGCTTTCTATGTTACAGAACAAAGAAGTGACCTCAGCATTAGTAACTTTAGGCTTAATGTTAAAGCAATTAAAATATCTAATGATACTTTTCAAATAAATGTTTCTTTTAATAACACACTACACATAGGATGGAACAACATAATACTTAAACTGCCGATGTCCTTTTCCTTAGTAGAGCATGATGGTAATTTAATTACTCAGAGCACCAGCAATGAAGTATTTGGACACACACATGACAGTTTAGTAGATTGGCAAGTTTTTATATTCGAACTATCACAAATTACGTGCAAATTTCGCTTTGAGTAACCACTAATTTTTTAGTTATTGTGCCACTAATTTCCGTCAGTAAGTATCTTTGGCGGCACAAGCGCCATTTGCCTGATGTCTGTGTTTAGCGCTTTTTCTGCCAACCCTTTGGTAATCGCCTCTCTCGGAAAGTATTCCAAGTAAATATATTTCGCTTTTTTAGCAGCATCGATCACCGCAGAAGTCATTTGCTCAGGTTTCACATGGCGTAGTTCATAGGAGTTCATATGTACAATATCCATGAGCATTTTCTCAGTTTGTTGTTCGGGCGGGATAAATGGCAAAGCGTTGAGGCCAGAGCCTGATGCTCTAAATGTACAGCTTTTTGTGCGTATGTTCCAAGGTACATATTGCAAGGCCTCGGCGCTTTTCAGCACGGCAATTTCAGCCAGCTCTTGGGTAATAAGGTGTTGTGGCACATAGGCTAATGCATCGCCATCTTCATAAACCGCAAGTTTCGCAAGCTTTGCAGTGCGTAAATGATAAGGTACATATTTTAAATTTTTGTAGTCGTAGCACACTAATTTTGCTAACAAGTCTTCTGTCAGTAACTCGGTAGGCACATAGGGGATGCCTTTTTTCATTTGCCGTTTTAGGGCTGAAAATAATAATTTCCCATTCAGCATTTCCACTGGCACATAGCATAAGGCCTGAGCATTTTGCCTTGCTGCCTCAAGCACTACTTTAGGGATGCGTAACTCGGGAGTTAAATACTTAATGGCGAGGCCGTTTTGTTTAACGGCAATTACTGCCAGATCTTCGTCCAGCTGGTTAAACGATACAAAGGTAATAGCCATGCCTTCATTACTGAGTGCGGTTTCTAACACTTTTCTGGTGCGCATTTCACGCGGCACAAATTGTAGTTCCCAGCCGTCACGCCGCATCATTTTAATTAGTAAGTTCTCATCCAATATTTCCAATGGCGTATGACGCAATAGCAACCCTGGTGCATCAAGGGCAGCCTCAACCACTTTAAGCGTGCGTAAGTGGTGAGGGATTGCAGCCAAACCCCCACCTGAGTGTTGCACGTGTAGCAGAGCATAGTGTTCGGTTTTAATGTCATTGCTTATCATTGCTGACCTCTACAATCTAGCTTGGTTTTGATAGAACTTTTCACTAGCGCTATTGCTCTTCGCTTGGCTTTTCCAACTGTTCTTGTTCTACCAATTGCTGGTATTTTTTTATATCCACTTTAGGAATCTCTAAATTTTTGTCTTGAATGGCTTGGGTTTGATGGTCTCTTGTTTCTAGTAAAACTCTATCAAGTACGGCTTGATCTTGCGCGCTTAAAAAACCGCCTTGTGTTAACAGGTTGATAATAAGCTCACCACTGCAGTAATGCCCTTGTGGAGATTCAGTAAACGCATAGGGCTGTTCTACCTTATTAAGCTGGTCTGCAAATTTTTGACCAATTATATTACCTAGCGTGTCGTACATAGTCACGCCCACATATCTCTGTTTGCCGTGTTTGCAATCCACAAAGTAGGTGTTAACTAGGCTGGCGTAACCAGCACTATCATCAGGGTAATCTTTACGAATATGTAAGGTCACTACGCCATGATTGGTTTCATTTAGATTAGTGACTGCGACATATTCTCTCGGAAGAGTGTATTTGCCTGAGAAATAGGAATTTGCGATCCTGACTTCCATCCATTGCTCTTGTAGTTTAGGCAAATAGCTTTGGAGCATATTTTCTACATCATCTTTTTTTGCAAATGATGTTGTCGTTGCAAGGGTTAATAGGCTAATGGCTATTGTGGTAGATAGTATTTTTTTCATGTGGACTCTCCTGTTTGCTATTTAGATTTCATCTTTAAAATTGACATACGCATCTTCTTCCATCAGCACATCTAAAATATGCCATAGGCGCTCACACAGATCACGTCTATAAGCTGCTTCTCTGAAGGATTGATATTCCTGCTGATACTTCTTCCACATAATGAAGTTGCCAGATTTAATGCAATAGCGCACATTGGCCACCCTGTCAGCCGCCTTTACAATCAGCGCTAAATGCAGTGATTCATCAGCCTGTGCCAATTTGACATTTAAGGCTGATTTACGCGCGATACGAGATTCACCCTCTGGGTCAGTTAATAGATTCACGCAGTGCAGTACCGCTTTCCCAAAATGCTGCTGTATGGAGGACTCTATAAAATCAGTGTCTTCGAGGATGTCATGCAAATAGGCGATAATCACAGCGGTTTCGCCATAGTCTTTGGCATAATAGGCCACTTGATCCAAGTGGTAAACATATGCATGTTTACCGTATTGCTGGCTACCATGTGCCTGCATGGCAAATGCGCGCGCTTTTTCAATTAGTGGATAGTCTTGGTAGTCTTCTTGTGAAAGACTTAGTTTGCCGTTCATCACGGTCTCCTTTCATTTTTGTTAAAATGTCCCATAATAGTCCCACATAATTATTGGTTTTTCAATAGTGGTTTGCAAAAATTCAACTCTTTATTTTTGGACAATTATGGGACATAATGAAAATAATTAGAAATTATGGGGTTAACCATGGACAAAGAATCTGCTGAACTTGTTAAGTTTCCAGTTAAGTTAAGGCGCAGTCTGTCTAAAGTAAATCCATCAAGGAAAGCGCCTGAATACAAAACCATGGACGGCTTTACTTTTCCACAGCGATTGTGGGAGGTGTATCTTGATTTGTCTGAGGTGCGTAATGAACCTTATGAAGTCGTATCGTTAGAGTTTCCAAGACATCAGTTAATGATGTTGGCATGGCTGGCCTTATCAAATAAAAATCGTAAAGCTGGCAAACCACCACTTACAGATAAAGAGTGGTTTCAGTTAGAGGATGACTATGTCATGCTTATAGCTAAGCAAGCGATGATGAATCTTGTAAACATGCAGTTGGAAACAGAGTTATTAGCGCTTAAGAAAGGTGAGCACTCTGTATTAAGTCCATTACCAGATTAAATGATGCAGATAACACAAAGTAGATTAATGTTAGGAGAATAATTGGCAACATTTGAAAAAAGAAGAAATTCTGCGGGTGAAATTACCGCAATTCGTGTCAAGATCAGACGGGTAGGGATGCCACATTTGTCACAATCGTTCCCTGTCGCTAATGGCTCGCAAACTGCACTAAGGCAAGCAGAAAAGGCAGCTAAAGCCTGGGTGGATGAGGTAACTAAAGGTTTTGGTATTCAGCATGGGAATATCAAAGCACAATTTAACAGATTAGGTATGGGTGGCGTTCATGCACTATTAGAAAAGAATCAACATCTTACGCCCATCACGCTCCCATTTGTTAGAGTCATTTCAAAGTCACAAGGTGATCATTTAATTATCAATGCGGACTCACCACAATCACGAATAATAATTGCGCTAGTGCTAGATTGCGGATTAAGTCTGGATGAGGTGAGTCGCTTACGCTGGCAGCATGTACAGCTTAATCAAAAGTTGGTTGATGTGGTTGGACTTTCTGGATTAATACAACGTCAAGTCCCACTAACAGAATTGGCGATAGAAATGTTGTTAACATACAACCAACGTAAATATGGCCTAATATTTAGCGACTCGGAATTACAACACTTCAATGAACTGCCAGATGCTTTGGTCAACGCTTTCAACCAAGTCAAAAGCACAAGTTTAGAGCAAGCGATCAAACGTGAAGCTGCATACCGAATGGCGGATAAAGGTTTAGATGAAAATAGCATTTGTACGTACTTAGGTATAAGTGATTTGCAAACGCTTAACAATCATTCATATTTCAATAACAAGCAAGGTTTTGAGCAAATGTATTAATCAAAGACTATTTTAAGTTAGTTTGATTTTCTCTACCCAGTGCCCAGTTTCTTGATTTAGGGCACCCCATCTTCCTACTGCAAAGCAAACTCATCTTCTGGTTACGATTGCTGTAATACGTCCAACTTAAGCGCTAATGGTGTGCCCAGCCAGCGTGCTTGTGTGGTGTGGGCTTCAAGCTCGTCATGTTGCACAGGGTGGATGAGTACTGATAAACCTTCACGCAAATGATCAATAGCCATAATCGCTGGCTCAATATCGTTGATAGGGATATGAATTTCAAACATTGGTTTGGGGTGGGGGCCAATCGGCATGGAGATGAGTTTTCCTACATAAGTGAGTTGTGGAATTGCTTGGGCAATGTGCTCACGTACTCTACTGGCCAGTGCTTGTTCATCTAAGGTGAAGTATATGTGAGCGTGAAAGGGGTGCATAATGAAGACCTTAATTGTGTTCATCCAAATGAAAAATATGCAGCACTCTGTGAACAATTGGGGTAAATAGTAGTGCGGCAGAAACAATAAATACTAATCCAGCATATAGTGCATATAACCCAGCGAACAGTTTACCTGCATCAGTGAGTGGTGGGTTAACAGGCCCCAGCCTCCTAGCAACATGGCAGAGTTTAAAAAAGCATCTATCCATGATAAATGTTAAAAAAAAACGTAGCCAATCATGCCAATGGCGAGAGAAAATACTAAAAGTAAAAGCGTAAAACCTAAGTGCTTAAGCAGACGACTGATGAAGGCAAATAAGCTGATCAGTCCTTGGTTTCTTGATTCATACATGATTGATTTTATGGTGCAACTTAAAAGTGCATCATAATATTTTTTAAAGATAAATACGAATGTTATAAAAAAAGACCAAGTGGTTTTTACTTGGTCTTTTTGATTTACATATTTTAAAACTATGCTGCGAAATTAGCGCTCGCGAAGTCCCAGTTCACTAGACTTGTTAAAAATGTTTCAACAAATTTAGGGCGGGCGTTACGGTAATCGATGTAGTAAGCGTGCTCCCAAACATCGATGCATAATAACGCTTTGTCGCCAGTGGTGAGCGGTGTACCAGCTGCACCCATATTGACGATATCTACAGCGCCATCTGCTTTTTTAACCAACCATGTCCAGCCAGAGCCGAAGTTGCCTACAGCAGAAGCTTGAAATGCTTTTTTAAAGTCTTCAATACTGCCCCATTTAGCATTAATGGCATCTGCTAAAGCACCAGTTGGTGCACCGCCACCGCTTGGCTTCATGCTATTCCAAAAGAATGTGTGATTCCATACTTGTGCGGCATTGTTGTAAACAGGCCCCGCAGATTTCTTAACGATTTCTTCCAGTGGCGCACCTGCAAACTCAGTGCCGCCGATCAGGTTGTTGAGGTTGGTAACATAGGCTTGGTGGTGCTTGCCATAGTGATACTCGAATGTTTCTTCAGAGATATGCGGTGCTAAAGCATTTTTTGCATAAGGTAAAGCGGGTAGGGTGTGTTCCATGATTGTCCTTTGGGTAAATAAATAGAATTTTGTAAGTGGTATTTTGCCATAAGAAGTGTGACATAAAAACCATGAATTGGGGATGACGACCAAACAAATATCATTTTGCACTTACTGGAAAATCGAAGTGTTTAATTTATTTTTTTTTGGCACGCGGGTGCGCAGCATCGTACACTTTGGTGAGGTGTTGGTAATCTAGGTGCGTATACACTTGTGTGGTGCTGATGTTGGCGTGTCCTAGCATTTCTTGCACGGCACGCAAGTCACCGCTACTTTGTAGCACATGCGTGGCAAAGCTATGGCGTAGCATATGCGGGTGCACAGAAGAGTTAATGCCTTGTTTGATAGACCATGTTTTAAGACGATATTCAATATTGCGTCCAGAGATGCGTCTACCTTGTTTGCTGACAAATACTGCTTTCTCGGCAGGATTGCGCGTCAGCAATTGTGCGCGTAAGCCAAGCCAAGTTTGTATAGCGCTTGCGGCGTGTGTCCCGAGCGGTACGATGCGTGTTTTGTTGCCTTTACCTGTCACGGTAACAGTGCCTTCAGCAAAATCCAGCTGCTCGATGTTCAGGTTGACTAATTCGCTTAGGCGTAATCCTGAAGAGTAAAACAATTCTAAAATGGCATGATCGCGCTGACTGAGAATGTCATCATCATGAATATCGACGAGTTTGGTAGCTTGCTCAATTGAAAGTGCGTGAGGTAGCGATTTTGGCGATTTTGGCGCACGCATGCCAATCACAGGATTGCTTTTAAATTGATGACGTTGTACTAAATAATTAAAAAACCCACGCCAGCTAGACAGCACGCGCGCAATGCTTCTGCCACCTAAGCCTTTGCTGTGTAGCATGGCCACATATTTGCGAATTTGTGTGATTTGTAGGTTAGCAAGGCCGGTGGGTTGGCTGAGCGCAATCAGTTGTTGTATATCGCGCTCATAATTATTACGGGTGTTATCGCTTAACCCGCGTTCAAAATGCAGAAAATCTAAATATTCGCTTAGATAATCCACGAGATTTTAGTTGATGTACCGTAAGAGCGAGGCGCTTACAAGTTCGCCAATGCGGTTTAAAAATAAAGTGCCCATGCCAGCATAAAAGTGATTTTTGTCTTGGCTAGGCAATAGTAGTAAGCCAAAGGTATCTTTACCTTTAAGGGGCACGATGGCAATGGATGCAGGTGTTTCAGTAAACCACGGTGCGATGTCCATATTAGGCATCGGGCCACAATAGGGCTGAGATAAGTCTCTTGCCCAGTTAATAAGCGACTCTTCAGCAACCACAAATGCACTGATTTGATCGGCCAATAAACTGGAGCTAGACCATATTTTGAGCTGACTATTAGGCAAATCAAACTGCCCGCTTAAAAATTCGGTGAGATGCTTGTTCAGTGCATCAAAGCTAGGTGCACCTAATAAACCGATGGTTAAGCGGTGAATTTTTTCGGAAGTTTTGTCATTTTCTTCTGCATTTAAAATCAGCTCAGTAAATTTAGACTCTAACACTCTGATTTTGTCACGCTGTGCTAACTGTTGGCGTTGTGCCAGTGAAATAGCACCATCACCGTGTGGACTTGGCAAATAGAGCTCTGTCAGTAAATACGCATGTCGCTCAAAAAACTCTGGGTGTGCTTTGAGATATGCTTTGATTTCTTCTTCCATAAATAACTTTCGCTAACGTTTAATGAATTTCTATTTCGCCTTCAAACACAATCTCGGCAGGGCCTGTCATCATGACAGGCTGATCTTCCCCAGCCCATTCGATCGTGAGTTGGCCACCGCGCGTGCTGACTTGCACAGGCGATTTTAATAAACCTAGTTGTATCCCGCTCACAGCTGCCGCGCAAGCACCCGTGCCGCATGCGAGCGTTTCACCCGTGCCACGCTCAAACACACGCAGTTTGATTTGATGCGGATTAATGACTTGCATAAAACCTGCATTCACTCGCTTAGGGAAGCGCGCATGGGATTCTATTTGTGGGCCTAGTGTATCTACAGGGGCACGATCTACATCATCAACTAAAGTCACGGCGTGGGGATTGCCCATGGAAATCGCAGAGATTTGAATTTCGCTTTCAGTCAGTTCAAGCGCATATTGCCTTTGCTGCGCTTCTGCATTGAAAGGGATTTGTGCAGGGGTAAAACGCGGCGCACCCATATTTACGGTCACTTGCCCATTATCTTCAAGCTTCAGCGTAATGATGCCGCTAGCAGTTTCTACCTTAATTTCATGTTTTTGTGTGAGACCTTTATCGACCACAAAGCGCACGAAACAACGTGCGCCATTGCCACACTGCTCAACCTCGCCACCATCGGCATTGAAGATACGATAGCGAAAATCAACATCTGGCGTACTTGGTTTTTCAACCATTAATAATTGGTCGCAACCTACCCCAAAAAAGCGGTTAGCAATCTGTTTAATCTGTGCAGTACTTAATGAGATAGGCTGAGTAAAGCTGTCAATCACTACAAAATCGTTGCCCGCACCTTGCATTTTTGTAAAGTTAAGTTTCATAGTGCCGATAATAGTGTATTCAGAAGGGTCGTTGTATAGTGCATGAATAAATTTTTTAGGTGTGTGAACTTAATATCCATTACAATACCAAATTCGTTGTCCTGATGCACTTGCTTTAGCCTTTAGTCGGTGTGTCATTTCAAATTTTTTAATTTTTTATTTTTCAAGGCGCACAATGAGTGAATATCTTTTTACTTCAGAATCCGTTTCTGAAGGCCATCCTGATAAACTGGCAGATCAGGTTTCCGATAGTATTTTAGATGCCATTTTAACCCAAGACCCCACCGCGCGCGTTGCTGCAGAAACATTGGCCAATACTGGCTTAGTTGTACTGGCTGGTGAGATTACCACAACGGCAAATGTGGATTACATAAAGGTTGCGCGCGATGCAATCAAACGCATTGGCTATGACAATACTGAGTATGGTATTGATTATAAAGGATGTGCTGTATTGGTGGCGTACGATAAGCAATCCCCTGACATTGCGCAAGGCGTAGATGGCGCACATGATGATCCCTTAGATCAAGGTGCGGGCGACCAAGGCTTAATGTTTGGTTACGCAGTAAACGAAACACCACAATTGATGCCTTTGCCTATCTGGCTAAGTCATCGTATCATGGAACGTCAGTCTCAGTTACGCAAAGATGGTCGCTTACCTTGGCTACGCCCAGATGCAAAATCACAAGTCACGATCAAGTACGTAGATGGCAAGCCGAGTGCCATTGATACCGTTGTAGTTTCAACACAGCATGCGCCAGAAATGGAGCTCAAAGACATCCGTGAGGCGGTGATTGAAGAGATTATCAAGCCCATGTTGCCGCAAAACCTAGTCAAAGGCGAGATTAAATATTTAGTGAATCCTACAGGCCGATTTGTGATTGGTGGCCCGCAAGGAGACTGTGGTTTAACGGGGCGTAAAATCATTGTAGATACTTATGGCGGTGCAGCCCCGCATGGTGGTGGCGCATTCTCAGGTAAAGACCCATCAAAAGTGGATCGCTCAGCAGCTTACGCGGGGCGCTATGTGGCTAAAAATATAGTGGCCGCAGGCTTGGCAGAGAGGTGTTTAGTGCAAGTGAGTTATGCCATCGGTGTAGCGCAGCCCACAAGTGTGATGGTTGAAACCTATGGCACAGGTAAGGTATCGGATGCGGTGTTGACTGCTTTGGTGCGTGAGCACTTTGATTTGCGCCCTAAGGGGATTGTTAAGATGCTCGACTTATTACGTCCAATTTACAGCAAAACAGCAGCGTATGGACACTTTGGCCGTGATGAACCAGAGTTCAGTTGGGAAAATGTTGATAAGGCAGCGGCATTGCGTGACGCTGCTGGCTTATAGCGCTAACTTAGGACTTATCAGCATTTCGGCGGAGACTAACCTTTAGGTTAGGTCGAAGCCAACGCACAAATAAGGCAGCAGCATTGCATGCCGCAGCTGGTTTGTAGGTATTTTTGTAAATTCGATTAAGAGGGCTTTATGCCCTCTTTTTTTTCGTTAGCTACACGGTATTTATAGCATAATGGTAGTCAATTATGCTTAAAACAGTACGCACAAATCAGGTCAGGTTGGGCATGTACATTCATGAACTTAAAGGCGCATGGATGGATCACCCATTTTGGAAGACTAAATTTATTTTAGACGACCAGACGGACTTAAAAAAGCTTAAATCCAGTGCAATTCAAGAAGTTGTAATCGATACCTCTAAAGGTAAAGATGTGCTGGAAGAGAATGAAGTTGTTGCAGTCGTGCCGCCAACGCTCGTAGAGCTGGTGGTCGAGACTCCAAAGGTTGCAAAAATAGAGCCTATTTCTGCTCAACAAGAATATGCGCAGGCAGCGCGTATTATCAAACAATCTAGGCAGGCTGTGCTTACGATGTTTAAAGATGTGCGTTTGGGTAAAGCGGTGAGCGCAGAAACGATGATGCCGTTGGTGGAAGAAATCTCCGCATCAATTGCACGTAACGAAGGTGCGTTAATTAGCTTGGTCAGGCTCAAAACACAAGACGACTACACTTATATGCACTGTGTAGCGGTATCCGCTCTAATGATTGCGTTGGCAAAAAAACTGGACATGTCTGAGGCAGAAACAAAACAAGCTGGCTTAGCAGGGCTGGTGCACGATGTTGGCAAAGCTGCCATCTCCACAGAAATACTTAATAAACCAGGCGCACTCACTGAAGATGAGTTCAATTTGATTAAATTACACCCAGAAAAAGGACACGAGTTGTTGCTCAAAGCAGGAATTACCGATCCTGTCGCTTTGGATGTATGTTTACATCACCATGAAAAAATGAATGGATCTGGCTATCCTAAAAAGTTAACAGGGGCAGAGATTAGCTTGTTTGCCAAAATGGGTGCGGTATGTGATGTATACGATGCAATTACTTCGAATCGTCCATATAAAGCGGGCTGGGAGCCTGGCATGTCGCTGAAGCGCATGGCGCAATGGGAAGACCATTTTGATGATGAAGTATTCAAGGCTTTTGTTAAAAGTGTGGGGATTTATCCGATAGGTTCGGTTGTACTGCTTAAATCGGGAAGACTGGCAGTAGTGATAGATCAGTCGCCCAAGACGTTATTGCAACCTATTGTAAAAGTATTTTTTTCAACTAAATCAAAATCGCATATTCCAGTTGAGATTTTAGATTTATCCAAACCCAACGCCATGGATGAGATACTTGGGCATGAATCTGCTGCCACTTGGGGCATTAAAGATATTCATGAACTATGGCATGAATAGCCCATCAGATTATTTTCACAAGCATTTGTAAAAATAAAGTTTAGCGATATAATGCGGTACTTCTGAGGAACGCTGCGAGGGTATTCCCATACTCCCAGGCTCAGAGAGGTTTCAAACGGCGTTCACTTTATTGACTGTGCGAGCACGGAAAACTAAGGTGAGCAAACGCTACCATCCAGTTGTTTCCATGCTCAGTCTTCATTTATTTAAGGAAATGTATATGAATACTGTAGCTGATTTTAAAGATTACGTTGTCGCGGATATGAGCCTCGCGAGCTGGGGTCGCAAAGAAATTGCCATTGCTGAGACCGAAATGCCTGGTTTGATGGCGATTCGTGAAGAATACTCAAAAGCGCAGCCTCTTAAAGGCGCCCGGATTACGGGTTCGCTTCATATGACCATTCAAACTGCCGTGCTCATTGAAACGCTCAAAGATTTAGGGGCGGAAGTACGTTGGGCATCCTGCAATATTTTTTCAACGCAAGACCATGCAGCGGCTGCCATTGCCGCCACTAATACACCTGTATTTGCGGTCAAGGGTGAGTCATTAGAAGCGTATTGGGATTACACGCATCGTATTTTTGAATGGTCGGATGGCGGCTACAGCAATATGATTTTGGATGATGGTGGCGATGCGACTTTACTGTTGCATCTTGGCACACGTGCAGAAAAAGATTTATCTGTGGTGGCAAACCCAACTTCAGAAGAAGAGATTTGTCTATTTAACTCGATTAAGGCTAAGCTTAAAACGGATCCAGCTTGGTACTCTGTACGCTTAGCGCAAATCAAAGGTGTGACTGAAGAAACAACGACGGGTGTGCATCGTTTGTATCAAATGCACAAAGAAGGCAAGTTGGCCTTCCCAGCTATTAACGTTAATGATTCTGTGACTAAATCTAAATTTGATAATCTGTATGGTTGCCGCGAATCGTTAGTCGACGGCATCAAACGTGCTACAGATGTGATGATCGCAGGTAAAGTGGCTGTGGTAGCGGGTTATGGTGATGTAGGTAAAGGTTCGGCACAAGCGTTACGTGCTTTGTCAGCGCAAGTATGGGTGACTGAGATTGACCCAATCTGTGCGCTACAGGCGGCGATGGAAGGTTATCGTGTAGTCACGATGGACTATGCTTGTGAGCATGCAGACATTTTTGTGACGGCGACAGGTAACTACCATGTAATCACCCATGATCACATGGCAAAAATGAAGGACCAAGCAATTGTGTGTAATATTGGTCACTTTGACAACGAGATTGATGTGGCTTCCATCGAAAAATATCAATGGGAAGAAATTAAACCGCAGGTTGATCATGTGATTTTTCCAGATGGCAAACGAATTATCCTATTAGCCAAAGGTCGCTTAGTGAACTTGGGTTGTGGTACAGGTCACCCAAGCTATGTCATGAGCTCTAGCTTTGCTAACCAAACCATTGCGCAAATTGAATTGTTTGCGCAAACTGCAAACTATCCTGTGGGCGTGTATACCTTACCAAAGCACTTGGATGAAAAAGTGGCTGTGTTGCAATTGAAAAAACTCAATGCACAACTGACTAAGCTCACCGATACGCAAGCGGCTTATATTGGGGTGTCTAAAGAAGGTCCTTTTAAATCAGACCATTACCGCTATTAAGCAGATAGTCTATAAATGCAGTCAGTGCTAAACTGACTGCATCGTTTGGATGACAAAGGGAGAGAGCATGAAATTATTGTTGAGTTGGGTATTAAATGCATTAGCTTTATTGGCTGTTGCATATATCGTGCCAGGAATACATGTTTCTGGCTTTGTGATTGCGCTGGTAGCGGCTGTTGTCATAGGCTTGGCTAATATTTTGATCAAACCTATCTTGGTGATATTGACGCTACCTGTGACGATTATCACGCTGGGATTATTTATTTTTGTCATTAACGGCCTGCTGTTTTGGGGTGTTGGTCACTTTCTGCAAGGGTTTGAAGTGAGCACGTTCATTGCAGGAGTTATGGGGGCGTTAGCGTACAGTGTGATTTCTTGGATATTAAGCGCAATTGTGATTGATAAAGACTAATTAAGTGAACAAAAATATTTCTTATAGTTTTGAGTTTTTTCCGCCTAAGACTGCAGAAGGCATTGCTAACTTACGGCAGACTAGAGTGGCGCTTGCCAAGTTAAACCCTGAATTTTTTTCAGTGACGTTTGGCGCTGGGGGTTCTACGCGTGACCGCACCATGGATACCGTGTTTGAAATCCAGGCAGAAGGCTACGTTGCAGCGCCCCATATTTCTTGTATTTCGTCGAGTAAGGAAGAGATAAAAGAACTATTAAGTGCTTACCAAGCTAAGGGGATTAAGCGTTTAGTGACGTTACGTGGCGATGTGCCGTCTGGGGAAGTCAGTGTTGGAGATTTTAAATACGCCAATGAATTGGTGTCGTTTATCCGCCAAGAAACGGATGATTGGTTTCATCTTGAGGTGGCGGCCTATCCAGAGTTTCATCCAGAAGCAAGCTCTGCCAGTCAGGATTTAATTAATTTTAAACGCAAAATTGCAGCAGGGGCTGATTCGGCCATCACGCAATATTTTTATAATACAGATGCGTATTTCAGGTTTGTGGATGCATGTTTGGCGCAAGGAATTCAGGTGCCGATTGTGCCAGGAGTGATGCCTATTTATAACTTCACGCAACTTGCACGGTTTTCTAGTGTGTGTGGTGCAGAAATTCCACGCTGGCTACGTTTGCGTTTAGAAGCCTATGGCGATGACATGGCTTCTTTGCGCGCTTTCGGGGTAGATGTTGTAACGGATTTGTGCCAAAAACTGATTGATTCCGGTGTAAAAAATATGCATTTCTACACCCTGAATCAGGCGGGAACAATCAGCAAGATTGTGAGCAATCTTGCTTAATGTATTATTGCAGTGTTAAGCCTTTAGGGTTAAACACTGCATCTTCCACAAATAAATAGTCTTTTTTACGGTTGTCATCCCACAATACCATCATCGTAATCCAGCGGATTTCTTCGATGGTGATGTCTTGTTGTTTAAGTGCCATGGCGCGATCAATAATTAAATCCCGCTCATTCGGAAGGATGACGTTGGCGCGCTCTAGAAAACCAATGAACCTAAAACTTTCCGCATCTATTCTTTCACACTCTTTCTCGGTGTAAATGCGAATGGACATCGGGGATGATTGATACTCATGGTACGAGTGGCTAATCAAATGACGTAATTGTTTATACCAGTCAAATGCGCCTACGATGTCATGGTGGTCAAAGCCAGCCTGACTCAATTCTTGTGCTAAATGATCTTCTTCCACCGCTGCGTGATTAATGATGGGTTGGGTTCCAAAGTAGTTTTGAAACATAAAAATCAGTACTTCTAGCATGACATGCTCCTCAAAAGAAAATATTTATTTTGACTGGATGTAATTTGAGATATTGTTATATTAGACGTTGATATTTACCTCCTTGTAAGTTGGTGAGTTTTCCGTCTAACTCCAGTAGTGTAAGCATCGTGGAAAGCGCGCTTGCAGTCAAGTTAGTCTTTGTCATTAAAGTATCAAAATCAATCGGGTCAAACCCCATGGAAGTCAGTACAGTATTGGCTTCTGGGGCGGGATTAGCCCATTCGGGTATTAGTCCATTTGGGCTAATACTTTTAGCATGGTTTTTTAATAATTCAGGACTAATTTCATTCAAGATATCTTCTGTTGATTCTACAAGTTTTGCTCCTTGTTTAATCAGAAGATGACAACCTTTAGTCACAGGAGAGTGGATGGAACCTGGGATCGCATATACATCACGTCCTTGCTCCGCAGCAAGGCGGGCAGTAATCAGTGAGCCGCTATCAATATTAGCCTCTACAACCAAGCAACCAAGGCTCAGTCCGCTGATAATTCTGTTCCGTCGCGGGAAGTTTTGCGCGCGTGATGGCGTGCCAAGCGGGAATTCTGAAATCATGAGTCCACGGTTAACGATTTGGTGTGCTAAGTCGCGATGTTTTGCAGGATAGACAATGTCTAAACCCGTACCTACTACGGCAATCGTCATGCCCGTACCTTTGAGCGCGCCGCGATGAGCCGCAGCATCAATGCCAAGCGCCATACCACTTACGATGCATAAGTGGTGAGATAAACTTTCACAGAAGTCTTCAGCATTCTTTTCGCCTTGTGGCGTGGCATGGCGACTACCTACTACAGCAATGCTTGGGATGTTTAAACATGCAAGATTGCCCTTGGCATATAGAATTGCTGGCGGGTTAGAAATTTCTAGTAAAGGTTTGGGGTAGTGCTGGTCGGCGAGTGTAATGATGTGGTTGTGTTCGTCCTCTAGCCAGCGCATGGTGCTAGCGATGGCATCCTGATCCAGTCCTTTAGCAATCTCTCCAGCAATTTTTTGATCAACCACCTCAAGTAGCGCAGATAGATTCGCGTCAAAAATCGCTTGAGGATTGCCGAAGCGGGCGAGTAATTGGCAAAGTGTGGCGCTACCTAAACCATTAATTAAACTGAACGCAACCCACAGCGCGACGTCATCAAGATGATAGTCGTCTGTGAGTCGCATATTATGGCGTGTGGACAGCGTCCAGTACGTTAACTGAGTCAGAGGCTTGCATGATCAGGCCGTATGACACACGGTCAAAAGTCCTGAAAACCATCACCAAACCAATGCGCTCGTCAGGTAACTTGATTTCGCCTGGTTTGAGGGTTGAGGTTTTATCTGTATTGGTTTGATTTTCTTTTTTGTACTCTGGGTCTTTAATGGTTTTTCCATAGCGGTTAATGGCTAGTACATGCCCTTCTTCCAAGCCGTTGCTCTTGCCGCGATTAATCACCACCACAGTTTTTGGGCCAGCTTCTGCAACGCCGCCATAAATTTTGATAATGCGACCGCTAATGTCGGATTCAGGTGCGTGAGGAATAAAGTTTTCGTTAAAGTCTTCGTTAGCCGCCACAAATCTATCTTTAGTAAAGATCTCTTCTTTTGCTTTGACGATGTCTGCAGAGGCGGGTTGGCCAAATTTAGTAATGCGTGCATCACCCAGATAAATAGCTTCTGTGCCAAGTACCTCTTGCGTATCAGGGTCTTTGAGTACACTACCTGCGCGATATACGTTGTAAAATGTTTTTTCCTCGTTTGCTAGGTTGCTCACATAGACGCGCGTACCTGGGCTGAGTACTAAACGATTATCTTGCGCGCCAACTATTCTAGGGGCACTGTCAAGCGCACCGTTTTCTATGAGAAGCGGCTGATTTAGAAACGGTCCAATAATCTTGGGTGGAATTGAGTGTATGCCTTCTTTTGCAAGGGGTTCAACCACTATGCTCGGTTCAAGTGTGACGGTCTTTTGGCTAAGCAGTTTTAATTCAGGTTTGCCACTGCTGGTGTCTAACACAATCACGTCCCCTGGATATATCCAATGCGGGTTTTTGATTTGCGCGCGATTCATATTCCAAATTTTTGGCCATTGCCAAGGGTTTTTAAGAAATTTGCCAGAAATATCCCACAATGTGTCGCCTTTCACTACTGTGTAGCGCTCGGGATGGTTTTTTTGCAATGGAATATCTTCCGCCATTGCAGATAAGCTTAAGCAACATAGACTCAGCAGCGTTATAATGTGTCGAAACATACAGTTGACCTCGGTCAAAATGAGCGGAAATATCCGCGAAGTTGCATTAAATTTATCATGTAATTCATTCAACAATCAAGCTTTTTTGGTAAAACCTTATGTATCAAGAGCATCGTTGTTGATTTAAGACAACACTTTATAGATTATGGCATTACTGACAATATTAAATTATCCAGATCCACGTTTGCATACCGTGGCAAAACCAGTGACTGCATTCAATGCAGATTTAAAGCGTTTGGTAGAAGATATGCGTGAAACGATGTACGCGGCACCAGGGATTGGTTTGGCCGCGACTCAAGTGAATCAGCATATACAGTTGATAGTCATCGATACCAGTAAAGAACAAAATAACTTACAGGTATTCATTAATCCCAAAATAATAGCGAAAAGCGGTACGCAGGATTATGAAGAAGGCTGTTTGTCTGTCCCAGGTGTTTATGAAACAGTCACACGTGCAGAAAAAGTCACCGTACAAGCACAAGATATTCATGGAAAACTGTTTACGCTAGATGCGGAAGGCGTGCTCAGTGTGTGTATTCAACATGAGATGGATCATTTGTTAGGTAAAGTCTTTGTAGAGTATTTGTCACCACTCAAACGTAACCGCATTAAGACCAAAATGCTAAAACACGTGCGTGAAATCTCCCGAAATGCCTACTAGTATGAGAATTATTTTTGCTGGAACGCCAGAGTTTGCAGTGCCTGCGCTGGCAGCTTTAATAAATGCTGGTCATGAGATTGTCATGGTGCTGACACAACCAGATCGGCCAGCTGGACGCGGCATGCAACTCAAAGCCAGCCCCGTTAAACAATTGGCTTTGCAGCATGGTTTGCGTGTTTTTCAGCCTGAAACCCTCAAGCCCATCGAGGTTCAAGCCGAAATCGCTGCCGTAAAAGCAGACGTGTTGATCGTAGCGGCTTATGGTCTGATTATTCCTACACTGGTATTGAATCTGTTTCCACGCGGTTGCTACAACATTCATGGCTCCTTGCTGCCACGCTGGCGCGGTGCGGCGCCTATTCATCGGGCAATACTGGCAGGTGATACCGAAACGGGTGTGACTATCATGGAGGTCGTGCCTAAGTTGGATGCGGGTGCTATGGTGAGTAAAGGCATCGTGCCCATTTTGGAAACGGATACCACGCAAAGCCTACATGACACGCTTAGCCAATTAGGTGCGGCACTTATGGTAAAGGCAGTCGCAGATTTGAGTGAGCATGGCGCACTGCCGAGCACGCCGCAAGATGAAAGTCTGGTGACTTACGCGCATAAGCTAGAAAAGGCAGAGTCTGCGATTGACTGGAACAAGACTGCAATTGAGCTGTCTAGGCAAGTGCGCGCTTTTAATCCCTTTCCAGTGGCAACGGCACAGTTTAGAGGTGAAACTTGTCGTATCTGGTTTGCAATCTCGGCAGAAGGCAATGCCAAGCCAGGTGAGGTGGTGAGTTTAAGCGCCGCCATAACAGTGGGTTGTGGGCAAGGGTTATTAGAAATTGCAGAATTACAAATGCCAGGAGGAAAGCGGCAGTCTGCACAACAGTTCATCCAAGGCCATCATGTCAAAGTGGGTGAGCTTTTTGCATAAGTGCTTGAATATTCAGAGCTCGCCCGCATATTTAATGGCTGTGAGTCGTATTGGTATTTTAGGAGATAAGTATGTTTGGTAATTGGGTCAAAACGTTTACTTTAATGGCAGCCATTGTTGCTTTATTTGGCAGTGTTGGTGCAGCCATGGGTGGTGCTGGCGGCATGATGATTGCATTGATGATAGCCGCTGCAATGAATGTCTATGCCTATTGGTTTTCTGACAAAGCAGTGCTCAAAATGTACGGTGCCATGGAAGTGAATCCAGATAATAACTATGGAGATGGTCAGTTCAGAAACTATTACAACTTGGTAAAAGAGCTTGCTCAAAATGCGGCATTACCCATGCCTAAAGTGTATGTGATGAATGAATCACAACCTAACGCGTTTGCCACAGGCCGCAATCCAGAGCATGCGGCAGTGGCTGCAACGACAGGCATTATGCAAATTTTAAGTGAGCGCGAACTGCGTGGCGTGATGGCGCATGAGCTCGCCCACGTCAAACATCGTGATACGTTAATTTCCACGATCTCTGCCACCATGGCAGGCGCGATTTCATCGATTGCACAGTTTGGTATGTTCTTTGGCGGCGGGCGTGATGAGAACGGTGAGCGCGCTAATCCCATCATTGGTCTGTTGATGATGTTCTTAGCGCCGATGGCGGCAGCACTGATTCAAATGGCTATTTCTCGCGGGCGTGAATTTGAGGCAGATAGAGGCGGTGCTGAAATCTGTAAAGACCCAAAAGCGTTGGCGGATGCGCTGACTAAAATTCATAATTACGCGCATCAAATTCCTAACCATACCGCTGAGGCGCATCCAGAAACGGGGCAGATGATGATTATTAATCCACTGGCGGGTGTGTCTTTTGATAGTTTGTTTAGTACGCACCCGAAGACGGAGGAGCGTGTGGCGAAGTTGGTGGCGATGGCGAACGCATACTAGGCATATTATGGATAAAAAACCATTCTTGCTTAATAAAACAGAAGCTAATAGATTTATTTTGATTCTTGGAGCGGGTGGGTGGCTTTTGGCGTTAAGTGAGTTATTAAATCCAACCATTGAGGCACCAACGGGGCGATGGAGTATTTTATTCAAGCCAATCTATAATAATTTTGGTTCACATGGTTTAGCATTGTTTTGGTTTTTATTGGGCTTATACTTTATCTACACTGGTTTAAAAAAGTAGATAGTAATTAGACCCTTTCGCGCGACTAGCGAGTTTCTTTCTTTTGCGTAGCCAAAAGAAAGAAACCAAAGAAAAAGCTACCCCGCTGCCGCTTGTTTCCTTCGGTCTTAGCGCCGCAGATGGGCGGCTGCGGAACTCGCCCTGACAAGTCGCAAACAATGCGACTTGTAGCGGAGCTCAGACAGTCCTCGCTGCTTTCCATCTGCTGGCTCAAGCCTCAGGCGCGGCAAAGGGGTTTAGAAAACCAGATGAAGTTTCACCGAGGTAAATTTAGACCCACGCCGTCATTCCGTACAAGCGAAGCGCGATACGGAATCCAGTAGTTTTGGTTTTAAATAGAAATTCAAAATGGATTCCCGCCTACGCGGGAATGACGAGCAGGGTATCTTTTTGTTTGGGTGCTTTAATTTTGGATAAGCAAAATAAAGTATCTCGCCTAAAGCCGAAAAAGATCCCATCAATAGAGTAAAATCTACCCAATCTAAAAACCTTCTAAATTTAAAGAGTCTCTTTGTACATTTCCCAACAAATCGCTGCGAATGCTGTATCGCAAGTGTTATCAGGTCGCAATTTAACTTTGGCATTGCCCGATGCGCAAAAGCAGTTTGCGGCAGCCACTCCACAACAGAGGGGTGCTGCGGCAGATTTGAGTTATGGCACATTGCGTTTTTATGGTGAGTTGGAGATTTATCTTAATCAGCTACTGGAAAAACCTTTGTCAGACGGGCGAGTGCATGCTTTATTGCTGGTAGCCTTGTATCAACTTTTGCATGATAAGGCAGACGATTTTACAATCGTCAATCAATCGGTTAAAGCGGCAAGCTTTGCCAAGCCTAAGTGGGCAAAAGGCTTGGTCAATGGCGTATTGCGTAATTTTTTACGCAAACAAACTGACATTGCAGCATTGCTAAAAGGTAACGAGGTTGCCCAGTATTCTTATCCACAATGGTGGATTACTAAAGTCAAAGCGCAATACCCGCAGCATTGGCAATCTATCTTGATGGCAGGCAATGCACATCCGCCCATGACGCTACGTGTGAATCAGCGCAAAATCAGTGCAGAAGACTATATGACACTGCTGCATCGGCAAGGGATAGAGGCTGTGCAGATTGGTGCGTATGCGGTGATGCTCACGCAAGCGGTGCCAGTAGAAAAAATCACAGGCTTTAGCGAGGGCGTGGTCTCTGTACAAGATTACGGTGCGCAATTAGCGCCACAGTTATTAGATTTAGCCAGTGGCATGCGTGTACTGGATGCTTGTTGCGCACCAGGGGGGAAAACTGGGCACATACTGGAAAGTGCGGAGGTTGAGTTAACTGCCATTGATAGTGACGCGTCACGCTTGACCAGAGTTGCCAGTAATTTAGATCGCTTGTCATTAAAGGCACAGTTGCGGGTGGGGGATGCTAGTCAACCACAGGGTTGGTATGATGGTCAGCCATTTGATCGTATTCTGGCAGATGTGCCATGTAGCGCCTCAGGTATTGTTAGGCGCCACGTTGATATTAAATGGTTGCGTAGAGAGACAGATATTGTCTCTTTTGTACAACAGCAGTCGGCAATTTTGTTGAATTTGTGGCAATTATTGGTAAAAGGCGGTAAATTGCTTTATGTGACTTGCTCGATTTTTGATGAAGAAAATCAACAACAAATCGATCGATTTCTAAAAAAACATGATGATGCTAGGCAATTGCCAATACAACTGGATGAGTATCTGACGCAGAGGATGGTAAGTTTGGGCAATCAACTTATACCAAACGCACTGCATGATGGCTTATATTATGCACTTTTACAAAAAATTTAGCGTACTGTTAGGTTTGATGTGTTGGCTGCTTGTGGCAGTTGCAGCAGAAAGTAGCCTGTCTGTAGATTATGCCGCATTGGAACTTAAAGAAGATGCTTATGTGCTCAACGCCACATTTAGTGCCAGCTTTGATGAGGTGATAGAAGAAGCGATAAAAAAGGGCGTACCGCTCACTTTTGTCATTGAGTTTCAAATAGTAGAGCCTCGCAAGTATTGGTTTGATGATGAGGTCGTGACTATCAGTAAAACAGTAGATCTTAATTATCATGCATTGACACGGCAATACCTAGTCACGCGTGATGGTCACCAAAAATCTTTTGAAAGCTTGAGTGAAGCACGCTTAGAACTGGCGCAGGTCAAAGATTGGAAGGTCATATCAAAAAGCCAATTAGAAAAAGGCTCGCATTATCATGCTGCGATTTTGATGCGCTTAGATAAGTCCACACTACCTAAAGCCATACAGGTAGATAGTATTAGTACAGATGAGTGGAACTTGGCCTCTGCAGTGTATCGCTGGCCAGTTAAAGAGCTAAAATAATCGAATGCGTTATGTTATTTTTGTCAGTATAGGCTTGAGCATAGTACTGTTGTATTTGCTTTCGCTCGCAAGTGCAAATACGGCGATCTCTGCCGATTACTATAAGTTACTACTTTATATCAACATTGGTCTAGCGCTCTTGTTGTTTATTGTGGTGGCTTACCAGCTATGGCATTTATACAAAAACACTAAGGATAAAGTCGTTGGCAGTGGTTTAAGTTTAAGGCTACTGACCGCATTTGCTTTAATGGCGATTATTCCTGGCATGCTGGTGTATCTGGTCTCTATGAACTTTCTGACGCGCTCAATCGAGTCTTGGTTTAATGTCAAAGTGGAGTCTGCATTAGACGGTGGTTTAAGCTTGGGGCAACGTGCCTTAGATATTATGTTAGTGGACATTGAGGAAAAAGCTGCGAACATGTCTACCACTTTGGCTTTTCAGCCGTCAGGCACGCATTATGCAATGCTCAATGATTTGCGTGAAAAATCCGGTGTTTTAGAAGCGGCGTTGTTAACGCCACAAGGTGGCATTCTGTCTGTGTCGAGTGGTGACCCGAATAGTTTTTTACCAGAATTGCCTAGCATTCCGCAACTCAGGCAAGCCATGCGGCAGGTCTATGGGAAAATTGAACCCATTCCAGGTAAAGGGCTTTACATGCGTGTGCTAGCACCTGTAGAGGCGCAAGGTATTACTGGAGAGACGCGTATTCTGCAATTGATGCAGCCTGTGCCGAAGTCGCTATCCAATACAGCCGAGGCGGTGCAAGATGTGTATCGGGATTACCAAGAGCTCTCATATAGCCGAAACTCACTGAAAGATGTGTTCACGCTTACGTTGACCATGGTGCTGATGCTGGCAACGCTATCAGCTTTAGCCATTGCTTTTTTGGTGAGCCGTCGCTTATCACAACCCTTGAGCGTCTTGGCCGATGGTACCCGAGCCATTGCCAGTGGTGATTACAGCAAGGTCTTACCAGAGTATGGTACGGATGAATTGGGTGTGCTGGTAAAGTCCTTTAACAGCATGATGCGTCAGTTAGATGATGCGACCAAAGCAACCGAACGCAATCGTGTTAGAGTGGAAGCAGCACGTGCTTATTTAGAAACAATTCTGGCGCATTTATCTTCAGGCGTATTAACGCTGAGTGATCAATTAGAATTGAGAACTTTTAATTTGACCGCGACTAGCATTTTAGGTGTTTCTTTAGCGCGTTATGAAAATCATGTGCTGACAGAAATTGCGCAAGAGCATGAGTTCTTAAAAATGTTTATTGACACAATTCATGCCCATTTTGAAGCAACAAAAGATACAGAACATGCCAAGCTTGAGTTGAACAGGCAGATAGAGGTTAAAAGCGCTCAAGGTAAACAGTATATTTTACTGCGTGCTACAAGGTTGCCTGTGGCTGTGGGCAATGGTTTTGTCGTGGTGTTCGATGATGTGACTTCGATGGCGCAAGCGCAACGTGATGCTGCTTGGGCAGAGGTGGCGCGCAGGCTAGCCCATGAAATCAGGAATCCACTGACACCTATTCAGCTTTCTGCGGAGCGCTTGCAGCATAAGCTTTACGATAAACTGGAAGAGTCGGATGCCGCGATTCTGAAACGGGCGACAGATACCATTGTCAACCAAGTCGGTGCGATGAAATCTATGGTAAATGAGTTTAGCGAGTACGCACGTACACCAGCCGCTAACATCATGAAGGTTGATTTAAATGATCTCATTAAAGATGTGTGCAGCTTGTATGGTGAGGGGAGGGTGAGTTTAACGCTTAAGCTGATGCCGAAATTACCTGCGGTTGCAGGAGATGCGACGATGCTCAGGCAGGTGCTACATAATTTAATACAAAATGCACAAGATGCACTAATCTCTCAGGAAGATGCCATAATAGAAGTCAGTACAGAAATAGAAGCAGATAAGGTAAAATTAGCCGTGGCTGATAATGGTCAGGGATTTCCGATTGATTTGTTAACGCATGCATTTGAGCCTTACGTTACCACTAAAGCGCACGGTACGGGGTTAGGATTGGCCATTGTTAAAAAAATGATAGAAGAGCATCGCGGGCAAATTAAGATTGAAAATAGAGAATCTGGGGGAGCGCGTATTGTGATTCTATTGCCACAGGAAAAGCGCAAACAAAATCGAGAGCATATCGCAGGGCACCGTAGTAAGTTGAGGGAAGCATAAAAATGGCATCACGCAGTATTTTAGTAGTAGATGATGAAATTGGTATCCGAGAACTTTTAAGTGATATTTTGCATGATGAAGGGCACTTGGTGCGATTAGCAGAAAATGCGCAGATTGCTAGAGATGAACGTCTTAAACAGCGCCCAGATCTTGTATTGCTAGACATTTGGATGCCTGATTGTGATGGTATTAGTTTGTTAAAAGAGTGGGGTAATTCTGGCTTACTGACCATGCCTGTGGTGATGATGTCTGGTCACGGCACAATAGATACAGCGGTAGAGGCTACGCGTATTGGCGCTTTTGATTTTTTAGAGAAGCCCATTGCCCTACAAAAACTGCTAAAAACAGTGACTGCCGCTTTAAAGCATGGTGAGAGCTTGCCGCATACAGAAATGAACTTGGCGAGTTTTGGTAAAAGTCTTGTCATCAATGAACTCAAACAGCGTTTAGAGCAAGTTTCCCGTAGTAAAAATACCTTGTTATTGGTTGGCAAAAAAGGCGGGAGTGTCGAGTTGTGCGCACAGTTTTTACGCCAGCCCAGCTCGCCTTGGCTGGCGCTGAATGAGTATGAAAAATTAGCCACTTCACCTACGGAAATCTTAGAGCAAGTACACGGTGGCGTATTATTTATTAATGAGGTCACAGCGCTTAACAAGACAGAGCAAAAAGGGCTTAGCCTGATTATCTCTAAGGCTGAGAAATATGAAGTGCGCGTGGTATGTGCGACTATCTATGGCATTCCTCAATTAATCGAAAATGGATTATTGGAGCAAGGCCTGCTGCAGGTCTTAGCTGGCGGGGCGTTGAGAGTGCCAAGCCTCAATGAACATAAAGAAGATATCCCAGATTTGGTCAGTGCCATGGCTTCACTTATGGTAGAGACAATGGGGGTCAATTACAAAGCATTTGATGTTTCTGCGTTAAATGCGTTGAGAAACTGTGATTGGCCTGGTGATATTTCGGAACTTGAATCCATCGTACAAAATCTATTGTTGACAACGATTGGTGATGTCATTTCCCAAGATGATGTGGCGCGTGTGTTAGATCAGTTTAAACAGCCGCCACAAGAGCCTTCAGAAGTTCAGGCACCATTGCCCATTGATCTAACACAGTCTTTGCGCGAATCACGTGATGATTTTGAGCGTTTCTATTTTCAGCATCATATGAAACTTATCAACAATAATATGAGTAAGCTGGCTGAGATTTCTGGCTTAGAGCGTACGCATTTGTATCGTAAGCTTAAGCAACTGGGTATTAAAATTAAAGGCTAAGCTCTAGTATCACGGGCGTGTGATCACTTGGTCGTTCTAGTTTACGTGGTGTTTTGTCGATCAGGCAAGACTGGCATTTGTCTTTGAGCGTATTGCTGACTAAGATATGGTCTATGCGCATGCCCAAGTTACGTCTAAAGCCCATCATACGATAATCCCACCAGCTAAAGCTTTTTTCGGGCTGTTCAAACAGTCTAAAGCTATCATGTAGGCCAAGCTGCAAAAGTTTTTGAAATGCCTCTCGCTCTTGCGGACTCACTAAAATCTGTCCTTCCCAAGCGATAGGGTCATGGCAATCACGGTCGTCTGGTGCAATGTTGTAATCCCCTAATAGTGCTAAATTGGGATATTTCGTAAGCTCATTTTCTAGCCAAATATTAAGTGCTTGTAACCAACGCATTTTGTACGCATATTTTTCGCTATCAACAGCCTGACCATTCACAATATACACACATACGATGCGTATGCCATTGATGCTGGCCGAGATCACGCGCTTTTGTTCATCCGCGTAATCGGGTATATCAAACTGTGCGTCTTCAATCACATGCGGACTTAAAATCGCAACGCCATTGTAGGTTTTTTGCCCGTTATGGATCGCGTTATAACCTGCTTCTTTAAGTGCATCATAAGGAAACTTGCTGTCTTCTTGTTTGGTTTCTTGCAGACAGAGCGCATCAGGCTTGTTTGCTTCCAGCCAATCTAAAACGTGAGGCAAGCGAACATTTAAAGAGTTGACGTTCCAAGTAGCGAGTTTCAAGTCACATGGCCTGTTGAGTTAATTTCTTAGATTCTAGCATGGCTTATCTCACGCATTTAGCCAAAAGTGCTGATAATTTTTTATTTAAAAATCTTGATTTTCATCAACACTATCCTTATATAAAAGTTGCAACATACTAATGCAACATGTTTTTTGAAAGGAGATTGTTATGGCAAACTTAACTCGTTTTGATCCCTTCAACATTAATGTAGCTACACCGCTTGATGAGGTGTTTGAGGGGTTTTTCCGTCCAGTATTAGCAGGCAACAATACAAACATTCAAATCAAAATTGATGTGCAGGAAGAAAAAGAGCGCTATAAAGTGCATGCTGATATTCCAGGCGCTAAAAAAGAAGATATTCATGTGGATGTAGATGGTAATGTGGTACATATTTCCGCCGAAACCAAACGTGAAAATGAAGTGAAAGAAGGTACAAAAGTGATTCGCAGTGAACGCTACTATGGCAAAGTGGCTCGCAGTTTCTCTTTGGATACTGATATTGACGAAGCCAATGCAAAAGCTGAATATAAAGATGGCGTGTTAGAGCTGGTATTGCCCAAAAAATAGCCAGCAATAGCAAAAGGCTGGAAGTACGATAAGTCTAATTGCCAGTCATATGCAAAGCCTCGCTAGTCGAGGCTTTTTTATGCTTGAATATCAGGCAGAAAACCAATAAAGTCTAGGCCTTTTGCCATAGAAAGAGCTTAAGTGATAAAAGCCGCCATATTTGATATGGATGGTTTGCTGATTGATTCTGAGCGCATCATCATGCAGGCCTGTATCCAAGCCGCCCAGCGGGTAGGCATCACCTATACCCAAGCCGAATATGTTGAGTTGATTGGTCGTGCAGGGTCAGACTCTACGCGCATCATGGTTGAGCAACTAGGCAGTGTGGAAAACTTCAATCAAGTGATGCAAGGTTTGGATGCCATTTTGGCAGAGCACAACCATGCCTTTCCGCTTAAACAGGGGGCATTAGCATTACTCAAACATTACCAGACCAACAATATTATATGTGGCGTGGCTTCGTCGTCGCCTAAGCAACATATTACGCACCGCTTAAGTCATGTTGACGTGCTGGATTATTTTAGCCACCTTACTAGTGGGCAAGAAGTTGAGCGCGGTAAACCCAACCCTGATATTTATTTGTTAGCGATTCAAAAGCTGGGCTTAAAGGCTGAAGCGTGTATCGCGTTCGAAGATAGCGAAAATGGCGCACGTGCCGCCATTGCCGCAGGGTTAAAAGTGGTTGTTGTGCCCGATTTAAAACAGCCCAGTGACTATGTCAGAGAAAATTGCCACCAAGTAATCGCCAGCCTTGAAGATTGGATCATTTAAAAAGCGTATGTATTATAGGCATTAACCCAGAGCATCCTGCTCGAACTAATATAGGTGTATAGTGACTCACTATAGAGGTAGTCATTTATGACAGAATTCACACAAAGATGTCCTCAATGTGGCGGTGACTTAGAGCGTATTCACCGTCATCGGATTGATCGTCTATTGAGCTTGTTTGTTAAAGTGCGGCGCTATCAGTGCCAAAATCTGCAGTGTCAGTGGGAAGGAATTGTGCGGGTGCATGATCACAAGCACAACAAGCGGTAATTACTCAATTTTGCTTACGTGCATGCTGGATTTTTGAGTAACCAAACATGTTCTTTTGCCATAAACTTGCCTTTTAACCCCTCTGCCATGGTTTCACTCGCTAGCAAATTTAGGCTATAAGTTTGCTGATAATGATGTTTTACTTCTTCTGCGTTAATAGAAAATGGTGGTCCTGCATGAATCGCTTGGTCATACTCAAAGCAAATTAGCAATTGCGGGGCTTTGTGCGTGAGTGCCATTAAATGTGCGGAATATTGTTTACGCATCTCTTCAGGCAAGGCCACCAAAGCGGCGCGGTCGTAAATGGCATCCACTTTGCCCAATATGGCAGGGGTGAGCGCAAAAATATCGCCAACAAAAATATCGATACTATTTGCGCTGTAATGCGTGATTTCACCTAGTGTTGTGATGGTTGGCGTTAAGCCTAGGCTGTTAAATAAATCCTCAATCGCAATCTGGCTTAACTCAGCCCCAGCAACGCAGTATCCTTGCGCCAGCAACCAAGCAATATCTAAGGTTTTGCCTCATAAAGGCAAAAATATGCGCGGGCTTATATTCAGATTAGAGGTTGGTTTTAAATTGAGTGCGTGAAAATGCTTAACCATTAACGGATTGGCCTCAGGTAGGTGAAAGCCAATTTGGTTACTTTGCCATCTATCGTGCCAAAAGTCATGTTGCATTGAGATGCTATTTCTCAACCACTTGCCCACTGGCATATTTGTGCAAAATGCTGGCAATGAGTGTTTGGTAGGGAATACCCTGCTCCATGGCAATGGATTTAATCGCAGTCACATCGCGTTTAGCCATGCGGATATTAATGCGGGTATCTTTAACTGCAGTTTCAGTGGCGGCTTGCATCAACGCTTTTTTCATCTGCGCAAAATTATCTACACGCTGCCATTCACCTTGCTCTACGCTGTTCATTAGTGCTAAATCTTCATCACTCATCATGTTTCTCCTTTAAATACAACTGCGTATATTTGCGGCTGGGGAATAAAGTTTTCAAAAAATATGCATCCTGTTGCATAACGCAAGGCACACAAATCGCATACGACTCAATCTCAACCACCAATATTAACTGGTTAGGGTACTGTGATTGGTTGGGGTGTTGCAGCACGTCCAACAGCGCGCCTTCTTCAATTGCAACTACCACACGCTCAAACGAAATACCACGCTCGCGTTTGAGTTGTTGGTTTTTATCATCGTTCCAATTAAATATCATGGTGACAGCATGCTATATTTGTGTGTGCCTTTTGTCAACATCATAACCATAACGCTTATTAAATAAAAGTTGTAGTTTGTAGGGCGGATGAGCCAAGCGTAATCCGCCGAAGTGGTTTTTTTGAGACTCCATCCGACGGATTAGAATTTGTTAATCCGTCCTACGAGCTCTGCATTTGTATTATCGTAAATCGTCTGCGCTTGCATTACCGCTTCAATATGCGTTTCAGACCATACGCGTATCGCATCCACCAGTCCCACCAATGTACGCCCAAGTGGCGTAAGTGCGTACTCTACTTTCGGCGGTACTGTTGGGTAAATAGTGCGCGTTACCAAACCATCACGCTCCAGCCCGCGCAAAGTTTGCGTGAGCATTTTTTGCGAAACGCCGCCAATCTCACGTTGCAAAGTGCTAAAGCGTTTCGTGCCTTGTTCAAGCGAGCTCACCACTAACACTGTCCATTTATCCGCAATTCTATTCAGTACCAAGCGCGTGGGGCATGCGGCTTCATACACATTCCAAATGGGGGCTTGCGTTGATTCTGTCGTGGTTATCGTTTCCATCATGTCTTTCCAATAGTACCTTTCCATTAGTAACTAAAAAGTGCTTACATAACATTTTAGTGCCTACTTACTAATAGTAACTTAAGCAATTACAATGCGCAACACTGGTTTTTAATACAGTTCGTTTTTTTCACATTAAGGAGACCACATGAAGCCATTAAGCAAAATCTTAAGCGCATTATTTTTCACACTTTTACTCACTACAGGAGGCAACACCATGGCACAAGATTCATCATTAACTGCATCACAAGCAAATAAACAAATCCTCGCTGACTTTGGCGCAGAAGTCTTTGGTAAAAAAGATTTATCCAACTTGCAAAAACACATGCAAGAAGGCTACATCCAACACAACCCACTCGTACCACAAGGTGCAGCAGGCTTTAAAGCATTTTTTGCAGATTGGTTTAAAGCCGTGCCAGATTGGAACTACACCTTAACCAAAATCGTCTCCGAAGGCGACACCGTGTGGGCATATGGCACCTACTCAGGCACACAAAAAGGCGATTGGTTAGGCATCCCCGCTACCAACAAAGCTTATAGCATCAATGCGGTCGATATTTTTCGTATTGAAAATGGCAAACTGGCAGAACATTGGGATGTATTAGATACTTACGGTTTGTTTAAACAGTTAGGCGTGATTCAGTAGTAGGATTTGTAGGGCGTCAATAGCGCAACGTATTGCGCCCTACGAGATCTTGGCTTTAAGGGGAACACTTTTTATTTGTACCAGATTCGTCTTTTAGACATACATGAACAGACGAAAGGTAATCACTTGCAGACTTTAGCCATTCCACAAACGCAATAGTTTCTGCATTATCTTCGTATTGAATTGGTCCAGGTACAGGGTTGGTATAAGATGATGTTCTTTGCGCTATTACAACTAGAACCGCACTGTTGTTAGTAGAAATGACCTTTGCGAAATCCATACTGCCTTCATTGCTATCTGATCGTTTTGGACAAAAAAATTGAGCATAGGCAACTGAAAATACGCCTTCATCTTTTAGTTTAGGGGGTACTACACTCAGGTTAGGGCAGCTTGTCGCTAAATGCTGAGCCCATGCATTTGTAAGTCTAAACGGTGCATCTGCCTGTGAGTCTCCCCATGTATGAGTAACTGTAATAAGGTCTTTCAATGAACCAGGAAACGCATTTGCAGGAACGAGAGTATCTAGTTTAAGGCGCTCAGAGGGGAAACTGCCTGTCTGCTTCCATCCTGACCATGCTGGTGGTGGTTTAATCTGAAGTTCAAAGCGTTCTTCTGCAAACAAATATGAAGGGAATAAACTGAAGATAAAAGCCAAAATTATGGATAACTTCATAAGCTACCTATGGTGAAAATAGACTAATAAAAGCATATAGTCATAAACTGACAAATTTGTGACTTTAATCAAAATTTAAAATATTAAAACAATAGTAATTAGTAAAGTAGGGTGGGCAGATTTTTGCCCACGGGTTCACAAACATGAAACTAATCCGCCATCCCATTATGCCGCAACAACGCATCCAAACTAGGCTCTCTCCCCCTAAACGCCACAAATGATTCCATCGCTGGGCGTGAGCCACCTTTTGCGAGCACTTCATTTTTAAAGCGTGAGCCTGCGTGTTCTGATAACACGCCAAGCTCTTCAAACAAGCTGTAAGCATCGGCACTTAACACTTCTGCCCATTTATAGCTGTAATAGCCAGCGGCATAACCGCCTGCGAAGATATGGCTAAAGCTGTTGGGGAAGCGGTTCCATTTTGGTGGTCTGACCACGGCAACTTCGTCACGCACTTGTTCGATTAAATCTAATGCCGTTAGTTTGCCATTGGGGTCAAAGTCACCGTGTAGGCGCATATCGAACAGTGAAAACTCGATTTGACGGACGGTTTGCATGCCTGCTTGAAAGTTTTTGGCGGCGACCATTTTGTCGAATAATGCGCGTGGTAATTGTTCGCCTGTGTCTACGTGGGCGGTCATATGGCGTAGCACTTCCCACTCCCAGCAGAAGTTTTCCATAAATTGGCTAGGCAGCTCGACTGCATCCCACTCCACGCCTTTGATGCCTGATACGCCGTATTCATCGACTTGGGTGAGCATGTGGTGCAGGCCATGACCAAATTCGTGGAACATGGTGATGACTTCATCATGCGTGAAGAGTGCAGGCTTACCACCGACAGGCGCTGAGAAGTTGCAGGTTAAAAAGGCGACTGGCAGTTCTAGGCCCGTTGGTTTTTGGCGGCGGGTGATGCACTCGTCCATCCATGCGCCGCCGCGTTTGCCATTGCGCGCATAAAGGTCTAAGTAAAAATAAGCAATGGGTTTATTTGAGGCATCGCAAATTTCGTAAAAGCTTGCGTCCTTGTGCCAGACAGGCGCTTCCGCTTTGCGCACCTGCACGCCAAAAATAGTCTCCGTGACTTTAAACAACCCCGCCAATACTTTGTCTTCTGGAAAGTATTGTTTCACTTCTTGGTCGGAAAACGCATATTTTTCTTGGCGCAATTTTTCGGAAACATAAGCTACATCCCAAGACTGCATGTCGTTGATGCCTAGTTTTTTTGCATAATCGCTCAGTTCCTGCATGTCGCGCTCGGCATAGGGTTTGGCGCGTTTGGCTAGGGTATCTAAAAACTCGGTCACTTGTTTTGGGCTATCCGCCATTTTGGTGGCGAGCGAGAGTTCTGCGTAGTTATTAAAGCCGAGCATTTTCGCTTCTTCTTGCTTAAGCTTCAAAATGTCGCTAATCAGGTTTGTGTTATCCCATTCGGGCTTGCTAAACTCTGAAGCGCGCGTGGCATAAGCGCGGTAAAGCGTTTCACGCAAAGCGCGGTTATCAGCATATTGCAGCACAGGCATGTAGGAAGGGAAGTGCAAGGTGAATTGATACCCAGACTTTTTGTTTTCGTTACCAGCTTGCGCTGCTAATCCATCAGCTTTTGCTGCTTCAGCTGCCGCTTCAATCACATCTTCTGGCAAGCCAGCTAAATCTGCTACGTTTTCAACAAGGTGTTTAAAATCGTTGGTGTTATCTAAAATATTTTCTTCAAATTTAGAGCCTAGTTTGGACAGCTCTTCACTGATGGTTTTAAAACGCGCTTTTTGCTCAGCAGGTAATTCCGCACCGCCCAATTTAAAATCGCGCACTTCGTGGTTGATAATGGTTTGCTGCGTAGGCGTTAAGCTAACAAACGCAGCACTGGCTTGAATGGCTTTGTACTTGGCGTACAGACGTTCATCCTGCGAAATATCGCTACCAAAGTCGGTCAATTTTGCTAAGTTTTCGTTATACGCTTCGCGCAACTCTGGGCTGTTGACCACGGCATTCATATGCCCGACTTGGCTCCACGCGCGGCCTAGTTTTTCACTGTGATCTTCTAACTTAAGTGCAAAGTTCTCCCATGTTGGGGCTTCGGTTTGTGTGGCGAGCGATTCAACCAGTGCGCGACCTTCTGCAATTAAGGCATCAACGGCAGGGCTGATGTGCTCAGGTTTGATTTCGTTAAATTTGGGTAGGCCTGCAAAATGTAACAGTGGGTTTGACACAAGTGTTCCTTAAAGCAAATGAGTTGATTAATCTTAAACGCCTAGTTGATAAGCCTTAAACATAGCGGGTAGCGATAAGTTTCGCCCTTGCTAGTAGAGATGGCGGCGATTATGCAAAAAACAACATTAAACACCCAAACAAGACCAATAAGAATAAAGCCTATGAGTATTGCGATCAGTACACCCGCGATAAATTGTGCAATCAGCATGGTGATTTGAAAGTTCAGCGCTTCTTTTGCCTGATCACTGATATAAGCGCTATCGTCTTTTTTGAGCAGCCACACAATTAAAGCTGGGATAAAAGAAAATACAGTGCCACCTAAGTGCGTCACTGTTGCGATGTTTTTTTCGTCATTAGTAGGGACGGGTACAGCTTCAAGTTCTGTGGTCATAGGAATCTCCAGTTGAAATCAAGTTATACGATAGCCGCATTGAACTGCGACACCAGCGGTTCGATTTTCTCTAAATCTTTTACATTGAGAATTTTTTTGGCTTGCTTGTTGAGCGTACTCATCTGACTATGCAAGATTTGTTGTTTTACACTTAAGATGTTGGAAGGGTGCATGGAAAGCTGGCGCATGCCCATACCAATCAGCAGGCGTGTTAATTTAGTGTCACCCGCCATTTCACCACAGACAGAAACACTTTTATTAAACTTGTTTGCCGCTTGTATGGTCATGTCAATGAGCTTAAGCACAGAGGGGTGCAGCGGGTTATAGAGATGCGCAACAGCATCGTCAGTACGGTCAATCGCTAACGTATATTGAATTAAATCATTGGTGCCTATGGATAAAAAGTCCAATTCTTTGGCAAACGCTTCTGCGTTGATGGCAGCGGCTGGTACTTCTATCATGCCGCCCACCGTGATTTGTTCATTGAATGGCAGGTTTTCTTTGCGTAACGAAAGCTTGGCACGCTCCAGTAATAGCTTGCTTTGGCGCAACTCTGAAAGTGTGGACAGCATTGGAATCAGGATCTTGATATTGCCATAGTGCGAGGCGCGCAGCAGCGCGCGAAACTGCGTGTGAAAAATATGCGGTTCAGATAAGCAAAACCTGACAGCACGTAAGCCTAGTGCAGGATTGGCGCAGTTGCTGATGGTGTCTGGATTCATTTGTTTATCCGCCCCCAAGTCTAGGGTGCGAATGGTGACAGGCAGTCCATTCAACGCTTCGGCGACGTGTTTATATGCCAAAAATTGTTCTTCTTCGTCTGGCATTTCACGGCGGTTCATAAATAAAAACTCGGTACGGTACAAGCCAATGCCCGTTGCGCCCGCTGCTTTAACGCTAATCACATCTTCAGGCACTTCAATATTGGCAAACAATTCGATGGCGATACCGTCAATCGTGACCGCCTTGGTGGATTTAATCAGTTGCAGTTTTTGTTTTTCGAGTTGCCACTGATCTTGTTTTAATTCATATTCCGCCAGAATTTCTTTGCTTGGGTTGACGATGACGACACCTAAGCTACCATCGACAATAATCATTTCACCGTCGCTGATTAAGTCTCTGGCTCTTTGTAACGCCACAATCGAAGGGATGTTCAGGCTACGCGCTAAAATGGCGGTATGCGAAGTGATGCCGCCTACGTCTGTAATGAATGCAGCATACTGATGCTGCTTAAACTGAATAGCATCCGCAGGCGAGATGTCATGCGCAACTAAAATGGTCGCGCTTTCCAGCTGTTGGATTTCTTTAGACTGATTGGGGGTCTGGCTAGGGTGACCTAGCAGTACTTTGATAATGCGCTCTACGACCTGCACAACGTCATGTTTGCGTTCACGCAGGTACTCGTCCTCAATCGCATCAAACTGTTCAACAATGTTATCCATCTGTTGTTTAACAGCCCATTCTGCATTGCATTGCTCATTCCGAATGAGCTCCTTTGGCGCTTCAGATAACGATTTATCGTTAAGCATTGCAAGGTGTGTACCAATAAAAGCATCTAATTCTGCAGGTGCATTCTTGGGAAGTTGAACTCTAATCACTTCTAAATCATGCTTGACCGATTGGATAGCCTGATCAAACCGCGCAATTTCTTCCTCGATTAAATTGGGTGTGAGCTGATAATGTACAACTTCTAACAGCGCGTTTGATACTAAGTGCGCGCGACCAATGGCAATGCCGCTGGAAACGCCCACACCATGTATGCTAAAACTTGCCAATTATTCACCCTCGCCAAAGTAATCGTTAACCAGTGCTTTGATTGCGGTTATCGCCGCTACCTCATCTTCGCCATTCGCTTCAATTTCAATGGTGCTACCTTTAGCCGCCGCAAGCATCATCACGCCCATAATGCTTTTTGCATTGACGCGCCGCCCATTTTTTTCTACCCATACTTCACTTTTAAACTGACTGGCCGTTTGCGTAAATTTGGTAGAAGCTCTGGCGTGTAACCCGAGTTTATTAATAATTTCTATCGATTCTTTGATCATATCTTATTGTTTTCTTTATATTAATTGTAGTTTTCACAGCCGCGCTCGGTAAAGTGTACAACACCTTCTTTGCCGCCACTAATGGCTTTTTCTACACACACTTCTAGAGCTTCTTGTCGATAATTGAGTACACGTACCAACATGGGGAGATTTACCCCTGCCACCCCTGCCACCCCTTGTTGCGAGACGAGTTTGGTGACCATATTGCAGGGCGTTGCACCATAAATATCAGAAAGCACTAAAACACCTTCGCCTGCATTGAGGTTTGCAATCATTTTTTGCGCTTTGGGTAATAGTTTTGTAGGATCGTCGCTGGTCGACACTGCTAAAAACTCAAGCTGCGCAGGCTTGCCTCCCATCACATGACTGGCGCAATGCACTAGGCTTTTGCCAAGAGAACCATGCGCAATAATCAATATTCCAATCATCTTAATGCTTTCAAATTAGGTTGCTAGAAAAGTTAACCGAGTTCTCGGTGACGTACAATGACCTGATGCGTTTTTTTAAAGTGAGCACTCAGTTGCTCTACCAAGTATACGGAGCGATGTTGTCCACCTGTACAACCAATGCCAATAGTAAGGTAGCTTCGGTTATCCTGATCAAAGCTCGGTAGCCACTTTTCAAGATATTGCTGGATGTCGCCAAGCATTTCAAGTACAGCAAGCTCTTTTTCTAAAAACAATTGTATGGGCTTGTCTTTGCCAGTGAGCGGACGGAGTTCTGGATCGTAATGTGGGTTGGGCAGGCTGCGCACATCAAATACAAAGTCGGCATCCAAAGGGATACCATGTTTAAAACCAAATGAAATCAATAGCATGACCAAGCCACTGCTCAGCGCGCTATCGGGCTCGGCTATCCAATCGCGGATATGGTTGCGCAAGGCATTTGCACTTAAGCTGCTGGTATCAAGATGATGGCCAAGCGAGGCAAGTCCAGTCAGAATTTCTCGCTCTTTGGTAATGCTTTCGGCAAGCGTAGACTCGCCGTTGCTAAGCGGATGTTTTCGTCGCGTTTCTGAAAAGCGTTTTACCAAACTCTCTAAACTGGAGTCAAGATAGAGCAGATTCACCTCAATGCCACTTTGTTTGAGATGCTTGATTGTGGTGGGTAGTGCATCTAGGCCAGCACTACGGCTATCAATACTGATGGCCACTTTTACTTTTTGATTGGTTTGTGGCAAGCTTTTTGTATCAATGTGTTCTGCAATTTGCGGCAGCAAGGTGGCTGGCAGGTTATCGATACAATAATAGCCACTGTCTTCTAGCATGCGTAATGCAATGGTTTTACCTGAACCAGAAAGACCTGTCACAATAATCAGTTGCATTTAAGACTTTTTACTTTCCTTCGACATCAATTGTTTTTGTCGTTTAGTAAATTGTTGCGTGCCGTTGACCCCACGCAATAATAGCATGTGATTGCGCACCGCCACTTCTACCAGCACAGCAATATTGCGACCTGCCGCAATAGGAATAATGACTTTGCTGATATTTACATCCAATACGCGTTCATACTGCATTTTAGCACTGAGTCTATCCAGCGCTTGTGGTTTTAAAGTATCCGCCAGCTCAAGCTGTATCATTAAGTCCAGCGGTTTGGTAGGTTTGACCGCATTATCCCCAAATAATGCGCGGATATTAAGTACGCCTAATCCACGTACTTCTAAAAAATCTTGCAATAATTCTGGGCAACGTCCTTCTATACGCTCGGGCGAGATACGGTAAAAATCGACAATATCATCTGCCACTAATCGATGCCCGCGTGAGATGAGCTCCAACGCCAGCTCGCTTTTACCAATAGCAGCATTGCCTTTAATGAGTACGCCAAATCCCTGTACTTCCATAAATACGCCATGCAGGCTAATCGATTCGGCCGTGGCAATGGCCAAATAATGGCTGAGCAACTCCATTAACTGCGGGCTTTGCATGGGCGAGGCAAAAAGCGGGGTGTTAGTATTTTCGGCAGCCTTAATCAGCTCATTGGGTACTTTTTCGCCATTGGCGACAATCACAGCTGCCAAGTCGGTAGAAAATAAATTGGTGATGGCCTGCTGCATGGCAATAATGCTCAGGTTACTTAAATAATCCATCTCCGCACAACCCAGCACCTGTACACGATTAGGGTGTACAAAGTTAAGATGCCCGACCAGTGCGAGGGAGGGTTTAGTGACAGTGCCAGAAGTGAGTATTTTTTTGCCGCCCTCAAGCCCAGCTACCCATTGTAGTTTGAGCTTGTGGCGGATTTGTTTGAATAGCTCAGCAACGTTGATATGAGCCATAATTAAGGAGATTAATTGACGGTTTGATGTTTTACTGCGCCGTTGGTTTTATGGTGATCACCGTGTTTTTCTTTGTGCTTAACAATTTGACGGTCAAGCTTGTCAGTGAGCATATCAATCGCGCTGTACATATTCTCGTCAGCGCAGGCAGCGTGTAAATCGTTGCCTGGTACGTGTAGCGTGGCTTCCACCTTTTGGGCGAGCTTTTCTACACTCATGGTAACCTTAACATCAATCACATGATCAAAGTGATTGCTAATGCGTGTGAACTTGCTTTGTAGATATTCACGTAATGCTGGAGTAATTTCTAAGTGATGCCCTGTTAACTGTAAATTCATAACTTGCTCCTTATCTGAAATTGTCCTCAAAAAAAGCCTCTGAGAACAATTTCAGTTTACTACTTTGGCAAATGCTTGCAACTACCTATAAGCACTATTTTTGACAAAATTGCGCTGTATCAAATTAGGACTAGTTCCAACGGGGATTCGTGATCAAGATGACAAGCAAGCCTAGACTTCAAGCTACCCAGTGAGCAAACGCAAACAATCCTTAAGCACTTTCTTAGGCATACTTGCTCCTAAACATAAAATAAACAGCACCAACAAGGCATATGCCTGCCCATAAATAATCAAGTTTGAGTGGTTCTTTTAAATACATGACAGAAAATGGAACAAATATCGTTAAGGTAATTACCTCCTGTATTATTTTTAACTGCCCCACTGACAATACAGTAAAGCCAATTCTGTTCGCTGGAACTTGAAACATATATTCAAACAATGCAATTCCCCAACTGACTAATGCAGCAATAATCCATGGTTTATTATTCAACTCCTTAAGATGGGCATACCAAGCAAATGTCATAAAGACATTACTGCAAATTAATAATGAAATAGATATTAGAATTGGTGGCATAGCGATCCTAAGCAAATCAAAAAGGTCGGACTGTTGCAGATAACAGCTGATTACGTTCTGATACTTTAGCTTGAAAATAATCTTTGCGGCAAGATGATCAATCTTAGCGTGGTAGGGCGGACTCGCTTGCAGTCCGCCGAATGAAAGTCAGACATGCGGCGCACTGCCTTGACAAGGCGAGTGCGCCCTACGTGGGCTAGATTTCTAGACGTGCAGAGAGGCCGACTATTTTAGATGCGCAAACGATCTCTGCAATGAGCGGTTGCTCAGATTTCCATCTAGGCATCCGGAGCATGCCCCGATCAAAGAGTATGTCTTCTTTCTCGTAGTAGTGGTTCGCGATTGCCGCTTCGAGTCTTTCCAAGAGTCTCTCCTCTGTACCCGTCTCAATGACAAAAATGCGAGTTGCCGACATTTGGGCTCGTGCTGAATCTTCAATACTCTCGCGTCGTGAATCAAAGTCCGCGCGCTTCTCAGGAGTCCACCCCCACCCCTTCCAAACTACTTCTCGTTTGCCACGCTGCGCAGACTCGATTGCTAGAACGTTGTACTCACCTTTAATATACGAACGTGTGTGTTCCAAAAAGCGCTTTCTTATGGCTCTGCGTGTAATGCCTACACCATACGGCAAGTATCCATCCTTGTGTTGGACAGTCATTAAGTAGACGCCAGGTATGGCTGGCAATGCAGGGATTTTCCCCTCCAAGCGCGGCCAGCCGAATGGACCGTGGGCATCAAGGCGGATTACTCTTGGTGGCAAACTGGAGGTGTCGATTTGGATGCCTAACGTAAAGTAGACCCCAAATCCGTACCTAAAAATAGAGTAGGACGAGTGTCTAATCTGGTATAAAAGTTTAAAACTATCATAAAATCAATTACTAAGTAATTTTCAGCGCACCTCAGTATTAGAAGGCCAAAACAACCTCCGCCACTCACTACATCTGCTTGTACTTGTTTTATCACTATACGATGATTTGTTATAGTGACTTTCTCAAATTCGCTGGTGGAATATTCAGCGATTCACGGTATTTGGCAATGGTACGGCGCGCCACCACAATGCCTTGATTAGCAAGCGTATCGGTAATCTGATTGTCTGACAGCGGTTTTTTAGGGTTTTCTTCAGCCACCATTTGTTTGATAAGTGCGCGGATAGCGGTGGCGGAGCAGGTGCCACCCACATCGGTTGCCACAGAGCTGCCAAAGAAGTATTTAAGCTCGTACACGCCCCGCGGAGTGAGCATATACTTATGTGTGGTAACGCGTGAGATGGTAGATTCGTGCAACTCTAGCTCTTCTGCAATCTCGCGTAGCACCAATGGGCGCATGGCGATTTCACCATGTTCAAAAAAGTTACGCTGTCTGTCCACAATGGCTTGTGAGACGCGCAAAATGGTGGAGAAGCGCTGCTGAATGTTTTTAATCATCCATTTGGCTTCCTGCATTTGGCTTTGCAAATACTGGCCAGAGTTTTCACGATTGCGTTTTAAAATGTCTGCATACATTTGGTTGATGCGCAGTTTGGGGATAACGCCATCGTTGAGTGTTGCAACCCAGATGCCTTTGATTTTTCTGACTATGACATCGTGCTGAATAAAATGATCGTGCGAGAGCGTAACAAAATCGCTGCCTGGCTTGGGATTTTGCTGGCGAATAAGATTTTGAGCGCCTTTGAGCGCGGCATCATCACAATTGAGCAGTTTGCGCAGTTTGCCAAAATCTTTGTTGGCAAGTACCGCGAGATGCTCGTTAACGATAGCCTTTGCCTGTTTTAAATAGGGCGTGTCTATTGGCTTGGCGTTGAGTTGCAGGCTTAAGCACTCTTGCAAATTACGCGCACCAACGCCTATAGGATCTAAGTTTTGGATCAGTTTTAAAATGGTTTCCAGTTCTAAAAAGTCAATCTCTAACTCTTCGGGCAAGCTTTCTGCTAAATCTTCTAATGATTGCTCAAAATAGCCATCATCATTAATGCAGTCGATCATAATGGAGACCAGTGTTTGATCACGCTCAGAAAGCGGTACCAGTTTTAACTGGCTCACCAAGTGGTCACGCAAGCTAATGCTAACGGTATCCTGACGTGTAAAATCGCCATCGTCGTCGTCGGAATTATTTTGACGACCACCTTCGTCCCAGTTACTGGCGCTGCCAAACTCATCGTATTCATCTTCAAACTCTGGCTGAGAAAACTCTTCGCTACTGCTGGGCGCATCATCATCAACGTTTTCTGGCGGGCTTTCTATAGGCGCTGTAATTTCTGAAACTGTGGCGTTATCAAATGAGTTTGTGTCAGGCTCAAACTCACTATTGACTTCAGTGGTTTCTGAAATTGTCGCGATGGGTTCCTCATGGCTACTATCTTCTTCGCCATCTACCAACTCCAACAACGGGTTGTCTTGTAAAATGGTTTCCAGCTCTTGGTTGAGCTCAAGCGTAGACAGTTGCAACAAGCGGATAGACTGCTGCAGCTGCGGTGTGAGCGCTAAATTTTGCGATATTCTGAGTTGTAAATTTTGTTTCATATGGTGTTGCTTGTGCTTTTATAGTCTAAAGTTTTTACCTAAATATACTTCTTTTACAGCTTCATTTTTAATGATTTCATCGGGTTCGCCAGAGGCAAACACCACGCCATCATTCACAATATAGGCTCTGTCACAAATGCCTAACGTTTCTCTTACATTGTGGTCGGTAATTAATACCCCAATTTTTTTACTACTTAAGAAACGTATGATTTTTTGAATATCCAATACTGCAATCGGGTCGATTCCTGCAAAGGGTTCATCCAACAAAATAAAGCTTGGGTTGGTTGCTAGGCAGCGTGCAATTTCTACGCGCCGTCTTTCACCGCCAGACAAACTGACAGCCATGCTGTTACGGATGTGTGTAATGTGCAACTCTTCAAGCAGTGACTCTAGCTGGGCATTTCTTTCTTCTTCTGTCAACACCTGCAACTCAAGCACCGCCATGATGTTTTCTGTCACCGTTAATTTGCGGAAAATAGACGGCTCTTGCGGAAGGTAAGACAAGCCCATTTGCGCGCGGCTATGAATGGGTAATCTGCTAACATCCTGACCATTGATTAAGATGCGTCCAGCATCTAAGGCTACCAAGCCTACCATCATGTAAAAGCTGGTGGTTTTACCAGCACCATTGGGGCCTAGCAAGCCGACGATTTCGCCGCTGTTGATACGTAAAGAAATATCATGCACCACAGTACGTGTTTTATAAGACTTACGTAAGTTTTCTACGATTAATTCACTCATGGTTTTTCAGTGTGCACTTTTAAGGTTCATGACGATTTATTCTTCTTTTGGCGCCACATTAAATTGCAAGGTTTTATTTAGTTTTAAGTTGTTGACTGGGGCGGGTTCGACACTACTTTTTGCAGCGCCCGGTACGATTTGTTTATTTTTGGGCTGAATGATGGCTTTGACACGTCCGTTAGATCCGCTGTCGTTCCCTGTTTTATTTCCACCGACCACTTCAGCGTATTCTGCATTGGCATCGTAGCTAATGAAATCCCCTTGCACAATGTCCTCGCCACGCTTCACCCAAGCGCGGGTATAGAGCTGCACTTTGTCCATACGTCCGTCGTATTCTATACGCTGTGCGCTACCAGACATATACTCATCTCTACCTTCAAGTTTTTGTTTGAAGGTCGTCGGATTGCCTGTAGAAGTGCTGTGCTGAAAGCCTTCTGCATCTTCGCGTACCACGAGTTTGTCTGCATGAATTTCTAGCGTACCCTGTGTAAGCACTACATTGCCAGCGTATGTGCTGGTTTTTTTAGCGTCGTTCACGGTGACAGTGTCTGCCTCTAGTTCAATCGGTTTATTGCGGTCAGCCGCTTCACCCCAAGCAAGCGCGGGGAGCAATAACATGCCGAGTAAAAATGGGTTGATGCGAAAAAAATTAATCATTGATTCTCCATGCTATTTCTTTTTTACGACATGATTTAGATTTGGTTTAGCAGCCACAGGTGATGCTTTTTTTGTTATTTGCTTGGGTTTGATCGAAGCCGTACGCGGATTTTCGTAGTGTACATGCACATCTTTAAGCAACTTGGTAGTCTGGTTTTTTTTGTCGTACACCATGCCAACAGCCGTGATGACCGTTTTAGGAAATTGCTTAATGGTGACAGGGCTATTGCTGGTAGCCAAGTCTTTATCAGGCTCTATGGTTAATTTTTCAGTCGTGAGTTGCATCTCACCTCTATCGGCATAAGCTTGACGCACGACTTTTACATTATCCACAAACTCTACTGATTCGCCATCACTCGATACATATCCACGTAAGCCTTGAATTTGGGTGTAAGGCTTGTCTACGCTGTATTGCGTAAAGCGTGGGCGTTGTAGCACTGTTGCGTCGTCATCTGGGTAATGGCTCATTTCAGCGGCCGCTAATACGTAGCGCAGCTTACCGCTCACATCTGTTTGTGTAGTGACAAAGTTATTTAACATATAGTCAGGGTCGTGACGATTGCTTCCATCGATTCTAGGCCCTTGTTCTTGCACTGTCTGATTAATCCAAAAAGTAATCAATGCCAGCAACAATGCCAGTGCAAGTGGATAAATGATGGCATGGTGATTTTGCATCGACTAATCGTTCTCACCTTTAAAAAAAGGTGCCATTTGTGTTTCAAACGTGTTTTGCGCTTGCATTATAAGCTCACAGACTTCTCTGACCGCGCCGCGCCCGCCTTCTTTTTTGGTAATGTAATGCGCACGTGCCTGCACTAAAGCTGGCGCAGCAGGTACGGTAATGCTTAAACCACAGCGGAGCATAGGGGGCATGTCAACAACATCATCCCCCATAAATGCGGTCTGCTCTGGCTTGAGGTTAAGTTTTTGAATCAAATCATTAAAAGCCACAAGTTTGTCATCCACGCCTTGGTAAAAGTGGGCAACTCCTGTATTTTCTGCGCGTTGCGTCACAACCTTAGAGGTGCGTCCAGTGATGATGGCCATTTGTACGCCACTGTTTTTGAGTAGCTTCATACCTAGGCCATCTTGTGTATTAAAGGTTTTATATTCTTGACCATCATCGCCAATAGTGAGGCCACCATCGGTCATCACACCATCTACATCAAAAATCACCAGTTTGATATTTTTTGCGCGCTGCAATACATCTTGATTCATTACACTACCTTAGCTTTCAATAAGTCGTGCATATTGAATGCACCTACTAGCTGATTTTGATCGTTGACGACCATCAGCCCATTAATTTTATGTTGTTCCATCAGCTCAACAGCTTCTACTGCCATTTGCTCAGGATGAATTGTTTTGGGGGATTGGCGCATCACTTCATGGATTTGAGTAGTACTGGCAGAAATGTTGCTGGCAAATGCACGGCGCAAATCTCCATCTGTAAATATACCTGTCACTTGATTTTGATCATTAACGACCGCTGTGAAGCCTAGCCCTTTTTGCGTCATCTCGGTGAGCGCCAGTGTCAGCATGGCCTCTTCTGAAACCTTGGGTAACGCTTCTCCGGTACGCATAATATCCTTGACACGGGTAAGCAGTTTTCGACCCAGACTGCCACCTGGGTGAGAACGTGCAAAATCCTCAGCTGTAAATTCGCGCAAATCCAGCACGCATAATGCCAGCGCATCCCCTAATGCCAGCGCAGCCGTAGTGCTGGCGGTAGGCGATAAGCCTAATGGACAAGCCTCTTGAGAAACTTTTGCACTTAAATGCACGTGAGATTCTTTGGCTAAGGTAGAGCTATCGGTGCCAGTGATGCTAATGATTTTTGCACCCAATCTTTTGATGGGAGGCAAGATGGTAATGATTTCATCGCTCTCACCAGAGTTGGAAAGCGCAATCACTACGTCTTCACCCGTAATCATGCCTAAGTCACCATGGCTGGCTTCGGCTGGGTGCATAAAGAATGCTGGTGTGCCCGTACTCGCGAGTGTTGCAGCAATTTTTCTGCCAATATGTCCAGATTTGCCCATGCCACTCACCACAACACGCCCCCGACAATGTAAAATGAGCGCTACAGCGCGTTCAAATTCTTCATTTAATCTTTGGGCAAGCATTTGTATTTCATTGGCTTCTAATAGCAAAACTTTTCTCGCAAGCGTTAATGAAGAGGCTTGCGTGCCAGATGCGTGTTTGGGTTGTACATTGGATGTAGACATAGACTAAGTATAGCAAGGGAATTAGTTCTGGATAAAGTAAAAAATGTACTTATACGTGTAATATTTTAGTTATAGGCACATTTTTTGCCTAGGTGCCATTTTTGTATTGAGATGTTTTGGGCTAAGCCTAGAAAGACCATAGATGTTTGATTCATTAACCACGGTTTTATTGCTCCTGACCAGTTCTGTACTGGCGATTGCACTATTCCGTGCGATTCATTTGCCAGCCATGCTGGCATACTTTTTAGTGGGCGTTTTGCTTGGACCATATACTTTTGGTCTATTACAGGATACAGAGGCCAGTAGAAGTGTTGCAGAGTTTGGGATTGTATTTTTGATGTTTAGTATCGGGCTTGAGTTTAGCCTACCTAAATTATACGGCATGCGTAAAACCTTATTTGGTCTAGGCGGCGCGCAGGTGGTCATTTCCATGAGTGCGGTGATTTTTTTTGGTTTATCGGTAGGGCTCAGTTTTTCTGCTGCATTTGTAATTGCCAGTGCTTTGACCATGTCTTCTACAGCAATTGTGTCCAAAATTCTGATGGAGCGAGTTGACTTAAACTCACGGCATGGTCGCTTAAGTATAGGCGTGTTGCTATTTCAAGACTTGGCAGTAATTCCAATCTTGGTGCTCATTCCAACCTTGGGTTTGGATAATCAAGACTGGCAAACAGTGCTAAGTTTGTCACTGCTTAAGTCCGTTATTTTGTTTGCGATTCTATTTAAGTTTGGTAAAAACGTTTTAAATAGCTGGTTTGACTTGGTGGCAAAACAGCGTTCGCGTGAGTTGTTTGTGCTGAATGTGTTGATGGTCACGTTGTTATTATCCTCTGCTACGCATGCGGCAGGGCTCTCTTTTGCCTTGGGGGCATTTATTGCAGGCATGCTGATCTCTGAAACGCGTTATCGTTATCAGGTGGAATCTGATATTTCACCATTTCGCGATATTCTGCTAGGTTTGTTTTTTATTAGCGTGGGTATGTTGCTTGACGTGGGTTCACTGATTGATCACATTGGACTGATTGTGATCATGTTGATTGGTTTTATGTTGTTTAAAGCCTTGGTGATTGCAGTGCTAATCAAGTTTCTTGGTTTTGAACTCGGGGTAGGGATACGCACAGGCATTATTTTGGCGCAAGCGGGTGAGTTTAGCTTTGTGATACTGTCATTGGCGATGTCGCGTGGTTTGGTGAGCGGTCATGCATTGCAAATTATACTGGCTGTTTCCTTGTTATCGATGATGATTGCGCCATTTATCATTCAGTATAACGGTAGAATCGCGCGGGCACTGGTAAAAAGTTACACGCGTAATAGTAGTCAGGCATTGGAGTGGGTCAGTGCAGTCGGTAAGGATCTCAGCAACCACGTCATTATCTGCGGTTACGGGCGGAGCGGCCAGTATTTAGGGCGGTTCTTGAAAGAAGAAAATATCCCGTTTATTGCTCTGGATAACGACTCAACACGTGTAAGAGATGCATCTGCGGCTGGTGAGCATGTGGTGTATGGGGATGCAAGTCGTCGTGTGGTATTGGAGGCAGCGGGCGCAGCTAAAGCCAAGGCATTGATTGTGAGTTATGCAGATACACGCTCGTCCATGAAAATATTGCACGTGGTACAAGAACGTTATCCTAACCTGCCAGTGATTATTCGCACACACGATGATACTGATATGGAAATGTTTAGAGAAGCAGGGGCTACTGAAGTGGTGCCAGAGGTGCTGGAGGGCAGTTTGATGTTAGCTTCTCATGCGTTGGTATTGCTTGGCGTTCCGTTAAACCGTGTTGTCAAGCGTATCCGTCAGTTTAGAGAAGAACGATACAAAATGTTCCAAGGCTATTTCCGCGGGATTTCTGATACAGCCACGCCTGCCGATAGCACCCGTCAACAAAGATTGCATTCAGTGGACATTAGCGCGAACTCATATGTACATGGTACAAAAATAGGCGACATTCCATTTGCTAATTTGGGCGTAGAGGTCAAGCAGATGCGCCGTCCTAACATGCTAGAAGCTGTGGTGCCTAGGCCAGATATTGTACTGTCCGAGGGGGATGTGCTGGTACTTTTAGGGCCTAATGAGAATTTAGTGGCTGCTGAGATTTATCTGGTTTCTGGCAAATAGGAAGGTTAAGATTGTCTGCAAAAAAAGTGGTTGTCGTGGGCGGTGGCATCGTTGGCTGTATGACAGCAATGGCGTTAGTTAAGCGTGGTTGCCAAGTCACTATTGTAGAGCGCAATCAAATCGCAAGCCAAACGTCTGGTGAAGCCTCTTGGGCAGGAGGGGGCATTTTAAGTGCACTATTGCCTTGGATGTATTTAGACCAAGTGAATCATCTAGTGTTAAAAGGTGCCAAACTTTATCCAGAGGTGTGCCAGCAGCTACTAGAAGAAACGGGAATAGACCCAGAATATACACGTAGCGGGATGCTAATTAAGCCTAGTTTCGAGCAGGAGACCGCGTTAAATTGGTGCAAAAGATTCAATGTGCCGATAGAAGTCGTAGGTGATGATTTGTTACTCACTGATGTTGCTCAGGTGCGGAACCCAAGAATGATGCGCGCTTTAAAAGCATGGCTGATTAAACACCAAGTGAGAATCATTGAGCAAACACAGCTTTTACCTTTAGTTGAAACCGAGCTAAAACAAGCTGGCGTTGTGAAATCATGGCAAACAACTACAGGTGAGAGAATAGAAGCAGATACTTTTGTGGTCACTTCTGGAGCATGGAGTTACGAGCTACTTAAAGAAACTGCACAAACGCTCAACATTAAACCAATGCGTGGTCAGATTTTACTTTATCAGTTACCACCTGAAGAGAGTGTTCAAAACATTGTCTATCAAAATGGATTTTATTTAGTGCCAAGACGGGATGGTCATCTCATTGCGGGTAGTACGCTGGAGGATGTGGGTTTCGATACTGGGGTGACTGAGGCCGTTAAGCAAGAGTTGAAGGCGAAGGCAGAAGCCATTATGCCAAAACTTAAAGACTATCCTATTATGAGACATTGGAGTGGCTTGCGACCAGGCACCCCTGATAACTTACCAACTATTGACGTGCATCCAACGATTAAAAACCTTTATCTCAATACTGGACATTTTAGATACGGGTTAACAATGTCGCCTGCTTGTGCGGAGATGATTGCTGAACAAATATGCGGAAAATAAGCTAGCACTGTAAACGTGTTATCTGAAATTGAAATTGTTTTAGAATGAATGAGGCTATCTGAGACGATTAATGAAAGATAGAAAGTATGGCGCAAGACTACTGCCAAATCTTGGATTGATTTCAATGAGATAGGGCTGGTTGTCGTAAACTTTATAGTTAAAACAGCACAATCCTTCAAACTCTATCAAAGTTAAAATCTCAGCAAATAAATCAAGGTATGGACAGGAGCAGGTTGTCATATGCAATGGCGTATTTTTACCTTTGATTGGGGTTTCACTTTCAAAAAAATATTCGATATTCATCGACGATGTGATTTTTTGATTCTTGAATAGAATATGTGTGGCATATTCATATTGTCCTGGAATTAATGTTTGTGAATAGTATTCCGAACTTTTCAAAAGCGCTGAAAATTTTAATTCTTCTTGTTCATTATCAATAATGTGGCAGTTTTGCCCTGAGTAATCAATTTTTCTTTTTAAAATATAAGGATATTTTTGTGTTCCTTCTAGTTTAGGGATAATAAAACTATATCCATTCTCAATAAGACAATTGTTCAATAAAGCCTTGTTGTCACATGTCGTAATGCTGACTACACTTGGAATAGGGATCGCATTGCCGCCAATTAAATTGGGATAACTATTCAAGTCTTTTAAGTCTTGAATAGTTAATGGTACGATCAAATCGTAACTAAGAATATTGTCGGGCGTAAACTCTCCAAAAGCTATTTTATACGGCGTATATTTAAAACATTTTTCTATTTCAGATTTTAGACCTGGATGGTTGGAAAAGAGGATGCTTTTTATTTGATGTGGGAAATAGGATTTAACTATTTCTCTAGCAATCAGCAACCGTTTCTTGGTAATTTTTTGGAGTGTTTTAATCATATTTCTGTTGTTGCAACCCAATCTCCAGATTTACCGCCATGCTTCTCAAGTAGTTTAATGTTGCTAATGGTCATGCCTCTATCCACGGCTTTGCACATATCGTAGATAGTCAAAAGCGCTACGCTCACGGCGGTGAGCGCTTCCATTTCCACGCCAGTTTGTCCTGTGGTTTCTGCGGTTACTCTGCAGACTATGCTGGATTGTGCTTCTTTGATATCAAATGTCACTGAGACTTTGGTGAGGCTAATGGGATGGCACAACGGGATGAGGTCAGCGGTTCTTTTGCTGCCTTGTATCGCTGCAATCCTTGCGATGCCAAGCACATCTCCCTTTTTTGCATTGCCTTGTTGAATAAGGGCAAGCGTACTGGCAAGCATTTGAATGCAGCCACTTGCAACCGCAATACGTTTGGTGTGTGCTTTGTCACCCACATCTACCATGTGTGCTTGCCCGGTGTGGTCAAAATGGGTTAGTTTTTTTTCTTGTTGCGTATTCATGTACGACCTTATATTCACAATTTAACGTGAACTCAAACTATAAAAACTCTATCATAGCAATAATGAAGTTGAAGATTCTGTATATCATTACTTTTTTATTGGCTTATCCTGTATTCACTGCTGCAGATGAAGGTGCATTTTCGGGTAAGCCTTACACGCCATCGACTAATGCCGAGAGTAATTTACCTGATTTAGGTGATGTATCGCAAACTGTTTTGTCACCGCAAGACGAGCGGCGCATAGGCGAGCAGATTTTACGTGAAGTTGCGACGAGCGATGAGGTGTTGCAGGATGCGGAAGTCACGGATTATTTGCAAGCTTTGGGTGATCGCTTAGCTGCAAATGGACCGGATAAGCAGCAAAAATTTACTTTTTTTGTAGTGAAAGATAAGTCAATTAATGCGTTTGCAATGCCAGGCGGCGTGATTGGCGTGCATACGGGTTTGTTTTTAGCCGTGAATAGCGAGTCTGAACTGGCGAGTGTGTTGGGGCACGAAATCGGGCATGTCACGCAACATCATCTGGCGCGTATGTTGGCGTCACAAAAATATGATACGTTCAAGAATATCGCAGGAATTGCCTTAGCGTTACTGGTTTCTCGTTCAAATCCGCAGCTAGCCAGCGGTGCGCTGACAGCAGCTTCAGCTGCGACGATACAGAGACAGTTAGATTACACGCGTGAACATGAGCGTGAAGCGGATAGAGTTGGCTTAAGCATTCTGGACAATACTGGATTTGATGTGCGTGCCATGCCCGCATTTTTTAATACCTTACAGCGTGGCACGCGCTTTGTAGAAGGCACCGCGCCCAGTTTTTTGCGTACGCACCCGCTCACCTCAGAACGCATAGCCGATGTGTCTAACCGCGTGCAAAACATGACGTATCGTCAAGTGGAGGATAGCCTAGAGTTTCATTTGGTACGTGCAAAAGTACGTGCGATGCAGTCGTTTCCACAAACGGCTGTAGATGAATTTGAAGATAATATTAAACAACACCGTTTTAACAATGAAGTGGCTGAGCATTATGGTTTGGCAGTTGCTTATTTGCGAAAAAATGATGTAGAAAATGCAGCAAAACAATGGCAATGGATAAAAACGCAGGGTTCGCAACATGCATTTTTTGATAATTTAGCTGCCAATATTGAGATTGCGCGGCATCAGCCTAAAAAGGCAGAGTTGTTGTATGCGCAAAGTCTAAGCAAGTTCCCCGCTTCCCGTGCATTGATTTACGGAGCGGCAGAAAATTATTTAGCTAGTCGTCAGCCTGATAAAGCAATAGAAGTGATAGAGCGGAAATTGCCATTATTGCCTAATGATGCAAATTGTTATGATCTTCTGGCAAAAGCTTATACGGTTAAAGGGAAAGTGTTACTTAAACATCAGGCACAGGCAGAGGCGTATTATCGCAAGTTTGATATTAATCATGCAGTAGAGCAGATGGAACTGGCAGCAAAGGCAAGTGATGGCAATTTTTATGAAAAGTCTATCGTCGAGGCTCGGCTAAAAGAGTTGCGCCGATTACAAGACATCGAGAAGGAAGCGAAGAAAAACGCATGAATCGTAGAGTATTTGTCCAATCATTGTTAGGTTTGCTTTTGTTGCCGCTGACAGCATTTGCTCAAAGCTGGAATAAGCGCGCATTTGAAACACAAAAGCTTGCAGAAGCGGAAAGCGCGCTGGCTATTTTGAATGCGCAGCAAAGTGGTGAGATAGAGTTGATCGTGGCTGACCGTGCAGAAAATGGCGCTGTCGTACAGGTGGAAATCGTAAGTCATATTGCCAATACAGAAAGCATAAGTTTATTTGTAGCGCATAATCCCACACCCTTAATCGCACATTTTTATTTGGCGAACGGTACACTTGGTCATGTGGTGACACGCATTAAGATGGCGCAGACTTCTGATGTCAAAGCCATTGTGAAAGCGGGCGGTCAATATTATTTCCGCAGTAAAAACGTGGCGGTGTTAGAGGATGGCTGTGGAGGATCAGATGCGGATAGTCATTTTGTCAGCAGCATGAATATGCGCGCGCGGCTGGAAGATGGTGTGACGCAGGTAAAGGCGATTATTGTGCATCCTATGACCACAGGGCGTAGCAAAAATGCAGCTGGCGATACTTTACCCGCACATTTTGTGCAGCAGATTAAAGCGCAGCTTAATGGGCAAACTGTGCTGGAAATACAAACGGGTACAGCAATTTCTAAAAACCCCTATTTAACTTTTTATCTTACTAATGCCAAAGTGGGAGATCCAGTATTAATAACATGGGTAGATAATCAGGGTCTGACTGGGCAAGGGGAAGTGCTGGTCAAAATATAAAGGCGAGAATAAAACGCAATTTTTTTCGTCAGAGTGATAAATTTTATTTATCAAATCAATAAAAACAATCAATTTTACTTAAAAATTAAAGGTGTTTAGAATGCCACCTGTCGATTCATTTTTTAACCCCAAATTTTTTAACCACAACTTAAAGGAAATTTAATATGTCATTAATTAATTCACAAGTACAACCATTTAAAGCGCAAGCGTTTCATAACGGTAAATTTATAGAAGTGACCGAAGCCAGTCTAAAAGGCAAATGGTCTGTGGTGATTTTTATGCCAGCAGCCTTTACCTTTAACTGCCCAACTGAAATTGAAGACGCAGCGGATCACTATGCTGAGTTCCAAAAAGCAGGTGCAGAAGTCTATATTGTGACTACAGATACACACTTCTCACATAAAGTTTGGCACGAGACTTCACCAGCGGTAGGTAAAGCAAAATTCCCATTGGTGGGAGACCCAACACATCAATTGACACGCGCATTTGACGTGCATATTGATGAAGAAGGTTTGGCGCTACGCGGGACATTTGTGATTAACCCAGACGGCGTGATTAAAACTGCGGAAGTGCATGACAATGCGATTGCGCGTGATGTGAAAGAAACCTTGCGTAAATTGAAAGCGGCACAATATGTGGCGAACAACCCAGGTCAAGTGTGCCCAGCAAAATGGCAAGAAGGCGCTAAGACACTCACGCCATCATTAGATTTGGTAGGCAAAATCTAAGCTGCGAAGATTTAATGCCCTAAACCCTGCGCAAGCAGGGCATCGGGTAGAGCGTATGCTTAACGTATGCTCTACCCGATGAATCCCCCAAAGTACGCTTCCAAGCCCCACCAAAAGTGCGGTTATGGGAAAAGTGCACCCTTAAACAGGAGAATTTAATGTTAGACGCACAACTAAAAACGCAATTGCAAACATACTTAGGCATGCTCCGTCAGCCTATCCGCTTAATCGCATCTTTAGATGAGAGCGCAAACGCCAAAGACATGCGCGAACTGTTGCAAGAAATTGCAGAGCTCTCAGACAAAGTGACTTTAGATGAAAGTGGCAATGATGTGCGCAAACCTTCTTTTGTGATTGCCAAAGAGGGTGAAACCCGTGGTGTACGCTTTGCGGCTATTCCATTGGGGCACGAATTTACCTCTTTGGTGCTTGCACTATTGTGGACAGGCGGTCACCCACCCAAAGTGGAAGACAGCATCATTGCGCAAATCAAAAATTTGCAAGGCGACTTTAATTTTGAAGTCTATATGAGCCTGTCATGCCACAACTGCCCTGACGTAGTGCAAGCGGTCACCTTGATGACGGTATTTAACCCCAATGTGAATGCCACGATTATTGACGGTGGCTTATATCAAGACGAAGTGAATACCCGCAATATCATGGCGGTACCAGCCACCTTTATGAATGGCCAAATGTTTGCTTCTGGCCGCATGCTGGTGGAAGAAATTTTAGCCAAAGTAGACACTGGTGCAGTAGCTAAGGAAGCTGAAAAACTCAACGCCAAAGCGCCTTATGATGTGCTAATTGTGGGCGGAGGCCCTGCAGGCGCATCCGCTGCGATTTATGCAGCACGTAAAGGCATTAGAACTGGCATTGTGGCGGAGCGTTTTGGCGGTCAGGTGATGGACACATTGGGCATTGAGAATTTTATCTCAGTCAAAGCCACGGAAGGCCCAAAACTAGTGATGGCACTGGAAGAGCATGTGAAAAGTTATGATGTCGACATTATGCCATTGCAGCGCGCGGCTTCGCTCAAAAAAAATGGTTTGATTGAGGTCAAGCTTGAAAGCGGGGCAACGCTCAAAAGTAAAGCAGTGATTGTTGCGACAGGCGCACGTTGGCGTGAACTTAATGTGCCTGGCGAAAAAGAATATAAAGGTAAAGGCGTTGCCTATTGCCCACATTGCGATGGTCCCTTGTTTAAAGGTAAGCATGTGGCAGTGATTGGTGGTGGAAACTCAGGCGTAGAAGCAGCGATTGATTTGGCTGGCTTTGTGGGGCATGTCACATTGCTACAGTTTGATCCAACGCTAAAAGCGGATGCAGTCTTACAAAACAAGCTTAAAACCTTAAGTAATGTAACGGTCATTGTGAATGCGCAAACCACAGAGGTCAGTGGTGATGGCCAAAAAGTGAATGGCCTGAATTACAAAGACCGCGTATCGGGTGAAGTTAAACATATCGTATTAGAAGGGGTGTTTGTACAAATAGGTTTGTTGCCTAATACAGATTGGCTTAAAACGAGTGACGTAACGTTAAGCAAGTTTAATGAAATCGAAGTGGACAGTCATGGTGCAACCAGCGTAGCTGGTGTGTTCGCAGCAGGGGATGTAACTACCGTGCCTTATAAACAAATTGTGATTGCCATGGGTGAGGGAGCAAAAGCTTCACTTGGGGCGTTTGATTACTTGATTAGAAATTAACCCCTCTAATTAAGTATTTAGCGGCTACCTAAAGGTAGCCGTTTTTTTTATACAATTATGCTGTTCTTCTGCGGCGACTAAAGCCTAAAAAAGCAAGCCCAGAAATCAAGAGTGGCAATGCAGCAGGCACTGGTGCTGCATTGGGACTAAAAGTGACATTGTCGATTACAATGTAATCATACCCACTATAGTTGCCCAAGATTGCATAGGCAATGTCTTCTGATGAAGAGATACCTCTGTATACGTTATGTGCAGATCCGCCTAATGGTGAAAAAGTTTCTAGTAAGTCTCCCGCAGCATTAAACGCAGTTAAAGAGATAGGATAAGAGCTACTGATTAAATCCAAACCAAAAGCTTTGACTGGGGATGAGAAGTCAAATCTTAATAAAGCCTGTGGGACATCAGAGCTTTCTGAAGACGGAAACACTGAAGTACTATATTTCAATACATTTGAGCTATAAGGTGCAGAGATTGTGCTGTATCTATCGGTAATAGAAATACCTTGTATAGCAGGTGTTCTGGCAATATCTGCATTGGAAAAGGTGACGCCACCAGAGGTGACTGAACCATAATTTGCCAAGGCTAAATCATTAAATGTGATAGTAGTACCGCCAGTTAGTGCTGGATCAGCAGCACTAGTGATCAATGCTGCGTGACTAATTTGAGAAAAAATAAAAAGAAAACTAGCCCAAAGGTAAAGGTTTTTCATGGCGGCTCCAAGTAAGGTGAGGGAGCGATGAGGTTAATCAATGTCAGTAGGCTTTACAATTCCCTGTTTGGGGGATAACTACTGAAAAATACTTAACGCTACAGCCTGCTCTGCAAGCGCGTATGCAAAAAAATTTAGGCGCGCTGAATTTATTGAATGATGTGTTTGAAGTGGTGAATCAGAGCTTGAAGCGAGAAAGCGTTTATCAACAAAGGCTATAGAATGTTACCCATAAACTAGTATTCAACTGATTCAAATTTTTGGTACAAATTGTCTAGCTTTTTTACAGCCATTCTGAATTGGCTACGTGCCTTAACACTGGAGTGAGAGGTGCCTGCATTCATCACCTTAGATGCAGGGTCGAACACCACAAAACCTTGAGAGAGAGCCGTAAGGTATAGGTTGAAATTTGTACCTTCTCCCATCAATGTTGGGCTGGAAAAAAGATAAGCAGGCGGTTCAGCATTATTACTTTTGTATGGTACATATGCGGCTTGTGCGTGTTTTTTGTTCCACTTCATCAACAATCCCTCAAAAGACCAAGAGGCGGCGCATTCACCTGAGTCAGTTAATAATTCAACGGCACCATTGACATTTTCAATTGATTTCTTTTGAAGGTTAAATCCATTCACGATTAATGTTAACCCTGTCGAATTGTTTCTTTGTTCCGCCTTATGTAAGCCTGTGAAATAAAGCGTATCTTCACCAGAAATTTTACCGAATTTACGGACAAAAACCTCAACACCATATTCACCGTAAATGCCACCTGTTGGTTCTGGTGTCATTAGCGTGACTCTGTCTCTACTGTAGCCTTTGATTTCCCAGCCCATAAAATCAGGTTCCGACCTGCCATTTGGAATAATACCAAGAAGAGCTTCAAGGGTATAACCCCCGCCATTTTTTGCTTTATACGGTTTGATTTCACCTTTAGTGTTTAATTTCACAGACGGTTGCCAACCAAAGTCACGAATTGTTGCTAATGCCTGAAGCAATGTAGTTTTGGTGTCAATTGTGCTTAAAGGCAACTTATACAGCACACCATTCTTCTCTTGCTCTGCTGAATTCTGAATAAACTCACTTGCCAGTAAACTTTCTGCAGGTGCTAAATGAGCCAAAATCTCACGCTCTTTAGTAACTGCAAAAAACAATACACGTCCATCAGGGCCGTTGTTGAATTTGCGTTTTCCCGAAGGTACTGGCCTCATCAACTCATTAGGGGCAATGGTACAACCTCTTAAGAAACCTGATAATCGAACTTCTGGATATTGAGGGTAAAGTATTAGCTGTGCTCCATTGGCGCGTTCTTTGTCTGTTTGGCTAATCCAAAAGAAATCTAGTTTGGCTTTGTAAGTACTATCTTTGCCATTTTCGTTGGCTTCAATGTCGTGAAAAGGGAATATTTGAATAACATCAAAACTACCGCCAAGATAGATTTGTTGTTTACTGTTATCGTTCTCAGCAAGCGGTTTACAAAAAACTGAAATCGCGCCTAATTCAGAAAAACGCTTTAGTAAGTTAGCAATACTAATAAACATGCTTATCAATTAGGCATCAAGAGGTAAGGAACAGACATTCTTAAAAATTGGGTATGCAGCCTCAATGACTTGCTCGTACCCTAGGCAACTTTCAAGTTCACCCATTAAAAAGCGCAATTCTGCAACTTCTGAGTTTGTAAAAGTAGGTAGCCCGTTAGAGTTAATTCTTACATCAGCAGGGTCATCCTCTGGATGAAACATCAACTTTTGTACCTGTAATTCAGAGAACCACAACAATGCACCTTCAAAAGAGGTTTCAGTTAATTTTGGAATTCGTGATTGCATTTGCATACTATTCTCCTTATGCAGTTTTGTATGAAAAAGGTAATTCAGGTTCAAGAAAGTCTGCTTCTAATATAGGTTGCATGAGTTTTGCCACATGAGCCATTACATCCACGACGACAGAGTTACCAAACTGCCTATATGCTCTAGTATCAGAAACAGGTATTCTAAAAGAGTCGGGGAAACCCATCAGCCTTGCGCACTCCCTTGGAGTGAGTCTGCGTGGGTTCATGTGCTCGCCTTGATAGACCAAAATTTCTGAACCGTCTTTGTGGTATCTCGCGGACAAAGTGCGGGTGACGCTTTCACCTGTCACCAAACCAAAGCCAAAGCCATTACCCTTTAATCGGTGTTTTTCTGCATAGTTTTGCAAATAACGCCATAGGTTGTCAGTCAGTGTGAATTTCGATTGAACGGAATGTGTGCTATGGTCAAAAAACCGATTTTCATCCCAAGGCAATACTGGCTCTGAGCCATCTGTTTTGTGCAATATATGCTTGAGTTTTAGAGTCCCTTTTGCAGGTAAAGGTAAAGCGTCAAAATCAAAGCTAACTGGGTCTTTAAATCCAACAATGATGATGCGTTCTCTATGTTGTGGGGTAAAGTGTGCGCCATCAATCACGCGGTAATAAATCTGATAGCCGAGTTCTTGTGTAAGTGTCTGTTTAATCACTTCAAACGTGCGTCCTTTGTCGTGCGAAAGTAAGTTTTTCACGTTTTCTAACAAAAATGCACGCGGTTGTTTTGCTTCAATAATTCTTGCAACATCAAAAAACAATGTGCCTTGAGTTGCATCTTTGAATCCATGTTGTCTGCCAAGTGAATTCTTTTTACTGACACCTGCTATTGAGAAAGGCTGGCAGGGGAAACCTGCTAGCAATAAGTCGTGGTCAGGTATCTGACCTGCATCCACTTGAGTAATATCGCCCGCGATGGTGTGATGCCCACTGAAGTTTTGCAGATATGTTTTTTGTGCGTAATCATCCCATTCACTTGTAAAAACACACTGACCGCCAATATTTTCAAACGCAGTACGTATGCCACCTATACCCGCAAATAGGTCTATAAATTTAAAGCTTGAAGATGGCGTAGCTAGATTTTCAAAAGGTAACATGCTCTGTAAGGCAGGTATTGCATAACTTTTTATTGGAACTTGTCTCAATTCCCAACGGCGAACAGTGCGCTGGTCAATCTCTAATCTTTCAGCTATTTGTGCTTGCGTAAGATGCTTACGTGCTTGAATTAAGTAATTCCAAGCAGCATCGCCATCGTAAGTGGAAGTTAGAATTGTAGACATAAAATATGCTATCTGGGTATAAAAGCGGACATTACGCCCCAATTAAATTCCAGTCAACATCTTTCTGACTTTATGATTAAGTCTGTAAAAATACTCAACGTCACTGCTTCTGCCACTTTAATGCCATCCACGCCCGCCGATAAAATCCCTCCCGCATAGCCTGCGCCCTCACCGCATGGATATAAACCTTTGGTGTTGATGCTTTCCAGAGTGTTGTCGTCACGTTTGATGCGGATGGGTGAGGAGGTGCGGGTTTCCACACCAGTCAGTACGCCATCGGCAAGATCAAACCCTTGCACTTGTTTGGCAAACTCAGGGATCGCCTCACGTATGGCGGTGATGGCGAATTCTGGTAAAGCAGTATCTAAATTGGTGAGGGTGACGCCAGGGGTGTAAGAGGGTATGACTTCACCAAATTTTGTCGAAGCACGGTTGGCTAAAAAGTCGCCGATGAGTTGCCCAGGTGCATTGTAGTTGCCACCGCCTAGCACAAAGGCGTGGCTTTCTAATTTGCGTTGAAACTCCATGCCAGCGAGTGGGTGGTCTGGGTAATCCACTTCGGGCGTGATGCCGACCACAATGCCCGCGTTGGCGTTGCGCTCGTTGCGTGAATATTGGCTCATACCGTTGGTGACGACGCGGTTAGGCTCTGACGCCGCCGCGACCACCGTACCGCCTGGGCACATGCAAAAGCTATACACGCTACGGCCATTTTTTGCATGATGCACCAAGCGGTAATCGGCTGCGCCAAGCTTGTTTAAAATATCTTCGCCATAGCTTTTGCCATAACGTGCGCGGTCAATCAGGCTTTGCGGATGTTCAATACGAAAGCCGATGGAGAACGGTTTGGCTTCAACGTAGATGCCTTTGTTGTGTATCATCTCAAAGGTATCGCGGGCGCTGTGCCCGACAGCCAAAATGAGGTGATTGGTCGCAATAAATTCACCAGTTTGCAAGGTTACGCCTTGGACTTGATTGTTTTCGATATGAATATCATCGACACGACTTTCAAAACGAATTTCACCGCCTAGCGATTTGATGGTGTTGCGCATTTCCTCCACCATGCCGACCAATCTAAAGGTACCGATATGTGGATGGCTGACGTATTGAATCTCTGGCGGTGCGCCTGCTTTCACAAACTCTTGAATGACTTTGCGGCCGTAATGCTTGGGATCTTTGATTTGGCTATACAGTTTACCGTCAGAAAACGTGCCTGCGCCACCTTCACCAAACTGTACGTTGGATTCTGGATTCAGCGTATTTTTGCGCCACAAGTCCCAAGTGTCTTTGGTACGCTTGCGCACTTCTTTACCGCGCTCTAGTACGATAGGGTTAAAGCCTGACTGCGCCAAAATTAAGGCGGCGAAAATGCCAGCTGGGCCGAAGCCTACAACGATGGGGCGGAGTTTAGGTGCATTCTCAGATTTTGCCACAAAATGATAACTGGTATCTGGCGCTGGTTTGATATGCGGGTCTTTTTTAAACTTGGCTAAAATTTTTGCCTCGTTTTTCACCTCGACATCCAAGTTATACACATACAAAATCGCATGAGATTTACGTGCATCCACCCCGCGTTTAAAAATGCTAAATTCAATCAAATCAGATTCAGGGATTTCAAGGCGCTTAAGTAAAGCGGCTTTAATTTGCTCATCTTGGTGTTTGAGCGTATCGGCTTGCTCGATGGGGAGTTTGATTTCAGTTATGCGAAGCATAAAATAATCTTTGAGTTGTGTAACATGATTTACCTTTGGGATAGTGTTTATCTACCAACAAGTGTCTATTTTACAGCAAGATGTGTGATCTAAGTTACCGAAAAGGCGATAAAACAACGATAGTATGTGTACTCAATTAATGACAGTATTTCAATGGCCGCGGAGGCAAAATGGAAAAAATAGTTTCAACAATGGTATTGATAGCACTTGCCAGTTTAATTAGTGCGTGTGTGCAAAATCCAGCAGCAAATCAGGGGGCACAATATCCAGTGAGTGAAGAAGCGCTGGTAGAAACGCGCGCTGTGGCAGTGGAGTTATCAACGCAGCTAGCTGGGCGGCTAAAAAAAGAGATCGGTGAGAATGGCCCTGCTAGTGCAGTTGATGTGTGTAATCTTGCGGCACCAGAGATTGCAGGTACGCTCTCGCAAAAAAATAATTGGCAAGTCGGGCGGGTGGGGACGCGCGTGCGCAATCCGCTTAATCAACCAAATGCATGGCAGCAAGCTGCATTAACTACTTTTGCTGAAAATGCGGCAAAAGGAGAGAAGTTTGAGCAAATGGAAACGTATAGCGTGGCGATGATTGATGGAAAGCCGATGTTGCGCTATGCCAAAGCCATCGGATTGCAACCAATGTGTGTTGTTTGTCATGGCAAGGCCGAGCAAATTCCAAGCAATGTGAAAGCAAGGTTGCAGGAAAAATATCCAAACGATCTAGCAACAGGTTACAGTCCAGGCGAGTTAAGAGGCGCAGTGGTGATTTTGAGACCACTAATTAATTAGCATGTGCTTCGATGCGAGATTATGCTGAATTGATTTGTAATAATTTTCTTAGCATGGCGACAGTGACAGGTTTCTTAGTGATGAGCGACCATTCATCCAATGCGTCCAATACGGCCATGAGTGAAGGGAGATCACGGCGAAGAAAACGTAAGCAATAGTCCACCACTTCATCTGGTAGTTTCATGCCGCGTTCTCTGGCATGTGCTTGCAGGGCTTCAGTTTTTTCTTGGTCAGATAAAGGATGCAGCTGGTAGACCAAGCCCCAAGCCAAACGCGTCGCTAGATCATCACGCAAGCCCATTTGTGTGGGCGCGTGTAAACCTGCGGTGATGAGCACGTCTCCAGATTCTTTGAGCTGATTATAAGTATTGAAAAGTGTAATTTGTGCATCGTTATTTAATAGGTGAACGTCATCTGCGATGTTTGCCCCTTGTGCTTTGGCGGCTTTAAGCAGGTGTGTTTTGCCGCTCCCCACCGCGCCCCATAAGTAAATAAAGCGTGTGGTTGCGTTGCCGTGAATGGCTTCTCGGATGTTGATGACTGCTTCAGCATTTTTGCCCAGTTTGAAGTTGTCAAAAGAAGGTGCTGGGGGTGGTTGAATGTCTAATAGTAGTTGTTTCATAAGGCATGGTGCTACGCAGAGTAGGCGTCGCTATCCAGATAACTTTGTTTTAGATGACGTAAGCCAACGGCAATCGCAGCGCTGACAGGTAAGGCAAGCAAAACACCTGCAAATCCAAATAGTTGCCCACCTGCCAATAAGGCAAGTATGACCACGACAGGGTGCAAGCCAATGCGATCACCCACTAAATTAGGCGTGAGGAGGTAGCTCTCAATAATCTGACCAATGCCAAACACGGCGAGTACTGGGATGATTTCTTGAAAAGAGCTAAATTGTAATACAGCTAGCAATAGCGCTAATATAAAACTGAGTGCAAAGCCTAAATAAGGTACAAAGCTTAACAAGCCAGCAATTAAACCAATAGAGAGTGCCATTTCTAAACCTGCAAACCAGAGTGCAATGCTATAAAACATGCAGAGTGACAGCATCACAGAAAGTTGACCCCGTAAAAATTCAGCAACAACCTGATCTACTTGTTTTGCAATGGTTGCAGTTTTATCAAACCATTTTCTTGGAATGAGTTCGCCAATTTTGGCAATTAAAGTGTTCCAATCACGCAGTAAGTAAAACAGGACTATAGGCAACAAAAGTAAATTGGCAATGACACCAACAAACGCCAAACCCCGACTTCCAGCAGTTTTTAAAACATTACCCAGAATGTCGCCAGTACTTTGCCAGTTTTGTGAAATGACTTTTTGGATCTGCGCACTATCGATGTTTAAATCTACGCCAAATCTAGTTTGAAGCCAAGGCTCAAAGCGATTATGAAAGGTTTCAATGAACGCAGGTAAACGTTCTACAATCAAGAAAGACTGTTTTTGTAATAACGGGATTAGTATCAAGAATAGAGAAACGATGATGAATAACAGTCCAGCCAAAACAATGACTGTCGCAAAGGTTCGGTTAATTTGATAGCGGCCTGCTCCTATTCGACATAACCGATTCACAAGTGGATCGCAGATGTAAGCCAATATTGCAGCAATCAAAAACGGCGTGAGTATTGGGCTAAGCAGATAAATAATTAAAATAAATACGGCCAGTACGATTAGCCAGCGATTTTGGCTAACGAAGTAAGTAGACGGTGCTATGTTTTTTGGTTGATTAGCCATAGTAAGTTAAAATAACGCTTTGTAAAATTATACTTAAGTTAAGACCACTTAAGCTGTAATTTATTAGGATGTCATTTATCAGAACGCAATTTATTGAAACGAGACGCACTTTGAGCACAAATACAGAAAACACATCCATTACCTATCGCGATGCTGGCGTAGACATCGAGGCAGGTGATGCGCTAGTTGAACAAATCAAGCCTTTTGCTAAGCGTACCATGCGCCCAGAAGTGTTGGGAGGTATAGGCGGTTTTGGTTCTCTGTTTGCGGTACCAAAAAAATTCAAAGAACCTATCTTGGTATCGGGTACAGATGGTGTGGGCACTAAGCTTAAATTGGCTTTTCAGCTCAATAAGCACGATACAGTGGGCATTGATTTAGTGGCGATGAGCGTCAACGATATTTTGGTACAAGGTGCTGAGCCTTTGTTTTTTCTCGATTATTTTGCGTGTGGTAAGTTAGAAGTCGGCACAGCTGCCGCTGTGATTAAAGGGATTGCCGAAGGCTGTGAGCAGTCTGGCTGTGCTTTGGTGGGCGGCGAGACCGCAGAAATGCCTGGGATGTATCCTGCTGGTGAGTATGACTTGGCAGGGTTTGCCGTAGGTTGCGTAGATAAAGCTAATATTATTGATGGCTCTACCATTGCCGCTGGCGATGTGGTACTGGGCTTGGCCTCCAGTGGCGCACACTCAAATGGATATTCATTGATTCGTAAATTAATTGAGAAGTCAGGTGTTGATTTTGAGTCTGATTTCCATGGGCGAACATTTAAAGATGTGGTGATGGCGCCAACTAGAATCTATGTCAAATCATTATTGAAGCTTTTAGAGACCATGCCAGTGAAAGGTATGGCGCACATTACAGGCGGCGGCATTACCGAGAATATTCCACGTGTGTTGCCAGTAGGCTTAACCGCAGAAATTAGCGCAACAAGCTGGGATATGCCACCCTTGTTTAAATGGTTACAAGCACAGGGCAATATTGCAGATTTAGAGATGTACAAAACCTTTAACTGCGGCATTGGTATGGCGGTCATCGTGTCTAAAGAAAACGCTGCACAAGCCAAAGTCTTGTTGGAGGCTGCAGGAGAAACGGTGTATCAATTAGGTGTGATTCGTACTCAGCAAGCGGGTGAAGCGCCTACCGTTGTCGTTTAATCAGACAACGTATTAGACATTCATGCGTTATACCCATGTCTGCTTTTACAATGCCAAAGCTAGAAAGGTTCGCATGAATTACTGGTTTCGTTTATTAAGTGCTTTTTTTGTACTGCTTTTTGTTGCAACAAGCGCTTACGCTGTCCCTAAAAAAATAACTTTGATTTATGAGGTCAAAAGAGACGGCAAGTTATTCGCTAATGTGACAGAAACGTTTAACCAAGATGGTAAAAGTTACAGTATTCAGTCAGTTGCCAAGGGCATTGGTATCTACGCGCTATTAGGCGAGCGTAAGCTCATTAGTCGTGGTGAAGTGACTAAAGCAGGTTTACAGCCTAGTCATTTTGAATCCTTACAAAGTAAAAAAGCCTCTAAAGCCTTAATCAATGATTTCGACTGGAAAAATCATGTGCTCAATATGCAAATTAAGGGTGAGCCAGAACAACAGCCGTTAGAGGCGGGTACGCAAGATTTGCTCAGCGTGATGTATCAATTTATGTTTGTTCCACCTAAAGGTGCCATGGTCAAAGTACCCGTTACGATAGGTAAAAAACTCAGAACGCATGAATATCAAGTAAAAACCAAACCAACATTATTGAATACCCGTGCGGGTTCATTTAAAGTGATTGAGCTTGCTAATGCGGACAATCCAGAAGAAAAGAAAATTTATCTGGCGGTTGATCAGCGATATATCCCAGTCAAAATAGTGCTGAGTGAAGACGACGCAACGATAGAACAAATTGTGACTAAAGTTAAATTTGAGTGAATTGAATACACAGCTTGTTAAGGGATGGTTATCTGATCAGTCTTTGATTAGGCTGGTGCTAGCCATCCTATTGTCCGCGCTATTACACTTCTTATTGATACATCAATTTCATCTTTTGGGTCTGTTTGATGTTAAGGCAAAAACACATTTGATTGAGGCTAGGTTAGTCCCCAGCCATCCTAAGGTGTTGCCAAAAGACAATCTGGATAAGCCTTCTGTGCCTACAAAAGCAGAGCACATTAAAAAGAATCGCAAAAAAGAGGTGGTTACTGAGCCGCCCCCGCAGCCTAAACCAGAACAGCCCGCACTCCCACCAGTATCAGAAAATACTGCTTCAGTGCCCGCGGATACTGAAGCGCCGCCGCCAGCAGAGGAGCCGCCACAGGTTGCGACGATTGCGGAAAATGAATTGGCGTTGCCTTTAGAACAGGTCATTGAAGAACCAAAACCAGAGCCCTATGTGAAGGTGGAGACAGATTTTAATGTTTATGTGAATGGTGAGAATAATCGTTCAGGTACTGCAAAAATTACCTATGATGGATTTTTGGCAGATAATCACTATCAATTGAAATGGGAGGTCAATGCGTCTGGGGTTTTGGCTTTGTTTTACCCGAATTTAGTACAAACTAGCCACGGCATGCTGACAGAGCGCGGGTTGCGCCCACAGCGCTATGTTTATCAATTTGGTGATAAAGCAAGCAAAGCTAACATTGCAGAATTTGATTGGTCGAATCTGAAAGCACACTTGCAAAGTAGCAAGGGCGAAAAAACTGTAGAGATTAATGAGTCTACGCAAGATTTTTTAAGCTTTATGTATCAGTTTATGTTTGAGCCGCCTTTGAATGACATGCGGGTCAATATGACCAACGGTAAAAAGGTAGCCGATTACGAATACATATTTGAAGGCGAGGATACGTTAGAGCTAAACTTTGGCAATATTAAAGTGCTACACATCAAGCACTTTAAAGCAGGGACAGATGAAAAAACAGAATTATGGTTGGCAAAAGATTACCATTTTGTGCCAGTTAAAATTAGAAAAACAGAAGAGAATGGTACAGTGATAGAACAAATCGCTACCAGCCTTAAAACAGAGACTTTTATAAAAGAAACACCATTACCATGACACCAAATTTACTTCGCCAAGCGGCGATGCTACTGACTAACTTAATGGATTTTAATAGTCCCGCCGATGCAAAACTAGGAGAATTTTTTCGCAATAATCGCGAGCTTGGCACCAAAGAGCGGGCGTTTGTCGCAGAGAGCGTGTATGGAGTGTTGCGTCGTTTGCGCTACTTGAGCACAATCACCGCTAACGAAGAAAGTGATCCAGATGATGCGCGTAAACTTATCTTGGCCTGGTTGCTACGCGTAGAGGGTAAGAGCATCCGTGAGTTGGAACCTATTCTTAACGAGCAGCAAAAAGAGTGGGCAATCGCGATTAAAGCGAAATCTACAGACAATTTGCCATTAGCGGTACAGGCTGATGTGCGTGACTGGCTTTGGGATAAACTGGTTGATCAATATGGGCAAGAGCAGGCGCTGACGATTTGCCGTAGCATGTTTGAACAAGCCAGTCTGGATTTGCGTGTCAACACCATTAAAGCAACGCGTGAAGAGGTTTTGGCCAAGATGCAGGCTGAAAACACAGTCAAAGATAATGTCATTGAGGCCACACCGTACTCACCTATTGGTATTCGTATGGGCGCTAAGCTGAACATCAGTCGTCATGTGCTGTTTGAAGCGGGTAAGATAGAAGTACAAGATGAAGGTAGCCAATTGCTTACCTATCTGGTTGCGCCAAAGCGCGGGCAGATGGTGGCAGATTTATGTGCTGGGGCAGGTGGCAAAACCTTAGCCTTAGGTGCATTGATGAAAAATACAGGGCGTTTATATGCTTTTGATGTGTCAGAAAAACGGCTCAACAATCTAGGTCAGCGTCTTAAACGTTCTGGTTTATCTAATTTGCACGCACAAGTCATTAATAACGAAAATGACTTAAAACTTAAGCGCCTCAATGGTAAGTTTGACCGCGTGTTGGTAGACGCGCCTTGTAGCGGCTTAGGTACTTTGCGCCGCAACCCTGATTTAAAATGGCGTCAAACTGAGCAGGATGTGGCGGAGCTCAATGTGAAACAAAGCAATATTTTGGCGCGTGCAGCAAAACTCACTAAAGCGGGTGGGCGCTTGGTGTACGCTACGTGTAGTTTGCTAAGAGATGAAAACGAGGCGATAGCCGAAGCATTTTTAAGTACACACCCAGAATTTAAGTTAATCCCTGCGGCCGAGGTACTCGCGCCGCAAGGCATTGCAATAGAGACTGGTGATTATTTAAAACTGTTGCCGCATTTACACGGTACAGATGGTTTTTTTGCGGCAGTGTTTGAAAAAGGCAACTAATACGCCTTGCATTCCTAAGCATAAATTTATCATAAACTTATAATAAATTTACAGTTGATTCGATAGTTTTAAAACGCATGGAGGGCGCATGGAACAAGATAAGTTTGAACGATTAGTCAATCAACTGGAACAGAAAGCTTTTAATGACCCTCAAGGCTACCAAGTAAAGGTCTTGATGATGGCTGCACTAGGTTTTTTAGTGTTAACAATAGCAATCATATTTGCACTAGTGCCTTTGCTTGCGTTGGCTGGGTTGGTGTTGGTCGTGATTGCTACAGGTGGTAAAGCCCTTATTGTGTTACTCAAACTTGGTAAGCTGTTGATTATATTATTGATTCCAACTTGGGTGATGCTGAAATCAACTTTCCAAATGTTGTTTACACGCTTTCCTGCGCCTCAAGGCAGGGTTGTAACTAGCAAAGAGGCGCCCAAGCTATTCGAAAGCATAGAAAAGTTACGTCAACATATGCATGGTCCACAAATTCACTGTGTGTTGTTAACAGGAGATTTTAATGCCGCTATTTTGCAGCATCCGCGTTTTGGTTTGTTTGGATGGGAGAAGAACTATTTAATGTTAGGTCTTCCCTTTTTGCAAGCAATGACAGAATCCGAGGCGCTTGCCGTGTTAGCACATGAATATGGTCACTTGTCAGGGCATCATAGTCGTTTGGGTGGGTTTATTTATCGATTTAGGATTACTTGGGGGAAGTTACAAGGAATTTCTGAGCAATGGCGAGATTGGGGCTCTCGTATTATTGCCAAATTGTTTAGCTGGTACGCACCCTATTTTAATGCGTATACCTTTGTATTCGCCAGACAAAATGAATATCTCGCAGACAGTACATCTGTTGAGTTGGTTGGTGTCCAGAATGTGGCTAATGCACTGATGAAAAGCCATGTAGTCGGACAGTTTGAAAAAAATGTGTTTTGGCCAAAAATAGATCGATTAATCTCTACAAATGCGTTGCCTATCAATAACCGGAGTCAATTCTGGAAAGATGCCATGCAAGAGCAGCTGTCTGATGAGCAGCGCACACAGTATCTTCAGATCGCTTGTCAATACCAAACAGATCACTTTGATACGCATCCTAGCTTAACTGATAGACTTAAGGCCATTGGCGTGGAGGTGCGCGAGGAAACTGCTAAGCAGTTACTTGCCCCTAACGTCAGTGCCGCAGAGTTGTGGTTGGGCAGCGCTTACCAAACGATTGCTACTGAAGTTGATGATCAATGGCAACAAAGTGTCAGAGAGCATTGGACACAGCGCCATCGCTATTTAAGCGAGCGTACGCAAACATTAGAGAAACTAAAGGCACAGTTACACCATACGGAGGATGAGCGTTGGCAGCTTATATCAATTGATCAAGAGTTAAACCCAGAGGCAAATATAAGTGAGCGTTTAGCTGAGTTTTTGAACGACTTCCCCAATCATTCGCAGGCGCTGTTTCGTCGCGGACAGGCGCGTCTAAATAATAATGATGAGCATGGCGTTGCGGATTTAGACAAAGTGATGACACTAGATAAAGAAGCCATTTTGCCAGCCTGCGAAGTATTGTGGAGATATTATTTAAATATCAATGCTGATAAAGCAGAAATATATCGACAAAAATATATAGAACGTTCAAATTATTTAAACGCGATACAAGCTGAGCTTTCCAGTTTGCCTGCCGATGCAACTTTGTCAATGCATGATTTGAGTATTGAAACTGTGGAAAGAATACGCACACTAATTGTGAGCGATGCAAAGTATATTTCTAAAGTCTATTTATTACGGCGTATATTAAAAACTGATGCGAACTCTCATGATTATGTTCTGGCATTTGAGACCCATTGGTGGACGTTAGGCGATAAATCTAACAAGGTGCTTAAGCGCTTGATGGATAAAGAATATACGGTGCCTATGTATATAGTCAATATAAAGTCACCTTACTATAAAAAGTTTAAAAAGAGGATTAAAGAGCTATCTATCCCCATTTTGTATAAAAACTGACTTTTCAAAAGCTTTTGAGTATCCTGACAAAACATATGATTGTAGTATTTAGAGATTAACCCAATGAAACTCCCTAGTCTTAACCTGCAAATTTTGTTGGGTGCTGTGATTGGCGTATTTGCTGGATTATATTTGCATCAGCTAGGTACAGAACATGCGGTTGCGGGTAATGTCGTCTATATTGCAGGGCTAGTAGGTGCACTATTTATTGATTTACTTAAGATGATATTGATTCCGCTCGTGTTTTGTTCGATTACCGTTGGTATCGCTAATCTCAGGCATCATCAGCAAATGCACAAAGTTTGGGTCACTACACTAATATTTTTTATGTTCACGATGACTGTTGCCATTACGCTAGGCATGACTGCCAGTAATTATTTTAAGCCTGGTGCAGATTTAGAAATTGGCATGTTTAAAGGAGCGATGCAAAATTTTCAATCTCAACAATTGCCATTGTCGGAGTTTTTTGCACAATTTTTACATAGTCTGTTTATGAATCCATTTTCAGCACTCGCTAAAGGCGACGTGATGGCGGTGGTGATTTTTGCGTTGTTTTTAGGCATTGCCTTGGTCATGGGTGGTGAGCGCTATAAAAACATTCTAGCGTTGATGCAAGAGGGGCTTGAGCTCACGATGCGTATCGTCAGCTGGGTAATGTTGCTGGCACCGTTTGGCATTGCAGCATTGCTGATTAAATTAGTCGCTACGCAAGATGTTGCCATGATAGGGACGTTGGCAAAATTTGTAGCCGTTGTGATAGGTACTACTTTATTGCATGGTGTAGTGATATTGCCATTGCTCTTGTATTTAATTACTGGAAAAACACCGTTATGGTTTTGGCGCGGCGCACGGGAATCACTGGTGACCGCATTTGCTACCAGCTCCAGCAATGCCACGCTACCTGTGACCATGCGTTGCACCACAGGATCTTTACAGGTCAAGCCAGAAATTGCTGGCTTTGTCGTGCCGCTGGGCGCTACCGTGAATATGGATGGCACAGCATTATATGAAGCGGCTGCGGCACTGTTTATTGCTAATCTTGTCGGCGTAGATTTAAATTTTATGCAACAATTGATCGTGTTTTTGACGGCGATGATCGCCGCGATTGGTGCACCAGGTATCCCTAGCGCTGGCATGGTGACTATGGTAATGGTTTTGCAGTCCGTTGGTTTGCCTGCAGAAGCTATTGCTATTTTATTACCTATAGATCGACTATTAGATACGTTACGAACCACAGTCAACGTAGAAGGCGATATGGTGGGCAGCTTGGTAGTACAAAAACTAGTCAAATAAATCACTTATTTTGTATTGTGATATCGCTTGTAAGACGAAAAATTGTTTATTTAATTTATACCGTTCTACGCGCAAATAAAAACAGCAAACCATTGAAATTACAAGAATAAATTTATACGATTTTTGCGAAAAAATTGTGACCTTATGCACATGACTTCGAGTGTTACTTTAACTATCTGTGCGAAGTGTGTGTCAAACAATTGTTGTTTGTAACCAATTGATTTTAATCATAAAAATTTTAGATTAAAAAATGAACGATTTGAAAAATCCCTTATAAAATGATAGGTTACGTTTTTAAGTAACAGTAATCCACAAAGTTATCCACAGATTTTGTGGATTCAAATTTCCAACGAATATTTTTCTAAAATGCAATATTTTTATGGAGGTTTTTTTATAGTTTTTTAATTAAAAAGACTTGCAAATCGCATAAAAACCTTTTCACAATAACTAAATTCAATAGACCAATGAAAGTATTGCTTTGATTCATTTTTATAAAGCCGAACTAGGAGACGCAAGTGCTATTGCACAATTGGCCAACTCCGCCTATCGGGGAGAGAGTAGTCGCAAAGGGTGGACTACGGAGGCAGATTTACTCGATGGCTTAAGAACAACTACCCAAGAGGTTGCTGGTATCATCAAACGTGAAGATGCTTTTATTCTATTAGGCGTACTTAAAGATGAGATTGTGGCAACGATTTGTTGCGAGTGGCAAGCGCTGGCAGGAAAAAACACGGTACATTTTGGCATGATTGCTGTGAAGCCAACGTTGCAGAATAAGGGATATGGTAAGGCGATTATTCGAGCGGCCGAAGCCATCACACGCAAGCAGTGGCGGGTAGTAGGCTTTCATATGGCGGTGATTTCAATTCGGCATGAGTTAATTGCTTTTTATGAGCGCTTAGGCTACCAGCGTACTGGCGAGTTTAGTGATTTCCCCATGAATCCCGAGTTGTGGCGACCCAAGATAGAGGGTTTAAATTTGCAGTATTTGGCAAAATTGGCTTAATTATCTGAAATTTCTTGACTGAATTTTAATCAGTGCGTAAAGTGCGCGGTTCTATGACAAACTTTATGAATCAATCAGCGATGGTATCTAAGGCGGTCTGGCTACGTGTCAGTGACTGCTGCGGTTGCTATTTGATGTAAGGTTCGTCATTTAATTTAAGCAACCGCGGGCTCTCCGCGGTTGATTTGTAATTTCTTCTCGCAGAGCCCTTATTCAAAGGGTAAAAATGCAATCTCACATACAAGCGCGTCAGGTATTGATTGGCACATTGATGGTGCTCGTCTCATCTATTGCTTTTTCGTCAAAAGCGATTTTGGTCAAATTGGCCTATGTATATCACATTGATGCAGCCTCATTAATTGCACTACGTATGGCGTTTTCTATTCCATTTTTTATCGGGTTGATGCTCTGGCTACGTTACTCATCAGTGAGTACCAAGCTCAGCCGTGATGATGTGGTGATGCTGATTTTTCTTGGCGCAGTGGCTGGTTATGGGTCTATGTGGCTAAATTTTGCTGGCTTGCAATATGTCACGGCAGGGTTGGAACGGGTGATATTGTTCTTGTATCCTACACTGGTGGTATTGTTAAGTGTGGTGTTGCATCAGCATCGTATTACTAAATACGAGGTCTTTGCATTAATTGCCAGCTACGCAGGCGTGATATTGGTGGTGGGGCATGATTTATCGATGCCGACAGCCGCAGCATCGCATACATTATTGGGGGCAGGTTTGGTGTTGGGCAGTGCTATTGTATATGCTTTATATTTAGTGTTAAGTGGTAAGTTGATTCCACGCTTGGGTGCGCCATTATTCACAGCATATACGATGTCCATTGCAAGCTTGGCGAGTGGAGTACACTTTTTGGCAACAGAGCATGTCAGTGCAGTAATGTATTTGCCCTTGCAAGTGTACTGGTTGAGTTTTGTGATGGCGCTTGTGGCGACAGTGTTGCCTTCTATTCTTTTGAATATGGGCATTCACCGTATCGGAAGTAACAAAGCATCGTTAGTAAGCTCAGTGGGGCCTGTATCGACGATTTTTTTAGCTTGGATTTTTTTAGGGGAGTCGGTCACACTGTTACAAGTTGCGGGTACAGCTTTGGTGTTGTTGGGCGTATTAGCGATTAGCCTAGCAAAAAAATGACGATGTACGCAGGCAGCACGGAAAGCGGTGGCTCAGCTTTATATATGCAATGTTGAATGTGAATAGAGGTGTTGCTGGATAAACATATCAATGACTTTAGCAGCTTCCTGCGGCTGATTTTGAAGCACCATATGGGAAGCTTCTAATTGACTGTATTGTACGGAGGGGTTTAGCGCCATGATACGTTTTAAGTTGCTTCTTGGTACAACAAAGTCACGTTTTCCTTGTAAATACAGTATTGGGAGCTGGCATTCAGCCAGTTCCCTTGAGACATCTACTGCAATGACCTCGCGAATGCGGTGCGCAAATACGGTGGATTTTACAGAGGCAAGCGCTCGATACAGGGTGGCGCTATAGTAAGCACCAAAATAGGCACTTATTTTTGCAATCAATGGAGATGCGCCAAAAATAGAACTTGGGACTATCCATGTTGCCCAGTGGGGAATCCATGCATAGGGGCAGGAAACAAAAGTGGCGCAGAGTATGATGCCTTTGAGCCCTTCTGGTTTTTGAGCAGCAACACTTAAAGACAAAGGCCCGCCAAAAGATTCGCCTAAAATAAAATAAGGGATACCTTTAGGTAGTTGGCTTAACACGCGTGGCAATAAATCGTTATAGCCAAGTGCTTTGTCTGTTGGGTAATGCAAGACAATAGGAATCAAATGCCTAGGCAGCGCCTCAGTAAAAGGTTGGAACAGTAAGCCTGTGCCGTCCAAGCCTGGTAGTAAGACAATGTGTGTTGACTGCATGCTATCAGCAAGCGTTTTTGTGATGTAAGAAGGGTTGTATACGCTTGAGGGTATCTGGGTGAGATGACACCATTTCAGGCACTTTGCTACTGCTACCGTGGCTTTTTTCTAGGCGCAACAGTATGGTGGCAAAGGCTTTGCTAGGAATACAGGCACTGTTTAGAGCGGCTAGAGAATAGTGGTCAGCTTCCGTTTCTAAATCGCGGGTATAGCGTAAATTGAGCATGAGCGCAGGCAGACCAGAGGCAATACTACTGACATCCCCAGTAATCGCAATAATAATTAGACCAGAGAGGGTACCTTGTAATGTTTGTCTGAGCGCGTGACGTTTTTTAACATGACCTAGTTCATGTGCGAGTACTGCAACAAGTTCATCGTCATTTTTAGATAGTGCAACAAGCTCATCTGTAATCACCACATAGCCACCAGGCAGTGCAAATGCATTGGGTCCGATGACTTCGCTTTTTCTAAAATTAAGCTGATATTGCGGACAAGTTTTACTCTTATCACACATGTTGCTAAGCGCCGTTCTAATTGCCTCTTGGCGTGATGCAGGTAGTTGTGAGCTTTCAAAATATCCTAATTGTTTTTGATCTAGCGTCGCTAAGGTTTGCTTGCCCAGATCGTTTTCTACTTCCACGGGGGTCGCCATGGCAGCGTATTTTGCCAACAGTGGCACACCATATTGTAGCAAAAGCACACTGCTCGCCAAGATACCGACTAGTGCAATTACAATAAATGTTTTATGTGTTTCAGCATAATGTATAGCGCGCCAAAATAGGCTTGCAGATTGCTTAGGTATACAGGATTCTAAATCCTGATAATCGGTTTCTAGGCGACCACCGTCCGCTAGGTCAATTAAGCGTTTGCCACTGCCCAATTTTGCCTGAATGGTGCAAGTGCTGATTAGGTGGCGTTGATATTTTGCAGTTAAAGCGTCTTCTGTGGTGGTGGGAGATGTTTTAAAAACAAACATCTGATTAGCCACATTGACCAGCACCCGCTTGGCGCGGGGGCTGATACCATCGTAAAAGTCTGCTTCAAATTGCATAGAAAAAATGATTAACCAAATGAAAGATCAACATCAAACATATCGGCAATTTCTTCACCCACCGCGCGCGTTGCTTCTTTTTTCTCGCCGACAAATTTATCCCAATCGGCCTCACCAGAGATTGCAATGTGCTCTAGGCGATAGCGCGCCAAACGAATTTGTGCCCAAGGTGTGGCAAGTCCAAGTGTACATACCAGCACAATAGTATTGCTCATGTATAGCCAAAGCAAGTCACGCATGCGTTGATTGGCAGAAAATTCGATATGTTCTAATTGTGTATTGTTCCACAGCAAGTTGCTGATGCGTGATTGAAAATAAGCCGAGAATGAAAATAGCAAAAGCGCATACAGCAGTACAGGAACAAGCATTATGACAAAAAACAGAGCCCCATATTTTGCTGTGCCAGCCGTTATCATGTCGCCAAAAGGATTTTTAGGTTTTTTGGCTTCTGTGGCCTGATCTTGCTGCATCTTTTCGAGTTGTTTCATCTGCGTCTCAAATTCAGCGCGCTCCTCAGGACTGAGGTCTTTTAGATAATCTTCTTGTGCGCTGTTCACACTTTCTTCAGCGGCTCCTACATACATGAAATGCCCCATTTGATCAGTTGAAGCACTGGTTGGAAAAATTTGCGCTTGTGCATTGTTTAAGCTAGCCTGATGTTGGGTGGTGCCGATGAGCAACGCCATGCCAGCTCCTATTATGGCGGCAAGGGCGATAATCACACCAAACATTTTGAGATACACTTTGTAAAAGTCTTTGACCAGTGCATTCATTTGAAAATGACTCAAGCCGAATTTGTGATGATTAAACACAAACTGATTCATGCGTTGTGCGACAAAGGGGAGTGCAAGACCCAAGGTTAAAAAGATTAAGATTGGATAAAGCAGCATCACGAGTGCTGCTTGACCATATTGACCGTCAAAGTCAAAGCGAAGACCGCGATGGCTGGAGTTACGTGCATTGAATGTCAATCCACGCACCAGTATCCAAGGTAAAGCAATCAAAAATAGCAAGAGTAGTACAGCGCCTGCGATCGGGCTAAATTTTGTCAGCACTTGATACAAAATAAACAAAGCCACCGCAATAATGCGACCTTTGAGAATCGCCATTGGCTTTGCGTGATAGTCAAATCCAACGCCTTCGATGAGCGTGTTATTGTAAAAATATTTCTTTCGTCGTACTTTTGCCCAAGCTGAATAAATCCCCAGGGTGACAATAGAGAGTAGTAAGTTGACTATCCAAATACCAAAGTACTCTCCTGCTTTCCCTGTAAACTCTATTTGTGTTTGGTTGCTAGACATTTAAATCCCCTGAAGTGATTGAATGACGATTGTTAAGTGTTTTTGATAGCCGTGTTGGTCTGTGCAGCTTGCACTTTATGAAAGCAGGTTGGGTTTATCAAAATACTTACGCGATGGTAGCACCCTAATGAATTTTCAATCAAGAAAAATGAGACATGTGTATTGTTAAATTGGGTGATTAATGTTTAAACTTGTCAACGGCGCCCATCACTAGAGAATAGGCGGCTGGCACCACCACAAGCGTTAATAGTGTTGAAGAAATCATGCCGCCAATAATGGCAATAGAAAGCGGTTTATTCGTTTCACTGCCAGCACCTAAGCCAATCGCTGCAGGCAAGAGCGCTAGGATAATCGTAAGCGATGTCATGAGCACAGGGCGCAGTCTGACAGGGCAAGCCTCGGATAAAGCTTCATGAATGGTTGCGCCTTTTTCACGTAATTGATTGGTTAAATCAATTAATAAAATTGAGTTTTTAGCTACCAACCCGATCAGCAATACTAAGCCTATCATCGAATAAATGTTCAAAGTTTCACCTGTAAGTAGCAGTGCAATTAATCCGCCGATGATTGCTAACGGCTGTGCCAGCATGATCAGCAAGGGTTGGATGTAGGAGTTAAATTGGCTGGCGAGCACCATATAAAGCAACACAAAAGCAAGCGCAAATACAAACTGCATATTTTTGATGGTCTTACCAAGCTCTTCAGCTTGACCTGAGAGTTTTAGCTTGTAGTTAGGCGGCACGATTTTGGCCGTCAATGTATTGAGAACACTCACGGCATCGCCAAGTGGCATATTGGGGTTTGCGTAAAAACTGACGGCATATTGCAAATCGTAACGACCAATAACGGCGGGGCCTAGCGTTGGTTTAAAACGCGCAACAGCATCCAGACGAATCAATTCTCCACTGCTGCTTCTCAGGTATATTTTGTTTAAGTCTGCAGCTTGTTTGAGCACGCGCTCATCTGCTTTTAGACGTATATCATAACGCTGACCATCACTAATGGTATCGTTGAAACTGGCGATGTTAATGCCCCCGGCATACATGCTGATAGCTGTGGCAATGTCCTTGGCATTGAGGCCTAGGTTGGCAGCGCGTGTGCGGTCTATGTCGATATTTAATTGTGGCAAATCGAGTTGGACATCCATGTCTATTTTACCCATTTCAGGATTTTCGCTTAACCCTTGTTGCAAGCGTTTTGCAATACTCCCAATCTCTTCCAAGTTGCCGCCAGTGAGGATAAATTGCAGTTTTTCTGAGCGCTGTCCGCGCGCAATTGAAGGTGGTGAGGGCATTGCACGTACGCCTGGTATGGTATCCAGTTCTTTTTTAAGTGTTTTAATCAGCGCTTGTTGGCTAATCTTGCGATTTTCTCTTGGTTTAAGGCGCACATTCACATTACCCTGATTGACCTGGCCACGTGAACCGGAACCGATGGTAGCAAAATAACTGTCTATAGTATCGTTGTGTTTGGCTAACACGGCTTCTATGCGTTTAAGTCTAGAATCTGTATATTCTAGGCTGGAGCCCAAGGGCGTTTTAACATTGATGCTAAAAGCACTTTCATCGGTCTCAGGAATAAACTCTTTTTCAACATGTTTCAAGCTATAAGCGCCAGTGATGGCAACAAAAAGCAGGGTAATGACAAGGACTAGACCACGATGGTGGAGGGCATAACTTAACAGCCTTTTATAGATGAGATCCAATTTTTCGAGGCCGTTTGCTAGATGGCGGTAGACGACATTTTCACTCTGTACTACGTTGAGGTAGCGCGAACAAAGCATGGGTGTAAGCGTGAGTGAGACAAATAAAGAAATCAGAACACCAAAAGTGACGACCACTGCAAATGATTTAAAAAACATACCCATGATGCCATTCATGAAGATGACTGGCGCAAAAATACAAACCAAAGAGGCAGAGGATGCCAGCACTGCAAATACCACTTCGTTACTTCCAAGTATAGTCGCTTGGGTACGAAACTGAGCGACTAGACTTGGGTTTTTCAGATCTTCTGCGCTGAGTGAATGGTCTGGATTATCTGACATGTGCCGCAAAATACTTTCGCGTACCACGATTGCATCGTCGACGACGACGCCTATCAGTAAAAGTAACGCAAGTAATGTCATGCTGTTAAAGGTGTAACCAGAAAAATACATGACCGCAATTGCTCCCATGAGTGAAACTGGAATTTCCAGACAAATCATGAGGGTAGAACTGAGCGAGCACATAAAAATAAGCACAATGAGCGCTGCAAATAATGTCCCTTCGATCAGATGCTCTTTGAGTGATGCGACGATTTCATTAATAAAAATGGAATCGTTAGTGGAGATTTCAAGATTCAGTCCTGGTGGTAAATTAGGGCGTATCTCCTCGTCTAGTCTTTTTTTAACTTCATCAATAATCTTGACAGTATTGGTATTCGCAATCTTGACAATACCAATACCGACAGTGGGCTTGCCATTGTAGCGTGCAACTTGGCGGTTGTCGGTAATACTGTCTTCTACTTGGGCGACATCTTTTAGGTAAATGGGTGAGCCAGACTTGGATTGAACGACCATGTGCTCTAAATCGCGGATATTATGGAACTCTAGATCCAGCTTGATGAGTTGCTCTGATTTTTCGCTGACTAAAAAGCCGCCAGGTAACTGCAGATGTTCACGGTTAAATGCATCAATTAAATCGTTTGCGCCAAGTTTGTAGGCTGCCATGCGCTCAGGCGACACCGCTACACGAATGACGCGGTCACGTTTGCCGCCAAACCTGATTTCGCCTACGCCATCAATCGTTTCAAATTTCTTTTTGAGCACATTAGTCGCATATAAATTCAATTGTTGAATGGTGCGGTCACCACTTAACGCTAGCCAAATCACTGGAGTGGCATCTGTGTTGACTTTTTGCACAGTAGGCGCATCAATGTCTGCTGGCAGGCGTCTAAGGATTTGATTTACTTTGGATTGCACCTCATTAAAAGCGACATCGATATTTTTATCTAATTCAAATGTAATGCTGACATTGGACACGCCAGGTGAGGAGGTTGATTGTATGTGCTCAATGCCTGGTGTGGTGTTGACCGCAGACTCGATAACGCTTGTAATGCTAGTATCAATGACATCGGAGTTTGCACCACGCAAAGTGGTATTAACCATAATCACTGGAAAGTCTACGGAAGGGATGCGGTCGACACCAATGCGCTGATAGGCGATGATACCAAACAGTACAATCATGCACGATAGCATTAAAGCAAGCACATGTCGTTTGATAGAGAGTTCAGGAAGCGTCATAGTAAGTTAAGATATGGCGAGTTAGGATATCGTGAATTAGAGTTTACTGATTTCTAGCATGACGGTTTGAAGTGGCATGGCCGCTTGCAATTTTGACTGGTGCTTGATCTGTCAGAAAACCTGCACCATCCACTACCACCACATCATTTAAATTAAGCCCTGACAATACTTCTATCATGCCATTTTGGCGCAACCCTGTTTTAACAATCGCTTGATAAGCGACGTTGTCCCGCACAACGTAGACCACTTCGCCTGCTGGACGTAACACAACGCTTTGTTCTGGCACCATCATAGCGATGGGTAATGTGTCTAAAATCACAGTGCCTGTGACGCTAGCACCAGGTTGCCACCCCTCAGCATTATTGATGTCAGCAATTGCATCAATAGTGCGATTACCTTCTGTAATCAAGGGCTTGAGTTCTTTAATTTCTGTTTCTAAGCTGTTTTTACTGGTTGGGGTACTCAAACGTACTTTTAGACCAGGTTTAAGTAGCGCGCCAATACGTTCTGGAAATGGTAGGTGAGCGCGTAAGCGTTGTTTGGAAACAATTTGCACAATCGGGTCGCCAATACGCACAAAGTCGCCAGTATCGACCAGTTTTTTTTCAATGATGCCACTGACAGGAGCAATGACTTTAGATTTACTACTGCTGTGGTTAATGCTACCAACGCGCGCTTTGGCCGCTTGCAGCTGTTGTAATAGCACATTTTGTTGAGCGAGTTCATTGTCGACCGCATTTTGTGAAATGAATTTTTTGTTGACCAATGCTTGGTTACGCGCCACGACTTTCGCTTGATTTTCTAATAGTGCCTGAATACGCTCCACTTCCGCTTGCGCTTCGTTGCGCTGCATCGCAAAATCAGTAGCATCCAGTGTTGCAATGAGTTGTCCTTGTTTGACTTCCTGACCAGGGCTCACCAGCACTTTGATAACGCGCGCTGCCACTTCCGCTGCCACGGTTGGATCGATTAAACCTTCAAGTGAACCAACTGTTTCTTCCGTGGATTCTAATGGTTGACTCTTGATTTGCGTGACGGTAATTAAAGTGGCTTTAGCCTCTCTCGCCTCTTCATGTTGAGTGCCTGCTGGGTTGCTGTCAATATTGCAAGCAACCAATCCTATGGCAAGTAATCCTAAAAGACAAAAAAAGAATGGACGCACAATTGAGTTCATGATGGTTTTTTATGAGTATGATTCATTTTAGTAATTTGTAATTGATTCCAGTCAAAAAAAGATCCTGGGTCAGTTTTCCGCCCAGGAGCAATGTCTGAGTGACCAACAATATGTTCTATAGGATAGTGTTTTTTTAAGGTTGCCGTTAATTGAATAAGCGTGGTGTATTGCGCTGATTCAAATGCTTCGAAATCACTTCCTTCCAGCTCAATTCCGACAGAGAAATCATTACAACGTTCCCTACCTTGCCATTGTGACACGCCAGCATGCCACGCGCGATCCAGACATGATACAAATTGAATGAGTGTACCATCACGCCGAATCAGAAAGTGAGCAGATACTCTGCGCGTATAAATCTCCGCATAATAAGGATGCTCATAGGGATTGAGCTGATTAGTAAACAACTCAACAATCCCTTGCCCGCCATACTGACAGGGCGGCAAACTGATATTGTGAATCACTAACATATCAATGTTGCAGTGCTCAGGCCGCGCGTCAAAATTGGGCGAAACAGTGTGTTGCGCTTGTTCAATCCAGCCTTGTTTATTTAAAGTCATCGATTTCATCACGCTTTATTCTATTTGAATTTATCAACCTTGCGGTTAAGTAAGTTAAAATAAACCTTTGGGCATTTTTGAAAGCACCTCTTTATGATTTTTTTACAATTATTTTTCATGTTGATTGTCATTTTAATTGCTGCGGAAGTGTTTACAAATGCGTTGGAGCATCTGGGTGAAAGATTAGGAATTTCTGAAGGCGTGACAGGCTCTATCTTTGCAGCAGTTGGAACAGCACTACCTGAAACAAGTGTGCCATTATTGGCGGTATTTGCAGGTACTGCCAATATGGCGACCAATCATGAGATTGGAGAAGGAGCGATTTTGGGTGCGCCGCTGATGCTGGCAACGCTGTCTTTATTTTTAATGGCTATGTCCGTGCTTAAGAGTAGAAAGCTAGCTGGCCATTTACGACCAGAGCGCACAGGACTGAGTCGTGATTTGGATTATTTTATTTTTGCTTTTACCTTAGCCGCCGTGGCTTTGTATGTGCCACATGAAGAGGCTTATGCGCGCAACGGTATTGGTATCAGCATGATATTGATTTATGTGGTGTATGTTTGGCAAACCATTAGTGCCTCTAAGGCGTTGGTAGAAGACGGCCATGCTACAGAGGCCGAGAGTGATATGTTTTTGTGCCGTATCGGGTTGCCAAATAATTTGCAAGTGATCATAGTGCAACTGTTATTGGGTTTGCTGCTGTTATTGGCAGGTGCTAAAGGGTTTATTAATGGCGTAGAAGAGGCAGCGCAGATTTTAGGTATTTCTGCTTTAATGCTGTCATTGTTGATTATTCCTATCGCGACAGAGTTGCCTGAAAAAGTAAACAGTATTTTATGGATACGTAAAGGTAAAGATACTTTAGCCTTTGGCAATATTACGGGGGCGATGGTATTTCAAGGTACTTTATTGCCTGCGATTGGCGTGATGTGCACACCTTGGATCGCGAGAAAAGAAATGGTGGCGGGTATTTTAATTACGATTATTGCAGTGCTTTGGATGCGTTATTTAACCATGACGGGCGGCATTCGAGTTTGGCACTTAGTCTTGAATGGATTGCTTTATGTCACCTATTTGGTGATTGCGCTCTCTTGATTGAGATTGGTATTGCGTTAAACATTTTCATCATCTATTTCTAAATCATCGTCATCGCCGTCTTTAGCTAAGCCGAGCTTAGACAGGCGATAGCGTAGCGTACGAAAGCTAATCCCTAGCAGTTTGGCGGCAGCGGTTTTGTTGTTGTTGGTTTTTTCTAGGGCTTTCAGGATGGCGCGTTTTTCGATGTCTTCCAGATAGTCAGATAAGCTGATTTCGAGCGTTCTGCCAGGGTCAAAACTGGCTTTCTCAGTGACACGCATTTTCGGCTCATTGTCCATGGATAAATCGTCCAGTGTAATTTTTTCCCCGTCGCATAAGGCCAAAGCACGTTCAAGCATGTTTTCGAGCTCACGTACATTCCCTGCAAAATGTAAGTCTTGTAAGAGTTTGCTTGCGCTTTGCTCCAACATAGGAACTTTAATATTCTGAATGGCACAGAGCTTGTTGATTAACTTTTGTGTCAGTTCTGGGATATCCTCAGGTCGGTCACGTAGTGCTGGCATTTTGAGTTGAATCACATTCAGGCGGTAATATAAGTCTTGCCTGAATTCACCTTTTTCCATCATGTCATTAAGGTTTTTGTGCGTTGCAGAAATAATACGCACATCAACGCTTTCTTCAGTTGTGCCACCCACAGCACGTACTTTCTTCTCTTGAATCGCACGCAGCAGCTTGACTTGCATGGCAAGTGGTAAATCTGCTACTTCGTCTAAAAACAGCGTGCCACCATTGGCGGCTTGAAATAAACCTAGTGTATCTTGCGCTGCGCCAGTAAACGCACCCTTTTTATAGCCAAAGAATTCACTTTCCATTAGATTTTCTGGAATTGCACCACAGTTAACCGCAATAAAGGATTTGTCCTTACGTGAGCTATTGGCATGGATTAAACGTGCTGCCAACTCTTTGCCGCTACCAGATTCACCGCTAATGTAGACTGGCGCTTGGCTGCGTGCCAGCTTTGTAATCATAGCGCGCACTTGTTGCATTGCTGGAGACTCACCAATCAGATCAACAGTATCTGCGCTTTCGGTTGGACTGGATTTCGATAGTTTGAGTGCTGACTCCACTAGTGGCCGTAACTGACTTAGTGAAATGGGTTTGGTCAGGTAGTCAAAAGCCCCCGCTTTTAAAGCAGATACAGCATTTTCGGCACTACCATAAGCAGTAATCACAGCCACAGGTAATCCTGCGTGTTTGCCAGAAATGTGCTCAACCAACTCTAACCCCAAACCATCTGGCAAGCGCATGTCGGTTAAACATAAGTCATATGATTTTGCTTCTAGCATGTGTTTGGCATCGGCCAAATTACTTGCGCTGTCGGCAATAATATTCATGCGCTCTAGGGTGAGCACGACGAGTTCACGAATATCGCTTTCATCATCTACGACTAAACAATTGTAAGGGTTTGACATACGGACGGATTATACCTTTTTCATGTGAAGGGTAAACTGGGTGCCAGTATTGGCAGTTTTAAAGTTTAATTTTGCCCCATTGGCTTCGGCTAATTCTCTCGCAATATAGAGCCCTAGACCTGTGCCAGTTTTTTCAGAAGTAACAAAGGGTTCAAACAGATTGCTTTGAATGTTGGGTGCGATACCATCGCCATCATCGCTGATTTCGATACTGATAAACGGGCTATTTTTCTCACTTTTGATGGAAAGGACTAAGCTGCCATTATTTTTTTTGCAGTGACGCCAGCCGTTTTTGCATAGGTTCCACAGAATTTGGTTGATATGGCGTCGATCAAAATAAATCACGGTGCCATCATCACCAAGCGCAATGAGAAAATCAGTCGCATTGATCTTTTCGACTGCGCAAAACTGGTGGTAAAAATCACTGATAAAGTGGTTTAATGCGATACTTTCCTGATTGGTGCGATCACGACGATTGAGTTCGAGCACATCTTTAATGATCTGATCTAACCTTTGTACATTGTCGGCAATGATTTGCAGCATGCGTAGCGTAGCTGGGTCAGTGTTGTCTTCCTGTAGTAGCTGATTGGCATGGCTGATTGCGCTTAATGGATTTCTGATTTCATGGGCAATATTGGCGGTAAGTCGGCCTAACGCCGCCAATTTTACTTGATGCGCCTGCGTTTGTACTTGCGACCAGTCTTCCACAAAAATGACGGCACCTTGATGGCGTTCATTAGAAATAGACAAAAATCGAATACCTAAATCGCGGTTAGTGAGCGTGAGCTTGGTGGCTTCTGTTTGTTTTGAGTCATAATCTAGCAAAGACCAGCTCTCCATCAGCTCGGCGAGTTTGGGAGCCAGTTTGGATAAAGGTATTTTATCTTCTATCGCATGCGTTAATTCAGCATTGGACAAACCAGTGAGTGCAGAAAATTGCTGATTAAAATGTTTAAGTTGCTGATTTTCGCCTATGACAAGTACGCCATTGGGCATTTCCTGCGTAATACGTTCATTAATTTTGGCTAGGTTGGCAATGTCCACACCACGTTCTGCAGCGAGACGCTCGCTTCTTTGCATTCTGTTGGCCAATGTGTAGGCTAGCCATGCCGTAGCAAAACATGCGGTAGAAAGTAAAACTGCGTTACTGTAGTTTTCAGAAGCAGTTTTAGTAATCAGGATGTTATATGTTTGTTCTAGCAGTATGCTAATCGTTGCAATCGAAGCATAGAACAAAGCAAAGCGACCTTCACTGATCAGACTGGCAAATACAATGGTGATGACAAGCAATAAACCGACGCCTGTTTGGTTATGGTCAAACAAATGCATCATGAGTACAGCAAAGCCAATATCAATAATAATTTGAACAGGTAGGCTGATTTCGAATCTAGGTTGCTTGGACCAGGATAGCGCGAGCGAAATGCCGCTGAACATCAAATAAATGATTGATATCCGTAAGGTAAGTGCTGGTTGCTGCGTGGCTAAACCGCTTCCAAAAATGGTCAGTTGCGAAAGTAACAGTGTGAGTGACATGATCAATCGATAAAGGCTAAAGAGCCTTAAATTACGTCGATGGGATTCAGTCATCCACTGTTTAATATCTGGTAAAGATTCGAGCTGCATGGTTATTTTTTACAAGGTTGGTTTTTGCATATGCGATTAGCGTTTGCGTCTTCTACATTGATTGCTATGCTTTCACTTTCAGGAATATAAGTACCGCAATTGGCACATTTAATGATTTTCTCCGCAGATGCTCCTTTGGATTTTTTATCAGAAGCATCTTGCGCTAAGTGAGTGACAACCCGTTTACATATCCAATAAAATACATAGATGAGTACGATGAATAATAAAAATCTAGCCATGAACACTTTACCTTGTCGAGATGGTCATTGTAACTAAAAAGCGGGCATTAGAACAAAAAACTAAAACTGTTATACTAAGCCTATATTAAATCTTTTGATGTGTATGTATCTTCATGGCGAGTTCTCAAGAATTATCAGATTTTTTGCGTGACGTAGAACGCCGTGCCTATAAGCAAACTGTGTATGCCGTGCGTGATGACCATGCTGCACTTGATATTGTGCAAGATGCCATGCTTAAGCTTGCTGAAAAGTATGCTGAAAAACCAGTAGAAGAGTATCCCATGCTGTTTCAGCGTATTTTACAAAACACGATGCGCGACTTTTGGCGTAGGCAGAAGGTGCGTAATCTCTGGACAACCTTGTTTTCTGCATTTGGCAGTCAAGACGGTGATGACGATAGAGATCCGCTGGAAACAATTGATGTTGAGGATGATTCAGATGAGCCTTCGGAGCGTCTAGAACGTAGCCAGACGATGGCAATCATAGAAAAAGCGCTGGAAAAATTGCCGACACGTCAACGAGAAGCTTTTGTGCTTCGTTATTGGGAAGAAATGGATGTAGCTGAAACGGCAGAAATTATGGGCTGCTCACAAGGCAGCGTAAAAACTCACTGTTCTCGCGCCGTACATACGTTATCCCAATTGCTGGAAAAGCAAGGGTTAGGGAGTAAGGTCATTGTTAATTTAGGAGTAAAGTCATGAACAAAATTCAGGACAATACAGAGGATTTACATTTAGAAGAGAATCAAGCAAAAGCAATTGCACAATTGCTTGATGGTCACGCGCAACATTTGAGTATGCGTACCTTAAAAGGTTTGGAGGATGGGCGGACACGAGCCGTTAATGCACATGAATCCAAAATGGCTGGTCACCAAGTAAATCGCGATGGTACATTATCAACTTGGACAACATGGACGGGGCATCCGCGTTTAATTGGTGTAAGTTTTATTTGTGCTGCATTAATCATTGGTCTGTCCGTCAACATGTTTTATAAAAATACTAATGAAAGTAGTGATGCCTTTTTGCTGGGATCAGAGTTGCCACCAGAGGCATTTGTAGATAGGGGATTTGAGCCATGGCTAAATGCCGAAGCAGAGTTGTAAGTAAAACCGTTGTGATTAATGAAATATTTAAAAAATCCCAGTCGATTACATTCGCTTTTTTGTTATTGATTGGGTGTTTATTTTTTTTACATCAGGTGCATGCTCAGGAATCGAGCGAGCCGTATTTGATTGCGATGGGTGATGTTGGAACAATTAAAGGCGATGATGCGATTGATCAAGAGAAAAATCAGGTCAAATGGTCACAATTAACTGAGGATCAACGGAAAGTGCTCGCGCCATTAGGGGGGGAGTGGGATACCTTGCGACCTTGGCAGCGCGAAAAAATGCTAGACATTGCACGCGATTACCCCAAAATGGATGCAGAAAAGCAATTACGCGTGCAGAAACGTTTGAATCGATGGAGTCGTATGACACCTTTTGAACGAGAAAACGCGCGTAAACGCTATCAACAATTTCATAGTTTAAGTCCTGAGAAAAAAGATGAGTTGCGTAAAAAATGGGCTGAATATCAAAAACTGCCAGAGGCTGAGCGTGCCAAATTAAGAAAAGACTCACCAGAGGTGTATTACGACCCTGAATTAGATTAGACTGCCTTGTTATTGATGACGGATGATGCCCGCTAAAATAGCGGGTTTTTATTTGATGATGACGGATACTGTGCAATTTTTATTAAAACGTTTACTGGCTGGGGTATATGAATTGCTCGTACTCACTGCAATTTGGATGCTCGTGACGTTATTGTTTGTCGCAGTGTTTGGCGATGCCACGCACGGTGTTAAACACTGGTGCTTGCAGCTGCTGCTGTGGTTTGTGGCAGGTATTTATTTTGTGCGTTGCTGGAGTAGTACAGGGCAAACGTTAGCACTACAGGCGTGGAGAATGAAGATAGTAGATGTAGAAGGCTGCATATTGTCAGTTCAGCATGCATCAATACGTTACGTACTTGCCAGTGTGCTGATATTAATGTTTGGGGTGACCATTCTTTGGGCCTTGTTTGATAGGGACAGACTATTTTTGCACGACAGATTGTCTGGTACGCGATGCGTGAAGGCATCCGTTACGATTGACCGCTAACGATGCTCAATCCACACAATCATGGCAAGCCCAGCTGTGAGAAAAAGGATAGTAGGGGTAATGGCGCTGAGTATGGGAGACCAGTCGTTTAATACCCCTAAATGGATAAATATCCGATTCATGATTTGATAAGCCACACCCAGCAAAATGCCAATGAATATTTTGGTGCTGGTGCCGCCCGCCCGTTGCTGCAAGAACCCAAAAGGAAGCGCTAATATCACCATGACCATACAGGCGAGTGGGTAAGTCATTTTCGCCCATAACGCCACTTCATAGCGCGTAGTCTTCTGATTGTTGTTGGCTAAATGCTGGATGAATGAGTATAAGTTCCAAGCTGACATTTTTTCAGGCAAGACCAGTAGTACGTTGAGCAACTCTGGTCGGATATGCGATGTCCAGTTGGCTTTTTTGAAAAATAATGTTTGAACTGAATTCTGTTCAATTTCTTTATGATAGGTAAATTGTGTTTGCGTTACATCACTTAGTCCCCATTTGTCCTCAAGGTAAACCCCTTCTTTGGCATTGCTGATACTACGTAATCTAAATTTTTCATCAAATTCGTAGATATGAATGTCGAGTAAAGTGGCGTTAGGTAACACGCTTTGAGCGTTGACGAAGCTTCTACCATCCCTGATCCACAAACCTGATTTGAAGTCTTGTGCTACCACAGAGTCTGTAGCGTTAATACGCATACGCTGCGCCATTTTTTCGCTGACAGGTGCAATCAGCTCACCAATAATAAAGGTAATGATGGTGAAGATGAAGCCGATTTTGATTAAGGAATAGCCGATTTGCGTTAAAGAGAGCCCGCTTACTCGCATGACAACCAGCTCAGAATTGCTTCCCATCGTACCTAGGCTGTACATCATGCCGAGCAGCACGGCGACAGGAACTACCTCATACACATGCCCTGGAATGCTTAGCAGCACAAATACCAGCATATTGTTAATACCGTAATTGCCACGTCCTAAGCTATCCAATTCCTGAATCAAATCAAAGAACGAAAACATGGCGATTAATCCCAACATAATCATGAGGATGCTGATGCTCGTTTCTTGCCAGAAATATCGATTAAATATATTCATCGTTGAGGGGTATGTTGGCTATTAAAGTCTTTTTTTGAAAAGTTGTGGCATTAATGGCAAAAGGCGATTTCTTCGATAGAACATATAAATAGTTAATAGCAAGAAAAAGGTATGCACAGGCCATAAGCCAATGTTGGCAGAAATGCGTTCTTGCGTAATCCAAGCCTGAAATATACTAAGCACATTGTTATAAATGATGAAAATGAGTAATGCAAACATAATGTTTAAAGAGCGTCCAGCGCGTGGATCGACAAAACTGAGTGGCACTGCCAGCATGGAAAGAATTAAGGCAGAAACAGGTATGGCAAGGCGCCATTGCAATTCCGCTTGCGCTTCTTTGCTGTTTTCTTTAAACAATGATGCGGACGATTTGGAAGGCGTGGTGCTTGGCTCAACCGCTACTTCCTTGGTCTCGATTCTAATGGCATAACGCTCAAATTCAGTTGTTGAAACTGCGGCGCTATTCGGTTTTGTTTCATAGCGGCGACCTTTTTCCAGTACTAAAAAGTGGTCACCGTTTTCTTCTTTTTGGCGAGAGCCTCTGCTAGCGACAATCACGCCAGTTTTTTCATGTTGTGTTGATTGCACAAAGATATTTTTGACTTCAAAACCGAGCTTGTCAAAACTTTCTACGAAATAAATGCGATCCCCTTGTCTGGATTCTTTAAATACGCCAGGGCTGATAGATGAGGCTTCATCGCGGTTTTTGAGTTGTGCGCGATATTCATCTGCTTTATGTACTGCCCACGGTGTGAGCAGCATACTGAGCAATGTGATAATCACAACGACGGGAAGCGTAAAATGCAAGATAGGCTTGATCCATTTGTTCAATCCTAGACCAGCACTAAACCACACGACCATTTCTGAGTCGCGATGCCAGCGCGTTAAGGTGAGCAAAACGGCTAAAAAAATAGCTAATGATAAAATCAAAGGCAAGAATTTAAGCAAGTTAAAGCCAAGCAGCGTGGTCAGTGCATCGTTAGGGATGTCACCGCGTGCCACAAGCCGCATGATATAGCCAGCGCGCTGCGCAATCACGATACCCAGTAGTATGAGGAAAATTCCACTACCTGTACTGATGAGTTCTTGTGATAATGCTTTTCTGAATATTTTCAATTTGAACGCTACGCTTTGAATTCAAGTCAAAACGCTAGATAATTAGATTATGAAATTAAATTTACATCAATTAAAGGATAAGTATGGAATTTAGCATAAAAAATGGAAATCCTGAAAAACTACGTGCGGATTGTTTGATCGTAGGTGTATATGAAGGAAAAAAACTTTCCGATAGTGCAAAAATATTGGATGACATCACAGAAAAGGCCATTTCAAAAGTGCTGAAAACGGGCGATATGGAAGGCAAGTTGGCAACCACATTGGTCTTGCATCATCTGCCTAACGTATCTGCGGATCGAGTAATGTTGGTCGGCCTAGGTAAATCGGCCGAATTTAGCGATCGCCAATATCGTCAATGTGTCAAAGCTGCGGTGAAGGCACTCCCTAAAGGCGTTGCCAGTGCGGGGTTCTTTTTGACTGAATTGCCTATTAAAAAATCCGACATTCAATCCAAAGTGAGCTATTTGGTAGAAGTGGTGATGGATGCAACTTATCGAGTAAATGCGGTTAAAGAAAAAAAACCAGAAGCAGCAACATTTGAAAAAGCCATCATTGTCGTTGCTAAAGCAGAAAGTGCGATAGCGGAAAAAGCAATGAATAGAGGGCTGGCTATTGCACAGGGTGTGAACTTAGCAAAAGATCTTGGCAATTTGCCCCCCAATATTTGTACCCCAACATATATGGGTGAACAAGCTAAAAAGTTGGCTAAAGAGTATGGTTTTAAAGTTGAAGTATTGGATAAATCTCAAATTGAGAAATTAGGCATGGGTTCATTTCTGGGGGTGGCACAAGGTAGTGAGGAGCCGCCACGTTTGATTGTGCTACAACATTTAAAAGGCAAGAAAAACCAGAAACCTGTGGTGCTAGTAGGCAAAGGCATCACTTTTGATACTGGAGGTATTTCATTAAAACCAGGTGCGGAAATGGATGAGATGAAGTATGACATGTGTGGCGCAGCCAGCGTGTTAGGCACATTCAAAGCCATCGGTGAGATGCACTTGGAGTTGAATTTAGTGGGTATCGTGCCGACTTGTGACAATATGCCAAGTGGTCGTGCTTTGAAACCTGGGGATATACTCACCAGCATGTCTGGACAGACTATAGAAGTGTTAAATACGGATGCAGAAGGACGCTTGATTTTGTGTGATGCGTTGACTTATGCAGAGCGTTTTGAACCTAGTGCTGTGGTCGATATCGCTACATTGACAGGCGCTTGCGTTATCGCGTTAGGACACCATCCAAGTGGGTTGTTCAGCAATCATGAAGGCTTAGCTAAAGAGCTGTTAGATGCTGGGGAGAAATCACATGATCGCGCATGGCGCATGCCATTGTGGGAAGACTATCAAAATCAATTAGACAGTAATTTTGCGGATATGGCGAATATTGGGGGTCGCGCAGGCGGCAGCATCACAGCGGCATGCTTTCTTTCACGATTCACCAAAAAATATCACTGGGCGCATCTGGACATCGCAGGTACCGCTTGGAAGTCTGGTAAAGAAAAAGGCGGAACTGGACGACCTGTGCCATTATTAACGACGTTTTTAGTTGAGCGCGCCAATCAAGAGTAATAGAACATGACCAGTGTAGACTTTTATTATAATGTTGAAGACAAGAGCAAGCTGGTCAATCATTTAGTGCAGAGCGCGCTGAATAAACGTCGTCAAGTCACGATTTTTACGCAAGATGAGCAATCTGCCCAGCGCATAAGTGCAGATTTATGGGAAATGGATATGACCTCGTTTGTGCCGAATGTGCTGGCGAATCATCACTTGGCACATTGCACTCCAGTTGTAGTGAATTGGCAGACTGACATGATTTCTCAAGACGATCTGTTGATTAATTTGCAATCGGAGCAGCTGGTGTTTTTTGGTCGATTTAATCGTTTGTTAGAAATCGTTGGGCTGGATGAGATAGATAAGTCAGAGGCGCGAAAACGGTATTCATTTTATCGTGATCGTGGTTATGAAATTAAACCTGTTGATATGTTTAAAAAATCCATATAAATTGGGCGTATTGATGGAAGTAACTAGGAAAGTTAAAAGTGGATACCCAAGAGATTCCCATATTAACCGAAATATATAAAAACAAAACGCCTAAGACCCAGCAGGAACAAGTGCAGTTAACGCCAGAGGCTGTTGCCATGGTGATAGATGCGCTAAAGCCAGCGGTGATTGATGAAATTACACAAACCCTCAAGCCTAGGCTAGAAGCAGAAATCTCGGAGGCTTTGACGCAACAACTCACACAAGAGTTGACAGAAAAAATTACCGAGCAACTGAGACAAGATGAAATTGAGCAGATTAAAGCGGAGTTAAGTGAGCGCTTGGCGCAAGCAGATCAATCCGTTTCTAATCTTGAAGAAAAGCTGACTGGACAATTTAATCTCAAAACAGAAACGCTAGAGCAGGATTTAGTCAAACAGCGCGAAATTGTACTGGCATCAGCAAAGGCCGATCTGGAAGCCAGCGTTTCTGAGCTTGCGGCGGAAACTGCTGAAAGACTTAATCTCGACATTGCCAATAAAGTATCGGGTATGCAAGAGCTGGCGGTATCGCAGGCAAAATCTCAAATCGCAAGTGTGGTAAGTGCTTTTGAGGAAGGCTTTAGAGATACGCTAAGTAAGCAGAATGAAGAAGAGCAAAGCAAATTGAACGCTGAGCTGACGCTTGCCAGAGAGACGTTTGAAGGGGGTGTCCAGCATTATGCCGAGGCAGCACAAAATCAGGTGAAAGAGCAAGTCAAAACCTTGCTTAAAGAACGTGCAGGCGAGTTTGCGCAAAGCGTAATGGATACTCAAAATCAGATTAAAGAGCAGCTTAAAGAGCATCTGAATCAACAAATTACTGATTTTACGCAAAGTGAAGTAGACAAACAAAAACAGGCGACGGTGGAGGTGCTTAATCAGTTTTATCAGACGCATCTTGATCAGGCAAAAAATAACTATGCCCAGCAAGTTGAAGCATTAAGTAGTCGCTTGTTGCAGGATGTCGCGGACTATTCACAGAAATTAATGGAAAATACCCATCAGCAATTACAACAGACGCAATCAACGTTAGAACAGCAAGTTGCTGAGCGTCAACAGCAGGCGCAATTGGTGATGGAACAGCAAGTAACCGAGCGTATTCAACTGGCGCAATCAACACTGGTACAACAAACAACAGAACGCATCCAAACGCAGGCGGAAGATGCGCTGAAAACGTTGGTGAGTCAGGTGCGCGCAGAATTTAAAAATGCTATTAACGCGGATATCCCTGAAGTGGAAAAAATGTTATCCGATGTGTTAAATCAAAGATTACAACAGGCGATGCTTAGCTTTGAGAGTCGTTTGATGAGTCAAGTTAAAACCGAGGTGACCGAGCTCCTGTCTAATGTAAAACTTGCTTTTGGAGCTAACGAAAGTAGCCGCTAATCAGTCGCTAATAAGTTTCTGGTAGTCTTTGGCCGAGCACAGTTGCTGTGTTTGTGACTTGTCACTTGCCTCAAATCTGAAAATCCAATGTTGATAAGGCGCATTGTTTAAAGCTTCAGGTGAGTTTGATAGTAAAGCATTGATTTCTAATACTTTTCCATCTAGTGGCGCATGCAAATCAGAGCCTGTTTTTACTGATTCCACAAGTCCGCAAGGTTGTTTTGCTTGTAATAAGCTGCCTACTTTTGGGGGGTCGACAAATACAATGTCTCCCAGTAAATCCTGAGCATAGTCGGTAATACCTGCAAGCCAAGAACCATCTGCCTGTTCTTGAGTCCACATATGCTCTTGGCTGTACAATAAGTTTTCTGGAAAATTCATGATGCTTAGTCAATGGTATGTGATACTCGATTTTGCCATAAACCGCGCAGTGAATACAGATAATTGCAAAATAAACAAAAATCTTGACGTTACTTAATGTTTTGTTTATATATCACTCGTAAAGTATTGACAATAAATGAATTTTGATTACAATTTGCTTTAAGGATAATCGAAAGCTGTGGTGTGAATATGAAATATTTTTTAAAACAATTCACCTTGTTTTATGTGGTTGCAGGATTGGTGTTTACGCCATTTAGTAGTTATGCGGCAACTAAAAAACATCGCAGCTCAACAGTCGTTTCATCAGCCAAACATAAGGCATCCTCTGTCAAACATAAGGCTTCACGTGTTAAATCTAAATCTGGCTATCGAACTGTCAAGTATCATCCATCACGTATCAAAGTAACAGCTCGCAAATCCTACTTGCTTTCTCAATCTTTGCCTGTGATGTCAGCTGAGACATATGATGGTAGTGGCGCATTAGTCTTGGCTTCTACAAAGGCGCTGGTCATTAATCAGAATACAAATGAAGTCATTTACGCAAAAAATACCAACACCCCTACGCCTATTGCTTCTGTGACCAAGTTGATGACGGCAATGGTTTTGTTGGATGCTGGATTGAATCTGGAAGAGGAAGTGGTGATTTCTGATGGCGATATAGACTATCTAAAAGGGACATCATCAAGATTGCCATTAGGCACACAACTCACACGCAATGAACTGCTTCACTTAGCGTTGATCGCTTCGGAAAATAGAGCTGCATCAGCGTTGGCAAGTACTTATCTTGGAGGCAGAGCAAAGTTTGTACGTGATATGAACCTTAAAGCGTACAGCTTAGGCATGATTAACACACATTTTTCTGACTCAACAGGATTAGATAGCAGTAATGTCTCGACTGCTGAAGATCTGGCCAAATTAGTAAAAGCCGCTTATAGCTATGATTTGATTCGTGAAATTACGACAACAACATCATATGATGTGCTGTTGCCAAATCGCCACGCGATGACCACTTTTAAAAATACGAATATCTTGGTGAGAAATAGCGATTGGGATATTGGATTATCCAAGACAGGCTTTATTAACGAGGCGGGTCGCTGTTTAGTGATGCAAGCTAAGTTAGCGGGTGAACCCGTAATTATTGTATTGCTGGATTCCGAGGGGAAATATACCAGAATAGGGGATGCGAACCGTGTGCGGAAATGGGTGGAACATAATGTTGTTCCCAAATCGATTGACGCGCAAACAGAACCCATTACTGTAGGGCAAATTTACTGAATAGGCTGTCTACCGAATATGTCGAAAATGACCTCATAAAAAAAGCAGCTGATAAGCTGCTTTTTTTATAATACCTATTTCTTAACCGTATTTTTATTGCTTTTTCACGGCGGCTTTCTTTGTTGTTGGTTTTTTGGTAGCAGATTTTTTTGCTGTTGTTTTAGAGTCCACTTTTTTTGCTGCTGGTTTTTTAGCGGGCGCTTCTTTAGCCGCTTTTTCTGCCAGCAAGGTCATCGCCTCTTCTAGAGTCAGCTCTTCTGGCAAAATGCTCTTAGGCAAAGTGGCACGTATTTTTGCATGCTGTACATAAGGGCCATATCGTCCTGCAAAAATCTCTATACGCCCCTCACCAGAAGAGTGTGGGCCTAAATCTGCTATGGGGGCTGGGCCTGAATGTACTTGTGCAAGCAAGGCGACCGCACCTGCCAAGTCAATACTGAATACACTTTCAGATTTTGGAATAGACTTAAATTTTCCATCATGATTCACATAAGGACCAAATCGACCAATATTCGCAATAATTTTTTTGCCAGTATCAGGGTGTAGTCCTAAATCTCGTGGTAGAGAAAGTAGCATGTTGGCAATGTCGATATTAACATTGGCTAATGGAATTTCTTTAGGGATGCTTACGCGCTTTGGTTTTTTCTTTTCACCCTCTACCGCTAATCCTACCTGTAAGTAAGGGCCATACGGACCATTCATCAATAGAATGTCTTTGCTTGAATCAGTATCAGTGCCGATAACAATGGGGTCACCTCCTGCTTGCGCCTCACCATTGAGACTACGCTTATAATCACATTTTGGTGTGTCGTTATAGCCTGTGCAGCCAATAAAGCTACCATAACGGCTAAGTTGTTTTTGTAGTTGTTTACCGCATTTTGGGCACATTTCATCAATGAGTTCATTGCCAGGCCTATCTACATCTGCTTTATTAGTGATTTGCTGATGAAAGCCTTTCCAGAATTTGTCCATGACTGGAATCCAATCGCGCTCACCATCGGCTATTTCATCCAATTCGTTTTCTAGCTTTGCAGTGAAGTCGTAATCAACGTATTGCGTAAAGTGTTCGGTGAGGAATTTATTGACAACACGACCTACGTCAGTCGGAGTAAAGCGTTTTTTGTCCAAGAGCACATACTCGCGATCTTGCAGCGTGCTGATGATACTCGCGTATGTGGATGGGCGTCCGATGCCGTATTCTTCAAGTGCTTTTACAAGACTGGCCTCAGAATAGCGGGGCGGCGGTTCTGTAAAATGTTGATCCCCATAGATTTTTTCAACATTAAGAACTTCACCTACCTCTAAATGCGGTAGTTTTGCTTCATCTTCTTCTTCCGCATCATCTAGGCTTTCCATGTACACAGCAATAAATCCAGGAAAAACTAGGGTCTGACCGCTGGCGCGAAATAGTGTCGCTTCCGATCCAATAGCTAAATCAACACTCACAGCATCGTATTTAGCTTGCGTCATCTGGCAAGCAAGGGTGCGCTTCCAGATCATTTCGTATAGCTTAAATTGCTCATCATTCAGATATTTGCGCACACTTGCCGGGGTACGGAAGATGTCGGTAGGGCGAATCGCCTCATGCGCCTCTTGTGCGTTTTTGGCTTTGGTTTTGTACATGATAGGCGATTTAGGTAAATAATCTGCCTCAAAATTCTTTTTCACATAGTCGCGAATTTGCATGACTGCTTCTGCCGCCAAACTAAATGAGTCGGTACGCATATAGGTGATTAAACCTACTGTGCCACTACCTACATCAATCCCTTCATAGAGTTGCTGGGCAATACGCATGGCACGGCTTGTCGTAAATCCGAGTTTTCGCACGGCCTCTTGTTGCAATGTAGATGTCGTAAACGGCGCGGCAGGGCTGCGACTACGTTGTTTTTTCTCCACACGGCTGACAGAGGTTTTGCCTGCTGAGGCGATGAGCAATTTGCCAACAATCTCTGCTTGCTGATCATGATGGGTGACGCTAAATTGCTCAACTTTCTGACCATCAAGCTGAATTAATTTTGCGCTAAATCCATGTGCGTGTTTGAGCGCATCTAGATGAATAGACCAATATTCTTGAGAGACAAACGCTTCAATTTCCAGTTCGCGCTCAACAATCAGACGCAGTGCAGGGCTTTGTACGCGACCAGCCGACAAACCACGGCGAATTTTTTTCCATAACAACGGCGACAAATTAAAGCCGACTAAGTAATCTAAGGCACGACGTGCTTGTTGCGCATTGACTAAGTTCATTGCGATATCGCGCGGATGGTCGATCGCATATTTCACTGCTGTTTGTGTAATTTCGTTAAATTCGACGCGTTTGAGTAATTTGTTTTTAAGTAGTTTTTTTTCAGCCAGGATTTCTGCGATATGCCATGAAATAGCTTCACCTTCGCGATCCGGGTCGGTTGCCAGATAGATGCTATCGGCAGACTTGACGGCTTTGGCAATGGCATCGACGTGTTTGCTGTTGCGTTCAATGACATCATATTTCATTGCAAACTGGTGATCGGGATCTACCGCACCATTTTTTGGAATGAGGTCGCGCACGTGACCATACGAAGCAAGCACTTCAAAGTCCCCACCTAAATATTTTTTAAGTGTTTTAGCTTTAGAGGGTGATTCAACAATCAGGAGTTTAGACATGTAAACCTATAGTTATCAGTATTCGGCTACGATAATAGCAAGCTAATTGCTCGGTAGACAATAATCTTTTAGTAATAAAGTGTGTATTTTTAGCTAAGTTCGGGTTTTTTTCGCGAAAACTCAATGCGCTTACCATCATTACTGGCAATGCTGAGCGCGGCACCCTCGTTGGCGATGTCACCAAACAATGGGTCTTCGTCTTCTGGCTTGGCCTGGCTTAGATTTTTAAAATCGTACAAATTAAAATCAGCCAAGTGCGAAGGCTCTACATTGCCAATAGCTCGGAAAATATTATTAATACGGCCAGGTTGCTCACGTTCCCATTGCGTTAGCATGTCTTTGATTTTTTGACGCTGCAGGTTTTCTTGGCTACCACATAAATCACACGGAATGATTGGGAAAGCCATTTGGCGTGCGTAGCTGGCTATGTCTTTTTCAGCGCAATACGCAAGTGGACGTATCACCATGAACTCGCCACGATTGGTCGCAAGTTTTGGTGGCATGGCTTTTAGTTTTGCACCAAAAAACATGTTAAGGAATAATGTTTCTACAATATCGTCACGGTGATGGCCTAGCGCGATTTTATTAGCACCTAACTGCTGTGCTGTGGTGTAGATAATGCCACGACGTAAGCGCGAACACAGGCTACATGTGGTTTTCCCTTCTGGAATTTTTTCTTTGACGATGGAATAGGTGTCCGCTTCTACAATGCGGTATTCAATGCCTAGTTTTTCAAAGTACGCAGGCAAAATATCGGCAGGGAAACCAGGCTGCTTTTGGTCTAGGTTCATTGCAATCAATTTAAAATTGATGGGCGCACGCTCTTGCAGTGCTAGCAATATCATCAACATGGCGTGGCTGTCTTTGCCGCCACTCATGCAGACCAGCACAGTATCTCCCTCTTCTATCATATTGTAATCGCCTATGGCCTTGCCTGTAGCGGTGATGAGGCTATTGCGCAGGCGTATAAAGTTACTTGAGGGATTGTCTGGAAGGTGCTTAATCATGATGTCGTTATAAATTGAGAGAGCGTCCACCATCTACTGCCAACACATGGCCAGTGATGAAAGGTGCATCTAGGGTTAAAAATTTTACTGCTTTTGCAATGTCAGTCGGATCGCCAATGCGTTTGAGTAAGGTTTGGGAAATTACACGTTGCCGATAGACTTCGTCAAACTGAGGGTTGTTTTCTGGCCATTGCACAGGGCCAGGTGCTACTGCGTTGACGCGCACCTCTGGACTCAGCTCGTGTGCAAGGGATTTAGTCAAGGTCACAAGACCTGCTTTGGCAACACTATACACAATATAGCCTTTTTTTGGACGCTCAATGTGCATGTCTGTAATGTTGATGATGCTGCCTGCGTTTTTGCGTAACTCTGCCGCCGCCGCTTGCGCAAGAAACATGGGTGCTTTGAGATTGCTACCCATTAGGTCTTGCCAGTTTTCTTCATTGATTTGGCTGAGCTCGGTGGGGTAGTAAGTAGACGCATTGTTAATGAGGACATCCAGCCTACCAAAGTGTTTGATGGTTTCGTTAATTAAGCTTGGGATGACGGCAAAGTTGAGCAGATTACCTTGGATAATCGTAACGCTATTCGGACGTTTTAAGTTAAGTTCTGCTTGCAATGCGCGCGCTTCTGCAATGCTGGTGTTGAAATGAATCATCAGCTGCATACCATGTGCATGTAGCTCGCGACAAATTGCTGCACCTACCCGCTTTGCACCGCCAGTAATCAATACTACCTTGTTTTGCAAATTAGCACTCACGATTGATTCAATTCTTAATAGTCCACATTATAATAGGGAATGGCCTCACTACCTATTCCATCCTTGCAAGCACAAGCACAAAGTGCTGAACTTACACAGTGCATTCAGAAAACCATTGCAGCACAGCGAGGCTGGATAGATTTTGCCACCTTTATGCATATGACGCTTTATACGCCGCGTCTAGGTTATTACAGCGGTGGAGTACAAAAGTTCGGAAAAAAGGGAGATTTTGTGACTGCCCCAGAAATTTCACCATTGTTTGCACGCACATTAGCACGCCAAGTGGTACAAGTGTTAACCGAAACAAAGGGGGATATTTTAGAGCTAGGTGCAGGAACGGGGCAGTTAGCAGTCGATTTGTTATTGGAACTTGCCGCCTCTAATCAATTGCCAGCACATTATTACATTCTGGAAGTCAGCGACTATCTACGCCAAGTGCAGCGTGAGGTGTTAGCGCAATGCTTGCCTCAGGAAATACTCGCGCGCGTGGAGTGGCTGGATACTATACCTCAGCAATTTGTGGGAATAATGTTGGGAAATGAGGTGCTAGATGCGATACCTGTGCATCTTATTTACAAGCAACAAGGTCAATTATTTGAGCGTGGTGTGGTATGGGATGGAAATTTTGCATGGCAAGACCGCGTGTTAACGCAAAGTGCGCTAAATGAAAAAGTAAGCACTTACCATCTTCTAGATGACTATCTGACCGAATTTAATCCTGCCAGTGTGGGCTTAATCAATAGTCTGGCAGCTAGCTTAAAGTTGGGAGTTATTCTGATGCTGGACTATGGATTCGGCGCGTCTGAGTATTATCATCCGCAGCGCAATCAAGGCACGCTCATGTGTCATTACCAACATTATGCACATAGCAATCCGCTGGTTTATGTGGGTTTGCAAGACATCACAGCGCACGTCAATTTTACAGAAATTGCAGAGGCTGGCGTAGCGCATGGGTTGAACGTGGCCTATACGAATCAAGCCAGCTTTCTAATAAATTGTGGTGTATTAGACATACTTTCTGAGGCTTCTCCCAGTGATATCGCGCTGTATGCGCCACTGGCAGCAGCGGCACAAAAATTACTTTCACCTGCAGAAATGGGAGAGTTGTTTAAGGTGATTGCACTGAGCAAAGGCATAGCGCAACCATTAACAGGATTTATGCAGGGCGATAAAAGGCATCTACTCTAGTATAATGCGCGTCATGACAGACCCTACTCACCCTTCAGAAGATAATGCCTCATCAACTCTACCGCGCCGCATCCGTAGTTTTGTACTGCGTCAAGGTCGACTCACTAAAGGGCAAGAGCGTGCCTTAGAAATTGGCTGGCCGCAATTTGGTATTGAATATACTGATCAAATGCTGGATTTAAGCCACACTTTTGCACGTGCGGATTCAAAGAAAATACTTGAAATTGGCTTTGGGATGGGCGATGCGACGGCTAAGATTGCACAAACCTTGCCGCACAGTGATTTTTTGGCAGTAGAAGTACACACGCCAGGGGTTGGTAGCTTGCTCAAGCTGATGCAAGAAAGCGATATTCAAAATATTCGTATTATCCAGCATGATGCAGTGGAGGTGCTGCAACATATGTTGCCAAATCAGAGTTTGGATGGTGTACATATTTTCTTTCCTGACCCTTGGCACAAAAAACGCCATCATAAACGCCGCTTGATTCAAGCTGAATTTGTAAAGCTGCTATGCGCTAAATTAAAAGTGGGTGCTTACATTCATGTAGCAACCGATTGGCAAGAATACGCAGAATGGGTGCTTGATGTGTTAAATGCAGAACCCCAATTGCGAAATACCGCGACAGACTTAACGCTGGGCTATGCCGAAAAGCCAAGCTATCGCCCACTCACGAAGTTTGAAAATCGGGGCATTAAGCTAGGTCACGGTGTATGGGATTTGGTGTTTATCAAGCAATCATTGCTATAGAAACAGTTCTGAGCGTGCAGCTTGGCTAATGGCAAGCACGGCGGGGTGGCTTAGTTTTCGTTCCACAGAAATCGCATAAAAGCGCTTAATTACCTCCTTGGTATTACCCAGTGCAATCACATTAAACTGATCACACACCTGTTTTGCAATCGCCGTTGGTGCAATGAATACCCCCACACCAGCCTGTCCAAACGCTTTCATTAATGCACCATCGTCAAATTCGCCTGTTATGATTGGCACTAGTCTTTTGTCTTCAAACCAACGCATTAACGCTGGCCGAATTGCATCATCAACCCCCGGAAGCAGCATAGGTGCCTGATGTAAGCATTGTGGAAAGCTACTAATATCTTGCCACTGAATTTGCTGCGCAATTTTTTGGGTAGCAAAAAATGTGAGGCCACTTTCACCTAGCAAGTGATTAAATGCACGCACATTCACGTTGACAGGCATCGCGCTATCAGCAATGACCAAATCAAGTTTATGCACAGCCAATTCGCCCAATAAGTTAGTTACCGAACCTTCGCGGCAAATAATGTGCAGGGGTTCGCGTTCGCGAAGTGCGGGCTCAACTAAGCGATAAGCGATGACTTTGGGCACAGAGTCGCTAATGCCAACTCGAAATCGCATGGGGCGATCGGTTGCGGGTTGCTTCAGCATGTCTTCAAGTTCATTCCCAATCGAGAAAATTTCATCAGCGTAACTCAGCACCACTTTACCTTTGTCGGTGAGCTCGAGACGTTTGCCTACACGATTAAATAAAGGCTCGCCCAAGTTGTTTTCGAACAAGCTGAGTTGGCCACTGATGGTTTGCGGTGTGAGAAAAAGACGTTGGCTTGCCAGCGTAATGCTGCCCGCTTTTGCTACAGCCCAAAAGTAATGCAGGTGTTTATAGTTAATTGCAGACATGGCTTTATGTTCGAATAAATCGAAGTATAAGTCAATTATAATCGAATTTTATTGTAAATTAATGTGGCGTATATTGCATACATTCTCATGACAAACCAAGGAGATTTAAGATGCAAACCATTATTCAATCAAGCGGTTTTGTTTTAACACAAGCCTTGCAAGATTACACACATAAGCGTTTGGCTTATGCCATTAGTTTTGCCAGTGACTATATACAGCGCATCACGGTGCGTCTGTCAGACATCAACGGTCCCAGAGGCGGCGAAGATAAACGCTGCAAGCTGGTGCTTAAAATGCTAGGCATGCCAAGTGTGGTGATAGAAGACACGGAGAGTAACTTGTATACTGCGATTGATAGGGCAGTTGAACGCGCGGGTAGAACTTTAGCTAGAACCCTGAAGCGTAAACATATGTATCAAGTGCCATCAGGCATTATCAGTTAAAATTTATTTAGTTTATTAAGGAAAGTCAAAATATGAAACGTATTGTTTTGTTTTTAATCACCAATATGGCGATTATGTTGGTGTTATCTATCACCATGAGCCTGTTAGGCGTTGGGCCATACCTTACTGAGGCAGGCCTTAACTATCAATCATTGTTGATATTTACGGCGGTGATGGGTATGGGTGGCTCGCTGATCTCGCTTGCGATTTCTAAGTGGACGGCTAAGCGCATGGTGGGAGCGGAAGTCATTAAAGAACCTGCAAACCAAGAACAAAGGTGGCTAGTAGACACTGTGCGCAACCAAGCGCAAGCGGCGGGCATCGGCATGCCAGAAGTGGCGATTTACAATTCGCCAGATGTGAATGCGTTTGCCACGGGTATGAACAAAAATAATGCGTTGGTGGCGGTTTCTACCGGTTTGTTAAGTAGCATGAGCCGCGATGAGGCAGAGGCTGTGTTGGCGCACGAAGTGTCGCACATTGCCAATGGCGATATGGTGACCTTGGCCTTGATTCAAGGGGTGGTGAATACTTTTGTGATGTTCTTATCCCGCGTAATTGGGCACACGGTGGATAAAGTGGTGTTTAAAACAGAGCGCGGCCAAGGCCCAGCTTTTTATATCACGATGATCGTTGCTGAGTTATTGTTGGGTATTTTAGCAAGCATTATTGTCATGTGGTTCTCGCGCCAACGCGAGTTTCGTGCAGACTTAGGTGGTGCCAATTTGGCGGGTCGTAAAAAAATGATCGCAGCATTAGAGAAATTAAAATTAGGTCAGGCGCGTGCGCAAGAAGAAGCTGGCTTACCAGAAAAAATGGCGGCATTTGGGATTTCTGGAGCGCAAAAGATGGGCTTAAAAAGACTTTTTATGACGCATCCTCCACTGGAAGAGCGCATTGCTGCACTTAAACAAGCAACATAAATCAACACCATACATTGATAAAAAATAAGGAAGCAACATGACCAATATCGGTGAGCCATGGATGTGGGCGAGTTTTATTGTTTTTGTGATCGCCATGCTGGCGCTGGATTTATTTGTGCTGGGTGGCCGCAAGGCGCATAAAGTCAGCGTAAAAGAAGCTGCAGCTTGGTCTGTGGTTTGGGTGATGTTGGCGTTCGCTTTTAATGGGTTGCTTTGGTGGTATCTTAACGGCAGTGTTGGTGTAGATGTTGCCAATCAAAAATCCATGGAGTTTTTAACGGGTTATGTGATTGAAAAATCCTTGTCGGTAGATAACGTGTTTGTGTTTTTAATGATCTTTACCGCGTTTAATGTGGCGCCACAACATCAGCGCAGAGTGTTGCTTTACGGCGTTTTAGGTGCCATTGTGTTGCGCGCTATGATGATTCTAGCAGGCGCATGGGTGGTACGTGAGTTCCACTGGGTGCTGTATTTATTCGGCGCGTTTTTGGTGGTGACTGGCATCAAAATGTTGCTGATGGCGGATAAAGAGCCCGATATACAAAATAACGCAGTGCTTAAGTTTGCTAAACGACATTTGCGCATTACCGATGGATTTAGAGGTGAAAAATTTAGCGTGACTGAAAATGGTGTGCGCTACTTTACGCCTTTGTTTTTAGTGCTGTTAATGGTGGAGGTCTCAGATGTCATCTTTGCTGTTGACTCTATCCCAGCCATTTTCGCCATCACCACAGACCCGTTTATTGTGTTTACGTCTAATATTTTCGCCATTATGGGCTTGCGTGCTTTGTATTTTTTACTGGCCGACATGGCGGATCGCTTTCATTTGCTTAAATATGGTTTGGCACTATTGTTAGTGTTTATTGGCGGCAAAATGCTTGCAGCGTATTGGCTGCATGTGTCGACCTATATTTCTTTGATAGTAATTGCGACAATTTTAACCACCTCTGTAGTCGCCAGTTTGCTAGCGACTAGAGCTGGTGTGAACAAATCGTCATCATGACGCAACCATCTGTATGCAGGAATTAGCAACACATCCCGTAGTTCGGCTGGTAATGCTGACGCTGTTTGTCGCTAGCTTGGCGGCAGGTTCTTGGTTAGTGTTGTTGCCATTTGCCGTGCCGATTTTATGGGCCGCCATTATTGCCTACGCAAGTTGGCCGCTATATAAAAAGCTGCTTGTATTGCTCAGGGGTAATAAAAATGTGGCGGCGCTCATGATGACGATTGCCATGGCTGCATTGGTGATATTGCCTTTGTTGTGGTTGCTATTGACGTTGAAAGCAGAGTTTGCGCAAGTGGCTAATGTAATAAAACAAGGCTTAGCGGCTGGAGATATTGTGGTGCCAGCGTTTGTGCAGGAGTTGCCCCTATTTGGCCACGAAATTAGCCATTGGTTAAATCAAATGATTGCACAGCCAGGGCAATTAAAAGTCGAGCTACAAGCTTTATTGTCCAGTGCAGATAAACTCAGCTTTCAGATACTTGGAGAAATTGGTCGCAACATAGCAAAAATGGGCTTGGCTCTACTGACCTTGTTTTTTGTGTACAAAGATGGTGATAGATTGTTAACGCAAATACAAACGGTCTTGCAATCTATGTTAGGGGCTAGAGTAAAGATCTACCTTGAGGCCGCAGGCGGGGCTACGAGAGGCGTGGTCTATGGTGTTTTGCTTACTGCTTTAATACAAGGTGTCGTGGCTGGCTTTGGCTATTGGGCTGCAGGGGTTGGTTCTCCCACTATGTTAGCAGCCATCACGGTACTGTTTGCCCTGATTCCATTTGGTACGCCATTGGTTTGGGGTAGTATAGGGGTCTGGCTCATGTTAACGGGACAAACAGCTGAGGGCGTAGGCCTATTACTTTGGGGCGCATTGGTCGTTTCGTGGGTGGATAATATCGTTAGGCCACTCATCGTTACTCAAAGCGTAAAAATCCCCTTTATTCTTGCTTTTCTAGGGGTGCTTGGTGGCCTTGCTGCATTTGGCCTTGTGGGCTTGTTTCTTGGCCCTGTCATTTTGGCGGTGGCGTTTTCGGTTTGGCAAGAGTGGATAGAGGTTTTGCCAAACGCAACGTCAGAAAAGTAGATTATCAGGTTAATTTAATTTTATCATTACCGAACAGCCATGTTCCAATTACCTTCTCAGCTTCTTCCACCCCTTGTTTTTTTAAGCTCGAAAATAACTGCACACTAATATTCTCCCCCCATATCGCGTTGAGTTCTTTACGCACTTTGGCAAGAGTGAGTGAGGCTTCGCTACGTGAGAGTTTGTCGCTTTTGGTGAGTAATACATGCACAGGGTTGCCGCTTGGGGTAAACCAATCCAACATTTGACGATCTAGCACAGTGAGTGGATGGCGACTGTCCATCACGAGTACCAGTCCAGCCAGACTGGTGCGTTCGCTTAAATAACGTGAGAGTACGCTTTGCCAATGCGCGCGCATGGCTTCAGGTACTTTGGCATAACCATAACCAGGTAAATCGACCAGATGTTTATCGTTACCGAGTGTGAAAAAGTTTATAAGTTGGGTGCGGCCTGGTTGCTTACTGACAAATGCTAATCGGTTGTGGTTGGCTAGTGTGTTGAGTGCACTGGACTTTCCTGCATTGGAACGACCTGCGAACGCCACTTCAACACCACTGGCAGGTGGCAAGTCGCGTAAGTGGTGCGCAGAAATAAAAAAGGTGGCGTTTTGAAAGATGGGCATGGTTTGGGCGGTTTTTTCTTAAGGTTAAATGCTATCACGAAGCATTAAACTTTGATAAAATATTAGACTAATTAAATGGTTAAGAAAGTTTTGTGTTATGTTGAAAAAAATGGGTACATGGGTTGGCTTGCTGTTAGTTTTGGCAGTGTCAAATACAAATGCTGCAACGCAAACTACTGATGCTACTAAGGCATCTGAGCAACCAGCAGATAAAAGAACAGCATCGCAAATTGTGCAAACGGTTTGTGCAGCTTGCCATGCGGCAGATGGCAACAGCGTAATCACGCTTAACCCTAAATTGGCAGGTCAGCATCCAGAGTATCTGTTAAAGCAACTGACTAATTTTAAAGATGGTTCCCGTGCTAATGCAGTCATGACAGGTATGGCTTCTGGGTTGAGTGCGGAAGAGATGCAGGGCTTAGCACAGTATTTTTCTCAACAAAATATTAAGTTAGGTAAAACAAAAGCGAATGGTCATGGATCATTGGGGGAGAAAATCTACCGTGGCGGTATTGCCGCTACGCAAGTGCCTGCTTGTGCTTCTTGCCATGGCGCTAACGGTGCTGGTTTGCCTAAACAGTTTCCACGCTTAGCGGCACAGCATGCGGATTACACTTATCAGCAACTGAAAACGTTCCGCACAGGCGAGCGTGCAAATGCGCCTATGATGACAGCAATTGCTGTCAAGTTGACAGATGCTGAGATGCAAGCTGTCGCTGATTACATTCAAGGCCTTAGATAACTACGCAAGTAAACTTAAGGTGGCATTTGCCACCTTTATTTTTTTATCTTCTTTAAGATTATTAGCGTCAGCGTGTAGTCTTAAATATTTTTGGTACGTTAAACGCCTATCTTGAAACCATCACACACATTTAATCAGCGCCTCTACGAGCTTCTGAGCTCAATGCGCTTTGCGGTAAGTATGCTCACGATTTTGGGCATTGCCTCTATCATTGGCACAGTGCTTAAACAGAACGAGCCCTACGAAAACTACATTCTCAAGTTTGGGCAATTCTGGTTTGAGATGTTTGAAAAACTGGGCTTGTTCGATGTTTATCACGCCTTATGGTTTTTGTTGATTCTGTTGTTCTTGGTGATTTCAACCAGCTTTTGTATTTACCGCAACTCACCACTGATGATTAAAGAGTGGAAGACATTTAAAGAGCATGCGACAGAAAAGTCATTGCGCGCATTTGGCCATCAGGCAAGTTTAAAACATCATGCCGATTTGGCGGTGACGCAAGCCAAGTTGGTGGATTATCTCACTGGGCAAGGTTTCAAATACAAGGCAGGCACACAAGAAAATGGAGATGTCCTCATTGCCGCAAAGGCAGGTACGCACCAACGTCTCGGGTATATCTTAACGCATACTGCGATTGTGGTGATTTGTTTTGGTGGCATTCTGGATGGCAATTTACCCTTCAAAATTCAAGAAATGCTGGGCAAAAAGAAAATTGAGGTATTGGATATTCCCGCGAGCCAAGTGCCAGAAATCAGCCGCTTGACCACAGCTAACCCTTCATATCGAGCCAACATGACGTTACCAGAGGGGACAAGCAGTGATATAGCTTTCGTGCGTGTACGTGACGGCTATCTTGTGCAACAGTTGCCATTTAGAGTCGCACTCAAAGATTTTCGTATTGAGCATTATGCAACAGGCCAGCCGAAGTCCTTTGAAAGTGATATTGTCATTGCTGACCCCGATCTTAAAGAGCCTTTAGAAAAAACCATCAGTGTTAACCATCCTTTGATCTATAAAGGTATAGCGATTTATCAATCGGATTTTCAAGATGGTGGCTCTTCATTAAGATTTAAAGGCTGGGATTTAACATCTATTAATCAGCCTAGTATTAATCAACCTAGTTTCGAAGTGAACGGAGTGGTAGGTAGCAAAGGGACTTTGGGGCAAGACAATGCAAAGTTAACAGTCGAGTTTAATGAGTTCCGCAAGTTTAATATTATTAACTTATCTCCAGATGGTAAAGGCAAGCCGCACAATGTAGGCCCCAACACCACTTTTAAGTTGCGCGACAATACAGGGCAAGCGCGCGAGTACGTGAATTATATGCAACCGCTAAATATAGATGGCAAAGCGTATTTTGTTTCTGGCATGCGTGAAACGGTACAAGAAGATTTTAAGTATTTGCGTATACCCGCGGACGACGCGTTAAGTATCGAAGGGTTTATCAATTTACGCAGCGTTTTGATGAATAGCGCGCAACAGGTTGATATTGCAAGAAGGCTGGTCGAGAAGTCATCCATGCAAGACGCGCAAATGAAAGTGCAATTTGAAGAAAGCATTCAAAAGATACTGAGTGCTTTTGCGCAAGGCGGCTATACGCGCTTGTCACAAGCCATCGAAAAAGCAGTGCCCGTGGCAGAGCGTCAAAAGGCGGCCGATGCTTACTTTAAGCTACTCAATACAGCTGCGTTAGAAGCTTACAATATGAGTCTGGCAGCACGTCAAAAGCCTGTAGTAACATTAAACCCAGAGGTGCTGGCGTTTCTGCAAGACTCGCTCAATGCAATGAATGATTTATTTTTTTATGGCACACCTTACTATTTTCAGTTAGATGACTATGTGCTTAAAGAAGCAAGCGGCTTGCAGTTGACGAAATCACCAGGTCAAAAATGGGTGTATTTAGGTTCCGTTTTACTCGTGTTGGGTATCTTCGCCATGTTTTATATTCGTGAACGTCGCATTTGGCTGCTCATTAAAACAGATAATGAAGTGCTGCTGACTATGTCTTCAAATCGAAAAAATCTAGATTTTGAACAAGAGTTTGAACGTATCAGGAATCAATTGGGTCAATTGTTGTCCTAACTCACTGGGATAAAGGGAAATATATGAATACTCAAGCTTATGATTTTAAAACAAAAAACTTATTTCAAACGCTGAAACCTTTGGATTGGTTGTACGCCTTAGCTTTGCTGTTAGGCGCTGTTTTTGCGTATAACAAATACATGCAATATATGGATGTGTATGAGGTGGGTTTTCTGTTTGCGGCGGTGGGTGTGTTTAGCTATATTGGCTGGCGTTGGAAAAGCTTGGCAAGACTGGTAATTGGGATTGGTGTGATTAGCATCTTTGCCATCAGTCTGTACCAAGGTGATCAGGCGCGTGCTACACAAACGTTTTTTCTGAAGTTTCTTATTTCCAGTCAATCAGCCATCATGTGGATGAATGTGCTGTTCATATTGGCCATGTCAACTTACTGGTTTGCTATGCTCAAACGCAGTGAGTTTGCGGGACGCGTCGCTTCGGCGTTGACTTGGAGCGCAGTGTTGTTTGGTTTTGTGGGTTTGATGGTGCGCTGGTATGAGTCCTATCTGATTGCGCCAGATGTTGGGCATATTCCAATCAGCAATCTATATGAAGTGTTTATTTTATTTTGCTTGATTACGGCCTTACTTTATTTGCATTATGAAGACAAATATAACACCAAGCAGTTAGGCGGATTTGTATTGCTTATAATTAATGCTGCTGTAGGTTTTATCTTGTGGTATCGCTTTGACCGCGGCGCAGATGCGATTCAGCCATTGGTGCCAGCACTACAAAGCTACTGGATGAAAATACATGTGCCTGCTAACTTTATTGGATATGGCGCTTTCTCACTGGCCGCCATGGTTGCGGCGGCTTACTTACTTGCTAAAAAAGGGGTATTGGCAAGTCGCTTACCAAGTTTGGAAGTACTAGACGATGTGATGTATAAATCAATCGCTGTGGGTTTTGCCTTTTTTACCATTGCCACCATATTGGGTGCAATGTGGGCGGCCGAAGCTTGGGGTGGTTATTGGTCTTGGGATCCTAAAGAAACCTGGGCACTGATCGTCTGGTTGAATTATGCAGCTTGGTTACATTTGCGCATGGTCAAAGGCTTGCGTGGCCGTGTTCTAGCATGGTGGGCTTTAATCGGATTGCTGGTCACCACTTTTGCGTTCTTAGGCGTGAACATGTTTCTGAGTGGTTTGCATTCTTACGGAACATTATAAGACAGCTAAAATTTAGCTACTCTCCGATGCTGCTTCATTGGCTGAAGTTGGCGGTGATAAATCGACCGTAAACTGCACAGCGCCATCTGTGTTTTGAGTAAGTGCAAGGGAGTAGCCAGCCTGGAACGCATCTTGCGCTGCATGGTATAAGCCAACGCCTAAACCATTTTGTGAGCTGATGTGTTTTTTGAAGAGTTGCTGGGCTGTATTCTGACCCATGCTCTTACCAGTGTCAGTGACTTGAATCTTGTAGTGTTTTTGCTCTTCGATAATCTCAACTTTAACCAAAGTATTGGGTTCGTACTTGGTTTTTTCTAACGCATTGCTCAACAAGTTATCAAGAATACTGTCCAAAACATCAGCATTGATGTCGTGTGTAGGTAAGTTGTTCGCCACAAACTCTACTTGCGGTTGTGTGTAACGCAGACGTAGATTTTTCCACCAAGCGGAAATTTTTTCCTGACGTTTTTTTTCTTCACTTGGTGCTTTGAGTTTGTCTAGCGTGGCGGCAATGCGTTGGTTAAGTACAGGCAGTTGTTTTTTAATGAGTTTTAGCAAATTCTCATTATCTTCCTCACTGGTTTGCTGTGCTGCGGTGACGAGCGTGCCTACAGATTGCAGGATATTTTTAATATCGTGCGTCAGTCTTGAGCCTGTTTCATAAAAAGCCTGCATGTAGGTATTTTGGCGCAAGGTTTCCTCACGACGTTTGGCTTCATAAAACTCTCCCATAATTTGAGTGAGCAGTTTAACGTGTACATACAAGGCTGGTGACATTTGCCAACGAGAATGCAAAGTCATGTAAAAATCCTTGAAATTAAACTCAGTTGAATAGCTAGTTTTTTGACCCAATTGGCCACGGGTTTCATCGGCCATCCAAGAAATACCTGACACCCAACCCAGCTTCATCATTTCATTCATGGCGGCTTGCGTAAAGCCATTGGGCGTGGTTTCATGTTCCGCCAGCGTGGCAATATTTTTTACCCAATGCTCAAATGGCATGCCGATACTGAGCAGGTAGCGCGACATCAGCAATTCTACGCCAGAGAAGCGTGTGCTAGGTCGCCATAGGTAACTCAATCCAAATAAAATGACAGCCATACCAGAGATGGTATAGAACATGACCTGAATGTAATTGACTTGCTGTAATGTCCCAATTGCATAGCTGCCAAGAATGATAATAATCGCCAGCATAAACAGCATCAAAGTGTAAAAGAAGTCGACAACAGGAGAGTCGTCAGCAAGGCTAAGCGTGTTATGAATAAACAGGATAGAAAGTGGCAAAAAAGGCATCATGTAGAAAATGACAAATTCAGCTGCTTGTAAATCCTCAGTCGCGTTAAGTAGTTTTGGTACCACCCACAGTAGCAACATTGCAAGCAGGTAGCTTGCGGCAAGAATATGGATTAGGCGATTCTTTTTGGAATCCCCAGAAAAAATGCGTCCACCTAGCAAACCAAACAGAATCGCCAACCAAAGTGCGGTCAGCCACCAATTAAAGTAAAAGAATCCAAATAGTCCGATAGCGACTAAACCAACTAATGCGAATAGGGATAGTTTTTGATTGCCGCGCCAAACGGGTTGCCAGACTAAAAAGATACCAAACGATAAAAAATAAAACATTTGCCTAAAAGCGACATCTTTATCAAAGAAGATTAAAAAGGCGTGTAAAGACAGCAGCATCAATGCCATTACTCGGTGAGAATTTTTAAGCAAAATTTGATTCAGATTCATTTTGTTATTAAGTGCTGGGCACGCCTTTAATCTTGTGGATAATCACTATTCATTTTAGAGTGAACTGTCATCAAGTCAACGTTGTTGACGAAATATCAACAGGCAAAGGATTAAAATAGTCATTTTTTTAACATTTGCATGGCTAAAACTCGCTTTTATTAACAATTTGTTTGGCATAATTTTTGCATTATTCACACAAAAGTCCAAAGGCTTTTAAATATTAGATAATTAAAAAATAATAGAGTTAGGATACCATAATGAAAAAACAAACAGGCTTTACCTTAATCGAGCTAGCCATCGTGCTGGTGATTATTGGTTTGCTGTTAGGCGGTGTATTGCGGGGGCAGGAACTGATTAATAGTGCTCGAGTTAAAAACATGGCACGTGACTTTCAAAATGTACAAGTCTATTTGTATGGGTACCAAGATAGATTCAGGGCATTGCCAGGAGATGATCAGGCTGCGCCTGCACATGTCACAGGAACGGCCGCAGGTGGTGGACACACTCAGAATGGAATTATTCAAGGCAACTGGAATACGACCACCGATACAGATGAAACGTGCGTTTTCTGGGAACATGTAAGACGCGCAGGTCTTGCGCCTGGCCCTACAGCAATAAGCTGTGCCCTTGGTAATACCTACCAACCTCGAAATGCTGATGGTGGTTTGATAGGTGTGCAAAGCGTGTCAACATTTGCGACGATAACCAATATGAACGGAGCATATGTTGTCTGCTCAGATGCGATTTTAGGTAGATTTGCAACGCAAATTGATTCCACTTTGGATGATGGTGTAGGTAATACAGGCGTAGTCAGGATTGTTGATGCAGCGTCTGCAGGGACGGATGGAGTAGGTGCTCCAGTTGCTGCTAATGCATACACTGTCTGTATGGCATTTTAATTTATTAGTAATGTAGCTAAAAGCCCGCTAAAGCGGGCTTTTTTATTAGGTAAATCTTAATCCAGTTTTACCTAATGCTTGTTTTGAATTAACGTTGTTTTGAATTAGAATAGTCGCAAAGTATAACTGACCAAGACATGACCTCTCATATCGTAGAAATTAATAATTTATCCTTTGGATATAAAAATCGCATGTTGCACAAAGGCATCAATATGGTGTTTCCGCGCGGCAAAGTGGTGGCGATTATGGGCGGCAGTGGTAGTGGCAAAACAACATTGTTGCGATTGATCGGTGGACAAATCAAACCTAGCAATGGCGAAGTGCGTGTGTGTGGCCGCGTGATGCATGAGCAGGATAGGTCGGGGGTATATGAGCTAAGACGTAAAATGGGCATGCTGTTCCAACACGGTGCCTTGTTTACTGACTTATCTGTCTATGAAAATGTGGCGTTTCCAATGCGCGAGCACACAGATCTGCCTGAAAGCATGATACGCGACATGGTACTGATGAAACTGAATGCAGTGGGCTTGCGCGGAGCGCATAAGCTCATGCCTACTGAGCTGTCTGGCGGCATGTCCAGACGCGTGGCCTTGGCAAGAGCGATAGCACTTGACCCCAGTATCATTATGTATGACGAGCCCTTTGCAGGGCTTGACCCGATTTCTATGAGTGTAATTCGCGACCTGATACATACGCTTAATAATGTATTGGGGGCGACTTCCATTGTTGTAACACATGATGTGGAAGAAACATTTAGCTTTGCCGATTATGTGTATTTTGTCGCAAATGGCGTAGTGGCGGCAGAAGGTACGCCAGATGATTTAAGAAAGTCAGAGCTGCCTTTTGTGCATCAATTTGTACATGGCGAGAAAGATGGTCCTGTGCCATTTCACTATGCAGCTAGTGATTATCAACGTAGCCTGTTAGAGGCAGTGGAATGAAAATAGGAATCGTGGCTCGTTTAGTGCTGTTACTACAACGTATTGGTACCAGAGTGATTGACAGCATCTGGCGACTTGGATCAGGGGCGCGCTTATTCTGGCTCACTTTGCTATCTTCGGCAGAAAGTTTCAGGCGCTTCTACCTCATCATCCGGGAAGTTTATTTTACAGGCGTGTTGTCGTTGATCATTATTCTGGTATCAGCATTTTTTGTAGGCATGGTGCTGGGCTTGCAAGGTTACAATACCTTGCAAAAATATGGTTCGTCTGAGGCTATTGGCGTGTTGGTGGCACTGTCATTGGTACGTGAGTTGGGGCCAGTAGTCACTGCCCTGTTATTTGCTGGTCGTGCGGGTACTGCAATTACTGCGGAAATCGGGTTAATGAAAGCGACTGAGCAGTTATCTGCGATGGAAATGATGGCAGTCAATCCTATTGCGCGTGTGATTGCTCCGCGCTTTTGGGCAGGCGTGATAGCGATGCCAATTTTAGCGCTATTGTTTTCTATGGTCGGCATTTTAGGTGGGTATATGGTGGCTGTGCCGCTCATTGGGGTAGATGCGGGTGCGTTTTGGTCACAAATGCAGGCCAATGTGGATTGGCGTTTAGATATTTTAAATGGGGTCATCAAAAGTGTAGTGTTTGGTGTGGCGTGCACGATGATTGCGTTATTTGAAGGCTATGATGCGCCGCCGACAGCAGAAGGTGTGAGCCGCGCAACCACAAGAACGGTAGTGACATCGTCATTGGCGGTGTTGGGGCTGGATTTTATATTAACCTCATTTATGATAAGTGTGTAAATAGGTAGGAGCAGTGATGGAAAGAACAACAATTGATTTGTGGGTAGGGATATTCGTAGCTTTGGGTGTGGCTGCCTTACTGGGATTGGCAATGAAAGTGGGTAACCTCACCACAAGTAATATAGGTGAAACGTACACAGTCACTGCAAATTTTGAAAATATTGGTGGATTAAAGCCAAGGGCGGCAGTGAAAAGCGCAGGTGTCGTAGTCGGCCGAGTTGCAGATATTACCTTTGACAGTGCAACCTATGAGGCTGTCGTGAGTCTGAGCTTAGATAAACGGTACCACTTCCCTAAAGACACTTTTGCCAATATTTATACGGCTGGACTATTAGGTGAGCAATACGTTGGGTTAGAAGCCGGTGGAGATGTTAAGAGTTTAGTAAATGGTGATAAAATCACGCAGACTCAAGATGCCGTGGTATTAGAAAAAATGATTAGTCAGTTTTTATATAATAAGGCATCTGAAAGTAAGGATAGCGACTCATCTAAAACGACGTCAGAATCAACCAAATCAGATGCTGATGCGTTAGGTGCGAGTCCGCTCGATAATATTGGAAAATAATCGGCTTACATTTGTTTGAGAACACTATTAAGGAAAAGACAATGAGATTGTTGTTAGCTGCGTTAAGTATGTTGTTGTTTAGTACGCTTTCGGTGGGTGTGGAAAGCCCAGATGCTTTAGTGAAAAGAACGGCAGATGACGTGTTGGCTTCTGTGAAGGCTGACAAAGACATTCAATCAGGAGACAAACAAAAGCTCTTTGAACTCACAGAAGAAAAGATTGTACCTAATTTTAATTTTGAAAAGGTTTCTCGCCTTGTGTTGGGTAAAAATTGGAATGCTGCAACGCCTGAACAAAAAACAGCATTTCAGGGTGAATTTAAAACATTGTTAATCCGTACCTATTCTACAGCTTTGTCTAAGTACAAAGACCAAACCATTCAGTACAAGCCTTTAAGAATGGCAGAAGGCGATTCTATCGCAACTGTTAAAACGGTGATTTTGCAGCCAGCAGGTCAGCCGATAGCTGTAGATTACACGCTAGAAAAAACAGATGATGCATGGAAAGTGTATGACATTGTGATTGAAGGAGTGAGCTTGGTGACAAATTATCGTAGTCAGTTTGCGCAAGAGATTCGTCAGAATGGCATGGACAGCTTGATTAAAAAGTTGGTTGATAAAAATAAAGCGAATTCAGCTAAAGCAGGTTAATGCTTTGTACTTAAAGAGCACAAAGAAAAACTGGGATATTTAATTCGTGCAAATTACACAAAATGCAGATGTTTGGTGCTTGTCGGGTGATTTGGTAGTTAAAAATATCACGCAGGTACTTGATGACAGCAAGTTACTAGAAATGCCAGCAAACTTGCAGCTGGATTTTGCGGAGGTGTCAGAAGTTGATACTTCAGCAATCAGCCTGATCCTAGAATTTCAGCGGCGTGCCATACAGCAACAAGCGCAAGTGACAGTACTAAATGTCCCAGACAATTTGTTGCGTTTGATGCAGCTGTATGGTGTAGATACATTTATTATTAGAAATTAACGTTGATTACAAACTGTTTGACCCCAGCTTTTTGTTGAAAGGTTGGGGTTTAGTTTTTTTATTGATTGATTAGGTTTGCTTTGACAATACCCGCAGTAGAAATTAAAGGCATTTACAAACACTTTGGCGCACTTAAGGCGCTGGATGGCATTGATTTGTCTATTCATCAAGGTGAATTTTTTGCACTGCTTGGCCCGAATGGTGCAGGAAAATCCACCTTAATTAGCTTAATGGCGGGACTGCTAAGACCAAGCGAGGGTGCCATTTCTATCATGGGGCATGATGTCATTGCAGATTATCAGCAAGCACGTATGGCGCTTGGTGTCGTACCTCAAGAGTTGGTATTCGATCCGTTTTTTAATGTGCGCGAAATGCTCAGATTTCAAGCAGGTTATTTTGGACGTGGTCCAGAGAACGACGCATGGGTGGATGAGGTCATAGAAAGTTTAGGCCTGACAGATAAAGCGCATACCAATATGCGGCGCTTATCTGGTGGTATGAAGCGTCGTGCTTTAATTGCGCAGGCACTTGTGCATAGACCACCCGTGATCGTGCTGGATGAACCAACGGCGGGCGTGGATGTAGAGTTGCGCCAGATGTTATGGGCGTTCATCAGAAAGCTTAATCAAGAGGGTCATACCATTATTTTAACCACCCATTATTTGGAAGAGGCAGAAACATTGTGTGAGCGTGTGGCGATGATGAAGCAAGGCAAGATAATCGCTTTAGATACAACTGCAAACTTACTGCGATCGCATGCAGGTAAAAACCTACGCCTGACTTTGGGGCAGGCGGTTTTGCCACCAGCATTGCTGCCTTTGCTAAAACAGGGTGAAAATGGTGTTTATACGCTAGCGCTGAATGATCTAACGCAAATCGAATTTGTTTTAGCAGAGCTTCGTAAAGCCAATCTGCAAATAGAAGACATGCAGCTTATCGAAGCGGATTTGGAAGATGTATTTATGTCATTAGTGGGTGGCGCATGAACTGGCTAGATACTTATATTCCACAGGCTTGGCGCGGTACTTACACGCTATTTAAGAAAGAGTTGCTAAGGTTTTGGCGTGTAGCATTCCAGACAGTCGCCTCTCCCGTGCTGACGGCATTGTTATATTTGTTGATTTTTTCGCATGTACTGGCTGGTCATGTACAGGTTTATAAAAGCGTGCCTTATACTGCATTTTTAGTACCTGGTTTAATCATGATGTCGTTATTGCAGAATGCGTTTGCAAACAGTTCATCCAGCTTAATTCAGTCCAAAGTGATGGGGAATGTGGTGTTTATTTTGTTGACTCCGCTCACTTATTTGCAGTTCTTTATAGCGTTTTTGGCAGCTTCAATTATTCGCGGTTTAGTCGTGGGGTTGAGTATCTATTTGGTCTCAATGTTTTTTGTAGACATTCAGATTGTGCATCCCCTCTGGATAATAACTTTTGCATTATTGGGAAGTGCATTGTTGGGTACGTTTGGCATCATCGCTGGTATTTGGGCGGATAAGTTCGATCAAATGGCGGCATTCCAAAACTTTGTGATTATGCCGCTCACGTTTCTTTCTGGCGTATTTTATTCAATTCATAGCTTGCCAACGTTCTGGCAGGTGGTTTCAAAATTTAATCCATTCTTTTATATGATCGATGGTTTTAGGTATGGGTTTTTTGGGCAAGGCGATATATCGCCTTGGATAAGCCTGCTAGTAGTGACCGCGTTTTTATTTGGATTAGCATGGTTATGCTTAAAAATGTTAAAATCGGGCTATAAGTTGCGCGGTTAATTGTAAGGTAAACATCAAGTAAGGGGCAGGTTTTGTTAAGTGCAGTTGAGCTAGAAACTTATATCAAACAAGGATTGGCTTGTGATCATGTGCATGTATTAGGTGACGATGGCACGCATTTTGAGGCCGTTATTGTAAGTCCTGCGTTTGAAGGTAAAAGCATGGTGCAACAACATCAGTTGGTGTACGCCGCTTTGGGGGATCGTATGCGTGCTGAAATTCACGCGCTTTCAATGAAAACATATACGCCACAAAAGTGGCATGAAATTAATCAATAGGAATACGAAAATGGATGCACAAGCAAAAATTAAAGAGACAGTAACCACAAACAATGTAGTGCTCTACATGAAGGGCAATCCAAAATTTCCACAATGTGGCTTTTCTAGTTTGGCGACCCAAATATTAGACGCTTGTGATGCAAAGTATGTGGCGATTGATGTGTTGCAAGATCAAGACATACGTGAAGGCATTAAACAGTATGCCAATTGGCCAACGATTCCACAGCTTTATATCAAAGGCGAATTTATTGGTGGTGCGGATATTATGCGTGCGATGTATGAAAGTGGCGAACTTCAAGCGATGTTAACAGGCGCATAATTTTGGATAAATTGATTATTGAGGGTGGGATAAAGCTTACTGGCGAAGTCACGATTTCAGGTGCAAAGAATGCAGCACTACCAATATTGTGCGCGGGATTGTTAGCAGAAACGCCGTTAGTGCTGACCAATCTGCCTGATCTTAAAGATGTGGCATCTACAGTCAAGCTGCTTGATGCCATGGGTGTGAAAGTGTTGCGCGAAGCGGGCAAAGTAACGCTGGATGCGAGTGAGGTGGCCTCTTTTGAAGCGACCTACGAGATGGTCAAGACCATGCGCGCCTCTATCTTGGTGCTTGGGCCATTATTGGCGCGTTTTGGAAGTGCACGTGTATCGTTACCAGGTGGTTGTGCCATTGGTTCGCGTCCTGTGGATTTACACATTAAAGGATTGCAAGCGATGGGCGCGGCTATTCATATAACGCATGGCTACATTCAAGCCAGCACATTGCACTTACCTAACCGTCGCCTGCAGGGTGCTAAATATTACATGGATTTGGTAACGGTTACGGGTACAGAGAATCTCATGATGGCAGCTGTGTTGGCAGAAGGTACAACAGTGCTAGAAAACTCAGCCAAAGAACCTGAAGTTGTCGATTTAGCCGAATGCCTGAATAAAATGGGGGCAAAAATCACAGGTGCTGGTACAGATACCATTACGATTCAAGGTGTTGAGCGTGTAACTGGGACAACACACAATATTGTATGTGATCGTATTGAGGCAGGTACCTATATGGTAGCTGCGGCGATGACAGGGGGACATGTGACTTTAAATAACGCGCGTCCAGAGCTGTTGGAAGCTGTGATAGAGAAGCTACGTGAAGCTGGTGCAAAGGTGAGTCATACTGCGGACACTATTACAGTACAAGGTAATGGGAAATTGAAAGCAGTCAATATTCGTACGGCACCACACCCAGCTTTCCCAACAGATATGCAAGCGCAATTTATGGCATTAAATACAGTGGCAGAAGGTGTTTCCACTGTAATTGAGACGATATTTGAAAATCGTTTTATGCATGTACAAGAATTGCAGCGCATGGGCGCCAATATTGATGTACAAGGCAATACAGCATTGGTAAAAGGTGTGGCTCAGTTGGAAGGTGCTAATGTGATGGCCACCGACCTGCGAGCCTCTGCAGGATTGGTCTTGGCTGGCTTAGTGGCGCAAGATGAAACCGTGATAGACCGTATTTATCATTTAGATCGTGGTTACGAGCGGTTAGAAGAAAAACTCACTAAACTAGGCGCAAAGGTGCGTCGGGCTCACTAATATGATTACGATTGCGTTATCCAAAGGCAGAATTTTCGAAGAAACTACCCCTTTATTGGCGGCAGCAGGGATTCATGCGCTTGAGGATCCTGAGTCTTCACGTAAACTCATTCTTCCGACTAACCGTGAAGATGTTCGCTTGATTATTGTACGCGCAACAGATGTCCCAACGTATGTGCAATACGGCGCGGCAGACTTGGGTATTGCTGGTAAAGATGTGCTGGATGAGCATGGTGGAGAAGGCTTGTATCAGCCATTAGATTTAAATATTGCCAAATGCAAAATGATGGTGGCGGTACGTAATGATTTTGATTATGAGGCAAGCATTCGGCAAGGTGCGCGCTTGAAAGTGGTGACTAAATACGTCAAAACTGCGCGTGAGCATTTTGCCGATAAAGGCATGCATGTTGATTTGATTAAGTTATATGGCTCAATGGAGCTTGGACCTTTGGTGGGTTTGGCGGATGCGATTGTGGACTTGGTCAGCACGGGGGGAACTTTGCGCGCTAACAACCTTAAAGCAGTAGAAGAAATCGGCGATATTAGCTCGCGTTTAGTCGTCAATCAGGCCTCTTTGAAGTTAAATCGCTCGCAATTACAACCTATTATTGATAGTTTTGCCTCGGCAGTGAAGTAGATAGAGTATGAAAATGAAGATAAGACGTTTATCGACACAGTCCGCAGATTTTGATGTGGAATTAAAAGCTTTGCTTGCGTTTGAAACTGCGCAGGATGACAGCGTTGACCAAATAGTCGCCAATATTTTAAAAGAAGTAAAAGCACGTGGTGATGCCGCTGTGCTGGAGTACACCAATCGCTTTGATAAAACCAATGCGGTGAGTTTAGCAGCGCTTGAAATTAGCAAGCTAGAGCTACAGGCTGCGTTAGATGGATTGCCCACAGAGCAGCGTCAAGCTTTGCATGCGGCGGCGGATCGCGTCAAAAGCTATCATGAAAAACAATTAATGCAATCATGGAGTTATACCGAGGCCGATGGTACCTTGCTTGGACAACAAGTCACAGCGTTGGATCGTGTTGGTCTGTATGTGCCTGGCGGTAAAGCGGCTTATCCCTCTTCGGTGTTAATGAATGCAATACCAGCTAAAGTGGCAGGCGTGCAAGAGCTCATTATGGTGGTGCCTACACCTAATGGAGAAAAAAATCAGCTAGTGCTAGCTGCTGCTGCTGTGTGTGGCGTGGATCGTGTATTCTGCATTGGCGGTGCGCAGGCGGTGGGGGCGATGGCATATGGCACGCAAACCGTGCCACAAGTAGATAAAATTGTGGGTCCAGGTAATGCTTACGTGGCAGCTGCCAAGCGCCGTGTATTTGGCGTGGTAGGCATTGATATGGTCGCTGGGCCTTCTGAAATCTTGGTGATTAGTGATGGTAAAAGTAACCCAGATTGGACAGCAATGGATTTGTTCAGTCAGGCCGAACATGATGAGCTCGCTCAGGCGATTTTGCTTTCGCCCGATGCAGACTTTTTAGATAAAGTGGCTGCTAGTATTGACCGTCAAATTGAAGATATGCCGCGCAAAGAGATTATTCGTACCTCATTAGAAAATCGTGGCGCTTTAATTCAAGTTAAAGATTTGGATGAGGCTGCTGATATTTGTAATTACATTGCGCCCGAGCACTTGGAACTTTCAATGGATGAGGCTTTGTCATTTAGCAAAAAAATCAAGCATGCTGGTGCGATTTTTATGGGGCGTGACACTTGTGAAGCGTTGGGTGATTATTGTGCAGGGCCAAATCACGTGCTACCCACTTCGCGTACCGCACGTTTTTCTAGCCCACTGGGTGTGTACGACTTTCAGAAGCGTTCAAGCTTGATTATGGTCTCGCCAGCTGGTGCGCAGACACTTGGTAAAATCGCTTCTACATTAGCACATGGTGAAGGCTTGCAAGCACATGCTAAATCTGCAGAGTATCGGTTAAAGTAGTGATGAGTAAGTACTGGAGCCCCATTGTACATGGTCTAACCCCTTATGTACCTGGCGAGCAGCCTAAGCTTGCCAATTTGGTTAAGCTTAACACCAATGAAAATCCGTATGGGCCAAGCCCTAAAGTGATTGCTGCTTTGCAAGCAGAAGCGGCCGAAACCTTGCGGCTTTATCCTGATCCCAACTCAGATAAACTTAAAGCAGCAATTGCCGAGTATCATGGCTTGCACAGTAATCAAGTGTTTATTGGCAACGGCTCTGATGAAGTGTTAGCACATGTATTTCATGCTTTGTTTCAACATAAAGAGCCACTATTATTTCCCGACATTACTTACAGTTTTTATCCAGTGTATTGTGGATTATATGGAATACAGGCGCAAACTATTCCACTGAATGAAGCGTTTGAGATAGTGGTGGATGATTATATGCGTCCTAATGGAGGCATTATCTTCCCTAATCCTAATGCACCGACAGGCATGCCGCTTGCCATGAGTGAAATAGAGCGTTTGCTTAAAGTGAATACAGAATCTGTTGTGGTGATAGATGAAGCTTATGTCGACTTTGGTACAGAATCTGCAGTCAAGCTCGTTAATACCTATCCTAATTTATTGGTGACACATACTTTGTCAAAAGCCCGATCTTTGGCTGGCTTGCGCGTAGGTTTTGCGCTTGGCCATCCAGACTTGATTGAAGCGCTTATTCGTGTGAAGGATAGCTTCAACTCGTATCCGATTGATCGATTTGCAGAAGCGGGCGCTGTGGTTGCCATGCAAGATGTGTCCTATTTTGAAGAGACTTGCGCAAAAGTGATTGCAACGCGTCAGTATTTAATCACACAATTAAATTTGCTTGGTTTTACAGTGCTGCCATCAGGTGCAAACTTTATATTTGCGAGGCATCATGCGCATGAAGGTGCAGCGTTAGCTGAAAAATTAAGAGCGCGCAATATCATTATTCGACATTTTAAAAAACCTTTACGCATCTCACCATATTTGCGTATTACGATTGGTACCGATGCGCAAGCGGACTGTTTAATCGAGGCATTCAGGTCAATTATTGAGTTTTGACAAGCATTTTACATACCATTCGATAGGCATTTAGCTACAAAATATCATTAAAAAGTTACTAAACTGTTGAAATAAATAATCAATTGCGGTTATGATGCGACATGTACTAAATGTGCAATTGGCATTTTGTAATCTGATTTTTTAATGAGCGTTACAAATTGCTGAAATTTTAATCGAATATTGAGTGAGCTCGGAGGAAGAAGCATCATGGCACAAACCCAAATGGCATTAGATTCATTAGATTTTGACGCAACAGTTGCACTAGCAGCTAAAGTTGCCCCACATGTGGACATTTTAGAAATCGGAACCCCATGCATTAAGCATAATGGTATTGAGTTGTTAAAAACGCTACGTGCAAAATTCCCAAACAATAAAATTTTGGTTGACTTAAAAACTATGGACGCAGGCTTCTATGAGGCTGAACCATTTTATAAAGCTGGTGCAGATATTTGTACAGTATTGGGTACGGCTGATATTGGTACTATTAAAGGTGTGATTGATGTTGCTAATAAATACGGCAAAATGGCACAAGTTGACTTAATTAACGTGACTGATAAAAAAGCACGCACATTAGAAGTGGCTAAATTAGGTGCGCACATCATTGGCGTACATACAGGCCTAGATCAACAAGCTGCAGGCCAAACACCATTTGCTGACTTGGCAATGGTTACTGGTTTGAAAACAGGTGCTAAAGTATCAGTAGCTGGCGGTGTAAAAGCAGCTACAGTAAAACAAGTGGTAGATGCAGGTGCAGATATTGTTGTGGCTGGTGCAGCGATTTACGGTGCAGCAGATCCAGCAGCATCAGCTAAAGAAATTACTGGTTTGGCACATGGTTCAAGTGCTTCAAGCGCAGGTTTTAACTGGATGCCATGGGTGATTGCAGCAGCGGTAGTATTGTTAGGTCTATTCTTGTTAAAAGGCGCTAACAAACCTGCGGAAGAGGCAGTAGCGCCAGCAGCAACAGAGCAAACTGAGGCAGCCCCAGCAGTAGAGGCTGCGCCAGCAGATACAGCTCCAGCAACAGATGCAGCAGCACCAGCTGACGCGGCGCCTGCAGCAGAGGCAGCTCCAGCTGCTGAAGCACCAAAAGAAGAGGGTTTGGTCGGCGCAGCAAAAGAAGCCGCACCTTCAGCTGCCCAGTAATTTGTAGCTACGCAGTAATTTGTTTTCTCATAAAGCCGACTTTTTAGTCGGCTTTTTTGATAGTTCTTTGCTAGTCTGGATAAGTTTGGGTTAAAATGCACTAACTGTCTGATTATCAAAATTTTCAGCAAAACTTTCTTAAAAAGATTACATTGCCATGCGTCAAGCAGAAGTTTCACGTAATACATTAGAAACCAAGATCACAGTGACTGTGAATATCGATGGTACAGGCATCTCTCAGTTTAATACTGGCTTAGGATTTTTAGATCACATGCTGGATCAGGTCGCGCGTCATGGCATGATGGATATTAGCGTTCAGGCGCAAGGTGATTTGCATATAGATGCGCATCACACCGTAGAAGATATTGGCATCACGTTAGGGCAAGCTTTTCTTAAAGCGTTGGGCGACAAAAAAGGTATTAATCGCTACGGACATGCTTATGTGCCATTGGATGAGGCATTGAGTCGTGTCGTACTTGATTTGTCAGGTCGCCCTGGTCTGGAATTCAACTGTGAGTTTACACGTGCCATGATTGGTGAGTTTGACGTGGATTTGATGCATGAGTTTTTTCAGGGCTTTGTGAATCACGCCTTGGTGACTTTGCATGTCGACAATCTCAAAGGACATAATGCGCATCATCAGGCAGAAACTATATTTAAAGCGTTCGGCCGTGCCTTGCGCATGGCTGTCACGCATGATACGCGTATGGCGGGAATTACGCCTTCTACCAAGGGTAGCTTATAAACATTCTGTTGCAAATTAAATGAAAAAAGTAGATATCGCCGTTATTGATTACGGTATGGGTAATTTGCGATCTGTTTCAAAAGCCTTGGAGCACGTCGCTCCAGATAAAACAGTAATTGTCACAAGCGACCCACATCTGATTCAGCAAGCGGAGCGTGTTGTATTCCCTGGTCAGGGCGCAATGCCTGATTGCATTCGTGAACTTGATTTACGCGGTTTGCGTCAAGTGGTGATGGAGGCGACGCAGCAAAAGCCATTTTTAGGCATTTGTATTGGATTGCAAATGCTTTTCGAGCATTCCGAAGAAGGCGATACTAAGGGGTTGGGCGTATTTGCTGGAGAAGTCAAAAGATTTTCATCTGCGGATATGCATGATACACAAGGGCAAAAGCTTAAAGTGCCTCACATGGGCTGGAGTGAAGTACAGCAAAAAATTCAGCATCCCATGTGGCGTGCCATCGCAGATCAGGAACGTTTTTATTACGTGCATAGCTACTATGTAGCACCTAGAGAAACGTCAATGATAGCGGCAGTCACTTGTTATCCTAAGCCGTTCACCTGCGCGATTGCTAAAGATAATCTTTTTGCGGTACAGTTTCACCCAGAGAAAAGTGCACAGCCGGGTTTGCAGTTATTAAGCAATTTCGTAAACTGGAAACCTTAAGCAAATGCTTATTGGGTCATCGATTTTTTTAACGTTTATTTATCACTAACATGCTTATCATTCCTGCAATTGATCTCAAAGACGGGCATTGTGTCCGTTTAAAACAAGGCCTAATGGAAGAATCCACAGTGTTTTCGGAGGATCCAGGCGCAATGGCGCGCCATTGGATTGATCAGGGTGGGCGGCGTCTACATCTGGTGGATTTAAATGGTGCTTTTGCAGGTAAACCTGTGAATGAAGGTGCTATTAAATCGATTGTGACGGCGGTCAAGGGAGAAATTCCAATTCAGCTGGGTGGCGGTATACGCGATTTGGATACCATCGAGCGTTATCTTGATGATGGTATTGATTACGTTATTATCGGTACCGCAGCAGTTAAAACCCCTGGCTTTCTGCATGAGGCATGCTACGCTTTTCCTGGGCAAATTATGGTGGGTTTAGATGCCAAAGATGGCAAAGTCGCGATTGATGGGTGGTCTAAACTGACAGGGCATGATGTCATTGATCTAGCCAAAAAGTTTGAAGATTATGGCGTAGACAGTATTGTGTATACGGATATTGGGCGTGATGGCATGCTGACTGGCGTGAACATTGAGGCGACAGTGGCGTTGGCACAAGCGCTGACGATTCCTGTAATCGCCAGTGGCGGGGTCACCAATTTAGACGATGTGCGCAGACTCTGTGCAGTCGCTAAGGAAGGTATTATTGGCACGATTACAGGCCGTGCCATTTATGAGGGTACGCTTGATTTTACCGCAGCACAGGCGCTTGCAGATGAGTTGAGTGCTTAATGGGGCTGGCTAAGCGTATTATCCCCTGCTTGGACGTGACCAATGGTCGCGTAGTAAAAGGGGTTAATTTTGTTGAGTTACGTGATGCGGGCGATCCTGTTGAAATCGCTAAACGCTATGATGAGCAAGGGGCTGACGAGCTTTGCTTTTTAGACATCACGGCAAGTTCTGATAATCGCGATTTAATTTTACATATGATTGAAGATGTGGCCTCTCAAGTGTTCATTCCGCTCACTGTGGGTGGTGGGGTGCGACAAGTGGAGGATGTCAGACGTTTATTAAATGCAGGTGCGGATAAAGTCAGTATTAATACGACTGCAGTATTGAACCCTAAAATGGTAGAAGATGCTGCGGGTCGTTTTGGCTCGCAATGCATCGTGGTCGCTATTGACGCAAAAAAAGTAGATAATCAGCCATTCGAATGGGAAGTCTTTACCCACGGGGGTAGAAACCCAACAGGCTTGGATGCTGTCAAATGGGCACAACGTATGGTCAGTTTGGGGGCAGGCGAATTGCTAGTCACAAGTATGGATAGAGATGGCACTAAAATTGGTTTTAATAATCCGCTGAATCATGCGATTTCAGAAGCTGTGGAAGTGCCATTAATTGCCTCGGGTGGTGTCGGTAACTTGCAGCATTTGGTGGATGGCGTGCTACTGGGTGGCGCCGATGCTGTATTAGCCGCCAGTATTTTTCATTATGGCGAATACACTGTACAGCAAGCAAAAGCTTACATGAAACAGCATGGGATTGAAGTGCGGTCATGACTTGGTTAGATGAAATCCACTGGGATGCACAAGGGCTTGTGCCAGTGATTGCACAAGAATATCAAACAGGAAAAGTGCTGATGTTTGCGTGGATGAATCGCGAGGCGTTACAGTTAACACAAGCGACTAATCAGGCAGTGTATTGGTCGCGCTCACGCAATAAATTATGGCGCAAGGGTGAGGAGTCTGGTCATGTACAAAAAGTACATGAGATCCGTCTGGATTGCGATGAGGACGTGCTTTTGTTAAGTGTAGAGCAGGTTGGAGGGATTGCCTGTCATACGGGTCGACACAGTTGTTTTTTTAAGAAGCTTGAACAACAAACATGGAAAATTGATCAACCGTTGATTAAGAATCCAGAAGATATTTATAAACGCCTTACATAATAAAGATAATGCATGAACGACATTCTGAATAGATTGGCAGAGTTATTAGAACAGCGCAAAAGTGCTGATCCAGCGACTTCATATGTGGCTAAGCTATACGCTAAGGGCATGGATGGTATTCTCAAAAAAGTGGGGGAAGAAGCGACAGAAACAGTGATTGCAGCTAAAGGTGGGAGTAAAGAAGAAATCATCTATGAAACTGCTGATTTGTGGTTTCACACGCTGGTGATGCTGGCGCATGCAGGACTTAAGCCACAAGATGTGCTAGATGAGTTGGCGCGTCGCGAAGGACTGTCTGGTATAGCAGAGAAAGAGAGTCGATTAAAATGAGTGCAGACTGTATCTTTTGTAAAATTGTAAGCGGCGCTATTCCTTCAAAAAAAATCTATGAAGATGATGATCTGATTGTGTTTCATGATATTAAGCCGCTGGCGAAAACGCATTTTTTACTTGTGCCAAAACTACATTTAGAAACATTAAAAGAGTGCTTGCCAGAACATCAGGCGTTATTAGGTAAGATGTTGCTTATGGTTCCTAAATTAGCGTCAGAGCAGGGCTTGGTTGGCTTTAAAACGCTCATCAATACTGGGCGTGAAGGTGGGCAAGAAGTATTTCATTTGCATATGCATATATTTGGTGGCGGTTTACCAAGTAAGTAGAGAATGTTGAGGAGAATAAAATGGGTTCATTTAGTTTATGGCATTGGTTGATAGTACTGCTCATTGTGGTATTAATTTTTGGCACCAAAAAATTAAAAAATATCGGCGGCGATTTAGGCGGCGCGGTGAATGAATTTAAAAAAGCTGTGAAAGATGAGCAGGGTAATCCAACTACTCAGGATGGTAAGGGTACGACCATCGAAGGTGAAGTGGTTGATAAAACTAAGCAATAGTGGATTGTTGTGTTTGAAATTTCTTTCTCCGAGTTGATGGTTGTTGCTGTGGTGGCATTGCTGGTGATTGGACCAGAAAAATTACCTCAAGTCGCCAGGACGATAGGCGCGCTGGTAGGGCGGTTGCAACGCTTGATGGCGCAAGTGAAGGACGAAGTCAATCGCGAAGTGCGCTTTGAGGAGTTGCAGAAGCTCCAACAAGAAGTTAAAGAAGCCACAACAAAAGTCGAGTCCAGCGTGAGTACGCAAATCAATCAGTTTCAATCTGCCGTTGAGAGAGTTTCTGAAGCGCAGGATCAGCAGAAAAAACCAAAGCGTGCAGCCTCACAAGCGCGCGTCAAAAAACTTGCTTCGGAAAATACAGAGCCTATTAAAAAAAGTAGCCCAGATAAAAAATCAGGATCAGTTAAAAGAACAAGCACCGCTAAAAAAGTGGCGAGTTAGTTGACATGACACCGACAGAGTCTTTTATATCGCACCTCATTGAGCTAAGAAACCGTTTATTGCGCATCGTCATTGGTTGGGTTGTCGTATTCATTGCTTTGTTTCCATTTGCCAATAAAATTTACACCTTGTTAGCCACGCCCATGCTGACGAAGTTGCCAGCGGGTGCTCACATGATTGCCACAGCAGTGACTACACCGTTTTTTGTACCCATGAAAGTCGCTATGATGGCGGCTTTTTTAATTTCATTACCGCATACGCTGTATCAGACATGGGCGTTTGTTGCACCAGGCTTGTATCCACACGAGAAGAAATTGATGTTGCCTACAATCGTGGCGGCAACGCTATTATTTGTTGCGGGGATGGCATTTGCTTATTTTGCTGTGTTTCCAGTGGTATTTGGATTTGTGGTGGGAAGCGCTCCTGAGGGAGTGGCGGTAATGACAGATATTTCAGAGTATTTGGATTTTGTGATGACGCTATTTTTTGCTTTTGGCGCGGCATTTGAGGTGCCAATTGCAGTTGTGCTGGCAACGCGCTTTGGTTGGGTGACGATAGCACAACTAAAGGAGATGCGATCTTACGTGATTGTGGGTGCTTTTGTAATAGGCGCGATTTTTACGCCTCCTGATATTATTTCTCAGTTTATGCTTGCAATCCCATTGTGGATGTTATTTGAAATAGGGCTGCTGGTTTCTCAATTCACTACGCCTAAACAAAACGCAATCAAGGCTTAGGAAATTATCTTTTTGCCGTGATGGGCTTGGGGCGTTTACCCACGGTGATTTCAATGGTAATGAGTTTTTCTTCACGCATAATCCCAAGCTTTGCTTTTTGTGTTGGTTTAAGTGTAGCGATTAGGTTGAGCATAGATTCACTGTCTTTCACTTCTTCATCATTGATGGAAACTAAAATATCACCAGCTTTTAGCCCAGAAAGATCAGCAGGACTATTTCTTAATACCCCTGCAATTAATGCCCCGTCAGTCTTTTTCAGTTTAAACGATTCTGCTAAGTCAGGCGTAATGTCTTGTGCTTCAATGCCAATCCAGCCTCGCGTCACGCCACCTGTTGAAGAAATTTGCTCCATAACTTGTTTTGCAATGCTGACGGGAATCGCAAACCCAATACCCATGCTGCCGCCACTGCGTGAATAAATAGCGCTGTTAATGCCGATGAGGTTGCCATCTACATCAATCAGCGCACCACCTGAGTTGCCTGGGTTGATAGAGGCATCTGTTTGAATAAAGTTTTCAAAAGTATTGATGCCCAAATGACTGCGACCTAATGCACTCACAATGCCTTGCGTGACTGTTTGACCAACACCGAATGGATTGCCGATTGCTAGTGCAACGTCACCGACCTTGAGTTGATTGTTGTCCGCAAATGTCACGGCAGGTAGGTTTTCAGCATCTACTTTAAGCACTGCTAAATCGGTTTCTGGGTCAGTGCCAACCACTTTTGCAGAAAACTTGCGGCCGTCCGCCAGTGCAACCTCAATCTCATCGGCACTACTGACAACGTGGTTATTGGTTAAGATGAGGCCCTGTTCGCTGACAATGACGCCACTACCTAAACTGCTTTCTGTTTGCGATTCGTCATCGTCTTGTTGATCACCAAAAAAATGGCGGAAGAGTGGATCATCTTTAAACTGCTGATTGGGCGAGATGGTCTCTTTTTTACTTGAAGTGAATATATTAACGACAGAAGGCATCGCTTTTTTAGCAGCGTTGCTATAGCTGGATTTTTGGTTTGGCGCGGGTTGGGCGACAGCTTGAACCTGCTTAACAATGACAGGTGTAGGCTTGGGTTCAAGTATGTTGGGATAAAAAATCCTTAAAACAAACAGAACACCTAAGCAGGCCGTCACGGATTGTGCAAAAATAAGCCAAATTTTACGCATGTTGAACAAATAAGTTGAATAATACGACTGTAAGTATATGGGAAAATCTATGAAATTGAACGAGTTGAATGCATATTTATCGCAAATTATGCAACCAGGGCGCTTTACTGACTATTGTCCTAATGGCCTACAAATTGAAGGCAAGTTAGACATACATAAAATTGTGACAGGTGTGACCGCGAGTTACGACCTCATACAAGCTGCAATTGAAAGTAAGGCGGATGCTATATTGGTGCATCATGGGTACTTCTGGCGGGGGGAGTCGCAGGTGTTAACTGGCAGCAAAAAACGCAGGATTCAGACGTTGTTGGAACATGACATTAGCTTATTTGCATATCACTTACCTTTAGATGCACATCCTGTATATGGTAATAATGTGATGCTCGGGCAACAGCTCGGTTTGGATATCACGCGATGGCTAGATGATAAAGGGATGTTGGCCTGCTCAGAATTAGCGCATCCGATGACACTAGAGGCGTTGATTGAACAAGTAAAATTGGCGCTAAATAGGTCAACGCAAACTATTGGTGACCCCAGTCGTTTGGTTAAAACCGTTGCCTGGTGTACTGGTGCCGCGCAAGGATATATTGATCAGGCGATAGCAGCAGAGGTGGACGTATATATCAGTGGGGAAATTTCAGAACAAACTGTGCATGCGGTGCGAGAATCTAATACGGCCTATATTGCGGCAGGACATCATGCGACGGAGCGTTATGGCGTGAAAGCGCTGGGCGAGCACTTGGCGCAAATGTTTTCAATTTCACATGAATTTATTGATATAGACAATCCTGTTTAATTGATATATATCAATAGCTTATTTAAATAAATTTGGATTAGCTTGTAAAGAAATGTATAATGCTGCTTTTATTGCCAATATTAAAAATTGCTTCAAAAGAGCGAGTTAAAGGAAATCCATGTCAGATAACAAAAATGACACTTCAAGTGGGCTATCGTTTCAGCAGCCGTCAGCAATCGATTTAGAAAAACGTAAATTTTTAATTACAGCCACAGCGGCGACTGGCGCTGTCGGGGCGGCTGCTATGGCAGTGCCTTTCGTCGGTAGCATGCTGCCGAGTGAAAGAGCTAAAGCTGCTGGTGCGCCTGTGGAGGTGGATATCAGTAAGATTGAGCCTGGTAGTATGATGACCGCAGAGTGGCGTGGCCAGCCTGTATGGATTATACATCGCACAGACGAGATGATTGCTAAGTTGGATCATCATGCGGATCAGCTTTCTGACCCTAGCATGGATGTGCCGCAACAACCAGATTATTGTAAAAACAAATCGCGTGCTATTAACGCGAATTATGCGGTGATGCTTGGTGTTTGTACGCATTTAGGGTGTTCACCCAATGCTAATTTTGCGATTACTGCAGATTGGGATGGTGGTTTCGTCTGTCCGTGTCACGGCTCTAAGTTTGATCTGTCAGGTCGCGTATTTAAAGGCTCTCCGGCGCCTACCAATTTAGTGGTGCCGCCACATCAATATTTGACTGAAACAACGCTTCTAATCGGTGTTGATGGAAAGACGGAGGCTTAATCATGGCAGATAAAAAATTAGCAGGTGTTGGTGCTGTAATGGCGAATCTAGTGGATTGGGTGGATGCGCGTTTTCCATTGACCAGCAATATTAAGAACCATTTAACTGAGTATTACGCACCAAAAAATTTCAATTTTTGGTACTTCTTTGGATCGCTAGCGCTGTTAGTGTTGGTAATGCAAATTGTGACTGGCATCTTTTTAACCATGCACTACAAGCCAGATGCGCTACAGGCATTTGCATCTGTGGAATACATCATGCGTGATGTGTTTGGCGGAAACATCATCCGCTATATGCACTCAACTGGCGCGTCGATGTTTTTTGTGGTGGTGTATTTGCATATGTTTCGTGGAGTGATTTATGGCTCATACCGTAATCCTAGAGAGCTGATTTGGTTATTCGGGGTAGGTATTTTCTTGGTATTGATGGGCGAGGCGTTTTTTGGCTATCTATTGCCTTGGGGTCAAATGTCCTATTGGGGTGCGCAAGTGATTGTTAACTTGTTCTCCACCATCCCTTTTATTGGTCCAGACTTGTCCGAGTGGTTGCGAGGCGATTACTTAATTTCTGATGCAACGCTAAATCGCTTCTTTGCGTTTCATGTGATTGCACTGCCGATGGTGTTGCTGGGGCTGGTTGCGGTACATATTCTCGCGTTGCATGAGGTGGGTTCTAATAACCCTGATGGTGTTGAAATCAAGGAGAAAAAGGATAAAAAAACAGGTATACCACTGGACGGCATTCCATTCCACCCTTATTACACGGTGAAGGATTTGGTGGGTGTGGTGGTGTTTCTGATGGTGTTTGCGGCTATCGTGTTTTTTGCACCAGAGATGGGTGGTTATTTCCTGGAAGCGAACAATTTCGTGCCTGCTAATCCAATGGTCACACCAAATCATATTGCACCAGTGTGGTATTTCACACCTTATTAC
>JANRLR010000008.1:0-513284 GCA_033762415.1 Methylophilus sp. | reverse complement strand
AGAGTTGCCAGCAGGGACAGAGATGGTGATGCCAGGTGATAACGTATCCATTACAGTGACATTGATTGCCCCAATTGCGATGGAAGAAGGCTTACGCTTCGCGATTCGTGAAGGCGGTCGTACTGTAGGTGCTGGTGTCGTTGCTAAAATTATTGAGTAATTCGTAATCTAATAAAACGGCAGGCTGAAGTCTGCCGTTTCGCTCTTTTAAAGGAAAAAACATGGCAGCTCAAAAAATTCGTATTCGCTTAAAGGCATTTGACTATCGCTTGATTGATCAATCTGCACAAGAGATTGTTGAAACCGCCAAGCGTACTGGCGCGGTAGTAAAGGGTCCAGTGCCATTGCCAACACGTATTGAACGTTTCGATATTTTACGTTCACCACATGTGAACAAAACTTCGCGCGATCAATTCGAAATTCGCACACATCAACGCCTGATGGACATTGTAGATCCTACTGATAAAACAGTGGATGCCTTGATGAAGCTAGATCTGCCAGCAGGTGTGGACGTAGAAATTAAACTTTAATCAGGTTTAATGTAATAAAGGTGTTGTAATAATGGCGTGGGTTCGGTATAATCCGCGCTCTTTCATGGAAGTCGGTCAATTGTAATCGGCCTCGTTAACTATAATATAAGGAATCGATCATGAGCTTAGGGCTTATTGGTCGCAAGGTCGGAATGACCCGCATTTTTACTGATGAAGGCGCAAGCGTTCCAGTAACGGTGCTGGAAGTTATTCCTAACCGAGTGACGCAGATCAAGACTGTCGCAAGCGATGGCTATACAGGCCTGCAAGTCGCTCACGGCGAACGTCGTGCAAGCCGCATCAATAAAGCGCTGACTGGGCATTATGCCAAGGCAGGCGTGGCAGCAGGTGCTGGTATCAAAGAATTCAATGTAACGGAAGATGTGCTAAGCGCCTATCAAGTGGGTGGCAACGTTACTGTTGAGATATTTTCTGTCGGTCAATTGGTGGATGTAACAGGTACCTCAATTGGTAAGGGTTTTGCTGGTGCAATTAAACGCCACCACTTTAGCTCTAACCGCGCATCTCATGGTAACTCACGTTCACACAATGTGCCTGGTTCTATCGGTATGGCGCAAGATCCTGGTCGAGTATTCCCAGGTAAGCGCATGCCAGGTCATTTGGGTGATGTTAAAGTGACAACACAAAACTTAGAAGTCGTTCGCGTGGATGCTGAGCGTAATCTATTGTTAATTAAAGGTGCGATTCCAGGCTCTAAAGGTGGTGACGTAGTAGTGCGTCCAGCTGTTAAAGCTAAGCTCCAGAAAGCAAGAGGGGGCTAGTTCATGGAACTCAAGTTAATCGATAATAACGGTAAGGCTGCTAAAAAAGGCGTTGTTGTTTCTGATGTGACATTTGGCCGCGAATTTAACGAGGCTTTGGTGCATCAAGTAGTTGTCGCTTATATGGCAAATGCCCGTACAGCGACACGCGCACAAAAAGGCCGTGACACTGTAGCGCATACCACACACAAGCCCTATGCGCAAAAAGGTACTGGCAATGCGCGTGCAGGTATGACCTCTAGCCCAATCTGGCGTGGGGGTGGTCGCGCGTTTCCTAACTCTCCAAATGAGAACTTTAGTCACAAGGTAAATCGCAAAGCGTATCGTGCTGGTATGCAAGCTATTTTATCTGAGTTAGTACGTCAAGAGCGTATTGCGGTAGTTGAAGACTTTAAAGTGGAGTCGCCAAAAACTAAACAATTTGTTGAGAAAATAAAAGGTTTGGGCTACACGGAAGGCGTATTGTTGCTGACTGATGGTTTTGATGAGAATTTATACTTGTCATCACGTAACTTAACTAACGTGATGGTGGTTGAAGCGCAATACGCTGACCCAGTGAGCTTGGTGCGTTTCCCGAAAGTGTTGGCTACTGCTGGCGCAGTGAAGAAGCTTGAGGAGATGTTAGCATGATGAACGCTATTACGAAAACTCAAGACCGTCTGTTGCAGGTGATTCTTGCTCCGCAAATTACTGAAAAAGCAACTTATATTGCTGATAAGCATCAGCAAATCGCATTTAAAGTGCGCACAGATGCTACTAAAACGGAAATTAAAGCAGCTGTAGAGCTTGTCTTTAAGGTGGAAGTGGAAAAAGTGGCTGTGATTAATGTTGCAGGTAAATCAAAGCGTGCTGGTCGCCGTATGGGTCAGCGTAGTGACTGGAAAAAAGCATATGTAAGCTTGAAGCCAGGTCAAGAAATTAACTTCGCAGCGGGCGAATAAGGAGAGAAGATATGGCATTAGTAAAAGTCAAACCAACTTCCCCCGGCCGTCGTGGTGTATTAAAAGTTGTTACACCTGATTTGTATAAAGGCAAACCGCACGCGCCGCTGTTGGAAAGTCAAAGTAAAAACGCTGGTCGTAATAATAACGGCCGTATTACAACGCGTCATCAAGGTGGTGGTCATAAGCAACATTACCGTTTGATTGACTTCCGTCGTAATAAAGATGGTATCCCAGCAACGGTAGAGCGCATTGAGTATGATCCAAATCGTACGGCCAATATCGCCCTGTTATGCTACGCCGATGGTGAGCGTCGCTACATCATTGCGCCACGCGGTGTTGCTGCGGGTGCGCAGTTGGTGAGTGGTGCGGAGGCGCCAATCAAAATAGGTAACGCTTTACCACTGCGTAATATTCCTGTGGGTAGCACGATTCATTGTATCGAACTACAGCCTGGTAAAGGTGCGCAAATCGCGCGTTCAGCAGGTACTTCTGTGCAGTTGTTGGCGCGTGAAGGTGCTTATGCACAATTGCGTTTGCGTTCAGGTGAGGTGCGTCGTGTGCACGTTGACTGTAAAGCAACGTTGGGTGAAGTGGGTAATGAAGAGCATTCATTGCGTTCAATCGGTAAAGCAGGTGCAATGCGCTGGCGTGGTGTTCGTCCAACCGTTCGCGGTGTGGTGATGAACCCAATCGATCACCCGCACGGTGGTGGTGAAGGCCGTACTGCTGCTGGTATGAATCCCGTCAGCCCATGGGGTCTTAAAACTAAGGGTTATCGTACACGTAGCAATAAGCGTACTGATAATATGCGAATTAGTCGTCGTCCGAGAGGCGTAAGGTAATCGATATGGCACGTTCAATTAAAAAAGGTCCATTTGTAGATGGTCATTTGGTTAAAAAAGTAGAAACAGCATCAGCTGCGCGTGATCGCAAACCAATTAAAACTTGGTCACGTCGTTCTACAATTCTGCCAAATTTTATTGGTTTAACCATCGCGGTGCACAACGGTAAGCAACACATCCCTGTGCTCATTTCAGAAAACATGGTTGGTCACAAGCTCGGTGAATTTGCGTTAACACGCACATTCAAGGGTCACGCGGCTGATAAAAAAGCGAAGAAATAAGAGGCTAATGATGCAAGTTACTGCAATATTAAAAGGCGTTCACCTCTCTCCGCAAAAAGCGCGTTTAGTGGCCGATATGGTGCGTGGTAAGAAAGTAGACCATGCTTTGAACATACTTAACTTCACACCTAAAAAAGGTGCTGAGATTATTAAAAAAGTCGTGGAATCTGCTATTGCGAATGCTGAGCATAATAACGGTGCTGATATTGATGAGTTGAAGGTGACTTCAATTTATGTGGATAAAGGTATTGTGTTAAAACGTATCCGCGCTCGTGCAAAAGGTCGTGCTGGGCGTATTACTAAACCAACCTGTCATATTCATGTGACAGTAGGCGACTCTAAGGAATAATATGGGACAAAAAATTAATCCAATTGGGTTCCGTCTTGCTGTTCAAAAGAACTGGGCTTCTCGCTGGTATGCAAATAGTAAAAATTTCCCAGCGATGTTACAAAGTGACATCAAAGTACGTGAATTCTTAAATAAAAAATTGGCAAGTGCAGCGGTGAGTCGTATTTTAATTGAGCGCCCTGCAAAAAATGCAAAAATTACTATCTACAGTGCTCGTCCGGGTGTTGTAATTGGTAAAAAAGGTGAGGACATCGAATCTTTACGTTCAGCGTTGCAAGGTTTGATGGGCGTGCCTGTTCATTTGAACATTGAGGAAGTGCGTAAACCAGAAATTGACGCGACATTGATTGCACAATCTATTGCACAACAGCTAGAAAAACGTGTGATGTTCCGTCGTGCCATGAAACGTGCGATGCAAAATGCAATGCGTTTAGGTGCTCAAGGTATCAAAATCATGAGTTCAGGCCGCTTGAATGGTATCGAGATTGCGCGTACCGAGTGGTATCGTGAAGGTCGCGTGCCTTTACATACATTGCGTGCTGATATCGACTATGGTGTTGCAGAAGCATCAACTACCTACGGTATCATTGGCATCAAAGTATGGGTGTTTAAAGGTGAGATTTTTGCTGATAATGTGCCTACACCTATTGGAGCGACTCCATCAGGCGACGCACCAGCAGCAGAACCAGAAAAAAGAGTAAGAAAGCCGAGGGCTAAAGATGCTACAACCATCTAGACAAAAGTACCGTAAGATGCAAAAAGGTCGTAACAAAGGCATTGCAACGACGGGTAATAAAGTAAGTTTTGGTGAATTTGGATTAAAAGCGATTGGTCGTGGTCGCTTAACTGCGCGTCAAATTGAGGCGGCTCGTCGAGTGATGACGCGTCACATCAAGCGTGGTGGACGTGTTTGGATTCGCGTGTTTCCAGATCAACCAATTTCTAAAAAACCAGCTGAAGTGCGTATGGGTAATGGTAAAGGTAGTACTGAGTACTACGTGGCACAAATTCAGCCTGGAAAAATGTTGTATGAGATGGATGGCGTAAGCGAGGAATTAGCGCGCGAGGCATTTCGATTGGCAGCTGCAAAGCTACCGATTGAGACAACATTCATGACTCGACAACTCGGCAGTTAAGAAAGGGAATGCGAAAATGAAAGCCTCCGAATTAAGAGTCAAAAGTGTTGAAGACTTGAATGCAGAGTTGATAGAGTTGCGTCGTGCGCAATTCTCGCTTCGCATGCAACTGGCGACACAACAATTAAACAAAGTAGATCAGCTTGGTAAGGTGCGTAAAGATGTTGCACGCGTCAAAACTGTATTAGCTGAGAAAGCGAAACAAGGATAATGATGACTGAAACTACAAAAGTCGTACGTAGCCTAAGCGGTCGCGTAGTGAGCGATAAAATGGATAAGACGGTTACCGTGTTGGTTGAGCGTAAAGTAAAGCATCCATTGATTGGTAAAGTGGTGGTGAAATCGAATAAATTTCATGCGCACGATGAAAGCAATCAATGCAAAGAAGGTGATGTTGTAACAATTACAGAAAGCCGCCCTTTGTCTAAAACTAAGACATGGGTTGTGAGTAAGGTAGAAAGCAAAGCCTAGGTAATAAATTTATTGATATTTCCTCTTGCAAGCAAATGGAAATATCAGTTATAATGTTGGACTTTTCGGCACTCATAGAAACGTAAAACTTTTTATAAAAGCAAGTGCCCCAATACTGACCGTGGTCTACAGGCCGTGTTGAGATTGAAAAATCTTAATAGCGGCTGGTACTGGTTAAACGGATTAAGTTGGAGATTATTCTCATGATACAAATGCAATCTCGGTTGGAAGTTGCCGATAATACTGGTGCTCGCTCTGTGCAGTGCATCAAGGTTTTGGGTGGCTCAAAGCGTCGTTACGCTAGTATAGGTGACATTATCAAGGTCAGCATTAAAGATGCTGCGCCGCGTGGACGTGTTAAAAAAGGCGAAGTGTATAGTGCGGTGGTTGTGCGTACCGCTAAAGGTGTGCGTCGCCCAGATGGATCCCTCGTAAAATTTGACACTAATGCTGCTGTTTTACTTAACAATAAATTAGAGCCTATTGGCACACGTATCTTTGGACCGGTTACGCGCGAATTGCGTGGTGAGCGTTTTATGAAGATTGTGTCTCTTGCGCCTGAAGTGTTGTAAGTAAGGACATAAGGACAGAGAAAATGAGCAAAATTCATAAAGGCGACCAAGTGGTTGTCAATACAGGTAAAGATAAGGGTAAACGCGGAACTGTGTTACGTGTGTTGGATGCTGGTAGTGTGATAGTTGAGGGTATTAATCTCGCTAAAAAGCATGCTAAGCCAAACCCGATGAAGGGTATCGCTGGTGGTATTGTGAGTAAAGAGATGCCGATCAATGTTTCCAATGTTGCTTTGTTTAACAGTGCAACGCAAAAAGCTGATCGTGTGGGTTTTAAAGTGTTGGATGATGGCCGTAAGATTCGCGTGTATAAATCTAACGGTGAGTCTGTGGACGCATAGGATAAATTATGGCGCGTTTGAAACAATTTTATACAGATTCTGTTGTGAAGAAAATGACAGAGCAATTTGGGTACACTTCAGTGATGCAAGTGCCGCGTATTGAAAAAATCACACTGAATATGGGTGTGGGTGAGGCGGTTGCAGATAAGAAAGTGATGGAGCATGCGGTAGGTGATATGGAGAAAATTGCTGGTCAGAAAGCGATTGTCACCAAAGCCAAAAAATCGGTTGCTGCATTTAAAATTCGTGATGATTATCCTGTTGGCTGTAAGGTCACGCTACGTCGCGAACGTATGTACGAATTTCTGGATCGCCTGATTACTGTGGCTATTCCACGTATTCGTGACTTCCGTGGCATTTCCGCCAAGTCATTTGATGGTCGTGGCAACTACAACATGGGTGTTAAAGAACAAATCATATTCCCAGAAATTGAATATGACAAAATTGATGCGATTCGTGGCATGAATATTACGATTACTACAACGGCAAAAACGGACGAAGAAGCAAAAGCATTGCTTGCTGCGTTTAGTTTTCCTTTTAGAGGTTAAGACATGGCGAAAACATGTATGACAGAACGCGAGCTTAAACGCCGCGAAACTGTGAAGAAATTTGCAGCTAAGCGTGATGCTTTGAATGCAGTGATTAATGATCAAAACGCAAGTCTAGAAGATCGTCGTGACGCGCGTTTGAAATTGCAAAGTTTGCCACGCAATTCAAGTCCTGTACGTTTGCGTAATCGTTGCGCATTGACAGGTCGCCCGCGTGGTGTTTTCAGTAAATTTGGTATTGGTCGCAGCAAATTGCGCGATTTGATGATGAGTGGCCAAGTGCCAGGCGTCACCAAAGCTAGTTGGTAACGGAGGAATAGATTATGAGTATGAGTGATCCGATTGCCGATATGCTAACGCGTATTCGTAACGCGCAGAGTGTCAATAAGTTAACAGTTTCTATGCCTGCTTCTAAACTCAAAGGCGCTATTGCTAATGTGTTAAAAGATGAAGGTTATATTGATGATTATGCTGTGGTAGCTAATGATGGCAAGCCATTGTTAAATATCAGCTTGAAATATTATGCTGGTCGACCAGTAATTGAGAGGATTGAGCGTGTAAGTAAGCCTGGTCTTCGCGTTTACAAAGGTAGTCAAAATATTCCTAAAGTAATGAATGGTCTTGGTGTGACAATTGTGTCTACATCCAAGGGTGTAATGACAGATCGTAAAGCACAGGCAGCTGGTATCGGCGGCGAAGTGTTGTGCGTAGTGGCATAAGGGAGAAGCAAATGTCTCGTGTTGCTAAGAATCCAGTTGCTATTCCTGCAAAAGTAGAAGTAGTGTTAAATCCAACTCAAATTGCTGTGAGTGGACCACTAGGAAAATTAAATCATCCGCTTACTGATGCAGTATTGCTCAGTCGTGAAGGTGAAACTATTACAGTAAAGGCGACCAGTGATAGTCAGCACTCTCGTGCTATGTCAGGTACTATGCGCGCATTGGTAGCGAATATGGTGCAAGGTGTGTCGCAAGGGTTTACTCGTAAATTAACATTGGTGGGTGTTGGTTATAAAGCTAACGCACAAGGTGCAGTGTTGAATTTGGAGTTGGGGTATTCACATCCAATTAACCATAAAATGCCTGCTGGCATTACAGTGCAAACACCAACGCCAACAGAAATTATTCTGACAGGTGCAGATAAGCAAGTGATTGGTCAGGTTGCAGCGCAGATTCGCTCATACAGAGCGCCAGAGCCGTACAAAGGTAAGGGTGTGCGTTACTCGGATGAAGTGGTTGCAATTAAAGAAACTAAGAAAAAGTAAGTAAACTTAAAAACCTATATTGAAACTAGGGCTTAAAAATGAACAACGTAAATAACCGCTTGCGCCGCGCACGTAAAACCCGTGCCAAAATCGCCGAGTTGAAAGTTACACGTCTAAGTGTACATCGCACCAACACGCATATTTATGCGCAAATTATTGCTGAAACGGGCAATAAAGTGATTGTAAGTGCTTCTACAGTAGAAGCAGAAGTGCGTAAAACAGTTAAGAATGGTGGCAATGTTGACGCTGCTACTTTGATTGGTAAGCGTATTGCAGAGAAGGCGAAAAAAGCAGGTGTGACTACAGTCGCATTTGATCGCTCAGGCTACAAATACCATGGTCGTATTAAAGCGTTGGCAGATGCTGCACGCGAAAACGGCCTGTCATTTTAATAAGCGAGACAGATAATGGCTAAAGAAATTGAACAACAGCAGCAAACCGATGGTTTGCGTGAAAAAATGATTACTGTTAACCGTGTAAGTAAAACGGTTAAGGGTGGTCGCATTATGAGTTTCGCCGCATTGACGGTAGTGGGTGATGGCGACGGTGCTGTAGGCATGGGCAAAGGTAAAGCACGTGAGGTTCCAGTGGCTGTACAAAAGGCAATGGATGAAGCGCGTCGTGGCATGCTTAAGGTGAGTTTGAATAATGGAACGTTGCATCATGCGGTGACTGGTGTTCATGGCGCAGCTAAAGTGTTTATTCAGCCTGCGGCTGAGGGTACTGGTATTATCGCTGGTGGCGCGATGCGCGCGATTTTCGAAGTAATGGGCGTGACAAATGTGGTCGCTAAATGTATCGGCTCTACTAACCCATACAACTTGGTGCGTGCGACTTTGAACGGTTTGGAGTCAATGAATACACCAGCAGAGATTGCGGCTAAGCGCGGTAAGTCTGTTGAAGAGATTAGAGGTTAATCATGGCTAAAGCGAAAAAAGAAACATCAATGATTAAAGTCACTTTGGTGAGAAGTTTAATTGGTCGTATTGAAGCACATAAAGCGACTGTAAGAGGCTTGGGCTTGCGCCGTATGCATCACACAGTTGAAGTGCAAGATACACCAGCAATTCGTGGCATGATTAATGCCGTTGGCTATCTCTTAAAGGTAGAAGCATAATGCAATTAAATACGATTAAGCCTGCAGAGGGCGCAAAAAAAGAACGTAGACGCGTTGGTCGTGGTATTGGTTCTGGCTTGGGTAAAACCGCTGGTCGTGGTCATAAGGGTCAGAAATCACGTACAGGTGGTTTTCATAAAGTAGGTTTTGAAGGTGGTCAAATGCCGTTGCAACGCCGCTTGCCAAAACGTGGTTTTAAATCATTGACTAAAGCAGATACTGCACGAATCCGCACAAGCGAATTGCTAGAGTTGGATGTTGATGTGGTTGATATGCTGGCGTTGAAGGCAGCTAAATTGGTGTCTGGTAATGTAAAGGCAGTGAAAGTGTATCTTTCTGGTGAGTTGACCAAAAAAGTGAAAGTGCAAGGGTTGTTGTTGACTAAGGGTGCGCGTGATGCGATCGAGTCAGCTGGTGGTCAAGTGGTTGAAGCGTAACTAAAGAGAATATAGCTTGGCACAAGATAGCATTTTCAGCGCGATGGGTAAAACAAGTGAGCTAAAAAGTCGCTTGTGGTTTGTCTTGGGTGCTTTGGTGGTGTATCGCTTAGGTGCACACATTCCAGTGCCTGGTATTGATCCGACCGTGTTGAAGCAGTTATTTGATTCGCAAAAGGACGGTATTTTGGGCATGTTCAACATGTTCTCCGGTGGAGCACTCTCTCGCTTTACCGTGTTTGCACTGGGTATCATGCCGTATATTTCTGCATCTATTATCATGCAGTTGCTTTCTGTGGTGTATCCAAAACTGGAGCAGCTTAAGAAAGAAGGCGAAGCTGGTAGACGTCAGATTACAAAATATACGCGCTATGGCACAGTCGCTTTAGCGACTTTTCAGGCGCTAGGTATTGCGATTGCGTTAGAAGGACAGGCTGGACTAGTGCTTGATCCAGGCATGAGTTTTAGGTTGACAGCTGTTGTAACATTAGTATGCGGCACGATGTTTTTAATGTGGCTAGGCGAGCAAATTACAGAGCGCGGCATTGGTAATGGTATTTCTATTATCATTTTTGCGGGGATTGTCGCAGGTTTGCCACATGCGATTGGCAGTACTTTGGAATTGGCCAAGACAGGCGCTTTTTCAATTCCATTGGTAATATTTTTGTTTGTTGCAGTATTGTTGATTACTGCGCTGGTAGTATTTGTTGAGCGTGGGCAACGTAAAATCACGGTCAACTACGCAAAACGTCAGGTCGGTAACAAAGTATATGGTGGGCAAACAACACATTTACCATTGAAGTTAAATATGGCAGGCGTGATTCCTCCTATTTTTGCCTCAAGTATTATTTTATTCCCTGCGACGTTAGCGGGTTGGTTTGGTAGTAATGAGCAAATGTATTGGCTAAAAGATATCAGTAGCAAACTGGCACCAGGACAACCTATTTATATCCTGTTCTTTGCCGCTGCTATTATCTTTTTCTGTTTCTTTTATACTGCATTAGTGTTTAATCCAAAAGAAACAGCTGATAACTTGAAGAAAAGCGGTGCGTTTGTACCAGGGATTCGTCCAGGAGAGCAAACAGCAAAGTATATCGATAAAATTATGGGTCGATTGACATTAGTGGGTGCTTTTTATATTACTTTGGTTTGTTTGTTGCCTGAGTTTTTAATATTGAAATTTAATACACCGTTTTATTTTGGTGGTACGTCATTACTGATTATTGTGGTTGTGACAATGGACTTTATGGCGCAAGTGCAATCCCATTTGATGTCTCATCAGTATGAGGGGTTGCTTAAAAAAGCGAATTTTAAAGGTGGCGCCCCAGCGCGATAAAGCTTGGTATGGCGAAGGAAGACCGTATTGAGATGCAAGGTGAGATTTTAGAAAATCTCCCCAATGCCACATTTAAAGTTAAGTTAGAAAATGGGCACGTGGTATTAGGCTATATTTCTGGAAAGATGCGTATGCATTACATACGTATCCTGCCAGGAGATAAGGTGACAGTAGAGATGACACCTTATGATTTAACTAGAGCGCGAATTACATTCCGCGTGAAGTAATTAAACAGAATTAAGTAGCATAGAGGTAAATTATGAGAGTTCGTGCATCAGTAAAGACGTTATGCCGTAACTGTAAAGTTGTGCGTCGACGTGGCGTGGTACGTATTATTTGTACTGATCCACGTCACAAACAACGTCAAGGTTAATTGAGATTAACAGTAGTCATTGTTTGATTTGAAAAGAACAATATAAACTGTTAAAATCCAAGGCTTTTTTTATTTGATCGCTAAATTGCGATTTGTTTTGGAGTTAAAGTATGGCTCGTATAGCAGGGGTAAATATCCCTAATCATAAACACACGGAGATTGCGTTGACAGCAATCTACGGAATCGGTAGAAATACTGCACAGAAAATATGTGTGGCTGCTGGTGTATTGGCTACAACCAAGGTAAAAGATCTTAATGACGCGGAAGTAGAAAAATTGCGTGATGAAGTTGCTAAGGTGAAAGTTGAAGGTGATTTACGCCGTGAAATTTCCATGAATATCAAACGATTAATGGATTTGGGCTGCTATCGAGGCGTGCGTCATCGCCGTGGCCTACCAGTTCGTGGCCAGCGCACTAAAACCAATGCGCGTACACGTAAAGGCCCAGTGAAAGCGATTAAGCAATCTAAATAGTTAGTAAATGCTCAATTTATTTAAGACAGAATTATAGGTAAGGACAGAGTACAACATGGCAAAAGCTAATGTACGTGTAAGAAAAAAAGTTAAAAAGAACATTGCGGAGGGCATTGCCCACGTGCATGCATCTTTTAACAATACGATTATCACCATCACTGATAGTCAGGGTAATGCGCTTTCTTGGGCAACATCAGGCGGTCAAGGCTTTAAGGGCTCACGCAAAAGTACCCCATTTGCTGCGCAAGTAGCTGCAGAGGTTGCTGGTAAATCTGCACAAGAGTCTGGTGTTAAAAACTTAGAAGTGCGTATCAAAGGGCCAGGACCTGGTCGTGAATCTGCAGTGCGCGCACTTAATGCGGCTGGTTTTAAAATTACCAGCATTACTGATGTGACGCCAGTACCACACAATGGTTGCCGTCCACCTAAAAAACGTCGCATTTAAGCGAAAAAGATTACTGGAGAACTATCTTGGCTAGAAATTTAGACCCTAAATGCCGTCAGTGCCGCCGTGAAGGTGAAAAGTTATTTTTAAAAGCTGAAAAATGCTTTACAGACAAGTGCGCAATTGAAAAACGTAACTTCCCACCTGGTCAGCATGGTCAACGTCGTAATTCACGTTTGTCTGATTACGGTGTGCAACTACGCGAAAAGCAAAAAGTACGTCGTATTTATGGCGTGCTAGAAGCACAGTTCCGTAGTTATTATGCTGAAGCTGATCGCCAAAAAGGTATTACAGGTGAAAACTTATTGCAATTGCTTGAGTGCCGTTTAGATAATGTGGCATTCCGTATGGGTCTGGGTGGATCACGTACAGAAGCGCGCCAAATTGTGCGTCACAACAGTATTTTAGTGAATGGTAAACGCGTAAATATTCCTTCATATCAAGTAAAAGCAGGTGATGTGGTTTCTGTGGCTGAAGCGTCTAAACAGCAATTACGTATTAAGAGCGCATTGGAAGCTGCTGAGCAAAGAGGCTTTCCAGAGTGGTTGGAAGTAGATGTAAAAGCATTGAGTGGTAAATTTAAAGCTAAACCACAACGTGATGAGTTGCCAGCAACTATCAATGAATCATTGGTTGTTGAGTTGTATTCTAAATAATTTAGGTACAAATAGCATTTAAGTTTATTCCGCTTAAACCCAATTACGTCAAGGAAATTTATGCAAAATAGTCCAACAGAATATTTGAAACCACGTGTCGTGGATGTTGAAGTGATTACACCGTTGCGTGCTCGCGTTACGTTAGAGCCTATGGAGCGCGGTTTTGGATTTACTTTAGGCAATGCTTTGCGTCGAGTGTTATTGTCAGCTATTCCTGGTTTTGCCATTACTGAAGTAAAGATTGATGGTGTCGTACATGAGTATTCAACAATAGATGGCGTTCAAGAAGATGTGGTTGATATTCTTCTTAACCTAAAAGGTGTTGCATTAAAACTAAATTCTAAATCTGAAACCATTTTAGTGTTGAATAAGTCTGGTGAAGGCGTGGTGACTGCAGCTGATTTTGATACAGGGCACGATGCGGAAATTGTAAATCCGAACCACGTGATTGCACACCTGACCAAAGGTGGTAAGCTGAATTTAGAAGTTAAAGTAGAAATGGGCCGTGGTTACCAACCAGTCCCAGCACGTCAGAAGGTGAATCAAGAAGACCGTGTGCTAGGCTTTATTATGGTAGATGCATCATTCAGCCCAATCAACAAGGTTAGTTACCATGTTGAGAGCGCACGTGTAGAGCAGCGTACTGACTTAGATAAGCTCATTATGGACGTTGAGACCAATGGCATTATCGAGCCAGAACAAGCGATTCGAGATGCGGCACGTATTTTAATTGGTCAACTTTCAGTATTTGCCAATTTAGAAGGTGCGCCTAGCGAAGTGGAAGTGAAATCTGCACCGCAGGTTGACCCAATTTTATTACGTCCAGTAGATGATTTGGAATTGACAGTACGTTCAGCAAATTGCCTAAAAGCAGAAAATATTTTCTACATTGGTGATTTGATTCAACGTACAGAAAATGAGTTATTGAAAGCACCTAACTTAGGTCGTAAATCACTCAATGAAATTAAAGACGTGTTAGCCTCAAAAGGTCTAACGCTTGGTATGAAGCTTGAAAATTGGCCACCAGTTGGCTTAGAAAAAGCTTAAGCCACATTATTGAAGTTAAAAGTTTAAGGAAATTACTATGCGTCACGGTAATAGCAATCGTAAGTTAAATCGTACTAGCAGTCATCGCGCGGCTATGTTCCGTAACATGTCAGTTTCATTGCTGCGTCATGAAGTGATTAGAACCACTTTGCCAAAGGCAAAAGAGTTGCGCAAATATGCTGAGCCACTCATTACTTTGGGTAAAGATGCAACATTGGCTAACCGCCGTTTGGCATTTAGCCGTTTGCGTGACCGTGATATCGTGACTAAATTGTTTGGCGAATTAGGCCCACGTTACAATACACGTAATGGCGGCTACTTACGTATCTTGAAATGCGGTTTCCGTAATGGCGACAATGCACCGATGGCATATGTTGAGTTGGTAGACCGTCCAGACGTTACGACAGAAGCAGTCACGGTAGAGTAATTACTACTTGAGACAACAAAAAAAGCCAGCAAATGCTGGCTTTTTTATTTACGCTAAAAAGACTTCAAGCTCATGTAAAGAAAATGGCCAATGGAGCTCCAGAAGATTATCCTGGCGTTGCAACACTGGAATATGACTACCGTATTGCGTGAGTAAAGTATCATTATTTACAATCTCAATTGGGACGACATTGAGAGGGATCGCAAATTGATTTAGCAATGCTTCAGCCAATTCGCAAAGATGGCAGTTGGAGGTTGTATAAAGGTTGATAGTAAGCAAGTCAGAACTTCCTTGTGAAAGACATTTTAGTGGTCGTTGGCTATAAGGGCAGATTGTAACAGCAGTTTTTAGTGAAAATACTGATTTAAGGCTAACGTTTTAATTACATGTTAAAATCTATACAGTGCTGAGCGGCGAGATAATAAAAGGCTAACTCTAATGAATAATCTCGAAAATATCAAAACAGATGTTGAAGATTTAAAAAACTTACTCACTAAGCAAAAGTTGGTGGAGGGGTTAGTTCATCGCCAAGAAATGCCTAAGCAGGATTTGGTTGAATCTATTGTGCATAGACAGAATCTAGCGGAACTCGAGAAGCTATTAGAGCGACTGAGCATCCACAGTATCGCCCGTATCCTAGAAACACTGCAAGACGAAGAAATTCAAATTGTCTGGCAACATGTGAGGGAGGCGCGTAAGGAAGAAATCTTGTTAGAAGTTTCTGATTCCATACGGGTGGAGCTGGTAGCCGAGTCTAAGCAAAAAAGCCAAAGTATGGTGATTCGTGTGTTTGATCTACATGAAGGCCGCTTAAGACAGATTCCAATTTATACGCGTAAAAATCTTGCTGATGCTCATCCGATTTGGGTCGATTTGGTGGCACCAGAAGAGGAGCAACTGGTTTGGGCGCGCGAAATATTTGGTGTCCAGTTGCCAGATCCTAGGGAGCTGACGGACTTGGAGACAAGTGCCAGATTCTATGTAGAAGATAATGGTGAAGTGCATTTGCACTCAGACTTTCTTTTGGATCGCGACGACGAGTCCCATAACGTAGCAGTGGCATTGGTGCTGAATAATGGCACTTTGTTTTCAGTGCGTTCAGAAGAGCTACCAGTGTTCCGTTTACAACGTTTAAGAGCACGAGCACAAGCGGGCTATGTTTCAGAAGCAAAGGATGTTTTGCTCGATCTATATGCGGCAGATGTTGAATATTCAGCGAATGTTCTTGAGGATGTCTATGCTAGGTTAGAGAATGTTGGTAAACAAGTATTTAGGTCTTATATTACCAATGAGGAAGCGGCCAGAATTCTGACGACTATTTCTGAAGAAGAAGACATTAATGGTCGCATTCGCCGTAATGTGCTTGATACAAGAAATGCACTTTCGTTTTTAATGCGCGCAAAACTGCTTTCAAATTCACAACATGATGATGTGCGCGAGATATTGAGAGATATAGATTCGCTAGACGGGCATACTTCATTTCTATTTAATAAAATTAACTTTCAAATGGATGCCACTGTTGGCTTCCTGAATGTTAATCAAAACGTTGATTTAAAAAGATTAACGATTATCAGTGTCGTGTTTATGCCAGTGAATATTATTGCGGGCATTGGTGGGATGTCTGAGTTTTCCATGATGACGAATGCTGTACCGTGGCCAGTTGCTTATGGCACATTTGTACTGGTCATGGTAGCCATAGGAATGTTAACTTTCTTAGGCTTGAGATCATTAGAAAATCGTAAAATTCAAAATCATACAAGAAGGCCGTGAAGTGATGTGTGCAATGTTATTGGGCAGTGATACTTTACGCTAAGAACTAAGAATGAATACAGAAATCCAGCAGATTTGGCAAGAAGTACTCGCTGATTACTCAACTCCCGCAGCTTTATGGCAATTACTCATTATTGTCGGAGCTGTTGGTCTCTCGTTGCTTGTGAATGGCGCTATTAGAGCGTACTTATTAAAAAATGCATCGGATAATCTTAAGCCTTTGCTTGGGGGCATTAATCGGGTGCTGTTTCCCATCACCGCATTTCTCTTGGTCGGTTTTGCAAGATTAGGCTTGGACCATTGGATGCACGTAGGGATATTGCGATTCGCTTGTAGGTTGCTATTGGCGATGGCGGCTATACGCCTCATTGTGTATACATTACGTTATATCTTTTCCCCGAGTGGTTGGCTGAAAGCACTTGAACACGTGATTGCGTGGGCGATTTGGGGGGTACTGGCTTTACACTTAAGCGGGTTTTTGTCGCAAATTGTGCAAGTGCTAGAGGATGTGCAATTCAATGTGGGCAAAAACTCAGTCAATTTGCTCATCATTCTGCAAGGTATTTTGACAGTCATATTCACCATTTTCATTGCGCTGTGGCTCAGTCGCTTGCTTGAAAACAAGTTGATGCGTGCCAATGAAGTCAGTCTTAATATGAGAGTGGTGCTGGTGAAGTTAGTACGGATTGTATTTATTTTTGTAGCGGTACTTATTGCATTATCTGCTGTTGGTCTGGATATTACCCTGCTATCCGTGTTTGGTGGTGCGCTTGGTGTAGGACTTGGCTTTGGTTTACAAAAAGTGGCAAGTAATTACGTCAGTGGTTTTATTATTTTGTTAGATAAATCCATGAGTATTGGTGATGTAGTAACCATAGGTAATCATAATGGCGTAGTGAAAGATATGCGGTCGCGTTATACCACGTTAAAAAAGCTAGATGGCACAGAAGTGATTATTCCAAATGAAATGATGATTACTGACGTGGTGATTAATCATACTTCAGCGGAACATAAGGTACGTGTTCAGATGCCAATACAAATTTCATATGATTCAGATATTGATGTGGCGATTGGCATCATGAAGGAAGTCACGTTAAAGCATCAACGCACATTGACCGAAAATGAAAATAATATTGATGTGTTTATTAAGGGATTTGGCGAAAGTGGTATAGATCTAATGCTTTCGTTCTGGATTGCAGATCCAGAGCAGGGTTCAGCTGCTTTGCAATCTGAGCTGTACTATCAAATTTGGTACGAGTTTAAAAATAAAAATGTAGTGATACCATACCCGCAGCGCGAAATTAGGGTGCTAGGGAAGTCTGAACTCAGCACGTAACAACAAAAAACCCGCATAAATGCGGGTTTTTTGTATTATATTAATTGATAAACACACAAAATTATTTTAATTTAGTTTCTTTATAAATAACGTGTTTACGCACCACTGGATCAAATTTTTTGATTTCCATTTTTTCTGGCATAGTACGTTTGTTTTTAGTCGTGGTATAGAAATGACCTGTACCAGCACTTGATTCTAGTTTAATTTTTTCACGCATGATGTTTTCCTTAGTAGACTAAAGTCTGACTGATTAGATTTTTTCGCCAGCAGCACGCATTTTAGCTAATACTGCGTCAATACCGTTTTTGTCGATAGTGCGAAGTGCAGCGTTAGTAATACGTAGGCTAACCCAGCGATTTTCGCTTTCTACCCAGAATTTACGGTTTTGTAAATTTGGTAAAAAACGACGTCTTGTTTTGTTCTGCGCGTGAGAAACATTGTTACCCACCATCGGCTTTTTGCCTGTTACCTGACATACACGTGCCATGGTTGTCTCCAAATACTTTGCTTTTTTAGAAAGACCGCAATTATAGCTTGAAAATACTAATGTTTTCAAGCTAAAAGTCGATTATGTCTGAATATTATTTAAATTGAGATATTAGTGCTTACCTGTGCTACCAAAGCCACCCTCACCACGGTCACTTTCTGCAAACTCATCCACAATATGGAAGTCCGCTTGCACAACTGGGACAATCACTAATTGTGCAATTCGCTCCATGGGGTTGAGAATAAAAGCCTCTTTGCTGCGGTTCCAGCAAGAGACCAGAAGTTGACCTTGGTAATCTGAGTCAATTAAACCAACTAGATTGCCTAGTACGATGCCGTGTTTATGGCCGAGCCCTGAGCGAGGGAGTATCAATGCTGCATAGTAGGTGTTATCAATATGAATCGCCATGCCTGTAGGAATCATGACCGTTTCACCCGCTTGTATGGTTTGTGTGTGCTCAATGCATGCGCGTAAATCCAATCCTGCTGAGCCAGGAGTGGCGTAAGCAGGCATCATGTGATGTAAGCGGTTATCAAGAATTTTTAAATCTACGGTGATGGACATGGATATGGTGGGTAGTAGTTAAAGGGAATGTGTTATTAAACACTAAATAATCATTAAAATCACTAGGCAATAAAAAAGCCAGCTTGGTAAGCTGGCTTTTTATATAGGAAATGCTAAAACTTATAACTAGCATTAATGCCTAGTGTCCAATTGCGAGGAGCACCAGGATCATAAGCTGCGGCAGTGTTGACACGTACAGAGCTCACATATTTTTTGTCAGTTACATTATCAACTCTTGCAAATTCATTTAGTTTCCAATTGCCTAGATTCTGCGTAAAGCCACCTCTAAGGTTGAAAACGGTATAAGCATCTGCTTTAATTGTATTGATATCATTGGTATAGACATCACTAAAGTGTATACCTTCGATCGCCGTATTAAAGCCAGACGCAAAATGTTTCCAGGATAGTTCTGCGTATGTAGTTGAAGTGTATGCGCCTGGGATTTTATTGCCTGAGTTAACAGTAACTGCTGGAGCACCTGTCTGAAACGAGTCTTTAAACTCTGCATTCATTAAAGTGTAAGCTGCGTAAAAATTAAAGTCATACGGTAGTGCGCTATCTATAGACAGTTCTAGACCATGCCGTTCTGTATCACCAGCATTTTTAAATGAGGCTGTCGTGCCTTGTCCTTGATCAACAACAATTTCCTTCTCTGTATCTACTTTAAACAGAGCGAAATTCACGCGCGTATTATCACCAACAAATGCTTTTACCCCGACTTCGTAATTTTTACTCTTGCTTGGCTTGAGTGTTAGATTAGGTCCAGTTCCTGTAGTGGGGTTTGTATAGGTCATTTCAATAAAGGTTGGGGTTTCAAATCCTTTTCCGAAATTAGCATACAAATTAAGTGTTGGTAAAAGTTTAAATGTTGCACCGAGTACTGGACTGGTATTTGTATAGTCTAATGAACCGCTATTGTTAGCTGGTAAATTATCATCAACTTCAAATTTTATACTTGTATGCCTCAACCCTGCAATTAGCAACCAACGGTCTGTTGGCTCAAAAGATGTTTGGATATATTGATCAAAATTGTGAACAGTTTGTGTCTCATTACGATTTACTGTTGATTGTTTCACGCCATTGATCGTGGGGAATTGCGTTCTGTCATCTTTCATACTGTCGTAATTTAGACCTACGACTACACTATAAGGCATACCAGCAATATCATCCTTGTATGTCCATTTGGCATCTAGCCCGCCAAAATCACGGTCAATCGCAGATAACCTACCGCCGCTAGCGCCAGCACCGATTGCAAGGTAACCATCAGAACTGCGTGTGCCATAGTAACCCATCAGGCTAAGGCTTTCTTTGTCAGAAATAACATGGTTGATAACTAGACCAGCTTGTGCTTGTTTTTTATTTGCGCGAGCATCTGTTGAAATGGCTTTTGTACCCGCCTGCTGTGGATTAGCATTGTATTGGGCGGGAGTGAGCGCAAGCGGGTCTTGTGAGTCATGCTGATTGAGTGATGTGGCAACAACCGTAATTTTAGTTGCGTCGCTTACTGTATAAGAAAGCTTGGTATGCAACATATCCCGACTGGCTTCGCTATGGTCTCTATAACCGTCAGTTGAAAGGTGTGATCCGTTAATAATGTAATTCAATGGACCTTGTTCACCTTCAAAAGTAATAGACTCACGTTGGGTGTTGTAGCTGCCAAAAGTGATTCCGCCAGATACTGTAGGTTCATTGGCACCATTTCTAGTGAGTATCTGAACCACGCCTCCTGATGAGTTACCATAGAGCGCAGAGAAAGGGCCGCGCATAAATTCAATTTGCTTTGCGGTATCCAGGTTAAATGTGCCAGTTTGACCTTGACCATCTGGCATCGATAGAGGAATGCCATCGGCATATAACCTTACGCCACGCACACCGAACGCGGCTCTAGCGCCGAATCCTCTGGTTGAAACCGCTAAATCTTGAGCTAAATTAAATTTATTGGCGACGACAACGCCTGGGATTCTTGTTGCAGTCTCTGTTAAGTTGACTAGTTGTCTGCCTTCATGGATTGTTTCAGTGTCTACTACATCGATAGAAACTGGTAAATCAAAGCTATTCTGTTCAACGCGTGTAGCAGTGACGACGATGGGTGAAATATGGAGCGTTTTGTCTGCGCTATCTTCAGCATGGCTTATTTGTGGCATGGTGCTTGCCATCAGCACAGCAAGGGTTAAAGGTTTCAGTTTTACATTAGGGCAATTCATAGCTTTTATCTTTGCAGTTAGGGTGGAATGGAGCGAATTTTACTGAAAAAAATGCCTAGTGACATCAGCATTTTCATGAGTTTAACCCTATAACATATAGGGTTAATTGAAGAGGCGACTAAAGCATTTTTGCAATATGTTCTAGAATCTGATGAGCGATGATGGCTTTGGGTGCTGAGGATAAGTGATGTATGCCAGCATCATTTATCAGTGAAACCTGATTGTGATCACTCCCCATCGCGCTGGTAACTTCATTCGCGACAATTAATGGGAGCTTTTTAGCCAATCGTTTTTTGTCTGCGTACTCGATGACATTTTCGCTTTCCGCAGCAAACCCTACGCAGAAAGGTGCGTTAGGTAATGAAGCAACGTCAGCTAAAATATCCTTGTTTTTTATGAGCTTCAATGTAAGTGTGTCATCACTTTTTTTGATTTTCTGAGTGGCTGTTTGTGCCGGGCTGTAATCTGCCACCGCTGCAACAGAGATAAAAATATCTTGCTGACCAATATGCTGCATGACAGCCAAATACATGGCTTCTGCACTAGTGGCAGAAACAAGTTTGACATGGTTTGGTGAAGGCAATGTGCTAGTGCCGCTAATCAGCGTGACTTCTGCGCCCATGCTGGCTGCCACTTGCGCCAATGCGTAACCCATTTTTCCTGAACTTAAATTGGTGATAGCGCGCACTGGGTCTATCATCTCAAGCGTTGCTCCAGCTGTAATTAATATACGTTTAGCGCGTAGTAATTTGGGGGTAAAGTGAGCAATCACTTCCGATAGCAAGTCTTCAGGTTCTAACATACGGCCTAGGCCTACTTCACCACAAGCTTGTTCACCTGTAGCAGGCCCAAGTACGCCAATATTGTCTTGTAACAACTGAGCAACGTTGCGTTGTGTCGCAGGGTTCTCCCACATTTGTTTATTCATGGCGGGTGCAACCAGAAGTGGACAATCTCTCGCTAAACAGAGCGTAGATAGCAAATCGTCGGCACGCCCATGCACAAGTTTAGCTATAAAATCGGCGCTTGCTGGCGCTATTAAAATGGCATTTGCGTCACGGCTGAGCTCAATATGCGGCATGCCATTAGCAATGCTGTTATCCCACATGTTGATATACACAGGTCGACCAGAAAGCGCTTGCATGGTGACGGGTGTGATAAATTGACATGCCGCTTCAGACATCACGACTTGCACATCAATATTTTGTTTAACAAGCAGACGTACCAACTCAGCAGTTTTGTAAGCGGCTATGCCACCTGTAATGCCGAGTACCAGTTTTTGCATGTGAGAAGAAGTGTTTTTAGTCGTCATCGTTGAATTTTATATGAAACGCAGTGTAAATGCGATGCGAGAAGTATGCGTGGATGGGTAGCGCGCGAAATAGCTGATAAAATCGGTTAAAAATTAAATAAGGCAGATGAGCAATGGCAATTACAGACTGGCCAGAAGGCGAGCGTCCGCGGGAAAAACTCATGCAACAAGGTGTTGAATCGCTATCCGATGCTGAGTTGTTAGCAATTTTTTTGCGTGTGGGAGTCACAGGAAAAAGCGCTGTGGATTTAGCGCGAGACTTGCTGATTAAGTTTGGTAGTTTAAATGGCATATTTTCAGCTAGCTTGGTCGAAATCAATCAAGTGCATGGCATGGGGGAAAGTAAATATTGTCAACTACAGGCGATTTTTGAAATGAGTCGTCGGGCGCTAGAGGAGGAAATTCGGTCAAAAGATGTACTCAGTTCGCCTAGACAAGTAAGAGAGTACTTGTCGTTAAAGTTAGGCAATATGACAAGAGAAGTGTTTATGGTGGTGTTTGTGGATGCACAAAACCGTGTTCTCGCAAGCGAGATATTGTTTGAAGGTACGCTGACACAAACCAGTGTCTATCCAAGAGAGGTTGCAAAACGCGCTTTATACCACAATGCAGCAAGCGTAATTTTTGCGCACAATCATCCTTCTGGCATTGCCCAGCCCAGTCGTGCTGATGAGCAACTGACACTGGCACTTAAAGCGGCATTGGCTTTATTAGATCTGCGTGTGTTGGATCATTTTATCGTAGCGGGAAACACAACATTTTCCTTTTCTGAACAAGGGTTTATCTGATTGGATTTGATAAGCATAAAACACCTGTAATAGTGAACTAACCTTTCTTTTTTCTATCAAACATAGCGTGTGGAATTGAGATTTTTCAGTGATATTTCCTGATGAGTGATGTCGTCAGGCATATTAAAAAGAAAGGATGGAATATCATGAAAACGCGTAAAATCAATCAAGTAATGGTGGGTGAAGCGCTCGTTGGAGAAGGTAATGAGGTAGCCCATGTCGATTTAATCATAGGGCCACGTGGCAGTGGCGCTGAAACTGCATTTTGCATTGCGTTGACCAATCAAAAAAGAGGTGACAATGCATTGTTATCTGTAGTGGCGCCCAATTTAATGACGAAACCACCCACCGTGATGTTTAATAAAGTCGATATTAAAAATGCGAAACAGGCGGTGCAAATGTTTGGCCCAGCACAGTGCGGTGTGGCCGCTGCGGTAGTCGATAGTGTTAAAGAGGGTGTGATTCCTGTTGAAGAGGCGAATGATTTGTTTATCTGCGTAGGCGTGTTTATACACTGGGATGCAGTAGATGATACCAAGATTCAGGATTGGAACTATGAGGCTACTAAGTTGGCACTAAGACGTGCGGTAGGGGGTCTGCCGTTGCCAGAAGAAGTGATGGCGCAAGAGAATGTTGTACATCATCCTTTGGCAGCACATGATTATAAAAAAGGTGCGTTTAAGAAAAACAAATAGCGTAGTTGATGTCTATTATGTTGAATATTTGCTACTAATAGGCTGAGATCCAGCCTATTAGTAGGTGCAGTACTGTTATTATCGACCCTTACCGCTTAGAGAACCGCGGTTATAGTCTTTGTCACCAGGTGCAATGCAGCGGCCTAAACCAAACAGACCACCTTGCATACCAGACGGACATCCTTGATTTTCTGGATATTGCTTCGCAACTTTTGCTGCTTCGAGTGCTTTTTTGCTATCTACAAATTCCCATCGCCCATTAGGATGAAGTATGACTTGATCACCGTTGACGGTGGTTGCTTTCATTTCTTCATCTGCCGCATTGCTGAGGCAGGCAGTGCCCATCATGAGCAAAAAGGTACATAATACAGCTTTCATATTGATACTTTCAGCATAGGCGAATAGTTACATTTTATCTGGACAATGGTGATTGTTGCAAAGTAAAAAAGGAAACATATGCAATTAGAAACATGGGAGTTACTCAGTTATATTGTGACTGTTTTTGGTCTGCCATTGGCAATCGTTTCATTCATGATTGAACAACGTAAAGAGCGTGAAAATGAAGAAGAGGAAGTCTACCAATTGCTCTCTGACGCTTATACGGATTTTTTAAAGTTGGTCATGGCGAATCCTGATCTCAAGCTACGATCTCAGTGTGCGCTAGACCAGTTAAGCGAAGAGCAGCAGGAGCGCATGCAAGTGATGTTTGAAATTTTGATTTCGTTGTTCGAGCGTGCCTATTTGCTTGCCTATGAGCCAAAAATGAGCGGCAAACAATTGAGGCGTTGGCTGTCTTGGGAAGACTATATGCGCGAGTGGTGCGAGCGTGATGATTTTCGGGAGATATTGCCTAAACTATTGCAGGGTGAAGATGCTGATTTTGCCGAGCACATTACCAATATTGCTTTAGAAAAAGGCAGGCTTGGTACGCCTGCTCTGATAGAAGTTTAAACTTTTAGCACACTGTTTATTTTTACAAGACGCTTTAATTCTGGTACACAAGAACCGCAATTGGTGCCACATTTGAGTTTAGCTTGCAGCGTTTGTAAATCTGCCCCTGCTTGGCAGGTTTCAATGATCTCATTTTCTGACACATCAAAACAATTGCACACAATTTTGCCTCGGCTTTTTTGACCCGTGGGTGGTGTGCTGAGTGGCGCGAGCGCCCACTTTCTTAACTCATCGGTCAATTGACCTTGCTGCATCACCTGCTTTAGCCAATCGGCGGCTAACGTTTCACCAATCAAACGGACCCCTGTGACTTGTCCATTTTCCACCAATATGCGTTTGCTAATGCCGCGCTTCAAGTCGTCGTAATTCAGCATAGGGGCACCCTCAACCATGCCAAGTAGCTGATCGAGTTGTGTAATTACTTCAGCGTGGGGCGCTGTTTGATGTGAAGCACGTAGTACCACCATGCCATCTCCACGCCCATAGAGACTGCAAGTAGCATAGTCATAATGGTTGAGTTGCTTACGAATCTCGGCAATCAAGCTTAAATCGTTGCAAGCACGCATCACTGTCATTTGCCAAGGTAAGTCTAACTTTTCAACTTTTACAGCAGTGTGTTTCAGCTCAGGCTGTTTAGAAAGTTTATCAAATGCGGGTGGCATCAGCGCATTCACGCCCAAACCGCTCATAAATTGACTACCCCAGTGCATGGGGATAAAAGTTTCTGCTGGCTTGACTTCGTCGGACTGTTGCACGCGTATATTCAGGCTACCACGCTTATTACTGAGTTTGACGATGTCGCCCGTTTTGAGCTGACGGCGCGTCATGTCATCTTGGTTCATTGACACCACAGGTTCTTCTACGTGGTTGTAGAGCTGGGCGATGGTGCCTGTGCGGCTCATGCCATGCCACTGGTCACGCAAACGTCCTGTAAGCAGGTGTAGCGGGTGACGTGCGTCAGTTTTATCGGCAGTGCCCTTATACACAGCGTTATGAAACTGCGCTTTACCGTTAGGTTTTTGGAAAATACCATCAGTGTAAAGTCGCGCCTGTCCTGTGATTTCACCTACTTTAAATGGCCATTGCTGTGGGCCTTGTTGTTCCAATATTTGATAACTTAAGCCTGTAATGTCCAAATCGCGACCACGTGTCGTCTCACGGTGTTCGTTAAACACACTTTCTACGGTGGAGTAATTAAATAGCTGTTTGGTTTTACCCAATTTTTTTTCTAGTCTTTGTGCAAAATCTACGACAGTTTCCCAATCATGACGCGCTTCACCTGGCTTGGGGGTAGCGCCTTGTACACGTGTGATGCGACGCTCGGAGTTGGTGACGGTACCTTCTTTCTCGCCCCAAGTGGTTGCAGGGAAGAACACATCGGCATATTGGTTGCTATCGGTATTGTTGAATGCATCTTGTAAGACGACTAATTCAGCAGTGCTGAGCGCTTCTATGACATTATTCAAATCAGGCATTGATTGTGCAGGGTTGGTACAAGCAACCCATATCGCTTTGATTTCTCCATTTTTAATCGCATCAAACATTTCTACGGCTGTTTTACCTGCACTGGCAGGTACATCGTCTATGCCCCAAAGCTTGGCAATCTCTGCGCGGTGCTTAGGGTTGGCTAAATCACGATGCCCAGAAAGCAAGTTCGCCATGCCGCCGACTTCGCGCCCACCCATCGCATTCGGTTGGCCTGTGAGTGAAAACGGCCCTGCACCAAGCTTGCCAATTTGGCCAGTGGCTAAGTGTAGATTGATAAGTGCTGCATTTTTATCAGTACCATGGATTGATTGATTTAAGCCCATGCAGTACATGGAAAGCGTAGGCCCTGCACCAAACCATTTTGCGGTTTGGATAATATCTTGTTCGCTAATGCCACAAATATCCGCCACCATTTTTGGGGTGTATTCGCGCACGGTTTCCTTGAGTGCATCGAAGCCTTCGGTATGGTTGCGGATATAATCCATATCCAGCAAATCTTCCCACAACATCACGTGTAGCAAACCGTTAAATAGCGCAACATCAGTGCCTGGCAAAATCGCCAAATGTAAATCAGCAAACTGTGCGGTGTCGGTACGACGTGGATCCACCACCACCACTTTCATGTTGGGATTTTTAGCTTTGGCATCTTCAATGCGTCTAAAAATAATGGGGTGGGCAAACGCGGTATTCGAACCTGCAATAAATAAACATTGTGTATGGTCAATGTCTTCATAACAAGCGGGTGGTGCATCTGCACCCAGCGTGACTTTATAGCCTGTAACGGCAGAACTCATGCATAGGCGTGAGTTAGTATCGACATTATTAGTGCCGATTAAGCCTTTAGCCAATTTGTTAAACATATAATAATCTTCGGTGAGTAATTGGCCTGAGATATAAAACGCAACGGAATTTGGTCCGTATTTTTGAATGGTATCGGCAAATTTATCTACCACGTAATCAAGTGATGCGTCCCATGTCACGCGTTCACGCAAGGCACCACGGCGAGTGCGCATTTCTGGGTAGAGTGCGCGCGCATCGAGCTTGGCGGTGAGGTGCAGGGTTGAACCTTTGGTGCACAGGCGACCAAAGTTGGCAGGGTGGCTGGGGTCGCCTTTGACATCAACGATTTGATCGTTTTCTGTTTTGATAATGACACCACAGCCCACACCGCAGTAACAACAGGTAGATTTAGTCTGGCGCACTTTTGCAACGTCCGCTGTGTTGGCTTTGTCTTCTGCGCTTTGCCGTACTAATTGTACTGTCTTCATCGCCTCATTCTCGCCGCCTTGCGTACCTTGCAAACCTGCACCATCCTGTGACTGATGTATCATCGACTAAAGTTCCAAGAAAACGATGCCATCTTCTACTTTCACCTGATAGCAGGCTGTTTCACCGACATCAGGCTCTTCTGCTTTGCCATCGACCAAGCTGATTTTCCAGCTATGCAATGGGCAAGCCACTTTGTCTCCATATACAATGCCTTGCGATAGTGGACCGCCTTTGTGCGGGCAGCTATTGTTCAGTGCAAATACACGGTCATCTTCTGTGCGAAATACGCCAATATCGACTTTTTCTGTGCGTACCACGCGTGAGCCCAGTTTAGGGATTTCGTTTAAAGGGCAGATTTTTGTCCAACTCATAATAACTCCAGTAAAAATTCAGGATACAACTAATAAATAAATGAGTAAAAAATTAAGCATGAGTGAGAAGATAGCAAGCCACTGCCATTTGAGTAGGCGGGCACGCGCAATCAGCGGTGTGCGTTGGATGGCAATTGGTTTTAGCTCGCCATACTCTAAGGCATGCAGCATTTCATCTGCAGTTTCAAAGCGCTTGTCTACATCATGGGAGATTGCTTTGAGGATGATATTTTCTAACCAGCTCGGAATTTCGGGTCGGTAACGCGTAGGTCTTACAGGCTCACCAAACCGTGGTGTTTGAAATGGCTCAATCTCACCGTATGGATATTTGCGTGTGAGCAAATAATACAGAGTGACTCCTGCAGCGTAGACATCCGTTGCAATATTAGCCGTCTTGCCCATAAACAGCTCAGGAGCCATAAAACTGGGAGTGCCAGGGTTTTCCATCGTTTCTGGTGTGCCGATGGTGGTGTTCAGCGCTACACCCAAGTCTAAAATACGTAAACGTTGATCAGCACCTAGATGAATATTGGCAGGTTTAATGTCTCGATGCACAATGTTTAGGCGGTGTAGCATACTTAAACCACGCATTAAATCAACGCCAATTTTGGCAACGCCGTTAATCGTAAAGTGATGTCCATGGTCAATGCGTTGTTGTAAAGTTGCACCTTCATGCCAGGTCATGACGTAATACAGATAAGTTTTTTGCCCTATGCTCAATGGCAAAATTTGAGGCACACATTGCGAGACCACACGCTTAGCAAGCCACTCTTCGTTCATCAGCGCTTGGCAACTATCGTTGTCATTGGCGAGTATGGGTTGTAATGTTTTGAGTACAAATAATTGGCCGGTTTGATTGCGTACTTTGTAGAGGATGGTGGCACGTGAATCGTGCAATATGTCAATCACCTCAAAGTCATCGATGTGACTCCCGACTGACAACTTGGGAGGTACTGGTAAATTTTTTGCGTCAGAAAGCAAATCGTTTAAATTGTCCTTACCTACAGAATCAATGCGCACCACAAGTGCTGTGGCATTGTCTTGACCTTCTTTACTAAGCGCCTGCTTAGACAAGTGTTCCGCGATGAGTTGCGGGCTGTCATAAAGCATCATGGCGTGGTGAATGGCTTGCTCGCCTAGTGGTTCCCATGCGCCGTCGCTCATGATGGCAAATATATCACCAACTTCCAATAGGCCTTCAGCAAAATCAACCGTCAAGTTGGTATCTAATCCTATAGCACGTTTAAGCACATGACGCATGTCTGGTCTATCCCATACATGATCCACAGTGAGTTGCTCTAAAGTCTTATTACGCAAACGGTAGATGCGTGTGTCACCCACATGTGCCATCACGTAGCGTTGACCCTTTAGTATCAATAGCGAGAGCGTGGTAGCCATGCCCGCCATATCTTTATTAGAGGCGGCTTGCGACAGCACCCAGCGATTAGCCGCTAAGAGTACTTTGTCTAGTGAGGTGTGCGTTTGCCAAGTGTCTGGCGTGGCATAGTAATCCGCTGAAATCGTGCGAATAGTCATTTCTGCAGCTTCACGTCCGCCTGCATTGCCGCTCACACCATCAGCGACTGCAAATAATGCACCTTTGGTTGCAAGCTGTGCATCTGCTGGCGTGACCACGCCAAGGTAATCTTCATTACGTTCACGTGGTCCCGTCAGGCTGCTCTCACCTATGCTGAATTTAAGTGTCATATGATTTGAAAGTGACTATGCATTCTGAATTAAAATTTAGGCATAGTAGCATCACTACAATATCAAAAGCCTATACTTTGGCGGTGGTTGCCGTGGCAGAGCCCCAAGTGGTTCTCCAACGGTTTTTAACGCCCATTAAGCCAAGCAAAGCCACAATCGCCAAGCCTGCAAATATTAGCAGACCCACTTGGTAGCTACCTGTCACTTGTTTTGAGTAGCCTAAGCTAGAAGCCAAATAGAAGCCACCAATGCCACCTGCCATGCCGACTAAACCAGTCATCACGCCGATTTCTTTGCGGAAGCGTTGCGGTACCAATTGGAATACAGCACCATTTCCCATGCCTAGTGAGGCCATGGCTAGTACAACAACAGTTAACCCAAGCGTTTTTTGTTCTAAGCCAAAGCTGAGTATCAACAAGAAAATTGCCGCCAAAATATACATAATCGTGAGTGAACGAATACCACCAATGCGATCCGCTAGATTTCCACCAAAAGGGCGTACCAATGAGCCTGCAAAAACGCAAGCGGCAGTAAAATAACCCGCATGTACAGGGGATAAGCCATATTGGTCGTTGAAGTAAATCGTGAGGGACGATGCTAAACCTACAAAACCGCCAAAAGTCACGCTGTAAAAAAACATAAACCACCAAGCATCTTTGTCTTTAAGTACGGCTAAATACTGGCTTAATGATTTAGCTACAGGGGCATCTGGTGCGTCTTTTGCAAAAACCATATAGACGATTAAAGCAATGCCTAGTGGGATTAAGGCCAAACCGAATACATTATTCCAGCCAAATGCAATGGCTAAACCAGGTGCAAACAAAGCGGCTAATGCAGTGCCTGAGTTGCCAGCCCCTGCAATGCCTAATGCCGTGCCCTGATGTTCTGGTGGATACCAGCGTGAAGCGAGCGGTAAGGCAACTGCAAATGCAGCGCCTGCAAACCCTAAGAACATGCCTAATAATAAGGTGTGCTGATAAGTATGGATGCCATGTAACCATGCCACTAATAAGGCTGCGATCACAATCACTTGCCCGACCAACCCCGCTTTTTTAGGTTTGATTTGATCTACCAACACCCCCATTACAATACGCAATAGTGCGCCAGTGAGCACGGGGGTGGCCACCATTAAGCCTTTTTGCGCGGGACTTAAATTGAGGTCAGCCGCAATTTGTACGGCCAGTGGGCCGAGCATGACCCAGACCATAAAGCTTAAATCGAAATAGAAAAATGAAGCGAATAACGTAGGTTTGTGACCTACCTCCCAAAAACTTTTTTGCATATGATGTTCCCCCAACGAAGTTTAAGTGCTTCGTGTTAATTAATAATAAAAATGACTTTAAAAGGTATGAGTTAAGCTGTAGTTTTTAAACCGCAATTGTTTCAAACTCTTTGTGTTCATCGCGTTTTTGTACACGCTCAGCCCAAGGATCAACGGAGCCTTGTAACGCGTAGAGTAAACGCTCGTAAGCAGCTTTGCGACCTTCTGCATCTTCTAATATGCGTTTTTTCACATAGTCCAAACCAACGCGCTCAATCCAATGTACGGTACGGTCTAAATAACGTGCTTCTTCGCGGTAGACTTGTATAAAGGCGCCAGAGTATTCAATCACTTCCTCCGCAGTTTTTACTTTGCATAAAAAGTGCGCAACTTCTGTTTTAATGCCGCCGTTACCGCCGACATAAATTTCCCAGCCAGAATCCACACCAATAATGCCCACATCTTTAATGCCAGATTCAGCACAGTTGCGAGGGCAGCCAGAAACTGCAAATTTCACTTTGTGTGGTGCCCACATGTGATCAAAGGCTTTTTCGATATCAATACCGAGTTGTGTCGAGTTTTGTGTACCAAATCGGCAAAACTCAGAACCTACGCAAGTTTTCACAGTACGAATTGATTTGCCGTAAGCGTAACCTGATGGCATGTCTAAATCGGCCCACATGCTGGTGAGATCTTCTTTTTTTACACCAAGTAAATCAATACGTTGACCGCCAGTGACTTTCACCATCGGTACTGCATACTTATCTGCAACATCAGCAATTTTGCGTAATTGGTCAGGCGAGGTAACACCGCCGTACATACGTGGAATCACTGAGTAAGTGCCATCTTTTTGAATATTGGCATGTACGCGTTCGTTAATGAAGCGCGATTGCGGATCATCTTTGGCTTCGTGCGGCCATGTGGAAATCAAGTAGTAGTTCAATGCAGGGCGACAAGTTGCACAGCCATTTGGCGTGCGCCAGCCCATGCCTTTCATGGCATCTGGAATATTTAAATATTTGCTGTTGCGTATTTCTTCGCGCACTTCTTCGTGGTTTTTATCAGTGCATCCGCATACTGCTTTGCTGGTACTTGGTGGCGCGTAACCACCGCCCAAGGTGCTGGCGAGCACTTGCTCAACCAAGCCAACACAGGAGCCACAGCTAGAACCTGCCTTGGTTTGCTTTTTGACATCATCTATCGTAAACAAACCTTTTTCTTGAATCGCTTTAACGATTGTGCCTTTGCACACACCATTACAGCCACAGACTTCCATTTCATCTGACATGGTTGCCGCCATATTTTGACCTTGGTGGCCGGTATTACCCAGACTATCTTGACCAAACATGAGGTGATCACGTATCTCATGGATTGGTTTTTGATCGCGCAACATCTGGAAATACCAAGCCCCATCTGTCGTATCGCCATAGAGCACGCTGCCGATGATTTTGTCATTCTTAATGACGAGTTTTTTGTATACCCCGCCTACTGCATCGTGCAACACAATTTCTTCGGTATCTTCCCCGCCAGTAAAATCACCAGCAGAAAACAAATCAATGCCCGTCACCTTTAATTTTGTTGAGGTGACAGAGCCTTTGTATAAACCAATACCAAAGTTGGCCAAGTGTGTGGCGCACACCTTAGCCATTTCAAATAAAGGGGCGACTAAGCCGTAAGAGATGCCGCGATGTGACACGCATTCGCCCACTGCATAAATGCGAGGGTCATAAGTTTGCATGGTGTCGTTAACCACAATACCGCGGTCGCAATAAATGCCAGCTGATTCAGCGAGAGCATAATTCGGGCGTATGCCCACGGCCATTACCACTAAATCTGCAGGAATTTCTTCTCCATCTTTAAATTTCACTGCGCTGACGCGGTTATCTTTGCCAATAAGACACTCAGTATCTTTTTGTAATAAAAAGTTGAGTCCTTTAGACTCTAAGGATTTTTGTAGCATTTTGCCTGCGGCCCTATCTAACTGGCGCTCAAGTAGCCACTCGTTTTTGTGCACAACGGTGACTTCCATGCCTTGGATTTTAAGACCATTTGCTGCCTCTAAGCCTAGTAAGCCGCCACCAATTACCACCGCATACTTATATTTTTTAGCGGCTTCGATCATGTCGTTGGTGTCTTTAATGTCACGATAACCTAGCACGCCGTCTAAATCAGCGCCAGGAATCGGTAGCATAAAGGGTTTGGAGCCTGTGGCGAGTAATAGGCGATCATATTCTGCGCTAGTGCCGTCTTCTGCATACACCACGCGATTTTTACGGTCAATTTTGTTGATGCGAGCGTTGGTGCGGAGCGTGATGTTGTTTTCTGTATACCACTCGCGAGAGTTGAGAATAATGTCCTCAATCGTCTGTTCGTTAGCCAGTACTGGCGATAACATAATACGGTTGTAATTGGGGTATGGTTCGTCCCCAAATACTGTGATGTGGTAAATGTCTGGGGCAATCTTGAGGAGCTCTTCCACAACACGCATACCCGCCATCCCGTTTCCTACTACGACTAACTTCATTTTCTCCATACGCTTCGCCCACCAGATAAGTCTAATTGATTTGTGTGCCTAATAAGCAATTATTATGCCTTTAGATATTTTTATTTAAAATCAATAGTTTAATTAATTGTTAGCTAATATATAGCTCGCTTATAGTGCAAATGCACCAAGTTGACAGTTCCAACTTGGTGCATTTTTATGAATCACGCTCTTAGAATGTATACATTGCAGTTAACCAAAACTTACTGGTATCACGAATACGACCTGGGCTATATTGATCATCTTCAGAATAATTACCGTATTCCACTTTACCCATGATGTTTTTGCTGTAATTGTAGGTGACTGCTGCATTCCATTCAGTACCGTACTTATCTCCTGTTCCACCAGTTGATTTAGTAAAATCTTCATCTGAGTGATAGACATGGTAATCTGCAAAGAACAGCAAATCGTCCCATCTGTAAGTTGCTGTCGCAAAAGTATCTCTAATGCCGTGTCTAGGTGTAGCTAAAAACTTATCTACCCAGCCCTGGAATAAATGGTTAGTACCAAATGGAGTTTGGAATGCGTACAGGCCATTGTTGCTTGACAATAACTCTTGGTCTAAACGAATCGTTAAGAAGTCAATGCCAACCCCGCCGCCAATTTTGTAATAGTGCGCATCAATGCGGCTATCGCCACCAGAGTATTCAGATTGTTTTGCATATTCAGCAGTATAGACTGCGCGTAAGTTTGGGTTAAACGGATGGATACCATCTAAACGTGCACCAAATACTTTATTTGATTGATTTGCAGCAGCATTTACAGCACCACCACCAAACCAGCCATTACCAAAACCTAGGTCGTCAAAACTAGAAAGATAAGCATACCCTGTTAGGGTTTCTGTAGGCGTAATATAGTATTTAGCATTAATGATTTCTAATGCGCCATCCGTGCGGTGACGGGTGTTAATTTGATTCACGGACTCAAAATGTGCGACAAAGATATCGGTGTCTGGAATGTATTTACTCATGATAGATGCACCATCAAACACTTGCATGACTTGGCGGAAACCAATATCGCCAATGAATCGTACATTGTCCAAGTTGGTTTGTTGGCGGCCTAAGCGTACACGTGTGTTTTTGATGCCAGTCCAGTCAATATAGGCTTGATTGATATTGGTTTCATCTGGGTCAACTACTTTGGCATAAGCGCCTTTACCTGGCTCGTTAGTTGCAGGCGTTGTTACATGACCAAATGTACTATCATTAAAGTCATCACCTAGTTTTGAAACATTGATTAATTGCACGGCAAAACTAAAGTTTTTATAAGGCGCTGTTTGCCAGCCAATGAGACTACGTAAGGTGAGAGCATCTGCATCTTCTAACGGTTTAGTAGCATTCGGAGCAGGTTGATTGCCGTCCTGCTCTACGTGCTCGTAACGTAGGCGGAAACTGGTCATATTTTTACCAGTTTTAACGGCATCCATAAAAGTATATTCAGGAAGCACTTCTTCTTCCGCATGCGCGATGGGTGCGGTGATAGCAAAAGCCGTGGCGACTGCGAGTGAGAGTTTGCAAAATTTAGATAATACTGAGTTGTTCATTTGGTATCCCTTAGTCATAGTATGATTGTTCATTAATTAAGCCGCTTTTTTAGCGTGACGTTCGTATAAAAACTTAAGCACTTCACTGCGCAGATGGTTGTAGTGTGCGTCTTCCGCCAATTCCAGACGTTTGCGTGGTCTTGCTAAATCGACAGGGAGAATTTCTCCGATGGTGGCGGATGGGCCATTGGTCATCATGACAATTCTGTCTGAAAGTAAAACGGCTTCATCCACATCGTGCGTAACCATGATGGCCGTACAGCCAGATTTCGCCATAATTTTCATCAGCTCATCTTGTAGACCTGCACGAGTAAGCGCATCCAGTGCACCAAACGGTTCATCCAATAACAGTACCTTAGGTTCCATTGCCAGTGCACGGGCAATGCCGACACGTTGCTTCATGCCACCAGAAATCTCATTAGGACGTTTGTCAATCGCATGGCTTAAGCCAACTAATTCAAGCGCAGCTTTGGTACGTGCGCTGAGTTGCATTTTGCTTTCTTTGTCACCAAAGACCCGCTCAACAGCAAGATAAACGTTTTCAAAGCAGGTAAGCCAAGGCAGTAATGAGTGGTTTTGAAATACCACTGCGCGTTCTGGCCCTGGTTTGGCGATTTCGCGCCCTGCGCAGAATAAGTGACCTGAAGTCGGCTCAAGTAAGCCAGCAATTAAATTAAGCACAGTCGATTTGCCACAGCCAGAATGACCAATAATTGAAATAAACTCACCTTCTTTGATGTTCAGGTTAATGTCTTTGAGTGCCTGAAACACACCTTTTTTGGTGACAAATTCCATGTTTACGTTTTCAATTAATACATAGCGATCTTGTAATGTTTTATCCATGATATTTTCCTTATTCGTATGTAAAACGTTTGGCGATTGCTGTGAGCATGAGCTCTAACATGAACCCAACCAAACCTACGATGAAGATTGCAATGATGATGTGTTCAACATTGAGGTTGTTCCATTCATCCCACACCCAGAAGCCAATGCCGACGCCACCAGTGAGCATTTCAGCTGCAACAATCACGAGCCAAGCCACACCGATAGAAAGGCGCACCCCCGTCATCATGTAAGGTAATACATAGGGAAATAGAATTTTGGTCACGACATTCCATTCGGAGAGATTGAGTACTTTGGCGACGTTCATGTAGTCTTGCGGTACTTTGCTCACGCCAACGGCTGTATTGATAATCATCGGCCAGACAGCAGAGATAAAAATCACCCAGATGGCAGCAGGATCAGCGGCTTTAAACACTAATAGACCAATGGGCAACCATGCCAAAGGAGAAACTGGACGGAGTAGGCTAATCACTGGCGCGGTCATGCGAGAAAGAAACTCGTAACGTCCAATCATAAAGCCAAGTGGAATCCCAACCAGTGCGGCCAAACCAAACCCAAGTGCTACACGTTTTAATGAGTTAAGAATGTTCCAGCCAATGCCCATGTCGTTAGGGTTGTTAACATAGAATGGATCGCTAAATAATTCGACGGCCGAATACCAAGTTTTGATTGGCCCAGGCAACCCAGGACTTTGATGTGATATCAACGTCCATACGGCGACCAGTAGAGCAAGTCCAATGGTGGGTGGTAACAGCCATTGAAAAAAGGCTCTGGCTTGAGATGGCCAAGCGATCTTTGCTCGACTCTGCGGATTGCTTGGGACTGTCTCTGCTGTTAAAGTGGGAGCAACAGCAGCTGCCACAGGGCGCGCCTGAGGCACGGGCTCAGAAACTTTTAGTTTGTCCATTACACTTTCCTTTTGAATACTGACTGCACTCATGGCGAGTCTCCTTTAATAATCTTTGTTAAAACGGTTATCCTTTAACCTTAAATCCATTGGCATAGGCTTTAGGGTCTTTACCATCCCATACCACGCCGTCGACTAGTTTGCTGGTGCGCATTGGGTCGCTTGGTACGGATACGCCTAGTGATTTGGCTGCCTCTGTGTAGATGTCGATACGGTTCACTTTTTTAGCCACGCTTAAATAGTCAGGGTCAGATTTCAGCAAGCCCCAGCGTTTGTGCTGAGTTAAGAACCACATGCCATCTGACAAGTATGGATAGCTCACTTTGCCATCATTGAAGAACTTCATGTAATTAGGGTCTTCCCATTTTTTACCAATGCCGTTGTCGTAGTGACCTAAGAAACGACCTAAGATGACTTCTTCAGGTGCATTCACATACGCTTTGCCTGCAATGAGTTTTGCAACAGATTCACGATTTGCAGTTGCATCAATGTAACGAGAGGCCTCGAGAATTGCTTTGGTCAGCGCGAGCGCAGTGTTAGGATTTTTTGCAGCAAACTCAGCAGTACAACCCAACACTTTTTCTGGGTGATCTGTCCAGATGTCTTGTGTTGTCGTTACGGTGTAGCCAATTTTGTCGTAAATCGCGCGGGCATTCCAAGGTTCACCTACGCAGTAGCCATCCATGTTGCCGATACGCATATTGGCGACCATTTGTGGCGGAGGCACAACGATGGTTTTAACATCTTTCATTGGGTTAATGCCATAAGTGGCTAGCCAATAGTAAAGCCACATGGCGTGTGTGCCTGTAGGAAATGTTTGTGCAAACGTGAAATCGCGGTTTTCGTTATCCAATAAACGTTTTAAGGTGGCACCGCTGGTAACGCCTTTATCTTTGAGTTGACTAGCTAACGTGATGGCTTGACCGTTGTGGTTCAGGGTCATCAGGATATTCATGTCTTTTTGCTGACCGCCTATGCCCATTTGTACGCCATAGATTAAGCCATACAATACGTGTGCGGCATGCAATTCACCGTTTACTGTTTTATCGCGAATGGCTGCCCATGAGGCCTCTTTGCTTGGCATGATTTTGATGCCGTATTTTTTATCAAACCCCATCTGCGCTGCCACGATAATAGGTGCACAGTCAGTTAGCGGGATAAAACCAACTTTAACCTCCTTGATTTCTGGCTCATCTGAGCCTGCTGCCCAAGCATTCGTTCTAATACTATTCGGTACCATATTCATCATCGCTGCCGCTCCAAAAGCGCCTGCTACGGCGTGTTTAAAAAAGTTACGACGACTTGCGTCTACTGTTGTACTGGATATTTCTTTGCTTTCGGATGGCTGATTAACAACGTCCTGTTGGTTTTTAACATCAGAATGACTCATGCTGGCTCCTATAAAAAAACACAATAAAAAAGGTGTCTTGACCCGAGTTTGTTTTCAAACCCGTTTCAAGACACCTTTGTCTTAACTTACTTTCCCTTAAAATCTACGTTGATCTTGAGGGGTTACGCTTGATCTCCGCCATTGGAGAGAGCGCTTACAATTACAATTAATCTTTTAATTCAACTACACAATCAGCATTTTTGCTGCTTCAATCAGCTGATTAGATAAATCAGCCAACTTCATATTCTTTTTCATCGCCATGCTACGTAGCATGTTGTAAGCTTCTTCTTCATCTAAATTGCGCTGTCTCATCAAAATACCCTTAGCGCGTTCTACTACTTTACGTTCTTCTAACTTTAAGTTGGCGAGGTTAAGCTCATCGCGCAACTGTTTAGTTTCTTCAAATCTTGCAATGGCTGCATCTATCACGGGTGTTAACCTTTCACTTGAGATAGTCCCTACTACATAAGCACACACGCCCGCTTTTGTAGCAGCTCTAATCTTTTCTTTATCACCATCGTGCGTAAACATTACCACTGGCTTGGGATCATGTTGAGACAGTACACAAATGTTCTCTAACGTATCCCTACTTGGTGACTCCGTATCAATAATGACAATGTCTGGAGCGATTTCACAGCATTTATCTTGCAAATTCACGTCATCTTCAACGTGAGCAATGACATCAAACCCATTTTCAATGAGATATTGCTTGAGAGGTTTGCTTCGCGATAAATCATTGTCCACGATCATTACTTTTAACATGGTTACAGCTTAGCAAAGGCTGTGCCAGATGTTTTTTTATATTTAACTTTATGATTTATATTTATTTTTTATATAAAACCTGCAAACTGAATCTATAAAGACCGTATAAATTAATGCACAAAGGGAGTGCACCTGCACCATTTGATGCATGGTTGATAAGGAGATTGTGAGTGATTGAATACGAACTTCTATTCAAAATATGTTACTCACGCATTCTTAGAATTTTTGTTTAGAATGTCGCTGTTACTTAAATGAATCGTGATAAAGCTTTTATGACTAAATTGATTAAAACAATAGGCTGGGTGTTGCTAGTAATACTTGGTGCATATGCGCTGAGCGTGATAGCCATACATCGTGGAGAAACGATTAATGCTTTATGGCTGATTACCGCCGCGGCTTGTATTTATGCTATTGCATACCGCTTTTATGCAGCATGGATTGCGGCAAAAGTGCTGACGATAGACGAGACACGGGCGACTCCAGCGGAGCGGCTGGATAATGGGCGTGACTTCATACCGACGAATCGCTGGGTGGTGTTTGGGCATCATTTTGCAGCCATCGCAGGGCCTGGTCCTTTGGTTGGCCCAACGTTAGCTGCGCAGTTTGGCTATCTGCCTGGCACTTTGTGGATTCTGATTGGTGCTGTGTTAGGCGGCGCCGTGCAGGATATGGTGATATTGTTTCTTTCGATGAGACGTAATGGTCGTAGTTTGGGACAAATAGCGCGTGATGAGATTGGCGCAATTGGCGGCACCGCAGCGTTAATCGGCACGTTTATGATCATGATTATTCTGATTGCCGTGCTTGGTTTGGTCGTGGTGAATGCTATGAAGCATAGTCCATGGGCAACCTCTACCGTGGCAGCCACCATCCCCATTGCCATGATTGTGGGTTTATATATGCGCAACATTCGACCAGGTAGAGTATTAGAAGCGTCTGCTATTGGCGTGTTGCTGTTATTGTTTTCTGTGTTGGCTGGCGGATGGGTGGATCATAACCAGACATTACGTGTCTTTTTTGATCACGATGGCTTGCCATTGGCTTATGCCATTATTGTGTACGGCTTTGCTGCCGCGGTGCTGCCTGTGTGGTTACTGCTGGCGCCACGTGACTATTTATCCACTTTTATGAAACTTGGTACGGTATTGCTGTTGGCGGTAGCGATTGTTATTTTACGTCCAGAAATTCATATGCCTGCTGTCACACAGTTTGTGGATGGTACCGGACCGATTTTTGGTGGGAAACTGTTCCCCTTTGTGTTTATTACCATTGCCTGTGGTGCGATATCAGGCTTTCATGCACTGATTGCATCAGGTACAACGCCCAAGTTATTAAGCAATGAACGTGATATTCGCATGATTGGGTATGGCGGTATGTTGCTAGAAAGTTTTGTCGCTATGATGGCGATGATTGCAGCAACCGTACTAGAGCCTGGCGTATTCTTTGCCATTAATAGCCCAGCGGGAGTGGTGGGTAAAGAAGCGATTGATGCCGCTGCTAAAATTAACAGCTGGGGTTTTGCTGTAAGCGTTGAGCAGATGAATCAGCTAGCAAAAGATATGGGCGAAAGTAGCTTATTTGCGCGCACAGGTGGTGCGCCAAGTTTGGCAGTTGGCATGGCGAGCATTTTTGGCAATGCTTTTGGCAAACATTTGCTTGCATTGTGGTATCACTTTGCAATTATGTTTGAGGCTATCTTTATTCTCACTACGCTTGATGCTGGTACTAGAGTCGGGCGCTTTATGTTGCAAGATATGCTGGGTAATTTTAATAAAAAGCTCGGTGAAACCTCCTATATGCCATCAGTCGTTCTTACCAGCGCGCTCGTGGTAGCGGGCTGGGGCTACTTTTTATATATAGGCGTAATTGACCCAAACGGTGGCGTGAATATTCTGTGGCCTTTATTTGGCATCGCCAACCAAATGCTGGCAGCGATTGCTTTATGTGTGGCTACTGCAGTTTTGGTGAAGTCTGGCAAGTTACATTATGCTTGGACTACCGCATTGCCATTGATTTGGCTGGTGACTATCACCAGTACAGCGGCCTATCAGAAAATATTCAGTGAAGATATCCGTGTTGGATTTTTTGCTGCGGCAAATGAATTAAGTACAAAGTTGGCAAGTGGAGCGCTTCCACCAGAAAAAGCCGCAGTGGCACCGCAATTGATTTTTAATCAGCACCTTGATGCATATCTCACCATGTTCTTTGTAACAGTATTATGGGTGGTATTGATTGATATGTGCAGAATGTGCTGGAAATCTCTCAATTCACAACAAGTGTTGCCATCAAGTGAGGAAGCCTATGTACAAACGATGCTGCAATAAAGTCTGCTCGCTGTTAGCCTTATTGGTTTGTGCTCTGTGTGTGAACGTGCAGGCTGCCTGTGCAGTTAAAGATAATGATGTTATCGGAGTATGGGTTTCCACTGGTGGTCAAAATGACTTTTTTGAGAGCTTTGAGTTGAGCCCAAATCATCATTTTAATTCTTGGTTGCATGATCGCCCTGAGATAATGAATGCAACGTGGCAACTAAAAGATTGTATTTTAAGAATTTATAGCTCGACTGCTATGACAAAAGACACACTGGAGTTTATTTATCGTGTAAAGCTGAAAAAGGCTAAACTTGTATTAATCGAAGATATTGATGACGTTGAATATGCAGGTATCTATCGGAGAGCTGCTAAATGATTCGCTTTAAGCAAATATGGCAGGGCATACGTGAATTGTCGGGAGATGATGCATATGAACGCTATTTGCAACACTATGCAGAACATCATAGGCATGAAACAGATATGGATAAGGCTGATGTGCTGCCACCTTTATCGCGTGAAATGTTTTTTAAAGAGTGGCAGGAGAAGAAATGGAAAGGCGTTAAACGTTGTTGTTAGACTTGCGTTAAGAGCAGGCATTAAAACGATGCATTAGTTTTTTTGATGCAACTTGTCAATTTGCATATATTCACCGGTAGCGTTTTTTTCAATTTCAAACTCGCTCATTAATGGATCGCTAGATTTGACCTTTTTCTTTTTGGTTGCGTGGTATTCAGCAACGATATAGTTGGTCTGCCCACTGTTTTTAGTGAGTTTATTAATTGTATTTTTTAGCCAATTCATCATTCATCAACATATCTTGGTTTTAGATAAGCTTTAATGTGCAATTCACGTGCCTAAATTAGGAGCGTCTGTTTAAGAATTTTATTTTTTTAACCTATTGATTTTAAATAATTTTTAAAAATTCGTGGCTGTGTAAAATGAAACGTGCGTTGGTAAATAGTGAATTTCGTCAGTATTTCAACAATCGGTGATGTTAATTAAACAGTTTTTTCTGCGAAGCCCAATACATCCAAATACCAGCAACTATCATCGGTACGCTCAACCATTGCCCCATGCTTAATCCAAGCTCAAGTAGGCCTAAAAAGTCATCAGGCTGACGCGTGAATTCAACAGTAAATCTAAACGTGCCATACAGTATGAGGAATAAAGCAGAAATGCTGCCTATCGGCCTTTGTTTTCTAGAAAACCACCATAAAATGCTAAACATCAGCACGCCTTCTAAAGCAAACTCATACAACTGAGAAGGGTGTCTGGGAATTAAATCGACCTGTGGAAAAATCATACCGTATTCACTGTTTGTAGGACGACCCCAGAGCTCGCCATTAATAAAATTTCCCATGCGACCTGCACCCAAGCCAATGGGAACTAATGGTGCTACGAAGTCCATGATTTTTAGCCAAGGGTGCGGATGCTTTTTGTGAAAAAAATACATCGCAATAAGCACCCCTAAAAAGCCACCGTGGAAGCTCATCCCACCTTGCCAGACTTTAACAATTTCCAGCGGGTGAGAGATAAAATGGCTGAATTGATAGAACAAGGCATAGCCTATTCGACCACCCAAAATGACACCTAATGCACCATAGAATAAAGCATCATCCAACATCTGGTAATTCCAGTTGAACCAAGGTTTAGATTTAATTTGATGGCGACCTAATAATAAAAATGCCAAAAACCCAGTCAAATACATCAATCCATACCAATGAATGCCAAATTTTTCGGTGATATGTATAGCTACAGGGTCAAATTGTGGGTGAGTAAACATCTAAAAGCCTTAGAATACGGTAGAATATTACGCATTATACGTATTTATTTGTTAAAAGGTTTTGTCATGCCAGTTTATCGTTCTCATACCACCACCCAAGGCCGCAATATGGCGGGCGCCCGTGCCTTATGGCGCGCCACAGGGATGAAAGAGGATGATTTTTCTAAACCCATTATAGCCATTGCCAATTCTTTTACGCAATTTGTGCCAGGTCATGTGCACTTAAAAGACATGGGACAATTGGTCGCACGTGAGATTGAAAAAGCAGGTGGCGTGGCAAAAGAGTTCAACACCATTGCAGTGGATGACGGTATCGCCATGGGTCACGGCGGCATGTTATACAGCCTACCTAGCCGAGATTTAATTGCCGACAGCGTTGAATACATGGTCAACGCGCACTGTGCAGATGCGCTGGTTTGTATTTCCAACTGCGACAAAATCACGCCTGGCATGTTGATGGCGGCATTGCGACTCAATATCCCTGTGGTGTTTGTGTCGGGTGGCCCGATGGAGGCTGGTAAAGTCAATTGGCAAGGCAACGCGCACAAACTCGATTTAGTCGATGCCATGGTTGCTGCCGCAGATAGCAAAGTCAGCGATGCAGAATCTGAAGCCATTGAGCGCTCAGCTTGCCCTACTTGCGGCTCTTGCTCGGGCATGTTTACTGCGAACTCCATGAACTGTTTGACTGAGGCTTTAGGCTTAAGTCTGCCAGGCAATGGCTCTACACTTGCTACGCATAGCGCTCGTAAACAGCTGTTTTTACAGGCTGGACGTTTGATTGTCGAAATTACCAAGCGCCATTATGAGCAAGACGACTACTCTGTTTTGCCACGCTCAATTGCCAATTTTAAAGCGTTTGAAAACGCGATGAGTTTGGATGTGGCCATGGGCGGTTCAACCAATACCGTGTTGCATTTACTTGCAGCTGCGCATGAGGCGGGTGTTGATTTTACAATGAAGGATATCGACCGCATTTCACGTCATGTACCTTGTGTGTGTAAAGTGGCTCCAGCGACTGCCAAATACCATATGGAAGACGTGCATCGCGCAGGCGGCGTGATGGGTATTTTGAGCGAGCTGAACCGTGCGGGTGTGATACATGGTGAAACGCCCACTGTGCATAGCCCAAGTTTAAATGCCGCATTAGAAAAATGGGATGTGACCACGACACAAGATGAGGAAGTTAAAAAATTCTTCCGAGCTGCACCTGGTGGCATTCCCACGACTATTGCATTTAGCCAAAGTATGTTGTGGCCAGAACTCGATACCGACCGCGCTGAAGGCTGCATCCGTGATAAAGCGCACGCCTACTCGCAAGATGGCGGTTTGGCTGTGTTGTATGGCAACATAGCTTTAGACGGTTGCATTGTTAAAACGGCAGGTGTGGATGACAGTATTCTAAAGTTTGCGGGTCGTGCACGTATTTTTGAATCTCAAGATGCGGCAGTTGAGAGCATTTTGGCAGACAAAGTGGTGGCTGGCGATGTAGTGGTCATTCGCTACGAAGGTCCACGTGGCGGTCCTGGCATGCAAGAAATGCTGTATCCAACCTCATATTTAAAATCTAAAGGACTTGGCAAAGAATGTGCTTTACTCACGGATGGTAGATTCTCAGGTGGCACATCAGGCTTAAGTATTGGTCACGCATCGCCAGAAGCGGCCGAAGGCGGCGCCATTGGCTTGGTAGAAGAAGGCGACACCATTGAAATCGATATTCCAAACCGTACAATTCATCTCGCAATTTCTGATGAAGAAATGGCGCATCGTCGCAGTAAAATGGAAGCAAAAGGTAAAGATGCGTGGAAACCTGTTGCACGTGAGCGCTATGTATCTCCTACACTTAGGGCATATGCAGCGATGAGCACCAGCGCAGCCAAAGGGGCTGTGCGCGATGTTTCACAAATAGAAAGAAAGTAAAGTATGGCGACCAAAAGTGTAGACAATATGTTGTTAGCAACACCTGTTAACTTAACTAATGCGGTGGCGCATCCACATATCAAAATTACCGAAGATGAAAATGGCTTGCAGTACATCGAGGTGGATAATCCCTCAGCGACTGCCAAAATTGCTTTGCAAGGTGCGCACATCATGCATTGGCAGCCTAAAAAAGAGAAGCATCCAGTATTGTGGCTCTCTGATTATGCGAGATATGTCAAAGGGCGCTCTATTCGTGGCGGTGTGCCGATTTGCTGGCCTTGGTTTGGCGCGCATCCTACTGACAGCTCGCTTTGCCCACATGGTTTTGCGCGCGTGATCCCATGGCAGTTGATTGATGCAGACTCTACTTACTCTGGTGCAACACGCATCGCTTTGCAAATGATACAAACGCCAGAAGCGGATCGTCAGTTATCTTATCCTTATGTGTTGACGTTAATGCTCACTATCGGCCGCCGATTAAAAATTGATCTCGCCACGACCAATAAAGCCGCACATCCGTTTATGATTGGTGAGGCGTTCCATACCTATTTCCATATCAGCGATATAGAAAAAATCCGGATTACAGGGCTGCAAGAGTGCTTATACGCAGATAAAGTACGCCAGTATGAGCGTCATGTAGAACATGGCTTGTTAAAGTTTGGCGGAGAGTTCGATCGTGTATACCTGAATCATAGTGCCGATTGTATTATTCACGATGCAGGGTTTGACCGTTTAATCAGAGTGTCAAAATCTGGCAGTAACACCACGGTAGTGTGGACACCAGGTGCGGAAAAAGCGCATGCAATGGGAGATATGGGTGAAGGCGATGAATGGCGGAAAATGGTATGTGTAGAATCTGCAAACGCGATGGAAAACTCAGTAGTGATTAATCCGAATCGTACCCATAATTTTTCTGCGGAATATAATGTAGAGACACTTTAAGCGAGTAACTATGCTAACGATATTATATTTACTAAAAGTTAAAAAAATTCAGTAAAGTTGTCAACTGAAGTGCAAGTGCACACGTTCATGTTGAGCGAGGGTGGTTTCAGCACAGATAGCAATAAAAAATCTGATCAGGCTATTGTGGATTTTTAAATTATAGGTATGATGCTGCCTGCAAAGCGGGTTTGATTTTGTAGTGTAAATTTGACGGTAATTCAAGGAGATAGCATGAAAGTTTTATTATCAACAATCGCAGCGACCACCATGTTATTGGCTGGCCAAGTCAATGCTGCAGATGCAGGCATGGCATTAGCACAAAAAAGTGGCTGTTTAGCATGCCATAGCGTGGATAAAAAAGTATTAGGTCCAGCGTACAAAGACATCGCAGCTAAGTACAAAGGTGACAAAACAGCTGAAGCTAAATTAGTAGCTAAAGTAAAAGCAGGTGGTAGTGGTGTTTGGGGTAATATTCCAATGCCAGCAAACAGCCCACAAGTAAAAGATGAAGATATTAAAACTATTGTTCAGTGGATATTATCACTATAATCTAGTGATAGACAGTCAAAAGCCAGCTCAAAAAGCTGGCTTTTTTGTTTTCTAGATTGGCTATTTGCGCGCTTTCAACTTGCTGTAGTGCATTGAATAGATAAAATAAAACACGACGCCAGCTAATATCCACAGTAAGAAGCGATGCCAAGTAGCTGCAGGTAAAAATGCCATCAGTGCTCCGCAAGATAGAATCCCTAAAACAGGGATTAGCGGGTTCCAAGGATTTTTAAATGGACGTGGTAATTCAGGTTGGCGTATACGCAATACGATGACACCTACACACACCATGACAAAGCTGGCTAACGTACCGATGTTCACGGTTTCTGCTAGTTCTCCTAACGGTATAAATCCCGCGACTAACGATACAACAGCCCCGCACATTAGAATAATATTCGTAGGCGTTTGACGGTCTGGGTTGATTTTTGAAAAGATGGGCGAAATTAAACCATCGCGGCTCATGGAAAATAAAATGCGTGTTAAGCCATATAACAATACCAATAGCACAGTAATCAATCCAGCCAAGACGCCAGTTGCAACCAAGGTGGATGACCAAGTATAACCAAGTTTGCTCAGCGCGTAAGCCACTGGGGATGCCGTGTTGAGTTCTGTATACGGCACGATACCAGTGAGCAGGCCAGAGACGATAATGTAAACAATCGTGCAAAATATGAGAGAGGCGAGTAGCCCTATAGGTAAATCACGTTGTGGGTTTTTAGACTCTTCCGCTGCTGTAGACACCGCATCAAAACCAAAATATGCAAAAAAGACCAGAGAGGCTCCTGCTAACACACCGATATTTTTTCCTGTATCCAGCGTGTCAAACCAGCCAAACGGCATAAAAGGATGCCAATAATCTGTGTTCAGATGCCCAATTGCTAATGCAATGAATATTGCAATTGTGGAGAGTTTAATGGCAACAATAATATTATTAAAGCGTGCACTTTCTTTCACGCCAATCACAAGCAGAATGGTCAGCAGCCAAATAATGCCAAAGGCAGGTAAGTTGATGACGCCACCCATCATGGGTGCTTTGGTGAGATGTTCTGGAAGTGCGATATTGAAGTTCGCAAGCGTGTTGATAAAATAACCCGCCCACCCGTTAGCCACTGCAGCTGCCCCTACGCCGTACTCTAGCAATAAAATCCAGCCCATCAACCATGCAATAAACTCACCAAATGCAACATAGCTATAACCATAAGCGCTACCAGATCCACCAATGGAAGCGGCGAGCTCTGCATACGATAATGCAGCGAAGGCAGAAGCAATGCCTGCAAATACAAATGACAGAACAACAGCGGGGCCAGATTGTGTCGCGGCCGCAATGCCAGTGAGTACAAAAATACCAGTACCGATAGCGCAGCCAATGCCAAGTAAGGCAAGGTCAAAAGCGGATAGGCATTTTTTAAGGCCTGTATCGGTATGATGACCTACTATGGGTTTTGTGCGTAAAAGCTGTTGCAGCATGTGATTTTCTCCCTGTTTTTAGCTAAGGGTAAACATTTCATGCATGACCGTCAATGAAAAGACGGCTTTTATGACAAGTTTATGAAGCGGATAGTTGTCAGCTTTGGAAATGTTGCTTGAGCACAGCAATCAAATAGCCGTGATCCAGCACACCAGCACTCTCGCGTATGCTATGCATCGCCCACATGGCGTTGCCAACATCTACACTCGCGATGCCTAATTGTGCTGCCAGGATTGGGCCAATCGTACTGCCACAGCCCAAATCGGTACGATGCGCATACTGTTGATAAGGCACGCCAGCTTGCTCACAAAGTTGAATGAAACGTGCGGCAGTGTCGGCATTGGTGCTGTAGCGCTGGCTCGCATTGGTTTTAATGACAGGCCCATGGTTGGGTAAGACATGGTGATTAGGTTCGTAAGCAGAAGTGTGATTTGGGTGACATGCATGCGCCATATCCGCGCTAATAAAAAAGCTATTTGCCAGTGCTCGTAAACGATCTTCAGCATGCATTTGGCTAGTCGCACAAATGCGTTGAATAATATCATTCAAAAAGCTTCCACCAGCGCCCGTCGCACTTTCACTACCCACTTCCTCATGGTCAAACAATGCGCATAAGCAAGTGGAGGTAGGCGCTTCAGAAGTGAATAGCGCTGTCAGTGCGGCGTGACAGGAGGCTAAATTATCTAATTGACTGTTGGCGATAAATTCTTGATTGGCACCCCAAAAACTGCCCTTTTGCGTATCGTACACATTTAAATCCCAAGTCAGGATGTCTTGAGGATTGACATTTAAAGGGGTTGCCAGCGCTTGCGTGAGCTGTGCATGCGCTTCTGTGCTGTCTGCGGCAAACCCAAATATCAATGGCAGACCTGTTTGTTTGTTGAGTGTTAAACCCTTGTCGTTGACTTCGCGGTTCATGTGAATGGCAAGGTTAGGTAGTCTGACCATAGACTCTTGTAAGTGTATCAAATGGCTGACAAAGCCTTTGTCGTTGCGCAAATTTACGCGCCCAGCCAAGCTCAAATCACGGTCGGCAAAGGTAGCAAGGATTGGTCCGCCATAAACTTCCACCCCTAATTGTGAGTAACCTTGACTGCTGTATGCTGCTTTTGGCTTTAAGCGTAATCCAGGGGAGTCTGTGTGTGCACCCACTATCTTAAAACCGCTCTCTGCTATTGAGGATGGTTTACCTGATATAAAAGCGATGATTGATGCACCGTCACGTTTCACGTAGTAACGACCACCTTGCCGAAGTTGCCAAGTCTGGTTTTCAAAAAGAGGTTCGAATTGATGTTGTTTTAACAATGCTTCAGCGCTAGCAACTGCATGCCAAGGGCTGGGACTTGCATCAATAAAGTCTAAAAGTTGTTGCGCTTGGTGTTGAGGTGATGGGGTGATAGTCATCTAAACCCAGTTTTTGTCTATTAAAAAATCTGTGTATAGTTTGGCTTCGGCACTACCTGTTTCTGGTTTCCAATCATAACGCCATTTCACAATAGGCGGCATGGAAAGTAGTATGGATTCAGTGCGACCGTTAGATTGCAATCCAAATAAGGTGCCGCGGTCAAATACTAAATTGAATTCTACATAGCGACCGCGACGGTAAGCTTGAAAGTCGCGTTCACGTTCACCATAAGGCGTTTCTTTACGCCGCTGAACAATAGGTAAGTAGGCCTGTAAAAAGGCATCACCGACGGCCTTGAGCATGGCAAAGCTTTGTTCAAAGCCTAGCTGGTTAAAGTCATCGAAAAAAATACCGCCGATGCCGCGTGGTTCATTGCGGTGTTTAAGATGAAAATATTCGTCACATTGCTGTTTAAAAGTAGGATAGAGTGCGTTGCCAAAAGGCGCTAAAGCGTCACGACAGGTGCGGTGGAAATGTATGCAATCTTCCTCAAATCCGTAGTAAGGTGTTAAGTCCATGCCGCCGCCAAACCACCAAATGTCTTCATCTGCATTTGCGGCTGCAACTGCGTTGCTCGCTACGGCTGACGCTTGCTGTACTTTGTGTACTATCTGCGCGTCAGCCTTGTTCGCGCCTTGTTTCGCGTGCAAATCCAGCGAATCCACTTCTTTATTTTTTTGTGCTTTAGCTACAAAAAATCTTACGTTCATGTGCACGGTGGGAATATAAGGATTGCGAGGGTGGAACACTAATGATACGCCCATCGCTTCCCATGGTCTTCCTGCAGCCTCTGGGTGAGCCACGCTGGCGGCTGGTGGTAGTTTGTTGCCAAGCACATGTGAAAAGCCGATACCTGCACGTTCAAATACGTGACCATCTTCCAGCATGCAAGAGTTTCCACCGCCGCCTTCTGGGCGCTGCCAGCTGTCTTGTAAGAAGTTTTTTCCATCCACTAACTCAACGGCTTCTACGATTTTGGCTTGTAACGCTTGCAGATACTCAAAAACAGCTTTGGGATTGGTAGCGAGTTTAGTATTCATAGTGTGCATTAACCTTTAACAGCACGGTAGCCGATGTCTTTACGGTATTGTGCACCATCAAAATGGATAGTTTCGGCGATTTGGTATGCGCGCTGCTGTGCGTATTTAACGGTTTCTCCAAGTGCAGTCACGCATAAAACGCGCCCGCCACTTGTCACTACTTTGTTCTCTTTGAGGGTGGTGCCAGCATGAAAGATATAGGCATCTTCTAGTTGTTTAGGTAATCCTGAGACTTCGTCACCTAATTTTGGTGTTTCTGGATAATGGGCGCTCGCCATCACTACGCCAAGCGCAAAACGCCTATCCCACTCAGCTTCCGCTTGATCAAGCGTACCTTCTATGGCATGTTCCGCCAGAGTGACTAAGTCTGATTTTAATCGCATCATGATGGGTTGTGTTTCAGGGTCACCCATACGGCAGTTAAACTCCAATGTTTTGATATCGCCATTTGGGCTGATCATCAAGCCTGCATACAAAAAACCAGTGTAAGGGATGCCATCTTTAGCCATGCCATCTACCGTTGGTTTGATGATTTCACGCATGACTTTGGCATGCACAGATGGGGTCACTACTGGTGCTGGCGAGTAAGCGCCCATACCACCTGTATTGGGTCCTTGGTCTTGATCCAGCAATCGCTTGTGATCTTGGCTGGTGGCGAGCGCCAAGATATGTTTGCCATCTACCATGACCATAAAACTGGCCTCTTCACCTGTTAAAAACTCTTCAATTACTACGCGCGCACCTGCGTCACCAAGCTTATTATCAGAGAGCATGGCATCAACTGCGGCATGTGCTTCCTCGGAGGTCATTGCCACAACCACGCCTTTGCCTGCGGCTAAGCCATCGGCTTTAATGACGATAGGCGCGCCGTTGGCTTCAACATAGGCGTGTGCTTTTGTGGCGTCGCTAAAAGTTTCATAGGTTGCAGTGGGAATGCCATGACGCATCATAAATGCTTTGGCAAAGTCCTTGGAAGACTCTAGTTGCGCTGCGGCTTTAGTCGGGCCAAAGATTTTTAACCCAACTGCACGGAAAGCATCTACCACGCCTTGACTGAGCGGTGCTTCTGGGCCGACGATAGTGAGATGAATCTGTTCATCTTGGGCAAATTTAACTAACGCATCAACGCTAGTAATGGGCACATTGATCATGTCAGGATTGGTTGCCGTACCAGCGTTACCTGGAGCGACATACACACGACTTACTTCCTTATTTTGAGCGACTTTCCAAGCAAGTGCGTGCTCACGTCCGCCACTACCAATCACTAAAATCTTCATGGATGTCCTTATTTATGATTGGAATTAATGACGGAAATGGCGTATGCCAGTGAGTACCATCGCTAAGCCGCGTTCATTGGCTGCGGCGATGACTTCTTCATCACGCATACTACCCCCTGGGTGGATGACACAACTGGCACCAGCGTCAGCGAGTACATCTACGCCATCGCGGAACGGGAAGAAGGCATCGGATGCAACCACCGCACCTTGCAACAACAAACCAGCATGTTCTGCTTTGATGGCCGCAATTTTGGTGCTATCGACACGACTCATCTGACCAGCACCTACACCTAAGGTCATACCGTTTCCACAAAACACAATGGCGTTAGACTTGACGTATTTAGCGACATTCCAGGCAAATAATAAATCCTGTAATTGTTGTGGGGTTGGCTGTTTTTGTGAGACTACTTTTAAGTCTGACACGCTGATTTCATGATTGTCTGCGGTTTGCAAAAGCAAACCTGAGCCCACGCGTTTAGAGTCTATAGCATTGCGACCATTTTCCCATGCATTGACACCGCCTTTAGGCAAGTCAATTTTGAGCACGCGTACATTGGCTTTTGCTTTGAGTATCGCCAAGGCTTCATCCGTATAGCTTGGTGCAATCAGCACTTCCATAAATTGTTTGGAGACAGCCTCAGCAACTGCGCCATCCACAGTTTGGTTAAAAGCAATGATGCCGCCAAATGCAGAGGTTGGATCTGTTTTAAAGGCTTTCGTATAGGCTTCCAATGAGCTGGCACCTAGCGCCACACCGCATGGATTGGCGTGCTTCACAATCACGCATGCTGTGGTGGCAAAGGATTTGACACATTCCCAAGCAGCATCAGCATCGGCGATGTTGTTGTAACTCAATTCTTTGCCTTGCAGTTGTTGTGCTGTGGCTAAGCTGCCAGGCGCAGGGCACAAGTCACGGTAAAACGCGGCTTGTTGGTGTGAGTTTTCACCATAGCGCAAATCTTGCACTTTGATGAAATTGCTGTTCATTTGGCCTGGGAATTGACTCGAAACTGGCTTGCCAGCCTGTTCGGTCGCTTCGAAATCAATCGCCGATAAATAGTTGCTGATCGCAGCATCGTATTGGGCGATACGGTTGAAGGCGGCGACAGAAAGCTTAAAGCGAGTAGCCTTGGAGACCTCGCCATTATTGGCTTTCAGCTCGGCGACTATTTTGGAATACTGCGTGGCATCGGTCAGCACGGCGACATCATTCCAGTTTTTGGCGGCGGAACGTACCATCGCCGGCCCGCCGATGTCGATGTTCTCGATTGCGTCTTCAAGGGTGCAATCTGCTTTGGCGACAGTTGCCTCAAACGGGTACAGATTGACGGCCAACAAATCGATGTTTTCGATGCTATATTGTTGCATGGCGGCGACGTGCTCAGGTAAATCGCGACGACCTAGCAAACCACCGTGCACTTTCGGATGCAGGGTTTTCACACGGCCATCTAACATTTCTGGAAATCCAGTAAAGTCGCTGACTTCAATCACTGGAATGCTGTTATCGCGGAATAGTTTGGCGGTGCCGCCAGTGGATAAGATTTCTACACCAAAAGTTTGTAAACTTTTAGCAAATTCTAAAATCCCAGTTTTGTCAGATACGCTGATTAAAGCTCTTTTAATGGTTGCCATGAGATATGCTTATTCGATGATTATTCTAAATGATATTGCGCCATTTTTTTGCGCAAAGTGTTGCGATTGATGCCCAATATTTCTGATGCTTTGCTCTGGTTGCCACCCGATTTATTCAGGATGTATTCCAGCATCGGTTTTTCTATACAACCTAATACCATATCGTAAATAGCATGGGGTGGCTGACCATCCAAATGTGTAAAGTACTCGTCTAATGATTCAGTTATGGCTTCACTTAGTTTGCAGATATTGTTCATTATGCAGCTATTGCCTCCTTAGACTCGTTAGACGATGGTTCAAACTGTTCTTCTGTGTATACCAAACGATCGTTTTTCGCTTTGAGTTCAGCAAAAAAAGTATTTATGGCATTGAGTTGTAATTCAATGGTCTGTAAGGTATTCATGTTGTGGCGGAATTGAGCCGAGCCAGCTAAGCCTTTGGTGTACCATGAAATGTGCTTGCGTGCTACTCGCATACCAGCAAGGTCACCATAAAACTGATATAAATCATGTAGATGCTCCAGCATTACAGTGTGAATTTCATCCACTGTAGGTGGTAGCATATGTGTGCCGTGATTCAGGTAATGTTCAATTTCGCGGAATATCCATGGCCTTCCTTGCGCGGCACGACCGATCATCACCGCATCTGCCCCAGTGTATTCGAGTACGTATTTAGCCTTTTCTGGTGTAGTGATGTCGCCATTGGCAATTAGCGGGATGCCTATTGCTTGTTTAACGGCAGCAATCGTGTCATATTCGGCTTCCCCCAAATAGGCACAAGCGCGCGTGCGTCCGTGCATGGCAAGGGCTTGTACGCCAATGTCTTCTGCCATTTTAGCGATGGCCACCGCGTTGCGATTTTGTTTGTCCCAACCTGTGCGAATTTTAAGTGTGACAGGTACATTGACTGCGTTTACCACTGCCTTGAGTATTTGTGAAACCAGAGGTTCGTCTTTGAGTAATGCAGAACCCGCCATTACATTGCAAATCTTCTTGGCTGGGCAGCCCATGTTAATGTCGATAATCTGCGCCCCATGATCCACATTGTATTTGGCGGCTTCTGCCATCATTTTGGGGTCTGCTCCAGCAATCTGTACGGATATTGGGCTAACCTCACCCGCATGGTTGGCGCGGCGACGCGTTTTTTCGCTGCCATAAAGCAGGGAGTTGGACGTGACCATCTCTGAGACTGCGAGACCTGCGCCCATTTTTTTACACAGCATGCGGAAAGGCCTGTCGGTCACGCCAGCCATTGGCGCGACAACGAGATTGTTTTTGAGTACATGCTGACCGATTTGCATCTAAAATTATATTTGCGCAGAAAAAGTGCTTATTTTATACGCAATTTGTGGTCTAGGAAACCAGTTTATTGGTTTAGTGGTGGGGTTTTAAAATGTATTAAGGTGGGCTTCGGATTTATTTTCGGCGGAATTTAATATGCGCGCTGATTAATTGACTTGCCTGAATTCTGAAATGCGTACCATCAGAGTCTTTTACCCATAAGTGCAATAGACCAGTAAAAAATAAATGGGTATCAACTGCAAGTTGTTTAGGGTCGTGGTTGGGATGGAGTAAACCTAAGTTTTTGGCTTCTTGATAGATGGTTTCGTATTTTTCAGCAATGCCAGAACAGTTACTTAATATCTGTTGAAGTACTGTGGCAAATTCGTCGACATATTCACATTTGGACATCATGATTTCGTAAGTTTGACGCGTTTCTAGGTGCTCATTAAGCACTTGTATGGTTTCTTGCAGGAAGTCCTCAATGCGGGTTAGAGGATCTGTTGTGCTTGGTTTTGACGAGTCAATATTGGCTAGCAATGTGTCGTCCATACGATCTATGAGAGGCAAAAACACTTGTTCTCGCATCGCATGAAATAGCTCAGTTTTGTTTTTGAAATGCCAATAAACCGCGCCACGCGTCACACCCGCATGTGTGGCGATTTGGTCTAAACTAGTGCGGCTGACACCTTTTATACAAAACACTTCGCGCGCAGCATTAATAATGCGTTTACGGGTGATTTCTGCATCTTCTTTTGTTTTACGTACCATATTTATTATGTGAATCTTTTGTGATTGCTATTTACATACATTCATGTTTGTATATAATATACATTCATGCTTGTATGTATGCAAGCTTTTTAAAGATTAACCGACCTTTTCCTAGAGGCAAACATGGTAACTCAAACTCATCGGCGTTTAAACGTAATACTCCCAATCGTACTCAGTCTATTTTTATTTGCATGTGGCAAAAAAGAGCAGGCAGCGCAAATGCCACCAGCCATGCCACCAATGCCAGTGAGTGTGATTGCAGTTAAGGCGAGTTCGGTGCCTATTGGCGCGGAAGCTGTTGCGCAGACGGAAGGCGCTAAAGAAGTAGAAGTCAGACCACGCGTAGGCGGCATATTGCTTAAAAAAATGTTCGAAGAGGGCGCACCAATCAAAGCGGGTCAAACCATGTTTATGATAGACCCCGTGCCATTCCAAATTGCAGTAGAGCAAGCGCAAGCGCAAGTGTCTCAGCAAAAAGCCAGAATCTCGCAAACACAGCGTGAGTCGAGCCGTTTAAAAGGTTTGTTGGATACACAATCGATTAGCCAACGCGAATACGATAATGCGGATTCTGATCACGCCATGGCCAGTGCGAGTTTGCTGCAATATGAAGCGATGTTAAGAGAGGCCCAGTTAAACTTATCTTATACCAGTGTAAAAGCGCCTTCCAGCGGCGTTGCAGGACGATTTTTGTTTTCTGAAGGTGCGCTGGTTGATGCCAACACCAGCTTGTTGACTACCATTACACAAATTTCTCCAATTTGGGTGCGTTTTAGTTTTTCTGATTCTGAGCTTGCAAAGTTGGGTGGGCGGCTACATGAGCAAAATGTGAAGAGTATCAAACTCATCATGCCAGATGGGAAGGAGTATGCGGAATCAGGCAAGCTTAATTTTTCTGCCAGCGAGATCGATCCAGCGCTAGGTACACAACAGCTACGCGCGGTTTTTGCCAATGCAGATCACACATTATTACCAGGGCAATTTGTACGTATTCGTGTCACCACTGGTATGCGTGACGGCGTGTTTTTAGTGCCGCAAACCGCTGTGTTGACAAGCGATCAGGGTAAATTTGTTTTTGTGGTTGAGCGAGATAAAGAGGGTAAGTCCGTTGCTGGCGTGCGACCTGTTGAAGTGGGTGGTTGGCAAGGCAACGATTGGACCGTGACAGGTGGCCTTAAAGAAGGCGATCAAGTGATTGTGGACAATTTAATTAAAATTCGCCCAGGCGCACCAATTAATCCGCATGCATCTGGCGCTGAGCCTGCAATGCCAACATCCGCTAAGCAAGGGTAAACTATGACTAGGTTTTTTATTACCAGACCGATTTTTGCATCGGTACTTTCTATCATTATTGTGCTGTCTGGTTTAGCTGCAGCTTTTAAGTTACCAGTGGCACAGTATCCACAAATCGCCCCGCCCACGGTGACGATTACTGCAACTTACCCAGGAGCAAGTGCAGAAACATTGTCTAAAACCGTTGCGGCACCAATAGAAGAGCAATTAAGCGGCGTAGATAATCTGTTGTACTTTAACTCAAGTGCAGATTCCAGTGGTACGCTCACCATTACTGCCACGTTTGATGTGGGAACTGATGTAGATCAAGCAACTTTTAACGTGAGTAACCGCGTCAATATTGCCACACCGCGTTTGCCAGATGAGGTTAGACGCAATGGCTTGGTGGTACAGAAAAAATCCAATGATATTTTACTGGTGGTGATGTTGACCTCAGCAGATCCAAAGCATGATCGCTTGTACTTAAGCAATTATGCGACTTTAAATGTATTGGATGAGTTTAAGCGTGTCAAAGGTGTAGGCGATGCACTGATTTTTGGTGGGCAGGATTATGCGATGCGCGTGTGGCTACGTCCAGACCGTATGGCGCAGTTGGGGGTAAGTAGCAGCGATATTGCTACGGCGATTAGCAGCCAGAATAATCAGTATGCAGCTGGTAGAATCGGGCAGGATCCATCGCCTGCCTCGCAACAATTGGTCTACACCGTCACTGCTAAAGGGCGTCTGATTGACCCATCTCAGTTTGGCAATATCATCATTCGTGCAGATGGTCCAAAGGGTGTGCTATACCTTAAGGATGTAGCGCGCATTGAGTTAGGTGCACAAAGCTATAACGTGACCTCTGCATTGAACGGGCAACCTGGTGTAGCAATACCTATTTTCTTGCAAAATGGTGCAAATGCGCTAGAGACTGCAAAAGGCATCAAAGATAAGGTTAAAGAGCTGGAAGCCAATTTTCCCAAAGGCATGAAAACGACGATTCCGTATGACACCAGTGACTTTGTAAAGGCGACGATACAGGAAGTATTTAAAACGTTTGGCGAAGCATTAGTACTGGTGGTGTTGGTGGTGTACTTGTTCTTGCAAAGCTGGCGCGCGACTTTAATTCCAATCATTGCAGTACCAATTTCTTTGATTGGCACGTTTGCAGGACTGTATGTTTTTGGTTTCTCTATCAATTTGCTCACCCTATTTGCCATGATTTTAGCGATTGGTATCGTGGTGGATGATGCGATTGTGGTGCTAGAGAATACTGAACGGTTAATGGCGGAAGAAGGCCTTAATCCAATGCAAGCCGCTATTAAATCTATCGGTCAGGTATCGGCTGCAGTTGTGGCCATTGTGCTGGTGTTGTGCGCGGTGTTTGTACCCGTCGCTTTTCAAGGTGGGATTGCCGGTGAGTTATACCGTCAGTTTGCTGTCACCGTAGCGATTGCTGTCGTGATTTCTGGCATTGTCGCCTTGACTTTGACGCCTGCTTTATGTGCCATGATCTTGAAGAAATCGCATGGAGAAAATGCATTTTTTAGGAAATTCAACCAAGGGTTTGGTGGATTAAGCAAGTTTTACACGCGCACGGTCAATCTGACGTTACACCATAGAATCATAGGCGCCTTGGTATTTGGTGGCATTGTTGTTTTAGTCATTATGCTGTTCCGCACTGTACCAGGTAGCTTTGTACCAGCAGAAGATCAGGGTTACGTGGTCACAGTGGTGGTCATGCCTGATGGTGCTACGCTGAGAAGAACCACAGCAACAACGGAAAATATACGTGCAGCGATCGCACAGGATCCAGCGGTAGCGCATGAGTTTGCGGTTAATGGCTTTGAGCTATTGACTGGTGCCAATAAAACCAATGCGGGAACCATGTTTGTGCGCCTAAAAGATTGGAAAGAGCGTACCACTTCAGCCAATGATATTGTTGGCAAGCTATTTGGTATCGGCATGAGTCAACCAGATGGTCTGGCCTTTGCAGTGAATCCGCCAGCCATTCGTGGTTTAGGTTCTGCTGGTGGCTTTGAGGTGTATGTACAAAGTCAGCGCGACACAGACGCGATTAAACTTGCTGCAGTCATGAATAACTTTATGGATGCCATGCGTGCGGATCCAACGTTAACAGGCATCAATAGTTTCTTTAGACCGACAGTGCCTCAGTTGTTTATAGAAGTCGATGAAGCTAAAGCGATTTCGCAAGGGGTGAAAATTGCTGACATTTATACCACCCTGCAAAGCACGATGGGGTCGTATTATGTGAATGATTTTAACCGTAATGGACGTACATACCGTGTACAACTTCAGGCGGAACCAGAGTTTAGGATGCAGCCTGAAGACTTGGGCAAGGTGTATGTGCGTAGCCAACCGACAGCGACAAGTCCTAATGGCAATATGATTCCTTTATCAGCATTAAGTCGGATCAGCAATATTGTCGGGGCAGAGCAATTGGAACGTTACAATGGTCTGTTATCCGCTAAGGTCTTTGGTAGCGGCGCACCTGGCGTGAGCTCTGGGGACGCGATTGAAGCGGTAGAGCGTATCGCCAAAGTCAACTTACCTGACGGCTACAAAATCGCGTGGACAGGCCAAGCTTATCAGGAAAAGCGCACGGGTTCAGCGGCTATCTATGCATTTGCCTTTGCTATCATCATGGTGTTCCTGATTTTAGCGGCACAGTTTGAAACTTGGGCGTTGCCACTCGCTGTGATTATGGCAGTACCATTTGCCATGGCGGGTGCGTTGCTTGCGGTGCTACTACGCGGTATGCCCAATGATATTTATTTCCAAATTGGTTTGATTACGCTGATTGGTTTGGCTGCTAAAAATGCCATTCTGATTGTGGAGTTCGCAAGTCAAAAAATGGAAGAAGGCATGCCTGTTGCAGAAGCTGCGCTTGAAGCTGCGCGTTTACGCTTTAGGCCAATTGTCATGACCTCCATGGCTTTTGTGCTAGGGATTGTGCCGTTAGTATTTGCTACAGGCGCAGGTGCCGCGGCAAGACAATCTATGGGTACAGGCGTATTTGGTGGCATGATACTCGCCACTTTTATCGCAACTATTTTTATTCCGCTGTTCTTTACTTGGTTAAGCAGTAAAAACCATGTGAGACATCATGGACACATCGTAGAAGAGGAAACGGTATGAAGCCGTATTTATCAATGAAACCAATGAAATTAGCGCTTCTGGTAACGATAGCTGTGGCGTTAGATGGCTGCAAAATGCTGGGTATCAATTATGAGCGCCCAGCAGTAGCCGTGCCACCACAATACACGGAAGCTAGCACTGAAAATGCGCAATCTGAAATTCCTAATCAATGGTGGACGCTATACCAAGATGAAGCATTGAATGCCTTGGTTGAAAAAGCATTGAGCAATAACACCAATGTGCAATCAGCGGTTGCCAGAATAGAAGAAGCAGATGCACGGATGCGTGAAGTGGGCGCTGCATTATTGCCTAGCGTAGACTTAGGTGGGGCAGCAGCCCGCAGCCGCGTGACCGAAGCGGGAAGCTTCCCAACATTTGGCAGCAATCCACGTAACAATTACAATTTTGCACTCAATTCATCAATAGAGCTGGATTTCTGGGGCAAGCTCAGCCGCGCTAAAGAAGCTGCGCGTGCTGATTATTTATCCACGCAATACGCTAAAGAAACGGTGATGTGGTCATTGTCTAGCCTTGTGGCGGATAATTATTTAAACATTCGGAGTATGGATACACAGCTTGCACTGACAAAAGACAATCTGAAAATTAGCGAAGAAAGCTTAGCGCTGACTAAGCGCAGACTCGAAGGTGGCGTTGTTTCGGCACTGGATGTGTATCAAGCGCAATTAGTGCATGACAACTTACTGGGGCAAGAGCAGGAGTTTTTTCGCCAAAGAGCCTTAAGTGAGCATCAGTTGGCAGTGCTCACTGGTGAGTTGGATTTGAAGGTTAAGCAGTCAGATTTGTTGGCGTTACCAATTCCGCCTTCTCCTCCAGCAGGCTTGCCCTCAAGCTTGATGGAATCGCGCCCTGATGTGAGACAGGCAGAGCAGGCGATGGTGGCTGCCAATGCCAATATTGGCGTGGCCAAGGCTGCGCTCTATCCTAGTATTTCGTTGACGGGTAGCTTGGGTGGTGAAAGTTTAGAGCTAGGAGACATTCTTAAATCGGCTGCACGTATTTGGTCACTAGGGGTAAGTTTGAACTTGCCAATTTTTAATTCAGGCAAGCTTGATGCGCGCGTGGATCAGGCGAGTGCTAAACAAAAACAAGCCTTAGCAAACTATCAAGGTGCTATTCAAACTGCATTCCGTGAAGTGAATGATGCTTTAGTGAATGTGCGTCAATACAAGGCTCAGGAGGCGATTGCGCAATCCAAGCAGGAGACGGCTAAGAAAATGCTAGAGGTCGCACAAAACCGTTATAAAGTAGGTTATTCCGCTTATATTGATGTGTTGGATGCGCAACGCAGCCATCATGAAGCCACACAAGCCTTTGTGCAAAGCCGTCAGTATGTGCTGGTGGCTACTGTAGACTTGTTTAAAGCATTAGGCCGTGGTTGGAATGTACCAGAAGCGGATAAAATAACGCGCAAATAAACATCGCATTTGCTTGCAAAATAATCGGACGCACTTATGATGTGCGTCATGCAAAAAACTTCAACCACGCATATTGCATTTGCCAGTTTCATTGGCACTGCCATTGAATTTTATGATTTTTACATCTACGCCATGGCATCTGCCTTGGTGATTGGGCAAGTATTTTTTCCTGCCAGTGATCCTGCCGCGCAATCTCTCAATGCCTTTTTAACCTTTGGCATTGCGTTTATTGCGCGGCCTTTCGGCGCGATTTTGTTTGGTCACTTTGGCGATAAAATGGGACGCAAAATCACACTAGCCGCTTCATTGTTAGTGATGGGTACTTCTACATTGCTGATTGGTTTGCTGCCAAGTTACGATGCCATCGGTTATTGGGCACCAGTATTGTTATGCGTGTTACGTTTTGGGCAAGGCATTGGCTTGGGCGGCGAATGGGGTGGCGCAGCGTTGTTAGCCACAGAACATGCGCCACAAGGCAAACGCGGCTGGTTTGGTATGTTTCCGCAACTAGGTCCTTCAGTAGGCTTTTTATTAGCGACCATAAGCTTTTTAAGTTTGTCGCTGCTGCTCACGGACGCTGAGTTTAAAGCATGGGGTTGGCGGTTACCATTTATAGCCAGTGCTTTGCTGGTGGGCGTAGGTTTATATGTGCGTTTTAAACTGGCAGAAACGCCAGCCTTTGCACAAGCACTCGCGCAGCATTCTACACATGTCATCCCTGTGCAGGCCTTATTCAAAGCGCATCTTAAGCCAATTTTGCTGGGCGCCTTAGCCATGGTGGTGTGTTATAACTTGTTTTATACCGCCACCGTGTTTTGCTTAAGCTACGGCACAGGCAAGCTTGGCATTGCACGTCTAGACTTTCTAATGATGTTGTGTGTTGCAGTGTTATTCATGACGCTTGCTACGCCTATTTCTGCATGGTTGTCAGATCACTTTGGTCGTCGCCCCGTGTTGCTGATGGGTAGCGCTCTGGCAGTATTGGCGGGCTTTGCTTTAAACCCATTATTAGCCAGCAACTCTCTTGTATCCATCACCCTATTTTTAGCACTCGCCTTATTGTTGATGGGAGCCACATTTGCACCTATGGGTGCATTTTTACCTGAACAGTTTCCAGTTGCGGTGCGCTATACAGGCGCAGGTTTGGCGTATCAATTGGGTGGTATTTTAGGTGCATCATTTGCGCCTAGTGTTTCGCAGCTATTGGTGAATCAAGGAGGGCTGCCATGGGTGGGTTATTATGTTTCTAGCATGGCGGGATTAAGTTTTATCGCCGTCTTAATGATGCAAGAAACGCACAAGATTAAGGTTTAGTCATTAACTCTAAATTATTTAACCAAGCAATCGCTTGCTCGCGTGTGTCGCCGCACATTTCTAAACTTGGTTGCAAACTGCCACAAAATAGTGGGCGCTCTGGTTTACCAAAAACCTTGCAACGGCTTTGATCATCAAGCTGAATACAGCGCACGCCAGCAGGCTTTCCATTAGGCATGCCTGGTATTGGGCTGTTAATAGAAGGTGCTATGCAACAAGCACCGCATCTAGCACGACAATCCATCTATCCATCAGCCCAAGGATAACCCAACGCCGTCACACCTGCTTTGATTTCTGCTATGGCTTGGGCAACCAGCGCTTTTGCACCTTTCACGCCCACTTCTGTAGTACGGCGGTTATCTAGTTTAGGCAGGCTAAAAAGTTTTAAATCTGGGTAACTTGCAACAATATGGTTCATTAAATCAATCATGCTGCTTTCGCCGCCCTCCATCACCAAAATAGAATCTTCTACATAGTCTTGGGTGTGAAATAAATGCGCATAATACGTATCTAGCACCCATTCCACCATAGGATGTGCCATTTCAGGGAAGCCTGGTACAAAATAGTGATTGTGAATACTAAAACCCGCCACGCGATTAATGGGGTTGGGGATTAAATCACAGCCCTTAGGAAAGTCCGCCATTAATACTCTTTTGGGGTAAGCGCCTTCGCCATAACGCGCTTCAATTTCAGCTACCGCGCCAGCGTGGCGCTCAATCGCCACGCCTGCTGCATCCGCCGCACACTGGCGCGTGTAATCATCAGGCGTAGCACCGATGCCGCCAAAACTAAACACGATGTCACCTCGTGCCATGCTGGCTTTAATCGAGCTGGTAATTTGTTCGGGTATATCTCCAAGATAATTCGCCCAGCTGAGTTGCAATCCACGCGCAGAAAGTAACGCAATCACTTTGCTTAAATGCGCGTCTTGGCGTTTGCCCGAGAGAATTTCATCGCCGATGATGTAGATACCGAAGTTTTGCATATTGTAAAAAAAGTTTAAATTTTTCGCCTAAAATGCCGTTAATGATTGAGTTGGTGAAAGGCATGTACCATAATGAAAACCATGCTAGCACAAAGTAAGGTAGTTATTAACAGTTCCATTCAGCACACATATGCCTTATTCCGATAAACAACAAGATATAGATGAGCAACAACAAGTAATAGAAAGCGCGCAATTAAGTCGTCTTAACACGCTAATTGTAAGGACGGTTTTTATTAATGTGTTACTAGCGCTTTTATTAGCCTATATACAAAGATCAGTGCTTAACCCAAAAGTAGTATTCGGCTGGGTGATGACAATGATGTTACTCAGCTTAATACGTATCTTGATATCGCAATACTACATTAAACATCCAGCATATGAGCATGCAGAAGTGCATAAGCGGCTTAATGTGTATCGATTTGGGGTAGTGATTACAAGTGCAATGTGGGGTGCAAATACTTTACTTGTCTTTGGCACTAATCAACTAGAGCAGGAGTTATTCCTAATCTATATGCTCTCTGGTTTATCTGCAGGCTCCGCAGTATCTTATACCATAGACCGTGTATGTGCGCTCTCTTATGTATATTTGGCGGTTATCCCCATGCTCATAGGTTTTCTTATCATGGGTGGAGAAATCCAGTATGCCATGGGTATTGCAGGGTTTATTTATGTCGCATTCATAACCTATAGTGTTATTAAGTTTAATCAAAGCTTAACTGAGAGCGTTATCTTGCGCCATCAGGCAGATATACGCGAGGAAGAAATTAAGCAGATGGCGTTTTACGATGCTTTAACCAATTTACCCAATCGTAGATTGATACTAGACAGATTAGAGCATGCGTTACTTGTCCGTAGCCGTACAGAAAAAGGTGGTGCCATACTATTTATCGATATTAATAATTTTAAAGAGTTGAATGATACTTATGGACATCATGCGGGTGATTTATTGCTCAAGTTGGTAGCGGAAAGGCTGACGGATTCAGTGCGCATGAGTGATACGGTAGCGCGTCTAGGCGGAGACGAGTTTGTGATAGTGATAGAGAACTTAAATCATGCGTATGATCAAGCTAAAAAAGAAGTAGAGTTAATCGTTAACGACATCCTAGAGAATTTAAATCGCCCCTTTAATCTTGAAGGTCGAGACTATCATTGCACCGCGAGCATAGGCATCTCTATATTTGGTCAGCATGGTCATACCTCTCTAGAGTTGCTTAAAAATGCAGATACCGCAATGTATCAAGCTAAAAAGTTAGGCTGCAATATAGTGTGTATGTTTGATGAAGAAATGCAATTGACGGTGAGCTAGGGGTTAGTCAGAAATAGCTTCATTGCCGATGATGTAGACGCTGAAGGTTTGCATTTTAATTAATCTATGAATCCACAAATATTATTGCAAGTCTACTTAAATTTCAGTCATTCCCGTGCAGTGATTTTGGCAGGCAATTCGTTTAGCGAATGCTCGCAAAACGGGAATCCATTTTGATTTTAGCTGTTAAGGTACTAAATCTAAATACAAATCCCGCCAATCGCTATTCATGCTTTCTATTAACTCAATCTTCCATGCGCGATTCCATTTTTTGAGTTGTTTCTCCCGCGTAATCGCACTCATCATGTCATCAAGTTGTTCAAAGTAAACCAGCAGATGCAAATCATGTTGCTTACTAAAACCATCTACCAAATTTTGTTTATGTTGCCAAACTCGCCCAATTAAATCGCTGGTCACGCCAATATACAAAGTACCACGCGCTTGGTTGCTCAATATGTAAACACAGGGCTGTTTCATAGAGATCTATTTAATTTAACTGTCTAAAAAATGGATTCCCGTTTTCACGGGAATGACGAAAGGGCGCTGGTTTAGCCATAAACTATGTGTGGAGTTGATTGTATGGTTTTATTGTCGCAAGTGATTTTAATTACGCCTCAAAATAATTTAGTTATTTCTTCAAATTATAAACATACATCTGATGCCCCGTCATTCCCGTGAAAACGGGAATCCATTTTGAAGTTGTCAACTAGCTAAAATGCGCATCTCGGCGTTTGCTAGAAAGGATTTCATCGCCGATGATGTAGATGCCGAAGGTTTGCATAACAAGCTTTTTATGGCAGGCCAATTCGAGACAAATAGTTTGAAAATCGCTGAGATATTAGCTCTCTATATATTGGGGATACGCCACAAATAAAGTTATGTGGATTGTTTTCTAGATACTCTAAAGATATTGAAAAGTAGTGTTTAAAATCAATAACGGAATCTGGTAATGTTAGGCTTTCACTGAATTCAATAAAATGGTATCTTTGGTTTTGATTGGATTTTATAAGTTTTTTTTGATCTGAGCTATGTCTTAAGGCTTTGATTCCTATTAGATCTAAATGCTCACCACTGAATAGATGCACAGAGTTGTAAAGGGGTGCAACTATGACTGAAATTAGGTGTTTATCTAGTATTGAATTTCCATTGGCTTCAGTATTTAAGTTCAGCCTGTTCGTTTTGTTTTGCTCTAAATCACAATCTTGTGTAAGAACTAGTACATAAGGAAATTCGAAAATTGAAAGTTCAAAGTTACCTGAAACTTCCTTATATGACTCATAGTAGGGTATGTTTTTATATATGTCACCTTGTCTTACCCTGCCTTCTTGAGCATTATTTATCTGATGGACCGTCATGTTTGATTACGCCCCTGATAGTTTTTTTTCTTACTTTATTGATATTATCCGGAATTTCTAAAGGCGCTATTTCTACTTTATGTTCAGATTTTTTTAATGGTAAATCTGCATTAGTTTTAGAGAATTTATCAGATGAATATTTACTTGGAGGTGATACTGTAACGTCAAAATTAGTCGGCATTTAATTCTGATCTCAATTTATCAGTTATAAGTAATTCAAATTTACCTTCAATAGTTTTATGAAGCTCATCAAAAAGATTATTCATATTTTCAAAGCTATGAGGCGTGTCCATAAAAGCATCAAAATCCAACACAAACTCTTTATTTTTTACTTTTGCAGGGTAGTCTGGGTTAAATATTCCTGACTGTATTCTTAATTTGATCTCATCATATATATATTCAGAAATTTGAATGTGTCTTGATAGGTTATCTAAATCAATAATACTTTGATATGGGGCAGCAATCATCTCAATAAATCGCTCAGAAATTTCGGCGTAATTATTATTTGTGTTTGGGAAGATATTTACATACCTCAGTCCAGTTCGGTTGATAAAAACGCCACCCTCTGCATTTGATATTGCTTGAATTGGCTCAATCACATCCAACTTAAAGTTTTCGTAATCTTTATACTCTCTTAATGATATCGTAATTGAATGATGATTAATTGTTATTGTTTTTTCGCGATTCTCGCCGTGGTATACCCATTGCTGAAACTCTTGACTATCAGTTGTGATTCCTGCTTCTGTAATTGTTACTCCTTGAGTCACAGCTTTGCTAGGCTCGAATATTTTATATCTTGACTTCAAAACCTCTTGAATTTTCTCTGGCAAGATTGGTTGATTTAATGTTGTCACAAGTTGAGCAAAGTCTATTCTTGCTATAACTTCAGCTAAATAATTTTTTTTGTAGCAAATATCAGACATTTTTAATTAGGCTTTATTGAGTTCGGATGATTATGGTTTAAAGGAGTAAAAGTTACAACTGGAAATTAATGCGCCCCTTCCCAATTACTGCCCACTCCAACTTCTGCCAACAAAGGCACCGTCAGTGTTGCCACATTTTGCATCAATTCTGGCAGTTTAGATTTCACCAAATTTAATTCACTATCAGGTACTTCTAGTACCAGTTCATCGTGTACTTGCATGATAAGTTTGCTTTGCAATTTCTCTTTATGTAGCCACTTATCAACAGCAATCATGGCGAGTTTAATTAAATCTGCCGCCGTGCCTTGCATGGGGGCGTTGATGGCGGCGCGTTCTGCGCCGTTGCGTCGTTGCACATTGGGGCTGTTGATTTCTGGCACCCAAAGTCTGCGGCCGAAGTAGGTTTCTACATAGCCTTTTTGTTTAGCTTCTGCGCGCGTGTTTTCCATATACGCTTTAACGCCGGGGTAACGCGCAAAGTAGCGCTCGATATAGCTCGCGGCAGCGCCACGTTCGATGTTGAGGTTTTGCGCTAGGCCAAACGCGCTCATGCCGTAAATTAAACCAAAGTTAATTACTTTGGCGTAACGGCGCTGTTCGTTATCCACTTGGTCTTTTTCTACACCAAATATTTCACTAGCAGTTGCGCGGTGAATATCTTCATTATTGGCAAAGGCTTGCAGCATGCCTGCATCTTGCGACAAATGTGCCATGATGCGTAGCTCGATTTGTGAGTAATCGGCAGACACAATTTGCGCACCTTGTGGCGCAATAAAGGCTTCGCGGATACGGCGGCCTTCAGCCGAACGCACTGGAATATTTTGCAAATTGGGGTCGCTACTCGCTAAGCGCCCAGTAATGGCAACCGCTTGGTTGTAGCTGGTATGCACGCGCCCCGTTTGCGGATTAATCATTTTGGGGAGCTTGTCGGTGTAGGTGGATTTGAGTTTGGCTAAGCCGCGATACTCTAGCAACACTTTGGGGAGCGGGTGGTCGAGCGCGAGTTCTTGTAGCACATCTTCATCGGTACTTGGCGCACCGCTGGGCGTTTTTTTGGTGGGCTTAATGCCGAGTTTATCAAACAAAATTTCTTGTAATTGTTTGGGTGAGCTCAAATTAAACGGCTGACCTGCTAGCTCGTACGCTTGGTTTTCGAGTGCAACTAATTTCATGCCGATTTCGTTACTTTGGCTGTTGAGCATTTGCGCGTTTATCAGCACACCATTGCGCTCAATCGTGAATAAACACGCGGAGCTTGGCATTTCAATTTGGTTGTAAATGTAGCTCAATTTTTCATCATTGGCGATGATGGGGTACATGGCTTCATGTAGTTGCAGGGTGATGTCCGCATCTTCTGCAGCGTATTCGGCGGCGGTTTCCACCGTCACTTGATTAAAGCTCACTGCTTTTGCGCCTTTGCCAGCGACTTGCTCAAAGCTGATCGGCGTAATGCCTAAATGCCGCTCGCTCAATGCATCCATACCATGCGATTTGTGCGATTCAAACACGTAAGATTGCAACATGGTGTCGTGCGCAATACCGTTGAGTTGTATGCCGTGGTTGGCTAGCACGTGGCAATCGTATTTAATATTTTGCCCAACTTTTTTAATGGCATTGTTTTCTAAAATAGGTTTGATTTTTGCCAAAGTTTCAGCAAAGTTGAGTTGTTCTGGCGCGTCAAAATAATCGTGCGTGAGCGGCAAATAGGCGGCGCTACCCGCTTCAACAGAGAACGACATACCAACAATTTTGGCGGTCATCGGGTCGAGGCTGGTGGTTTCGGTATCAAAGCAAATGAGTTCAGCTTGCGCTAATTTTAGTAACCAAGCTTCTAATTGGGGTTTAGTCAAAATCGTTTCGTACGCGCGGGTGGTGATTGGCGTGTATTGTGTGGTTAACTTTTCTGGATTCATCGCTTCGCTCAGAATGACAGTGGGCGTAGGTGCTGTGGACATTGATTTTTGCCCATCTGGCATATTTTCAAGCTCACGTTTCCAGCTTCTAAATTCAAAGCGGTCAAACAGTTCTGCGAGTTTGGCTTTATCGGGTGCTTGCTGAATCAGTTCATCAAAGTGCTCGCGGATGCCCACATCACAACGAATCGTGATCAGCTCGCGTGCAGTCGGCAGCCAGGGTAAAGCTTTGCGTAAATTTTCACCCACCACACCTGTAATGTTATCTGCATTGGCGACAATATTTTTAAGAGAGCCATATTGCGTGAGCCATTTCACGGCGGTTTTCGGGCCGACTTTTTCAACCCCTGGCACATTGTCTGACGTATCGCCAACAAGAATCAAATAATCAATCATCAAGCTTGGTGGGATGCCAAATTTTCGCTCAACACCTGCAATATCTAGTATGTCATCCACCTTGCGAAAGGCATCGCGCATGGTGTTGACGACAGTAATTTTGTCATTCACCAGTTGTGAAATATCTTTGTCGCCTGTGGAAATAATCGTCTTAATGCCTTCGCGTTCTGCTTGTTTGGCCAGTGCGCCAATCACATCATCAGCTTCAACGCCTTCTTCAATAATCAGCGGCCAGCCCATGGCGCGGATGGTTTCAAACAGCGGCTCAATTTGTGCGCGTAAGTCATCGGGCATGCTGGCTCGGTTGGCTTTGTATTCTGGGTAAATATCATCACGGAAAGTTTTGCCTTTGGCATCAAACACACACGCGCTATAATCTGCTGGATAATCTTTATGTAAGCGGCGTAACATATTGAGCACGCCTTGAATCGCGCCTGTGGGTTCATTGGCAGAATTGCGTAAATCGGGCATGGCGTGAAAAGCGCGATAAAGATAAGATGAGCCGTCTACTAATAAAAGTGTTTTCATTCAAAGATCCAAGTTTTGATTAACGCGTACGACCAAGTAAATATAAAAAGGAAAGAGTTGCATGTCCACTAAAAAACTACCACAAATTACTGTTCCTGAGTTGCTCAACGGCGATTCCGCCAGTCATGAATCGTGGCACGCTTTTGAGATTATGGCAGAATTTGTGGGCGCTACAGAAAAGTTAAAAGAAATTACACCTGCCGTGTCCATTTTTGGCAGTGCACGGACTAAACCAGATCATCATTATTTTAGGCTGACAGAAGACATTGCACGATTGCTGTCTGACTCTGGATTCAGTGTGATTTCTGGCGGAGGGCCTGGCATTATGGAAGCCGCAAATCGCGGTGCGTTTGCTGGTGTTGGGCCGAGTGTAGGTTTGAATATTGAGCTGCCGCATGAACAAAGTGGTAATAATTTTCAGGATATTAGTCTGACATTTAAATACTTTTTTATGCGCAAAGTCATGTTTGTTAAATATGCTTCTGCGTATGTAGTATTGCCAGGTGGTTTTGGTACGCTGGATGAGTTAATGGAGGCTATTACGCTGGTGCAAACGGGTAAGTCTCGGAAGATCCCCATTATTCTGGTGGGATCCAGCTTCTGGACAGGTTTGGTGGATTGGCTTAAAAATACTTTGGTAGCAGAGGGCATGGCGTCACCTGAGGATATGCATTTGATTCAAACGATTGATGACCCCAAGGCCATTGTAGAAGCTATCTTTAAACATTACGAAGCGACAGGATTTGAACTTACACCTGCGGAACGCAAAGTGCAATTATATTTGTAAGTGCAGGCACTCATGCTGTGCTTAATTTGTTAAAATGAAGAAAATTTTTTAGGAGTATATAAATGCATAAATTAAAGAGCGTTTTATTGACCTTGTGCATTTTCCCTTTAAGTATTTTTTCCGCGTATGCAGCGCAACCTTCCAATGCGGAACCTTTAGAAGAAGTGCCGCCACCGCCTAAGGTTATTGAAGGTCAGCCCATGGATGAGCCAGAAATTTCAATCCGTAAAAAAGGCGAAGATACGATAGAGGAGTATCGTATCCATGGTGAACTGTACATGATGAAGGTAACACCTAAAAGTGGTGTGCCATATTATTTGCATAAACAAGAAGAGAATGGTGCTTGGGTCAATGTAGGTCCTAATCCGCCATTATCTGTACCACACTGGATTTTATTCCGATTCTAAGTTTAAGAGGGCCAAGCCCTCTTAATCATTTTATGGTTGCCATGATTACTGCGATATGTCCGTTTTTACTACCTTAAATTTAGAAGAGATGCACGATTGGTTAGACCAATACGCACTTGGTCGCATGGTGGCTTTAAAGGGCATTGCCGCTGGGATTACCAATACCAACTATTTTGTCATTACAGAAGAAGCGCGCTATGTGCTGACCATTTTTGAAAAAAATGACTTTGACGAATTGCCTTATTTTGTCAATCTCATGGCGCATCTGGCGCAACATGATGTGCCTTGTCCAGCGCCAATTTTTGATAAAAATGGGGTTGCTTTACACCGACTAAAGGGCAAGCCTGCATTGATGGTGAGTTGCTTAAAAGGGCACGATGTTGAGTCACCAAATTTAGTGCAGTGTAAAGCGGTTGCGACGACACTGGCTAAAATGCATCTTGTGGGGCTGAACTTTCATCAGCAATCGCATAATCAGCGTGGACAAGGTTGGCGCATTCTCACTGCGCAGCAGGTGATGCCTAAGTTAAGCGACACGCAGCAAATGTTATTGCGGCATGAGCTGGATTATCAGCATGGTTTGGATTTAACCGCCTTGCCACATGGCGTGGTGCATGGGGATTTGTTCCGAGACAACGTGCTATTTGACGGGGATGCGTTAGGCGGGTTTATTGATTTCTACTATGCCTGTCATGATGTATTGGCTTATGACGTGGCAATTGCTGTTAACGAATGGTGTATACAGTCAGATGGCCATTTTGATGCAGAAAAGCTACAGGTTTTTATGGATGCTTATCAATCTGTGCGTCCTTTTGAGCCAGCAGAACAAACGCATTGGGTCGCGTTGTTACGTCGCGCTGCATTGCGTTTCTGGTTGTCCAGATTGTATGATTTTCATTTTCCAGTGGAAGGCGAACTCACACATGCTAAAGATCCAATGCACTTCGAACGTATATTAAAAGACAGGCTTGCATTAAGTGCAGGCCATGAATAACAAGGGAATGAAATGGCGATTTTTGAGTCACGTACAAAAACAGGGTTGAGCTGGGTAAAAGAAAGTATCGCATTGTTTAGAACGCAGCCCAATCAGTGGTTGATGCTAGCGCTTGCATACGTAGGCATTTTTATGATGCTTCCGTCCGTGCCTGGTCTCGGTATATTAGCGATAGTCACCGTATTGATCTGGCCTGCATTTGTGGCGTTTGCGGTGATGTTATTCCGCAATGCAGAAATGGGCAAAACTGCATCAGTTTCACAAGTGTTTGCGAGCATTCAACCTAAGCTAAAAGTGCTCATGTTGTTAGGCGCGGTATGTTTGGTTTATGCAACGCTGGCGAGCTATCTTTTGAATGCTGATATAGAAAGTTTGACGCCATTTGCGCAGCACAAAGCGCCTATGGATGAGTCTGAAATTAGTCGATTCATGGAAAAGTTTGCGCCTTTTGTTTTAAAGTTGCTGCTGCTGTTATTGCCATTATTTGTAGCGACTTGGTTTTCACCAATGCTGATCGTGATTAATAACTATGACATAGTAAAAGCCATTAAATCTAGCATAGCGGGTACCTTACAGTACACCATCTCTATGGGCGTGGCGTGGCTAGTGCTCTCGCTTGGTATCATGTCGTTAATGTTGGTGCTTGGCCTAGCGATTGGCATACTTACCGTACTGATACCATTTCTTGCGCAGATATTGATGCCAATGCTGGTGTTTGGTGTGTTGCTCACGGCAACAGCATTGATGTTTGCATTTCAATATGTGAGTTATCGAGATATTTTCAGAGCTGCTACTGTACAAATTTAAGCGTGCAGATTTAAGTTAGGTTATTGAAAATATTTTTTCATTTGCATAAAAGGTTTTTCAATCAGATTCCAACTGAAAAATGCAAATGATGCCGAGAGTATTAAGACATAAATGCTGAGTATCCAAGGTGAAATCGTTGGATACTTGAGAATAATCAGAATCTGAATTGGCCAAGCGTATAAGTAGATGCCATAGGATAGATCGGTTTTACTGCCAATTGCATTTAACAATGGATTTTTATAGTTTAGTGCAAAATTAAACAAAATATATCCACCTAACACTAGTAAGGCAGGCTCTGCCAGATAGTGATTGCTAAAAACCAGTATTAGGGTAATCGCACAAGCGAGTGAAATAGTGTTGCTCCAAATCATTTTATCCCTGAACAAATAGACACCCGCACCAATTAAAAAAGCAGAGAATAATCTTGGAATGCTATAGGTAAAAAACGGAATCTCCTGATGGAAATCTCTAATTTGAACGATAAAATAGAAAAAGCCTAGCATCGATAACAATGTGACCGCTATTAAGGGTTTTTTATGATGTAACCCTAAAAATGCAAAAATCGGAACAGAGAGATAGCACACGAACTCCCTTGGAATGGTCCACAATGGCACATTTAAAGGGTAAAACACTGAAGTATTCGTCGTACTATGAAATGCCCCATCTACCCAAGGCTGTTGTAGCGTTATGATTTTTAAAGGAATCTTCAACCAGTCCATTAAAGAGAACTTGGTAATCAGTTCCCAGCCACCTGACATCGGTGCAAAAACAAAAATTGAAATTAAAGACGCAACTGCAAAGGCGGGGAAGATGCGCAAGCAGCGTCTGACAAGAAAATTCTTGATTGAGTCCGATTGATAATAGCTTAAGGTAATCAGATAGCCACTGATCAGAAAAAAACCATCCACTGCAAGGTCCCCGAAATTAACGGTACCAAAAAGACTGGTAAGAATCTCTCTGGAGCGATTGCCATCTACTTGCTCAGGCGCGTGAGACAAAATGACTAAACTCGCAAACAGTAGTCTTAATGCGCCAAAGTTGTTTTGATGAATCTTGGTACTCATAAAGTCACTTTAATCTGAGTTGGCTTAAGGAATCCGAATTGGCTTAAGAACCGTGGCATTATGGCATTAAAGTATTGGTCGGTAAATTACTCAAATGGGTAGAAAATTGTGCTTCAAGTATCAGTAAGGCTGATTTAAATTTTCTCTAGTTTTGCATATTCCATCGCAAGTGATTTTATGCCTTCGCGACCAAAGTTAATCTTAATCACCAAATTATCGGCATTGCCCTCGTAGCTCACCACGACTCCTTCGCCAAATTTGGCATGGCGCACACTTTGACCAATTTTGTAAGGATAGTTACTTCGAGTGCTGGTAGAGGTTTGATACACGCCACCAGTAGCATAAGGTTTAGGCGCTGGTTTGCTGTTCAAGCGTTTAATTAAGCTATCAGGGATTTCATCCAAGAAGCGTGAAGGAATGCCATAACGCACTTGACCATGTAGCATACGGCTTTGCGCATGGCTCAAATACAGGCGCTGGCGTGCACGGGTGACGGCCACGTACATTAAACGGCGCTCTTCTTCTACGCCATTATTTTCATAAGCGCTTTGCTCGTGTGGGAATAAACCTTCTTCCACACCGCTGATAAACACGGCATTAAACTCAAGCCCTTTTGCGGCATGCACGGTCATCAATTGTAACGCTTCGCGCCCTGCATCTGCTTGATGCTCACCTGCTTCCAGACTCGCATGATTTAAGAACTGGGTAAGGATATCTGCATCATCATTCACGTTGTTGTGGTTGCCAAAATCTTGGTTGCTGAATGCGACGGCAGCCGTGACTAACTCTTCCAAGTTGGCGATGCGGTCTTCACCTTCTTTTTCGTTTTGGTAATGCGCTTTTAAACCTGTGAGCGTCGTGGCAAGTTCTGCCATTTCAGCTAATGTAATGCCATAGGCTTGGTCGACCAGTTCGCGGATTAGCGCGACAAAGCCTTCTAGCCCTTTAGCACCTGCTTTACCATTGCCCACTTTGTTAATCGCTGCTTGCCATAGGCTGCAATTTTCAGTGCGTGCGGCTTCTTGCAATTGTTCTAAACTGCGTGCGCCGATGCCACGTGCTGGGAAATTGATGATACGTAGTAAAGCGGTATCGTCATTGGCATTGGCAATCAGGCGCATATACGCCATGGCATGTTTGATCTCAGCGCGTTCAAAAAAACGCAGTCCACCATACACGCGGTAAGGAATATTGGCAGCAAACAGCGTGTGTTCCAGAATGCGCGATTGCGCATTGCTACGATAAAGTAGCGCGATGTCGCCTAATGCCACACCTTCATTTTGTAGCATGTTCACTTCATCAACAATAAACTGCGCTTCATCGGTGTCGTTGTAAGCATCGTAAATGCGTATCGGTTCACCTTTGCCTGCGCTCGTCCACAGGTTTTTACCTAAGCGGTGCTTGTTATGCGAGATAATGGCATTGGCAGCGTCTAAGATGTTGCTGTGCGAACGATAGTTTTCTTCCAGCTTAACAATATTCTGTACGTTGAAATCGCGCTCAAAATCACGCATATTGCCTACGCGAGCACCACGGAAACCATAAATGGATTGATCATCATCACCCACCGCAAACAAGCAGTTGTTGGTGCCAGCAAGCAACTTAAGCCATAAATATTGTAAGCGGTTGGTGTCCTGAAACTCATCCACTAAAATGTACTGAAAGCGTTGTTGATAATGCGTGCGAATATGCACTTCGCGTTCTAATAGTTCATAACAGCGCAATAGCAGTTCGGCAAAATCTGCCACGCCTTCACGGTTGCATTGCTTATCGTATTCTTCGTAAATTTCGCGTAGTTTTTGGCTATGTGCGTCGTAGGCTTCTACTGCATGCGCACGCAAGCCTTCTTCCTTACAGCTGTTGATATAGCCTTGTACTTGTTTGGGTGGATATTTTTCATCGTCCACATTTAGTAATTTCATCAAGCGTTTGATGCTGGAAAGCTGATCGCCTGTATCCAAAATCTGAAAGGTACTCGGCAAGCCAGCTTCGCGATAATGCGCACGCAATAATCTGTTGCATAAGCCGTGGAACGTACCTGCCCACATGCCGCGCGTGTTGATGGGCAACATCGCAGTGAGGCGCGTCAACATCTCTTTAGCGGCTTTATTGGTGAACGTTACCGCCATTAAACCCATGGGTGAAATCTGTCCTGTTTGTATCAGCCAGGCAATGCGGGTAGTGAGTACGCGCGTCTTGCCACTGCCTGCGCCTGCAAGGATGAGTGCGGATTGGTGGGGAAGCGTCACGGCTTCGAGTTGCTTGTTATTCAGGCCTGCGAGTATTGAGTCTGTGTCCATACGTGTATTATCGCATGGGTCGCAGTTTAGGGGTTTGATAGATTAAGATGAAATTAAAATGCAGGCTAAAAAACAAAAAAATCGGGAACTAAACCCGATTTAAATCATCTTATCGACATGATGGTAAATGCCTAACATGGACCATCTGTCCGCTTCTTTCCTCCCTGAGCGGAAGCCTTAGACGATGAGGCTTTTTAGCCCCGATTTAATCCCCTTAATCGGGGCTTTTTTTATCTGTTGATCTTTTGTAAAAATACTCAAACAAAGTGTAAACAAGATGTAACTAGATAGCAAGTACCCAAACAGACTAAAGTTGCCAATTAATCGGTGTTTGACCATGCTGGCTCAAATATTGATTAATTTTTGAGAACTGATGGTTACCAAAAAACCCGCGATGTGCGGAGAGTGGGGAAGGGTGAGGAGACTTAAGCACCAAATGTTTGTTTTCATCAATAAAGGCACCTTTTTTCTGTGCGTAACTGCCCCACAACACAAACACCAAGCCTTCGCGCTGAGCATTTAAAGCAGCAATCGCGGCATCGGTAAATGCCTCCCAACCTTTACCTTGATGCGCACCTGCTTTGGCTTGCTCCACCGTGAGCGTTGCATTGAGTAACAACACACCTTGATCTGCCCATGGCGTTAAATCACCTGTTCTGCTCATTTTGATATTTAAATCGGACGCAATTTCTTTAAAAATATTCATCAGAGACGGTGGTGGGTCTATGCCTTTAGGCACGGAAAAACTCAAACCGTGAGCCTGAGGCTGTCCTTTATCATTTTGCCCGTGATAAGGGTCTTGCCCGATAATCACCACACGCACTTGGTCAAAAGGTGTGTGATTAAACGCATTAAAAATCAATGGACTAGGAGGGTAAATGGTTTTGCCAGAAGCTTTTTCTTGCTTAAGAAAAGCCTTTAGATTTTGCATATAAGGCTTTTCAAGTTCATCGCCAATCACGGCTTGCCAAGAGGGATTAAGTTGGCCAGGTTTTTGTGGTTCCATAGGGTTTTGAAGTTTAATGGATGCTTGATTATAGAACTTTTCTATCTGATTCGTCATTCCCGCGCAGGCGGGAATCCATTTTAAACCAAATCAAAACCGTCGCTTTCGCGCGACTGGCGACCCTATTTCTTTTGCGCAGCCAAAAGAAATAGGGGAAAGAAAAAGCTGCCCCGCTGCCGCTTATCTCCTTCGGACTTAGCGCAACGCTGGTACGGCTGCGGAACTCGGATTTTCAATCCTCAAACAGTCCTCGCCGTTTCACCCAGCTTATGCTCAAGCCTCAGGCGCGGCAAGGGGGGTGTAGGGTGTCAATAGCGAAGCATATTGCGCCGAAAGTAAACCCCACATGCGGCGGAATACATTTCATTATTCCGCCCTACGAGTTCTAACTTGCTTAGATAAAGCTAACGATTACGTTTGGAAGATCAGAGGATGAACTGCGAAAAATCAAGCCGCCCTCCTTAACTTTACGAAGATTTAATAGTTTTTGCTCATGCTCACATCTCTTATCTTTTTGTGATTAGAACAAAGTTTTGTAGCTCTTCATATAAATAGCATCAAGAACTTCAAGCATAAAATCGCAATGCTCTATGAGCACTTGTTTAAGATCATATGATAACGAACTGTCACCGCGATTCTCAGTTACCGTACAATTAAAACCACGAAGGTCGATCCTCACCGGAACGAAAGCAGTAGTCGCTTTGTCTGCAAAGTCAAAGTAATCCAAACTATGCGAAGCGAGCTGGTGGCGAAGAGTTCTGATTAGTAGCTTGTCGGCCTGAATTTTTAATTCTTTCTGATTAATACAGTTCATTAGTTTGTGCAATTTGAGTACTGCTTGTTGCTGGATATATGCCGAACTTAACAAACCGTACAGCCTAAGATATTTCTCACCAGTATCATCATATTTTGTGGGTCCATCTAGACCGAATCTTAGAAAGTTGTGTATAGCTAAGGAAGCGTCACCAAGTATATCCATGGCAACACATACAAATTTCCAATCAGACTCGGAATTAAGACGTAACTTTTGCGCAGGCACTCCCTCCCACCCAACACGGTCATTGATTAAGTCTCTGAATGCATCTGAGTACGCTTCGACAGCGGTAATTTTGGAATCTGAATTCATCAATATATAAAGTCTATTTTCAAATGAATTATCTAAATATTAAGTTTATATAACGTCAAACAGTAATATGCAATAAAAAAACCCCGCCGAAGCGAGGTTTTGTTTTTGAATGCTGGTTAGGGCATTTCAACTTCAATGCGAAGGTGAGGCTAGGCGGTGAGCCATTTGCAACGCAGGCAGTACGTTTTTGTACGACAAGGCGCAAATAGCGAAACCAACAACGCATCACCAAAGCAGTGAAAGTTGAAATTACATCATGCCGCCCATGCCACCCATACCACCGCCCATATCAGGCATTGCTGGTGCGTCATCTTTTGGTAATTCCGCTACCATGCAATCTGTAGTGAGCATTAAGCCAGCCACAGAAGCTGCATTTTGCAATGCTGAGCGAGTCACTTTAGTTGGGTCTAATACGCCCATTTCTACCATGTCGCCGTAAGTTTCGTTCGCGGCATTGTAGCCATAGTTGCCTTTGCCAGCTGCTACGTTGTTCACTACTACTGATGGTTCAACACCAGCGTTTGCTGTGATTTGACGTAGTGGTTCTTCCACTGCGCGCAATACAATTTTAATGCCTGCTTCTTGATCCAGGTTGTCACCTTTGACTTTAGCAATTGCGTCACGAGCACGAATCAATGCCACGCCACCACCAGCAACAATACCTTCTTCAACCGCTGCACGTGTTGCGTGTAATGCATCTTCTACGCGTGCTTTTTTCTCTTTCATTTCGATTTCAGTAGTTGCACCTACTTTAATCACTGCAACACCGCCCGCTAATTTAGCTACGCGTTCTTGCAATTTTTCACGGTCGTAGTCGCTAGAAGCTTCTTCGATTTGTGTTTTGATTTGTGCAATGCGTGAAGTGATGTTGCCTTCATGACCAGCACCGTCAATGATGATGGTGTTTTCTTTGCCTACTTCGATACGTTTTGCTGAACCTAAATCTTCCAGTTTCACGTTTTCGAGTTTCAAGCCCACTTCTTCAGCAATCACAACGCCGCCAGTTAAGATCGCGATGTCTTCTAACATGGCTTTACGACGGTCACCAAAACCAGGTGCCTTAACAGCTGTTGTTTTCAAGATGCCGCGGATGTTGTTTACAACCAAAGTTGCCAACGCTTCACCATCTACATCTTCTGCAATAATCAATAATGGACGACCAGATTTAGCCACTTGCTCTAAAGTAGGCAATAAATCACGGATGTTTGAGATTTTTTTGTCATGCAACAACACGAATGGATTGTCTAATAATGCAATTTGACGCTCTTGATTGTTGATGAAGTAAGGTGACAAGTAGCCACGGTCAAACTGCATGCCTTCAACGACGTCTAATTCACTCTCTAAGCCTGAACCATCTTCAACAGTGATCACGCCTTCTTTGCCCACTTTGTCCATTGCGTCAGCAATGATTTGGCCGATAGAAGAATCAGAGTTGGCAGAAATAGAGCCTACTTGAGCGATTTCCTTGCTGGTTGTACATGGTTTTGATTGTTCTTTTAAGTTTGCAATCGCAGCAGCTACCGCTTTATCGATGCCGCGTTTTAAATCCATTGGGTTCATGCCAGCAGCAACAGATTTCATGCCTTCGCGGATAATCGCTTGTGCTAAAACAGTTGCAGTTGTTGTGCCGTCACCAGCGATGTCAGAAGTTTTTGAAGCGACTTCTTTCACCATTTGTGCGCCCATATTTTCAAATTTGTCTTTTAATTCAATTTCTTTAGCCACTGAAACGCCATCTTTAGTGATGGTTGGCGCGCCATATGAGCGCTCTAATACCACGTTACGGCCTTTAGGACCTAAAGTCACTTTTACCGCGTTAGCTAAAATATTCACACCATTTGTCATTTTTTGGCGAACTTCGTCGCCGAATCTTACGTCTTTTGCTGCCATGTTAATCTCCTGAGAATTACTTTAAATTCAATATGTTGATTTGTGTTGGATTATTCGAATTCAATTATTCGACAATCGCCATGATGTCTTCTTCACGCATGACCAATAACTCTTCACCATCTACTTTAACGGTTTGGCCTGCATATTTGCCAAACAACACTTTGTCGCCAACTTTAACGTCAAGTGCAATGACTTTACCGCTATCATCTTTTTTACCGTTACCTACCGCTTGCACAACGCCTTGATCAGGTTTTTCGGTAGCGCTATCTGGAATCACAATGCCAGAAGCCGTTGTGCGTTCTTCTTCAGAGCGTTTTACAATCACGCGATCATGTAATGGACGAATTTTCATTAAGTTTCTCCTTGGTGTATGCTTAAACTAAATTGAGTTTAAAAAAATAATTAGTCAAATTGCGGTGCGTGATTTTAGCACTCTCGCACCTTGATTGCTAATTTGGAGACAATTTTTTTTATTTCAAGTCCTGAATGTGAAATTTTTGTGGTACGCAGTATATAAATTAAAGAAGTATATTTTGACTAAGCATCTATCTGAGAAAATACAAAATGTAGCGATTCAGCAATTGAATTTAGCTTACAATCAGCAACAAGACCGTCTGCTGTTGCGCGTTGGTTTGAGTGATCAAACAGAGCTTGCTGTGTGGATTAGCTACCGTATTGCTAAGCTGATTTGGGCTTTGCTAAATGGAGAGGCGCACTTGCCATTAAAACAGACCCTTCAGTCAGCACAAGTGCCAGAGCAGGCAGTAGCAGTATTTAAGCAAGAGGCGCAAGCGGTGGAAACCTTACAGAAATTGGATTTTTCTACCGAATATCAACCGCGTGAAGAGTCAAAGCAACATGGTGAGTTACTTGCGGTGAGTGTGAGCTTAGTGGATGAGCCGCCTGTAAAAGCATTAGACCTGACCTGTATCGAAGGGATCAACTTACGCTTAAGTTTAAATCAGGAAATTATTTTGGCACTATGTAATATGTTGCAGTTGAGTAATCAAGAGACAAGTTGGAATATTGGTGGATCAACTTCAAATGCAATGTTGATTGCCGCCCCTTCAGATAAAAAACAGGTACTGCATTAATGGATTATATTAAATTAAGTAACACAGACATTTTAGTCTCCAAAGTGTGCTTGGGCACCATGACTTTTGGTGACCAAAACACGGAAGCAGAAGCGCACGAACAATTGGATTACGCTTTGTCGCAAGGCATTAATTTTATTGATACTGCTGAGATGTATCCTGTACCGCCTAAAGCAGACACTTTCACCCGTACAGAAACCATCATCGGCACTTGGCTTAAAAATCAAGCGCGCGATAAGATTGTGCTGGCTAGCAAAGTGGCGGGTCGTAACCGCAATCTGCATTGGATACGCGGTGGGGACGACACGCTTAACCGCACCAATATTCGCCAGGCTATTGATGACTCGCTCCAACGATTACAAACAGACTATTTAGATATTTATTATCTGCACTGGCCTGAGCGCAATGTGCCTATTTTTGGGCAGTATCAATTCGACCCTGCACAAGAACGTGATGCACAAGGTCACGAAAAACATTGGGAGCCGATACGCACACAACTTGAAACACTGGCGGAACTGATAAAAGAGGGAAAAATACGCCATATTGCGCTTTCTAACGAGCAGCCATGGGGCGTAATGGAGTTTTTACGCATTGCCAAAGAACATGGACTGCCCAGAATTGTTGGTATTCAAAACTGCTATAACTTGATGAATCGTGGTCTTGAATTTGGCATGAGCGAAATACTCTACCGCGAAAACTTGGCGTTAATGGCGTACTCGCCACTCGCTTTTGGACATTTAACAGGCAAGTATATTGAGAACCCCAATGCCATTGGTCGCGTCACCCAGTTTTTAGGCTACGCACAACGTTATACCAAGCCCAATGTCAAGCCAGCCAGTGCTGCTTATGCGGCTTTGGCACGACAACACGGACTCACGCCAGCGCAACTCGCGCTCAGCTTTGTTTACCACCGTTGGTTTGTTACCAGCACCGTCATTGGTGCCACCAGTATGACGCAACTCAAAGAAAACATTGATGCTTGGAAAATCAGGCTCTCGTCAGACATCATGAAAGCGATAGAAGCGATACATCTGGTGATGATGAACCCGGCACCTTAAATCCTTTAAGCTGCTCGGTTCAGCAAGTCTAGATTATTTCAGCTTATTATTTGCTGTTTAGGTTGTGCTTGGAAGTGATGATTGTCTTAATTGCGTCGAATAAGTAGCCATTTTGATACATTGTCTTTCCATGATGTGCCTGACTGCACTACAATTTCATTTTTATCATTTAGAAATTTTTTATGTCACTCCCACCATGCCCGCAATGCCATTCTGAATTTACGTACGAAGATGGTGATCAATATATCTGCCCAGAATGTGCTCATGAATGGAGCAAAAGTGCAGCCAGTGAAACCACAGAAGCAACAAAAGTCATTCGCGATGCTAATGGCAACGTGTTACAAGATGGCGATACGATTACTGTGATTAAAGACCTGAAAGTAAAAGGCTCATCTTCGGTTGTTAAAGTAGGCACCAAAGTGAAAAACATCCGCCTGGTGGATGGCGACCATGATATCGATTGCAAAATCGAAGGCTTTGGTGCGATGAAGCTTAAATCAGAGTTCGTGAAAAAAGCTTAGTAAGCTGTCTAGCAATTACCCTAACGATTTTTTGGTTTGCGCAATAATTTCTTCTGCGGTTGCACTATCGTAGAAGAAAGGTGAACTCTTTGCGGTGACGCGCATGCGTGTGGTGTTGGGGCTGATGGCTTCAAGCTCTATTTCAATTTTTCGTTCTTTTGTTTTGGCTGTGACTTGTCTAACTTTTCCATCTTCGATGATTTTGTCAGAAACTAGTTTGATTTGCATACGTGCAAGCGCGTTTATCGTGGCAGCTCGTACTTTTGCGCTGGGTGCTGTGAGTGTTTGGTAGACAATGCCATTTAATGTGTGCGTCATGGCCGCGGATCCGCCAATACTTGCGGCGGGTGCGCAGCTAGTAAGTAGTGTTATGGCAATTGCAGCAAGCAAATGATAGCGTAACATCACTCCACTCCCATCACTAATGGCGGATGTTTACTCTAACATAAGTTTATGACAAGTTAAAGAGTAATATTAATAAATAATCAATGGGTTGTGTCATATATTAAATTCTCTTTATTAAGAAATTTCCCTGATGTTTCATGTGTGGGCAGATTACTTTTTTTGGTGATTTTGACTGTTTAAGTGTACCGATATCATTGATTTAATTAGTGTATCTGGGCTATTGCGGAGAGTCGGCCTATGGTGGATGATTGAGCGCCCTAAGTACTTGATTTGGAGTTGATTAGATGTCAACACATTATTTTAAATCTAGCATGTCGGAGCCTTCCAATTGGGGTAGTCCGAATGCAGTATTCGAACAGTCGCGCTGGACGTCTTTGCCTATACTGAATATGTTTCGTCGTAAGGTATTGCGTCAGCAAGTAAAGGCGCTAGAGTCTGTAGCAAGCCAAGTATGGGAAATCGCACCAGAGACAACACAAGTCGAGCCTCGTGCATACTATTTGCCCAATCAGATGGAGCGTGTCACAAATTGTGGTTTTGCCAGTGATGATTGGCATCAAAGGATGGAGGGTGGTTTGGTTAAAACACATTCCCCTACGCGCGGATTTTTATTAAAGGATGCTTGGTTATTAGATGGTGTTGTTTATAAAGAGCGGGCTTGCGCATACTTACAGCCACGCAAAAAAACGATGCCATTATTGAATGCTGATATAGAGATAGCGCAGGCTGCACTCTATGCAACTGCTTCGGGCATAAAGTATTTTGGGCAATGGCTGATTGATGATTGTGTGACCTATTCGTTGGCGCAAGCCTATGGTGCACCTGTCACCACAGATAAAAAAATGAGTAACCATGGTCTGGCTTATGAGCAATGTTTTGGAATGCAGCCATATCGATTACAGTCTGCCTATTTCAAAGAGTTAGTCATTTTTGATGATGTGGGACAGAATAAAAATAAGCGTGAGCGGTTTAGTGCTTTAGGCGCAAAAATGCTTGCAGGCATCGAGGTGAAGCCGCATCCTGGCGTGTATATCTTGCGCGGGCGGTCAGGTGTGTTGCGACAATTGAAAAATGAAATAGAAATTGCGGAACATTTAAGGGATACCAGAGGTTTTAGAATTCTGGATCCTATGCAGGAAGACTTGGCGACGATCATTCGCACCTGTGCTGGAGCAGAAACGATAGTGGGGGTAGAAGGCAGTCATATCATTCACGGGATGCTGCTTTTACCTAAGGGTGGTTCGGTGCTGATTATCCAGCCGCCAGATAGATTCGGTACAGTGATTAAAGATTTGTCAGACCGTGATGGACAGCATTTTGGTTTTGTCGTGGGCATGCCAAGTGGCGATGGGTTCACATCAAGTATTGAAGAGATAGAGCGTACTTTGGATATGATGCCAAAGCTAGCTCAGTCAACATAAAAATAGCAATACAAAAACTGACTATTTGAAAAAGTGAATCGGCTGCGGCTGCGCTAGTTTTAATATGGGCTTTCTGATTTTTCCCATCACGTGCATCTCGCAAGGTTTACAGTCAAACTTGAGTGTGTAACGGTCGTTGCCGCTAATAAGCGTCATGGGTTCTGCTGTTATCGTACCCTGTACGCCAGTGACACCTTTGGCCTCTTTGGGGCATAGACCATGACTAAAGCGCAGACAATGTTTAGTAATCATGACGGGTACTTCGCCTACCTCTTCATTGGCCTCATACGCTTTGGCAATGATTTTTACCCCATGCTTTTTGTAAAAATCACGTGCTTTTTGGTTATAGACATTAGCTAGGTAAGACAGCGTGTCTTCAGGATAAATTGCAGGTGGCTCAACAACAGCGCGACGTGGCGGCCGCTGATAATTTTCGATATGTGCATGTTGCAGATGTTCAATTACCTCACGCCTTAGATTGTTGGCGATGGAAGCAGGTACAAACCATTGCTGCGCAATTTCTAAATGGATTTCTTTTGCCACAAAGTCTGTACTGCCTAGTTTACTTAAATTCTCTTTTAAGCTGGCTTCTGCCTTTGCTGGGTCGTTTGCCACTTGTTTTTCGGCGATGCATTGCACGGTAGCATGCGTGCCGTTTTCATCTGTCACGCTGAGTGCAAAGCCGTCACGTGTTTCGTAAAATATCATACTGACTTCCATCTTGCGTGAGGCAGAGTCTTTTTCTAGTAAACGCATAAAAGCATGATCGCGATTTCTAAACATGATGGTGTTGTTACGAATGTCTTTAGGCATTTCATTTGGATAAATACGCTTACCTTCTACTGTGTTGACGCGTAAGCCAACCAGTTCTTTATGCACATCAAAAAAGCATACGCCGTCGCCGTTGTGCAATTCCACGTCAGTAGCCACCTCAATAAAATCTTTGTCTACTTTGGTGACTTTGCCTAGTGCTTCGCCTGAGAATTTTGGCGTATCAAATGCGCCAATGCCTGCTTGGCGGCCATTGGTAAAGTAGTCTGTGGCGCTGCGGTTGAACGTTTTTTCAGGTTGAGGTATAAAGGTGTATGTGACATGCCCTGCGGAGGATTTGGCATACTCTGGACGCTCCTCTAAAATCTCGTCCAACAGCTGGCGGTAATGCGCAGTCGCGTTTTTCACATATGGCAAATCTTTGTAGCGACCTTCAATCTTAAAACTGCTGACGCCTGCGTCGATTAACGCACGTAAATTAGCACTTTGGTCATTGTCTTTCATTGACAGGTAATGCCTGTCTTTGCCTATCATGCGCCCCTTTTGGTCTTCCAGCGTATAAGGCAAACGGCATTCCTGCGAACACTCACCGCGATTGGCACTGCGCCCCGTGTGTGCGTGGCTGATAAAGCATTGCCCACTAAATGCAACGCATAAGGCACCATGAATAAAATATTCTAAGTTGCAACTGGTCGCATCGGCAATTTTTTTGACAGTATTAATGTCGAGTTCGCGTGCCAACACTAGTTGGCTAAACCCTACTTGATCTAAAAATTGTGCTTTTTCAACAGTACGAATATCCGTTTGTGTACTCGCATGGAGCTGTATTGGTGGCAAATCCATCTCTAGCAAACCCATGTCTTGCACAATGAGCGCATCGACTTCAGCTTCATATAATTGAGCGACTAATTCACTTACGCCTTCTAACTCGTTGTCATGAAAAATAGTGTTGAGCGCGACAAACACTTCAGCATGAAAGCGGTGTGCATGTTTCACCAAACGCGCAATTTCTTCCACGCTATTAGGCGCTTTTGCGCGTGCACCAAATGCAGGTCCGCCAATATACACGGCATCCGCACCATGATTAATCGCTTCAATACCAAAATCAGCGTTTTTGGCAGGGGCGAGCAGTTCTAAGTGGCGGCGGGTTTTTAACATGAAAAAACGAAAAGTAGCGATAAAACAGAATTTTAGACTAAACCACACCTGATGACGACTTTTAACTTAGTGAGATTTGCAAAACATCGTACAATTTCGCTATGTCGAACAATAATACTTTACTGAGCCGCAGCCTTTCATCTGTGTGGCACCCTTGCACGCAGATGAAGCAGCATGAGGCCTATCCGCTTATCCCGATTATGCGAGGGGAAGGCGTATGGCTATACGATGCTGACGGACAAAGGTATTTAGATGCGGTGAGTAGCTGGTGGGTAAATTTATTTGGGCACAACAACACGCGCATTAAAGACAGCATCAAACAACAACTGGATACGCTAGAGCATGTGATGCTGGCAGGGTTTACGCATGAGCCTGTCGTTAAACTATCGGAAAAATTAAGCGAACTCACAGGTTTAGGGCACGCATTTTATGCCAGTGATGGTGCCAGTGCCACGGAAATTGCGCTTAAGATGAGCTTTCACTATTGGCGTAATACAGGTAAGTCTGGCAAAACCAAATTTATCAGCTTGCAAAATAGCTACCATGGTGAAACTTTGGGTGCGCTAGGTGTGACCGATGTGGCGATTTTTAAAGATACCTATGCGCCATTACTTGTGCAGTCGGCGCAGATGCCTAGCCCAGATGCTAGGTTGGCAGAGGCGGGTGAAAGTGAAGAGGCGTTTGCTTTACGTTGCGCGCAAGCATTAGAGACATATGTGACGGTGCATCATAACGAATTGGCCGCATTTATCATCGAGCCACTGGTGCAATGTGCAGCAGGCATGGGCATGTATCATGCTGTATATTTGCAACGTGCACGTGAGGTTTGTACGCGGTATCAAGTGCATCTCATCGCCGATGAAATTGCGGTAGGGTTCGGACGTACTGGAACCATGTTTGCGTGCGAGCAAGCAGCAAATAAAGTGAGCGAAATTGCCGATTTTATTTGTTTATCCAAAGGCATCACAGGTGGTTATTTGCCGTTATCAGTGGTGCTGACGCAGGATGCAATTTATCAGGCTTTTTACGATGACAAAATAGTCCGTGGTTTTTTACATAGTCATAGTTACACTGGAAATCCACTTGCTTGCAGTGCGGCTTTGGCGACATTGGCAATTTTTGAGTCGGATGATGTGTTAAATAACAATAAAAAGACGGCGGCTTACTTGTGGGATAAAATGCAAGCGCTTACTCACATGCCAATCAAGCATCTACGTCAAAAAGGAATGATCTTTGCATTTGAGGTTCAAACGCAAAATGCGGATTTTTCGCGTAATTGCTATGTGAGCGCCATGCGACAAGGCGTGTTGTTGCGTCCTATTGGGAATACAGTTTATTTTATGCCACCCTACAGTATCCATAAGGAAGAGGTAGATTTTCTGCTCGATGCAACATTCATTGCGCTCAAAAAATGCCTATGAAAAAGCTACTTATCTTACTGTCCTTAGTGAGTAATGTTGCTTTTGCGCAATTACCGCAAACATTGATAGAGGCGCTCAAACAAGCGGATATTCCGCAAGATAGCGTAGCTGTCTATGTACAGTCAGTAGATGGCGCGGCTCCTAGCTTTTCTCATAATGCAAGCAAAGCCATGAATGCTGCTAGTGTGATGAAGTTGGTGACCACTTACACTGCCTTGGAAGCGCTCACGCCAGCGTATCGATGGAAAACTGAAGTATATCGGGAGGGTGAGTTACGGCGTGGCGTGTTAAACGGTAATCTCATGATTAAAGGTTATGGCGACCCCAGTTTTAAAGCGCAAGACTTTTGGCGCTTGCTGATGAGCTTACAACAAGCGGGTGTGCGTGAAATTAAAGGTGATTTAGTCATAGATAAAAGTTTGTTTGCAAAAGAATTAAGTGCCCGCAGTACATTTGATGATGAAATTTGGCGCGCCTACAACGCGCTGCCAAGTGCATTTTTGGTGAATGGCCGCAGCACCAGCTTTAAGTTTTCTGTAGAAGATGGCATGGTAGTGGTGAACCAGGAGTTTGAGCTACCGCAAGTAAGGATTGTCAATAATATGAAGCCGACACTAGGTGCTTGTGCAGACTGGCGTAATTATTTTCGGTATAACGTTAATCCTAAAACAGAAGGCGTAACTGTTATTTTTAACGGCACTTATTCCGTGGGTTGTGAAGAGCGATACTTAGAGTTAAGTGTATTGAGCGACGAACAATACGCGTTTTATACCTTTAAAAAGTTGTGGAAAGAAATCGGTGGTAAATTCAGTGGAAAGTTGCAGGTAAGAGAGATCCCATTGACGGCACTTAAAGTACTGGAGCAGCATTCAGAACCGTTGGGCTATGTGGTGAGGGACATTAATAAGTGGAGTAATAATTTGATGGCGCGGCAACTGCTTCTGGCCATGGCCATTGAAAAAAACAGCACATTAGCAAACGAGGAAGATGGCTCAGCCGTCGTCAAGCAAGTGCTTAGCAATAAAGGGCTTCGCTTTAGTGAGCTTGTGATAGAAAATGGCGCAGGGTTGTCGCGCATAGAGCGCATCAGTGCAGAGCACTTGGGGCAGATGCTGACGACCGCTTACAATAGCGCGGTGATGCCAGAGTTTATTGCCTCTTTGCCCATTCTTGCATTAGATGGCACTGTCAAAAAGCGGCTAGAATATAGCGCGATGCAAGGTAATGCACATCTGAAAACAGGTTCTTTGGACGGGGTAAGTGCAGTCGCAGGCTACGTGCTAGACCAGCATAAAAGGCGCTATGTATTAGTCATGTTAGTCAATCATGCCAAGGCTGCTGCAAGTAAAGGCGTGCAAGACGCGCTTATCCAGGCTGTCTATTTCCAGTAAGTTTGCTTCAAACACCCCCATATGGGAGTACCTATTCGGGCTATTGCTGAGATTAGCCATTCGGCATAAATTTCGTCTTAGTCGTCACGCTTGATATTACCAATATTTAATTGCCGTGACTAAGAGTGACCATCTCTTGGAGGAATTAGTAATGAAAAAATCATTGATTAAGCTAGCTATATTGTCTTTATTGGTAGTCTCATTTTCAGTAGAAAGTTTTACTCAGAAGCCGCGTACACTATCTGATACCGCAGCGCAAAGTACCTTGGAGATCCCAGAAGAGCTTGGCTTGCTAGTGATGGGCGTGATATTTTTCAGTATGGCAAGAAGACGTTTGTCCAAATAAAAGAAAGTTTATCTAGTTGTTGTGAGGGGGCACAAGCTCCCTTTTTTTATGAGCGAAGGGTGTGGTAACTCACTGAATTACAGTAGAATAGCGGCTTACAAGTGAAGTAATGGTATTAGGAGTGTAGATTATGAAAAAAGGCGTATGTTTTACGATGAGCGCGATTTTGATGCTAGCAGTGTTGGGCTGTCAGGCAGAATCCACATCACAATCTAATTCAACAAAAGGAACTCTAGCGATGACAGCTAACATCACAGAATTACAAAAAATTGATACACAAGTGGGCACGGGTCGTGAAGCTGAGCCAGGTTTTAATGTGACGGTGCATTACACAGGCTGGCTGTATGATTCTGCGGCAGCTGATAAAAAAGGCAAAAAGTTTGACAGTAGTGTTGATAGAAATGAGCCTTTTAATTTCTTCTTGGGCGGCGGACAAGTGATTCAAGGATGGGATGAAGGCTTTGCAGGCATGAAAGTCGGCGGCAAGCGCACATTAGTTATTCCACCAGAAATGGGCTATGGCGCACGCGGTGCGGGCGGTGTCATTCCGCCCAATGCTACATTGATATTCGACGTTGAATTGTTGGGTGTTAAGTAATCTCTAATTACTATGGTTTGATTAAGCCTCGTTATTTACCAGTAAACAACGAGGCTTAAAAAGCAATCAGATTAGTGAATTACTCTGGAATTTGGTAATGATCTTGTGTAAATAAATCAATACCGCACTCTAGATTTTCAATCCACTTAATCAATTTATTCACCATTTCTTCGCCAAGAAGTGGCTGACCGTGTTGTGGAACGATGGCTTTAATCTCTAGTTTTCTGACCATGTTAGCCCAATATCGACAGGCTTTATTCGAAACCATATAGCGCTTATGAAAGCCAGCCATTTTTGGAATATGGCTTTCGAAATCTGTGACGGGTCTAGCGGCTAGCTCGTGCGGTACCAAGGATGCACCAAGATCACCAGAGAATAAAATTTTACTAGTGACATCGTAAAATTGGAAATTACCTTCCGAATGTAAAAAATGTGCTGGTATTGCTTTAATGATGGTGTTGCCTAGCGAGATACTTATCCCTTCATCTGGAATGCCAGTAATCCTGCCTTCTGTTTTGCCTACGCCACAAAAGTGTGGGAGAAATCTTTCCCATATGGCTGGTGCGAACACCTGACATTGTGTACCTATCAACCATTTGTTAATTGAAGCGACAATATCAGGGTCTTGATGCGACGCAAAAATATATTCCAATTGTTTAAAGTGAAAATATTTCCCCATCGACATCATGAGTGCGTTGTAGGTCATATTGCCGCCAGGGTCAATCAGTGCGCCATGCCCATCGGTGACGATTAGAAATTGATTGGACTGCACTGCATCGGATCCGCTGTCATCAACTAAGTCGCTAAAAGAAATACAAACATGATGACCGTTGTTGAATAATTCTGTACCCATAAATAATGCCTGTATAAATGAAAACTAATTTAAAGTATTTGAAAGTGATGATAGATAGAAGCTACGCGGATTTGTCACAATCTAAGTATTAGGCTTTTCGACCGCGTGTATAATGATGTAAGTCAATCTGGCGTGATTTAAGCCAGACAAAAGAAGCAGATAAAAGAATTTGTTAGAGGTGAATATGAAAGCTAGAATTAAATGGATTGAAGGCGTCAGTTTTCTAGGCGAGTCTGAAACGGGTCATGCAGTTGTGCTAGATGGCGCACCCGAGAATGGTGGGCGCAATATTGGTATGCGCCCAATGGAAATGTTGCTCATTGGTATGGGCGCTTGTACTTCATTTGATGTGGTGACTATCCTTAAAAAAGCGCGTCAACCTATTGTTGATTGTGTCGCCGAAATTGATGCAACGCGTGCGGATGAGGTGCCTAAAGTCTTCACCAAAATCCATGTGCATTTTGTGGTCACAGGTGACGATCTGAATGAAGTGCAAGTTGAGCGTGCAGTGAAATTGTCTGCTGAAAAGTATTGTTCAGCTTCTATTATGTTAAGCAAAAGTGTGGCAATCACGCACGACTTTGAAATTAAATCAGCCAGTCTTGAATGATGCAGATGAATAAGCCACAAGGCATGATAGGAATTCGTCATGTGGCATTATTTGTCCATGAGTTAGAAAAGGCGGTTGATTTCTACACGCGCATTATGGGGATGTCCATTGAATGGCAGCCTGATTCTGATAATGTCTACTTGACCAATGGCGGCGATGTGTTGGCCTTACACCGTGTGGAATATTCACCACAAGCGCAGCAGCGGCTAGATCATATTGGTTTTGCGCTGAGTAGTGTACAGTCGGTGCACGGCTGGCATGATTATTTGAAAACCGAGGGCATTCACATTACCGAAGCGCCTAAGGTGCACCGAGATGGGTCATGTGGGTTTTATTGTTTGGACCCTGCGGGACACTTGCTGGAGCTTATTTATCATCCACCTATTCAAGCTTAACGGTGAATGGCTTATTTGCAAATAATCTTTACCGAGAGTGGAGATTCGTTTTCAAGGATGTCTAAAAGACGATCAACGTTAGGATGTTTCCCAGGGTAGTTCTCTGCATCTTCTGTATGTTCTGCATAGAGCGATAAGCCTTCAACAGCGGCATCAAGTGTGATGTTGCCATACATTTTATATAGATGATGATATACCTTAAGTGAGCCTTGGCTACCTGGCTTATTTTCTATGGTACCAGCGAGTTCATTTTTATCATTGTATAGCTCAATACGTTGTACATTTTCCACTTGTTCAAGAGTTAAAAGTACATCTGCAAATTTTTCCATTGTTAACCTAAATCCAGTTCTTTAAAAAGCTATAAGTAATAAGCGGTTTTCGTCATTAATTTGGAAGCGATTTTCATGCCAAATTTGACGGGCAGTGGCAACTCTTGGCCACCTAGTTGTTTTGCGGTATTTGCATGGGTACGTTCATCGGTTTGCATTTGTTCGATAATCTTGCGTGTTTTGACATCCTCTGGTGAAATTGCTTCAAGATGGCTAGCAAGGTGACTTTCTACTTGCTTCTCGGTTTCGGCAAGAAAGCCAAGATTCCACTTGTCACCAAACAAGCCAGCGGTAGCTCCTAGTGTAAAGCTGCCTAGGTACCACACTGGGTTAAGCAAGCTTTTACGGCCGCCTAATTCTGCTATGCGTGCTCCACACCAAGCCAAGTGATCGGTCTCTTCAGCAGCTGCCTGTTTTAGCGCATCTACTATTTGATTGTTTTGGGAGACCAACGCCTGACCGCTATATAAGGCTTGCGCACAGACCTCACCCACATGGTTTACACGCATGAGTGAAGCCGCTTTTTGCTTGTCATCATCAGACAAGGGTGCTTCTGGAACTGTGGCATCGGGTCTTGGCCTAGCACTTTTTGCATGTGTTAACACAGTACGTAATCCTGTGTCGAACGAGATGATGAGCTGGTCGATATTCATGGCGTTAGTTTAATCTAATTAAGCACTGAAGCCCATTTGTTTTGCCAGTATTATAACGGGATGAAGTACTTCAATATCAAGTGAACAATTTTTGATACCAGAACCAATGTGCATGGCACAGCCAATATTTGACGTTGCTAAAATATCAAAATTACCCTCTTGTAAGTTGGTCATTTTATCGCTCAATAATGCCTCTGCCATGCTGGGTTGATTAAGCATATAGGCTCCCGCACCGCCGCAGCATTGTACATTACCTTTCAGGCTGCTGATGTCAGATGCTGGAATTTTTTTGAGCAGTTCGTATACCGCTAAATGCGATTGTTGTACGTTACGCAATGTGCACGGGTCATGCACTACAATACGTTGCTTGAGCGGTTGTAAAGTGATGTGTTGCCAGTCGCACTGAAGCAAAAAGTCGCTGATGTCTTGTACTCTAAAATGCGTGTAGTCTTTAAGTCCAGCACCGCATCCACTCGCGATGGTGATTAACGGCAAATCAGCTCGGAAAGCCTTGTTGTTTTGATCCAAAAGCATTTGACTATTCGTTTGGTCACCTTGCTGGCGTGCTAGGCCACCACAACATGTTTGTTGCTTAGGAATATGAACGTCGTAGCCAAGCTGCGTCAGTACGTAAATGCTGGCACGCAATGTTTCCGTGTCGAACGCATTGCTAATACAGCCCAAAAACAGACTCACTTCACCTTGTTTGGTATGGCTGGCAGGGTAATAAGTTTGCCAATTAGGGAGCTTAGTTAACTTGGGAAGTAAAGAAATCCTTTTTTTGAGTGCGTAGCTAAATTGAGACATCAGGCGCAATAAGCCTGATTGTTGTGCATACCTTAAGAAACGCACCCCTGTTTTGAGTAAAGCTGGTGTTGTGATGATTTTTGATAGTAGGGATTGAGTACCAGAATCATGCTGTGTTGTCATGCTACGGGCGCTGTCGATGAGTGCACCGTATTTTACCCCATTGGGGCAAACGGTTTCGCAATTGCGGCAGCTGAGGCAAAGGTCAATATGAGCTTTGAATCGCGCATTGTTGGGGATGATCTCTTTAGTAACTGCACTTATCAGTTGTATTCTGCCACGAGGAGAATCGGCTTCTGAACCTGTTTTATGATAGGTGGGGCAATGCGGCAAGCAAAGGCCACATGTCACGCAGCGCTCAGCTTCTTTAATTAAGTCTTGGGTGGATAATGTCATGCGACCATATTAAAACAAAGCCCCACGTGAATCCATCTTATTCAGATTGACGTGGGGCTGAATGTAGCAATTACATTACTTTTTGATTTCGCTGACTTTTTCTGGTTCAGGTGCTTTCTGCACAGGCAAGCCTTTGAGCACATTCATCGCCTGAACAAACTGGAAGTCATCTTTGCTGGTAGGCTCTATTGGACCTTTAGGCTCAGCGTATTTTCTTTCGTTATAACTTTCTTTGGCTTTTTCTTTGTTGTCATTTTTGACTTCAGCAGGAACGTTTTTAGCCCCATCTGCTGGATTAGATAAGTGACGTTTTAAATCTGCTTCATGCAAGTTGTAAGACTGGTCTGAGCCATCTTCAACAATAATATCAGGCACAATCCCTTTTGCTTGAATCGAGCGACCACTTGGCGTGAAGTAACGCGCGGTGGTTAGCTTAATCGCGCTGCCATTGTTCATTGGTAAAATGGTTTGTACAGAACCTTTACCAAAGCTTTGGATACCTAGAATAGTCGCACGTTTGTGGTCTTGCAACGCGCCCGCCACAATTTCTGAAGCAGAGGCTGAGCCAGCGTTGACGAGCACAACCATGGGGACATTTTTATATTCTGCTGGTAAGTCTTTTAAGTAATCAGATTTGCCGCGACGTGCATAATCAGATGCGGTTGCAGTTAAGCGCATTTTAGAGTCTGGGACACGGCCTTCGGTGTAGACCACCAAATTATCTTTAGGTAAAAATGCTGCGGATACCCCTACTGCAGCATCCAGCAAACCGCCTGGATTGTTGCGTAAATCTAGCACAAGGCCTTTGAACGCATCTTTGTTTTGTTCGCGTAAGGTTTTAAGCGCTTTGGCTAAATCCTCTCCTGTATGTTCTTGGAACTGCGTGATGCGCACATAACCAAAGTCTTTTTCAATGAGTTTGTTTTTAACGCTTTGTGATTTAATAACGGCACGTGTGATGGTAAATGTCAGTGGTTTTTCTTCACTCTTACGCACCACAGAAAGTGTGATTTTAGTGCCTGGGGTGCCGCGCATTTTTTTGACCGCGTCATTAAGCGTTAAGCCGCGTACTTGAGTTTCGTCTAATTTGATAATGAGGTCACCCGATTTTAAACCTGCGCTATACGCTGGGCTGTCTTCAATCGGAGTCACTACCTTGACTAGCCCATCTTCCATCGCCACTTCTATTCCTAAGCCGCCGAACTCACCTTGTGTGCCTGCTTGCAAGTCTTTATAAGCATCAGCGTCCATAAAGGTGGAGTGCGGATCTAAGCCTTGCAACATGCCTGACAGGGCTTCGTTAATGAGCTTTTTGTCTTCTACGGGTTCAACATAGTCACTTTTGACTTTACTGAATACTTCAGCAAAGACGCGTAGCTCATCAATGGGCAATTGTGTCGATAAGTTTTTTTCTGCCCAAGCAGAAATATTCAAACTTACCAGTACACCGATGACAATACCAGAACCAATTAGCCCAAACTTTTCTAATGAAGAACGCATGTAAAACCTTTATAGTGACAGAATAAAAAAATGACTCAATGTATAGAGTCAGTAATAATTTAATAGGTTCATTTTCCGCTATTTCAATATAATTTCATATACCCTAACGCGGAATTTACTAAATTTTAAGGTGTAAAATGAGAAATCATATCGTCGAAATAGAGTTTTGTACGCAGTGTAGATGGCTGTTAAGAGCTGCCTGGTTAGCGCAAGAACTGTTGACTACCTTTGAAGAGGATTTGAAGTCGGTCAATTTAATGCCTGGCACAGGCGGCGTGCTGGAAGTGCGCTTAAATGGTAAGACATTGTTTTCTCGAAAAGTAGCGGGGCGTTTTCCAGAGGCTAAAGAGCTTAAGCAATTGATTCGTGACGAAATAGATCCGCAAAGAAGTTTAGGACATAGTGACAGGTCAGTTGAATAATTGCTGGCATGCCTATTTAGACTGACTCATCTCGGTTTCTAGGCGTTGTGCGCCGTTAAACCGCTTCATCCAGTAGTCGCTGTTCATATTTTCTACGGTGACGGTTTTGCCCGTTCTAGGAGCGTGAATAAATTTATTGTCGCCCAAATAGATACCTACATGGGAAAAGGTCGATTTAAGGGTGTTAAAAAATACTAAGTCACCTGGTTGAAGATCTTCTTTTTTGACCGTCTTGCCTATCTGGCTAATCGCACGTGCAGTAGGTGGTAGTGTGATCTTGGCGCCTTGGCTAAATACGTAGCGTACAAAGCCACTACAATCAAATCCGGTATCTGGTGAGCTGCCTCCATATTTGTATTGAATGCCTGTGAGGCTCAATGCTTGTATGAGGACTTCTTGTGCTTTCTCCGACCAAGTGGGGTTGACCGTTTCTTCATGCGCGGCTTCGGTAGCGTATTCTGGGGTACTGTCAGTATGCTGGGCAGCCGCACTGATCAAATCATCTGCAAAGCAGAAATTTGAGAAAATGAATAGGATGATAATAGTGATTTTTTGATACATAAGGTCATTAAAAAGCCTACCTAGTCGTGAGCTAGATAGGCTATCAATTTTAATTATTGTTTTGCCATTGCGTTTTTAATCATACCGATAATCGCGAGTAAAACAGCACCACCTACCCCGCCGCCAGCCACTTGGCTAATAATGGAGCCAATGTCCATGCTGCCTGCGGCTGCCGCACCGCCTACGCCTAGCATGCCCAGTAATTGCCCGCCAAGTCCGCCACCAAGAATGCCCACTACAGAATTAAGCAAGGTACCCATGCTGGAATCTTTCATGAGACTGCCTGCAATATTGCCACCAACTGCACCGCTAATGAGTTGAATAATAAGTCCTAAGTCCATACATCCTCCCAAAAAATGTTGAAATCGAGTTACAACATAACGCAACAGCAGGCTTAGGCTAACAAAGTATTGTGCTAATCACAATACTTTCATGCAGTTCTATGTGTAAATTAATGTATCTGAATAGGGTTTTGGCGAAAATCACCATATTCATGGGATAATTTCGCTATGTCAGAATCTTCATCACTAACCCAAATTTTTCAAGCGGGTGGCGCTTTAGCGCAAGCAATTCAAGGGTTTACTGAGCGGAAGCAACAGCTGGAAATGGCATTGGCGATAGAGTCTGCTATTAAAGATAACAAGCAGCTGGTAGCTGAGGCAGGTACGGGCACAGGTAAAACTTTTGCTTACTTAGTGCCAGCGCTGCTTTCTGGCGGCAAGGTGATTATTTCAACGGGCACTAAAACTCTGCAGGATCAATTATTTAACCGCGATTTGCCAAATGTAAGAGATGCCCTCAAAGTGCCTGTGTCTGTCAGTATGCTTAAGGGACGTGCTAATTATCTCTGTCATTACCACTTGCAGCGTGCGAGCTTAGAGGGGCGTTTCCAATCACGTGAGGATGCGCAGTACATTCCTATCATTCAAAGCTTTGCAGAACATAGTAAAACAGGCGATAAAGCAGAGCTCACTGCTGTGCCAGAAAATGCCATGGTTTGGCAAAGCGTGACTTCTACCCGTGACAATTGCTTGGGGCAAGAGTGCCCGAATTATAAAGATTGTTTTGTGATGGAGGCGCGTAAACAGGCGCTGGCAGCAGATATTGTGGTGGTGAATCACCATTTGTTTTTCGCTGATGTGATGTTGCGCGATGAAGGCGTGACAGAGCTTTTGCCAAGTGCGAATACCGTTATTTTTGACGAGGCACATCAGCTGCCAGAAGTTGCAGGTTTGTTTTTTGGCGAAGACATTTCAACCAGCCAGTTATTAGACTTGGCGCGTGATACGACAGTGGCATATTTAAGTGTGGCTAAAGACTGTGTGATATTGGGAGAAGTGGTTCCTGTGCTGGAAAAAGCCTGTAAAGACTTCAGGCTGGTATTTCAATTTGAAGGGTCACGCATGCCCGTGCAAAAAGCGCTAAGTTTAAAGAAGTTTGAACAAGCTTATACAGACATGCAAACCGCACTTGCCAAAGTGACTGAAGCGCTAGAAACCCAAGCTGCACGTGACCCCTCGCTGGAAAAATGCTGGCAGCGTGGTGAAGTATTATTGCAGCAACTAGATAGTTGGCTAAAAGCCAGCAACCCTAACCTAGTACGCTGGGTGGAGGTATTTACGCAAAGTGTGCAATTGCATGCTACTCCACTCAGCGTGGCCGATAGCTTTGGTAAGCAACTCACTGCACAGCCTCGCGCCTGGATTTTTACTTCTGCCACACTGGCTGTTAAAAGTGATTTTAGCCATTACATCGCGCAAATGGGTTTGCACGCTGCAGAAACAGGCTTTTGGGAAAGCCCGTTTGATTACGAAGCGCAAGCCTTGCTTTATGCACCACAAAATATGCCAGACCCCAATTCCTCTGCCTACACTGCCTCGGTCGCCGCAGTGAGCTTGCCCGTGATACAGGCTAGTGAGGGCAGGGCATTTGTACTTTGTACCTCACTCAAAGCCATGCGCGAAGTGCATGCGCTACTCAAAGAAGCATTTGCAGAAAAAGGCATGGAATATCCCTTGCTGTTGCAAGGTGAAAGCACACGCACAGAGTTGCTAGACCGCTTTCGTGCGCATGGCAACGCCGTGCTGGTGGGTAGTCAGAGTTTTTGGGAAGGCGTGGATGTGCGTGGTGAGGCGCTCAGTGTGGTAATTATCGATAAGCTTCCTTTCGCCCCACCAGATGACCCCGTGCTTTCTGCACGCATCGATAAAATGGTCGAAGAAGGAAAAAATGCCTTTATGGAATACCAATTACCATACTCGGTGATAACGCTCAAGCAGGGCGCTGGTCGCCTGATAAGAGACGAGCAAGACCGTGGTGTTTTAGTCATTTGCGACCCACGCCTCATTACTAAACCTTATGGCAGGCGCATCTGGCAGAGCTTGCCGCCATTTAAGCGCACTAAAGAATTGGCCGATGTAGAGGCGTTTTTTGGCCAGTAATTTTGTGCGGAGTAAAAAATATTATGTGGAATAAATTAATTAAGAGTAATCGGTTTTATATAGCAATTTTATTGATTGTGCCGTTAGTTATTTGGGGCTTCATTCTTAAATCTTTTTTTACAAAAAAAGAACCATATCAATATATTAGCGTGTGTGTTCCGCATGAAATTCGTTGCGAAGGTAGCGATAATTTTAATTGCCTTAGCCAAAGCGTTTTCGAAGGTTTGGTAAAAGATAAAGGCAAGTGTGACTATTTAAAAATTCCAACTATATTTAAACCAAGAGCAAATCGGGACGATATAGAAATCAATTTACCGCTTAACGTTATTATGCCAAAACTTAGAGTTCAGTCTAATCTTGATAAGGTTGAAATATCACGAGGTAGTAATTTGAGTATGCTTTATCATATAAAAGATAATGCTGGCGAAGAGCCAAATACGAAGATTTTTGGAATGGATGCTTATGTGAGGTTTTATACAGAGCCTTGGAGTGACGCTTTTAAACGCAACACTAAAGGATGGGAAAATATGACAGATTATTCATTTTATGCAACGGTTGTAGCTAAAGACAAATCCGCACATTTGTATTGCATGGAGTCTAGATTGGAGAAGTTTGATTTAAACCAAATTAACCCAAGACTGATATGTAATGTATCTGCTGTTGCGGATGACTCTTTATGGTTTAGATATACAATTCCTTATTCAGTAATTGGTCAATTCAATGAAATTAACAAATCTTATGATAGGTTATTAAAAAGTTTTAAGTACGAAATTAAACATTAATTTGTGATTATAATCCCCGAAACCGAATACGAACTCACCGCCATCCGTGCGCAAGGCGCGGGTGGGCAGAATGTGAATAAGGTTTCCAGCGCAATTCATTTGCGTTTTGATATTCCCGCTTCTAGCTTAAGCGATTGGTTGAAATCGCGCTTAATGCATAGCAAAGATAATCGTATTACTGATGAAGGTGTGTTGATTCTTAAAGCACAACAATACCGCACGCAAGAGGCGAATAAAAAAGATGCGGTTAAGCGCCTGCATGAGATTGTAAATGCGGCAAACCATGTAAAACCGATGCGTTATGCCACTAAACCGAGCTATGGCTCAAAACAACGGCGCTTAGAGAGCAAGACGATTCGTAAGCAAGTGAAGCAATTGCGCGGTAAAATAACGGGTGACTGAAATCCACTGAGTCTCGCTTCATTCGTCATACTCGCGTAAGCGGGTATCCATTGGTTTTTTGTGGTTTTATTAAAGACGAAAATGGATTCCCGTTTGCACGGGAATGACGGTGTGGGATGTTGTAAAGGCAATTTAATAAATTAGAACTGAATGAAACTACTCGCACTCGATACCTCTACCGAAGTTTTATCGCTCGCTTTGCAGCTGGGTGATGACGTTTACGTCCATCATCAACAAGCTGGTGCAACAGCCTCGCAGTTGATTTTGCCGCAGATTCAAGCACTGTTAGACACTGCGAACATCACCTTAAAAGATTTGGATGGCATTGCGTTTGGTGCAGGGCCAGGCGCATTTACGGGCGTGCGCATTGCGTGCGGCGTAGCGCAAGCGTTGGCGTTTGGGGCTGGTTTGCCAGTGGTGGGTGTGAATACTTTAATGGCATTGGCGCAAGCGAGTGAGGCTGATAAAGTGCTTGCTTGCTTGGATGCGCGGATGGGCGAGATTTATCATGCTGTTTTGGTAAGGGATGGGACTGGATGGCAAGAAACTATTGCCACGACTGTGTGCAAGCCAGAGCTGGCGCCAGCAGTGTCAGGTGATGATTGGGTGGGTGCGGGGAGCGGATGGGGCGTTTATGCGCAAGCGTTAAGTGCGATTTATCAAGCGAGTCTCATACAAATCAGGCCAGAGGTGACGCCTACTGCAAGTGCAATTTTGCAATTGGCGATACCGATATTTGTGGCAGGAAAAGCAAAATCAGCGAGTGAAGCCATGCCGATTTATATTCGAAATCGCGTTGCGCTAACCACGCAGGAACGTGAGCAAGGGCAACGACTATGAGTGCAATGATGAATCCAAGGTATGCTTATCGCCCAATGCAGATGGCGGATTTGGATGCAATTATGACGATTGAGCCTACCATTTATTCGCATCCTTGGACGCGCGGTAATTTCAGTGACTCTTTAAAGTCGGGATATAGCGCGTATGTGTTAGAGGAGGATAGCCAAATCATAGGCTATGCTTTAGTCATGCTGGTGTTAGATGAGGCGCATTTGCTCAATTTGAGCATTGCAAAAACGTATCAAGGGCAAGGGCTGGGGCGAGATTTGTTAGCACATATGATTAGCATTTCTAAATTTCATCATGCAACCAATATGTTTTTAGAAGTGCGTGTGAGTAATACAACTGCCATTGCTTTGTATGAAAGCATGGGGTTTTGTGAAATGTCGATTCGTAGAGGTTACTACCCAGCGCATTCTGGGCGCGAAGATGCCGTATTGATGGGGCTGGCATTATGAGTATCACGCGTGAAGACATACTACGTGAGTTAGAGTTGCTGCCAGTTTGGAAGCTAAGGCAAGCCCCCGTCATTGTTGATCTGCCCGTTGAACCATCACCGCAAGTGGCTAATCAAGCAGTAGAAGTCGCACCGCAAAAAATAGCTAAGCAATGGGTACTGTTATGTCTGCCGTCGTTAACGCAAACAGAGGCTTGCAATACACTGTTAGCTAACATTATCAAAGCCATGCAATTGCAGCAGACCGATTATGTGTTATTGCAAGAGGTGGAGGCCTTAACACAGTATCAAGCGCAATGCGTGTTGATGTTTGGTATGCAAGCAGCACATGCGTGTTTGGGAATCAGTGAAACAAGTGTTGAAGGTTTGCGTGGCAAGGCGCATATGCTTGCCGAAACTGCATACTGGGTGACCCATCATCCAGAACAAATGTTGCAAAACCCATTACTCAAACGCGAGGTCTGGCAAGATGTTTGTGCAGCGAAGCAGTCATTACAAAAATAATGTTGCGGGTGAAATGTAAATTTTGATTGGCAGGCACATCTGTCACAATATTTTTAATTAAAGCATGCGATGATTGTTTTGTATGGTTAAGGCTTGATTAAAGTATTTTTAACCCAATATGTGATGTAGTGACATTACCCAAAGGAGTAAGAGATGCAAAAATTGTTTTTAAAGTTAATGGCTTTAGTAATGGTGTTAAGTTTATCTGGTTGCGGTTACAACCAATTCCAATCATTGGACGAAGAGTCCAAAGCCAGCTGGTCTGAAGTATTGAATCAATATCAACGTCGTGCAGATTTGGTACCCAACTTGGTAGCCACAGTTAAAGGCTATGCTGCACACGAAGAAAAAGTATTGACGGAAGTCGCAGAGGCGCGCTCTAAAGTAGGTAGCATGCAAGTGACACCAGAAGTATTAAACGACCCAGAGGCTTTTTCTAAGTTTCAGGCAGCGCAAGGCCAGCTGACCAGCGCGCTATCTCGCTTAATGGCAGTGGCTGAAAACTATCCAAATCTTAAGGCAGATCAAGGCTTTAGAGATTTGCAAGCACAGTTAGAAGGCACGGAGAATCGTGTCACAGTGGCGCGTAATCGTTACATAGAATCTGTTAAGGCTTATAACGTGACGGTGCGCAGTTTTCCAAACAACCTAACAGCCATGATGTTTGGTTACAAGGCTAAGCCTAACTTTACTGTGGAAAATGAGAAAGCAATTTCTACTGCGCCTAAAGTAGAGTTTGGTGATAAATAATAGTACTTCATTGAGCATCATCTCGTTGGCGCAGTTTAAACATGGCTTAGTAAAAGCGCTGCTGTTGTGTTCGACGCTTTTTCTGGCGTCGCACGCAGTGGCAGCATTACAGCCTATCCCACCGCTTGAATCTGCGGTCACTGATTTAACGCACACGTTAAGCACGCAAGAACAACAAGCACTTGCGACAAAGCTCAGCACTTTCTCCACTGAAAAAGGCAGTCAGATTGCGGTGCTGATTGTGTCTACCACTCAGCCTGAGGACATTGCCCAATATAGTATCCGTGTCGCTGAAACATGGAAAATCGGACGCGACAAACAAGACGATGGTGTAATTATCGTGGTCGCCAAAGATGACCGCAAAATGCGAGTGGAAGTGGGTTACGGTTTGGAAGGCGCTATTCCGGATTTAACAGCAAAGCGCATTGTAAGTGAGGTGATGTCACCGCATTTTAAACAAGGTGATTTTTATGGCGGTTTAGATGCGGCCACAAATACCATCATGCGCTTAACATTGGGCGAAGCTTTACCTGCGCCCGAGCGCAAAACGACCGCAGAAAATGACTGGTTTCATTTGTTACCAATGATTATGTTTGGGGTCATCGTGACGGGCATGATTTTGCGCGCAATCTTTGGCACGTTTATCGGGAGTACATTAAACGCAGGTTTAATTGGCATAGTCGTTTGGGTACTGGGTGCAGCATTATTTGCTGTCGCGCTATCATCCTTCGCGGCATTTATTTTTACCTTAATGATGGGTAGCAGAGGTATTAACGGCTACGGTCATTACCCAGGAGGCTATGGCGGAGGCTCAGGCGGCGGTTTTGGCGGTGGAGATGTTTTTACTGGTGGCGGTGGTGATTTTGGTGGCGGTGGCGCCTCAGGGGACTGGTAAGTGATGAGTAAACGCAATCCAATCGTACGATTTTTTACCCACTTGTTGAGTACGCCATTTCATGTGCGTGCTCGGTTTTCGCAACAGGCCTTATCACGCATAGAGCAAGCGATTGAAGCGAGTGAGCAGAAGCATGCTGGCGAAATTCGCTTTGTGGTAGAAGCAGGGCTGCACCCAGTGGAAATTATTTACAAGAAGACCCCTCGAAAACGGGCTTTAGAGCTGTTTGGGCGCTTGAATATTTGGGATACCGAGCACAACAACGGCGTGCTGATTTATCTGTTGTTAGCAGATCGTGATGTAGAAATCGTCGCAGATCGAGGCATTGATCGTTTGGTTGGGCACGAAAAATGGAACGCTATTTGTCACGATATGGAATTGATGTTCAAGCGCGGAGAGTTTGAGGCAGGCATCTTGCAAGGGATTTCTGAAATCAGTGCGCTAATGTCGCAACATTTTCCATCAAGCGGCCTAGGCAAAAATGAGATTTCCAATCGCCCTGTTGTGATGTAGCGCTTTGCTATCAAGGCTACCTATCTTTGATGTTTGCTGACTAAAAGTCGGTTTCCCTATAAAATCCTTCTTTTTTGAACAAATACCAAACATTATGCGTGCCTCACAATTTTTTATAGCCACCCAAAAAGAAGCCCCAGCCGATGCAGAGCTGATTAGCCATAAATTAATGGTGCGCGCAGGACTGATTAAAAAACTCGGTAGCGGCTTATACAACTGGATGCCATTGGGCTTACGCGTATTGCGCAAAGTTGAGCATATCGTGCGTGATGAGATGAATAAAGCTGGCGCGCTGGAATTGTTGATGCCAGCGGTGCAGCCCAAAGAGTTGTGGGAAGAAACGGGTCGATGGGCTGTGTTTGGCCCGCAGATGCTTAAAATTCAAGACCGGCATGAGCGTGATTTTTGTTTTGGTCCCACGCATGAAGAGGTCATTACCGATATTGCGCGCAAAGAAATCAATAGCTATAAGCAATTACCTCTCAATTTTTATCAAATTCAAACCAAGTTTCGTGATGAAATTCGTCCTCGTTTTGGCGTGATGCGCGCACGCGAGTTTTTAATGAAAGATGCGTATTCTTTTCATACCAGCTATGAAAGTCTAGAAAAAACGTATAACGATATGCATCATGCTTACAGCAATATCTTTACGCGTTTAGGCTTAAAGTTCAGAGCGGTGAAGGCTGATTCAGGTGCGATTGGCGGCGATGGCTCTCAAGAATTTCATGTATTAGCCGATAGTGGTGAAGATGCATTGGCCTATTGTGAACATTCAGATTATGCAGCTAATGTGGAAATGGCAGAGGCTGTCGCATCTGGCGCACGTCCAGCATCAACAGAAGTCATGCGTGAAGTAGACACGCCTAAGCAAACGGCTTGCGAAGATGTCGCAAATTTGCTGGGTATTTCTGTGACGCGTACAGTCAAAGCGATTGCACTGATAGCACAGGACAAGTTTTATTTGGCACTGTTACGTGGCGACCATATGCTCAATGAAGTGAAGTTGGCAAAATTGGCAGGTATGACGGATTTTCGTCTGGCAACAGAAGAAGAAATTCGAGCTAATCTCAATTGTCCGCCTGGTTTTATTGGGCCAGTTGGCGTGGGAGAACACGTCAATATCATTGCAGACGGCACAGTGGCTTTGATGAGTGATTTTGTCTGTGGAGCCAATAAACCTAAATATCACTTAGCTGGCGTGAATTTTGCTCGTGATTTACCAGAGCCTACTGTGATTGCCGATATCCGTAATGTGGTAGCGGGTGATGCTAGCCCTGACGGGAAAGGCCAATTGGCGCTGTGTCGCGGCATTGAAGTCGGGCATATTTTTCAATTGCGTACTAAGTATTCACAGGCGATGAATGCGACTTATTTGGACGAAAATGGTCAGTCACAGGTGATGGAAATGGGCTGTTATGGCATTGGTGTGTCAAGAATTGTCGGTGCCGCTATTGAGCAAGGTCATGATGACAAGGGTATTATCTTCCCACTCAGCATGGCGCCGTTTGAAGTCGTGATATGTCCGATTGGTATGGATAAAAGTGAGCAGGTAAAAAATAGTGCATTACAGCTTTATGCAGACTTAAAATCTGCAGGTGTGGACGTGCTGCTGGATGATAGAAATGAACGACCAGGTGTGATGTTTGCTGAAAGTGATTTAATCGGCATTCCTCATCGCTTAGTGGTCGGAGAGCGTGGATTGGCAGAAGGCAATATTGAATATAAATCGCGTAAAGCAGCAGAGGCGCAAAGTATTGCCGTGCAAGATGCTGTCGCTTATATACGGAATGTTTTAAATACTTAATTTATGGTGATGCGAATACTATTACTTGGATTTTTACTTCAGCTAGCCGCTGTTTGTTATGCTGGCAATCAGCAAGAAGAGGCTTTGTCTGCCAGCGTTCAGGCGATGATGCAGAAGTCGATTAGTGATCAGGCAGCGCCTCGTTTAATCTTTGATAATCAAGATGAAGCCAAGATATGGTTGGACGAAATGTCTAGTCGGTTAAAAAAGCGGATACCTGATGACAATTATCGCATGGACTTTTTAAAATCGGTACATTATGAAGCTACGCGTGCAGGGTTGGATCCACAGATCGTTTTAGGGTTGATTCAGGTGGAAAGTGCTTTTAAAAAATATGCAGTGTCATCTGTAGGTGCACGTGGTTATATGCAAGTGATGCCATTTTGGGTGAAAAGTATCGGTAACTCAGAACATAATTTATTTGATATGCGCTTGAACCTGCGTTATGGATGCACAATTTTAAGGCATTATTTGGACAAAGAGCATGGCGATTACTACCGTGCACTAGGTCGATACAATGGCAGTTTAGGTAAGCCAGGATACCCGAATATGGTGGTTGGAGCCTGGAAAAAGTACTGGTCATACACCAAGTATTCTTAAATAAGCGTCACTTTTCTTCTACCTTTATGCCCATTTTTTGGGCATATTTTTAACAAAGTACTTGCAAAAACATCCCAATTCAGCCTAGACTGCGTCTACATTAATTGTTACGGGCGTATGACGATTCATTCTTTTTATTTCCGTAGTGGTTAATTGTAATTACTCGATGCATTGTTTTTAAAATAGCTTTACCAATAAAATATAGGGAGAAAAGTATGTCGAAGTTAACAGCATTGGCAGTAAGTATCGCAGTTTTAGGTGGTGTGTGGGCGTTTTTAGCATTAAATCCTTTGGCTGGTGCAGCATTGGTTTGGGTGGGTTTTATTGCATGGGGCTGCTATTTTCATACAGGGGGTGATACAGTAGCGTTACAAAAAACAATTGCAGGGATGATTTTTGGTGCAGTAATGGCTGGAATTGCATTGTATTTAGTAGGTTCAGGCATGTTAGGTGGGTTGGGCGTGCTGGCTGCTCCAGTGATTATTGCCATTACGGTGTTCCCATTGGTGATTGTAGCTGGTAATACGCTGCTCTCAGTTGTGCCTGCAAATGTGTATGGCTATGCCGCAACAGCCGGGTATGCATTATCAAAAGCGGACGCTGGTAGCGTAACAGCGATGGATTTATCTAATCCTGTATTATTGGTGGCGGTGTCTACAGTGCTTGGCGCTGTGTTTGGTATGGCTTCTGGTAAGTTGGCTGGCACGCTAGGTAAATAGTCTAAATATTGTTGAATAAAAAACCGCATGCAAATGCGGTTTTTTTGTTTTTATCAGGCTTATTTGACCACTGTGTAGCCATGGTAAGTGCCAAATTCGCCTTCACTCTCAACGTAGACAAATAGCATATTGTTCGCATAGCCTAATCCGTTGTAATGGTTTTGGGCGCGTAACTTCAAGTCCTTGGGCAGTTCACTTTTTGCAACAAATTTCCCTGTTGAATCAAAGACTAAAGCAGCTTTATGGTCGACATCTAATAAAACAAGCTCTTGCCCTTTGATGCCTGTGTAAGCAACGTAGTGGTCACTGATGTCGTCAGTAGCTGCCCCTGCTTTAGCTAGATCCAAATTAATCTCACCTATTTTTTCACGTTGTTTGGGATCCACAATAAAGACTTTGTTGCTACGCTCTTGTTTTGCAAAGTAATGTTTATTTTCTGTATCGTAGCTTGGGATGGTTGCTGCATCACCAAATGCAGGATTAAACTGCATAATTTCGCCAGAAGTATTTTTTAATTCGCCTGATTCACTTAGATCAATTGAGTAAATGCCTGTATTTGGGGCAAATCCCACATCGCTAGAAATGTTGTAAGTCACGGTTTCAAGTTTGTCTGTATTGGGATTGAAGTAAATAGAGCGATTATCGTAGCCAGGCAGCGCGGAATTAATATATTTGCCATCAGCGGAATAAGCGTGAATTTGAGACTTTGACACTGGTGCTTCCAGCTCAGAACCCATCGGAGCCAGTCCGCCATCCGCAATGTAATAGTTTTTGTGGATGGGAATATAGGCAACGGTCATTGGCCGTGTAGTCGGTTTTTTAACGAGTGCAATTTTAACGCCGAGTTGCGCTTCTGGTAAAACTTCGGCTTCTAATTGCGTGCTTAAAGTCGCAGTAAAAGCAAAAGTTGCGGCTACGCTATACGAGATGATTGGTGACTTAAACAATGTGAGCTCCCTGCAATTAATGTTGAGTAAACGACAAGCTTAGTGTTTTTGTTGACCTGATTAGTTCGCTATTTGTGTCTGCGATGGATAAGCATAGCATCTCCATAGCTAAAAAATCGATAAGCCTGTGCAATTGCATGCTGATAAGCTGCTTTGGTATGTGCATAGCCAGCAAATGCCGATACCAGCATGAGCAAAGTGCTTTTGGGTAAATGAAAGTTGGTCAGTAACTTGTCTACCACCTTAAATTCAAAGCCTGGTGTGATGAATATATTGGTTTCATTGTCGCCAGCGATGAGTTCCCCTGTTCTCGCTGCGCTTTCAAGTGCTCTGAGAGCGGTTGTGCCTACAGCTAATACTTTGCCATTCTGGGCGCGTGCGCTGTTAATCAGATGGATGGTTTCTTCAGGGATATGGTAGCGTTCGCTGTGCATTTTGTGGTCTGAAATTTGATCCACTTTAACAGGCTGAAAAGTACCTGCGCCTACATGCAGGGTGACGTAGGCAATTGGAATGCCTTTGTCCTGAATGCGGGTTAACATGGCCTCGTCAAAATGTAGTCCAGCGGTGGGTGCGGCTACTGCGCCAGCGTGCTTTGCAAACACCGTTTGGTAACGTGTTTCATCTTCTGGATTGGCTTGGTGATGAATATAGGGCGGTAATGGCAGATGCCCATATTGCTCAAGCAAGGCATATACATCAAACTCAGATAAAAACTTCACATGAAACAAGTCATCTTGGCGGCCCAATACTTCAATCTGAATGTTATCAGCGACGGTGAGTTTGGCACCTGTCTTAGGGGGTCTTGAGGATTTGATTTGCGTCAGCGCTTCGTGAGTGCTGAGTACGCGCTCTATCATTAACTCAATCGCGCCGCCTGTCGATTTGCGCCCAAATAGTCTGGCCTTAATTACGCGCGTATCGTTAAGGATAATGAGGTCATTTGTTGTCAGGTGGTTAAGTAAGTTTTTGAAAGCGTCATCTTGTAGCTGGCCTGATACGCCATCAAGACATAACAGCTTGCTTTCGCTTCTATAAGCGCTGGGGTGCTGGGCAATGAGTGTGTCGGGTAGAGAAAAATCGAAATCTGTAGTTCGCATATTGCGATAAGCTTGGTATAATAATCGAGTTGTGCATTATACCTCATGCCGGGATGGCGGAACTGGTAGACGCACTGGACTCAAAATCCAGCGTTGGCAACAACGTGCCGGTTCGATTCCGGCTCCCGGCACCATAGTTATGATTAAGCACCTAACTTAAGCAAAAGTAGCGCCCAGCAACCATGCAGTAGTTAAAAAATAATAGGTGTAAAGTCGATTGGGCGCTTGAAAATCCCAAGCTTCTGTGCTAATTTCCCACTTGTAACAACTTGTAACGGTTTTGTAATGATTGTTACAGGCGTGAATACTGTTAATCAGCAAGGCTGACATGATGTTATCGGTGTTTGATTACAAGATTATTGCAAGCCCGAATAATTCTCTTTCGAAAGTGGGAGTGCTCAGGCTGTTTGCAGGAATATCGCTGGTAGCGCTCACGATTGCGTTTTGTTTTGTGAGTATGGGTGCTTGGTTGGTATTGCCTTTTGCTGGGCTGGAATTGATGGCGCTCGCATGGGCATTCTACTATGTAAGCGTGCATTCTACGGATTTTGAGAGTATTACTATTGACGCAGATCAAGTGGTAGTTGAAAAGCGTGATCAGCATGGGTTGAGTTCGTTGGTTTTTCATCGTTACTGGGTGCGCGTGACGCTTAAGGAGCTGGCTGGTGGCAGGCGTGCGCTGTGCATAGGGTCACATGGTAAAGAGGTGGAGTTTGGCGCGCGCTTTATCAATGATGAGCAGCGAGTGTTAGTAATGCGAGAAATAAAAGAGAAGCTTAAATATACTAATTAAATTTGATTTTGGAGCAATTGAGATGCAAGTGTTTAAAAAAATTGGGATAAGTTTTGCTGCTATGCTGGCTTCACTCAATGTGTATGCTGATTACAGTTGGAATTTTCCAGAGCCAGTAACCCCAATGGCGTTAGATACGCTACATGTACATAATAAATTTATGATCATTACTGCAATTATTTTCTTTGTAGTTTTGGCTATCATGATTTACTCAATATTTGCACATCGCAAATCTAAAGGCTTTAAAGCAGTTGCGGATAAAGCGCCCTCTACAGCGGTTGAAATTTTCTGGACCTTGATTCCCTTTGCAATTCTGTTGTTAATTGACTTTGTGATTATGGGTATTCCAGCGTATCACAGTGTGGTGATGATGGAAGATACCCGTGACAAAGCATCCATGGTGATTAAAGTCACGGGATCGCAATGGAAGTGGCAATATGAATATATGGATGGCGATGCTAAAGGGATTAAGTTTGTAAGTAGCTTGACGACATCTGAAGATGCAAGACATGATAAAGCGGAGAAGGGTGAGCACTATCTATTGGAGGTTGATAATCCGTTGGTATTGCCAGTTGGTGAGAAAGTACGTGTTTTAATGACGGCAGATGATGTGTTGCATAACTGGTGGGTGCCGCAGTTTGGGTCGTCACGCGTTGCAGTGCCAGGTTTTATTCGTGAGACATGGGTACAGGTTGAAAAGGCAGGTACTTATCGTGGTCAATGCAAAGAGTTGTGTGGTAAAAATCATGGTTATATGCCTGTAGTGGTCAATGCGGTGCCTATGGACGAGTACAAAGTATGGGTGGCAAAAAAACAAGAAGAGCAAAAGGCAGCAGGTGAGGTTAAAGAGATGACAAAAGAGGATTTGATTGCGCAAGGTAAAACCGTGTATGAGAAGTACTGCGCAGCCTGTCATCAGGTGACAGGTGCAGGATTGCCCCCAGCATTTCCAGCATTGACAGGAAGCAAGATTGCTACAGGTTCGATATTTGGTGCAGATGGTAAGTATCTAAAAGACAGTCATCTTGATCGCGTGCTCAATGGTAAGAATGTAATGCCACCATGGAAGTCAACTTTGAATGATACAGAAATTGCAGCGGTGATTACCTACGAGCGTAATGCTTTGGGAAATAATGCAGCGACTGATAATGTGGTGCAGCCAACACAAGTCAAAGCGGCACGCGAGTAATTGAATTTTTAATAAATAGTTCTGAATAAGCGATTGGGAGAACGGTTATGAGTACAACAACAGTGGCGCATCATGAAGAGCATCACGACCATCCAACGGGTATCATGCGTTGGTTAACAACAACAAATCACAAAGATATTGGTACGATGTATTTAACCTTTTCTTTGATTATGTTTTTGGTGGGCGGGTGCATGATTTTAGGCATTCGTGCAGAGCTATTTAAGCCAGGCTTGCAACTCATGAACCCAGAGTTTTTTAATCAACTCATAGGTGTGCATGCGCTTATTATGATTTTTGCAGCGCTGATGCCAGCCGCCACAGGTTTTGCGAACTGGATGATTCCACTTCAGATCGGCGCGCCTGATATGGCGTTACCACGCTTGAATAACTGGGGCTTTTGGTTGTTGCCACCTTCAGCTATTTTATTAACCCTCCCATTTACATTGGCCATGTTTGGCATAGGTGATGGCGCTTTAGCTACGGGCTGGACGTTTTATCCTCCACTGTCAGTGCAGGGTGGCATTGGCGTGGATTTTGCGATTTTCGCAGTTCACTTACTAGGTATTTCCTCAGTGATGGGTTCAATCAATATTATCGTGACCCTATTTAACATGCGCGCACCTGGCATGACATTAATGAAAATGCCAATGTTTGCTTGGGGCTGGCTCATTACTGCTTTCTTGTTAGTTGCAACGATTCCTGTTTTGGCAGGCGCAGTGACTATGTTGCTGACAGACCGTCACTTTGGTACGCACTTCTTTGATGCCGCTGGTGGTGGTGATCCTATTATGTTCCAACACTTGTTCTGGTTCTTTGGACACCCAGAAGTGTATATTTTGTTGCTACCAGTTTGGGGCTTTATTCCACAAATTCTTCAAACATTTTCACGTAAACCAATGTATGGATATAGAGCGCAAGTGTATTCATTTTGGGCAATCGGTGCGCTATCAGTAGTGGTTTGGGCACATCACTTCTTTACTGCTGGCTTACCAGTACCTGCCTTGCTTTATTTTATGTACAGTACCATGGCGATTTCGCTGCCACTCGCTGTGTTGTTCTTCTGCTGGATTAAGACCATGTGGAAAGGTTCGATGAGTTTTGAAACACCTATGTTGTTTGCAGTGGGTTGGATCATCTTATTCGGTATTGGTGGTTTAACAGGCTTAGTACTGGCCGATGTTGCTGCTGATGCACAATACCATAATAGTTATTTTGTGGTGGCTCACTTCCACTATACCTTGTTTGCAGGAGGTATTATGGGCATCATGGCAGGGGTCTATTATTGGTTGCCGAAAATGACGGGTCACATGTACAACGAGACTTTGGGCAAGGTGCATTTCTGGCTGACCGCTATTTCGTTCAACTTGACCTTTATTCCTCAGTTCTTCGTGGGTTTAGCGGGTATGCCTCGCCGTATCCCTGACTATGCATTGCAGTTTGCTGAGTTCAATATGATTTCGACAGTCGGGGCGTTTATTTTAGGCTTGTCACAGTTATTATTTGTATACAACATAGTGAGTTGCGTAAAAGGCGGTCAAAAAGCAACAGACAAAGTTTGGGAAGGTGCGGAAGGTTTGGAGTGGACGCTACCATCTCCACCGCCTTACCATAGTTTTACCGAGCAACCAGTAGTTAAATAATTGTGATGAGGATTAAGGCTTGATGACTCAAGCCTTGTGATGAATGAAAAAAGAAGAAATTGCACGTGCAAGCAAGAATAAAAAAGTTGCACTGATTTTGTGTGCAGTAGCGCTGGTATGGTATGTGGTATCTATCATGACCATTTGGCATCAATAAAAGTGTAAAAAGTGCTAGATAACAACGCAAGCAATAAAAAAGAGGCGAATGAGAAACTGGCCGTTAAGATGTTGTGGGTAGTAGTTGGGTCGTTGTTTTTTGCATTTGGATTGGTGCCTTTGTATAACGTTATTTGTTCAGTTACTGGACTGAATGGCAAGACGGATAATAATGCAGCAGTCATTTCTGCTGTAAAGCCTGATATGAACAGGTCTGTCACAGTGCAATTTGTGACCGCAGTAATGCCAGGACTAGGGTGGAATTTTTATCCTAAACAAAGCAGTATAGATGTGCACCCTGGACAGATTGCTACAGTGGTATTTGAGGCGAAGAATACGACCAGTGAAGTGGTCAAGGGGCAAGCAATTCCTAGTGTAACGCCAGGCAAAGCGGCTGCGCATTTAAAGAAGATAGAGTGTTTTTGTTTTATAGGACAGTCTTTAAAGCCTGGAGAGGTTAAGGAAATGCCTTTACGGTTTTATTTGAGTCCAGATTTGCCAGATGATGTTAAGGAGATGACTTTGTCGTACTCTTTTTACAAAGCAACAGAAGATAAGTAGCTGTTCAAGTAATAATGGTTTGTTAGATTGGTTAAAAATATAAATATAGGCTCGGGAGTTAATGCATGACAACACATTCAAAAAATGACCATTACTTTGTTCCGCACGGGAGTATCTATCCATCAGTTTTATCAGCAGGTTTGCTGACATTGGCGACTGGATTTATTTTCTCGGTAGCGACTGATAAAGGTGGAAGTACTTTGTCTTATCTGACTACACCAGGAAAGTACATGATGTATGCAGGTTTTGCACTTATTCTATTCATGATTTTTAAGTGGATGGGAACTGTTATTACGGAAAGTCTGGCAGGTAAGTATTCTGGGTGGGAAGACAAATCTTTCCGCTGGGGTATGATTGTATTTATTTGCTCTGAAGTAGCGTTTTTTGCGGCTTTTTTCGGTGCGTTATTTTATATGCGAGTACTTTCAGTGCCTGATTTGGCTGGGTTTGATCCTAACTATACCCCTTACAAAGACTTTCTAGGTTCTTGGCCATCTACTGGACCAGGTGGCCCCAGCATGGGTACAGGTGGTTTTGTGGTAGATGGTGTCTATACGCCGCCCGCAAACTTTAAGCCGATGCACTGGTTTCCATTGCCATTGATAAACACAATTTTATTGTTGTCCTCTGGAGCCACGATTACTTGGGCGCATTGGGGGTTGATTAAAAATAATCGTAAGCAATTGGTTATTGGTATGGCGCTCACCGTAGCATTGGGTGTTGCATTCTTATTTTGTCAGGCAGCCGAGTATCATGAGGCCTACACAGAAATGGGCTTGACTTTAGGTAGCGGCGCTTATGGTGCTACGTTCTTTATGCTGACGGGTTTCCACGGTTTTCATGTGTTGCTTGGTACAACGATGCTGATTGTGATTCTTTTGCGTTGTATGAAAGGACATTTTTCACCTGAGCATCACTTTGGGTTTGAAGGGGTTGCTTGGTACTGGCACTTTGTGGACGTGGTTTGGTTAGGTTTGTTTATTTTTGTTTACATGATTTAGCTATCCAAAAGATAAAGGGCGGTGCAAGTTGCATCGCCCTTTTTTATTTGTATCAGATTTTAGATGTCAAACGATGTGCTATAGAGTGTGTCCAATTAAACCAAAGCGGGCTGCAATGATAAGCAACGTAAATAGAATAATGGATAAGCTGATTCTGATTGTTAATGCCTTGACGGTTCTATCGTGTCCACTTTTATCTTTGACTAAGAAAAATAGTGCTGAGAACAGGCTGCCAATAATGACTAGTAAAGCAATAACAATGACAATTTTTATCCACATGATAGTGTCCAGATAGCGAGTAAATGCTGATTATGCGATTGACTCATTAAAAATGCAATTTAACTTTTATCAATATCAATTCAAAACGAATTGGTTCAGCATTGTGCTGACTATGCTGTGCATTGTCGTATTTATTAAGTTAGGACAATGGCAATATCATAAGGCTGTGATTAGGCAGAATATCGAGAATCAATATCAGGCCAGTTTGCATCAAGGTACAATAGATTTAAAGAGTGCATTGGAACATCCTGAAGTGCTGGTGTATCAAAATGTGAAGGTGCAGGGTGAGTATGAGCCTGCTTATCAGATACTTATTGATAATCAGGTTGAGAGTACCCGCGCTGGTTATCATATCGTTACGCCCTTTAAAATAAAAGGTACCAATCAATATGTGTTGGTGAATCGTGGCTGGATTTTAGGGAATGACAACCATCAGGATGTGCCTAACGTCGTTACCCCAGCTGGTGAGCAAGAAATTCAAGGTATGGTCTGGGTTCCGAGTAACAAGATATTCAGTTTGGAAAATGATGCAGAACGTACAACACATGAATGGCGCGCTGTTTGGCAAAATCTGGATATGAAGCAGTACCAAAAACAGGCACCAATCTCTGTGCTGAACATTATTATTAAATTAGATCCAAAGCAGCCTGCTGGGGGCTTTGTGAGAAACTGGCAGTTGCCGCCAAGTCGCATCATGACCAATTTAGGGTATGCCTATCAATGGTTTGGATTTGCTTTTGCAGCGCTCGCCATTTATGTGTATTTAAGTATTAGTCGAACCAAATCAAAAGAGTAGAACATGCAATTAGAACAGAGCAGTCAGCAAGAGCAGCAACGCAGAGGGCGCATGATATTTATCATGATGGCTATTTTCTTTGCCGTCCCAGTTGTGGTAGTGGTCTTGATGTATAAGCTGGATTGGAGACCTACAGGGCAGAGTTATGGCGAGTTAGTGCAGCCACCTAGAATGATTGCTACAAGCCAGCATTTGCAGGATGAGCAATCTAAATCTCAAGATAAGTTTTGGCAAGAAAAATGGAATATGGTGTTTGTGGCAGAGCAATGTGATGCAATCTGCCTTGAGAAGCTACACGATATGCGCCAAATTTACGTGTCAACCTATAAGGATATGATGCGTGTACAGCGCGTATTGGTCACAGCGCAACAAGACGTGCGACAAATAAGAAGTATGTACCCTGACATGCTGATTATTAACCAACCACCGTCTGACGTGATTCAGTTTGCCGCACAATTTAATATTGCGAATGAAAATGCCATGGAAACAAATCGAATCTATTTTGTAGACCCTTTGGGTCATATCATGATGAGCTATGTTAAGGAAACACCTGCGGTGCATATCCGTAAAGATTTAGTTAAATTGCTCAAATACTCTTGGGCTGGCTAACTAAAGTTGGAAAAGGTAGGTGTCTATGATGTTTAAAAGATTGTGTTTAATAGCCATGATAACCGCAATTTGCGTGGTGGTATTAGGCGCCTATGTGCGATTGTCAGATGCTGGTTTGGGCTGTCCAGACTGGCCAGGCTGTTATGGTACCTTGACTGTACCAGAGAGCGAAAGCGCAATACAAAAGGCACAAACAATCTACCCTAACAATCATATTGAGGCTGGTAAGGCTTGGAAGGAAATGATTCATCGTTACCTAGCAGGTTTGCTGGGTCTCATGGTGTTAGCTCTATTTGTTTTAGGATGGAAGCACGCAAAAGAAATAAAAGTCAATCCGTGGTTAACTACAGTGCTGGTTGGGATCGTCATGTTTCAGGCGATGTTGGGTATGTGGACAGTCACTATGCTACTTAAGCCAGCGATTGTGAGCGCGCATTTGCTAGGTGGTATGAGTACGCTCGCTATACTGGTATGGATAGCCCATCGGCATTGGGGCTTGCATTTGAATTATCATAGTATCAATCGTCAGTTTTATTGGATGGTACGTGTTGGACTGCTAGTATTATTTACTCAAATATTTTTGGGTGGCTGGACAAGCACCAATTATGCGGCTTTAGCATGTACAGACTTTCCCACTTGCCATGGCGTCTTAATGCCAGAGATGAATTTTAAAGACGCTTTCCATATGTTGCGTGAGCTAGGTCAAAATGCAGATGGCACAAATCTAACCTTAGCGTCTCTTACTGCAATACAGTGGACACATCGTATAGGGGCAGTTATTACATTGATTTATTTAGGGTTTATTGCGATAAATGGTTTAAAATATGTGCAATTAAGAATGCTGAGTATAGCGCTGCTATTAGCGCTTATCGCGCAAGTGAGTTTAGGCATTGCTAATCTATTATTGCATTTACCATTAGTGCTGGCAGTTGCACATAATTTCGGCGCAGCACTGCTTGTTGTTGTTATGGTGCTATTTAATTCAAAAATAACGTCGAGCCAATCACGTTAGTGAACTCGAATAATCAGTGAGATACAGATAAAGTGAGTGTAAATTTGAGTGTTAGTTTAACCAATCAACTAGATGCCTTTGGCGCAAGTGTGAAGAATTTTTATGCGCTATGTAAGCCGCGTGTGACTGCATTAATTGTGTTTACCGCAATGATTGGTATGTTCATGGCTACTCCAGGCATGGTGCCTTGGCAGATTCTGATTGCTACTACGGTGGGAGTTGCATTTTCTTCAGGAGCCGCTGCCGCGTTTAACTGTTTAATCGAACATAAAATTGACGCTATTATGGCTAGAACGAGAGCTAGGCCACTTCCTACAGGGCAAGTATCCAGTAGAGAAACCATTGTGTTTGCGACTATTTTAGGTGGGCTAGGGCTTGCTATACTGTTTGTGTTTGTGAATCCACTGACCATGTGGCTGACATTTGCGACTTTTGTAGGGTATGCTGTTATTTATACTGTGTTTCTTAAACCTGCCACCCCGATGAATATTGTAATTGGTGGTGCCTCAGGTGCAATGCCGCCTATATTGGGTTGGGCTGCAGTCAATAATAATGTATCGCCTGAATCACTCATTATGTTTTTAATTATATTTGCATGGACGCCACCGCACTTCTGGGCGCTGGCTTTATATCGTCGTGAGGAGTATGCCAAGGTGGGTATGCCTATGCTGCCCGTTACACATGGCGAGGCGTTTACCTTGCTGCACATTGTGTTATATACCATCATCTTGGTGGTCGTGTCGCTGATGCCTTTTGGCTTAGGGATGAGCGGTATTATCTATTTGATATCAGCCCTTATTTTAGATGCAATATTTTTGGCTTATGTCATTGGGCTGTACAGAAAGTATTCTGATGATTTGGCTAAAAGTACTTTCAAGTACTCCATTGTTTACCTGAGCCTCATTTTTGCAGCTTTGTTGATTGATCATTACTGGAGATTTTGACAGTTAGCTGACAAGTAACTATACCAATGGGCTATATCCATGTGCGTTTGTAGTAGGTAAGCTTGCGGATTTTTGGACGAGAGTGAAAATGACTGTTTTAGTTACAGGGGGCGCGGGTTATATTGGCTCTCACACATGTTTGCAATTACTTCAGGCAGGAGTCGAGATTGTAGTGTTAGATAACTTTTCTAACAGCCAGTCGGAGTCTCTGCATCGCGTACGTCAACTTTCTGGTAAGGATTTCCCGGTCGTGCAAGGGGATATTCGTAGCAAAGAAGACCTCAGAAAATTATTTACGCAGTATTCGATTTCAAGCGTGATTCATTTTGCGGGACTGAAAGCTGTTGGAGAATCGACAGAAAAGCCCATGCTATATTATGATAATAATGTAGCAGGTAGTCTAAATCTGTTTGAAGTGATGGCTGAGTTTAATGTGAAGTCCATTGTATTTAGCTCATCTGCCACCGTGTATGGCGATCCTGCTTCCGTGCCAATACAAGAGAGTTTTCCATTGAGTGCGACAAATCCTTATGGTCAAACTAAGCTCATGATTGAAAATATCTTGCGTGATATTTACCAGTCTGACCCACAATGGAGTATTGCAATTTTACGATACTTTAATCCGATTGGCGCACATGAAAGTGGCTTGATTGGTGAGGACCCAAGCGGCATTCCAAATAATTTGCTGCCATATGTTGCGCAAGTGGCTGTTGGTAAGTTAAAAAAACTCAGAGTGTTTGGCAATGATTATCCTACGCATGACGGAACAGGGGTTAGAGATTATATTCATGTGGTTGATTTGGCCAATGGTCATTTGGCAGCATTGAAATACTTAGAAAAGACACCTTCACTGATTACGGTGAACTTAGGCACGGGTCAAGGATACAGCGTACTCGACGTGGTGAAAACATTTTCAGAAGTTTCTGGCATTGAAATTGCTTATGAGTTCTTGCCGCGCAGAACAGGGGATGTGGCAATCAATTTTGCAGACCCAGCTTTAGCCAAAACATTGCTAGGTTGGTCAGCAAACAGAGATTTGATGCAAATGTGTGTGGATACTTGGCATTGGCAATCTAGTAACCCTTTGGGATACAAAACAGCTTAAGATGTTTTAAGTTAAACATCATGGCAATTAAGGGAAAAAGTTACATTTAAGATCACTATGAAGGCATCTCAACCGTTAGTTTACACAAAAGAACTGACCATTCAGTCGTTAGTTAAAATGTTGGCCGATCCCTTATTGATGATTATTTCATTAGTGGGACTGAGCCTCTATTTCAATGAAACCATTGATGAAAAGTACTATTTAATCTCAATGCTGATATTTGCCATCAGTTTTCCTGGTGCCTGGTATAAGCACACATCAATCTGGCAGCAGTTTGTAGGCATACTTTCAGATTGGTTTTTCATCGTCGCTGTTATTTTATTCTTTGGTTATTCAACAAGCTATTTAAATGTGTTTCCCAAAGACATGATTATGTATTGGGTGATAGTGACACCTTTTGCGATTTTACTAGTACATGTAGCGGTTGATTATTACTTATCGAGTCGCATGTATCGCGATTCCGTCACTAGAAATGCAGTGATTGTTGGCATTAGCGCTTTAGGGATGCAATTAAGAGATCGCATGGAAAGTGATTTAGAACTTGGTTTGGCATTCAAAGGTTTTTTTGATGACCGAGATCTTAATCGTGTAGCGCTGGAAGATCATAATAGTCCGCAATTAATGGGTAGAATTCAAGAGTTGCCGCAATACGTCAAAGAAAATGGCATTGATATTATCTATATTGCGCTACCGATGACATCGCAACCGCGGGTGCTAGATTTGTTAGATAGTTTAAAAGATACAACCGTTTCTATTTACTTTGTGCCAGATATTTTTGTGTTTGACTTGATTCAAGCGCGCATTGACGATGTGGGTGGTATCCCTGTCGTTGCGGTTTGTGAGACGCCATTCTCAGGATTCAATGGCTTAGTTAAGCGTATCAGTGACATTGTGTTTTCAATTGTGATTCTTATTTTAATTTCACCCATTTTACTGGCCGTCGCTATCGGGGTGAAGCTAAGCTCCAAAGGCCCTGTGCTATTTATGCAGCGTCGCTATGGGCTAGATGCAGAGGAAATTCTGGTCTATAAATTCAGATCGATGACGGTGACAGAAAACGGCGAGCATGTGAAACAAGCGACAAAAGACGATGCCAGAATTACCCCGTTTGGGCGTTTTATTCGCAGGACTTCACTAGATGAGTTGCCGCAGTTTATTAATGTACTGCAAGGGCGGATGAGTATCGTCGGACCAAGGCCGCATGCCGTGGCACATAATGAAATGTATCGTAAAGTGATTAAAGGCTACATGATTCGTCATAAGGTTAAGCCAGGCATCACGGGCTGGGCGCAAGTGAATGGTCTGCGCGGCGAGACTGATACAGTCGAGAAAATGGAAGCACGCATTCAATATGACTTAGACTATTTAAGACAATGGTCTATTGCATTAGATACTAAAATTATTTTACGTACGGTGTTACTCGTATTCAAAGACAGAAATGCTTACTAGCATTGTTTCAAAATATTTAAAGCTCGTTAGTATATCGCTCTAAAAAGCTAATCTACCTAAAAGACTATATGTCTTATTAATTTCATATTGCTGAAACCTTATTAGTCCATCCTAACTGCAAATTTTAAAATCTAAAGTTGCTGTTGGAAGGTCTCGGTTTGTACAGTTTCATCAAGATTAAGCTGCCTAATATCAGTGCGAAGTTACATCGCATCGCAGATTGGATGGGCTGTGTAACACATACCCTATTTCAGTTTAAGCTAAGTTACTCAGGATTCTCTTCACAGGTAAGCCTCTCTTCTAGTGATGCTCATCCGCAGACAAGCTCTCACATTCGAGCATTTATTGTAGATTCCAGTGCAGCAAGACGGAATGGTTATATGGATCCCTTGGCTGGAAGTCATGCGCCGCGCAGGCATTTGCGCGTGATGATGCTGGGGTTGAGAGGTTTTCCCAATGTGCAAGGTGGCGTGGAGTCTCATGTTGAACATTTGGCACCTTTATTGGTGCACCAGGGATGTCAGCTAGAAGTGATTGTCAGGGCGCCCTATCAAAAAAAAGAGACAGGTAAAGAGTGGCGTGGTGTCAGATTTATTAGTATTTGGGCGCCTAAAACAAAGGCCTTCGAGGCAATCGTGCATACTTTTTTGGGTGTGATATATGCAGCCATCAAGCGTCCAGATGTACTACATATTCAAGCGATTGGCCCTGCCTTGATGACACCGTTAGCGCGATTGTTGGGCTTGAATGTAGTAGTGACGCACCATGGCCCAGATTATGATAGACAAAAATGGGGAATCGTAGCCAAAACAATTCTTAAAGCTGGAGAGTGGGCTGGAATGCGCTATGCCAATGGCAGAATTGTCATTTCCAATGTGATCCGTGAGTTGGTGGAGCGTAAGCATGAAGTGGCTTCTGAGATCATTCATAATGGTGTGGTTGTCCCAGATTTGGGTGTGAGTGAATCTTATTTAGAACCATTTGGACTTAAAAAAGACCGATACATCTTATTGGTGAGTCGCTTGGTGCCAGAGAAACGTCATCTGGATTTGATCAAAGCGTTTACACAGGCTAATCTGCCTGAATACAAACTGGCGTTTGTAGGTTCGTCAGACCATCCTGATGCCTATGTCTCTCAGTTGCTGGAGGCTGCTGCCCACAACCCAAACATCGTGCTGACAGGTTTTCAAAAAGGGGAAGCGCTGCGGAGTTTATACACGCATGCAGGCTTGTTTGTATTGCCGTCTTCTCATGAAGGGCTGTCCATTTCATTACTCGAAGCGCTGAGCTATGGCTTGCCAGTGTTAGCCAGCGATATTCCAGCAAACTTAGAGGTTAAATTGCATTCAAGCTGTTACTTTAAGATGGGAAATGTTCAGGAGTTAGCGGAGAAGATTACGTACCAAATTCAACATCCTGCATCGCAGCAAGATAGAATGGACGCTAGGGCTTGGATCGATGCCGAATACAACTGGAGCAGAATTGCAGAAATGACTTATGCGGAGTACCGCAAGGCATTTTATTGATCTGCAAAGTCAACCTAGCTGCTTCTTTTCATGGCATAAACTAGTACTATCTGACTATTGGACACACAATTGTCATATTAGTCTCATACATTGCATCTCTCATACTTTGTGACAAAAGTGCTTAGTGCCAAATCATCATGAGATCTCAGCAGCAAAAACTCATTTTTAACAAGATATTCAATCGGCATCAATTTGCTAGGGTGTTTATCGATCCAGCATTGATTGTGTTCATGCTATACGCAATATCCGTCTATCGTGAAGGTACTTTGTATCCAGAGTACATCGTGCTGTCCGTGATTATTTTTGCACTGACGTTTCCTGGTGCTTGGATACAGCAAAAAAGTTGGTTTGCTGATGTAAAAAATACGCTCATACATTGGTTTACCGTCACTGGAGTATTGTTAATTTTTGGCTACACCACTGGCTATCTAGTTAAGTTTTCGTTAACAGTGTTACTTGATTGGTTTGTTACTACTCCCATAATATTAGTGTTGGCGCATTATGTTGCAGGTCGATATTTGTCTAGTGAGTCTTATCTTGCAGCAATCAACAAGACTGCGATTATTGTGGGTGATAACAATCTAGGCTACCAGCTAAGTAGTCGTATTCAAGCGAATCCTGCTTATGCAATAGACTTAAAAGGTTATTTTGATGATATTGCATTAGATAGCACACACGGTGGCTTTGAAAGAAAAGCACCGCTGATCGGCGCAATTTTAGACGTGCCAAATTATGTCAAAGAGCATGCTATTGATATTATTTATATTGCATTGCCTGCATCGCCTGATTCAAAAATGATTCCATTGCTGGACCATCTAAAAGATACCACGGCCTCTATTTATTTTGTACCCGATTTTTTTCTAACAGACTTAATTCAGGCAAGGATTGATGATATTGATGGCATGCCTGTGGTGGCGGTGTGTGAAACGCCATTTTCTGGCATTCATCGCATTACAAAAAGGCTGAGTGATGTCTCGTTTGCTACTGTCATTTTATTGTTGATTTCGCCCCTAATGTTGTTGGTTGCGCTAGGGGTCAAACTGAGTTCACCCGGCCCCGTCATCTTTAAACAGCGTCGTTATGGCTTAGATGGCAGAGAGATTATTGTCTATAAGTTTAGATCGATGACCGTCACTGAAGATGGTGCGCAGGTGGTGCAAGCCACAGTCAATGACAAAAGAGTCACGCCTTTTGGGCAGTTGATACGCAAAACATCATTAGACGAATTGCCGCAGTTTATTAACGTGTTGCAAGGGCGCATGAGCATTGTTGGGCCAAGACCGCACGCTGTGACGCATAATGAAATGTATAGAAAGCTTATTAAAGGTTATATGGTGCGACACAAAGTCAAGCCAGGCATTACAGGGTGGGCGCAAGTTAATGGGTTTAGGGGAGAAACGACCTCTCTGGAGAGCATGAAAAGTCGTATTGAATATGATCTAGAGTACTTAAAGCACTGGTCACTAAAGTTAGATGTCAAAATTATAGTTAAAACAATTTTACAAATTTTTAACGACTCTAAAGCTTATTAAGCCTTATCATATCTCTATGCCATGTCTTTTTAATGGTGCCTTTTAGCAAGATAAAAATTTCAGCAAGTCATTTTTCTACCTTCTGGTAAACCCCGCTTGCATACAACAGCGGACATTGTCTTAAACACTCAAAAAAATCAGTTAAACATATCCATTAATAGTCCACATGGACTAGTCTAGTCCGAAATGACTATATCTTTCACAAATTTTTAATCACCATGTCATGAGGGGGGAACATAATGATGTTCATCAAGAGAACGCATTTGCAGGTTAATTTTTAATAATGAATTTGAGGAGCTTAAGATGAAGGTACTAAATATTTTGGCAGCTGTGGTCTCCATGGCAATCTCTACGGTAGCAACTAACGCTTATGCAACAAGCGAAGCTACGGGTAATGCGAATAACCTGTATGCATCAACCACGGGTGAGGTGGTGCTGACTTTTTTATCTAAATCAGCAGCTTATGCAACGGATTTGTTTTTAACAGGTTCTGCAACAAGCATTTTAAATAATCAAACAGCAGTCGCTGGTACCCAATATTCATTAGGTAGCTTTGAAAAAGGTCAACTCATCAGTTTTGATATGTTAGTCAATGACACAGGCTTTACCTTTCATTCTGGTAGTGCTGCTAACAACGTAGATCAGTTCATTCATGTGACTTTTGAAGATAGCGCTCGTCAAGTGGTGGTGGGCTTCGAAGATTTGTATGGCGGTGGCGATCAAGACTATAACGATTTAGTGTTTTCACTCACTAACGTAAGTGTTGGTAATTTGGTTTCATCAGTACCTGAGCCTGGCAACTATGCCATGCTATTAGCGGGTCTTGGTTTGTTTGGTTTAGCTATGCGTCGTAAAGAGCAAAATTAATTCACCTAATTTGGTTTGGTTTAGTTTAGTTTAGTTTAGTTTAGTTTGGTTTGGTTTGGTTTAGTTTGGTTTAGTTTGGTTTAGTTTGGTTTGGTTTGGTTTGGTTTGGTTTGGTTTGGTTTGGTTTGGTTTAAACACAGTATATTTATTTAAATAATTTGAGGAGAGTTACATGAAAGTTCAATTAAAATCATTAGTTTTGGCAATAGTTCTGGCAACACCTGCATTTTCTGCAAACGCTTTAATTCAATCAACGCTTTCAGGTAACGGTAACACAGAATTGGTGTTTTCTGCTTGGGTAGGTGATAACGATGCTGGTACAGGTTATGTATATGATCTTAACTGGAACAAATACATACAAGATTTCATTGGTACTGACTTAACTCCAAATACTGCAAACAACACTACTATTGCGAATCAAGCATTAAACTCTACTATCGCTGTTGGTGCAAACGGCATTATTTTTGATGATGTTTTAACTGGTTTACCATTCGCAAGTGTGGCAGGTGTGCAATGGGCATTAACAGCTGTAGATGCTCAAGGCCGTGTACGTGAACTAACAACACGTGATGTGACAGATAGCTCAGGTCAAGTTATTTCTAGTGACGGTGTTAAAAATTCGTCAACAGTAATGACAGCGTCTCAGTATACCAACTGGAATTTATTAATGGTTGATCAATCGTTTGCTTCAGACTCATACGCTGTTTCATCAGCAGCAGACACAATCTCATTTGCTGGTTGGTTTGGTCCAAACCTTAACAATAAATTCTTTGATACTACAAATCTGTTTGGTGCTACATCTAACTTATATATGTCAGCACAAACAACACAAGCCGCTTCAAATGCAGCTTCAATCTATGTAGGTTTAAAAACTGCAGCTGGTCAAGACATCGTGGCTAAAACATATCAAGGTGCTGGTGGTGAATGGCGCTTGCAAATTGCTGCAGTAACTGCGGTAACTGCAGTACCAGAACCAGAAACCTATGCAATGTTGTTAGCTGGTTTAGGTTTAATGGGCTTCTCAGCACGCCGTAAAAATAAATAATCTGTCTAAATCAGTATGCAAAAAAGCGATTGTCATAATCGCTTTTTTGCTATGTGGCGTTGGATTGATTTTCGTCATCAAGATTTAATATGGATAAGCTATGATTATCGGCTAGTAAAATTTAAGGTTGGCATACCTTGCGTATGTTTCTGGTAAGTAAAAGATTAATAGACTGAAAGTGGTATCGCATGAAAGCAATGATATTAGCAGCAGGTAAAGGTACTCGCGTTAGGCCGCTCACCTATGAGTTGCCCAAGCCGATGATTCCTATCTTAGGTAAGCCAGTGATGGCCTATTTAATTGAGCATCTGGCCAAGCATCACATCAATGAGGTGATGGTCAATGTCAGTTATTTGCATGAAAAGATACAGCAATACTTTGGGGATGGTCAGCGTTTTGGCGTGAATATAGGCTATTCATTTGAAGGCGATATCAGTAACGGACAAATCGTGCCTAGTCCTGTAGGTTCCGCAGGGGGGATGCGCAAAATTCAGGACTTTGGCGGTTTTTTTGACGAAACCACCATCGTAATTTGTGGGGATGCCATCATTGATCTGGATATCACCAAAGCGGTGGCAGAGCACAAAAGAAAAGGTGCGTTGGTGAGTCTGGTGGCTAAAGAAGTGCCAATGGATAAAGTCTCCAGTTATGGCATCGTAGTGACGGATGACCAAGGTCAAATCACCTCTTTTCAAGAAAAGCCTACACAAGCAGAAGCGCGCTCAAACTTGGCTAATACGGGTATCTATATATTCGAGCCAGCGGCGTTAGATTTGATTCCATCTGGCAGCGAGTTTGATATTGGCTCGGATTTGTTTCCGCTTTTGGTGGAGAGAAAACTGCCATTCTATGCAATCAATCAGCCATTCAACTGGATTGATATTGGCATTGTGTCTGACTATTGGTTGGTCATGCAGCAAGTGATGCGCGGTGAAGTGCCCAGCATGCAAATGCCAGGTAAGCAAATCAAACCAAGTGTATGGGTGGGATTAAATGTCCATATTGATTGGGAGAACACCAAGATAGAAGGGCCTGTGTATATTGGCTCTGGCGCACGTGTTGATAAAGGCACGCAAATTATCGGCCCCACCTGGATCAGTAATGGTTGTCATATTCAGCGCGGCGGCAATGTGACGCGCAGTATTCTGTTTGAATACACACGTGTAGGCCAAGACTATACTTTTAATGAGATGATTGTGTGTGGTGAGTATTGTGTGGATAAAAATGGCAGGATGATGCATGTGGATGATGAAGCCTGTGATTTGATTTGGTCGGATGCCAGAGAGAAAGTCATCTACCCGATGAATTACGCGCACGCCAGACTATAATTTTTTACCTACTAATGTGGGTGATAGCCAATTAGGTGGTGGCAGTGTTAATACATGTAAAAAACTGTAAGAAAACTGCCATTTAATTTTCATCTCGCTGTCACGCGGACAGTTAAAAATGGTAGTCCGTGATAAAAAATCATAAGAGTGTCATCATTAATACTATCCTAAACGATGCAATGACTGAGGCCGAGGTTGAAGTCAGTTTAAGCGATGAACAACGCCTAGTATTTATGGAGGCGATTGAAGAATCACTTAGATTGACTCAGCGTACCCATCTGTTCAATTGGTTACAACGCGGCATTCAATATCTGATTGGTCATGAGGTGATGATCTTTGGCGTAAGGTCTTCGGATAGTGACTTATATGACTACGAGTACTTTACCTCTTCGCGCTATTTTGGCCCTACGCAATTTGCAGATGTCATCAAAAAAGATGAGGGCATCGTCAGGCGTTCGCTGGCAATGTGGAATAAGATAGGCATGCCTATCTTTGTCAGTAATGAGGTGCAGTCAGTTAAATACCCTAATTATTCCGTGGTAAATGTGGATCCAAGCGCATTGTATGATTCTGAATTGAAGAATTTTGTGGTGCATGGCTTTGGTGATACGCGTACCAAAATTTCTACAGTGGTGGTGTTTGGGCGGTTGTCATGCCCTGTGGACGCTTCTACCGCTTATATGCTAGAGCTTATTATGCCGCACTTGCATTGCGCGCTCATTAAAGTGACCTCTAACCGTAGTGGTGCGATCATGCCGCTGAATGCGACACATATTTCTAAGAAAATTACGCGTCGGGAATCAGAAATTTTGCAGTGGCTGCATCTGGGTAAAACCAACTGGGAAATCTCTTCTATTTTGGAAATCAGCCCGTTAACCGTCAAAAATCATGTGCAAAACATTCTGCGTAAGCTGGATGTAGAAAACCGCGGTCAGGCCGCGCTCAAAGCTAATAAGTTGGGCTTGGTAAATAAGACGACAAGTTAATTAGTTAGTAGTGCGGAAACATTCTAAATTGTTTCCGCAATATTGTTTCCGCAATTAATTTTTTTGTAGACTTAATTTCTACTATCTCACTATTTGAAGCTTTTTACCTGTAATTGCTTGGAATAGCTCCTTAGGGTCTTGAGTTTGTGTGCCATCGTTCAAGTAGAAAGTAGGCGTGCCTCCAACACCAAGTTTATCTGCCAGTTTAATATTCCTTTCAATTGGATTGGCGCAGGTTGCATTTTCTGGACTCGTGCTTTTTACCATGTAATTTAGCCATGCTTCTTGCTGATTTTTGGAACACCAGATATTTTCTGAGATTTTGGTAGCTTCAGGATGTAGTTCTTTAATGGGGAACAGAAAAATATAGGCGGTATAGTCGGTCACTTGTGCTTCATCCAGCCCCTGTTCAACATTTTTGCAGAATGGGCAATCTGGGTCAGAAAATGCAACAAACTTATAGGCACCAGTGCCTTTTTTTACTTCTATGGCATCTTTAAATGGTAGTGAATCAAATTTAATAGAAGTGAGCGCTTGTTTGCTTGCCTGCGTTAAGTTCTTTTTGGTTTCTGCTTCATATAAGGTGCCAGAAAAAACATATTTTGCTTCTTTATCAACATAATACATATTGCCATCCGCAAATACTTCATACATGCCTGGTATGACTGATGGCTTTATATTTCTAACCTCTATGGGTGGTTTTAAACCTTTTAATTTATTGGTAATAGCCGCTATGTCATTCGATTCAGCTGCGATTGCTTGATATGGCATGGCGCTCATTGAGCATAGTGAAATGACAGAAATCAGACGTGCCAATTTCGGATGGAGTTGATTAAAGTACATTTTTAAAATCCTAAAAGTAAAAGGTCATATTAACTATTTGCACCACTTGGGAGCCCTTAGTGGAAGGGCTAAGCATATAAAGATAATGTGACAGAAAGATGAAAAACTGCGTTAGCCCGAATGGGCTATACAATAACAGCTGCTGCTTTGAAATCCGCATCAATAGATAGTTCAAATATATATCTAGTCCATTAGAACTAGATTGTCTAATAACTTCTGTCACATTTTTACTGCATAGTTGCGCACCGTCAATGAGATTAAGCGCTGTCTGTAAAGAGTTGGTTGTTCAATATAAGCCAAAGTAACTAGTTGCTTACATAAACAGTTCATTTCACTTGACTACACTGTGAACGTCCTAAAAGCAGGTGTGTTGTCTTTTACGGATTGTCATTGTAAACAAACTAAACTAAACGTAGTAAACAAACTAAACGTAGTAAACAAACTAAAGAGGAGTATGGCATGAAATTAAATTCATTATTGGCGGCTGTAGTTTTATCAGTAACAGCAGCTTCAGCAAACGCGGCAATTCAATCAACGCTTTCAGGTAACGGTAACACGGAATTGGTGTTTTCTGCATGGGTAGGTGATAACGATGCTGGTACAGGTTATGTATATGATCTTAACTGGAACAAATACATACAAGATTTTATTGGTACTGACTTAACTCCAAATACTGCAAACAACACTACTATTGCGAATCAAGCATCAAACTCTACTATCGCTGTTGGTGCAAACGGCATTATTTTTGATGATGTTTTAACTGGTTTACCATTCGCAAATAACATGGAAGGCGCACAATGGGCATTAACAGCTGTAGATGCTCAAGGTCGTGTACGTATGCTAACAACACGTGATGTGACAGATAGCACAGGTCAAGTGATATCTAGTGACGGTGTTAAAAATTCGTCAACGGTAATGACAGCGTCTCAGTATACCAACTGGAATTTGTTAATGACTGATACAACAGTTACTTCAGATTCATATGCTGTTTCATCAGCATCAGACACAATCTCATTTGCTGGTTGGTTTGGTCCAAGCCTTAACAATAAATTCTTTGATACTACAAACCTGTTTGGTGCTACATCTAACTTATATATGTCAGCACAAACAACACAAGCTGCTTCAAATGCAGCTTCAATCTATGTAGGTTTAAAAACTGCAACTGGTCAAGACATCGTAGCTAAAACATATCAAGGTACTGGTGGTGAATGGCGCTTGCAAATTGCTGCAGTAACTGCAGTACCAGAGCCAGAAACCTATGCAATGTTGTTAGCTGGTTTAGGTTTAATGGGCTTCTCAGCACGTCGTCGCACTAACTAGGCGCGATTTTAAGATTCATGATGTGGTGCGGTAACTAAAACTGGTTAGGCGTTTGCGCTGGTAGCGTTTGATTTAGGTGCGTGCACTTCATTTAAGAATACTTAAAAAATTTAGTAAGAAAAGAATTAGCTAAGAAAAGAATTAGCAAGTAAAGAGTTAAGTATCAAACGTAGTAAGTGGCAAATGTAATGATGGGTATATTTTAAATCTTAGGAGATTATAATGAAATTAACAAAAATCGCTTTAGCTTGCACATTGGCAGTTTCTGCCATGACTGCACAAGCAGCAGCAGTGCCTGTACCAGGTACTGCAACAACTATCTACTTTTCGGGTGCTTCTGCTCCTGACCAATTTTTGACAGCAGTTGCAGGTACAATGTTCCAAGCAGGTTTTATTACAGTAACTAGTGCTGATGGCAACTACCGTGCGTACGTTGGTAAATCAGCAGGTTTCACAGGTGTTCCTGCTGGTACAGATCTTGTATTTATGAAACGTTCTCAAGGTGGTTCAGTGTGGGGTGTTGACCCAGTAGCGCGTGCACAACAAATTAAATATTTGAATTTGGCTGACGCTACTTGTACAAATTCAAATGCAACAACGTATGTTTGCCCTGTTGCAGGTACTGATCCTTCAACATCAGTTGCTGGTGTTGGTTTGATTCCTGACTTTGGTGTTTCTGATGTTGAGCCAGCAATGTTTAAAGGTGAATACAACGTAGAAAACGGTTTGACACAATTAACAAATGCTGAAGCTGGTCGCTTAAAAGCATTTGGTGTAAACCAATTGATGATGGGTATAGTAGCAACTAATTCAGTTGCTGATACTACACATTTATCACGTGCAAATTACGCAGGTATGTTGGCAGGCAAAATCACTGATTGGTCTCCTGTTGATGGTAGTGCTGACCCAGTAGTGGTTTGCCGCCGCGTAAATGGTTCTGGTACTCAAGCTTCTTACAACTGGTTCTTCACTGGTTTCCCATGTAACGCTGCTTCAAGTGGTTTTGCTGATCTTGCACCAGCATTGGCTTCTAACAGCTTTGGCTATACTGCTACAACTGGTACAGCGGCTGATCCACATATCATTGACCCAACTGCTGGTTTTACAGTAGTTGAGAACAGTGGTTCTGGTGATGTGCGTAACTGCTTGTCTAGAGCACATTTTGGTCTAGATCACACTGTTCAAGGTGACACTGGCGTGTTTTACAAAGTGTTGTTCTCAACAGTGCCTGGTACTCCAGCAGGAACACCAACAGTTACTGGAACAGGTACTAACCCTCTACCAGTACAAGGTGGTCCATCAAAAGCAATCGGTGTATTGTCTTTAGACAGCTATGTACGCGCTAACACCAACTACGCACAAACTGTAGGTACTGGTGCTGCTGCAAACACATTCACATACCCAGGTTCAGGCTGGTCATTCCGTATGTTGGATGGCGCAGGTGTGTTTAATGGTGCAACGCAAACATGTACAGGTACATGTACAGGTTTAGCACCATCTAAAGCAAACTTGGTAGATGGTAAATATGACTTTACTGTTGAGTTGTCTATGCAATATCGTAACGTGGCTGTAGGTGCAACACCTGCTTTGAGCGGTACTAAATTGGCATTCTTCAACGAGTTGAGAAAACGTGTGGGCTCTACTGCTTACACAGCAAGTACAACAATTCCAAGTGCATCTGCTGCAGTACCTAATGCTTATGCAACATTACCAGACGTAGAAAGCTATACTACTCCTGCTACTAATGCTGCCAAAGTAACTAAATATACACGTAGTGCAAATACTTGCTCACCATTAGTATTCAAACCATCACTCTAATTTTTAGAGCGATTGGTTTAATATTAAATTGTTAGTTTAGTATTGATCATCATGTGCAATTAACCCTCCTCGTTATGAGGAGGGTTTTCGTATTAAAGAGGTAAGTAAATATTTTGTCATTTTTGAACTGATAGTCGGTGCTATCATTTTTTTATATAGGGTAAGTAAAAAATATTTACAGTGTTTAAAATTGATTTTATTAAATGAATTTTAAAAATTGTTAATTTGAGTCATTGGTCGTATTTGAGGGTAAAACGTATGAATAGTGGAATTTATCGTCTCGTATTTAATGCCACGCGAGGTTTGTGGATGGTGGTCAGTGAGCATGTGTGCAGTCATCAGTCAGGCACTGATAGCACGGCGAGAAGTCAGCGAAGACTACATTTACGCGCAGAACGGAAATCGCAATCACGTAAATCCACGATGTATATCTTACTGCTGGGCATGGCGTTGAGCGGTAACTTTACGTTGGCACTGGCAGGTACATTGGCGGCTGGTACTTTGCCCACAGACTTAGTAGGTGGAGCTGGTATTGTTATAAATACACCAAGCGTAAACATTAAAACTAATATTAATGAACTAAACATTACCCAATCTGCTGTTAAAGGGATTATTACAGGAACCAATTTTAGTCTTGGTAGCGCCAGTGCAGTTAATTTTAATCATCTTGGAGGCACTGGGTCAGCTACACTAATCCGTATCAATGGTTCAAAGAGTGTGATCGAAGGCGCGCTTAATTCCCCCAAAGGCAAAATATTTTTAATTAACCAAAGTGGCATTTTATTTGCCAATGGATCGCGTGTAAACGTTAATGGTCTTGTCGCCTCTGCGCTAGACTTAAAAGATGATGATTTCTTAAGCGAGTTAACCGATTTAAATCCTTATGCTAATGGCGAACGCGCCGCCTATATCTGGGGTGGAAGCGCGACTCAATTTAGTGAGGCTTTAGTGCAAGTTGAGCCTGATGCCAATATTAAGGCCGCATTAGGGGGGTCTATCATGATGTTTGCCCCCAAGGTCATTAATCAAGGTAGCTTGGAAACGACAGAAGGCCAAGTTGTAATGGCAGCAGGCGAGAAAGTTTATTTATCTGTTGCACCTCAGCTGGTGAGTGAGTTGGGCGATGGCTATGTTTATAGTAAAGATTCGCCTTACCGCGCCTTGGCAGGGGTTTTGGTGGAGGTGGATTCGTATCAAAAAGCCACCCCCAATGAAATAGTGGGCAAAGTGGTCAATGATACGATGGGTCGTATTTTGGCACAACGCGGTAATGTAACCTTAGCAGGATTCATGGTGAATCAAGATGGGCGAGTGACAGCGACTTCTTCGGTGAATCAAAAAGGGTCTGTTCGATTGTTGGCGCGTGATACTGTGACAAAGCTAGAGGCTACAACGGCAAATATTACTGAGCCAGTGGGCGAAGTGGTTGACGGTAAATTGGCTAATGGTAACCCTATTGCTACTTATGCAGATTTAACCAGTAAAGCAGGCGTTAGGTCAGGTGACATTATCACGGGTGCTAGAGCGGGCGAGTTAAACATTGGTAAAGATAGCATCACTACGGTGTTGGCAGAAGACAAAGCTGCCGTTTATAAGGTAAACGAGATATTTACTCAGGCACAAATTGGCGAGCCTGCGGCAAAGCAAGGTGAGAAAAGCTATACGCAAAAAGTGTTAGAGGCGGTCAATGTTCAAAGTCAGACGGTAACTGAGGATCAAATATTTAACCCACCAACAATAGAAGCTGTAGGACGTAAAGTAAATATTGGGGATAACGCTAAGATAGTTGTCCCTGGTGGGTATGTGAGTGTGCTAGCGCAGAAAAGTGGTGCGGGTTTTAACTATGTTGACCATGCGAATGAATACGATGAACAGTCACGTCTGTTTTTAGGTAAGAATACAGTCATAGATGTGTCAGGTTTGAAGAACGTTGAAGTTAATATGGAAAGGAATTTTGTCGAGCAATTGCTTACATTAACTGACTTGAAAGATGATCCAATTAATAGAGATGGTTTCCTGTATCGAAAAAAAGTTTGGTTTGATATCCGTGACCTCCCAGACAGTAAAGTGGCTGATTTGGCAGGCTTTGTAAAGCAAGTTCCTCGCTCATTGGGTGAGAAGTTGTCAACGGGTGGTTCTGCTGTGCTCAAGTCTGAAGGGGATTTGATACAAAGCGTAGGCTCGAAAATAGATGTCTCTGGAGGAAGTTTAAAGTTTAATGCTGGGATTAACAAAGAGTCTTGGTTGTTGGGTGCAAATGGCAAGAGTTATGCATTGGGTGAAGCGCCAGTAGATACCTTGTTTACTGGATTTTTAGGCGGAAAGAATAGCCGTGAACTATTTGAAAAAGGCTATATTGAAGGTAAAACTGCTGGAAGCTTAGAGCTGGCCTCAGTGAATATGGCGCTAGATGGTCAGTTCAGTGGTGGAGCTATATACGGCGAACGTCAGCGAGAGTCTGCCAATTTAGGAGGCAAGTTTTCTTTGAGTGTGTTGGCACCACAAAATACATTTGGGAAAGATATCAACCTCAGTAGCGACCTCACGCCACTAAATGGCAATTTTAGTTTTACAGATACTTTGCCAGAGACGCGGTCGACAGTGGCCCAATTAAGTGGGGACACCATTAACAATAGTAAGTTTGCAGAGGTTAAATTAAACACGACTGGTGGCGTGAAGATTAATAGTCAACTTAATTTGGAAGACGGTGCTAAGTTGACGATTAACAACGGCAGTACTACAAGCTTGAACGAGATTAATCAAAACATCACCATGCATGGAGGTACTGTCAATATTACTAATGCTAAGGTGGCTGATAATGTCGTGATTGATACATCTGGTAATTGGACAAACGATGTGATAAGCGCACCTAGCCAGAGAGTAATCACTAAAGGTGGCAAAGTAACTTTAGAACTGGCTCAAGCGATTGGTGAAAACACACTGATTGATGTTTCTGGTGGCGGTTGGTTACAACGAAATCAAACCCTAGTTAAAGGAAATGCGGGCAGTATTATAGTTAAAAGTAACTCTGACGCAAAGAGTTTGGTTGATGGCAGTGTTGAGTATAGAGGCTATGCCTTAGGTGTGGGTGGTAATTTGTCTATACAAATGCCTAATTTAACCGTAAGCGATAATCAAATCGGCACAGAAACGCAGGCAGTCATTCGGTCTGATTTTTTTCAGAGCGGCGGATTTACAAGTTACGATTTAATCAGCACGAGTGATTTGTATGTTAAATCAGATGCAAACGTTGATGTTGTAGCAAAAAACTATGTGTTAAATGCTGATTTTATTGGTAAATCAACAGGCCAAAAAATACATAACTTTGCTCAAACTAAACTCTTACCAGATTATTTAAGGCAGTCAACTAGCTTGGCGTTATCCACAAATGCCCCAATTACACTTACAGATGTCAATACGCTAGGATTAAAGCCGCAAGGCAGTGTGGTTGTGGAGGCGGGTGCAAAATTGGCTGTGAATTCCAATGGTTTGCGTAAAGATACCAATGGTCAGAGTGTTGCGCCTTCCATTGCGTTATCGGCGTGGAATAATCAGTTGTTTGTTGATGGAACGCTAGAAGCCAAAGGCGGTAATATCACGCTGACCATGAATCAAGGCAATATATTGAGTGCTGATGACATTGGGTACAATCCAGCGCAATCAATTTGGCTTGGTAAAAATGCATTGCTAGATGTAAGTGGCTACGCAGTCTTACAACCAAATGCTAGTGGTTTAAGAAAAGGTAGCGTTTATGATGCAGGCAAAGTGACCATTAACGCACAAAAAGGCTATGTAATGGCAGAAACAGGCTCGGAAATTGATGTGTCTGGAACCTCTGCAGTATTTGATGTTAAAAACACAACGGGTTATTCAGTCTCCAAAGTGGCTGGAAATGCAGGCGAAGTTAGCATCACAGCTCGTGAAGGTATATGGCTAGATTCAAGTTTTAATGCAAAGTCTGATGGAGGATTGGCAGGCAGTATAGAACTCAATTTAACACGTCGTGGCGCAGAAAACCTTGAGAGATTTCAAAATGTGTATCCTGGAACTGTTGATACTGGCGCAGGGCTTCCCGTGTATTTGCCAAATCAGCTTTGGTATGTAGAGCTTAGTCAAAATAATTTAAAAACACCTGAGTTAATTAAAGTAGGTGATTCGCTTGAGCCCAGTATATCTGGCTTAGCTAAGGTTTCAGCAAATAGTCTGATGGATGGAGGCTTTGCGGACATTGTTTTGCGAGCAGAACATGGGATTAAATTTGTGGAAGATGTTAAGTTGCAGGCATCTCGGAGTATAGAGCTTGATGCACGGACATTTGAGGCGGGTAAGGCTAATATGTTGGTGAACATAGTAGCACCACATGTCACATTGAGTAATGATGACAAAATATCTGCTATTAGATCCAACTTTTCTGCAGCGGATGCTTTACAGGGATCTTCTACTTTTAACGTGAATGCTGAGTTAATTGACCTGAATGGAAAATTTTCTCTTTCTGGGTTTCAAAACAGTCAACTGACTAGTTTGGGTGATATTCGCTTGACTGGCGTATCAACAGGAACTAGTCAACCAGTTGGGCAATTGTTGGCAACTGGTAACTTGGTGATGAACGCGCGTCAAATCTATGCAACCACTTTTTCAGACTATAACCTGAGTGTTTTAGGTGATGGCGGGCAGGTGAGTTTTAATAAGCTCAATGCTAACGATGATTATGATGTCGTACTTTCAGCTGCAAGCCGACTAAGCGTTAATGCAGAGACCATTAACCAAAACGGGGTTTTACTTGCACCCTTTGGAAAAATTGATTTAATAGCAACTAAAACTCTCAATTTGAACGATGGTAGCGTAACCTCTGTTGCCTCTCAAGGCGCCCTGATCCCGTTTGGTTTAACTAAACGTGCAGGTCTAAATTATTTTTATAATTTCATTACAGGCGAAACAGAAATTACCGCTATGCCAGAAAGGATAGTAAAGCTCACTGCACCTACTGTTAATCAAAATCAAGGCAGTACTGTAGACATTAGTGCAGGAGGAGATTTGTTAGCGTATGAATGGATTAAAGGGATCGGTGGAAGTGCCGATGTGCTTGCGAATGATGCTCAGCAATCTGCGTTTGGTCAAAATGTGACCAATACTTGGGCCGTTATGCCTGCCAGCAATTCCACCTTCGCTAGTTATGATACTCAGTACTGGAGCGGTAGTCATTTAAGCGCAGGTGATGCGGTTTACTTGACGGGTGTGGCTGGATTAAAAGATGGCTATTACACTTTGATGCCAGCTAGGTATGCGCTATTGCCTGGTGCGATGCTAGTGTCTGCTGTTAGTGGCTATCAGGATAGAAGCGCAGGTTTAACACAAACTTTACAAAATGGGGCTTCTCTCGTTTCTGGTCATTTAGCTAGTTATACCAGCAACGGGTATCAACAAACTTCTCGCACTGGAGGGTTTATTGTGAGACCAGGTAGTGATGCCAAAACGCTGGCTCAATATAACACTACTAATGCAAGTGATTTCTTTAAGGCGGATTCACAATCACAACAGGTTGCTGATGCGGGACGTGTCTCTATTGCAGCTACAGCTAGCCTTACGCTACAAGGTAGTTTGAATGCGCTGGTTGCTCAAGGTGGTAGAGGGGCTGAAATGGATATTGCTGCGCCTAATTTATTGGTGGTAGATGAAGGCGGATTAACTGGACAGGTGGATCTAGACGGTAAGAAATATCTAGCAATAGATGAGAAGACACTGGCAGACTTTAATGTTGCAAGCTTGTTGCTAGGCGGCACTCGGGAGTCAGGAAGTATTAACGTCATTTCGTCCGATGTGCGTTTAGGTGCAAATTCAAATGTAAGCGCTTCCGAGGTGATGCTCGTTGCTACAGAGGAGGTCAAGCTAGACAGTGGCTCTAGTTTGGTGGGTTCTGGCCAGTCTGCAGTTGGAAAAAACTTAACAATAGGCAATGTTGATCGTGCAATAGATGGGGACGGTGTCTATGTTAGAGTCGCTGGTGGAAAAGCAACTAATCTGACGCGTGTAAACACTGACAATAACAGAGGTTTGCTGTCAGTAGACTCTAGTGCCACCATTAAAGGCGAAGGCACTGTTCAGTTAGATGCCTCAAAAGATTACCAGATTAACGGCGGTATTGATTTTGATAAAAATGCTGCGTTAACTTTTACTTCCAGTCATATTTCTCTTGGCTCATCTAACAATGGCCAAATTGTTGACGGTTTATCTTTAACAAAAGCACAATTAAATAAGTTTGTAGATGCGCGTAGTTTAAAATTAGTGAGTCGTTCCACAGTCGATTTGTTTGGCGATTTAGCATTTGGAAATAAGAACTTTAATCTTGATATTGAAAGTGCAGGTTTAGCGGGTTATCAAAATGAGGGTAAAGCGGTCACCATTACTGCTAACAATTTTTCACTTTCAAATTCCACTGCGACAAACTTTATCAATGCTTCAGCATTAAGTTCTGGCGTTGTCCCTCAGTTAGGCACTGGTTCATTAAAGGTAGAGGCTACAAAGATTGAAATTGGAGATAACATCACGCGTATTGCTGGATTTGAGCAGGTGGAATTAGCAGCTAGTCAAGCTTTCTTAGCTAAAAATAATCTTGCTAAATATGACACTGTTCCCGAAAGTAAACTGTCTGTTGATAGCAACTTAAGCATTAGTGCACCTGTTTTAACTATCAATAAGAATGTTCACTTTACTGTGGAAGCAGGCGCGGATGCTCTTCAAAATGGTGTACTTAAAGTACAGGGTACGAAGGGTGCTCAACCTGCGCTAGTAGAGCAATCATCTCAGGGTGCAAAATTTAAACTGACTGCGGATAGTGTGATTGTAGAAGGCGGGACTAATGATGCCGCTAATACGTCAGATAGGCATGGTGCTTCAATTATCGTAAAGGGAGGTTTAGTTGAGATTGAAGCCAAAGGCGCTGGAAGTAATGCTTCGGTCATCGTTGGTGGGGGAGCAAAGATTGATGTAGGCGGCACTGCATTCAGGCTAAATGATCAAACGGCAGACTTAGCCGCTGGTGAGGTAAAGCTAATCTCAAACAATGGCAATGTTGAAGTGCAAAAAGATGCCGTTGTTGATTTAAGTGCTTCTGGAACAGCAAATGCAGGCCGCTTTTCTGTCAAAGCGGTTAACGGTGAAGCCAAGTTGCAGGGTCGTATCGTTGCGGCAACAGCTGGAAACGTAGGAAAAAATGCGCAAGCTGCGGTAGATGCAAAAACTCTCAATTTTAGTGATGCTATTCAGGCGTTTAGCGGGTTCTCTGGAAGCCAATCATACCGTGTTCGCCAAGGTGACTTGACGTTACAGGCCTCAGAAAAAATTGTAGCTAAGGATGTAACAGTAGAGGTGAGTCAAGGAGCAATTAACATCAATGGTGTAATTGATAGTTCAGGAGATACTGGCGGCCATATTAATTTATATGCAAACAACAATCTAACTGTAGCTAGTGGGGCACAGTTGCTTGCAAAAGGAACTGCTGACAAAACGAGTACTGCTGGCACTTTAGGGGATGGCGGTGAGGTCTTACTTTCATCTAAATCAGGAGCTATTAGTGTTGTAGCGCCTAACTCAACTGGCGAACTAGGTGCCTTAATTGATGTTACTGGTGATAGTAAAGGTTCAGTAAAGGGAGATGGTGGGGTTGTAACGTACAGAGTTTACGACATTAATAAATTAGATACACAATCTACTGGCGCAGTGACAGGTGCAAAGCAAGTGGTCATTTCTCCGGTTAAGACCTATGAAACAACAACTCTAGATTCCGCATTATTAGCGAATGTTAATCAGGATGTCGCTACAACTAAGGCAGGTATCAATCAGTTAAATTATCAATCTACACGTGATGGGAAAAATGCAACGGTTTTACCTGAGGCAGAATTGGTCAGTAGTACTAATTTACAAGTTTCTACAAACGCGGTATTAGGTGCTGTTGCTGGTGTCTTGAGTTTAAAGGCTGCTGAGAACCTCAATGTAAATGCCAATATAGATGCGTTAGCAAGCACGAGCGCTAATAGCTGGAATATTCGACTGGCGGCTGGAGCAGATAACAGTAGTGCCAATCCAGAGGCTGTCAATGTAGGGTTGGGTGATATTACGCTCAACAATGATACTTATGTAAGGACTGGGGTCGGTAGTATTCATGCCCTAGCAGGCAATGACATTAATTTGGGCGCTAGTGGGGCTAGGGGTGCGGCCATTTACACTAAAGGTGAAGCTTCCGTGCCTGACCCAGCTGGATTTGTTCGTTTGTCTGATCAAGCAAGGGAGTTTTATGGCGATAACGGTGGGGATGTCTTAATTAACGTCGGAGGTTCTGTACTCGGCTCTCAAAGTTATGCTAACAATCAATCAGTTTATGATTGGTTTACGCAATCTGTAAATAATACACTTGCGGACAAAGTGAATCCACAGGCGAGATGGTGGCAACGTGATTTGAGTTTGGCTTCTGGAACTTTTGCCACAGGAGGCTTTAGAAACGGTATTGCTGCTCTGGGAGGAGGGGATGTCAACATCAAGGCCGGAGGTGATGTGACAAACCTGCAATTGGCAACGGCGACTAGCGGCCGAATGGGTGGAGCTGCTGATACTGCGCCTACATTAGCTAACTTTGTAGAAACTGGCGGTGGCGATTTAAGCGTTGATGCTAAGGGTGATATTAATAAAGTATTGCTTCATGTCGGCCATGGTGAATTGGTCGCGCAATCAGGAAAAAATTTAAGTGCAGAGTTGTCACTGATGGATGCCAAGGTTAACTTGCTATCTAATGGTGATTTAGAGATTACTAAGGTGGCAAATCCCACCGCACGTATCTCTAAACTTAATGGTAACAACTACAAAGTTACATTTAATACTTATACAAATGACACAGCTATTCAGGCAACTAGTTTTAACGGAGATATTAGCCTTACAGGCGCGTTGCCTTCTCAGTTGTCGCTAGTCGCTTCTAGTGGGAGCCTATTGCTTACTGATGTTGTGATGTATCCATCAGCAACAGGCCAAGCCAATCTTATGGCAGGTCAAAATGTTGAATTTAACGGGTTTGTGATGTCTGATGTTAATCCGCTTGACTTAAATAGTGTAACCACTTCTAGAGTCAATAAGGCTGTACAACCAACATTATCAAATTATGTTGGTTTATCTGGACATACTGAAGGAGGGTTACATGCAAATGACTTTAACCCTGTTACAGTCTATGCCGCTAATGATGTTACATTCTCCGAATCGCCTTTAGTAATACCTAAAGCGCTAGTGATTAATGCTGGTAACGATGTAGTCGATCCCAATATTATTGTGCAAAACAATCGTGCGAGTGATGTATCAGTGATCAAAGCGGGAAATGATATTCGTTATACAGATTTGCCACCCCAGAATGGTGTATTTTTAGCTGTGAATGCAGGGGTACAAGTTGCAGGGCCAGGTAGATTACATATGATTGCGGGAGATGATATTAACTTTGGACCGTCTAGTGGCGTGGTTTCAATAGGTAATTCTTCCACCAAATTCTATAACCCCTATCTGACAGACAGCGGCGCGGACATATTAGTCCAAACAGGAGCAACCGTTAACCCTGATTACCAAGCAATGATTGATGCTTATCTGGATAAAGACGCTACTTATTCAAACATATATATTCCTCAACTGCTGACTTATATGAAAGCTTTAAAAGCTGACAACAGCTTAAGTTCGGAAGCTGCTTTAGAACAATTTAAAGCATTAAGTTCGTCTTCTCAGGCGGCATTTATTAATCAGATATTCTTTAGCGAGTTGCAAGCTAGTGGCAGAGAAGCAGGGAAACTAAAAAGCGATTCATATGGAGATTACTCGCGAGCTGAGCGGGCTATTTTGCGCATGTTCCCTAATTTTACAAGCGAAGAAAATAGACAGCAATTATTAGCTAAATCAGGGTCAATTATGGAAGAGTTCGCCAAAATTGCAAATGAGCCAATTTCAAACCCAGGAGATTTAAGTCTATTTTACAGCCAGATTAAAAGTGAGCGTGGCGGAAAAGTTGAGATGTTAGTGCCTACGGGATTTGTAAATGCTGGTTTAGAAGTTTCTGGGGGCGTTGCTAAATCAGATTCTGAGTTAGGCATAGTTTCTCTCAGAGGAGGCGAGATGTTGGGTTTTGTTAGAGGTGATTTTCAAGTGAATCAATCCCGTGTATTCACGCTTGGGGGCAGTGATCTAATGCTTTATTCTGCTCTGGAAAGTATTGATGCTGGTAAGGGTTCTAAGACAGCTTCTTCTACTCCGCCGCCAGTAGTCAGAATTGTGAACGGTCAAGTTGTCTTTGACTACTCTGGCGCAGTGACGGGTAGTGGAATTGCAGCATTAACTGCTACAGGCGGTGCTCCTGGAAACGTCGACTTGTATGCACCATACGGTGAAATTAATGCGGGTGAAGCTGGGATTCGCTCTGCGGGTAATATTAATCTAGGGGCTCGTGTGATTATTGGAGCAGATAATATTTCTGCTGGCGGGGTCACCTCAGGTGTGCCTGCAGTAAGTGCAACAGGACTCAGTCTTGCAGTTCCTGCATCAGCTGATGCCTCTGCAACTGGTAAACAGGGCGACCAACTTGCCGATTCAACTAAACAGGGTATGGGTAACAAATTGGCGGCTCTACCGTCGATTATCAGTGTGGAAGTGATGTCTTTGGGTGACGATGCAGAACCCTCCACTAAACCTAATAAGAAGTCTTGTGATAAGTCAGATAAAAATAGAAAAGATTGCGCGGACTAGTCCTGTAATTTCATTGTAATAAACTCCCGTTAACATGTGTGGCTCTGTGTAAATACACAGCGGGAGTTGTTTTGCCTTCCGACCTGTAGTTCTAAGGATTAATGTTAACTATGTGTTTTATCAATCGCTATAAACGACACCAAGTCGTTTTTATAGTAATACAACTTTTGTTTTTAGCAGTGTCGTTTTCACATGAGGCGATAGGTGCAGTATCGGACTCAGAGGGTTCAGCAGTTACTCAAGAAAAATCCACAACCGAAACAGAAACCCTTCGGACGAAAGAGTCTCCACCGAGTGCTGAAAAAGTAGAAGCTAAAGAAGAGGCGCGCACCTTTGATATCTATGAGTTCCAGGTGATTGGTAACACCAAGCTCAGTAAGATGCAAATTGAGACTGCGGTGTATCATCAAATGGGTGAGAATAAGACAATCCAAGATGTAGAAAAAGCGAGAGATGGGCTTGAAAAAGCCTATCATGAAGCAGGCTATCTAACAGTTTTGGTTGATATTCCAGAGCAAGAGGTAGATAACAAAGTAGTTAAGCTCAATGTAACAGAGGCTAAGGTCAACAAATTTCGTATTAGTGGCTCTCACTATTATTCATTGGGACGTATTAAAGCTCTTTCTCCTTCTGTACAAGAAGGGGAAGTGCCGCATTTTCCTACAGTACAAAAAGATATTGCCCGCCTGAATCGCACCTCAGACAAGCGTGTTACCCCTGTTTTAAAGGCGGGTAGAGTCTTTGGAACTGTAGATGTGGATTTGAAGGTGGAGGATAGCTTGCCTCTACATGCAAGTTTGGAGCTGAATGATAAATACAGCAGGGATACCACAAGACTTCGCCTTGGAGGCATGATTAAGTATGACAACTTGTGGCAACGTGATCATAGCTTCTCTCTAAATTTCTTGACTGCCCCAGAAAATTTTGATGAGGTTAAAGTGCTGTCTGGAAACTATCTAATGAGGTTTGATGATAGTGATGTTTTATTGGCATTGTATGGGGTATGGTCGGAAAGTAGTGTTGCAACAGCAGGAGGAATTAATATTCTAGGGGATGGCAAGATTGCTGGACTTCGACTCATTAAGCCGTTGCCAGCTTTAGAAAGCTATTTTCACTCTCTATCACTCGGGGTGGACTATAAAGACTTTGGGCAGAGAATTGTATTTAATAATAGCACCCCAGAAAGTCCAGTTACCTATATGCCAATTTCTGCTCTATATTCAGGCACATATCAAGAGAAGGATGCTACAACACAGTTTAACCTAGGTGTTGTGATGGGCATCAGGGGGTTGTTTACAGACGATAAAGAGTTTGATGAAAAACAACCAGGCGCAAAACCTGATTTTTTTGTCAGCAAATTAGAAGTGTCTAGGACGCAAACCTTGCCAAATCAATTTGAGGGTTTCGTAAAACTGGACGGCCAATTTGCTGTAGATAAGCTAATTTCAAATGAGCAGTATTTAGCAGGGGGTGCTGATAGTGTGAGGGGGTATTTGGAGTCGGAGGTTGCGGCAGACCGAGGCCTTCATGCGACTTTTGAATTGCGTTCACCCCCTTTTTTAAAGCAAATTTCTTGGATAAAAGATTTGAAGTTGGCTACTTTTTATGATGCGGCGCATTTGATTACGATTGACCCAGCAGAAGGGCAAGAAAAGACGAGCAATATTTCTGGAGTTGGCTTCGGAGCATATCTGAAAACAAATAAAAATATTTTTGCAACGTTAGAGTTTGCTTGGCCTTTGGAAGATAGTGATGCAACGCAAGCAGGTGATTTTAGAAGTCATATGCGTTTGTGGTATGAGTTTTAGTACTAAAGTTTAAATTATACAAAAATGAGATGGTGAGGAGCAGGGAATGAAGCGGATATTAATGTTTTTTGCAATACTTAGCACATTGGTGCCGTGTATAGGGTTTGCCGAATGGAACGCAGATTGGCCTAATAAAAATAAAATTACTATTAATGTTCAAGCACTTGGTGTGACAGAGTCTGTGCCAGTGTTGGTGCGTTTGCACTCTGGAAATTTTGATTTTACCAGTGTGAATGTGGATGGGTCGGATCTGCGTTTTATTGCAGCTGATGATAAAACTGAGCTGAAGTTTTATGTGGAAAAATTTGATGCTACCAACGAGCTGGCGGTGATATGGGTGCAGTTGCCAAGTATTGCAGCCGCCGAAAAGGATGCGCATATTTGGGTCTATTCAGGTAATGAAAATGCGCCGAGCGTCAGCGACCCTAAAGCTGTAGTAGGTACAGGAGCGATTGCTAAGTTTCACTTTGCAGAGAATGCATTATTAAAAGATAGTTCAGCAACGGGCTTGGTTGCGACAGGTACGATTACCGCGCAAAAAGCGGGTTTGATTGGTGAGTCAGCCGTGTTTAATGGCGCTGCGATGGTGATTCCAGCAAATCCAGCAATCAGTACTGCTACAGGCTTTACTTGGTCAGCATGGATTAAACCTACCGCGTTACCTCAGGCGGCAAGTCTATTTGCTCAAGAGGGTGGCGCGGCATTAAGCATCGATGCACAAACGCTAAAATTGAAAATTGCTGACATCGTATTAAGCGGTGGCGAGTTGAAGCCAGCAGCATGGCAGCACGTTGCTTTTGTGATTAACGGCGCAAATGCTAGCCTATATTTAAACGGTGCTGAAGTGGCTACAGCGGCAGTGCCAGCGATTAATCCAACCACTGATGTGAATGTAGGCAACACGTTTACTGGTGAAATGGATGAGCTGGAAATAGCTAGCGTAGCAAAAAGCCCTGCTTTAATTAAATTGGCTGCAACGAGCCAAGGTGTGGATAGCATATTGTTGACGATTGTAGCAGGTGAGGGTGACGGGGAAGGCGAGGAGGAAGGTGAGCCTAACTATATTGGCATTCTCATTAACAGTTTGACTATAGATGCCAAAGTGGTGATTGCAATTTTGGCTGTGATGTTTGCCATCAGCGCGTGGGTGATGTGGACAAAAGCGATACTCGTCTCTAAAACCGACAAAGACAACAAAAAATTCTTGGCGCGATTCCAAAAGGCCGCAGGTAAAGAGTTGCTAGAGTTAGACAAAGGGGGTAACTACCCTAACTCTAATTTATATGGTTTGTATCAGGCTGGTTTGCGAGAGATTAAAAAACGTGAAAATAATGGTGAGCTATCACTGAGTGGTGCCTCGATGGACGCGATTAAAGCAGCGATTGATGCTGATCTGGTGCGTGAAACACAACGTCAAAATGCGGGTATGGTGTTGTTAACCATTGCGATTTCTGGCGGTCCATTTTTGGGTCTGCTCGGCACAGTGGTCGGTGTGATGATTACGTTTGCGGCAATTGCGGCCGCTGGCGATGTGAACGTGAATGCGATTGCGCCTGGTATTGCGGCAGCATTGCTGGCAACAGTGGCAGGTTTAGGCGTGGCGATTCCAGCATTGTTTGGTTATAACTATCTTGCCAGCCGTATCAAAAATATCACCATTGCAATGCAGATTTTTGTGGATGAGTTCGTGACACGTACAGCTGAATTGTTTGGCAAAGAGTAAAGGTTAGGCAATGTCAGAGGGCGTCAAAGAAGAGAACCAGTTATACGACGAGATTAATATCACGCCGATGCTGGATTTGGCATACGTGCTACTGGTGATTTTTATCATCATGACGACTGCTTCTGTGCAGGGTGTAAAAGTGGAGATTCCGCATACGCTCAACACTGCTACTTTAGCAAAGCCACAGATGCGTGCCATTACGATTACAGGCGATGGTTCTGTGTATTTAGATGCGTATCCAGTAGATATGGCGACACTACAAAGTCGCTTGGCGGAATATAAAAGCGGCAATCCTGAACTGCCAGTAGTGCTAAAAGGAGATGCTGCGGCACATTACGACAAGGTTTCCGAAGTGCTGGAAATTTGCAAGAAACTGGACATTACAGAAGTGGGTTTGGTCACTAAAAAGGTAGTGGAATAGTATGCAGGTACAAAATGATGCACAACCTTATGACACCATTAACATCACGCCAATGTTAGATTTGGCTTATGTATTGTTGGTGATTTTTATCCTGATGACCACAGCTGGTGTGCAAGGTCTTACCATGAACCTGCCTAAGCCCTCGAATAAACCGAGCACAGAAAAACACGATGTAAAAATTGTGCAAGTACAACAAGGTGGAGGAGTGACCATCAACGGTGCAGGTGTCAGTATGGCTGAGCTGGAAAGCCAATTGAATGCAGCAAAGGCAGCAGACCCCAAGTTTAACGTGATGATTAAAGGGGACGCTAGTGCACCTTATGCTGGGGTCATTAGTGTGATTGATTTAGTGAATAAGTTACAGATCGAAAATGTCGGATTAGTAACGGGTCGCATAGGAACATAGCATGCAGCCCACGTTTGATCCGCTAATCGATGGAGAACAAGAGAGTGTCGCTAAAGTTTGGTTAAAGCGAGGCTTAATTGCGCTGGTTGTGTTGTTGGTGCTAGCTTTGGTTGGCTATGGCATTAAAAAGTTAATGACGGGTAGTTCACCACAGAAAAAGCAGATCACAACAATTAAGTTGTTGCCAGATACGCCGCCCCCGCCACCTCCGCCGCCACCTAAAGAGCCGCCCAAAGAGCAGCCTAAAGAACAACCCAAAGAAATTAAGGTGGAGCAGCCTAAGCCCGCGGAAACACCACCAGCAGAAAATTTAAAGATGGAAGGTGCTGCTGGCGATGGTCCTAGTCCATTTGCCGCAGGTGCAGTAACCAATGATTATAAGGGTGGGGATGTAAATACTATTGGCGGAGGACCTAATAAGCAGCAGTTTGCTTGGTATACCGGACTAATCAAAGACCAAATCGAAGATGCGATGGCAAAAGATCCGACGCTAGCAAATGGTGCTTACAAAGTGATAGTCAATATTTGGGTTGGTGCGAATGGCAAGATCCTGCGTCACGAGTTGGTGGGGTCAAGTGGTAAAAGTGAAATCGATGTATTAGTGAACAAGGCGCTGGATAGCATGCCTGCGTTGGCTGAACCGCCACCAGGCGATATGCCACAGCCTGTAAAGTTAAAGGTGACAGCACGTTCAATAAGTTAATAGTATTGTTGGAATTAAAACGCGAGTTAGAAATATTTAGAATATGGAAAGAGAAGATAGATGAGAAAGTTTATACAAACAACGAAAGACGGCGATGCTGTGAGCGCAAGCCCATCTGCAAAATTGTTATCGACAGCGCTCCTATCACTTTGCCTGTCTACTACGATGCTAGCCAATGCGAATGCAGGGGAGCGAGAGTCGCTGGAACAATTAAGAGCAACTACCGTTAACCTAGTAAAGCTATTAGTGCAAGAGGGTGTGCTCAGTAAAGATAAAGCTGAAGCGCTGCTTAAGCAGGCGGAAAAAGATGCAGAAAAAGCTAAACAATTAGATGCAACTGTAACAGCACAAACCAAAGATGCAGTCGATGCTACAGTGAGCGAAAAAATGGTACGCGTGCAGTATGTGCCTGAACATATCAAGAATGAAATGCGCGAAGAGATTGAAATGAAGGTGATGAGTAAGTTGCATTATAAAGCGGAGGAGCGTTTAGGCATACCTGATTGGATAGATCGCTTGCATTGGGAAGGTGACTTACGTTTGCGCTACCAAGGCGACCGATTCGGTGACGGTAATCCAGTTGCATTGAACTTTAATGCAAACAATCAAACTGACACCAAAAATACTACAGAGGATCGCGATCGTGCCAGAGTGCGTGCCCGTCTAGGTGTTAAGGCTGAGGTGAACGATTGGATGAAAGCTGGTATCAGAATCACCACAGGTGACTTAACAGATCCAGTCTCGCCCAATCAAACACAAGAGACCGCAAGTGCTAAATATACCATTGGCCTAGACAGAGCATATGTCACTGCACAGATTAAGCCTTGGCTAAGTATCACGGGCGGACGTTTTGAAAATCCGTGGTTTTCTACTGATTTGGTATGGGATCCCGATTTGGCATTTGATGGAATTGCGGCAAGCTTCACTTCTGGGATTTATGAAAACCTATCTAGTTTTGTTACAGTGGGAGCCTTCCCAATTGATGAAATTGAAAAGTCAGCAATCAACAAAACGCAAAGTAAATGGTTATATGGCGGGCAAGCAGGTGTCAAATGGGTTGCTCCAAACAAATCTACGGTAAAGCTTGGTGTTGCGCTTTATGAGTTTGATAACATTGAGGGGCAGCAAAATGGTGCTGTCTTCAATCCAGGGCCTTATGATGCGACTGCGCCTGCATATCATACCAAAGGCAACTCTTTGTTTGATATCAATAGTGGCTCAGGTACGCCAGTATATGCATTAGCTTCACAATTTAGAGAGCTTAATTTAACAGGCGAGGTCGATGTTGCCTCATTTGATCCAGTGCATGTGATACTCACAGGTGATTACGTGAGAAACATTGGGTACGATAAGAGTGAGATTGCTGAGAGAACAGGCTTGATAAGCGCACTGTTGCCTAAAGAGGATGTGGATGCCTATCAGTTAAAATTAGCGGTAGGTATGCCAAATATGAAAAAAGGTAAAGATTGGCAGGCTTATGTAGCTTATAAATATTTGGGTGCAGACTCCATATTAGATGGATTTACTGACTCTGACTTTTATCTTGGAGGCACAAATGCAAAAGGGTGGGTGTTAGGCGGCAGTTATGGGCTGGATAAAAATGCTTGGATTACGGCACGGTGGTTTAGTGCGGAAGAAATTGCACCTAGAGGCAGTTTGGATCCGCTCTCTATCGATGTGTTAATGCTTGATTTGAATACTAAATTCTAGTTGGGAAGTTTCATGAAGATTCATAAATCAGCATCAAGTTTAGTCGCTTATATCATGACGTTAGCACTGATATTTGCGAGTTTAGGATTTACGCAAACCGCTTTCGCCGCAGACAAAAAAGATAAATCTGCAAAGCGCGCGCAGATGATGATACAAAAAATGAAGCAAGACATGGAAGCTGAAAAAGCTGCTATGCAAGCACAGTTTGATACACAGAAAAAAGAGCTTGAAGGCAAGCTAAAAGCGCAAGATGAGGCGATGCAAGTATTAGATAAAAAACTTGCAAAGTCTGAATCTAAGGTGAGAAGCTTGACGGCAGAGCTTAAAAAAACCAATGATGAAAAAACCGCATTGGACGAAAAGCTCACCAAAACACAGGCGGAGCTAGACACCACGCAAAAAAATCTAGCAGAGTTGCAAAGCCAATATAAGCAAGCCCAAGCTGATTTGAAATTTAATGACGGGCAACGCAAAACCTTGTCTAGCAATCTCGCCAATACCACAAAGTCTTTAACGAGCTGTGAAGAAAAAAACGATAAATTGTACGGGTATGGCAAAGACTTGATTCAGATTTACGATAGTCCCAGCCGTTATGAAGAAGTGATGCGTAAAGAGCAGTTTTTGCAACTTAAGCGTGTAGAGTTGGAAAATATTTTGCAATCCAAGCTTGATAAACTGGATGAAGCACATATTACATCACGTAATGTAGGACCTTAAAACCAAGTACAGCAAATGGCTAGATTGCGTTTATAGTCCGCTATCTAGTCATTTGTCGTTTCGAAGAAATAAAACCGTCATAATTAATGCGTAACATGCATGTTCGGCTTGAAAGTACAACATGAACAATTCACGCATCGTCTATAGCAGGCTTTTACCTTTTGCTGCTTATATTTTATTTTTGGCACTCAACGACCCGCTCGTGTCAGCATTGGAGTGGATGCATCTGGATCGCAGGTTTGCCTATCTATTAAGAGTCGCAGTGGTAATTGGGCTGCTGATCTATTTTTGGCGGGATTACATAGAGCTTAAAATCAAGCCTGCGGCAGTAGATTTTGTTTATGCAGCTGTAGCGGGCTGTATTGTCTTTATTATCTGGATATTTCCTTACCCTACTTGGTTAGGCGGTAGTGATGCGCTTGGCTTTAATCCCAATGAAAATGCTGGACAACTCTCTACGCTGATTTGGTCGTCTATTCGTTTAATGGGTGCAGCTATGGTGGTGCCGATCATGGAGGAGTTGTTTTGGCGCTCATTCATCATGCGCTGGTTTGATCGTCCCGATTTTCTGAGCTTGTCTCCAGAAAGAATCTCTGGCTATGCCTACTTAGGTAGCGCATGCTTGTTTGCGGCAGAGCATCATTTGTGGTTAGCAGGTTTTTTTGCTGGCTTGATTTATGGTGAGCTTTATAAAAACTATAAAAATTTATGGATCCCCATTTTTGCACATGCCGTGACCAATGGCTTATTGGGAATTTGGGTGCTCAGCACAGGTAGCTGGAATTACTGGTAATGGCTAATTCTGTTTTAAAGCGACAAGTGCTCACTTGTTTAATGCTCATGTCTTCCTCCGCAATGGCGGAAGGCATGCTGGATTTAAAGCCGTATGTTTATACCAACGTCACTTATGATGATAATTTATTTAGATATGCGTCCGAAGCCGAAGCAAAAGCGAACGGCATCACAAATCGCTCTGACGTACAAAAAACCCTTGGGGCTGGCTTATCCGCTAATCTAAGGTTAAGCAGGCAATTATTATCGGCATCTGTGAACTTAAGTGAAAACAAATTTGATCGATACAGTTCTCTGGATAACACTGGAAAGTCAATGAGTTTGGCTTGGAATTGGCGCGTAGGAAGCGATTTGTACGGTGTAATCAGCGCGAGTGAAAGCGAGTCAATTTCAAGTTTTAGTGATACTAAAGATACTGCTAGAAATTTAAAAAAATACACCAAGGAGCGGGCCAGTATTAATTGGAGTTTTATGCCTAGCTGGACAGTGTATGGGACTGCTGACTTGAGTGATTTAGAGAACGAACGTGTCAGTCAGAAGAGTCTTGATCGAGAAGATGAAGCGTATGAAGTTGGTGTTAATTATAATAATCCTCTAGGAACACAAGCAGGTTTATTTTTTAGAGTGGCAGATTCACAGTATCCTAATCGGGCTAATACTGATGTAGAAGTGAATTTAGGAAGCGGTATATTTGGAACTGTTTTTGGAACTTATCCTTTGTCTGAGGTGTATGGAAGCAAAGCCAAAAATAAACAATATGGTGTTAATCTGGCTTGGCTTCCCACCCATAAAGTAAGACTTAGCTCGCGCATTTCATTTGTGGATTTTGAAACAAATGTGCAAACAAAAGCAATTGCATCAGGCCTTCCTCTTCCTTACATCCAATCTTTTACAATTAAGAGTCGCGACTTTACGGGCGTAAATCAGCGCTGGGATCTGGCCTATACACTTAGCTCTAAAACAAATGTTGGTTTAACTGCCTATGATGAAATCTCTCAAGTGGATAGTTTGCAAACATTGAGTGTGAAAAATAGAGGCATAGGAGCAAGTTTAAATTGGAGTATCACCAGTAAAGTGGGGTTTAAAAGTGGGTTTACTTTCGATAAACGTGACTATCAAGGTGACGCAGGGATTGATAACAATGATAAGTCTATAGGGTTAAACTTAGGTTTGACCTACTTACCAACCAATAAATCTATGATTCAGCTGGAATATCAGGGTGGTAAGCGTGATGCGAACATTAGCACAAACGATTATCAATTCAACTCGATTAACTTTTTGGCGCAATATAATTTTTAGTTGTCGATAGGATGATAGCCCATTCGGACTATAGTCCATCAACAGCTTGTCATAATTTAAATACATAATGTAGTTGTACGTTGTATTTCTTAGTGATTCTTCACACCTCTCTTTAAATCTCATCATAAATATTACTTATTTTTGACACAGAAAAGTCACATTTCTTTCTTATAGTTACAAGGCTCTGTAACCAATGCGAGAAAAAAATGATCTTTAATCCTAAATTAATATTGTCCGTCATGTTGTCCAGTTTATTGCTTGTAGCTTGTGGTGATAAAGAAGACGGTGGTGTAGAGACAAAAAGCTCTGCAAGCCAAGTGGTCGCTAAAGTTAACGGAGATGAGATTTCTGTTCATCAAGTTAATCTACAGTTAGGAAGGGCTGGCAATATAACGCCAGAGCAAAGTAAAGAAGTTTCCAAGAAAATCGTTTCTAAACTGGTAGATCAGCAATTGTTGTTACAAAAAGCAAAGGAAGTTAAGTTAGATAGGGATCCTAGAATTTTGCAAATACTTGAAGCATCAAAAGCTGAAATTCTAGCGAAGGCCTATTTGGAGCAAGTCTCGTCAAAAACAAGCAAGCCCACTGATGCTCAGATCGATAAATTTTATACTGAACACCCAGAGCTTTTTGAAAAGCGTCGTATTTTTAGATTACAAGAGCTTATAGTCGACGCGAACCCAGATAAATATGCAACCATTGAAGCGGGTATTAAAGATTTAAAAAACATTACTGAGATAGCAGTGTGGCTAAAAGAAAATAAATTCGTTTTTAATGCCAACACCAATGTAAAACCTGCAGAGCAGTTACCAGGTGGTTTATTGAAAATGCTACAGCCACTGAGTGATGGCCAATTTATCGCACTAAATACGGGCAAAACTCTTAATATCGTTAACTTGGCAGCCTCTCAAGATCAGCCTGTTCCTAAAGACAAGGCTAAGCCTGTCATTGAGCAATACTTCTTAAATACAGGTAAGGCTGAGTTGGTCAAAAAAGAATTGGAAGCATTGCGTAGCAAGGCCAAGGTTGAGTATATGGGCGAATTTGCGAGTATGAAAGACGCTACTGCAACTAAACCTGAAACAAAAACAGTTGAACAGCACTCAGAAAAAGCGGCTTCAACCAAGGGTAATGTAGAAGCTGAAAATAAAGCAGAGCAATCTGCAATTGATAAAGGCCTGTCAGGGATGTAAGACGAAGGAAAAGGTCATTATTGAAGGAATTACATGCGTATTTTGAAGTTATTATTGTTGTTGGCAATGTTGTGTTTTAGTCCGTTTAGTACTGCCGATAGTACAGCCACAAAAAATGCGGCTACAACTAAAAACACCGTTTCTAAGAGTGTAGCTGAGCCTGAAAGTCGAGATTATCTGTTGGGCTCAGGAGATGTGGTCAGGATTAGCGTCTATGGCAGCCCTGATTTGCTAACAGAAGCAAGATTGTCAGCAGCAGGTACCATCACGTTCCCATTGTTGGGTGAGGTGGCATTGGGTGGTCTCAGTCCAAAATCATCAGAAGCTAAATTGGCGGAGATGCTGGAAAAAGGCGGGTTTGTCAAAAAAGCGCAAGTCAATCTAGTGGTGATGCAATTTCAAAGTCAGCCTGTATCAGTGTTGGGCGATGTGTACAAGCCAGGTAAATATACTTTAGATAAGCCAAGTAAACTTTCTGAAGTGCTGGCACTTGCAGGTGGAGCAAATCCCAATGGTTCCGATATTGTGACGCTGATTCGCACTCAGGATGGCAAAACGATCAAAAAGAATTATGACTTAAGAGAACTATTGACGAATGCTGGGTCTGCCAATAACCCGCAGATTGTTGCAGATGACATTATTTACATTAATGCACGAGAGGTTTCTGTGCTTGGTCAGGTTAACCGACCAGGTAAGTACTCTGTGACCAATGGGGTACGTACAGTGCTGGATTTCTTATCTCAAGCTGGGGGCGTAGCACCCAGTGGCTCAGACAAAATTATTGTGATGACAAATCGCAATGGCAAAGCAGAAAAGCGTGAGATTGATGTAGATGCATTATTTCGTAACGGCGATACTTCAGCAAATTTTGAGTTAGCTAGTGGTGATTCGATTTACGTACCAAGAGTACCTGTATTTTATATCTATGGCGAAGTGCAGCGCCCTGGCTCGTTCAGGCTGGAACGTAACATGACCGTGGCACAAGCGTTGTCGATTGGCGGCGGCTTAACAGCGAGAGGCACTGAGCGCGGGATCGAGATTAAAAGAACTATTGATGGCAAGCTCAAAGAGATTGATGCGAAGGCAGGTGATTTATTGCAGCCAGATGACATTATCTATATAGGCGAAAGCTTGTTTTAATTTAATTGGATAGAAAATAAAAATGAGTTTTTCTCAATTATTGGCAATATTAAATGCGCGCAAGTTGATAGCGATTTGGGTGCTGATAGTCACGGTGTTGGTGACTACAGTGATTAGTTTTATGTTGCCAAACTCTTATAAAGCAAGCACTTCACTTGTGATTAATGCAAAAGGGGCAGATCCAATTACAGGATTTATGCTTCCAGCAGCATTGATGCCTGGATATATTGCAACGCAGACTGGAATCATTCAAAGTCAAAATGTTGCATTGAAGGTGGTTGATAAACTTAAAATCGATAAAAACCCAACTGCTGTAGAAAGGTTTGAAAAAGCGACCAAAGGCAGAGGTGACATCAAACTTTGGTATGCCAATCAATTTATGCAGAATTTAGAGGTAAAGCCTTCGCGCGAGACGAGTTTAATCGAGATTGGATATACTGCGGCAGATCCAGAATTTGCTGCAACAATGGCAAATGCGTTTGCGCAGGCTTATATTGATACAAGTTTGCAAATGAAAGTAGACCCTTCCAAACAGGCCGCAGTCTTTTTTGATAATCAAGTAAAAGAGTTGAGAGCGAATGTTGAGAAATCACAGGCTAAGCTCTCAGCTTTTCAAAAAGAGCATAGTATTGCATCGGCTGATGGTCGTTTAGATGTGGAGATGGCGAGGCTTAGCGAGCTTTCTAGTCAACTGGTTGTGGCTCAAGCACAAACATATGATAGCAATTCAAGGCGCACGCAGTTAAATAAGGGCTCTTTATCAGACTCTCCAGAAATATTATCTAACTCACTCATTCAAGGGTTAAAATCTCAATTAGTGCAGGCTGAAAGCAGGCTGTCCGATGTTTCACAACGGCTCGGCGTAAATCACCCTCAGTATCAGGCAGCACAAGATGATGTGGAGAATATCCGCAAGTCTATACAGACAGAAATAGCCAAAACTAGCGGCGGTGTAGGGCAGTCCGCAAAAGTCTCTCAGCTACGTGAAGGCGAAATCAGGGCGGCACTTGAAGCTCAAAAGCAAAGAGTACTGAAACTGAAGAGCGAGCAAGATGAAATGGCTGTTTTGGTGAGAGAGGCCGATAGTGCACAGCGCATTTATGATAATGCCTTGCTAAGATTTGGTCAGACGAATATGGAAAGTCAGTCTGGTCAAACGGATATTTCAATTTTAAATCCTGCTACGGCGCCATTGGAGCACTCCAGCCCAAAACGTACGCTGAATGTTTTGCTTTCGATTTTCTTAGGTGCGTTGTTAGCAACAGTTTTTGCAATCGCAGCAGAATTGTTAGACAGGCGCGTGCGTTCTTCAGAAGATTTATTTAAGTTGATCAATATTCCAGTCTTAGCAGAATTTTCTAAAGTATCAGGAAAGCAAGCGAACGCCAAAAAATGGTTAGAAAAAATTAAGCAAGTTTTTGGTTCTAAGTCTCGTTTTAACAATGCCGCTTTTAAAACCAAATAGTCTGAAAATTAACATATGAATTCAATCGAACAAATCAATGAGCAGGGCGATGCGTTAAGAGCTCAAGACCTTAGAATGGGGGAGGCATTAGTTGCTCGTTCAAAGCTTAAGCAAGAAGACGTTGACCGTATTCTTGAGCTACAAAAAAATAAGAACATTTTATTTGGTGAGGCAGCAAAGCAGCTAGGTTTATTAAAAGATAGTGATTTAAAAAAAATATTGTCAGAACAATATGACTATTCATATTTTCATGATGGTAGCCAATTGAGTCAGGCATTAGTCGCAGCACATAAGCCATTCAGCGATGAAGTAGAGCATTTAAGGAGTTTAAGAGGTCAGTTATTGTTGCGCTGGTTTGACCAAGGCAATAAAACGCTGGCTATAATTTCTACTGATACAGAAGACTCTGCTGATGTATTGTCTGCAAATTTGGCAATTGTGTTTTCGCAATTAAACAAAAAAACTTTATTGATTGACGCAAACCTAAGACAACCAAGCCAACAAAAACTATTTAATATTGAGACTAGAGTAGGTCTGGCAAATATTTTGGCCAATAGGCAGGGTAATTACCAGCTTTCTAGGTTTGAAGCATTGCCTAACTTATCTGTATTGACTGCTGGGACGGAAGTCCCTAATCCTCAAGAACTATTAAGTAAGTCAGCATTTGTCGAGTTGTTACATGACCTTGAAGTAGTTTACGACGTTATCATTATTCAAAGCGCACCGTCTGTTTTAGGGTCTGATTATTTAACCGTAGCCGCTAAAGCTAAGGGAGTCGTGATAGTAGCGCGTAAAGATTACACCAAAGCGAATGATTTAATATTATTAAATCAGCAACTTAGTATGACTGGTACCAAGGTTGTTGGTAGCGTTTATCAGGAGTTGTAGGTGTTCAAGCAGATTACGTTATGGACGGAATTAAAACCTTCCAAGCAATTGCTGGGTTGGATACCTATCATCTTAGGGCTATTAGCGCTCTATGTTCCTACTTATATTGCAATTAGTAATGATCTTTGGCGTCAAACTGATCAGGCGCATGGTCCTATTGTGTTAATGGTTGTGGCGTATTTGGTTTGGCTTAAACGTGAAAGCTTAACTTCTGAAACTTCAAATAGTCACTCTGTCTTCGGGTGGATTTTTTTAGTATTTGGCTTGCTTTGTTATATCTTAGGTCGTTCACAGGACATCTATATGTTGGATATCGGGTCTCAGATACCCGTGCTGGCAGGGGTGCTATTGTTAATGCGGGGCAAGTCTGGACTTAAAGCGATGTGGTTTCCCCTGTTCTTTATTATTTTCATGCTGCCACTGCCTTTAGACGCAATCACTATGCCGATGAAAATGGCAGTATCCCATGTGACAGAAGCTGTACTCTATTGGTTTGGCTACCCAATTGCGCGCTCTGGGGTAGTTCTGCAAATCGGACAGTATCAATTGCTAGTTGCAGATGCCTGTGCAGGAATGCATACGCTAATCTCTTTAGAGGCTTTAGGTTTGTTGTATTTAAATTTAGTTAAACATGATTCAGCGTTAAGAAACATTACCTTAGCAATTTTGATTATCCCAATTTCATTTACCTCAAACGTAATAAGGGTAGTTGCACTTACCCTCATTACTTACTATTTTGGTGATGAAGTCGGGCAAGGCTTCGTACATGGGTTCGCTGGTATGTTTCTGTTTGTGATTGCACTCATGTTTATTATGAGTGTGGATTCGTTCATACAGTATTTTGTTAAACAAAGGGATAAACTCAGTGCGATATAAAGCATATATAGCATTGTTATTGATGGTTGCGGCATCATTGACTGGGATGGCACTTAGGCCAGAACACATGATGGTTGCGGATAAAAGTGCCATTAATTTAGAGAGCTTGATTCCCAAGCAATTTAACCAGTGGAAAGAGGCAGAATTATCTGCCCAATTGGTCAATCCAGAGTTAAAAGAAGCAGTAGATAAGGTTTACGCACAGACATTATCACGTACCTACACAAGCGCAAAAGGCGATATGGTGATGTTATCAATCGCCTATGGAAAAGACCAAAGTGACAGTGTCGGTCTGCATTTGCCAGAAGGATGTTATGGAGGGCAAGGGTTTATTATCGAGAAAGTTGCGCGGGATACCTTAAAGTCCTCGTTTGGGGACATTCATGTGACTCGTGTCTTAGCCAATAAAATCGGTCGTGTGGAGCCCATTACATATTGGTTAAGAGTCGGGAATAAAATTACATACCCAGGCTGGGAAACCAAAATGACAAAATTAAAATATGGTTTAACTGGCACTGTCCCAGACGGCTTATTAATGCGCGTTTCTAGTATTGTACCTTCTACAGATAATACAGCCGTGCAGGATGCTTATCAATTACAGGCACAATTCGCAGTAGACCTACTAGAGGCAATGGCATCAACAGAGAGACCCAATTTGATCGGTGATCCTAAAGAAGATTAAATGTAATCAGGCACGATATTATTTCGGGTAATTAAATATGGGCAATTCGCCTTATTCAAAAGATAGCGTACGTTCGGGCGCATGGCATTATTTGCTGGGTAGGGGGGCTGCTGGTCTGGCAGGTTTTGCCACGGTTGTTTTACTAGTACGCTACATGGATATTCAAGGGTACGCTGCGTTTACCGCACTATCCGGATTAATCTCATTTATTGGAATATTGGCTAGCTTAGGCATGGAGCGCACCTTGTCTCGGTATATTCCAGAAGCAAGGCTTGAGCGTAGTGTTAAAGATTTAGCGAATCTCATATGGAAAACAGCTTTTGTTCGATTTGCGGTCACCCTAGTGATTGTTTCGTTACTTGGTGTTTTTTGGTCTAGCTTTTTAAGTATATTTAAAGATATACAAATTCCTTTTTTCCCTAAGGCGCTGTTGTGTTTTATAGTGGCAGAGACATTATTCCAACATTTTTCTTCAGTTTTTCAAGCGCTGGTACTTCAAAAAACACTTACTAAAATTTTAATCGTTCAATGGGCTGGGCGTTTGGCTACAATCTTCATCGCATTGGTTGGGGATCATTACATTAGCTTAGATGAGTCTTTATGGATTATGGCAGTACCAGAGTTTTTTGGCGTTATTGTTTTTATTGTAGTGCTTTTAATGCATTTGAATTCTTTAGAAAATAATAATCAGAACACCATTAAAAATTCAGCGCATACACAAGCTAGCTGGCCAGATTGGCAAGTGATTATTCAAACGGCAAGAAATAATTATGGTTATTTATTATTAGCCGCTCCGCCACAACCTTATTTCATCAAAATGGTAGCTGCATTTTTCTTAAGTGCTGAGTATGTGGCGGCATATGGTTTTTTTGTGAGTATTGCAGAAAGAATCAGACAATACATTCCCTTACATTTTTTTTATAACTTAATTGAGCCAGTAATAGTTGCAAGCTATATTCAAAATCGGAATTTTGAAAGTTTAAGTTACCGTTGCCAGTTACTTTATAAATCAAATCTTATTTTAATGGTGCCTGCAATTGCATGGATAGCAGTCTGTGGCGATGCCACAGTGTCGTTAATCACTGATGGTAAGTTTCAGGGGTTGTCATGGATACTGGTGCTAGTGATGGTGCAGCTGACTATTGGTAGTCATGTCGTATTGCTACAACTGATCTTGAATAGTATAGAGAAAAGCGAGTTTCTTGTTTATGCCAGCACATGTGCTCTATCAGTGATGATGACGCTCATGCTCATAACCGTACCCTTTTATCCAAAATGGTTGCTGGTCGGTTCCACAGTGTTTTCTATGGTCATGAATCTTTATATCATTCATAAAATAAAGCAGCTGAATTACAACTACCAACCCTCTTGGAGAATGCTCAGAGGAGTCTTGCTTTCTGGATTGCTTGCATTTTTGGTGACATATTTAGGTGTGCTGAAATTTAGCGCTCATTTAAGTAATTTTTCTATTTCCACGCTATCCTTTATCAGCATTATGGTGGTTTATGGCATCGCTTTGTGGAAGCTCAATTCAATTACGCGTGCTGAAATAGACTTGGTCAAATCAGCATTAGTAAAAGCTTAGCCATGTCTGATAATCAACAATCGCAAAATAGGCCCATGAGCACACGTCAAAAGTGTATCGTCATCACGTCTTTTTCAGACAGCCAGCCTGGCTATTTAGTCTACTCTTATAGAATCAAAGCCCTTGCAGAAGTCTACGAGTTAATAGTAGTAAGTCATGGGGAAATTAAGCAACCTGAACTGTTGTTGCCGAATCTTGAGTACGTTGCTTTCCCCAGGTTGGGCGGTAAATCTGGCTGGTTAAAATACTTATTTAACTGCGCTAAATATTTACATAAAAATAATGCTGACATTATTTTTTTAATGCACTCTAGTACATCCCCATTGAGTTTATTTGCGTTTAAAGCGCCTATGTTCCTCTACTGGAATGAGCATCCCACTAACTTAATGCATATGCCCTCCGGCTTTTCACCTATCAAAAAAATGGTGACATGGTCGCTTCACCGTCTGATGTTTTTGGGTGCGCGGCATGCAGATATTGTCATGCCAGTCGGGGTGGAGCATAAAAATGATTTAATAGCGCGCGGAGCCAATCCAGAAAAAGTTAAAAAGATATTCTTGGGTGTAGATGATTCATTTGTGAATCAAGAAACACAACTGACACCGCTAAAAGACAATAAAACAATTCAGCTTATTTTTGTGGGGACTATATCGCGAGAGCGTGGCCGTGATGTCATGCTGGAAGGCCTAGCAGAAGCGGTAAAGGCAGGTTGTCATGACGTACATTTAACGCTTGTCGGTGCACAGGATGAAGATGTAGAGTACTGTCAGAAAAGAGCATTAGCGCTAGAAATCGTTAATCATTTAACAGTAATAAAGCGTGTGCAAGGGTCGGAGATTCCTAAACTCATCGCCAAAGCCGACATAGGTGTGGCAATTTGGGCAGATAAACCTTGGTATCGTATCAACCCCCCAACCAAATTGTTTGAGTATCTGGCAGCAGGTCTGCCTGTTCTAGCAAGCGATATTTGCACCCATACGCGTTACATTAAAAACTGGGAAAATGGATTGATTTTTGACTATCGTTCGAGCGCATTTGCACAGGCAATCATTCAAATCAGTCAAAATAAAGCACAAATTCAAACCCTTAAACTAAATGCAACAGAGAATGGTAAGCAATATTTATGGAGTAAGTTAAAACCAGAGTTTTTAGGTGCGATTAATCATCGTCTTAAAAAGCATTGCATTGTTGTCTTAAGTTTAGATAGCAATCAGCCAGGCTTTCTGGATTTTTCCTATCGTCTAAAGGCTTTGGCTGAAAACTATGCGTTAACCATATTGAGTCAGGACGAGCATCTTCAAGAAGAGTTAAATGTGCCCGCGCATTTTGTGAGTCTTGGTCGCGGTAAAGGCAAGTTAGGCTGGCTAAGCTATTTATTTAAATGCGCAAGTTACATACGTCAGCATAAAGCGGAAGTAGCTGTGCTCCTGCATTCCAGTGCAGCCCCTATCGCATTAATGGGCATCAAAACACCCATCTGCTTATATTGGAATGAGCATCCTACCAATATGATACAAGAAAGTGTTGAGAACAATCCTGTTATAAATTGGATTGCCAGAATCATGCAGAAATTGGTTTTTGCGGGTGCCAAAAAAGCAAATTTAGTGATGCCCATAGGAGAAGAGCATCTGGATGATTTACTAAAAAATGGAATAGACCCAGCTAAATTAAAGATGATTTACATGGGCGTGGCAGATACATTCTTGTTAAAACACACATCAGTTTATGATGCCAATCACCCACTTGAGCTGGTTTATGTGGGTACTATCAGCGGGCCGAGGGGTAGAGATGTGATGATCGAAGGGCTAGCTCAGGCTGTTAGCATGGGGTGCAAGCATGTGCGGCTCACGCTAGTGGGGGCTAATCAAGAACAGATGGTATTTTGCCAAAATAAGGTCAATGCATTAGGCGTAGCCAGCTACGTCAAAATACTGCCGCGTGTGAATGGCGAAAAAATCCCAGAACTATTGAAATCTGCGGACGTTGGGATTTGCCTGTGGGAAGATCGTCCATGGTGGCGGTTTAATCCGCCTACCAAACTGTTCGAATATTTAGTAGCGGGCTTGCCAGTGTTGGCCAGCAATATCCGTACACATACGCGCTATATTAAAAATTGGGAGAATGGCCTTATTTTTGATTACGATGCGCATGCCTTTGCGTATGCAATTAAGCAGCTATTAGATCATCAAGATAAAATTCAGCCCATGCGTGCGCGTGCACTTGACGCAGGAACGCAACATTTATGGAGTAAGCTAGAGCCTGTATTCCTAAATGAGATCAACAAGGTCGCGCAATCATGATGTTTAACGGCGTTGCGAATAAGCTCTGGTTCAAAATCCTATTTTTGTTGTTTGCAACATTCTTAGCACTCGTCTTTGGTTTAATTTCTCTGACGGCTAATCCAATTCTAATCGGTCTAGCCGTTGGTTTAGTCGTAGGTGTGTTTTTGTTAGGTGTGCCAAAAAAAGTCATCTGGATGGTGCTTATTATTGGGCTTGCGGCACCTACATTATTTAACTTATTAGGTAGCGGCCTATCCAGAATGCAATGGGTAGTCTCTTTGATGGGCATGCTGTTATTGGTGCCTGGCATTTTCAATCTGATCAATCTAAACCCTAATCAAAAAAAATCTGTGCCCTTGTTTATATGGGTAGCGCTTGCCTTTATGTTGTTTGCAGTATTTTCAACTTTACTGCAATTGCATTCAAAAAGTGAGCTGATTGGTGGTTTTAAACGCTACTTTCAGGCATTCGGTCTGATGCTCGCACTAGCGTCAATGCCATTAGAAAGAAAAGATTTTGATGGCTGGCTAAAGCTGTTATTGGGTATTGCACTCCTGCAGCTCCCCTTTGCTTTATATGAGCGCTTAATACTCGTGCCCAAAAGGGGCGGGATTGATTTGGGCGGTGGCCAAACGACTGATATCGTGGCAGGCACCTTGGGGATTAACATGGAAGGCGGTAGCCCAAATGGTGTGATGGTTATTTTGATACTCACTGCTTTTGCCTTTGTATTTTCTAGGCGGAGGCAAGGGCTCATTGAGAGCTCAACGCTGCTATGGTTAAGCGTGGTGTTATTGATGCCATTGGCACTAGGTGAAACAAAAGTGGTGGTGGTACTGTTGCCTGTATTAGCCTTGGTATTGCTACGCAAAGATATGATTAAAAACCCTGGTACTTATTTACCAATTTTTATTGGCATTTTATTGGCTACTATTGCGTTGGCATATGTGTATTTTGAAATAATGCTTAAGATGAACATTATAGATGGGCTTATGGGCTCATTTGCATATAGCTTTGGCAATGATGTTGGTTATGGCAACCAGCTTTTAAATCGTGGCACTGCGCTTACTTTTTGGTGGAGTGCCCATGATTGGATAGACCCTGTCAGCATCCTGTTCGGGCATGGCTTGGGGAGTTCTTATGGATTGGAAGGTCATATTGCACAAATGTATTATAAATTTGGCATTGCCACTACAACAGCCTCGAGTATTTTGTGGGATTTAGGTATTGCAGGTTTGGCGTTATATCTCAGTATCTATGCACTGGCGTGGCGCGAGATGAGCAAAATTATTAATACCACGCAAAATTTAAAAATAAAGGCAGATTGCCTGGCATTGCAAGTGGGTATTGCTTTTACCGTAATTTTTATCATGTATGCAGATTCGCAAGTGAACCTGATTGTGCATGAAATTATCATTGCGTTTATGCTGGGCTATGCTGCATTTATCACCCGTGAACATAATCAAAGTGTACAAAACCTTAATCAGTCAGTTTAAATGCATATTCTTTATTTAACCGCAGAGCAGTGGCCTACGTTCAGGGCAGATCTCACTACATTATTTGGCAAATATCTGCCCAGATTTGGCATTACCTGTGATTTAGTGACAGAGCAAGATATAAAAGTACAAGAGGCGCCCGATTGGCCAGCAGGTAAGGCGATTGTGTGCCAGGTACCCAATAACCGAGCGTTACAGTACATTTTTAAATTTTTGCATTCTGCAAAAACGCTCATCACAGCGGATTATGCTAAGTATGATGCTGTGCAGGTAAGAGACATGACCGTGTCTGCGTTAGTCGCTATTGTCATGTGTAAAATCCACCGCAAACCGTTTTTTTACTGGTTATCCTACCCGCAATCAGAAGGGCAAATAGACCGGGCTAAAAAACGCGGAATCAAAGGCGGTATGCGCTTTTGGTTTCCAATGATACAGGGCTTAATAGGAGAGTGGCTGGTGTATAAAGTCATTATGCCTAGCGCTCAGCATGTGTTTGTGCAAAGCCAAAATATGCTGGAGATGGTCGCCAAGCGTGGTATAGCCCCAGCAAAAATGACCCCAGTGCCGATGGGGGTAGATTTAGAAGCGGCACAGCAAACCCCTGTGCCAAGTGATAATCCTGCATTAATTGGCAAACGGGTGGTGGTGTATTTAGGCACTCTAGATCGTGTGCGTCAAATCGATATTTTATTCGGTATGTTAGTCATCATTAAACTGCAAATACCCAATATATTACTGGTGCTTGCAGGGGATACTGAAGATAGTGAGCATCGCTCTTGGCTTAAGGCAGAAGCAGAAAAACTAGGGCTGGTGGAAAATATCCTTTGGACAGGCTGGTTGCCTATGGCAGAAGCTTGGCGTTATGTAGTATCAGCAGAGGTTGGATTGTCGCCCTTTCCAAGAGGGTATCTGTTAGATATGGCTTCCCCCACTAAAGCAGTTGAATATATGGCTTTGGGGTTGCCAGTGGTGATGAATGATAGTCCAGACCAAGCTTTGGTGGCTCAAGAAAGTGGCGCTGCTACATGTGTCCCTCTTAATGCAGAAGATTTTGCAGTTTCTGTGATTACATTATTAAGCAATCAGGTGGTAAAAACAGAGAGGCCTGTAAGAGGTAAAGAGTACATTAAATTGAAACGTAGCTACAGTAATATAGCGCTAGAGTTAGCAACAAAGTATAAAAATCTAATGTCAGGTTATTAAATAATGATGACTTTTTTTGACGATTTAAAAGCGTATCGCGAAGGCTTATTAGCACAAGGTTTCTGGGCTTTGCAAATATATCGATTTGGGCATGCTAGATTTAAATATCAATTTAAACTTATACGTTGGCCTTGGGCAATTACGCACATTATTTTGTCCAAATTCTCTGAGGTTTTTTTTGGTGTTTTTATCGGGCCCAAAGCTCAAATTGGCCGCCGTTTTGTGATAGAGCATTTTGGTTCAATTGTAATACATGGTAATACTGTAATTGGAGATGACTGTAGCGTGCGTCAAGGTGTGACAATTGGTAATCGACAGCATAATGCGCCGTTAGATGCTCCAGTTCTAGGCTCAAGGGTAACAGTAGGTGCTGGTGCAAAAATACTTGGGAAAGTAGTAGTTGGCGATGATGTTGATATTGGAGCAAATGCGGTTGTCATAAAAGATGTGCCATCAAACCACATTGCAGTGGGTGTTCCAGCGCGAAACAAACAAAAAGAGAATAGATAATAATTTAAGGAAATTAATTATGGAGCCTAAATTTACTGTATTTACGCCTGCATATAATAGAGCTCATACAATAGGTCGAGTGTACGATAGTCTGAAGTCTCAAACATACCGAGATTTTGAATGGATTGTGATTGATGATGGCTCTGCTGATAATACTAGAGAGCTTGTAGCAGAGTGGATGAAAGAAGCAGATTTCCCCGTGACGTATAAGCATCAGGAAAATAGTGGCAGACATGTAGCGTTCAATAGAGCGGTAGAGATAGCCAAGGGGGAACTGTTTTTTGTAATAGATTCTGATGATGGCTTTTTACCAGATTCTATTGAGATTATGCTCAAGGCTTGGGAAAATATTCCAGAAAGTCAGCGAGAAGGTTTTACTGGCGTGGTCACACGCTGTCAGTATGAAGATGGTACGCCCTGTACACCAGATTTTAAGACTAATCCATTGGACACAAATGCTTTAGATTTAAGATTTAAACATAAAATTAGGGGTGAATTATGGGGCTTTCATCGGACATCCATTATGAAAGCGTATCCTTTCCCAGAGGATAAAGGTTTGAGATATGTTCCAGAAAATTTGATTTGGGATGATATTGCCAGAAAATACAAAATTCGCTGTATTAATGATGCATTAAGAGTTTATTACCAGGATTCTGGCAACCAACTTAGCAAAGGTGACCCTAGAAAAAAAGCGCTACATAGAAACTACTCATTAAAAATTATGAATCGGGATTTTGATTATTTTATTTATGACCCAATCAATTTCTTAAAGTGGGCTGTGCTCTATGTGCGTTACAGTTTGCATGCTTCTGATTTTGGTTTTATGAACCCCGCAAAATTTAGCAGTATAGGCGCTTATTTACTTTGTTTATTTTCAATTCCTATTGGTTTATTAGTTTATATATCTGATTTATTACAAAGACAAGTTAGTTTGTGAAAGTGACCTATTTAACACTAGATGCGTTGCGGGGGATAGCCGCAATTTTTGTGGTTATTTTTCATACTGGGGCATATTGGGGAGGGTTATCTTTTCATCAGAGCTTTTTAGCCGTAGATATGTTTTTTATTTTAAGTGGATTTGTAATTGCGCATGCTTATGAAGCAAAACTTGTAAATGGCGATATTACAATTAAAAGTTTTATCATGATTCGGATAATACGACTCTATCCGATGTATTTTATATCTATATTTTTTGCAGTTTTTGCTACATTAGTTAAAGTTACTGATGTGCAATTACATGACGGTAGCTATCTCAACAGTCTAATTCAATCTTCATTATTCACATTGTTATTTTTGCCTTCTCAGCTAGTGGGCAGTATTTTTCTTTTTCCTCTGAATACACCCTATTGGTCTGTATTTTATGAATTAGCTGTCAATTTTTTTTACGGATTAATAGGATTTAAGTTTACGAATAAGGTATTAGTGCTTTTTCTTTTGGTTGGAGGTTTTGCATTGATAATGCTAGCTTACTTACATGGGCACATAGATGCAGGGATGACGTGGAGGCAAACTTCAATCTTATCTGGTTTTGTAAGAAGTGGGTTTGGTATTTTTTTAGGCGTTTATTTGTATCGCGTGAGAGCATCAATTCTACCATCGTTAAAAGTGCCAAACTGGGTGGTACTTTTAACGATGGCAGTAGTTTTTATGATCCCAGACTTGGGAAAACTAAATGGTGCCTTTAATCTATTTGCTATCTTTCTTGTGTTTCCATTTTGTGTACTTGTCGGTTCAAGGTGTGAGTCAGGTAAGGTTGCGAGTCAAATATTTAGGATGCTAGGACAAGCAAGCTATCCGCTTTATTTGTTGCATAGTCCAGTTTCAATATTAATATACTTCAATTTTGGGATGGTTGTAAAAAATAATGCTCCTTATAGTGGAATGATTTTAGTTGCAGGATTGATTGTTTTTAGTCTTTTACTTGAAAAAGTTTATGACATACCAGTTAGAAGAAATTTAACTTCTGTATTTTTAAAAAGGCATAGGAAATAAAAAGTGTTTAATACCGATAATACCAAGGCTAAACGATTTAAGCCAAATTTATTTGAGGATTTGTATATTCAAAGTACAAAAGTATTTTTTATCTTAATGGTTTTTTTGTCTGTTGCTAAAGCAGAAGATTGGGTTGCAGTTAAAGACACTTCTCTAATAATAGAGCCTTCAACCATCTTAGATTTTTCAAATATTAATTCAGAAAAAAAGTTAACTGACCAACGTGTTGTTATTAATGCAGATGGTAGATTTGTACTGGAAAATAAATCAGATAGGCCACAGCGGTTTTTGATAGGCTCAATTAGTTTTGGCATGGAAATCCCTAGCCATAAAATTGTTGACCTCTATGTCGAACAGTTTCGCTTACGAGGTTATAACATGGCGAGATTGGATTTCTTAGAGTTAACTCTTATGAATAAGCGCAAGGGTGATTTTGACTATAATCCAGAGCAGTTAGACCGATTTTACTATTTGGTATCTGCCCTTAAAAAAAATGGCATTTATCTTATTTTAAATGGCTTAAGCAATGATAACGGCGGCTATGGTAATGTGAGCGAGCGCTGGATAGGCAAAAAGGGCTTAGGCTTGGGGGTGCATTTTAATGAAGAAAAACAGGCACATTGGAAAAAACTAATGTCCACCATGTATGGCAGTGTGAACCCATACACTGGTGTTTCTATACTCCAAGACCCCACTCTGGCAGGTATTATTTTAGCCAATGAAAATAATTTATCCTTTGTGAATGCTAGAGTTCACTCTCCAGAAGCTAACCAGTTTTGGGCAAAGTGGCTTAAAGCAAAATATGGTAGCCAAGCTGCTTTGAAATTAGCTTGGGGGAGTGATTTAAAAGAACATGAAAGTATTGAGAAAGCGTCAATTGATTTTCCTGCGTATGATGCATGGCTTTCAAAAAGAACTACTGATGTTCAAGAATTTAACTTTGAAATAGAAAAAAAAACCGTAAATTGGATGACGCAGTATTTACGTAGCCTTGGCTATCAAGGTGTTGTAGCCGCTTATAATTTTATGCATGCACCTTCATCGCAAGCTAGTCGCGGGCAACTGCAATGGGTGGATATGCATAATTACTTTGGGCATCCAGAATATTACGGAGCGCAAGATACGCGCGTAAGACAGGATAGCATGCTAAAAACTGCTGCGGAGTATATTCGCGAAATAATGGCTGCAAAGCATATGGCTAAGCCTTTTACCGTGACAGAGCATGGCCAGATATTTTGGAATCAATACCGTAGAGAAAATGGGCTGGCATTGCCAGCTTATGCGGCGTTTCAAGGTTGGGATGGTTTTTGTCAGCACTCTGGCGCAGTGAGTTTAAGTTATTCTGGGCTTAATGGTAAAGACATGATTATTCAACCGTTTAATGTGGGGGTAGACCCTATTGCACGCGCTACAGAAACCTTAGCAGCATTACTCTATATGCGTGGGGATGTGGCACCTGCAAGACGCACATTAGGGGTTAAATTTGGGCCAGAGGATGCATTTGTAAAAAGTGGATATCTAGGCAATACACCGAGTGATATATCAAAACTCGGCTTGGTGACAGGCGTTGGATTAGATTGGCAAGGCAATACTTTTTCTAAGGCTAAGCAAATTCAATATGATGGTCAGGTAGATTATAACCAGCAAGGGTTAAGGCTAAAAAAAGAGGGTGTACTCAAACCAGTGCAAACTGCGACAAATGTAGGCGTTAAGGTGGATGGTTTGATAAAAAAGTATGCTGAAGGTGTGGCAAACAAGGTAGGTAAGGTTAAATTAATTGCAGATGAGCGCTGGTCTGCCAGACTGCAAACATTAAAAGAGGCTGGCTGGTTGCCAAGCAGTAATTTATCCAGCTCAGAAGATGGTATTTACCAAAGTGATACGGGTGAATTGGTGCTAAATGCGCAAGAAAAATGGATGACTGTTATTACACCTAAAACAGAAGCAGTGGTGTTTGACGATACCAAACCCATCAATTTAAATTTGCTCAAAGTGCTCTCTGCGGAAAGTGGTGCTTTAGTGGCTGTATCTGCCATGGATAATCAGCCTCTATTATCAAGCAAGCGTATGCTGGTTGTGCTTTCAACAGATGCCAGAAATAGTGATATGCGTTTTAGTGATGATACTAATTTTAAGGCAACTGATTTAGGGCATTTGCCAGTGCTGATTCGTGCCAATAAAGTAAAGCTTGCTTTAAAAAATACAAACCAAAGCCAATTAAAAGCATATTCAGTTAACTTGCGTGGTCAGCGACAAGATGCCATCGCATTGAAACAAAGTAGCGATAGTATTGAGTTTGAGTTGGATATTCGCAAGTTATCACACGGCGCAACCACTTACTTTGAAATTGCCGCACAATAAAAATATATTCAGTCATCGTTTATGAATCTACAGAAAAAAAGTTTGGCAATCATCGTGCCAGAGCTATTGCCAGTGCCACCTGTGAAAGGTGGAGCCGTTGAACATTGGGTGCATGAAGTTTCTGCGCGCTTAAATCAAACTAAATATGCTATTACGATAATCTCTCGCCCGGCCGAGGTAACAGGCTTGGCTGGTATTCAGTATATTGGTATTCCATGGACACCATTAGAAAACGCATTTCACGCACTTAAGGCGCGTGTGAGCTGGCGCAACCCGCTGCGTTATATTGCCAAAATTCAAAATGTGGCAGCTTACGCATGGCGCGTGGCTAAGTACACACAGTCATTTGATATTGTGGTGGTGCATAACGAGCCTAATCTCCTATTGTTTATGCAAAAGCGAGCATCGCAAAAGCTGGTGTTGCATATGCATAATGAGCATTTAACGCATGCGGCATTTAGATGGCTTTATAGAAATGCACTCGCCAAAGTAGACCAAGTGATTTGCGTCAGCGCGTATATTAAATCCACAGCCGTTGCCCACTTTCCTGAGTATGCAGATAAGTTTTCCGTAGTGTTTAATGCCACTGATCCAGAGATATTTAAGCCTTATGGTGAGCAAGCACTTACTGCGCTGGAAGGGCTTGTGCAGATAGAAAAAGAAAACAGTTATTTGCTGTATGTGGGCAGATTGAATGCAGAAAAAGGTGTGCATGTGCTGATAGAGGCTTTTGCCAAAGTGCATGCGCAAATGCCCAACACAAGACTGATTATTGCAGGGAGCTCATTCTTTGAAGGTGCCATCAAGACAGAGTATGAGCAGTCTTTGGTGAAATTGGCACAGGCAGTCAGCCACGCCATTATCTTTACAGGATTTATCCCGCACGAAAAGCTTAAGTATTTGTACTCAGCGGTAAATGTGGTCGTGGTGCCATCAGTATGGCAAGACCCATGCCCGCTAGTGGTGTTAGAAGCCATGGCATCAGGCACGTGTCTGGTAGCCACAAGAGTAGGTGGTGTGCCTGAGGTGGTTGAGAATGATGTGACAGGAGTCTTGGTGCCAGCTGGAAATGCTGACGGTCTAGCGGATGCGGTAGTTGGCATATTGGCTAACTATGAAAAAAGAGCACGTTTAGAGGGATTGGCTCGCGAAAAAATTGTTGATCACTATTCTTGGTGTCGGCTTGTAAATGAACTGGAGCTAGGGTTTTGAAGGCAAATAATCATTATGAATGGTTAGACTCAATCCGAGGTTTTGCAGCATTGTATGTGTTGTTTCACCATGCTGTTAGGCAAGTAACTATCGAAGGGCACCATGCGAACGATCTGCTTTTTAGGATAATGGGGCTTTTAAGTGGTTTTGGGCATTATGCTGTTGATGTGTTTATTGTTCTCTCAGGATATTGCTTGATGTTACCTGTAATAAAAAGGGGTGGGTTGGGAAGTGTAGTTGTTTTTTACGTAAGGAGAAGTTTTAGAATACTTCCGCCATACTATGCGGTTGTAGTGTTGTGCCTGATTGTAAACAGTTACTTATTAAGTGAAACAGATGATGGAGTTTGGGCTCACGCTTGGTTCCCAACTACCAATGAAGACATTTTACGTCATTTTCTTTTGATTCATCAGTGGTTTAGTGAGTCAGCAGGTAAAATAAATGGTGCTTTATGGTCTATTGGTGTTGAGTATCAAATATATTTTTTGTTTCCACTATTGTTGATTTTGAGCCGACGTATTGGTGATGCACAAGCTTTACTTTTGTTGAGTGTTTTTTGCTACGGGCTATGGGCAGTGTTTTTTAATTTAAACATTATGAATCCCTCACATACTGGCTCTTGTATTTATTATCTGCTGCTATTTTATATGGGAATGATGTCGTCAAAATATAGTAGTTCAACCGACATTGGTTTTATAAATTATTGGAAAAAACAACCTAGTCTACTAGAGGTTTTATCTATTGCAGGTATCCTTGGTATTGCAGTTTCAAGTTTTTTGTTAAATAAATACGCTATTGATTATTGGGTGCCATTTCAAATACAAAGTGCGCTGGTTGGCTTTTTTACTAGTTTACTATTTATCGCAAAGGCTACGAAAAGCAGTACGAATAAAAAGACACATATTACCGAGAAATTTCTTCAGTTTATAGGAAAAATGGGATTTTCATTTTACTTAATTCATGACCCAGTGGTTGCGCTGTGTTGGAAATATATTGTGTCGCCATTAAACTTTTCAGAATACTGGCTTCAGGCGCTAACGATTACCATAGTAGGTCTCTTCGTAGCAACTTTAGTCTCATATATATTTTATAATTTAATAGAGTTGCCTAGCCATAAGCTTAGCCAGTCGTTTAAGGCTTCAAATGTGGAGAGATAAATGTCTTTAAATTTTGAGAAAAAAATCGATACTCGATTAATTGCAATACTTTCTTTTTTCTTTTTTCTCTTCAATTATTGGGTACATTTTCCTGGCGAAATGACGCCAGATAGCAACAACCAATATGCAGAGGCTTTATCACACAGCTTTACTGATTTACATCCGCCAATGATGGCCTTTTTGTGGTCTTTTTTAATACGCTTTGCAGATGCTGCTCCTGCAATGCTGGCGTTTCATCTGGTGTTTCATTGGCTTGGCTTATATTGTATTGCTGCTGGATTGGTTAAGGTTGAAAAAAAATGGGCAGCTTTGCTGGTGTTGGTTGCTGGGTTCTTCCCCGTGCTATTTTTCCACAATGGTTTTTTACATAAAGATATTGGGATGGCATCCACTTTTATTACAGCATTTGGACTTATTTTTTATTTCAAAATACAAGAAAAAAAAGTGCCTATTTTAATTCTCTTGGCTTCTGTATTGTTGCTTGTTTATGGCACCCTTGTAAGAGCTAATGGCATTTTTGCCTTAGGCCCGCTGGTCATTTACATGTATCTAAATACGCACTGGCAAAAGAAAATTACAGTGGTATTAGTCTGTTCCGTTTTAGTCTCAGTGGTAGCATTGCCGTTGACTCAAGTATTTAATAAGCAGGTGATTGGTGCGAGGATGCTGCAATCTACTTATCCTTTATTTTTGTTTGATATTGTAGGTATTGCCAAGCACTCTAATGATTTGCAAGTGTTGCCTGAGAGTGTGCGCTTTTCTAAAGAGGATCTAGACAAATGTTACACCCCGTTTTGGTGGGATCCGCTTAGCCCATGGGGAGAGTGTAAACAAAAAACACAACGTTTTGGTAAGGAAAGTAAAGTCTCGGCAGAAGAGCTTAACAAGAGAGGAGAGCTTAAAGATGTTTGGGTAAAGGCCATAGCTTTGTATCCTCTTGCTTACCTCGAGCATAGACTCAAGGTGTTTAACTCTGAACTTTATTTTTTAGTACCTGCTTATCATTGCCATTATGCTGTTGGTTGCGGAGTTGGTCAGAATATAGCGCATAACATAAAGCTAGATTACCTTAAAAACAATTTTTTATTTTGGCCAGTATTTTGGCTGGTGCTTGGGCTTGTTCTAATTGCACTGCAATCTAAAGCTTCATTAAACGCACAATCTATAGCAGCCAGAATGCTTATTTTATCTGGGGTGTTGTATCTATTGGCTTTGTCGATAATTGGAATAGCCACAGTTAATCGTTATGCATATTGGTCAATATTAGTAATTTTGCTGGGAGCAATTTTGGCCTATCCTCAATTAGAACAGGCGGCTTATAAAAATAAGAAATGGTTATTAGCGGGAACGGTGTTTCTGGTTCTTACTGTAGTCGCAGGCTTGCTTTCTAGAGTGTTCGATTTTACATATTTGGTTATTTAGAAAGTTAATTAAATATGATTGCAATTGTTTATCCTCAATTTTACGGTGTCGGTGGTATAGCGCGCTATCTTGATTCTTTTCTTAGTAATCTGCCAGAAAATCATCCCCCCATTTACTTGATTACAGGAGATGAGCATCAAGCACCACGCGAGTATTCAGGTGTGGAAATCATTCATATTCCTTTTACTTCTAGCCGCTTTAATTTGCTGAGCTGGAGTTTACAGGCGCGTAAATTATTAATAGAACTTTATGATGCTGGCAAAATCCAGTGGGTGAATTTTCATTTTCCGCCATTGATTCCAGGCCTGTTTTTGCCGAAAAAAATCCCAATCGTGTTAACCGCACATACTACATATTTAGGAATGTCTGGTAATTTTTACGAAACTAAGCATTTTGAAAGTCAATGGAGCAAGCTTTCTATTGCAATTAAGTCCTGGATGGAACGCAGGATATTTGCGCAAACTAAAAAAGTGATTAGTTTGACCGAGCAAGGCAGGCAAGAGGTGTTGCGATATGGGTTTAATGGTTCAATTACGGTGATCCCGAATGGCGCAGATATTCGTATGTTTAATCCCGATGATAGGATTGAAAAGGATATTGATGTGCTGTTTTGTGGCAGGATAGAGCGCCGCAAAGGTAGCCGTGCCATGGTGCAATTGATTCAAACATTATTGAGAAAAAATCCTAGTATTCGTATTGCGATTGTGGGGTACGGTGATGATGATGCGTGGGTCAAGTCCGAATTATCGAGCTTGTCAAGCAATGTGTTTATGGCAGGTAAAGTGCCATTTAATGAGATGGTAAGTTATTACAATCGCAGTCATGTGTATGCGTCTACTTCATATTATGAGGGCTTGCCAGGGACATGTTTAGAGGCTATGGCGATGCAATTGCCTGTTGTGGTTTGGGATTTTTTGTTTTACCAAAATTTGGTGCGTGATGGTGAAAATGGATTTCTGGCTTCCCCCAATGACTTTGAGGGGATGAGCAACATGGTGTTGGAGTTGCTTTGTAATCTAGAGCAATCAAAGGAAATGGGCTTATGTGGTAGAAGAATTTTGGAGAACAACTACAGCTGGCAAAAGCTATCTATTGATGTCCTCGGTGTTTTTAAGTAGCGTTGGCAACGTCTATTGCAAATTGATGTATGAGAAAATAAAGCGGTTGTTATTTCTTTTTATCACCCTTATCACGCGCTAACATTTCTTGTCTTTTTTTGCGCCATTCTTGCAGTTCCATATCTTCTATTTCTAATTGAATTGCAATTGCTTCAGTCATGGTGAGCTTTTGATCTTCTGCGCGGCGAAAAAGCTTGCCACGCATTCTAAATTGAAGTTTTTCAGTTTCTTCTTCTGACAGATGTTTGGCTTTTTCTAGGTATTCATCGTTTGCTATTTTAATTTTCAATTTCTTTCCTTATCGCAGTATTCTCGGCTAGGCGATTATAGTGTCAAAAAAATTTATATAGTGTTAAATATTTATGAAAGTCTGCAAAACAGCATTGATAAATTCTATCTAAGTTCTTCTAGTATGCTAACCTAGTTGAGGGCTACATGATATAGGTATTGAGATGAGCGAACGTATTCAACAGTTACTTGACCAAATAACGCAACTTGAGGATGAGTTGCGTACGGCACTGAATGATCAACAGTTTACGATGTTCTATCAAATCAAGGGTAAGCGTGTTGAGTTTGAGCATTCCATCAAGCAAACGCATTTAAAGCTCAAAAGAGGTTTTTTTCGCTGGTTGGCGAGCCGCCCGCAAAATTTAATCACTGGCCCCATTATCTACGCGATGATTATTCCTTTAGTGATTACGGATTTGTTTATCTCGTTTTATCAGCTGACCTGTTTTCCAATATACGGTATCAAAAAAGTACGCCGTTCTGACTATATTATTTTTGATCGACAACACCTTGATTATCTTAATTTTATCGAAAAATTTCACTGTACGTATTGTGCCTATGGGTCTGGCATGATTGCTTATATTAGTGAAATCGTGGCCAGAACAGAGCAGTATTTTTGCCCAATCAAGCATGCAAGAAAAATAGTGGGTTCGCATGCGCGTTATGCGCGATTTTTAGAATTTGGTGAGGCAGAAAACTATCAGGTTAAACTGGAAGAGTATCGTGAGGCGCTAGGCAAAATTAAGTAAGCCTGCTTCAGGTGATTGTTTTGTTGTGAACGGTTAATGTTCATTTGATTGTCCGATAATCCCTAAAAATCCTCTCACAAAGCCGTATGCTAGCCAAGATGCGATACGCTGTAGCTTGTTTCTTGTCTGCCACTCGTATGGCAATATGGGATGAGCGCCTTGCGCTATGTGAGATGCAACATCTGCATATAAAGTTTGGGCAAAGCTTGTGTCTTGAATCATGACATTTGCCTCGTATGCTAAGAAAAGGCTAAATGGATCAATATTGGAGGAGCCGACCGTGACCCAATATCGATCAATGATGGCTACTTTGCAATGCATAAAACTTTTGCGATACTCATAAATCTCAATGTTATTTTTTAAAAACTGGCTGTAAAAAGCATGTGTCGCAAACATTAAAAAATATTCCATGCGTCCCTGTAGCAGTAATTTTACTTTTACCCCTCTTTTGGCTGCGGCTAGCAATGCTTGTCTGAATCTTCGGCCTGGTACAAAGTAAGCATTGGCAATTAAAATTTCAGTTTTTGCAGCATTGATCTCTGTTAAATAGGCATCTTCAATATCGCGCCGATGTCGTAGATTATCTCTCAGAATAAATGCTGCACGCATTCCATTTTGGATGGTGTGCTTAGGCGTGTTGCTGATAGGGTTTATTTGTATTGGCTGGAGATGCATCCAAGCAATGCGGCGCCAAAGCTTGTCTGCACTTGCTGCGATTGTTGGTAGTAGAGTGCCTTCAATACGAACGGCATAATCTATGCGCGGAGGCACATTGTTGGGGGCGTGATTGGGAATGTCAAAATCATCAATAATGTTAATGCCGCCAACAAACGCTACTTTTCTATCCACCACGACTACTTTGCGATGCAAGCGCCGTAACCGACTCTTCTTAAATGTCCAAGGTGAAATGTTAGGGCGATATAGCATGATTTTAACGCCTGCGGTTTGCAGATCGTTTATAAACTCTTTTGGTAAATCTTTGCAGCCAAATCCATCCAAAAGCACCTTGACCAAGGCACCACGCTGGGCAGCGCTTTTAAGTGCTTTGGCAATGCTGATGCCAGTTGCATCAGCCTCAAAAATATAGGTTTGCAGATACACTTCATATTGGGCGCGATCAATCGCATCCTTTAATGCAGGGAAGTACTCTTGACCATTACGTAGCAGTTGAATCTGGTTGTCATCAGTGAACTGAGTCATAGCGAAATATCATTTTTTAGTGAGTTTGGCTGTGAGTATGGCATGGTCAGAGAGTTTAATAAAATGCGGACCAGAGTGCACTTCAGTATGATTGATTTGAAAGCCGCGCGCATAAATACGATCCATTCTTAATATCGGCAACCAACCAGGAAAACTTCTGGCAGGTTTGCTTTTATGGTCTTCGAACACTTCGAGTAGATGCAGGCGTTTGGCAAAAACGCGTCCAGAACGCATCGTCCAATCGTTAAAATCACCAGCAATGATGAGTGGGGCGTGGGTTGGTACATGTTGCTCAATGTAATCGGCAATCGCACTTAGCTGCTGACGACGCCATGTTGCAAGTAAGCCCAGATGCACACAGATGGCGTGTAATGGGCTATTCCACTTAGGAATATTGATTTGGCAATGCAGCATGCCCCGCTGTTCTAGATGGTGCGCAGAAATATCCTGATTGTTGACTTTTGCTATGGAAAACTTAGATAACACCGCATTGCCGTGATGACCTGTGGGATACACCGCATTTTTGCCATAAGCAAAGTTTGACCATACATTATCTGCCAGATACTGCAACTGCCTAGATGCTGAATGCACATCAAGGGGCTGACTATGCTTGGCATGCATGTCTTGCACCTCCTGCAAAAAAACGACATCCGCATTTAATTTACGAATTAATTCACGCTGATTTTGCAAAGAAAAGTGCGTGTTGAAATGTGTGAATCCCTTATGGATATTAAAGGTGGCGATGTTTAATGTGTTATGCACAGTTTTGTAATTCAGTTAAGCGTAAAGTTTGGGCAAAATAGAATCCATATAGATGGACTTTTGTATGATAAACGAATTAAAAGTTCATGGAGTGCAATTTGCTAGATTGAATGGCGCGCCCGGCGGGAGTCGAACCCACGACCCTTGGCTTCGGAAACCAATACTCTATCCAACTGAGCTACGGGCGCAAGTGGTGGATTATAACAAATTAGCATCGCCTACACTGCCAATCTTTTAAGCTGCTAAACTAGTAGGTATAATGCAACTACCAATTTTAATATTAATAGGGAAATGAGCGATGGCAAAAAAAGAAGAGGGATATTCAGGTTCAATTTTTGGACAATTGATGATAGCGATTCCTGGTACGATTATTGGGTTTACTTTATTAATTGCTTTGTTTGCGTATTTTTTGAGTGGCGGCGCTGCTAAGACCGAAGCGCCAGCAGCAGTTGAGGCTGCTGCAACTAAGGTTGCAGAAAATGTAAAACCAGTGGCTGAGGTTGAAGTGGCAAAAGAAGAGGCAGCGCATGTAGAAAAAAGTGGTGAAGAGGTTGTAAAAGCTGTTTGTTCCATGTGTCATGCGGCAGGCTTAATGCAAGCCCCTAAGATTGGGGATGCAGGTCAATGGAGCCCACGCATCGCGCAAGGGTATGAAACTTTGGTAAAACATGCGGTTGAGGGGATTCGCAGCATGCCAGCTCGAGGCGGTAATGCAGAGTTAACTGATAATGAGGTAGCGGATGCCGTAGCTTATATGGCAAACCAATCGGGCGCTAAATTTGACCCTGCTACATTAAAAAAATAAGGATAGTGAATTTAAAAAGCCGCTTATTAAGATAAGCGGCTTTTTTATTCGTATAATGCACTATGGCAACTTACGCAATCGGTGATATTCAGGGCTGTAATCATGCATTTATGGCTTTACTGTCACGTTTAAACTTTAACCCAACTCAAGATAAGTTGTGGCTGGTTGGCGATCTGATTAATCGGGGGACTGGTTCATTGGAGGTGTTGCGTTGGTGTTTTCAACACAAGTCTAGTATTCATGTGGTATTAGGCAATCATGATTTACATGCGATAGCCGTCGCACACCATATTAAACTGCCTCATCGCTCTGATACATTAGATGCTTTGTTATCTGCGGAAGAAGGACATCAATTATTGACATGGCTGAGACATCAGCCGCTGATGGTTGCCCAACAAGGATATGCCATGGTACATGCAGGCTTGTTACCACAATGGCATTTGGATGAGGCGATGCGCTACGCTAATGAAGTTGAAATGGCATTGCAAAGCCCGCACTATGTTGATTTTTTGAAAAACATGTACGGCAACATGCCTAATCTGTGGGATGCAGATTTAAAGGGGTTTGATCGCTTACGACTCATTACGAATGCATTGACACGCATGAGAATATGTACTGACAACGGGGAGTTGGAGTTTGCTTTTAAGGGTGAGGTTGATGAGGTTCCCACAGGATATATGCCTTGGTTTAAAGTGCCAGACAGGCAAACAAAAGACGAGAAAGTGATATGCGGACATTGGTCAGCGTTAGGATTGTATCAGCAAGACAATATTATTGCGCTGGATACTGGCTGTTTATGGGGCAAACAACTGACTGCATTTTGTTTGGAAACGCAGGCAATTACACAAGTAGCGTTTGATGCCAGAGATAAACCTTAACTTTAGTTTTGCGCGTTGAGCTGCGCGATAATGGTATCATAAGCGAGCTTAGTCACGCTTTGTCTGGTGTGGTTGTCACAAGGGATTGGCGTTAGAAAATATAGCTTTGCGACAGGATTGCGCATGCGCAAGATCAGCTTCATGGATTCCAGCATTGTTGTTTCGCCAGCAAACGCCATATTGATATTGGGCTTTCCATCGGGTAATGGGTAGTATATGGCCACTGGCCAGATCGTTGCTTTTGCTTCAATTGCCGCTTGAATGATGCTGCTTTTAAATGGTAGTGTATGCGTGCCGTCAGTAGTGGTGCCTTCGGGAAAGAGGCAAACGTTATCTTGCTCTTTCAAGCTTTCGGTGGTGATGTCCACAATGCGCGCGGCATCTTTTCTGATGCTACGATTGATAAACAGTGTGCCAGATTTGCTGACCAAGTAGCCAAAAATAGGCCAGCTTTTGATTTCGATTTTAGCGATGAATCTGACAGGTACAATGCTATTCAGCGCGTGTATGTCTGTCCAGGAAATATGGTTTGCTACAAACATGGTGCTTTGCGTTTGCTTGTCTGGCAGACTGCCATGTGTGATGATTTTGATGTTAAAACAGTTTAGCAACACACTGCTCCACCAGTTAGTGATGGCGAGCCGTGTTTGTTTACTTGCAAATGGCAGTACAAATGTTGCAATGCACATGCCAAGCAGCACATGCAATACAACGCGAACTACGCGTAGTAGCCATATAAAAAAGGGTGTTCTTTGCAAATTATTTTAAGAAATGCGAAGCATATCTCTTGTTGATTCTGGATAAGGGTAACATGATAAGCATGTCTGCGGTATTAAAAAAAGCATCCCATGCTGGTTCACCGCAAATATATGCGCCTAGTCTCAAGTAACCCTTGATCAGTGGTGGTATTTCCGCATCAACGTCTTGTCTTAACGCTTCAATGGGTACGCGGTTATGTGGAAATACTCGGTACTCTGGAGGTGATAAGTATTTTTCTTTCAGTGTTGCGTAGAGTGAAGCAGCAGCATGGCCGCCATCAGCCATAGAAACACTGCCACAACCAATCATATATTCGTAATTGTTTTGCAACATATATTTAGCCAGCCCAGCCCAAAGCATTGTAATTGTGCCGCCGTTACGATGGTCTTTATGCACGCATGCGCGACCTACTTCAACAGTGCGGCCAAATAAATGTGAGATACGGCTTAAGTCAAATTCACCAGCAGAATAGTGTCCGCCTGCTTGGGCTGCATTATGTGGATTGAGAATGCGGTAGGTGCCAATCACTTGATGTGTTTCGCTTTCGCGTACCAGTAAGTGGTCGCAAAATTGATCAAACCCATCGATATCTAGTCCGTCTGTGCCGCTGAGTTGTGCACCCATTTCTTCGGCAAAGACTTTATAGCGAAGCCGCTGTGCCTCAGCGACTTCGGCTTGGTTTCGAGCTATCGACGTATATAAGCGGCTTTGACTAGGATTAATTTCTTGTTCAATTCCTGTACGGAACATATCATTTCTCCATGAATTTAGTCAATGATATGTAAGTTATGTGACTATAATATTACATTATATTGATTATTTAATGAAGCTGAAATCTAATGGCTTACTCTGGATGTGCTGCCGTTTTCAATAATTCTGACCTGATCGCCAATATTAAATGCTTCATCAGCCTCTTGTACGATAGCGATTAAAGCACCGCCATCTAGTTTGACGGTAATCTCTAGAGCATCCTTGCGTGTAGCAACTTCTTCAACAGCAGACCCTGCTAAGCCCCCAGCTACAGCGCCAATGACCGCCCCTATTGCACTGCCGCGACCGCTGCCTATTGATCCGCCAGCAACGCCGCCTACTACACCACCAGCAACTGTACCAACAGGTGACTTGGTGCCTTCTAATTTAACTTGACGCACGCTTTCAACAATCCCTGTTTTGACGGTTTGTACTTTTCTGGCATCTTCACGTTTGTATATGCTGCCTGAGTTAGAGCTTGCACAGGCGGCAACTAATAATGTGACTAATAGTATCCATAGTAGATTAAAATATTTCATGCTTGACTCCTGAGTGTTGAAGTTAGCTGAGTTTTTCCTCAGCGACAACTTGTTGGACAAGCGCACTGCTATAGACGTTCTCAATTTCTGCTCTTGTTGGGCGGTGATTTTGACCGCCACGACTCGCAATTTTAATCGCGCCCATTGTAGATGCTAGTCTGCCGCAAGTTGGCCAATCCCATCCCCTTACAATGCCATAAAGTAGACCAGCACGATAAGCATCACCGCAACCTGTTGGATCGACTATTTTTTCTGCAGGTATGCTTGGGATTTCAAAGCGTTGACCATCTGCATAGATATGTGAGCCATTCCCACCCAATGTGACGATAAGCGCTTTTACTTTTCCTGCAAGCTGCTCGAGTGATAGTCCAGTCTTATCCTGAATGATTTGTGACTCATAGTCATTGACTGCCAAATAGTCTGCCATGTCGATAAAATGTAGCAACTCCTCACCGTTGAACATAGGCAAGCCTTGGCCTGGATCAAACATAAATGGAATGCCCGCTTCATAACATTCCCGTGCGTGTTGAAACATACCATCGCGTCCATCAGGCGCAATAATGGCGAGGCTAACGCCTGGCGCATCTTTTACGCTATTTTGGTGTGACTCTATCATGGCGCCAGGGTGAAAGGCTGTGATTTGATTGTCTTCGGTGTCAGTGGTAATAAAGGCCTGTGCAGTAAAGCTGTGGCTGATTTCTTTGATGTGCGTGGTTTTAAGTTGATGCTGATTTAACCAGTCTAGATAGGGGGTAAAGTCTTGCCCGACGGTTGCCATAATCAGTGGGTTGCCATCCAGTAGTTGTAAATTGTAAGCAATATTGCCTGCTGTGCCACCAAACTCACGGCGCATTTCGGGCACATAGAATGCCACACTTAGTTTATGAATTTTATCGGGTAGGATGTGATTTTTGAATTGATCTTGAAACACCATAATGGTGTCGTAAGCAAGTGAGCCGCAAATTAAAATGTGCATAATCGTGCAAATGAATATTAATACGACATTATCTAGTAGCTTGTAGGGTTAGTGCAAGAAATTGCTTAAGGCTGATGCTTTAGTGAGCGCCGTCAATGAGTATTTTTGCGGCTTTTTTTGCATATTTAATTGCGCCAGAGCCGCGTTTCATTTGTTCGGCTTGCACGGCACCTTCAAACAAAAGGGAGAGTTGCAAAGCGAGGCTGTCTGCATCTTTGATAGAAGCTTCGGTAGCTAGTTTGGCAATATATTGCCTGAATTCGCGCGATTGCTGTGAAGATAATTTGTGAATAGGGTTTTCTTCATTTGGGAATTCGGCGGAGGCCTTAATAAACCCCATTCCTAAAAAGCTCGGCGAAGTTACCCATTCCTCGATGTAATCAAACAATAGCTGGATTTTATCCGCAGGTTTTTTACTGCTGTTATCTAATTTCTCGTCCAACCAAGTTTGAAAATCTGACTGGCTTTTTTTAAGTACTTCTAAAATCAACTCTTCTTTAGTGTGGAAGTATTTATAGAGTGTCATTTTGGTCGTGCCAGCAACTGCTACGATAGTATCTACGCCTGTCGAGTTTATGCCTCTCGTTTGAAAGAGGTCTGTGGATACTTCTAATATTTTATCTTTAAGCCTGCTCATACGGGTTAGTATAGCATGAGTTTATTTGCTTTTGTAAACCCATATACCTACCTGTATTTTGATATTTTTTAACTCATTTGTAACTGGTTAAAATAAATCATATAAAAATATTTAAATTTGTTTTTTTAAGACTATTTTATACAAAACTGTATAGTATTTTTTGCTTAATTTAGGAGGGCGATAAGGATGCGACCAGAACTGCGTATGCGTTATATCTTAGCAGTCAGCAATTAATTTTTTGAGTTGGCCATTAGCATAGGAGTGTAGTTGCATTTCACCATATCTAGCAGCTGGTTGGCTAGGCGTTGCTCTTCTGGATTGGTGGATATTTGACCAAGCACTACGTTTTCAAAGTACACTTTTTTGTAGTTATCTGGCAACTGAAGCGCCTCTACCAGTTGACAATTACCTTTACGCATTTGATCTACTTTTGCAAATAATGCAGCTGTTTGCTCAGGGCTCGCAATATTGAGCGTATTGTTAGGATTTGCCAAAGCTGGCATGATGTAGGGGGGCGATTGCATGCTGGCATTTGCCAAAGTAGATTGTTGGGTTGGCGAAAGGTTATTAAAAAATAATAGGCTGCCTATCAGCAGCGAGATGGCAATAAAACTAGCAGCGGAGGCGTAAACAATCTTTCTGGAAATATGAAACTCTCGCTTAGTTTGTGCGGAGATAAGTGCTTTAGCGGCTAATTTTGCATGGTTAAACGAGGCTGGGTTCCCATGTACTTTTTCATTTGCTGCGGCAATCGCCATAAAATAAAGTTGGCTTGCCAACATTTCTGGCATAGCCGCCCCCGCTTTTGCAGCTTCAAGCGAAAGATAGTTTTGTAAAACGTGACTGTGTTGGGTATTTTCAAGATTTATTTGCGAGTCAACTTTGGGCGCATTCAGCCAGTCATCTAAAATATCAAATAGACTCAGCAGACGCGCTTGTGGTGTGCGTGCTGATTTTTCAAGCATGTGCAACAACCATTCTGAGTTCAGTATGTCCATGCAAAATATCCTAAAATGGTTTAACAACCACTAAAATAACCACAGCGATTAATACTAACACGGGCAACTCATTAAACCAACGGAACCAAACGTGACTACGCTTGTTTACTCCAGCCTTTAACTCTTGCATGAGTTTTCCGCAATACAGGTGGTATGCAATCAAACCAAGCACTAGAAAGAGCTTGGCATGCAACCATCCGCCCGTGATGCCGTAACCTAACCACAACCATAAGCCAAATGTGAGCGCCAGCAGCGCAAGTGGAAACATAAATCGGTAAAGTTTTTGCTCCATTAGTTCTAGTCTATCTAGTGTGGCGCGGTCACTTACCATCGCGTGATTCACAAACAAACGCGGCAGATAAAACAATCCTGCAAACCAGCTGGTAACAAAGATAATATGTAATGCCTTTATCCAAAGCACTAATGTAGCTCCTGATTTAATAATTGTTTTAGATTGTTAAAGTCAATTTCACCAATGATTCTTTGTATGCGGTAACCTTGCTTGTCGAAAATATAGGTGGTGGGTGTTAAATTAATGCCGCCAAAAGCCTGTGTGATTTCACTAAAGCCATCATGCATCACTGGAAAAGGCAAAGTCTTCTGTTTGGCATAGTTAAGCACTTGTGCAGGTGGGTCGTAGGGCATCGCCACTGCAATGATTTCAAATCCTTTGCTTTGATAGGCCTTGTAGGTTTCTACCAGACTGGGAATTTCTTTAATGCAACCTGGGCAGTCTGTGGCCCAGAAGTTGACTAAAACAACTTTACCTTTGAGAGAGTCCATGCTGATTTTTTTGCCCTCTATGGTGGTAAAAGTGACCTCAGGTGCTTTAGGTTTTTGTGCCAAGCTAAAAAACAGCAGTCCAATTAGCCCTGCAATAACCAGCGGAATCAATATTTTCTTTAAAATCATCATCGTGTCATTGTAACGTTTTTTCAGGATAAAGTTGAGCAATAGCCCTATCACGTTTGTAGTTTTTGTGTGATGAGCGCCATGTTATAATCTACTTTTGTTTATGATACGCTATTAATGAACGCACCCATTTCAGCTGATTTACTGCATACAGACGCAATGCCTTCAGCGCGTCTGCGCGAAATCCCTTACAACTACACCTCCTTTTCTGACCGTGAAATTGTCATTCGGTTTCTAGGCGAAGAAGTTTGGGATGTTCTAAATGAGTTGCGTGGTGAACGCAAAACGGGACGTAGTGCGCGCATGTTGTTTGAGGTGCTGGGTGATTTATGGGTGGTCAGTCGTAACCCGTATTTACAAGATGATTTACTGGATAACCCCAAGCGACGTAAAGCCCTGATAGATGCGTTGTATCATCGCATCGCCGCCATTGATGAGCGCAGTGCTGGTAATGACAAAGTACAAAAATTAGTCAGTGCAGCTAAAGTGGCGGTTGAAAAGTTTGCGGATGACTTCCGTAGCACTTACGATTTGCGCAAACAAGCGTTACAAAAGCTAAGTAAGTTTACGCGCAAAGATAATATTCAGTTTGATGGTTTAGCACGCGTGTCACATGTGACGGACGCAACGGACTGGCGTGTGGAATATCCTTTTGTAGTGTTGAATCCTGACGCGGAAGCTGAGATTGCGTATCTGGTGAAAGCTTGTATAGAGCTTGGGCTGACGGTGATTCCACGCGGAGGTGGTACTGGCTATACAGGTGGAGCCGTTCCGCTCACACCGCTATCTGCTGTAATTAATACAGAAAAATTAGACCAGCACACAGGTGTGCAAATGCGTACCTTGCCAGGTGTAGCGCGACAAGTGGCGACTATCGAGTGCGGTGCGGGCGTAGTGACGCGTCGCGCGATGGAAGCTGCCAGTGACGCAGGTTTGGAGTTTGCTTGTGATCCAACTTCAGCCGATGCTTGTTGCATTGGCGGTAATGTGGCGGTGAACGCGGGTGGTAAAAAAGCGGTGCTATGGGGTACAGCGCTCGATAACTTGGCTTCTTGGCGCATGGTAACACCCGATGCAAATTGGTTAGAGATTGAACGTTTAGATCATAATCTAGGCAAAATCCATGACATCGAAATGGCGCGTTTTAAAGTGAGCCGCTATGACATCGACATGAAGACCTTGTTGGCAGAGCCAGAAATCATTGAGATTCCTGGGCCCAGTTTTCGTAAAGTTGGCTTAGGTAAAGATGTCACAGATAAATTCTTATCAGGATTGCCTGGCGTACAAAAAGAAGGTTGTGATGGGCTGATTACTTCTGCCACCTTTATTTTGCATCGCATGCCTAAGTATGTCCGTACCATTGCGCTGGAATTTTTTGGCAATGTGTCACATGCTGTTCCAGCGATTGTCGAAATTAAAGATTATCTAGATGCAACAGCCAAGCATGACCCTGCTGTCATTATGGCTGGCTTGGAGCATATGGACGAGCGCTACATTAAAGCCGTTGGATATGCGACCAAAGCCGCACGGCAACAGCGACCTAAAATGGTGTTGCTGTGTGACATCGCCTCTGATGACGAAAATGCAGTAGGTGAGGTAGCCTCTGCAGTCGTGCGCATGTGTAACGCACGTAATGGCGAAGGGTTTATTGCAGTTTCTAGTGAGGCGCGTAAAAAGTTCTGGCTGGATCGCTCACGCACAGCGGCTATTGCCAAACATACCAATGCTTTCAAGATTAATGAGGATGTGGTGATTCCTCTGCCCAAATTGGGGGAGTACTCTGACGGTATTGAGCGCATCAATATTGAGCTTTCCATCAATAACAAACTTAAATTGCTTGATGCACTTGAAACATTTATTCAAAGTGATTTGCCATTGCAGCCAGATGAAGATGGCAATGCTGACCCAGAAGGCGTGAAATCTAAGCAACAGATCGCTTTGCAATTGCTACAAGATTTGCGTAAAAAATGGCGATTGATTTTAAATACACTTGATGAGCCTGTGACCACTCTAAGTGAGTTGGGTAAGCCATATCTCCAGTATGAGAGCGTGTTCCGTGCAGTGCAGTCCTACGATTTGCGCATCTCATGGAAGCGCGAGCTTAAGCGCCCTATGGCAGATATTTTTGCAGGGCGAGAATATCAAAAAATCATCAATGAATTGGACATTATTCATAAAAAAGTGTTGAAAAGCCGCGTGTTTATTGCGCTTCATATGCATGCAGGTGATGGCAATGTGCATACCAATATTCCAGTCAATTCAGATGATTACGGCATGATGCAAGATGCGCATACCGCAGTGGCACGTGTCATGGCGCTGGCTAAACATCTTAATGGTGTCATCTCTGGTGAGCACGGTATTGGTATTACCAAAATGGAATTTTTGGATCAATCTACGATTGATAGTTTTACTGCCTATAAAAATAAAGTCGATCCAAATGGTCACTTTAATAAGGGTAAGTTACTCGCGGGCTCAGGTCTAGAAAATGCCTATACACCAAGCTTTGGCTTGTTGGAGCAAGAGTCCATAATCATGGAGCAGTCAGCTATTGGAGAAATTGCGGATGATATTTCAGATTGCTTACGTTGCGGTAAATGTAAACCAGTGTGTTCAACGCACGTGCCTCGCGCTAATTTGCTTTATAGTCCACGCAACAAAATTTTGGGGACTTCATTATTAATAGAAGCCTTCCTATACGAAGAGCAAACGCGCCGTGGTATTTCACTCAAGCATTTTGATGAGTTTAATGATGTCGCAGACCATTGTACGGTGTGTCATCGCTGTGAGAAGCCTTGTCCAGTCGATATTGATTTTGGCGATGTTTCTATCAAAATGCGCAATTTCTTGCGCGAACAGGGCAAGAAAAAGTTTAATTTAGGCACTGCTGCGGGTATGCTGTTTCTAAATAGTAAAGACCCTGCAACCATACAGTTTTTACGCACCACGATGATTGGGTGGGGGTATAAAGCGATTAATATTGCCAATGGTCTAGCTAAGCAATTTGGTTTGTTAAAAGATAAAAAGGCGCCGCCTGCAACAGTGGGTAAGTCTGAAATCAAAGCGCAAGTGATTCATTTTATTAATCGACCGATGCCTAAAAAAATGCAGTCTAAAACCTCCCGTGCGTTATTGGGCGTGGAAGATGACAGCATGATTCCTGTGATTCGCAATCCACAAAAAGTGAATGAGGACTCAGAAGCGGTATTTTATTTCCCAGGGTGTGGTTCTGAGCGATTGTTTTCAAACGTTGGGCTAGCAACGCAAGCGATGCTGTATGAAGTTGGAGCAATTACTGTATTACCGCCAGGATATTTATGTTGCGGTTATCCACAAACCGCCTCTGGCAATCATGACAAAGGTCAGGAGATTACTGCAGATAATCGGGTGCTATTTCACCGCGTTGCCAATACGCTGAATTACTTGGATATTAAAACAGTGATTGTGTCTTGTGGCACTTGCATGGATCAACTGCAAAAATATGAGTTTGAGAAAATTTTCCCTGGGTGTCGCTTGTTAGACATTCACGAATATTTGATGGAAAAAGACATGCGCCTGACCAAGGTAACAGGGACACGATATATGTATCATGATCCTTGTCATACACCAATGAAGACGTATAAGCCGTTAGAAGTCACAAATAAACTGATGGGTCAAGAAGTCGCTTTGAATGATCGCTGCTGTGGTGAAAGCGGCACCTTTGCTGCAGCACGCCCTGACATTGCAACACAGGTCAAATTCCGCAAGCAAGAAGAGTTAGAAAGTGGCATGGGGAAAATGGGTTTAACGGTGGGTAGGCCTGAAGAAAAAGTGAAAATATTAACCAGCTGTCCAAGCTGCTTACAAGGTCTAGCGCGCTATGGAGACGATACGGGTATTGAAGCTGATTATATTGTGGTCGAAATGGCAAAGCATATTTTGGGCGAGAACTGGATGCTGGAATATATTCAGAAAGCCAATAATGGTGGCATAGAGAAGGTTCTGCTTTAAATTTTTTAAAATGCAAGTTGCAGAGTTAAGCTAGTGTTTTTAACACTGGAGAGACAGCATGTTCACCGTCACTTTTTATTTTGAGACATCTAATAATTCTGAAAATGATGTAAAGCTGTTAGCAATCGTCAAGGCCAAAAATTGGAGGCAAGCACTAATTTTAGCCAAACAGATTCTTAAGTTTGAGAATCCGAGTTTGTGCTTCGCTAAACTCTGGTTTTGGTGCGTTGAAGGTAGGCCGCAGAAAATGTAATCTCCTTTTCGCCTCTAAGCGAGTTTCTTTCTTTTGAGTAGCCAAAAGAAAGAAACCAAAGAAAAGGCTACCCCACATCAAGGCCTGCAACTACCCTCAGCTACTCGATAAAATGAGCGGCTGCGGAACTCGCTCGAACAAGCCATTCAAAACATGGCTTGTTGCGGAGCTCAAACAGTCCTCGCCTTCATCTCATTTTTCTGCGCACTTCGGCTTGCTGTCAGGGGATTGAAAGTCAAAAACATCTATGCACTGTCATTCTGAGCAAAGCGAAGAATCCAGCTTTTTAATTTGACAGGGGAAGATCACCTTCCCGACAAGCCGTAGTTTAATGCTTGCTTGCCTTTTTAATGACGTATATCGCAGCTACAGTCATTGCGACGAGCACAACTGCAATCACTATAAAACTCATCAAGCCATAATCTGTAGATAATAAATCACTGAGTATTTTCATGACACATCTCCTATAAAAGTTAGTACGTCACAAAGCCACTATCCCATAGTAAGAGTATGGGTATTTTGATGTAGCGCAAAAACTTGAAATATTTTTAAATACGTGTTTTTTCGAGAATGATTAACGCTAAAATGCGCCTATGCCTTGGTTATTTGTATTTTTAGTTTGCTTAACTCCTGCGAACATGTGCTTGGCCGCGACTGCTGATGATGGTCGTTGGCATGCTGGCATTGGCGATCCAACTATCTGGGGTTGGGTTACTGTGGCTGTCTATTTCTTTGCGACTTACCGATGTCTTTTAAAAGCGCGTATTGCCGATAGAACTGGGGGAAGAAGTATCAACTGGTTGTGTCTGGCGATATTCTTGTTATTACTTGGCCTCAATAAGCAATTGGATTTGCAAACGTTTCTTACGGAAGTGTTTAGAGATTTATCCAGAGCGCATGGCTGGTATGAGCAGCGCAGAAAAGTACAACTTGTTTTCATTGTTGCGATTGGTTTTGCAATGACAATCGCATTGATTTCATTGCGCATGTTTTTGTATGAAGCTTGGCGAAAACATAAGCTAGTCTGGTATGGTATGTTTTTGCTTTGTACTTTTATTATTTCTCGCGCTGCCTCATTTCATCATGTTGACATCCTCATTAACACTAAAATATTCGGTGTAAAAATGAATTTCATATTAGAAAACAGCGCATTACTGTTGGTGATATTGGGTAGTTATAGCCAACAAAAAGTGGAAATGCAGCCTGAAAGAGTCTATACGCAGAAAGCAAGCACTCATGTAGAAGTAGGTCATGAAGGTGATGCTGTAATTTGCCCGCAATGTATGGAGGAGTCTAAATCAAGAGCAGCGCATGGGCGAAAGTTTAAATGTAAACAATGCCAGCATGTTTATCGTGTCAGTATCAAAAATTTTTAGAAAAATATCATTACCACTATGCCTTTATATACTATTTTTAAACCAATATTGTTTCAGCTGGATGCAGAGCAAGCACATGATTTAACACTCAAAACTCTTCAATGGGCAGAGTGTTTTAATTTGCTCAACTTATATCCCAAGCCACCAAAATGTGCTGCACGGCGAGTAATGGGTTTGGACTTTCCTAATCCAGTCGGTTTGGCGGCAGGGCTAGATAAAAATGCTGCCGTGATTGATGGAATGGCAGCACTTGGGTTTGGTTTTATTGAAGTAGGCACTGTAACGCCGCGTCCACAGCCTGGTAACCCTAAACCGCGCTTATTTCGTGTGCCAGAGGCACAGGGGATTATTAATCGATTTGGTTTTAATAATCTGGGCGTAGATCATTTGGTTGAGAATGTGAAAGCGGCCAAGTTTAAAGGTGTTTTGGGTATTAATATTGGTAAAAATTTTGATACCTCCAACGATCTTGCTGTCAATGATTATTTTATTTGCATGCAAAAAGTATATGCTCATGCAAGCTACATTACAGTTAATATCTCCTCGCCCAATACTAAGAATTTGCGTGCGTTACAAGAAAAAGAAGCTTTGTCTGGTTTGCTGGCCAGTCTAAAGCAGGAGCAAAGTAATTTAGCCCAAAAGCATGGAAAATATGTGCCAATTACCTTAAAAATCGCACCAGACTTATCGCGGGAACAAGTGGTGGAAATTGCTGATTTACTGATGCTGCATCAAATGGATGGTGTGATTGCAACCAATACCACCTTGTCACGTGAGGCCGTAAATGGGCTGCCGAATGCGAAGGAAACAGGAGGCTTATCTGGTGCGCCTGTACGTAATCAATCCACAGTTGTGATTCGGCAGCTATCAAAACAACTGCAAGGCGCTTTGCCGATTATCGGCGTAGGCGGCATTTTAAGTGGAGCAGATGCCGCAGAAAAAATCAGCGCTGGTGCAAGTTTAGTACAGATATACAGCGGCTTGATTTATCAAGGGCCTGCGCTATTGCGCGATATTTGTAAAACGTTGGGTTAAAAATTCTTAAGTCATCTTGGCGTTTAGAGTTCTAAATCAGACAAGGCGCGGGCACAAAAAAGCTGACGACTGATATGTTTTATATACGAGGAAGATTTTTTGGGTTTGCAACGCCGTATGATGACGAAATCTAAACTGCCAATTCTCTATTCTTACCGACGTTGTCCGTATGCCATGCGTACGCGCATGGCGCTCAAGTACGCTGGTGTTGCAGTTGAGATTCGCGAGATTTCTTTGCGCGATAAACCAAACCATATGCTCCAAGTATCGCCTAAAGGAACAGTTCCTGTGTTGGTGTTGCAAGAGGGTACTGTCATTGAAGAAAGCTTAGAAATTATGCAATGGGCATTGCAGCAATATGATCCTGAGCGCTGGTTAAGCGCGGATGCGAATCAAGTCGCGCTATTGATAGCGGAAAATGATAGCAGCTTTAAACAAGCGTTAGATCGTTACAAATACCCAGATCGTTATCCAGAACACTCGCAACTAGAATATCGGAATCAAGGTGAAGCTTTCTTAGTTAAGCTAGAGACTTTATTAAAGAAAAATGTATGTTTACTTGGCGCATCACCATGTTTAGCAGACGTAGCTGTTTTTCCGTTTATTCGTCAGTTTGCGGCTGTGGATCATGCTTGGTTTGAGGCCTCATCCTATGCAGAATTAAAGCGCTGGCTAAAGAACTGGATAAATTCAGACTTATTTATGAGTGTGATGGAAAAACAGCCAGCTTACATTGCGTAAGTTGGCTGTGATTTTTTATGCGTAATGCTTATTCCGCAGTAGCAAGTGATTCTGGCTCAGTTTTAGATTTATCGTCAAACACCAATTTCACTTGATCCTTATCGTCAATATCTACATGCACATTGCCACCATTGCTTAAGCGACCAAACAATAGTTCGTCAGCCAAGGCCTTGCGTATGGTGTCTTGAATCAGACGCGCCATTGGACGTGCACCCATAAGTGGATCGAAGCCTTTTTTGCCTAAATAAGTTTTAAGTGCCTGGCTGAAGGTCACTTCTACTTTTTTCTCATGCAATTGGTCTTCTAACTGCATCAAGAATTTATCTACTACACGAATAATAATTTCTTGTGAGAGTGCGCTAAACGACACAGTGGCATCTAAGCGATTACGGAATTCAGGACTAAAGAAGCGTTTGATATCGGCAGCTTCATCAGAGACATCTTTAGCATTGGTAAAGCCTATGCTTGATTTAGACATATTCTCAGCGCCTGCATTCGTCGTCATGATAATCGTCACATTGCGGAAATCTGCTTTGCGACCGTTATTATCAGTCAGTGTGCCGTGATCCATAACCTGAAGCAAGATGTTGAAAATATCAGGATGGGCTTTTTCAATTTCATCTAAAAGCAATACACAATAAGGCTGTTTGGTGATGGCCTCTGTGAGCAAGCCGCCTTGATCAAAGCCAACGTAGCCTGGAGGCGCACCGATTAAACGGCTTACCGCATGGCGCTCCATGTATTCACTCATGTCAAAGCGAATCAGTTCAATACCCATGATATAAGCGAGTTGTTTAGCGACTTCAGTCTTACCTACACCAGTAGGACCACTGAATAAAAAGCTACCAATGGGTTTGTTATTTTGACCCAAGCCACTGCGCGCCATTTTGACGGCTGATGCCAGTGTTTCGATGGCTTTGTCTTGACCAAACACTACGGCTTTCAAATCGCGCTCTAATGTTTTAAGCGCGGTGCGGTCATCGCTAGAAATGTTTTTAGGCGGAATGCGCGCGATCTTGGCAATAATATCTTCGATTTCTTTATTGCCAATGATTTTTTTCTGTTTGTTTTTTGGCAAGATGCGTTGAGCTGCACCTGCCTCATCAATGACATCAATGGCTTTATCAGGCAAATGGCGGTCATTAATGTATTTGGCAGACAGTTCAGCGGCTGTGCTTAAAGCGCTGGCGCTATACTTAACGCTATGGTGCGCTTCAAATTTGGACTTCAACCCTTTTAAGATTTCAATCGTTTCAGCAACACTAGGCTCAGTCACATCAATTTTTTGGAAACGACGTGAGAGCGCGTGATCTTTCTCAAAAATGCCACGGTATTCTTGATAAGTGGTTGCACCTATACATTTCAATGAGCCGTTGGATAATGCTGGTTTGAGTAGATTGCTAGCATCTAAAGTGCCGCCACTGGCTGCGCCTGCGCCAATTAAAGTGTGGATTTCATCAATGAATAAAATCGCGTCTGGCTTTTCTGCCAATTGTTTCATGACAGCTTTAAGGCGTTGCTCAAAATCGCCACGGTATTTTGTACCTGCAAGTAGTGCGCCCATATCCAATGAGTATACGGTGGCGTTAGCCAAGACCTCAGGGATGTCCTGTTCTACAATACGACTCGCCAAACCTTCTGCAATCGCAGTTTTGCCTACGCCAGCCTCGCCCACTAATAATGGGTTATTTTTTCTGCGACGGCACAGTGTTTGAATGACACGCTCAAGCTCTGACCCACGACCAATCAGCGGATCAATTTTACCTGCGGAGACTTGCGCATTGAGATTAAGCGTAAAGTTTTCCAATGCGCCATTAGGTGTTGGTTCTGCTTCTGACTCTTGGTCTGCGCTTTCAGACTTTTCTTCACCTTCGGGCAGTTTTGCGACACCGTGTGAGATAAAGTTCACGATGTCCAATCTTGTGATGCCTTGTTGGTGTAAAAAGAACACGGCATGAGAGTCTTTTTCGCCATAGATTGCGACAAGTACATTAGCGCCAGTGACTTCCTTTTTACCAGAAGATTGCACATGCAGCATGGCGCGCTGAATAACACGTTGAAAGCCCAGCGTGGGTTGGGTATCGACTTCCCCTTCGGCGTCATTGCTTACAGTAGGGGTATGCTCTTCGATATATTGTGTCAGCTCTGAGCGTAATGTATCAAATTTAGCACCGCAAGCACGTAATACCTCCGCTGCAGTAGGGTTGTCTATCATGGCCAACAGAAGATGCTCGACCGTAATGAGTTCGTGTCGTTTTTGTCTTGCGTCCATAAACGCCATATGTAGACTAACTTCTAATTCTTGAGCAATCATCTTTGTACCTTAACTTTCATTTTGGCTAACTCAATCTAGTAATGAAATATTAGCATTTAGGTTTACATGTAATTTGAGTTTAAACACCACTTTTACATGGTTATTTATCACATGCCCTTATGCTGCTGGCTCTATTACGCATTGTAGCGGATGTTGTGACTCTCGTGCATGCGTCATGACTTGATTCATTTTAGTCTCAGCAATCTCACGTGAATACACGCCACACACACCAACGCCTTCTGTATGTACTTTGAGCATAATTTGCGTTGCTTGTTCACGACTTTTATTAAAAAATCGTTGGATTGTTTCAACGACAAACTCCATAGGAGTGTAATCGTCATTTAACAGCAATACTTTAAACATCTCTGGCAGCTTTGGTTTTACTGCGCTAGGTCGTAATGCGGTGTCGCCAGTTGAATGCGTATTTGCCATCAGTTTCATTTTTTAACTTACTAACTGCTATTTTGAGCCGAATGATAAAAAATTCAAGTCCAATTTTAATTGAGAATGATTTTTGTTAATAATTAAGGGAATATTTTGACACTTTTGACAATTCTGTCCTGCGTCTGCACGATTTCTAGCGTGTGCTCACCAATGCGAAAGCTAGTGTTAGGCTCAGGAATGTCTTCAAAGTGCTCGATAACTAAGCCATTTAATGTGCGCGGACCATCTAAAGGTAGGTTGAGATGTAGTTTTTTATTTAAATCTCTGAGCGAGCTACTACCGTCTACCAACCAACTACCATCCTCTTCCTGATGATAAGTGCCCACACGACTCGGTGATTGCGTCGTAAAATCGCCAATGACTTCTTCCAAAATATCTTCTAACGTCACTAGCCCTTTGAATTCACCATACTCATCTACAACTAGGGCAATGCGCTCTTGGTGCTCTTGAAATTGTTGAATTTGCGTATAAAGCGGTGTGCCAGAAGGGATGAAGTAAGGCTCGCTCATTGTTTTACGCAGTGTTTCCTTGTCGAAATCGGGGTCTTGTTGATCAAGTCTTAACTGATTGATAAATTTACGTACATGAATGATGCCGATAATTTCTTCATTATCACCTTCGCGTATTGGTAGGCGCGTGTGATGGCTTGACGAAATACGGCGTAATATTTCATCAATGGGATCGTCAAAATCAATCACCTCTGCCATCGTGTGAGCAGTCATGACATCATCAACAGTAATTTTTTCTAAATCAAACAAATTAAGTAAAATAGTGCGGTGTTTGTTGGGTAGAAAATGACCAGCATCCGTCACAATACTGCGCAGTTCATCCATGGTCAGCGACTGAGCGCCCTCACTGAAGTTAACATTGACTCTAAGTAATTTCAGCAAGCCTTCTACAAACAAATTAATAAACCATACAACAGGATATAAAAGTTTGAGTAAGGGGTAGAGTAAGTAGCTACACAATATGCCGAGCTTTTCGGGATATGCTGCGGCAACAACTTTTGGGGTAATTTCACTAAACACTAAAATTGCGAAAGTGACTGCCAAAGTGCCTACCATCAGCACCCATTCGCCTTCGCCAAAGAGTTCGACGGTGATAAGGGTCACGAGGGTGGCAGAGGCGGCATTGGCAAAGTTATTACAAAGTAAAATAACACCAAGGAGTTTGTCAGTTTGGGCGAGTAATGCGCTCGCCAAGCGTGCGCCGCGATTGCCTTCTTTAACTAAATGACGCAACCGATAGCGGTTAAGCGACATGAGGCTGGTTTCTGCGACAGAAAAAAATCCAGATACAAGTAGCAGTATGGCCAGAATAGCTAGTTGCCAGACTATGGGAATGTTATCCAATGCGCGTTAAGTCGTTGTGATGGAGTGTCAAGTTTACCTGCTAACTGTTTCATGAATCAAGCGGATACTGCTGTTAAGCAGTAAATAGTGCGCTTAATGCGTAAACACTTTTTATGGTGCAATGGCTTCGGAATTTTTTTCGGCGTCTTTTTTATCGGTGTCACCTATTAAGTTAGCACGATTGACCCCTAACCACATGGCAATCGGGCAAGCCACTAATACAGAGGAATAAATACCAAATAAAATACCAATAGTCAGCGCTAATGCAAAGTTGTGTAGTACCTCGCCACCAAACAGTAACATGGAGCCGACCATGGTTTGCGTCATTAAGTGGGTAATCACAGTGCGAGACATGGTGCGTGTGATTGCGTTATCAATCACTTGCACGGCAGTGGCTTTACGCATTTTGCGGAAATTTTCGCGCACTCGGTCAAACACTACAACAGATTCATTGACTGAGTAACCAAGTACCGCCAAAATCGCGGCCAGTACCGTTAAGTTAAACTCCCACTGGAAGAAAGCAAAGAAGCCAAGAATAATAATGACATCATGCATGTTGGCGACAATGGCAGCCACTGCAAAGCGCCACTCAAAACGAATCGCCAGATAGGCCATAATGCCTAAGCAGACTAGTAGCAGTGCTAGCCCACCATTCGCATAGAGTTCTTCACCTACCTGTGAACCGACACTCTCCACACGTCGCACTTCCGCTTGCGCATCGGCTGCTTTTAGTGCGTCGCTCACTTTTTCTGACAATTGTGCAATGGATAAGTCTTTGCGAATTGGCAAACGGATTAACACATCGCTGCTGGTACCAAAGTTTTGTACGGTGGCATCTTTGAGCCCAATGCTGTCAACGGCTTTGCGGATGTTGTCAACGTTGGCTGTCTGCGGGTAATGCACCTCCATCACGGTGCCGCCAGTAAAGTCTACCCCGTAATTAAGCCCACGTGAGACTAGGAAGAACACCGCCAAAATAAACGTAATCAATGAGATGGATGTGGTGAGACGTCCATAGCTCATGAAAGGGATGTCTTTTTTGATTCTAAATAATTCCATAATATTTGCTCGTAATATCGGCTTAAAAATTAGGCCTTGTAAATTTGTCCAATGGCTAGCTTGTCAATCTTACGTTTGTATCCGTAAATGAGATTGACGATGGCGCGTGAGACTAAAATTGCGCTGAACATGGAAGTCAAAATCCCCAACACGTGCACCACAGCAAAGCCTTTAATCGGGCCAGTACCAAACATAAACAGCGCTAAGCCTGCAATCATGGTGGTGACGTTGGAATCCAGAATAGTGTCAAATGCTCTATCGTAACCCGCGTGAATACTGGCTTGAGGCGTGTTGCCATTGCGCAGCTCTTCACGGATACGTTCATTAATGAGTACGTTGGCATCAATTGCCATGCCCAGTGCTAATGCAATCGCAGCCAACCCTGGCAGGGTAAGCGTAGCTTGCAACATGGAAAGTACTGCTACTAATAAAAGTAAGTTCACACCAAGCGCCAGCACAGAGACGCCACCAAATATGACGTAGTAAACAATCATCATTAAAGCAATGGCCGCAAACCCCCACAACGTAGAATGCACGCCGCGTTTAATGTTTTCTTCACCCATGCTTGGCCCAACTGTGCGCTCCTCGATGATTTCCATCGGAGCGGCTAGCGCACCTGCACGCAGCAGCAACGCAATATCTGTTGATTCCTGTACATTGGCCATACCAGAGATTTGCACACGGCCTCCACCAATCTCTTCGTTAATCACAGGCGCAGTGATGACTTCGGTATTGCCTTTTTCAATCAGTAAAATCGCCATGCGTTTACCTACGTTTTCACGTGTGACATTTTTAAAGATACCTGCACCGCGTCCGTCTAAGGTGACATTCACCACTGATCCACCATTGCGTTGGTCAACGCCTGGACCAGCATCGGTGATGCGGTCGCCAGTCAGCACTACACTTTTCTTAACAAGAATAGGGCGGCCTTCACGATCCATATAAAGCTCATCGCCAAAGGGGACTTGCCCATTGGCCGCTTTTTCCAACGTGGCAAAGTCAGTTTTTTCCTCATCGACCATACGGATTTCAAGCGTCGCGGTACGGCCTAAAATTTCTTTTGCTTTAGCAGTGTCTTGTACGCCAGGCAACTGCACTACAATTCGGTCTGCACCTTGCTGTTGTACGATAGGTTCTGCCACACCAAGTTCATTAATACGGTTATGCAGGGTCTGCAAGTTTTGCTTCAGCGCAAACTCTTGTATGCGTTTTTGTGCAGGAGGAGACATGCTGGCAGTTAAGGTGACATCTTTGCCACTGCCCGTGGTTTCATAAGTTAAATCAGGGTAGCTTTTGCTCAACAAAGTGCGCGCTTTATTGGCCTCATCAGCGCTTTCAAATTTAACTTTGACGGTTTGACCTTCTCTGGAAATGCCAAAGTAGTTCATTTTTTCTCTGCGCATGGTCTGGCGGAAATCCCCAACACTACTTTCAGCCGCTTTGTCTAATGCTGCTTTCATGTCCACTTGTAGCAAAAAGTGCACGCCACCACGCAAATCCAAACCCAAGTACATGGGCTTAGCGCCAATACTCAATAACCAGTTTGGTGTCTGTGAGAGCAGGTTAAGCGCTACGTTGTAATCTTTACCCAAGTTAGCCAACAATTTGTCTTTGGCTTTGATCTGGTCTTCAGGGTTGGCAAAACGTACTTTGACACCAGTGGCATCTAAATAAATACCATTAAATGGAATGTTGGCGAGCTGTAAAGTCCCCTCCACCTTTTTAAGTAACTCATTGTCTGCTTTGAGTGAAGTCTTGGCAGGGCTGATTTGCACCGCTGGCGATTCACCAAAAAAGTTAGGAATGGTATATAGCAGACCAATCAGAATAATGACTAATATGAGTAAATTTTTCCATAAAGGATAGCGGTTCATAGCTTAGCTCGCTTAGGCGTATTTAATTTAAGTTTAGATGGCTTTAATCGTACCAGGTGGCAATAGCGTTTGTACGGTGTGTTTTTGCACATTCACAACAGTATTTGCTGCGATTTCAATGCTGACAAAACTATCACTGACTTTAGTCACTTTACCAATAATGCCGCCAGAAGTCGCCACTTCATCACCTGCTTTAAGCGCATCGATCATGGCTTTCTGCTGTTTGGCCTGCTTCATTTGCGGGCGAATAAGCATAAAGTAGAACAACACAAAAATGACAATCATGGGCAAAAAGCTCATTAAATCATTGCTTGGTGCAGAAGGAGCCGCGTGTGCATTACTGATGAAAAAATTGTTAAACATGCTTAAAGCCTTTAAATAAGTTGTGTATCAAATAGTCGCGCATTTTAACACAGACTTTGCATGTAGGTTGGAGGTGAGTGCAATCAACCCCAACAATTCGAATCTACCAAACATTTCTCACCTTTTCACAGTTGAACCAAGGCGTTTATTCGCAAGATTGGGGTGGTGGTATGGAAGGAGTTTTGTCTTATGAATAAGATTGATGGAATGTCAAAACATCATTATGCGGCGGACTGTAAACGAGCCTGCCTTACGCGGGCTGAATAATTCATTACGTGCGTATTGGTTAAATTCATCAAGTAAACGTAGAGAGGTTTTAAATGAGCATGGTTGAAGGTTTAGGTATTGGTTTATTCAGTTTAATCGTTGTGAGTTTGGTTATTTGTGCAATTGCCTTGTACTTCGATAAGCCTCAGCTCAAGCAGTCAAAGCAGTAGGTTTAAAGCATAACCACAAAACAAAAAGCCCAAGTTTTATCTTGGGCTTTATTGTATCTAACTTAAAGATTTTAAAGTTTTTGTGTGGTTGCTACATAATACCGATTAAAACTACAGTTTGCGGCTTTTTCTAGAGGCGAAACCAATTAAAGCTAAACCAGCGAATAGCATGGAGTAAGCCTCTGGTTCTGGTACAGCCGCAACTGAAAACTTTGACATTACTTGTGGTGTCAATGATGTAATCAAGCTAGGATTGGCTGTAAGTTGATCGTAAGTGTAGTCGGCAATACCATATGTTGTTACAGTTAACGCTTGAGTATTCGCATCAATCTCAAACTCAGTCCAGCCAAAAGTGTGCGTTACTACAGAATAGTCTAACTGACCAAGACCTGGGATAGTAGGCATTAAGTTGGTGACTGGGATGCCTGAGCCTTCTAATCCAAGTGGTGAATAGCCCAACGGTGTTATTTGTGCGTTGACTAAGGCTTTAATAAACTGGTCTTTTGCATAATCAGATGTCAAGCTGTTGTAGTAAGCCAACTGAGGTGCAGATAACGCACCAATTTGAGTCGCTAAATCTACTACTGTTGGACCAAACGGCTCTTCAAATGCAGCAGCACCAGTGCTAATTTCCCAAGCGCCACTTTGTGTTTGCGTAACGCCATTTGTAGAATACGTTAAATCATTCACCAATGTGCCATGAATATCGGCAGTAATAAAGACAACGTTATCAATATGATTTGCATCAATAAAAGAAAGTAACTCGGTACGTTCTTTTGCATAACCCTCATAACGGTCCGAGGCAGCTGACAAGCCGAGGTTTTGCGTTGGTTCACTAATATTTACAATTTTCCATGTAGTACCGTTATTTTTTGCAGTAAGCAAATCAGATTTCAATACATCTAATTGAGTTTTACCTAACATGGTTCTATCAGCGGTTGCAGACTCGGTTAGAAAACGACCCGCGTCAGCTTGGGTTCCATTCCAAGGGGTGAGTCCAGCATCTCTAAATGAGCGAGCATCTGCCATAATCAGCATCGCATCTGAACCAAAATTTTGTGCGCGATATAAATTTGGTTTGCCATCAAAACGTGCATCACCCGTGCCTGAGTAAACATTATTGGCTATGGGTTGATACTCATTAAAGGCTTGCAAGCCATCTTTATAGCGTTGAGTATCGTTGTAGTAACCATTACCAACAATTGCCCCACCTGCAAAATCATTGACTACCTCATGGTCGTCTATCATTGCGTAGATAGGGGTAGAAGCGCGTACGTCTCGCATTGTGTTTTGACCGTAGGTTGTTGATAAAACTTCATTTTGGCGGCTGCGATAGTCAGATAAGGTAGTTGCAGCCTGGCCAGTTTGTGGACCAGAGTAGCGTTCAGCGTACATCGTGTCGCCTAGATTAACAACAAAGTCTAAATTTTTACTTGGCATGTTACTGATTGAGGGAAATGGTGCTATCTCACCACGAAAGTCCCCAGTGACACCAAATTTTAGACCGTTGTATGTGCCTTGTGCATTTGCAGTACGAAAGCCACCGTTAAATGTCGCACCTAAAGCATCTGTCGCGCGATAATAATATTGTTGGCCTGCAGTTAAAGATGATACCAAACCTTTTACTGGTTGCATTGGGTCAACTATTGTTTGAGAAAAGCTACTCACAATGTTGCTAAATCCAGCATCGGTAGAAACCTCAAAATTTAACACTCCAGCAGTATCACTTCGTGCCCACAACCAAGCTGAGTTTTGCGTCACATCACCAGAGGCAACTCCGTTAGGTAGCGCTGCTTGAGCAAAGGCTGGAATCAGAGATATAGCAATCAGTATTTTTTTCATCTTAATCTACCCCAAATATTTGAATATGTACTATAAATTATAGTCTTAACAATTTTTGCAAATATGAAGAGTTGGTGCTGATGACTAGTCATTTCAGACTAGTCATCATTTAGCAATTGATGCTAGCTTAAGTGAGTTTTAGATTTCTGTTGAAGCATGCAGCACGTAGGTTGGGATGAATGGGGTTTATGAACATCAACAATTCGAATCTACCAAACATTTCTCACATCGTTGGGGTTTGCCACGCTTACCACCAACCTAAAATGACAAGGTTTAGATAACTTTGCTATAGTTGTAGCACCTAGGTTGGGGTCAATCGGGTTTGTGAAGCCCAACACTTCTCACTTTTTCACAGTTGAACTAAGGAGCTTATTCGCAAGATTGGGGTGGTGGTATGGAAGGAATTTTGTCTTAATGAAGAATATTGATGAAATGTCAAAATATCACCATGCGGCGGACTGATGACGGTGGATAGTGTGGTGGCGGAGTATTCTGCGGCTGCGGTTAAGGACTAATTATTACACTTAAAGTTTGCTCTATAGCCCGCGTAGGGCGTCAATAGCGTAGCGTATTGCGCCGCATGAGAATGCGAATGCTTAAACAAATTACTTTGGCGCAATACGCTGCGCAATTGACGTCATGCAGGTCTGGAAGGCAATACACATGCGCGCCGTAGACTATCCGATTTAAGCATTTATTTGCGCACGTTTTAATGCAAACTCTGTTTTAAACGCGTCAAACGTACCTGCTTCAATGGCATCGCGCATGCCTTGCATGAGCACTTGGTAATAATGCAGGTTATGAATGGTATTAAGACGTGCGCCCAAAATTTCGCCCACTTTGTGTAAGTGGTGCAGATAAGCTCGGGTGAAGTTGCGGCAGGTATAGCATGCGCAATCGGCATCTAATGGCGCAGTGTCATTTTTATAAAATGCGTTTTTAATTTTTACGTCGCCATATTGCGTGAATAACCAGCCGTTACGCGCGTTGCGGGTGGGCATCACACAATCAAACATATCAATGCCTTGACTGACGGCTTCTACCAAGTCCTCTGGCGTGCCTACGCCCATGAGATAGCGCGGTTTGTGCTGTGGCATTTTGGGCGCGGTGTAGGCGAGAATACGTTGCATGTCTTCTTTCGGTTCACCCACTGATAGGCCGCCAATAGCAAAGCCGTCAAAATCGATGTCGATCAAACCGTTTAGCGAAATGTCTCTCAAATCTTCGAACATGCCGCCTTGCACGATACCGAAAAGGGCATTCTTTTGTCCTTCGACAGGCTCAGGACGAACGGATTCGGACAGATGGTTTTCTTCCAGCGTTCGTCCTGAGCCTGTCGAAGGATGAGAGGCAAGCGCTTGCGATAGCGGCATTGCTTGAAACATATTAAAAGCATCTTTGCTGCGCTTTGCCCAACGCAAACTTAATTGCATCGAGTCATTTGCTTCTTGATGCGTGGCGGGGAAGGGTGTGCATTCGTCAAAAATCATGACGATATCTGAGTTCAGCACTTTCTGAATGCGCATAGACTCTTCTGGCGTTAAAAAGCAGGTGTCACCGTTAATGGGATTTTTAAACTTGACACCTTCTTCACTGATTTTACGCATCGCACCCAGGCTAAATACCTGAAACCCACCAGAATCAGTGAGGATGGGCTTATCCCAGCCCATGAATTTGTGCAGCCCGCCGTGCGCAGCAATCACGTCCAAGCCAGGACGTAGCCATAGATGAAAAGTATTGCCCAAGATAATATGTGCACCGATTTCTGTGAGCTCTAAAGGTGACATGGCTTTGACAGTACCATAGGTACCAACAGGCATAAATGCTGGTGTTTCCATGTTGCCATGCGCCAGTTGCAGTGTACCTCGACGCGCTAAACCGTCGGATTTGTGTAAAGTGAATTGCATGCTAGAAATTAAAAGTAATGCAGAAAAGGCAAAGGGCGGAGTCTACCATAATTCAATATTAATCGCCTTCCACAAAGTATTCCATGCGCCAGCCATTAGGTGTTTTTTTAAACCCTGCACGATAGCCCATGTGCGCATTGTGTGGACATTCGATTGCATTTTGGTCAATTTTGACACAAGGCTGGCTAGTGACTTGCGCAAGCGCTGCCAAGGCGTGCTTATCTGCTTGCCATGCCTGAATGGCTTGTGTGGCATCGCGATCGCCGCCAAAGCTCCAAATGAATTCTGATACCATGAGTTTTTTGAGTGCTTGTGTGTCTTTTTGTTTGGCTGCAGTGTGTACTTTTGTAATGGTCGCTTGCGCGCCAGCAGGCAGTGCTCCAGCGTAAGTTGGACAAGAGGCAAGTAGCATGAGCGATAGTAATCGTGTGCAGCACTTTTTCATGCAGTGTTTTAACCTTTCACGAAACTTCATTAGAAAAACAATTCGTATTCAAGCTTTGCTATACTAGGCGCAAATACTACTTTGGTCTAATTTATGGTAGAACGCAAGCAACGTCCAGCACGTCGGGTTACGGATAATCAGAGTTTACGGGAGCGCGGCATTTATCTGCTGCCAAATCTCTTTACTTCGGCAGCCTTATTTTCTGGGTTCTATGCCATTGTACAAGCCATGAATGCACATTTTGAACTGGCTGCAATTGCTATTTTTATTGCCATGGTCATGGATGGTCTGGATGGGCGCGTGGCACGTATGACCAATACCCAAAGTGCATTTGGTGCCGAGTATGACAGCCTGTCGGACATGGTGTCATTCGGTGTCGCACCCGCTTTAATTATGTATGTGTGGGCATTGCAACCCATGCAAAAATTAGGGTGGATTGCTGCATTTTTATACTGTGCGTGTGCCGCACTGCGGTTAGCGCGATTTAATACTAAGCTTGACGATCCGTTTCAGGATAAACGTTTTTTTCAAGGACTTCCTAGCCCCGCAGCGGCAGCGTTATTGGCAGGCTTTGTTTGGGTGTCATACGAATATAATGTGGATGGCCATGAGATCTTTTTTGGCGCAATTCAAATGAAATGGCTAGCTTGGACTATTACTGTATTTGCGGCAGGTTCTATGGTCTCTGATTTAAAATTCTATAGCGGAAAAGACATTAATTTAAAAGACAGTGTGCCTTTTATGGCCATATTGGCCATTGTGATCGCTTTTGTCTTGGTTTCCTATAGTCCTCCAGAAGTGCTGTTTACCGTGGTGTTTGTCTACGCACTCTCTGGCTATTATATTTGGATTAATCAACGGCTTAAAAAAGAAACTTGAGACTGTATCAATCATGGATTCTATGATTGATACGCTTAATAAAAGTCGTTATACTCTAACCTATGTTGAACGCATTCACATTTCAAAGTATTTCATTTGTGGCTAACGCTTTGTTAGCTCACATGGCTTTGCCTCGCCTAGCTACACTACTGCGCGTAAGCGCATACTAACACTCCCCATTTAAGTATTTTCGTGCCCGCTGTTTTTTACAGCATAATTGCGTAGCGCATTAAAAGCCCAGCGGGTAAAATCGTAGCTATTGATTTAGGAATCCATAATGAAACAAGATCAGATTATTATTTTTGATACCACTTTGCGTGATGGTGAACAAAGCCCAGGCGCTGCCATGACTAAAGAGGAAAAAATTCGCATTGCGCGTCAGTTAGAAAAGTTAGGCGTGCATGTGATTGAAGCAGGGTTTGCCGCCGCCAGTCCAGGCGACTTTGATGCGATTCATACTATTGCGGGGTTGATTACAAAATCCACCGTATGTTCACTTGCGCGTGCCAGTGAGAATGACGTGCGCCGTGCGGGTGAGGCGATTCAGCCAGCGATGCAACACCCAGAAAAAAATGGGCGCATTCATACTTTTATTGCGACCAGTAAAATCCATATGGAAAACAAACTTCGCATGACAGAAGATCAAGTGGTGGATCGTGCGGTACAAGCAGTGAAATGGGCGTTGGAATACACACCAGATGTGGAATTTTCGGCCGAGGATGCAGTGCGCTCTGATATGGATTTCTTAGTACGTGTGTTTGATGCCGTGATTGAAGCTGGTGCTAAAACGATTAATGTGCCAGATACTGTGGGTTATAGCATTCCTGCCCCTTGGGGTGAGCGCATGGCCACCTTGATTAAGCGCGTTAAAAATTCCAATAAAGTGGTCTGGAGTACGCATTGTCATAACGATCTAGGTATGGCCGTAGCAAACTCTTTAGCTGCGGTGATGGGTGGTGCGCGCCAAGTAGAATGCACCATTAACGGCTTGGGTGAGCGTGCAGGTAACGCTAGCTTAGAAGAAGTGGTGATGGCGATTAAAACGCGAAGTGATGTGTTCAACTTAACCACGCGCATTGATACTACGCAAATCGTACCGACCAGTAAATTAGTCTCTACAATCACAGGGTACCCAGTACAGCCGAATAAGGCGATTGTTGGCGCGAATGCGTTTGCGCATGAATCTGGTATTCATCAAGATGGCGTATTAAAGCATCGCGAGACTTACGAAATCATGCGTGCAGAAGATGTAGGCTGGAATGCCAATAAATTAACCTTAGGTAAATTGTCAGGACGCAATGCGTTTAGAACGCGTTTGAGAGAGTTGGGCATAGACTTAGGCAGTGAAGATGCCTTAAACGCGGCATTTGCCCGCTTTAAAGATTTGGCAGATAAAAAATCTGAAATTTTTGATGAAGATTTACATGCTTTAGTGAGTGATGAGTTTGTGCAAGAAACCAGTGAACACTTCAAATTAGTCTATTTGCAAGTAGCTTCGCAAACAGGTGAAACGCCCCACGCGATTATTACATTATCAGAAGAAGGTGTAGAAAAACGCGCTGAATCAGATGGTGGCGGTCCAGTAGATGCCACGTTTAAAGCGATAGAAAAAATGGTGAATAGCGAATCTGAATTATTACTTTATTCGGTGAACAATATTACCAGCGGTACAGATGCGCAAGGTGAAGTGACAGTGCGCTTGGCTAAGGGCGGTCGTATTGTCAACGGGCAGGGCGCAGATACTGATATTGTAGTGGCATCTGCTAAAGCGTATTTAAATGGTTTAAATAAGCTTTATGGTAAATCTGAGAAGTTAAACCCTCAAGTTTAGTGCTTGTGCGGATTCTTTGTAAAACCGAGCAAATAAGTTGGTGTACGCGTTTGCAGTACTCGTGCCGTTTGCGCTCCTATGCCTTATCTTTGCTCGGTTTAACAAAGCGCTATTAGCATTAAGGCCTTTGTTTAAATCGCTATTTTTCAATTGCCCTCATTATTTAAGAACCTTTGATGTTGATTAAAAATAAATCTCTATTGATTATGGTGTGCCTGTTTTGTACCTACTTCATTTGGGGTTCAACCTATCTTGCTATTCGTTTTGGTATAGAGAGCTTCCCGCCATTTTTAATGGCAGGTATGCGATTTACGCTAGCGGGTGTGATTTTATACATTGTGATGCGCTATCTAGGTGCTCCAAATCCAACACGCCAGCAATGGTTCGGCGCAGGCGCGGTAGGTATTTTGTTACCAGCGATGGGTAACGGTACGGTATGTTATGTGCAGCAGACTGTGAGTTCTAGTGTAGCGGCTTTAGCGATTGCAACTGCGCCGATTTGGATGGCGATTTTTTCATCGCTTTGGGGGCATAAAATTACCAAACAAGAGTGGCTGGGGATTGCCATTGGTTTTGTGGGGATTGTTTTGCTTAATCTGGGCGGTAGTTTACATGGAGAGATCATTAGTGCATTGTTGTTAATATTTGCAGCGGCAAGTTGGTCGTTTGGTTCGGTTTGGAGTAAGCACCTGGCGATGCCGCAAGGCTTAATGGGGGCATCATGCCAGATGTTGGTGGGCGGTGGTGTGTTGATGTTGGCGAGTCATTTCGCTGGTGAAATATGGCCACAAACGATTTCAGCCAAATCATGGGCGGCAGTAGTGTTTCAGGTGGTGCTTGGATCTTTGGTGACCTATTCCGCTTATCAGTGGCTACTCAAAAATGTGCGCCCATTGGTAGCCAGTAGCAATACTTTTGTAAACCCGATAGTCGCGTTTATAGTAGGCATTGCTTTTGCAGGCGAGCAGATTGCGCAAAATGAATATATCGCGCTGACCGTTATTTTGGCGGGCGTAATTTTAATTTTAACTTCGGATAGTAAGCAAGAAACGCATTGATATGACACAAAATTTAGCTTTGTTTGATTTGGACAATACCTTGTTAGCAGGAGATAGCGATTACAATTGGAGCTTGTTTTTAATTGCAGAAGGATTGCTGGATGCAAAAACGCATCATGATCGCAATGAGCAGTTTTACCAGGATTATAAAAATGGTTGCTTGGATATCTATGCATTTTTAAAATTTCAACTGCAGCCTTTAGCACAGCATCCCAAGCAGTTTTTAGATGAGCTACATCTAAAATATATGGAAAAAGTCATCCGCCCCATGATGACGCAAAAAGCACAGGATTTAGTGAATCAACATAAAGCCAAGGGTGATTTATGTTTGGTGATTACTGCGACCAATAGTTTTGTGACTAAGCCCATTGCTACTGCCTATGGGATAGAGCATCTTATTGGAACTGATCCAGAAATGGTGGATGGAGAGTATACGGGTGGCGTGAGCGGCACTCCGAGCTATCAGCAAGGTAAAGTGACGCGCTTAAATGAATGGTTAGCAGCGCGAGGGCAAAGTCTCGGTGATTTTAATGTCAGTTATTTTTATAGTGATTCGCACAACGACTTGCCTCTAATGAAACTGGTTACCAATCCTGTGGCAGTTGATGCAGATCCGACATTAGCCGCTTATGCTGAAGCGCAGGACTGGCCACAAATAAGCCTCAGATAGGGTTTCATAAGGCTGTGGTTATAGTCTCTTTTAACTAACTTGTAACATTAGTTTGCTAGCTTGATGACTTTAGCACATGTTGTGCGAGCTCTGAGTAAGCGTTATGTTATATTTAAAATTAGCAATTCTAAGCTTATTGTTAGCCCTCTCTTCAGCCACATTTGCAGGACTGAAGGATGCGAATAGATATTATCAAAACAAACAATATCAATCTGCTATCGTGCAATATATGCCTTTAGCAAAATCAGGCAATGCAGAGGCACAGACAAGGCTTGGGGTTATCTACACGTTTGGATACGGTGTAAAAATTGACTATCTAAAGGCGTTAAGCTTTTTTGAACAAGCTAAATCAAAAAATAACCCTGAGGCCACCTATTGGTATGCCCAACTTTTACTTAACGGTTTAGGTATAGAAAAATCTCCTGAAAAATCTCTTGTTTGGTTTGAAAAGTCTGCAAACCAAGGTTATGTGGATGCGCAAAATGTGCTGGGTATCATGTATATGCAAGGTGTAGGGGTTAAACAAGACTATGAAACTGCTTTTAATTGGAATACAAAGGCTGCAATTGGCGGTAACCCTGAGTCGATGTACAACCTTGGTCAGCAATACGAAAAAGGCGTGGGAGTAGCTCAAGACAATAAGCAGTCAGTATATTGGTACGAGAAATCCGCAAAACATCACCATGCTTTAGCAGAGTTTGAGATGGGGTATGCATACTCAGAGGGGGTTGGAGGATTGCCAAAAGATTTAAATCTTGCTATTGGCTGGTACACCAAGGCAGCTAAGCAAGGGGGTGTGCCCGCACAACACAATTTAGCAAATGTTTACTTTGAGCAAGCAGATCAATTAAGTGGCGACGATAGACAAGCCAAGTTGCTTGAGGGTGTGAAATGGCTTCAAAAAGCTGCGGATCAAGATGATCATAGGTCTTTGTATGAATTGAGTGATTTCTACTTTAGAGGGGTTGGTGTTGCCAAAAATGAAGAATATGGATTAAGGCTTCTCACCAAAGCGGCTGATAAAGGTTATGTGTTGGCGCAGAAAAAATTAGGTACTTATCAACTGCAAAAGAAGCCGCAACAAATGGCACTCAAAGATGGCAAATTGGTAAAAAATACACCTGAGAATCAAGAAATGTTAAGCAAAGCCATCAAAAACTGGGAGTTGGCGGCGGAAAAAGGTGGAAAGATTGCCATAAAAGAACTTGCCTTTGCTTATCAGGATGGCTTAGGCGTTAAAAGAGACTACCTAAAAGCAGCTGAGTACTATATTAAACTTTATCAAGATGGAGAAAAACTAGATTATTTTGTTTTTAGTAAGTTTCAGAAGTTATATAGAAAAGGTCTAGCGGGTGACTCTCAGGCTATGCGTGCCAATGAATTGGTAGAACAGGCCGCCGAAGCTGGCAATACTGCATTAATGCGGTTTGTCGGGCAATGCCATTGCGGTCAGTTCGGCAAGGTGGATGTTGAAAACAAGGATTTTTTGGATTGGTATTTAAAGGCCGCGAACAAAGGAGATGTTAAAGCTAAATGGTTGTTAGCCAATTTGCACGCAGGTAAGAAAGAGTACGAGCAGGCCGCAAAGCGCTACCAAGAAATTGCAGATATGCCCGATATGGATGTGGCTAAATATAATTTAGCCATGATGTATATTTATGGAAAAGGTGTAGAAAAAAGTGAACCAAAAGCAAAAGAATTATTGTTAAAAATAAAAGATATAACAGAAGATAACCCACAATTGGCATTGGCCAGACTATATACCAATGGCGGTGTCCAAGTGAAAAATTTAGCAAAAGCGCAGGAAAGCTATTTGCTGATTGCTAATCGCCAACAATATTTTCCTAATAATCCTGATTTGATAGAAGCCTCAGGTCGATTGTCAGAGATGTATTTGAGTGGTTCAAGTGGCTTAAAAGATGAAAAACAGGCCTATTTTTGGAAAGTTTTGCAACTTGAGTCTGTTGCAAATGAAAATTCATTAAGGATGCAAGGTGAGGTTGAGTCTGGCGACTGCTTCCATCTAGAAGGTGGAGGGTTTTATGGCAGACCATTTGAGTTTGTAAAAGCGCAACAGATGGATGTAAATAAAAGTGAATTAGTTCGTTTTAAGGAAAAACTCAGTGCTGATGAGGTTAAGCGCATAGACTTAGAAGTAAAGCAATGGATTGAAGCACATAAAACTTTTGATACAAAAGTGAAAATAAATTAGGAGCGTATATGCGGGCTAGTTTGATGATGTTCATGGTGCTTTTAAGCATGAATGTATATGCAGAAGCAACAAAAAGTGTGCGCTTGCCCGCTATTTATCACATATGGGGCGAAGATTCAAAAAAAGGCAGAGCGCCAATCACCATTGAAGAAATTAGCCAATGTATGGGGCAAGAGAATAGCGTGACTAAAGAATATGAATCTTTTGACAAAGAAGCCACAAGCCTTAAGGCAGAAGCTGAACAATTTGAGGCGTTAAGTAAAACGATAGAAGTGGAACGTGCAGAACTGACTGTTGATCTCAAGAAGGTGAACGATAAAGTGGATGAATTGAACGCCAACTCCAAAAATCTAGATTTAAGAAAGGTGGAATTAAATGGATTGGCTAATAAGAAACTCGATGCTAAACAGGCAAAAGAAGCAAACGATAAAATTGCTAAGTATAACCAAGATGCAAAACTGCAAAATGAGAATGCAAAAAACGCAAATATCGATGCGGATAGATATTATGAAAAGCAAAATACATTTAATGAAAAACTACGCTTGGCTAGGCAAGAGCTTGATGAATATAATCAAAAAGCAAATGCATTTGACCAACGCAGAACTGAATTCAATATACGCTTAACTGAGTATAAAGATAAATGTGCGGGTGAAAGGCGATTAGTGAAGTAGCTTATTAGATCTAATTCTATTTGTTCAGTAGTACGTGTAATACAAAACGGCTTCCCACATAGGCAAGCAAAAGTAGCACAAAACCAATGATGGTCCAGCGAATCGCTTTTTTTCCGCGCCAACCATAACGGTAACGCCCATATAACAGCCATGCATAAATCAGCCAAGAGGCAATAGAAAATATCACTTTATGGTTAAACTGTAAGGGCTTTCCAAAAATCTCTTCGCTAAACAGCATACCACTGATGACCGTGAGGGTCAGCAATATAAAGCCAATAGTAATGACTCTAAATAAAAGGGTTTCCATCACCATTAGCGGTGGAAAGCTAGGCAGCTGAATCAAAGAGGTTTTTTTGTGTAAGTTGCGTTCTGCAATAGCCATGAGCGTCGCGTGCAATGCTGCAAATGTAAATAAGCTATAGGCTAATATTGCGATGGCAATGTGCGCCATAAATAAGCCAGCATCTATTTGTGGCAGATAATAATTTTTAATGGTAAACGCTGGCAACAGCACAAATAATGCGGCGGGTGGTAATACAAATGCCTGTAAGCTTTGTAGTTGATAGGATAAATCGGCAAGCCAATAGATGAGCACTGTTAACCAAAGAATAGCGGATAAAGCATAGTAAAAACCAAAATTTAAATCTCCAGTCGCAAAAACATCTCGATACAGTAACCAGCCGTGTAAAGCTAATCCTAAAGCAATCATGGATGAATGCAGTTTGAGAGATTGCGTTTGCTGTAATGAGGCTTGCGGGAGTTTGGCAGTTCGCCAAAAATCAATGGCGACAGCTGCGTAAATAAATGAGACGACAAAATAAGGGATAAAATGTTGCATAGTGCAATTATGGCAAAAGTCTCGTGATTGTCATAGCTTGTTGTAAAATGAGTAAACTTTAAAAGGTAAAACGTAAGATGTTAGATAATTTAACAGGTCGGTTACAAGGTGTCATTAAAACTTTACGTGGCCATGCGCGCTTAACAGAAGAGAATATTGCTGATGCTATGCGTGAAGTGAGAATGGCGTTGCTAGAGGCGGATGTGGCTTTGCCTGTGGTGAAAGAGTTCATTGCTAAAGTAAAAGAGCGGGCGCAGGGTAAAGAGGTCTTGCAAAGCTTAACGCCAGGGCAAGCGGTGATTGAGGTGGTCAATCATGAATTAACCGAGCTGATGGGTAAAGCCAATGTGGGTTTGAACCTGGCTGCTGTACCTCCAGTGATCATTTTAATGGCAGGTTTGCAGGGTTCTGGTAAGACTACAACTTCTGCTAAATTAGCAAAGCTACTCAAAGAGCAAAAGAAAAAGGTGTTGCTTGCCAGTGCGGATGTGTACCGCCCTGCTGCGATTGCGCAATTGCAAACCTTGGCTAAACAGTTGGATGTCGATTGTTTTGAAAGCCACGCCAGTCAAAAACCAAGTGAAATTGCTGCGCTTACATTGGATCATGCCAAAAAGAACTATTACGATGTGGTGATATTTGACACCGCTGGTCGCTTGGGCATTGACGAAGCCATGATGGCAGAAATCAAAGCTCTGCATGAACAGCTAAAGCCTACCGAGACATTGTTTGTTGTAGATGCCATGCAGGGTCAAGATGCTGTCAACACAGCTAAAGCCTTTGGAGACACTTTGCCGTTGACGGGTGTGGTGCTGACCAAGCTAGATGGTGATGCACGTGGTGGCGCGGCGCTTTCAGTGCGCCATGTAACAGGTAAGCCGATTAAATTTATTGGCGTGAGCGAAAAAGTAGATGGTTTAGAGCCCTTCTACCCAGACCGTATGGCTGGGCGAATATTGGGTATGGGCGATGTGCTGGGTTTGATTGAACAAGCGCATAAAAACGTCGATATGGTTGAAGCGCAAAAAGTCGCCGATAAGATTAAATCTGGCAGTAAGTTTGATCTCGAAGATTTCAAATCGCAAATGAGTCAAATGCGCAAAATGGGTGGTATGGAAGCGCTTATGGATAAGATGCCAGCGCAACTCGCAGGTATGGCTGGCAAAGTCAATAATGAAGATGCTGACAAGTCTCTGCGCCGTATAGAAGGTATTATCAATAGCATGACTCCCTTGGAGCGCCGCAAGCCAGAACTCATCAAGGCAACGAGAAAAAAACGCATTGCGGCAGGAAGTGGCGTGCAAGTGCAGGACGTGAATCGCCTGCTCAATCAGTTTGAAGAAACACAAAAAATGATGAAAATGTTTAGTAAGGGCGGGATGGCAAAAATGATGCGCGGCATGGGTGGTCTCATGGGCGGAAAATTCCCAGGGATGCGCTAGTGGGTGAAGATCATCTTATTTATTTACTAAAGCATGCTAAAAGTATTATTGTTTTAATGATTTGTGCACAAAAAGGTGAAACAAGCATTGACCAAAAAGTCATATTCACGCATAATCGCGGTCTTGCATTTTTGGGCGCGCCCAAAAGTTAAAGTTTAAATGGGGTGTTAGCTCAGCTGGTAGAGCAGCGGACTTTTAATCCGTTTGTCGTGGGTTCGATCCCCGCACACCCTACCAATAAAATCAAGGGGTTACGTGAAAACGTAACCCCTTGTCTATTTCTAGAGTTGTGTATACAAAGTTGTTCTCGTATGATTAGGTCTTAGAGGCTTAATATTTTTGAAAACTGTATGTCTACTACTGACGAATCCACCAAAAAGGGTAAGCGATTAAATGCAAATGAGGTCTATGCACGCCTTAAGCAGATGATTACCTCCTTTGAGTTGTATCCGGGCTCTCGGGTCACTGAGCATGAACTTGCCGATTTATTTTCGATTAGTCGCACTCCCATCAGGCAGGCTTTACAGCGGCTTGAGATAGAGGGTTTTTTAACGGTGCGCCCAAAACAAGGGTGTTTTATTCGAGCGCTGGATGTTGCTGAGTTGGCTGAGTATTATGATGTGCGTATTGCTGTTGAGCAGCTGGTTATAGATTACGCTGTTAATAATATGACAGATAAGCAGATTGAGCAGTTTATAGCAATGTGGCAGCCAGAAATGCATGATATTGATTTGGCTCAAGGGATTGATTTAGGCGAGAAAGATGAATCTTTTCATGTGGGCTTGGCGCAAGCCAGCGGCAAGCCAGTCATTGCTGAAGTATTAGTCAATATTAATAATCGTATTCGTATTATTCGGCGTCTGGATTTAAATACAGATAATCGTAGCGTTCGCACTTACCAAGAGCATTTGGAAATATTGCAGCATATTTTGAATCGTGATGCCGCAAAGGCAAAAAATATGATGAAACGCCATATTATGCGAAGCCGTGAGTTTGCTAAAACACTGACACTAACCGCGTTAGCTCGCCAAAAATCTTTGGCAGTGAGTTCCTCAAAAAAATCTTAATATATTTAAAGTGATTTTGATTTTTATCATGCTTGGTATAGCACTTGCTAACTCAGATTCAATGTATGCAATATTGCATTCTTTTAGATTGCGTTTAAAGGAGATATTTTGAGTTATTCCTTGTTGTTAGATTATTCAGATATTAGCTTGGCACAAGTTGAAAATGCAGCACATTTGTTGTCGCTGCACCTTACAAAAGAAGACATGCTCAATATGCATCAGCAATTTAAGCTCATCGCTAGCCATGCCGAGCTTGTGATGGCGTTTGCGCTAGATGATGCGATAGAGCCTGCACCTGAGTACCGCCCATGATTGATATAACCAGTCGTGCAATAGATATCGCCGAAGCAATTAAAGCTGGCAAAGTGAGTGCAGTAGAAGTAACGCAAAAAGCGCTGGCTACTATTGCAGATTTAGACCAACGCTATAACTGTTTTACAGAGGTGACGCCTGAAAGAGCCTTAAAAGAGGCCGAGGCTGTTGATGTGGCTAGGCTGCAAGGGATTAACTTACCGCCCCTTGCGGGCGTGCCGTATGCAGTTAAAAACTTATTTGATGTGCAGGGTTTAGTGACGTTAGCAGGCGCTAAAATCAATGCATCAAATGCACCTGCAAGTGCTGATGCACACTTAGTCAAGGCGATGCAAAAAGCTGGTGCGGTGTTGCTGGGCGCATTAAATATGGATGAGTATGCTTATGGCTTTACGACTGAAAATCATCATTTTGGCGTTACGCGTAACCCGCATGATATTTCACGCAGCGCAGGGGGGTCTTCAGGAGGTTCTGCGGCAGCGGTGGCAGCAGGTTTTGTACCACTGACTTTGGGCTCTGATACCAATGGTTCAGTGCGTGTGCCTTCCTCTATGTGTGGCATCTTTGGTTTAAAGCCGACCTATGGTGCATTAAGTCTAGAAGGGATGTTTCCTTTTGTGCATAGCTTTGACCATGCGGGCATGTTTGCACGTAGTAGTCTAGATTTGGCGTTGTCATTTGATCTGTTGCAGGATGAGCGTACACATTGTTTAGAGCAAATTAATCTTGGTATTGCAGGATTGCGAATTGCGCAAGTAGGTGGTTATTTTGAACAGTGTGATACGCAAGCACAATCTGCAATGGCGCTTGTAGCGGAGGCATTACAGGCTACAACTACAGTCAATTTACCAGAAGTCGCTAGAGCACGCGCTTCGGCCTATGTGATTACGGCAAGTGAGGGCGGTAATCGGCACTTGCAACGTTTACAAACACGCGCCCAAGACTTTGACCCATTGACGAGACCACGTCTGGCTGCGGGTGCGCTAGTGCCTGCTGCATGGTATTTACAAGCGCAACGCTTTAGAACTTGGTTTCATCAAGAAGTTATGAAGGTGTTTGAGCATATTGACGTGATCATTGCACCAGCAACGCCCTGTTCTGCACAAAAAATAGGGCAAGAAACGATGACCATACAGGGCGTGACAATGCCAGTGAGACCCAACATGGGGATGTTTACGCAGCCTATTTCCTTTGTTGGTCTGCCTGTCGTTGCAGTGCCAGTTCAGCAGGTGGGCGGTATGCCGATAGGCATACAGATTATTGCATCACCTAAACGCGAGGATCTGGCATTACGTGTAGCCGCGTATCTTGAGAAAAGTGGTGTGTGTGCTGCACCAGTAGTCAGAAACTGAGGTGATGATGGAAGTGAATATCCCAGAAGTGTTAGCAGAAATGCGTACGGTGTTTGCGGCTTACGAAGACGCCTTGAATGGCAATGACGTAGATGCGCTTATTAATTTTTTTTGGCAAAGCCCGCATGCCGTCAGATATGGTGCTAATGAGAATCTCTATGGATGGGATCAAATTGTCAACTTTAGAAAAAACCGCACACCGCCGCCTGCTAGAGTTTTGTTTAATACAGTAATTACAACATTCGGTCACGATTACGCAAATGCGAGTACTGAGTTTAAACGCCACGATGGCGTTGGCAGGCAAAGTCAAAGCTGGATTCGTTGTACAGATGGGTGGAAAATTGCTGCGGCCCATATTTCGTTTAGCCCGACTTAATCTCTTTTGCGCTTCAATCAACGCAATGCGCTAAATGAATGCGTAGCGCACTGCTTTAGGGCAAAACTTCCTCAATTTAACGATTTTTACATCGGCTAATCTTGATTGCTTAGGCTGCAACACAGCTATTTTCTAAGTCGTTTACCGTATTACTTTTTAAAATCCTGTGGCATATCATTTGCATTGTTGTATACATGGTTGCATTAATGTAATCAGGCGAATCATGATATAGACAAGGGAGTGTATGGCAACCGTACTGATACAAGCAAAGCCAGAGGCGCTGGCAATAGATCTTGCAAAAACTGCAGTGTTAATGATCGATATGCAGCGCGACTTTCTAGAAGTCGGTGGTTTTGGCGACACACTGGGCAATGATGTGAGCTTGTTAGCTGCTGCAGTCAAGCCATGTCAGGCGTTATTGGAGGCGGCTAGGCAAATAGGGATGTTAGTCATACATACGCGAGAAGGACACCGCCCTGATATGTCTGATGCATTTAAAGCTAAAGTAGAGCGTGGTTCTCCCAGTCTCCGAATAGGCCAAAAAGGACCGATGGGCAGGATTCTCATTCGAGGCGAGGCTGGACATGACATTATCCCTGAACTTTATCCACGAACTGGTGAGCCTATTATTGATAAACCAGGTAAAGGCTCATTTTATGCGACAGATCTAGAGGCCATATTGCGAAATTGCAATATCGAGTCACTCATAGTCTGCGGCGTAACAACAGAAGTATGCGTGCATACCACGGTGAGAGAGGCTAATGATCGAGGCTATCGCTGTCTAGTTCCTGCAGATTGTTGCGCCTCATACAGTCCAGAGTTTCACGAAGTAAGCTTACGCATGATATATGCGCAAAGTGCAATTTTTGGATGGGTAACTGACTTGGCTAGTGTGCTAGCTGCAATGCGATCCCAGCCAGTTTGAAATTGAACCAAATTTTATGGAGTGTTTTCATGGGTAATGTAAATAGGGAGGTAGTATGACAACAGCATCAAAAGTTAAACTTTGGGCGCCAGGCGATTGGAATGCCTTTTTTGGCTTTGGCACCAATATTCTAGTGAATTTACTTGTGTTAACAGGCTTGTTGCGATTTGTGCTGAAAATGCCAGATGATATTGTGTTCGGACGCATACTGCCTGCTACAGGACTTATGTTGTGTTTAAGCACTTTTTATTATGCTTGGCTAGCTTACAAGTTAGCAAAAGAAACTGGTAGAACTGATGTATGTGCGCTACCTTCTGGTGTGAGTGTCCCGCATATGTTTGTTGTGGTTTTTGTCATTATGTTACCTATTTCCATTACCAGCGGGGATCCGATAAAAGGTTGGGAAGCAGGTCTTGCTTGGGTGTTTATTCAAAGCTTTGTATTAATGATAGGTGGCTTTATCGCTCCCTACATTCGCAAGATCACCCCTCGCGCAGCTCTACTGGGTACTTTGGCAGGGGTCTCTGTGGCATTTATTGCATTACGACCAGCGTTGGAAATGTTTATGACCCCTGTGGTAGGGGTTGTTTGTTTTGCCATTATTCTTGCAGGCTGGTTTGGCGGGGTGCGCTATTTTAAAGGGATGCCTGCTGGCTTGGTGGCCATTGCTGTGGGGACTTTAATCGCATGGGGTTCCACTGCAATAGGTTTGAATTATGGAGGGATTGGGCTAGATAAGGTCACAGCTTCATTTGCTAACTTTGGATTTTCATTTCCCATCCCAGCGATAGGACATGTATTTTCTGGCTTTGAGTATCTCAGTGTGATCTTAGTGACTGCCATTCCATTTGGTATTTATGATTTAGTAGAGGCCATGGATAACGTAGAAAGTGCGGCAGTAGGAGGAGATAGTTATCCAACGACACGCGTACTCAGTGCAGATGGGGTGGTCAGTTTAATTGGTTGTATGATGGGTAACCCGTTTATTAATGCGGTATACATTGGACACCCGGGTTGGAAAGCCATGGGCGGACGTATTGGCTACTCGGCAGCTACGGGCGCGGTAGTGCTGATACTTTCGTGGTTAGGGATTATCGCTTTAATGGCCTCAGTCATTCCAGTGGTTGCGATTTCACCCATATTGCTTTACATCGGTATGTTGATTGGTGCGCAGGCCTTTCAAGAAACTCCCAAAAATCATGCGCCAGCCATTATTTTAGCTTTTATGCCACATTTAGCAGCTTGGGGCAAATTGCAAATCGACAACGCTCTAGGCGCAGCAGGGACAAGTGCTGCTGCTTTAGGGATGGATAAACTTGGACAAGTCGGGGTACTTTATCATGGCCTTGAAGTCTTGGGCGGCGGCGCAATATTAGGTGGTCTTGTGCTCGGTGCGATTGCATCCTTTGTTATTGAAAAAGAACTAGTAAAGGCTTCAGCCTTTGCCTTAGCAGGTGCGGTATTCAGTTTTGTCGGGTTAATGCATGGCGAAGCGATTGGTATTGCAAAATCTCTGCCTGTCGCATTCAGTTACTTAGCCGTGGCTGGGATGCTATTTTATGTAGGTAAATATGCAAAACTGGAGGCGAGCCCTTCAGCTGTGCATGCGTGAATTAAACTAACATGATTGATTGGGCATGACTGATTAGGAGACTAGTTGCTGCCTCAATAGAGGTGGCATCTAGTCATTTTTAAACAGTATTTTAAACGGCTTTTTATTTTGCATTTTTCAAAGCAGTCCAGCCTTTTTGATGCATGCAAATGACAAGTGCGCGAGTGTATTTTTGAGCGGCAATATCAGGCTTGTGGTCTTCACCAAGGGTGTCTACACATTGGCTGATGTCGGCTTTTAGCTTACTGTCACTTCCACCCATTTTCCACCAAGAGCTGATCGAATAAAGATCTGTTGGTTTGGGTTCAGGTGCATTGCTCGGCGATTTACTTGTCAAAGTATTGTTTGGGGTGCTTGCTTCAGACGAAGCCGCTGATGTTTCAATGCTTTTCGCACCATCAGTAGAACGATTGTCATTTGTGATCGATGCGGTCGCAAATAAATCAATATCACTCAAGTTGTCGAGTTTCTGTACCACCCATCCATTTTTCTTTAAACATTGTTCTACCGTTTCACCATTAACAGCTTTTTGGCAGATTTGCTTCGTTTTCTGCAGGTCTGTAGCGCTGGCACCCCGTTTGTACGAAAACTCGCCGCAGGCATTAAGTAAAAGGGGTGCAGTCAAGACTAAAAAAAAGTTTCTCATTGTTTATTTGGCATCCATTTTCAGCGATTAATTTTGCCCTAAGAATAATCCTATTAGTCAAAAAAATCGACTACGCAGAATGACGTATTTTGAAGTGTTGCATACATCGCTATTCTAGCAACAAGACAAAAGTAACCAAACTATTTGGTGACATATGCCTGTGGAGTTAGTTGAATTTAACACGAATAAGGAATCCTAAAATGAACTTTAAACTGAAGAGAAGTATATTGCTGGCTACGACTTTGGTCGCCTCTAGTGTAGTAATACCGAATGCAATGGCTGGTGGAACAATCACTTTTGGTGAAGATAAATCAGTGACAGTTGGCTTGGGCATGCGCTCAAGCTATACCAATAAAGATGATGGTGCTTCTAATGGCACGTCAAATTCAAATGACCTTTCTTTAGATAGTATGCGTTTGTACATGAATGCATCACTGAGTAAATATATTAAAGGCACCTTTAATACTGAGAAGAAATCAGATGAATCTGTAGGTGTCATTGATGCTATTGCACAATTTGAATTTATGCCTGAATTTAACATTTGGGCTGGGCGCATGCTACCAGGTAGTGACCGCGCTAATTTAGATGGACCTTACTATTTATTAGCTTGGGATTATCCAGGCATTGTCTCACGCTACCCAAGTAAAACTACGGGTCGTGATGATGGTGTAGCAATCTGGGGTAAGTTGTTTGATGGTGCGTTAATTTATAACGTAGGTGCTTTTGAAGGCCACAATGTAGGCGGCAAGCCAGGTGCAGGTGGTAATTTAACTACTGGTGACGAATTGCTCTATGCTGGCCGTATTCAATATGATTTCTGGACACCCAACGGCGCGCCAGCTTACTACACGGGCAGTACTACTTTTGGTGCAGTAGATGTGCTATCGATTGGTGTAGCAGCGCAATATCAAAAAGATGGATCTGTAAGTACAACGCAAGTGGGCGACTATACTGGTTGGAATATCGATGCACTGATGGAAAAGAAACTGGGTGATTCTGGCGCAGTGACGTTAGAAGCCGCCTACTACGAATACGATACCGATGGCGTGATTACTTCCGAAGATGGTAATGCTTATCTTGCAGGTATCGGCTATATCTTTAGTGACAAAGTCGGCTGGGGTCAATTTCAACCCTATTTCCGCTATCAAAAGTTTGAGCCAGATAACAATATCGAAACCAAACAATATGACTATGGCGTGAACTATGTGATTGACAGCTTTAATGCAAAAGTAAGCGCCACCTATTCAAAAACAGAAGTCACCGCAACGCCTGATGTCGACAAATTTGTTGTTGGCTTGCAACTTCAATTTTAACCAAATCACATTTAATTAAATACTTTTTAAGAGGAGTTTTGAATGAACACAAGACGTGGATTTATAAAATCAGTCAGTATTATCGCTGCAAGTATTGCAATGATGGGGATGGTACAGATTGCGAGTGCAGCAGACACTATTAAAGTCGGCATTCTGCACTCATTGTCTGGCACTATGGCCATCTCAGAAACAGCGCTTAAAGACATGGCGTTGATGACAATTGATGAGATTAACAAAAAAGGTGGTGTGTTGGGTAAGCAGTTAGAGCCAGTGGTGGTCGACCCAGCTTCTGACTGGCCATTATTTGCGACAAAAGCGCGCCAATTGGTGAGTCAAGATAAAGTGGCGGTGACCTTTGGTTGCTGGACATCCGTATCACGCAAATCAGTGTTGCCAGTTTACAAAGAGCTCAATAGCTTACTGTTTTACCCAGTGCAATATGAAGGTGAAGAGTTAGAGAAAAACGTGTTCTACACTGGTGCAGCACCTAACCAACAAGCCATCCCTGCGGTTGAGTACTTAATGAGCAAGGATGGCGGCAGTGCTAAACGCTTTGTGTTGTTAGGGACTGACTATGTGTACCCACGTACGACTAACAAAATCTTACGTGCTTTCTTACATTCTAAAGGCATTAAAGATGATGACATCATGGAGACCTACACGCCGTTTGGTCACAGTGATTATCAAACGATTGTAGCTGACATCAAGAAATTTGCTGCTGGTGGTAAGAAAACAGCGGTGGTTTCTACTATTAATGGTGACTCTAACGTTCCATTTTATAAAGAGTTAGGTAATGCAGGTTTGAAGGCAAAGGATGTTCCAGTGGTTGCATTCTCAGTGGGTGAAGAAGAGTTACGTGGTGTAGATGCTAAACCTCTGGTTGGTCATTTGGCTGCTTGGAACTACTTTATGAGCATTAAAAATCCAACAAATAAAGCTTGGATTAAACAATGGTCAGACTATGCTAAGGCACAAAAATTACCAACAGCGGATAAACCTTTAACCAATGACCCAATGGAAGCAACTTACATTGGTATTCATATGTGGGCACAAGCTGTAGAAAAAGCTAAGTCTACAGATACTGATAAAGTAATTGCAGCAATGGCTGGTCAAACTTTTAAAGCGCCAGGTGGTTTTACTTCTACCATGGATCCAAGCAACCACCACTTACATAAACCAGTATTTATTGGTGAAATTAAGGAAGATGGCCAATTTAAAGTGGTGTGGAAAACTAAAGGACCAGTTAAAGCACAACCTTGGAGTCCTTTCATTGAAGGTAACGATAAGAAACCTGATCATCCTGCAATGTAAATTAATGTAGCTTGATTAGACTGTTAGCCGCTATAGAGGGTCTATAGCGGCAATTCAAAAATGTAAATAAGTTGGTGAAATATGTTTTTCACAGAAGTTTATAAGAGAAAATTATTGAAAATAGCCAATATTCTGATGTTGATAGTACTTTCGTTGGTCGCAGTTTTTACGAGTCATAATGCGTTCGCATTAGATGCCAAAGAAAAATTAGCACTGAGTCTAGGTGAAAATGAGGCACGTATCATAGCGCTGAATAAAGTAGTGCTTAAGGGTGATGCCCAAGCCATGCCATATTTGCAAAGTCTCTTAGATGATGCGGTAAAGGTGCAAGGTGAAAAGTTATTTTTAGTAACAGATGAGGGTGCAAAAGACGCGGTCACCGATGCCGAAGTGACGCTACCAGAAGATGCAGAAGATATTGTAAATAACAACCAAATGCGTGGTGAACTTGAAGCAAGTATAGCTGCGCTAAATTTATTATCTAAAGATTCTGCCACACGCTTAGAAGCAGTAAAATTGCTACAAGGTACAGAAGCTAACGCAAGTCGCTTAGCACTTATTCAAAAGGCAGAAAATACAGAATCGCAACCTGAAATCAAATCCATGTTAGGCATGGTGCGTGCAAGTATTGAGTTGACGAGTGATGATAAAGCTAAACGCTTGGCTGCAGCAGAAGCGCTTTCTACCAGTGCTAATGGGGGGATTAAACAAATGCTTTCGGCCAGATTAGGTGCCGATGGTGAAAAAGATCCAGAAGTGATTGCAGCGATACAACTTTCATTGAAGAAAATTGATAGCCATCTCGCAACATATGAACACATAGGTCAGATTTTCACAGGGTTAAGCTTAGGTAGTATTTTGTTGTTGGCTGCATTAGGCTTGGCCGTGACTTATGGCTTGATGGGTGTGATTAATATGGCACATGGCGAGATGATGATGATCGGTGCTTATGCTACGTTTTTAGTACAAAATTTATTTACAAAGTTTTTTCCAGAGCATTTTGGTTGGTATTTGGTGACAGCCATTCCAGTTGCGTTTGTCATCACTGCCTTGGTAGGTGTGGTGATCGAACGTACAGTACTTAGATTTTTATATGGCAGACCATTGGAAACCTTACTCGCGACTTGGGGTGTAAGCCTCATTTTAATGCAAGGGGTGCGTAGCTTGTTTGGTGCACAGAATGTGCAAGTTGAAAATCCTGCATGGATGTCTGGCGGCATTGAAATGGCTTCAAATTTATCGTTGCCGTACAACCGCATATATATCATTGTGTTTGCTGTGCTGGTGCTTCTGTTGATGTGGCTTATGATTGCAAAAACGCGTCTGGGTCTGTTTATACGTGCAGTAACGCAAAATCGCAGTATGGCGAGTTGTACTGGCGTGAATACGGCAAAAGTAGATGCGCTGGCATTTGGATTAGGTTCTGGCATTGCTGGTTTGGCAGGGGTGGCGTTGTCGCAAATTGGCAATGTCGGGCCAACGTTAGGGCAAAGCTATATCGTAGATTCTTTTATGGTCGTGGTGCTGGGCGGGGTAGGGCAGTTGGCAGGCGCAGTTTATGCGGCGATGGGTTTAGGCATACTGAGTAAGTTCTTAGAAGGATTTGCAGGTGCAGTCCTAGCCAAAATATTCATACTTGTGGTGGTTATCATCTTTATTCAAAAGCGTCCACAAGGTTTGTTTGCCTTTAAAGGCCGTCAAATAGACTAGGAACAAGAGCGTTATGCAGAACCATTATCCACAATTAACCATACTCGAGCGTCTATACCCCAAGAAAGGCTGGGGCATGCTCTTAGGCGTGTTGGCAGTGCTTTGTGTGCTGTTTCCAATACTTAACTTGATTGTACCAGCAGGTAATGTATTGCATGTTTCTGACTACACCATTGCATTGATAGGCAAAATGATGTGTTACGGAATCGTAGCGCTTGCGATTGACTTGGTTTGGGGCTATACCGGCATACTGAGTCTGGGGCATGGGCTGTTTTTTGCGTTAGGTGGATATGCGTTTGGCATGTACTTGATGCGTCAAATTGGTCTGGATGGTAGTTACCATAGCCATCTACCTGATTTTATGGTGTTTTTAGATTGGAAAGCATACCCATGGTATTGGAAGTTTACTGAACACTTTTGGTATGTGCTGATACTGGTCATGGTTGTGCCAGGCGTATTAGCGTTTATATTTGGCTATTTTGCCTTTAGGTCGCGCATTAAAGGTGTGTATTTTTCTATCATCACGCAAGCGATGACTTATGCGTTTATGTTGCTGTTTTTTAGGAATGAAACAGGATTTGGCGGTAATAATGGTTTTACAGACTTTAAACGCTTGCTAGATATTCCTATCGCTACGCCACAAATGCGTATGACTTTGTTTGTTGTGACTGCATTAATGCTGATTGGTTTGCTTGTGCTGTCTCGGGCTATCGTCACCAGCAAGTTTGGGCGTGTACTCACTGCGATTCGCGATGCGGAGAGCCGCGTTATGTTTTCTGGATACAATCCCTTACACTACAAACTGACTATTTGGACGTTTTCTGCAGTGATTTGCGGAATTGCAGGTGCTCTGTATGTACCACAAATTGGCATCATTAACCCCAGTGAAATGTCGCCAGCCAATTCGATTGAAATTGCGATATGGTCTGCCGTTGGTGGCCGCGGAACCTTGGTCGGCGCAATTTTAGGCGCAGGCATTGTCAATGGTGCGAAAAGCTACTTCACCGTAGCGTTTCCAGAATATTGGCTCTATTTTTTAGGCCTAATTTTTATTTTAGTCACTTTGTATTTACCACAAGGCGTGTTGGGCTTATGGGAGAAACTGAGATTCAAAAAACAAACTAAAACGTCGGTAGAGCAATCGACAGCCAACATTGAGAATCAACATGATTAAAAGTAACATTTCTGATTTTAGCGCAGGTGGAGGACTTTCAAGTGGTCGTGTTAGTTTAGGCGACCAGCTAGATACAACACATGGTGTAGTGTTGTATTTGGAAGACATCACGGTGAGCTTTGATGGTTTCAAGGCATTAAATAACTTATCTTTAGCCATTGATGTTGGCGAGTTACGCTGCATTATTGGCCCCAATGGAGCAGGTAAAACAACGCTACAAGATGTCATTACAGGAAAAACGCGTCCTGATTCAGGCTCAGTATTTTTTGGACAAACCCTAGACTGCACCAAAATGACAGAGCCACAAATTGCACAAGCAGGCATCGGACGTAAATTCCAGAAACCAACGGTCTTTGAAAATCATACTGTTTTTGAAAATTTAGAGTTAGCCATCAAAACCAACAAAAGCGTTTGGAGTTCTCTATTTGGCAAGATGACTGGGCCGCAATTAGATCGCATCGATGAAGTGCTAAACACCATTAATTTGCAATCACTTTACAAAACGCGTGCAGGCTTGCTATCTCATGGTCAAAAGCAATGGCTAGAGATTGGCATGCTGCTATGTCAGGAACCTAAATTGTTATTGTTGGATGAACCTGTTGCAGGCATGACAGATGAAGAAACCGATAAGACTGCTGAGTTGTTTAATAGCTTGGCGGGTAAGCATTCGCTGGTAGTGGTCGAGCATGATATGGCGTTTGTGAATAAAATCGCACGCAAAGTGACCGTGTTGCATCAGGGTAGCGTATTGGCAGAAGGCACTATGCAACAGGTACAAAGCAATGAAGAAGTCATCGAAGTATATTTAGGTCGATAACATTAATAATAGGTCAATCGTATGTTAGAAGTCACTTCTATTCAACAGTTTTACGGCGGTAGCCAAATTTTGCGAGAAGTCTCGCTGACTGCGCCTACTTCAGCTTGTAGTGTCATTTTGGGACGTAATGGCGTAGGTAAAACTACGCTATTAAAATGCCTGATGGGTGTACTGCCGATTAAGTCTGGTCAAATTAAGTTAGATGGCAAAGATATCTCTAAACTAAAGCCTTATCAGCGGGCGGCGATGGGGATGGCATATGTGCCGCAAGGGCGAGAGATTTTTTCACGATTAACGGTAGAGGAAAACTTGCTGATGGGCTTGGCGGTCACCAAGGGTAAAGCATCACGCAATATACCAAGTAATATCTATGAGATGTTCCCAGTGTTAAAAGAGATGCTGCACAGACGTGGCGGGGATTTGTCTGGAGGCCAGCAACAGCAGTTAGCGATTGCGCGTGCTTTGGTATCTAAACCTAAACTGCTGATTCTAGATGAGCCAACAGAAGGCATACAACCCTCAATTATCAAAGACATAGAGCGTGTGATTCGTACGCTCACAGCACAAGGTGATATGGCGATTTTGCTGGTGGAACAGTACTATGATTTTGCAGAAGCCTTGGCAACACAATATATGGTGATGTCACGCGGACAGATTGTCAAAAGCGGTGAGGGTGCGCAGATGGAAGCTGATAATATTCGTAACTTTGTGGCATTGTAGTTTTTTGCCATCTTCCATGGTAGATGTGGCAAGATAATACGATGGATGATGAGAGAATCACTTTTGGTGTAGTGACGGGCCAACCAGCGCTTAATAATCCCTCTATTAAGCGCTGGGAAGCGCGTTTAAGTCTAGAGTTTAAAAGTGCACAAGAGCGTAGTTTTTTAGCAAAAAATATGCATTACGGGCCGCTGGTATTACAGAAGTCATTGTACCCCGAAGGCAAAGCAGTATGTCATGGTGTCGTTATACATCCACCTGGTGGCGTGGCTGGTGGTGATGAATTAACGCTGAATGTTGTGCTTGATGAGTGTGCACAAGTTTTATTGACAACACCGGGTGCAGGTAAATGGTATAAAGCAAATGGGCTGTTTGCTAGCCAGCACTTAAATTTCAATTTGGCGCAAGCAGCTTGTTTAGAATGGCTACCACAAGAAAATATTTTATTTGATGGTGCAAAAGTGAAGTTTAGCGCGGAGGTCAATTTGGCCGCTGATGCCCGATACGCAGGCTGGGAAATTTTATGTTTTGGACGACAGGCGCAAAATGAAGTTTGGCAAACAGGCAGTTTGCACCAAGCGTTAACAATTCGGCGTGACGATAAATTGATTTGGAATGAGCGTACTTGTTTAAAACCAGAGCACGATTTAATCAAGTCTATCGTTGGGTTAAACGGCAATGCAGTATCTGCAAGTTTTGTGATTGCCTTTGGTGCAGTACCCGCTGAAATATTGATGGCTTGTAAAGCAGTGCAGCCTAAGTTATCGTTAGACATGCACGCAAAATATGGTGTCACTGCATTGCCGCAAATATTCTCTGCACGTTATGTTGGGCAATCAGCGCAATGCGCTAGACAGTATTTTGAACAGCTTTGGCAGATATTACGACCTTGGTACGTTGGGCGTGAAGTGATTAGGCCGCGTATTTGGAATACATAATTAAAAGAGTCAACCATGGAATTAACCCCTAGAGAAAAAGATAAACTCCTCATTTTTACTGCTGGTTTGCTGGCTGAGCGCCGCAAAGCCAGAGGCTTGAAACTGAATTACCCAGAAGCCATTGCCTATATTTCTGCCGCGATTATGGAGGGCGCGCGAGATGGTCAGACCGTTGCCTATTTGATGGGCTACGGAGCTACATTGTTAACACGTGATGACGTGATGGAGGGCGTGCCTGAGATGATTCCTGATATTCAAATTGAAGCGACTTTCCCAGATGGAACAAAGCTAGTCACCGTCCATCACCCCATTCCATGAGTAATTTAATGATGAAAATGGCGAATTGCTTCGTTACACAGTGCTCACAACCTCGCCGTACTTATTGTACTGTCTCGGCTGTTGCGCGCAGTGTGCCTCGCACTTCATCCATTTTTCTCATTAACTTATCTCATGGAAAAATATAAGGATAAATAAATGATTCCAGGTGAAATGAAAATAGCAAAAGGCGACATCGTACTTAATGCAGATCGTGCAACGGTGACGCTTGATGTTTCTAATAAAGGTGACCGTCCAATACAAGTCGGTTCGCATTACCACTTTTTTGAAACTAACGAAGCGCTGAGTTTTGATAGAGCCTCGGCTTATGGTTTTAGGCTGAACATTGCATCAGGCACGGCAGTGCGTTTTGAGCCAGGTCAAACGCGTACTGTGGAGTTGGTGGCCTTAGGCGGAGATAGAAAAGTGTATGGTTTTGCGGGGAAAGTCATGGGAGCGCTTAAATAATGGCTGTAAAAATCGACAAACAAGCCTACGCTGAAATGTTCGGCCCCACCGTGGGCGATAAAGTGCGCTTAGCCGATACCGAGCTTTGGATAGAGGTTGAAAAAGATTACACACGCTATGGTGAAGAAGTGAAGTTTGGCGGCGGTAAGGTGATTCGTGATGGCATGGGGCAGGGGCAAATGGTTTCCGCAGAAGTCGCGGATACCGTGATTACCAATGCTTTAATCGTAGATCACTGGGGCATCGTCAAAGCCGATATTGGCATTAAAAATGGGTATATTTCAGCCATTGGTAAAGCGGGTAACCCAGATATTCAGTCAAGCGTGACAATTCCAATTGGCGCGGGTACTGAGATTATTGCGGGTGAGGGCATGATTGTCACCGCGGGCGGTATTGATACCCATATTCACTTTATTTGCCCACAACAAATTGAAGAAGCGCTCATGTCAGGCGTCACCACGATGATCGGTGGCGGCACAGGGCCAGCTACAGGTACGTTTGCAACTACATGTACGCCAGGCTCTTGGCATATTCATCGCATGTTGCAAGCGGCTGATGCCTTTCCCATGAACTTAGGGTTTTTAGGTAAGGGGAATGTCAGCTTGCCAGCCCCTTTGCGTGAGCAAATTGAGGCGGGCGCGATTGGCTTGAAACTGCATGAGGATTGGGGTACGACCCCAGCCGCGATTGATAACTGTTTGAGCGTGGCTGAGGAAATGGACGTGCAAGTGGCGATTCACTCCGATACGTTAAATGAGTCAGGTTTTGTAGAAACCACGATAGGCGCATTTAAAGACCGCACTATTCATACTTTTCATACAGAAGGTGCGGGGGGTGGACACGCACCAGATATTATCAAGGCGGCCGGCTATGCCAATGTATTACCATCCTCAACTAACCCAACGAGGCCGTTTACCGTCAACACTATAGATGAGCATCTGGATATGCTGATGGTGTGTCATCACTTAGACCCAGCCATTGCAGAAGATATTGCTTTTGCTGAAAGCCGTATTCGCCGTGAGACTATTGCCGCAGAAGATATTTTGCATGATTTAGGCGCATTTTCTATGATGTCCTCTGACTCACAAGCTATGGGGCGCGTGGGGGAGGTGATTATTCGTACATGGCAAACTGCGCACAAAATGAAGGTGCAACGTGGTGCGTTAAAAGAAGATGGTGCTGATAATGACAACTATCGCGTTAAGCGCTACATAGCCAAGTACACCATTAACCCCGCATTAACCCATGGAATTGGTCATATTGTTGGTTCATTAGAGGTGGGTAAGCTGGCAGATTTGGTGTTGTGGCGTCCTGCGTTTTTTGGCGTAAAACCTTCTACCATTTTAAAAGGTGGCATGATTGCCGCTGCGGCGATGGGTGACCCCAATGCTTCTATCCCCACCCCGCAGCCAGTGCATTATCGCAATATGTTTGGGGCGTATGGTGGCGGATTAAAAACTTCTGTGACATTTGTTTCGCAAGCCGCTTTAAACAATCCTGCGGTGACTGCACTTGGGTTAAATAAACCTTTGGTTGCCGTTAAAGGTACGCGTGATGTGAAGAAAAAAGACATGATTCATAATAACTGGATGCCGAAAATTGAGGTCGATCCAGAAACGTATCAGGTACTGGCGGATGGGTTGGATTTAACCTGTGAATCCGCAACAGTGCTGCCAATGGCGCAGCGCTACTTTTTATTTTGAGGTGCTGTTTGAGCGAACAAAGCATACAAACTTTAAGCACGTCATTCCCGCGCAAGCGGGAATCCAAGTTGAATTTAACTCAACAAGCACAATGGATTCCCGCTTGCGCGGGAATGACAGTAGATGGACGATTTTGTTTGTTGATAACTATTTTTACTGGACTCCAGACTTAACATGATTCACTTAACCGAACGCATTGCACTCTCAGGCCATATTGATGACACGGTAGAACTCCCCTTCGACTTGCGCCAGAAAAGTCGTTTACGCGCCATGCTGGCGTCGGGTCAGGAAGCTGCCTTATTTTTATCACGCGGTATTATTTTGCGTGGCGGTGATTTGTTAAGGTCTGAGAGTGGCATGGTGGTGAAGGTAGTGGCAGCTCAGGAGCCCGTCTACAATGTGATTGCCCCAAGCCAGCGTGAATTAATGTGTGCAGCCTACCATTTGGGCAACCGCCATGTGCCTTTGCAAATTGGCGATGGCTGGTTGCGGCTAGAGCAGGATTATGTGTTGAAAGATATGCTGGTTGGCTTAGGCATGCAAGTGAGTGAAGTGCTTGCTCCATTTGAGCCAGAAGCTGGGGCGTATGGTGGTGGGCATCGTCATGGGCATGATGATGAGGCTACTGCCAATATACGCCCCCCAAAATTACGCCCGCAAACAAGGCTTGAAAATGGCCAATAAACTCGCGCTCAGTCGGTTGCTTCAACTTGCAAGCCCCATGTTGCCAGTGGGTGCTTACAGCTATTCTCAGGGGCTGGAATGGGCGATTGAGAGTGGTGATGTGCATAACCTAGATACCGCCAAAGCTTGGATTGGGGATGCATTGCAGATTTATCAAGCGAGTTTTGAGTTGCCTGTGCTGTATCGTTTGTATCAAGCTTGGCAAAGCAATCAGTTGGTGAGTGTGCGCGAGTGGGATGCCTTCTATCAGGCTGGTCGTGATACCGCTGAGGCCCTCGCAGAAACTAAGCAGATGGGCTACTCATTATGTCGTTTGCTCAATGATTTGAAAGAGTTGCCTGATGACCTATTGGCGCGCATCAATAGTCTGGATACGCCAGCTTTCCCCACGGCGTACGCTGCCGTTGCCCATTATTGGCAAATCCCTGTCAGCGATGCATTGCAAGCTTATGCTTGGGGCTGGCTAGAAAATCAAGCAAGTGCCGCTATGAAAACTGTGCCCTTAGGCCAAGTGGCAGGGCAGAAAATTTTACTGGCATTAGGTGAAACCTTGCCTAATATTGTGCAGCAAGCAATGAAATTAGCAGATGATGAAATTAGTAATTTTAACCCTTTACTCAGCATTGCTGGGTGTTTACATGAAACCCAATACAGCAGGTTATTTAGATCATGAAAATACATACACAGTTTGAAACCCCAACACCAGAAGTTGCCGCTTTTAAAGAGCCTTTGCGCGTGGGTATTGGTGGGCCTGTCGGTTCAGGTAAAACCGAGCTTACTTTGGCGTTATGTCAGCGGTTGCGTGATGTTTACAATATCGCCGTGGTCACCAACGACATCTACACCAAAGAAGATGCTGAGTTTTTAACCCGAAATCAGGCTTTAGTGCCAGAGCGCATTATCGGCGTAGAAACAGGGGGCTGTCCACACACGGCAATTCGTGAAGATGCCTCGATGAACCTTGAAGCCGTGGCGCAACTTAGCAAGCGTTTTAAAACACTCGATATTGTGTTTGTAGAGAGCGGCGGTGATAACTTGGCTGCGACCTTCAGTCCAGAACTCTCAGATTTAACTATTTATGTCATTGATGTGGCTGCGGGCGAAAAGATTCCACGTAAAGGTGGCCCTGGCATTACTAAATCTGACTTGCTAGTGATTAACAAAATCGACCTTGCGCCTATGGTAGGTGCTTCGCTAGAAGTGATGGCGGTGGATGCCAAACGCATGCGCGGTGAAAAACCGTTTATTTTTAGCAACCTTAAAACGGGTCAGGGCTTAGAAGAGGTTGTTAAGTTTATTGAAAAACAAGGCTTGATGCTTTAATCGTAACTCAGAAAAATCTTTTGGCGTTGTTGCGCAGATTTGTCGTACGTATTGTACTGCCTTCATCTGCGCGCCTAGCCAAAACCGCTACGCTGTTTTTTCTGAGTTAGGATGGTCGTCAACGTTATTGGTGTAATTTTAGATATAGGAGTTTTATATGAAAGAAAAATTATTACTTGCGGCTACTCTTATGGTTTCTACATCCACTGTATTTGCCCATCCAGGTCATGGTTTAGAAACTGCATATGCTGGCTTTATACATCCCATGACAGGCTGGGATCATCTCTTAGTGATGCTGGCAGTTGGGCTATGGGCGGCTAAACTTGGCGGTAAAGCGCGCTGGCAATTGCCACTAACCTTTGTTTCTGTGATGGCGGTGGGAATTATTTTAGGGGCGGCAGGCATCCATTTCTCCGGCGTGGAAACAGCAATTGCGGCAAGCGTGATGGCGATGGGCGTGTTGTTAATATTGAGTTTGCCAATGCATAAAACGCTGCAATTAAGTATTACGGCCATATTTGCTTTATTTCATGGGATGGCACATGGGGTTGAGCTAACTTTACATCAAAGCTATACCGCTTTGGGTGGTATGTTATTAGCCACGGCTTTGCTGCATGGTGTTGGCTTTCAGCTTGGTTCACAACGCGTTAAATGGGCTAAATGCATGCAAAATTGCATTGCTTGCCTGATGTTAATTGCAGGCAGTTATCTCTTCTTAGGTTAAATTCTTAGCAGGCCAAATAAGGCAGATTCTCAGCCTTAAGCTTTGATAGCATTGGCATTGACTTAGTGCCAAAGACATTTAAGTCAATGCGTGATAGCTTATTCTCCCTGTTCCAATTCTCTTTCCATTTAAAGTCGGAATAATTTCACTTTAGGATGTATCACGTCTTAATGATGATTGATATGTACGTCATTCTACGTACATATTTCCCCCGTTACTTTTATTAAGCTATTACTGGGTTACTTTAAGTGCCCAAGGCATGATTGTTGCTATTAAACCTATGCATGCTAAATAACGATAATAGTTTAACGGGGAGTGTGTTTGAATACCATTAGTCTGAATCCGTCAATCCAAGATAAAGTTGAGCCGTCCCAACGGATCGTTAAGGTGCGCCGTGACTACAATACTTGGGTTGCCAATGAGACTTTAGAAGATTATGCATTGCGCTTTACGCCAGCGTCCTTTCGTCGATGGTCAATATTCCGTGTTTCTAACACAGCGTTAGGTGCAATCTCATTTTTGGTGCTTGAGGCCATCGGAGGCACTATTTCGGTGAATTATGGCTTCATTAATGCATTCTGGGCTATTCTTGCCATCAGCCTGATTATTTTTACTACTGGCATTCCCATTAGTTATTATGCTGCAAAATATGGTGTCGATATGGATTTGCTCACGCGTGGAGCAGGGTTTGGCTACATAGGCTCAACAGTGTCATCATTTGTGTACGCCTCTTTTACTTTTATTTTGTTTGCGTTAGAAGCGGCGATTATGGCTTACGCACTAGAGCTGGCTTTAGATATTCCGCTTTATCTTGGGTACTTGATAAGCGCTCTGGTTGTCATTCCATTGGTCACCCATGGTGTGACATTAATTAGCAGAATTCAGATGTTAACCCAGCCTATCTGGCTGGTATTAATGACATTACCTTTTATCGCAATTTTTGTACAAGATCCGCATGTGATTTCTAGGCTAGTTGAATACAGCGGAAAATCTGGTCAGCAAGGCTTTAATCTTCTGCTATTTGGGGGCGCTACAGCAGTAGGCGTTGCCTTGATTACGCAAATTGGTGAGCAGGTAGATTACTTGCGATTTATGCCAAAAAAAACCGAAAAAAATAGATTGGCTTGGCATATCGGGGTGTTAGCTGCTGGACCTGGCTGGGTGTTGGTTGGGTTGGTTAAAATGCTAGCAGGAGCCTTGCTAGCATTTTTGGCGATTGAAAGTGCCATGCCGCTAGAGGAGGCTGTCAATCCAACGCATATGTATTTGCTAGGCTTTGGATATGCGTTTTCGTCCCCACAAGTGGCGTTGGCCTTGACTGCATTATTCATCATTGTTTCTCAAATTAAGATTAACATGACCAATGCTTATGCGGGCTCATTAGCATGGTCTAATTTTTTTGCACGTTTAACCCATAGCCACCCAGGAAGGGTGGTTTGGGCTGTATTTAATGCGCTCATTGCAGTGATGTTGATGGAGCTTGACGTGTTTCAAGCGCTGGAACAGGTGCTCGGTTTATATTCAAATATTGCCATTTCGTGGATTACAGCAGTTGTGGCTGATTTAGTGATTAACAAACCCTTAGGCTTGAGTCCTAAAGGCATCGAGTTTAGGCGTGCCTATCTTCACGACGTAAATCCTGTCGGTGTAGGTGCTATGTTAATCGCTTCTGTACTCTCAATCACAGCTTTTATGGGTTTTTTTGGCGACACACTACAGGCCTTTTCAGCTTTTATTGCCTTAATCACTGCGCTGGTGACCTCTCCATTAATTGCTTGGCTGACTAAAGGTCGCTATTACATCGCACGCAAGCCGTATCATTTTAGTCTTGGTCAACGTCATGCTCAGTGTTCTATCTGTGAGCGTGATTATGAGACGGAAGACATGGCACATTGTCCAGCTTATCAAGGCTATATCTGCTCACTCTGTTGCTGTTTAGATGCAAGATGTAATGATATATGTAAGCCGCATGCGAAATTTTCTGCGCAATGGGAAAGCTTTCTTAAAAAACTGTTGCCTAAGGCACTACTGCCGTATTTAAAAAGTGGACTTGCTTCTTATCTATTGATGATGAGCATGATCTTGTTATTCTTAGGGTTATTGATAGGCTTAATTTATTATCATGACACATTGATTTTAAAAGAATCGCCTTCTGATGTGCTCATGCAGTTGCGCCTAGGATATTTAAAAGTGTTTGCAGCATTAGTATTTGCTAGTGGCATTGTGGCGTGGTGGCTAGTGTTGTCTGGAGAGAGTAGGCGTGTGGCACAAGAAGAGTCTAATCGCCAGACTGGTTTGCTATTGCGTGAAATTGATTTGCATCGCCAAACCGACGCAGAGTTACAACTTGCACGTCAGGTTGCAGAACATGCTAATCAGGCAAAAAGTCGCTATATCAGTGGCATCAGTCATGAGTTGCGCACACCACTTAATAGTATCCTAGGCTATGCGCAATTACTGGATGATGACGCCTCGATCCCTAAAAATAAACAGCAATCAATTAAAGTCATCAGACGTAGCGGAGAGCATCTTTTGTCATTGATTGAGGGTACGCTGGATATTGCAAGAATAGAAAGTGGGAAAATAGTATTTGATATTAAGCCTATTAAATTTTCAGAGTTCATTGATCAGATTGTGAGCATGTTTGAGATCCAGGCACGCAATAAGAGATTGGATTTTAACTACAGGGTGCTGGGCGAGCTTCCATTGTTGGTAAAAGGAGATCAAAAGCGGCTTACACAAATTCTAGCTAACTTGTTGGGTAATGCGGTTAAGTTTACTAAAAAGGGCTATATTCGCTTGAGTGTGCAATACGCTAGGGAAATTGCGTTGATTGAAATTGAGGATACTGGGCCAGGGATTATAGCTGATGAGTACGAAAAAATATTTGAGCCATTTGCCCGAGGCAGTGCCGCAGACCAAATTAATACTGGAGGTACAGGGCTAGGGCTTACCATTAGTAAATTGCTCACGGAGTTGATGGGCGGTGAGCTTAACTTTACTAGCGTGGAGGGTAAGGGAACGGTTTTTCAAATCAGATTGTTTTTACCACAAATTCATCAAGAAAGTGAGATTGCCCCTGTCTCGCTAGCTAATAGAACTGGTTATATCGGCAGGCGGCGCAAGATATTAATTGTTGATAATGAAGAAATTGATCGTGAGCTTATTTGTAATATCTTAATTCCCTTAGGTTTCGAGCTGGGAGAAGCGGCCAATGGACAGGAATGTCTGGCAGCCTATCAGATATTCAAGCCTGATGCGATATTGATGGATTTGGCTATGCCAGTAATGGATGGTTGGGAGGCTTCCTATGTGATTCGCAAAGTGTATCAATCGGCAATCCCGATAGCGATTATCTCCGCCAATGCCTTTGATAAAAATTTAGAAAATGCGGCGGGTATTTCTACAGATGATTTTATGGTAAAGCCTGTAAATGTGCAGGAAATACTTGATTGGCTTGGATCAAGTCTTGAGATTGAGTGGATACATGAGTCTGAAGAGTCCAAAGCAGCTATATCGAGTCAGAGCACAACATTTCCGCCACCTAAAACAGTATTGCCGCCGCGTACCTATTTAGAAAAGTTGCTTTCGCATATTGAAAATGGCTACATTAAAGGCATCCATCATCAATTGAATGAAATTAGTCAGTTGGGTGGAGAATTTACGCCCTTTGTTTCACAGATGAATATTTATGTAACTAATTTTGAGGTTGATGCAATGAAGCGTTATATCGTGGAGTATGGTATATGAGATCACCTATAGATGCTATTAATCGCTCCGCTACTGTTTTGATTGTCGACGACGTGTTAGATAATCTGGCGGTTTTGCATGACGCATTAGATGAGTCAGGCTTTACTGTACTTGTCGCCAATAGTGGATATAAAGCATTGCAGATTGCAAGGGAGATGCAGCCTTCTATTATCTTGCTGGATGCCATCATGCCAGAGATGGATGGTTTTCAAGTGTGCGCTAAACTAAAGGAGTCTATGGATACTAGCCATATTCCTGTGGTTTTTATGACGGGCTTAACTGAGGTAGAGCATGTGGCGGCTGCGTTTCAGGCTGGGGGTGCAGACTATGTCACTAAACCTATCAGGCCTAAAGAGGTGTTGGCTAGAATATCATCGCATTTACAAACGGCTAAAATGATGGGGCAGGCAAGAAATGTGTTGGATGCATTTGGGCAAGCGGCAATGGCAATCACCCCATCGAATGGCAAATTGGTGTGGCAAACACCATTAGCGCGCAGGTTGATGCAAAATTACTTTGGCTTGGAAGCTTCTATAACAGATATTGCTACCCCTCCTGCCATATTAAAGTGGATAGAACAAATCGCTTCTTTAAAGGGAGGTGAGCAAAGTATGCCTGCATTAACGCTAATTCAAGACTCCAAAAAACTCAAACTAAGCGTTGCTAATTTAAGTGATGAGCAATGGCTGATTGTGTTACAAGAAGAGTCGGATGCGGCGCAAATTGAGGCGTTAATGACGATATTTAAGCTGACAAAACGAGAATCAGAAGTGCTATATTGGACCATTAAAGGCAAAACTAATCGAGATGTTGGAGATATTTTAGGGAGCAGCCCGCGTACCGTGAACAAGCATTTGGAGCATGTGTTTAGCAAGCTAGGTGTTGAGACAAGAACTGCGGCGGCTTCTTTAGTGACCAGTAGAATCAGGCTTGCAATTTAGCAGGTTGAGCCTGTGGTTTTATCGTCAGTTGAAGCGCAGGATTGGACAATTCAGCTTTTGACAGCTCGGATTTTTGCTAAACTATATTGGTTGCAATGATGTATATGTGTCTTAATAATCAATGCATAAAATCTCCTCAAGACATTTGCTTTCTTATGAAAATTGCGTATAATGCTGAGTTCTTTAAAAGATGATGTTTAAGGCTTTATTATGTACGCAGTAATTAAAACAGGCGGCAAGCAATACAAAGTGGCTGCTGGTGACAAACTAAAAGTTGAGAAATTAGCTGGCGACGTAGGCAGCAAAGTGGTGATTGATAAGGTATTGTTAATCGCTGACGGTGAAAAAACGACAATAGGTGCGCCATTGGTTGCAGGCGCTACTGTAAATGCTACGGTTGTTTCACATGGACGTGCTGATAAAGTGATGATTTTTAAATTCCGTCGTCGTAAGCATTATCGTAAAACGCAAGGGCATCGCCAAAGTTTTACAGAAATTCAAATTGATGCAATCGCTGCTAAATAAAGCAGTTTGATTAACCAAATAAGTTGTTGAAATAGATTAGCTAAGGATTAAATCATGGCACACAAGAAAGCAGGCGGTAGTTCACGTAACGGTCGCGATTCACACTCACAACGTCTAGGCGTAAAAGCATTTGGTGAAACAGTGGTTTCAGCAGGTAGCATCATCGTGCGCCAACGTGGTACAAAAATGCATGCGGGCGAAAACGTTGGTATGGGTAAAGATCATACTTTGTTTGCAAAAATTGATGGTAAAGTTACGTTTGCGATCAAAGGTGCTTTAAAACGCCATACTGTGAGCGTTGTTGCTGTTTAAGTTTATTTGATTTTCTAAAGCCTCATCATTTGATGGGGCTTTTTTATTTGGTACACTCTACATATGAAATTTATCGACGAAGCGACTATTAAAGTATACGCAGGGGACGGTGGCAACGGTGTTGCGACGTTTCGTCGTGAGAAGTATGAGCCAATGGGTGGCCCTAATGGTGGCGATGGCGGTAAAGGCGGCTCAGTATTTGTATTGGCTGATCGCAATATTAATACCTTGGTCGATTATCGATACACGCGTACTTTTAAGGCACAGCGCGGACAAAACGGCAGCGGCTCTGATTGCTACGGAGCAGGTGGCGAAGATATGGTGTTGCGTGTACCTGTTGGCACAACGATTAGTGACAAGGCCACGGGTCAGGCACTGGTCGATTTAAACGCCGATGGTCAGCAGGTGATGATTGCCAAGGGTGGCAATGGTGGTTTGGGTAACATTCACTTTAAATCCAGCATTAATCGGTCACCTCGGCAGTGTACAAAAGGTGAACCTGGTGAAGAGTTTGAGTTATATCTTGAGTTAAAAGTACTGGCTGATGTGGGCTTGTTAGGAATGCCTAATGCAGGTAAATCTACGTTTATACGTTCAGTTTCAGCGGCAAAGCCCAAAGTGGCCGATTACCCATTTACTACCTTGCATCCTAATTTAGGGGTGGTGCGGGTAGATACAGAACGTAGTTTTGTGATCGCAGATGTGCCTGGTTTGATTGAAGGTGCCGCTGAGGGAGCTGGTCTGGGGCATCAATTCTTACGCCATTTGGCAAGGACTTCTTTATTGCTGCATTTGGTAGATATTGCGCCGTTTGATGACGCGGTAAACCCGGTAGAAGAAGCAAAAGCGATTGTCAATGAACTGAAGAAATATGACGAAGCACTTTATCATAAACCACGCTGGTTGGTGCTGAATAAGATTGATATGGTGCCAGACGCAAAACAAGTGGTTGCAGATTTTGTAAAAGCGTATGGCTGGGAAGGGCGCGTCTTTGCAATCTCGGCGATTAGCGGCGTGGGTTGTAAAGAGCTGACTTACGCTATCATGGAGCATTTAGAGCAAGTGCGTGCGCAGGCACAGGCTGAACAAGAAGAAACAACAGTGCATGAAACAACAAAAAGTATCTCTGTTACAGAATAGTAAAACCTTAATCGTTAAGGTTGGCTCCAGCTTGGTCACCAATAATGGTCAAGGCTTGGATCGTGATGCCATCGCTGCTTGGGCTTTACAGATTAGCAATCTGGTCAAACAGGGCAAGCAAGTCGCGCTGGTTTCAAGTGGTGCGGTGGCAGAGGGTATGCAACGCTTAGGTTGGAAAAAGCGTCCAGTGGAAATCAATGAACTGCAAGCCGCAGCTGCAGTGGGTCAAATGGGCTTGGTACAAATGTACGAGCAATGTTTTGCGCAGCACGGATTACATACGGCACAACTACTGCTTACCCATGAGGATTTAGCGGACAGAAAGCGCTACCTGAATGCGCGTAGCACTTTAAAAACACTACTCGATTTAAAAGTGATTCCTATCATTAATGAAAATGATACGGTGGTAACGGAAGAAATCCGCTTTGGTGACAATGATACTTTAGGGGCGTTGGTGGCTAATTTGATAGAAGCTGATGCATTGGTGATTTTAACCGACCAGCAGGGATTGTATTCTGCCGATCCACGCAAAGATACTAATGCCGTGTTTATTCATTTTGAAACAGCGGGTAATCCAGCGCTGGAGAAAATGGCTGGCGGTGCGGGGAGCAATGTAGGCACGGGAGGCATGCTGACCAAAATATTAGCTGCTAAACGCGCGGCTAATAGTGGCGCACATACCGTGATTGCTTCTGGGCGTGAGCCTAATGTGTTGGTGCGCCTGAGTGCTGGTGAGGCGATTGGTACACATCTGGAATCGACCCAAATAAAAACAGTTGCTAAAAAACAATGGCTTGCAGATCATTTGCGCTTAGGCGGTCAGTTGATTTTAGATGCAGGTGCCGTCGCTGTTTTAACCAAACAAGGTAAGAGTCTGCTGGCGATTGGTGTGGTAGATGTCATCGGTAGTTTTGAACGTGGTGATGTCGTGGCGTGTGTGGATGAGCACGGTACGGAGTTGGCACGTGGCATTGTCAATTACAATTCACAAGAAGTGGCGCGCATTAAACGCAAACCGAGTCACGAAATTGAGCATATTTTAGGCTATATAGAAGAGTCGGAGTTAATTCATCGAGACAATTTAGTTGTGCTTTAGTACAACTAAATGGCGATCTGATTAAGGATAACTATGGAAAACAAGCAAGTACAACATCACCAAGTGTTAGTCGCCATTGTGATGGGCTCAGACAGTGATTGGCCAGTCATGAAGCATGCCGCGCAAATGCTCGCTGATTTTGGTGTGAGTTATGAAGCGAAAGTGGTTTCTGCACATCGTACCCCAGATTTGATGTTTCAGTTTGCCGAGAGCGCAGCAAGCAACGGCTACCAAGTCATCATTGCTGGCGCTGGTGGTGCTGCGCATTTGCCAGGTATGGTGGCTGCAAAAACGACGCTGCCAGTGTTGGGTGTGCCAGTACCTTCTAAACATCTACAAGGACAAGATTCTTTGCTTTCTATTGTGCAAATGCCTAAAGGGGTTCCCGTCGCCACATTCGCAATTGGTGATGCTGGCGCTGCTAATGCAGGGCTGTTTGCAGTGTCAATGCTGGCAAATCACGATGCTAATTTAGCAAAAAAACTGATAGAGTTTCGCGCTAAGCAATCAGATAAAGTACATGCAATGGAGTTGAGTGACAAACCATGAAATTAAAAGAAGTTCACAAGTCTGTGATTAATCCACCCGCGATGTTGGGGATGTTGGGTGGCGGCCAGTTAGGCCGTTTTTTTGTGATTGCTGCACACGAAATGGGTTATCGGGTGACAGTCTTAGATCCTGATCAAAATAGCCCAGCAGGTAAAATAGCAGATGTGCATCTGTGTGCGGGCTATGACGATGCGGCAGCACTCAAGCACATGGCGGAGAGTTGTCAAGCAGTGACTACTGAATTTGAAAATGTGCCTGCTGAGACTTTGGAGAGGCTGGCGGAATCAGTGACGGTACGGCCAAGCGCTATCTCGGTGGCTATTGCGCAGAATCGTGTGCGCGAAAAAAACTTTATTAAGGAAGCGGGTTTACCTGTTGCCCCTTTTGTTGTGGTGAATCGTATAGAAGATTTACCAGATGAGTCTAGTACACTTTACCCAGCCATTTTAAAAGTGGCGCGCTTTGGCTACGATGGTAAAGGTCAGGCACGTGTCAAAAATCAGGCTGAGGCAATAGAAGCATTTGCTCAGTTTAAGCAAGAGGTCTGTGTTTTAGAACAAATGTTACCGCTGGATTTGGAGGTGTCTGTAGTTCTGGCGCGTGATGCAGAAGGCAATATTGCCACTTTTCCCACCGTGGAAAACAGTCATTTAAATGGTATTCTGGATGTGAGCATTGCACCTGCACGTTGCTCAGAAGTCATTAAAGCCAATGCGCAGGAGCTGGCTAAAAAACTTGCAACGCGCTTAGATTATGTAGGCGTTATCGGCGTAGAGTTCTTTGTTGTAGGCAATCAGCTATTAGTCAATGAGATTGCGCCACGCCCGCATAATTCTGGGCATTACACTATTGATGCTTGTGTGACTAGTCAGTTCGAACAGCAGGTGCGAGTGATGACAGGTTTGGGTTTGGGCAGCGCACATTTACATAGCAGCGCGGTGATGGTCAATATATTAGGCGACAGTTGGTTGGTGCATGGGCAGGAGACAGAACCTGCATGGAGCTTAGCACTCGCACATCCTAATTTGAAAATGCATTTATACGGCAAACAAGCGCCGCGTAAAGGTAGAAAAATGGGGCACTTTACAGTGATTGGCGATGATAAACTTGCAACATTAAACGTTGCACAAATCGCGCGCGGTGAGCTACATATCGGAGAATCATAATTTTTAAATAGAAGGGGACGTGTATGGCTTTGTTGAATCAAGGTTTGGAAAATAGCGTGGTTCCAAAATTTGCCAAGTATATTGCGATAGTGATTGGCCTATTGGTTTTGTTTTCGTGGCTGAATCCATTTGTTGTGATAAACGCTGGTCATCGCGGGGTGATTACTACCTTTGGCAAAGTTAATCAAACCGTACTAGAAGAAGGTTTGCATTTCAGAATCCCCGTGATGCAGAATGTGCGTGAAATTAACGTGCAGATTCAAAAGGCAGAGGGCGATGGTGATGCTGCCTCGCGTGACTTGCAACAAGTACATACCAAAATTGCACTAAATTATCATTTGATTCCTAACCGTGTGGCAGAAACATACCAAGCCGTCGGCGATTTGGATTCTGTTGGCGATCGTATTATTGTGCCCGCCGTGCAAGAAGCATTTAAAGCCACCACCGCAAAATATACAGCGGAAGAGCTCATCAGCAAACGTCCAGAAGTGCGTGATCAAATCAGTCAGTTTATGAAAGACAGGTTGCTGCGTCATGGGATAACGATTGATGAGTTTAGCATCGTCAATTTTCGATTTAGTGAAAGCTTTAACCAGGCCATTGAAGCTAAAACCACTGCTGAGCAATTGAAATTAAAAGCTGAGCGTGATTTAGATAGAATTAAAGTCGAAGCAGAGCAGAAAGTTGCATCCGCAAAAGCAGAAGCTGAATCGTTAAGATTACAAAAGCAAGAAATTACACCGGATCTGCTTAAATTAAGAGAAATTGAAAACCAACGTTTAGCGTTAGAGAAATGGAATGGACAGCTACCACAAGTGACAGGTGGCTCGGTACCAATGATTAATGTTAAGTAGTACATCATCGTTTTTATATAAGTTATACAATTTACACAAGGGAGAATAAAGATGAGGGTTACATCAAGAAGCTTGATTCAAGTGTTATGCGTTGCTTATGGGTTAGCATTTTCAGGGCAGGTTTTGTCTGCAATGGATTGTGAGGAACTAAAAAATAAAATAGAACAAAAGATGCAATCTAAGGGTGTGAAATCTGCTGAGACTAAGTTAAAGATTGTAGATATCAAAGCATCAGCTGAAGGTAAGGTGGTAGGCACTTGCCAAGGCAACACCAAAAAAATTGTCTATATCAAGTAAGGTAAGTGAATAAAGACGAACGAATAAAAAAGCCGAACATCAAGTTCGGCTTTTTTATTCAAGAGAGAAAATTACTCAGAGGCTTTAGTTTTAGTCGCTTTTGGTTTTGCAGCCGCTTTGGCTTTTGGTTCAGCCTTTGTAGCAGCTGCTTTAGCTGGTTTTGCAACTTTAGCTTCTTTTTTTACACCAGCAGCTACTGCGTCACCCGCCATTGCTTTGATTGCAGCGCTTAAGCGGCTTTTATGACGTGCTGCTTTGTTTTTATGAATGATTTTTTTGTCTGCAATGCGGTCAATGACAGCAACGTTTGCAGTATAAGTTGCTGCAGCCAAGGCTTTGTCACCTGACTCAACAGCTTTAATTACTTTTTTAATCGCAGTACGCAATGTAGAACGTAACGCTGCGTTATGCGCATTCACTTTTACGGACTGACGCGCGCGTTTGCGTGCTTGTGCGGTATTTGCCATGTTTGTTTATCCTAATGCTTTAAGGGTAGAAATACGAAACCGTGCATGATAGTGTTTTTTAACTTATTTTGCAAGAACTAATACATAAAAGCGATTGTAAAAAAGGGGTTATTTACGATGATGTCTGGTTGGAGAAATCAAATACACTTTAAGCGCTCGTTTACTTGGTTGTCGATGCTAATGTCTGTTGACGCAAGTGGTAGATAAACACTAGAATGGTTTGTCCTAATTGGCATTATCAGTCAATGAGTTAAGTTGAATTCATATTGAATATATACTAAAGAATTGCGCGATGAATGTAGATTCTAAAGAGCCACATACAGTCGTCTATCAAGCACCTGAGGTGTTGGTGCAGCTGTTTGCGCATGCGGGTATTCAGTTTAATGGTTCTCATGCTTGGGATATTCAGGTGCATGACAATCGACTTTATCGTGAGATATTGACTAAAGGTTCACTAGGCTTTGGCGAAGCCTATATGAAAGGTTATTGGGATTGCCAGCAATTAGATGATATGTTTTATCGCCTGCTAGGCGCAAATCTCAATGAACGCATTAAATCTGTGACTAAGCTAAAATTCATTGGAGAAGTATTAAGGCACCGTGTATTCAATTTACAAAAGTCCAGCCGCGCCTATGAGGTTGCTTTAAAACATTACGATATTGGTAATGATTTATTTACAAAAATGCTGGATCCTAGCATGAGCTACTCCTGCGCATACTGGGCGAACGCTCATACGCTGGAAGACGCGCAATTCCAAAAGCTAGAAATGATTTGTCGTAAGCTTGAACTAAAAGCGGGTGAGCATTTGTTGGAGATTGGCTGTGGCTGGGGAGGGCTGGCTTATCACGCTGCCAAATATTATGGCGTCAAAGTGACAGGGATTACCGTTTCAAAAGAGCAGCAAAGATATGCGCAAATTAAGTGCAAGGACTTGCCCGTAGAAATTCTTCTAGTAGATTATCGAGAGCTCACGGGGCGGTTTGATAAGATAGTGTCTGTTGGCATGTTTGAGCATGTCGGGCAAAAAAACTATCGCACTTATTTTAATCATGCACATGCATGCCTAAAAGACGATGGTTTATTCTTACTGCACACCATAGGTGATTACGTGACTTCACATAAAACAGATGCCTGGATAGAAAAATATATTTTCCCCAATGGCAAATTGCCGTCTGCCAAAGAAATTGCGCGATCAATCGAGAGAAAATTTGTCATTGAGGATTGGCATAATTTTGGACAAGATTACGATCAAACGCTAATGGCTTGGTGGTATAGATTTGAGCAAGCATGGCCTGAGTTAAGCCAACATTATGATGAAACTTTTTATAGAATGTGGAAATATTATTTGCAGAGTTGTGCAGGTTATTTTAGATGTAAGCAAGGTCAGCTGTGGCAGATAGTGTTGAGTAAACGGGAACGAGCTCACATTTATCGGTCATATCGATAAAACAGACATATCAATACTAAAAAGCAGTGTCGCGTGTTGACTAAAAAGCGATCGGCGTAAGGCGTATCCGCCTGCATACACGCAAGCATGATAAAATCACGTCAATTTTAAATTTCTATTGATATGAATCTACTCAAAGCTCTGGCCACTGTCGGCAGTATGACGTTTATCTCGCGTATTTTAGGTTTTGTACGGGATACGCTCATCGCCCGTATTTTTGGCGCAGGTATGCTGACAGATGCTTTTTTTGTCGCGTTTAAAATCCCAAATTTACTCCGCAGAATTTCCGCGGAAGGTGCGTTTTCACAAGCATTTGTGCCTATCTTGGCCGAATACAAAAATAAGCGTACGCATACTGAAACGCACGATTTAATCAATCACGTTGCGACATTGATGGCTGTTTTCTTAATTGTGATTAGTATTGCAGGCATGTTAGCTGCACCATGGGTAGTACAAATTAGCGCGCCAGGTTTTGCTGCAGATAAAACCAAGTTTGATTTAACCGTGGATTTACTACGTATTACCTTTCCTTATATATTCTTTATCTCACTGGTTTCACTGGCTGGCGGTGTGTTAAACACTTACGGTAATTTTTCGGTGCCTGCGTTTACGCCAGTCTGGCTCAACGTAGCATTTATTGCAGGCGCACTACTGGCGGCACCTTATTTTGATAATTCGATTCGCGTGCTGGCGTGGGCTGTGTTTGTGGGTGGTGTGTTACAGATGCTCTATCAATTACCTTATTTGTATCAAATTGGCTTAGTACCCAAAATCAGTTGGAACTTACAGGATGAAGGTGTCTGGCGTATTTTAAAGCTGATGGGACCAGCGGTATTTGGTGTGTCAATCGCACAAATATCCTTATTAATCAATACAATATTTGCTTCTTTGCTGGTAACAGGTAGTGTGTCCTGGTTGTATTATGCAGATCGTTTAATGGAGTTTCCAACGGGGGTGTTGGGTGTTGCTTTAGGCACGATTTTATTGCCGAGCTTGTCCAAAAGTGTTGCAGATAAAGCAGATGGCGAATACTCGCAATTATTAGATTGGGGTTTGCGTTTAACCTTTATGCTGGCACTCCCAGCCGCAGTAGCTTTGGCTGTGTTGTCTGTGCCACTGGTCACGGGTTTGTTTCATTATGGCAAGTTTGATGCGCATGATGTGGAGATGACGCGTCAGGCACTCATGGCCTATAGTTTGGGTTTGCTAGGTTTAATTCTGGTGAAAGTACTTGCTCCTGCGTTTTACTCACGCCAAAACATTAAAACGCCTGTAAAAATTGCAATTTTTACGCTAATTTCTACGCAACTCATGAATCTTATTTTTGTGTTTGGATTGGATCTAAAACATGCAGGCCTTGCGCTTTCAATTGGTCTGGGAGCCTGTATGAATGCGGGTGCGCTTTACTATCATTTGCGCAAAGTGAACATTTATCAACCACAAGCTGGTTGGCTGGGTTATATGTGCAAGTTGTTATTCGCCGTGATGGCGATGGCGCTCGTAGTACATTATTTGGCCGGTAGCGATGCTTTATGGTTAAGTTATACGCTGGTGCCCAAGTTAATGCATTTGCTGTTGCTGTTGGTGGCAGGTGCTACCACCTACTTTGCGGTGTTGTACATCATGGGCATACGTGTTAGAGATTTTATGCGAAGAGCTCAGGTATAGCGGCTAGTGATGAAAATTTTTAGACATTTACCCAGTACATATCCTCTGTCGCGCGCATTAGCCATTGGCAACTTTGATGGCTTGCATTTAGGGCATCAAGCGTTATTAGCAAAATTAGTCGATGTCGCAAAGCAGAAAGGGCTTAGCCCAGCCGTCATGACCTTTGAGCCGCATCCGCGCGAGTATTTTATGCCTGATAACGCGCCTGCAAGGCTTTCTTCAATGCGGGAAAAATTGGAGTATTTTGAAGAAGCTGGTGTGCAAGATGTGTTTGTGATTCGTTTTAATCAAGCTTTTTCAGCCATCACAGCGCAGGATTTTATGCAAACAATATTACGTGATTCACTGCATGCCAACACGATATTGGTGGGTGGGGATTTTTGCTTTGGTGCCAAGCGACAAGGCACAGTGCAGAGCTTTATTGAAGCAGGTTTTGATTTAATAGATTTTCCACCCGTAATTATTGAGCATGATCGCATCTCGAGTACGTTGGTACGTAATGCGCTAGCGGCTGGGGAGCTGGAAAAAGCTTGTGGCTTGCTAGGTCGCCCATATAGCATCAGTGGCAAAGTGGTACATGGCGCAAAGCGTGGTCGTCAGTTAGGTTACCCCACTGCTAACGTGCATATGCGCCATGAAAGACCTGCATTAACAGGGGTTTATGCAGTAAAATTGAGTGTTGGAAAGTTAGACTGTATGAATGCCGTGGCAAATCTTGGGGTACGCCCGACCATTGCAGGAGTTCCCAAGCTTATGCTGGAAGTGCATGTGTTTGATTTTAATGGAAATTTATACGATAAGCACGTGCATGTGGAGTTTTTCCATAAAGTACGTGACGAAATGAAATTTGACAGTTTAGAAGCACTGAAAGCGCAAATTGCACATGATGTAGAAGTGGCAGAAGAGTATTTTAAGACCGTCATTCCCGCGTAGGCGGGAATCTAGGCGAGTCATTAACCCTAACTGGATTCCCGCCTACGCGGGAATGACGAATAATAGAGTATTGAGATTTTTGAATGACTAATGACGTAAATAAAGAGCAAAGTAAATACAAACTCAATCTGCCAGAAACCAGCTTTCCCATGCGTGGAGATTTGGCTAAGCGTGAGCCTGCCTGGCTGAAAAGCTGGCAAGAGCGTAAGGTGTATGAGCGTATACGCGAAGCGCGTAAGGGCGCCAAAAAATTCATTCTGCATGATGGTCCTCCTTACGCTAACGGCGATATTCATATTGGTCATGCAGTCAATAAAATCCTCAAAGATATTATTGTGAAATCCAAAACCATGAGTGGTTTTGATGCCCCTTATGTGCCAGGTTGGGATTGCCATGGCTTGCCAATTGAGCTCGTAGTTGAGAAAGCACATGGCAAAAACATCGAGCCTGCCAAGTTCCGCGAGCTATGTCGTGCCTACGCTGCTGAGCAAGTAGAAAAACAAAAGAAAGACTTTATCCGCCTAGGTGTGTTGGGTGATTGGGATCATCCCTATCTCACCATGGACTATAAAACCGAAGCCGACATCATGCGCGCGCTGGGTGATATTTATAAAAACGGCTATCTCTATCAGGGTTCAAAACCTGTGCATTGGTGCGTCGATTGCGGCTCTGCGTTGGCTGAGGCTGAGGTGGAATATGAAGATGTCAATTCGCCTGCGATTCATGTTGCTTTTAAAGCTAAAGATAATGATTTAGTGGCTGAATCTTTTGGATTGCAAAAAATTGACGGTGAAGTGTTCGCAGTTATTTGGACAACCACACCATGGACTTTGCCCGCCAACCAAGCAGTGAGTGTGAATGCGGATGTTGAGTACAATCTAGTGCGTACTGAAAAAGGCTTTGTGATTGTAGCTAAAGAGTTGGCGTACGATTTGGCAATCAAATGCGGGCTAGATGATACTTTGGCTGTTGCAACATGCAAAGGAGAGGCTCTTAAAGGCTTGATGTTGCAACACCCTTTCGACAATCGCCAAGTGCCAGTCATTTGTGGTGACCACGTGACCACCGATGCAGGTACAGGCTTAGTGCATACTGCTGCTGCGCACGGTAACGATGACTGGTTGGTGATGCGTGCTAATTTCCCCAATGAAAAACCACGCGTTTTAATTGGTGGCGATGGCAAGTTTTTTACCAGTGAGTTGGTCGAGTTTGCAGAGATTCGCGGCTTAAATCGTCAAGAGGCCAATAAAGTCATTCTGGCTAAGATGCAAGAAAACGGTACTTTGTTAGCCAGTGCACGCTTGAATCATAGCTTTCCCCATTGCTGGCGCCATAAAACACCGTTGATGCAACTCGCTACACACCAATGGTTTATTGGTATGTATGCGCAAGATGCGGTTGGTATCAGCTTACGTGAATATGCGAATAAAGCGGTTGATAACACGCAATTTTTCCCAAGCTGGGGTAAAGCGCGTTTAGAGGCGATGATTAAAAATCGCCCTGATTGGTGCGTGTCGCGTCAGCGTAACTGGGGTGTGCCGATGCCATTATTTGTGCATAAAGAAACGGGCGATCCGCATCCAAACACCTTAGGTCTATTAGAAATTGTTTGTAAACAAGTTGAGCAACAAGGCATCGAGGCTTGGTTTAGTCTGGATGGTGCGGCCTTTTTAGCACAACACGCTCCTTATCAGGCTGAGCAATTCAAAAAAGTGACGGACACATTAGATGTGTGGTTTGACTCTGGTGCAACCCATGCCGCTGTGCTTAAACGTCGCCCAGAGTTGCAACATCCAGCGGATTTATACCTTGAAGGCTCAGATCAGCATCGCGGCTGGTTCCAGTCGTCACTTCTGACTGGCTGTGCGATAGATGGACGTGCGCCTTATGAAGCTTTGCTTACACATGGTTTTGTGGTGGATGGCGCTGGGCACAAAATGAGCAAATCTAAAGGGAATGTGGTTGCGCCGCAAAAAGTGATGGATACCTATGGTGCAGATATTTTGCGTTTGTGGGTAGCCTCTACTGACTACTCTGGCGAGTTGACGATTAGTGATGAAATTCTAAAACGCGTTGCGGATAGTTATCGCAAATTACGCAACACCATGAAATTTTTGCTCTCTAACTTGGCTGATTTTGATGCCAGCAAAGATTTGTTACCCGTGAGCGAGTGGCTAGAGATCGACCGTTATGCTTTGTATTTAACACAGCAATTGCAAGACGCGATTTTAGCTGATTATGACAAGTACGAATTTCATTTGGCTGTACAGAAATTTGTGAGCTTTTGTTCAGAAGATTTAGGTGGTTTTTATTTAGATATTCTGAAAGACCGTCTGTACACCTCTGGTGAAACATCGCATGCGCGCCGCGCTGCACAAAGCGCCTTGCACCATATTACGCACGCCATGATGCGCTTGATGGCACCAATCTTAAGCTTTACGGCAGATGAGATTTGGCAAACGTTGAGTTTGAGTCAAGAAGCGACGGTGTTTGAAGAGATGTGGTATACATTGCCTCAAATTGATAACCAAATTACTTTGAATGATCGATGGTATAACTTGCGACAAATCCGTGCGGAAGTAATGAAAGAATTAGAAAAATTACGTATGAGTGGGGATATTGGATCGTCGTTGCAATCAGAAGTCGATATTTATGTTGGTTCAAGCACACATAAACAGCTTAAGGATATTGACGAGGAACTGAGCTTCGTCATGATTACTTCTAAAGCTAGACTCATTAAAGGGCGCGTTGAGGCAAAGGATTCAGAGTTTGAAGGTATAAAAGTAGAGGCAAAGCCACTAAAGTATACAAAATGCGACCGCTGCTGGCATTATCGTGAGGATGTCGGCTCACATGCCGAGCACCCGACCATTTGTGGGCGTTGCGTGAGCAATTTGTTTGGCACAGGCGAAGTTCGTAAATATGCTTAATCATTTTAGTCATTCCGACGTAAGTCGGAATCCAGCGGCGTTCAGTATTAAAAGTCACTGGATGCCGTTTTGCAACGGCATGACGGAGGCTAAATGAATTTTCCATTAAAATGGTTTAGCATCAGCGCCATAGTCATAGCGCTCGATTTATATACTAAGCATTTGATTCAAAATATGTTTGTTTATGGTGAGCACCTTGCGGTCACCAGTTTTTTTGATTTAGTGCGCTACCATAATGAAGGTGCGGCTTTTAGCTTTTTAGCAGGGGCTGGTGGTTGGCAGAAATGGTTTTTTACTGGTATTTCTGTGATTGCTTCCCTAGTAATGATTTATTTGATTCATAAATCCCCGCAGAAAAAACTTTTTTGTTGTGGGCTTGCCTTAGTGTTAGGTGGTGCGTTAGGTAATCTTTATGATCGCATTACCTTAGGTTATGTGGTTGATTTCCTTTATTTTTATTATCAGCAATGGGCGTGGCCTGCATTCAATGTCGCGGATAGTGCTATCTGCGTAGGCGTAGGTTTGCTGCTGCTGGATAGTCTTAAAAGTAGTGAATCAAAAAAGTAGCGCGTTGATAAGCTACGCAATGAATCAACAACGGGGGAAGGTGTTATGCCAGATTGGAAAAAGCTTATTTCAGCGAAGATATCGCTTGCCAAAAAAGGTAATAAGCCCAGCAAGCCTAGTAGCAATGAGCGTATCCCCGCAGGTCAAACAGAAGTTAAAAATTTCCCCGTACTCGATTTAGGTATCCTGCCAGAGGTGAGCAAAACCAATTGGCAGTTACGCATATTTGGGCTGGTTGAAAAAGAGTTAACCTTAGACTGGGATGCTTTTCAGCAATTGCCACAAATTACAGATGTCTCTGACTTTCATTGCGTCACGCGTTGGAGTCGCTTGGATATGGATTGGCAAGGCGTGCTGGCCAGTGAGTTGTTAATGCAGGCAGGCCCGCTGCCAGAAGCTAAATATGTGACACTACACAGCTACGATGGCTATACCACTAACTTACCTTTAGAAGCACTTTTAGACGATGATGTTCTGATTGCGCACAGTGTGTTGGGCTACCCATTAACCACAGCACATGGTGGACCTGTGCGTATGGTGGTACCAAAACGCTATGCGTGGAAAAGTGCTAAATGGCTCAAAGCCATAGAGTTACATGCGTTTGATCGACCTGGTTTCTGGGAAGTACGCGGTTATCATAATGAAGCGTTTCCTTTTCTGGAACAGCGTTTTTCTGATGATGACTAATCTTATATATTCATTCGCATTAGATTAATGCATGATTGATTTAGGTTTTAATTTTTCTGGAAAGTGCTGGTTATGGCAGGGCAAAGGGGCTTGGCATTTTATTACCTTGCCACAGGATAAATCAGAGGAAATTAAATTCTTCAGTGAACACCATAGTGCCAAAAGACGTGGCTGGGGTGCTGTTAAGGTCATCGCGAGGATAGGCAACACTTCATGGGAAACCTCCATTTTTCCGTATGCTAAAGAGGCAGCTTATATACTGCCTGTAAAAGCGGATGTGAGAAGAAAAGAGAAAATCATTGCGGATGATGTTGTGTCTGTCAGTTTGGATATTCAAATATAAAACCCAAAATTTGGATTAGCATCTTTTGATTACTCCAATTAATGGGGTATGGCTAATCAATAGTGTAGATTTAGTTATATAATTCAAACTGTTATTGTCAATTTAGATTCTATGCCCAACCTTAGCTTGTCAGTTCAGTACGCATCCACTCAGCATTCGCTACCTACTCGAGCGCAATTGCGTAAATGGGTTAAGGCAGCGCTGCGTGTAGATACAGATGTGACGATTCGTATTGTCGATGCAGAAGAAGGGCAGATTTTAAATAGTGCCTATCGCGGTAAAGACTATCCAACCAATGTACTGACATTTCCGTTAACAGAAGTGCCTTATTTGATGGGGGATATTGTGATTTGCGCGCCTGTGGTAGCGGCCGAGGCGCATGCACAAAATAAGCCCTTAGAAGCCCATTATGCACACTTAACGGTGCATGGCGTGCTGCACTTGCACGGTTATGACCATCTGACTGAGCATCAGGCAGCGCTTATGGAGTCTATTGAGGTGACAATTTTACAAAAATTAGGGTATGCTAACCCTTATCTCATTACAGAGGATGCCAATTAATGGCTACCGAGTCGGAAAAACAAAACCACAGACCCAGTTTATTAGAACGATTAAGTCATTTTTTACTACGTGAGCCAGAGGACAGAGAGCAGCTAGTCGAGTTGCTACACGGCGCATACGAAAACCATCTGATGGATGGTGACTCCCTCGCCATGATAGAGGGTGTGCTACAAGTGAGCGAGATGCAAGTGCGCGATATCATGATTCCGCGCTCACAAATGGATGTCATCGACATCACTGCCCCCCCAGAAACATTTATCCCTTTTGTGATTGAAGCAGCACATTCACGTTTTCCTGTGATTGAGGATGACAAGAATGATGTCATTGGCATATTACTTGCTAAAGATTTATTAAGATATTATGCAGGCGAAGATTTTGATGTGCGGGATATGTTGCGCCCCGCTGTATTTATTCCAGAATCTAAGCGCTTGAATGTGTTGTTAAAAGAGTTTCGTAGTAATCGTAACCATATCGCGATCGTGGTAGATGAGTATGGTGGTGTGGCAGGAATGGTCACCATCGAAGATGTCTTAGAGCAAATCGTTGGCGATATTGAAGATGAGTACGATTATGACGAAGATGAAGACAATATTATTCTGCAAGCAGAAGGTAAGTATCGAGTAAAAGCGTTAACTGAAATTGCAGATTTTAATGAGACAGTCGGCACGCAGTTTAGTGATGAAGAGTTTTCCACGATTGGCGGTTTGATTGTCAATAAGTTCGGGCATCTTCCTAAACGTGGTGATTCTATTAATATTGAGAATATTAGAGTCACAGTAGTACGTGCAGATAGTAGACGCTTGCATTCGATTACTGTTGAAGTGTTACCAGAGGAGCCATTCCCGATAGAAGCGACGTAGATCGAGTGGTTGCTTAGAGTAAGTTTGAACTTATTTTGGCTTATTGTTTCTTAATGCTATTGATAGGAGATGGCTATGAAAACTTGGCAGACATTGGGATTATTAGGGCTTGCTTTATATTCACTCAGTGGTACGGCAGAGGAATCTAAATCTGCCAACCAGCTTCCGACGGATGAGCGTGCATTTGTAGATTCGGTAGGCAAGTTGAGCAAAGCACAAATTGTAGAGCTCCTAGGTGAGCCAGCCAAAGCGGATGATGTGCGATTAAAAGATTCTGGACGTGTTGTGGCATCTGTGTGGCACTATCATTTTATTAATACCAACGACTCTGGTAGCTATTATGAAACAACGGAGCTAGATTTCCTTGATGATAAAGTGCATATGGTCGTATTTTTAAACAACGACGGTAGCGATACAAGCAAGAATAATCAATACGAAGTGCCTGATGTTAGGCCTGACTTATAACTTGATGATTGATAAAGTTTAATTGATTAAACCTTAATTAATTAAACAGAGTATAAAAAAGGCGCATTTTGCGCCTTTTTTGTTGTGTTTCTTTTTTATTGTATTTTAGGATGCGTTACTTCTTGAGTGCATCACGGATTTCACGTAACAGTACGACATCTTCAGGGGTTGGTGCTGGGGCGGCAGGTGGTTCGGCCTTCTTCATGTTATTCATTAACTTAACCATTTGGAAAATAATAAATGCCAAAATAATAAAATTCAGCAGAATGGTCAGAAAATTACCATAAGCAAGTAAAGGTACACCCGCTTTTTTAAGCTCTGCATAGGTTTCGATGGTACCAGCAGGAACGTCGCCCAATTTAATAAACATGTTGCTGAAATCTAACCCGCCTACAATCTTACTTACAATCGGCATAATAATGTCGCCCACTAGTGAATCAACGATTTTGCCAAACGCAGCGCCGATGATGACACCGACTGCTAAATCCATGACATTGCCTTTTAGTGCGAATTCCTTAAACTCAGACATCATGCTCATTTTTCTGCTCCTCAATTAATATTATTTTCAATTTTCACATTTAGACTGCTTGCCTAATATAGTAGTATGCCGAATGTGGTGTCAACAGCTCGTGTGTAAATTAATGATAAAAATGAATAAAGATTTTTTGTTTGCCTTTGTGGCAGGTGTTGTAGCGGTGTTTGGTTTCGCCCCTTATTACATTTGGTTAGCACCTATTCTTAGCCTTGTTGCATTATTTTACCTTTGGCATCGGTCTAGTCACGCCAAGCAAAGTTTTCAGATAGGCTTCAGTTTTGGCCTCGGCTTGTATGGGTTTGGGATCTATTGGATTTATATTTGCCTGCATGATTTTGGCGGTATGCCCTGGTGGTTTGCTGGATTTTGCACGTTATGTTTATGTGCCTTCATGGCGTTATTTCCTGCCTTAGTCGCATATTTGAGCCGCCGTTTGGGGTGTGTTGTGTGGAGTGCGCCCGTGATTTGGGCATTATCTGATTGGGTGCGCAGTTGGATATTCACTGGTTTTCCATGGTTGACTTTGGGCTATAGTCAGGTGCCGTTTGGACCTTTGGTAGGCTATTTACCTATTGTTGGGGTATATGGCGTTTCTGTGATTACCGCGCTTATCGCCTCTTTGATTGCATATTGGATCGCCAATCGAAATCTCTCCGTATTATGGCAAAGAAATATCATCATTGGGGTGACGTTTTTTATAGTGGTTGGTTTGGTATTAAAGCCAGTAGAGTGGTCGTCTCCAGATGGTAAGCCAATACAAGTGGCTTTGGTGCAGGGCAATATTAATCAGGAGATTAAGTGGTCACCTGAGTATGCGCAAAGCACAATTGATTTGTACCTGTCCATGGTAAAAAGCACACATGCAGACTTAATCGTGCTGCCAGAGACTGCGCTACCAGTGATTGCGAGCCAGTTGTCGCCAGAAGTGACACAGGCATTGACGCAGCATGCCAAGCAGAATGAGGGCGATATTGTAATGGGTGTGGTGCAATATGATGAGCGTACAAACGAATATTTCAATAGTGCGATAAGTTATGGAAGCGCACCTTCACAAGTTTACTCAAAGAATCATTTGGTGCCATTTGGTGAATTTATCCCATTAAAAGCAATATTAGGCTGGGTTTATCGCGATTGGCTCAATATGCCACTCAGTGATTTATCACGGGGTGGAAAACACCAAAAGCCAATGCAATTAGGTAATCAAAAAGTCGCCATGAATATCTGCTATGAAGATGTTTTTGGGGAAGAAATTATCCGCCAACTGCCTGAAGCGACGATGCTTGTGAATATTAGCAACGATGCCTGGTATGGAAAATCATTTGCAGCAAACCAGCATATGCAGTTTAGTCAAGCGCGTGCCATCGAAACTGGGCGCATGGTATTGCGTGCTACCAATACTGGCGCAACCGTCATTATTGATCAGCATGGTATGGAACTGGCGCATGCACCACATGACACACAAATGACCTTGACAGGAGCAGCACAAGGCTTTTCTGGGGAAACGCCCTATGTGCGTTGGGGAAACTGGCCGTTTATCATCATGAGCGTTTGGAGTATCAGCTTGTTGTTGCGCAAAAAAATTCTACGCAACAACAAGTGATGTGGACTAAGCGTTAGGTTGATTGCCGCCAAAAAAACGTTGATAAAGCACTGGCAGTAAAAATAGCGTGAGTAGTGTTGAGGTGATAAGTCCTCCAATCACAACAATCGCCAATGGGCGTTGAATTTCAGAACCTGGTCCTGTAGCAAACAGTAACGGAATCAAGCCAAAGGCAGTAATGCTTGCTGTCATGAGTACTGGTCTTAAGCGTCTTTTAGCACCTTCAAATGCAATTTTGGATTTTTCTACGCCTTCGTACTCTAATTGCTTAAAGTAGCTCACCATGACGACGCCATTTAATACAGCAATCCCTAACAATGCAATAAAGCCTACAGAAGCAGGTACAGATAAATACTCACCTGATAACCAAAGTGCAAATACACCACCTATCATCGCAAATGGAATGTTAGATAAGATTAGCATGGCTTGTGGAATTGATCCGAACGTGAGAAATAAGAGTAAAAAGACGAGTCCAATAGAAATTGGTACGACAATGCTTAAACGCTTAGCGGCACGCTGTTGATTTTCAAATTGACCACCCCATTTGAGCATGTAACCTTCGGGCAGTTTGACTTGTGTTTGTACTTTGTTTTTGGCTTCTTCCACAAAGCTCACTAAGTCACGCCCCTTTACATTGGCTGTGACTACCACCATACGGATGCCACGTTCACGATCTATTTTTACGGGGCCTTCTGTACGTTCCAGCTTTGCGACTGAGCTTAATGGAATATTGGTGCCATCAGGTAGCGTTATCAGGAGTTTGTCAAATTCGGCAGAAGACAAGCGCACATCACTGCTACCACGCAATTGTACGGGTGTACGTTTAGCGCCTTCTTGTACCATGCCAATGACTTTGCCCTCTAGTTGCGTTTGTAAAATTTGATTGATTTCTCCTATACTCAATCCCAAACGTCCAGCAGCCATACGATCTACTTTGATTTGCAAATACTGAATGCCACTATTTTTGGGGGTGTAAACATCCTGATTGCCTGATATGGTTTCTAAGATTTTAATAATTTCCTGTGCTTTTTGATTGAGCATGTTTAAATCGCTGCCAAAAATCTTGATGGCTAAATCTCCTCGCACACCAAGAATCATTTCATTGACACGCATATCAATCGGCTGGGTAAAGCTGTAATCCAACCCTGGAATTTGTGACATCACTTTTCTTAAGTCGTCGATTATTGCTTCTTTGTTCTTGGCTTGCCATTCTTCTTTTGGCTTGAGTACCAGAAAATTGTCGGTCTGGTTTAAGCCCATGGGATCTAACCCCAACTCATCTGAACCTACTCTCGAGTAGATGCTTTTGACATCATGAGTTTTGGCTAAAATACTCTTCTGTATAAACATGTCAGTCGCAACACTTTGCTGTAGTGAGATAGAAGGCAGTTTTTCTACTCCAATGATAATGTCTCCTTCGTCCATTACAGGCATGAATGTTTTGCCGATAAGGGTATAGACAAAAAGAGTCAGTAAAAGCAGTATGCCTGCGCCTACCATCATTTTTTTGCTATGTCTCATTGCGTGCAGGAGCGCAGAACTGTAGCCAGCAGATAGTTTTCTAACTAGCCAAGGCTCTTCTTCATGATGATCTTTGAGTAAGATTGAGGCGATGACTGGGATGATGGTCAGTGATAGTGCCAGAGAGCTTGCCAATGCAAAGATAATTGTGATGGCGACTGGCGAAAATAGCTTGCCTTCTAATCCTTCTAGTGTGAGCAGTGGCAAAAACACGGTAATGATAATGACAATACCAGATGCGACGGGCAAGCTGACTTCGCGCATTGCCGAGAGAATCATGCGCGATTTAGAAAGCACATGATGTTTAGGCGCATGTGTTATATGCGCGATGATATTTTCGACCACTACCACGGCTGAATCGACTAGCATACCAATCGCAATGGCAAGGCCGCCCAAACTCATGAGGTTAGCAGATAGGCCAAACTGTTTCATGAGTAAGAACGTGCTTAATACGGCAAGTGGTAATGCGCAGGCAATCGTAAGTGCTGCTCTGAGATTACCTAAAAACAATATCAAGAGAATAATGACCAACACCACAGCCTCGGTCAGCGCTTTGTTGACTGTCTGTATAGCACGCTCAACCAAGTTCCCTCTGTCATAAAATACATGCGTGGTGACGCCTTTGGGGAGCGTTGGGGCTATTTCAGCTAATTTGGCTCTCACGCCTTCTACTACTGCACGTGCGTTTGCACCACGTAGACCTAACACCAAACCTTCAACAACCTCGCTTTTACCATTGCTGGTGACAGCACCATATCGAGTTAACTCTCCAATGCGCACTTCTGCTACGTCAGCAATTCTGACAGGGATGCCTTGGTCGGTACGCACCACCGTTTGCTGAATATCTTCAATAGATTTGAACGCGCCTTCTGATCTGACTAATAACGATTCTTCACTGTCATTGAGTCGGCCTGCGCCATCGTTACGGTTGTTATCAGTAATGGCTTGGCGTAGCGCATTGATCGTGACGCCTCGCGCATACATCCGTGCGTTGTTGGGCACAATTTCAAAAGTTCGCACTAAGCCGCCAAGTGCATTAACATCGGCAACACCAGGCACAGTACGCAATTGAGGACGAATCGTCCAGTCTAACAAGGTTCTTTTCTCTTGTAGGCTAAGCGTATCAGACTCAACTGTGAACATAAACATTTCACCCAAGGGCGTAGTCATGGGAGCGATACCGCCAGAAATGTCTGATGGTAAATTAGCCCAAACATTACTGAGTCGTTCGGAGACTTGCTGTCTGGCCCAGTAAATATCTGTACCGTCCTCAAAGTCTACGGTGATATCCGTCAGTGCATATTTGGCAACTGCACGTAAACCTACTTGCTTGGGAATCCCTAGCATTTCAACCTCAATGGGGGCAGTAATACGTGCTTCTACCTCTTCAGGAGTCATGCCAGGAGATTTGATAATGATTTTAACTTGTGTAGATGAAACATCAGGAAATGCATCTATCGGTAAGGATTGATAAGCGAGTACGCCTGCTATAGCAAGTATGACGGTTAATAATGAGACTAAAATGCGCTGTCTCAGCGAAAATTCAATTAATAAATTTAGCATTATTCGCCACCCAATCCTAACCAACTACCTTTGAGAGCTGCTATACCACTGATGGCAATTGAGTCTTTAGCTGACAGGGGGGCTTGAATAATTGCCTGATTTCCTTGCTCAGAGATGAGTGTGATGGGTACAGCTTCAAAGCCATTTACCAATCGTTTAAATACAAACGCTTTGCTAGCATTTCTGGCAAGCGCTGCTCTTGGTACAGTAAACTGTGCGTTTTGCTTTTCCAACATGATTTCCGCTTCGACAAGCTGACCCACAGCCAAGTGATCTGAGCCTTGTTTGATTTCTGCACGGATCTGCATGGTTTGGTTGTTTTTGTTGAGACTTCTTAGTACGGTAGTGATGGCACCTTTTGCCTGAAATTTTGGAATATCAATGACCATGCCGCTTTTAAGCGATAATGCTTCTTCTACAGGGACACTAATATCTATCCATAAAGGGTTAAGCTGTGCAATTTTATAGATAGGCGTGGCACTATCAATACGCTGTCCAACATTGGCCATTTGTTCGATGACTTGGCCGTTCATTGGTGAAGCAATGCTAATTCCTTGTGTCATTTTTTTGCTTTGAGATAATGCTTGAATCGCAGCTTCTGACATCCCAGCCATTTTGAGAGATTGTCTTTTTTCTGACAAAGCCGCACTTAATTCTTCATGTGTGCTTTGCGTCTCTAAATAGCGGCGTTTTGCAATAATGCCATCTTTCAGCAGTTCACCATCTCTAGCCAAAGTTGCGTCAGCAAGATTCTTTTTAGTTAGTGTTTGTAAGTAATCACTTTGAATGGAAACTAATTCTGGACTAGAGATGTGTGCAATGAGCTGACCTTTTTTAACAGTGCTCCCTAAACTGACATGTAATGCATCAATTAAACCTTGCTGCGGCGCAGTAATCATACGCTGCTGTGTCGCAGGCAGTACCACCTCGGCGCTGTATCGACGTACTGACGTTGCGCTGTCTGGGTTGATTGCGATTGTTTTAATCTGCATGTTATTGATTTGACTGGAAGTTAATTGAATGACCTCTGCCTGAGCTGTGTTGAGCGTAATAGTAAAAAGCGTAATGAATAAGCAATGTTTCATAAGATACCTAGAAATTAAAATTTGGTTGAATGCACTCGTTTTCATGGCAATACCCCTACGGCTTGGTTGTAGCGTGCAATATCCCATTTTATTTGTAACTGCCGCCTAGAATAGCTGCGTTCCGCTTCGAACGTTTGCGATTGAATTCTGATTAAGCTGACTAAATCTAACTCGCCTAGGGCATAAGCTTTTTGTGCAAGTGTCTCGCTTTGCTTAGCTATTTCATATTGCTGCTTAGCAATATCAAGCTCCTGCTGGCTAATCATTAAATTATGTTCGGCTTCGTGCAGTTGTGCATCTAAAGTGAGTCTTAATTTATCTCGATCGGAGATGGCCATGCCCAACTGTTGCTCAGAAGTCGCAAGGACGGGAGCGCTACGTACTTCACTATCCAGTGGGATGCGGATCTTAACTCCTACACTTTGATTATATGCATTATCAAATGCACCTTGTGCAGAGCGGGCATTTAAAATCACTTGGGGATTTTCACGCTTTTCGATTTGTGAAAGATTACGCTCGCTTTGTGCAAGTGTAATTTTAGCTTCGGCAGCTTTCCATACAGGGGATTCTTCGTAGCCTTCTAAAGATGATCGCGTTTCTTCAAACTGCGCAGGGATTTCTTTTTGACCTGTCAAAACAATATAGCGATAATGCGCGTGCATCAATTCAGCATTCGCGCGTATCAGGTTTTTTTGCGCAATCAGCGTTTCCTGTTGAGCGAGCATCAGATCTGTTTTTGCGAGCTCTCCAGCTTGGAATTTTTTTAAAGTATCTGCTTCCAGCCGCTGTGCATTATTAATTTTTTCCTGAAAAAGTGATACTTCGTTTCGGTTTAACGCAATCTCCCATAATGCCTCACGGAGTGCTCCAGCCACAATAGTGCGCACACTTTCGGTATCTGCGTTTAACTGTTGCGCGCTTTGATCTGCAACTTCAGCACGCGCGTTTTTTTGCTTTGGTAACCAAACGGGAAGTTCTAATTCTGCTTGCCAATCCCGCTCATTGCGGCCACTGCCTAAGGTGTCATTTTGATGATACACAGACACACTGGGGGCTTGTGGTAAAAAGCTGTTAGCCATTTTTTGTTTGGCGGTGACTTGAAATCCCTGCGCTCTAATACGGGCTTGCTCAGGCGAATGTTGTACTGTTTTCTCCAGCACATCATGGAGTGTTAAATTGGGACTGGTGATTAATGTGTCTTCATGGGCATTCGCGTCAATTTCTTGCGCATGTGCGGGCAGGCAACAAAACAATATCATCCAAACCAATAATTGGTTTTTTTTCATAGAAGCTCCTAGAATAATTCAATAAGTGCTCGATTTTTGTCGAGTCTAAGAATGATTTTTAGATCTGTGGTGGAGCCCGTGCTTTAAGCGGAGAATGCCAATCGTTAAACTTTTTGAGAGGTCTAACACGTGGGATGGATTGTGAGGTTTGTCGATTTTGGCAACAAAAAATGAATACAAAAATTAACGCACAAGCAGAAAATAAATGGTTAGAAAGCAGTCGCGTGGCGATGTCAATCACCACAATATGCGCGTCAAGTGCAAAATCATTAGTCGACACATGATGGTTTAGATCGGATTTTTGTAAAAGGTTAAACTCATGGATATGCAAACCATTCATTTGGTCTGAATTGTCACCACCGAGATGCGCATGCACAAAAGGAGACATGGCTTGGAGCATGGAAAACCATACGACCAAGCATACTACCCATAATTTTTTATTCAGCAATTGCATAGGTCGAATGTAACAAATCCAATAGACTTTCACAACGTATAATATCCATCGTCTGGAGTGCGTAGTACATATGACATACGCGAATTACAATAAATTCATTTGAAATTGTTGCGGTTTGCATTATTGAAAAGGATGTTGGTTAGCATATGCTTTTCTAGGGTAAAATTGCAATTTTGATTCAACGAATAAAAACCATGGTGTTGACCTTTCAGCAAATTATTTTAAATCTACAGTCCTATTGGGACAAACAAGGTTGTACGCTACTGCAACCTTACGATATGGAAGTCGGTGCAGGTACTTCGCACACAGCCACATTCTTGCGCGCATTAGGCCCAGAACCGTGGAAAGCCGCTTATGTGCAGCCCAGCCGCCGTCCCAAAGATGGTCGTTATGGCGAAAATCCTAACCGTTTGCAACATTACTACCAATTTCAAGTGGTGCTCAAGCCAGCACCTGCCAATATTTTAGAATTGTATTTAGGCTCACTCGAAACTCTGGGTTTTGACCTTAAACAAAATGACGTGCGCTTTGTAGAAGACGATTGGGAAAACCCAACCCTAGGCGCATGGGGCTTAGGCTGGGAAGTTTGGCTCAACGGCATGGAAGTCACACAATTTACTTACTTTCAACAAGTGGGTGGCATCAACTGCAAACCCATTACGGGCGAAATCACCTACGGCTTAGAGCGTTTAGCCATGTATTTGCAAGGTGTAGAAAACGTCTACGATTTAGAGTATTCACCTGGCGTAAAATACGGTGATGTGTTTTTGCAAAACGAGAAAGAGCAATCGGCCTACAACTTTGAGCATTCAAATATCGAGTTTTTATTCACCGCATTTAAAGCGCACGAAGAAACTGCAATTAACTTAATGGATGCTAAATTAGCTTTGCCCGCTTACGAGCAAGTACTCAAAGCCGCACATACCTTTAACTTGCTGGACGCGCGTGGTGCGATTTCCGTCACCGAGCGTGCCGCTTATATCGGCCGCATCCGTAATTTAGCCCGTAGTGTCGCTGCCAGTTACTTGGATAGCCGCGCTAGATTGGGCTTCCCCATGGCACCAAAGGCATGGGCAGATGAAGTATTAGCAGAATTAAAGAAAAAAGAGGCCGCATAATTTAACGACCGTCATTCCCGCGTAGGCTGGAATCTAGGCAAGGTGAATATGCAAGCCTGTGTTTATATAATGGCAAGTGAAAGAAATAGAACGTTTTATATCGGCGTAACATCTGATTTAATAGGCCGAGTTTGGCAACATAAAAATAATGTAGTAGAAGGTTTTACGAAAAAGTATCAAGTACATTTACTCGTGTGGTATGAAGTACATGAGAGTATGGAGTCAGCCATCATGCGTGAGAAAGTACTAAAAAAGTGGAATAGGATTTGGAAGCTACGCTTAATTGAACAGTCCAATTTTGAGTGGCAAGATTTATACGAGTCTTTGATATAAGCTCTACCGTCATTCCCGCGCAGGCGGGAATCTAGGCGGGCTTGAAATTTAAAGCGTTTAAAATAGAAAGCAGATAATCCACCAAGTCTGGATTCCCGCCTACGCGGGAATGACAATAATGGTAATTGGAAATAAAAATGTCAGAAAAAAATTTATTAGTTGAGTTATTTGTAGAAGAACTACCACCTAAAGCACTTAAGAAATTGGGTGAGGCGTTTGCAACTGTTTTATTTGAAACACTTAAATCACAGGGTTTAGTGACAGAAAATTCAGTTGTGGTTAATTTTGCTACGCCACGTCGTTTAGCAGCGCACATCTCGACTGTTGCAAGTAAAGCTGCCGATAAACAAGTGGCACAAAAGCTCATGCCAGCCAGCGTTGGGTTGGATGCCAATGGCAATGCAACACCTGCTTTAATCAAGCGCTTACAAGCGCTAGGTGCCGACGAATCTGCTGTAAAAAGCTTAAGAAAAGAAAACGATGGCAAAGCTGATGTGTTGTTTTTCGATGCCATGCAAACAGGTGCAAACTTAAAAGAGGGCTTGCAGAAAGCCTTAGAAGAGTCACTGGCCAAATTGCCGATTCCTAAAGTTATGACCTACCAAATTAACGATGGTTGGGAGAGCGTGAATTTTGTGCGTCCAGCCCATGGCTTAGTCGCGCTACACGGCAGCGAGATTGTGCCTGTCAGCATTTTAGGTTTAAGCGCTGGCAATACTACCAGCGGCCATCGCTTTGAGGCGAAAAACCCAATCATCACCTTAAAAAATGCCGATACTTACGCACAACAATTATTAGATGAAGGCGCTGTGATTGCGAGTTTTGATGCGCGTAAAGCGGAAATTGTGAAGCAACTTGCGACTGCCGCCGCTAAAGAAGGCTTAAAACCGATTGAAGATGATGCGCTACTAGATGAAGTGACTGCGCTGGTGGAATTACCTAATGTGTTGCTTGGTCAGTTTGAAGAAGACTTTTTGGCTGTGCCGCAAGAGTGTTTGATTTTGACCATGAAGGCCAATCAAAAGTACTTTCCACTGTTAGATGCAAATGGCAAACTCACTAATAAGTTTTTAATCGTTTCCAACATTTCACCCGCTGACCCGAGCAAAGTCATTGGCGGTAACGAGCGCGTGGTGCGCCCACGCTTGGCGGATGCGAAATTCTTCTTTGACCAGGATCGTAAAAAAACGCTGGAAAGCCGCCTAGAAGGTTTGGGTAAAGTGGTTTACCATAACAAATTAGGTAGCCAAGGTGAGCGCAATCTGCGGGTGGTTGCCATTGCCAAAGCCATTGCCGCACAGTTGGGCGATGCAAATTTAGTTGCTAAAGTTGAGCTTGCAGCTAAGCTATCAAAAGCCGACTTAATCACTGACATGGTAGGTGAATTTCCAGAATTGCAAGGCATTATGGGGCGCTACTATGCGCAACACGAAGGCTTGGATAACGATGTAGCCTATGCGATTGAAGACCATTACAAACCGCGCTTTGCAGGTGATGAGTTGCCTAGAAGCCAAGTAGGTGTGATTGTGGCTTTAGCAGATAAGCTTGAGACTTTGGTTGGTCTATTTGGTATTGGTGAAAAACCTACGGGGGACAAAGATCCATTTGCTTTACGTAGACATGCTTTAGGGATTGTTCGTCTTATCTCCGAGGATACATTAACAATAAATTTAAGAACATTAATTCGTATTACCCATAGTTCATTTCAAAACGTTCAGATTGAGAGTTTAATTTCCCTTTCTGAAAAAATTGAATTATTTATTCAAGAGCGATTCTTTAGTTTGCTAGAGTCTGCTGGAAACTCCACTAATAATATCTGGGCTGTTTTATCGTTACCTAATTTTGATAGTTGGAGTGAAGTAAATCGAAGACTTAATGCAGTACAAGCTTTTGCTAATCTGGTCGAAGCTCCCGCCCTCGCCGCCGCCAATAAGCGCGTGGGTAATATCTTGAAAAAAGTGGAAGGCGAAGTGAAGGCAGAAGTAAATACTAGCTTACTGCAAGAGCCAGCAGAAATCGCTCTCAATAGCGCGTTAAGCCAAGTGAAACCGCAAGCCGATAAGCTGTTTGAAAGTGGCGATTACACTGCTTCGTTACAAGCGCTAGCCGCACTTAAAGCGCCTGTGGATGACTTTTTTGACAACGTGATGGTGAATGCGGACGACCCTGCACTTAAAGCCAACCGTTTAGGTTTGCTGGCGATTTTGCACCAAACCATGAACCGCGTGGCGGATTTGTCTAAATTGGCGAGTTAAATCAACATGCATCCTAATTTCGTCATTCCCGCGAAAGCGGGAGTATATTTTAGGTTTTATACATTCAAACTGGATTCCCGTTTTCACGGGAATGACGGAGTGAAGAAATGAAACTCGTACACCTATGAAATTAGTTATTTTGGACCGCGATGGTGTGATTAACAGAGACAGCGCGACTTTTATTAAGAGTCCGAATGAGTGGATTCCTATTTCTGGTAGTTTAGAGGCGATTGCATTACTCAATCAGCATGGCTATCGTGTGGCGATTGCGACGAACCAATCTGGTATTGCACGTGGTATGTTTGATATGGCGACGCTTAATGCCATACACGACAAAATGCAAAAAGCACTGGCGCAAATGGGTGGGCGTATCGATGCGATGTTTTATTGTCCACATTGTGCAGACGATCATTGTGATTGCCGCAAACCTAAAACGGGGATGATAGAAGAAATTGGTCGTCGATTTTCGGTGGAGCTTGATGAAGTGTATGGCGTGGGGGATGCATTGCGTGATATACAGTCATTCAGCGATGCAGGTTGCAAGCCAATATTGGTGCGCACAGGTAAAGGTGAAGAAACATTGGCACATGGAAATTTACCAGAAAATACGCTGGTAGTCGCAGATTTGGCCGAAGCGGTACAACGCATTATTGCTGATTAATATGTTGCTCTGGTTGCGTTCTTTTGTGTTCTTTGTGGGTGTTTTAGTGCTGACACTCCTATTTTCTATTCTAACGATTTTGATCATCCCGCTGAATAACGTCACACGCTCACGCATTGCGAGTGGTTGGGCGTATTGCACGATATTTTGGTTACGCGTCACGTGTAATCTTAAGTATGAGGTACGTGGTCGAGAAAACATCCCAAATCATCCTTGCGTTATCTTGTGTAAACATCAATCCGCTTGGGAAACCATTGCTTTACAAACCATTTTCCCCCCACAAATTTGGGTGATGAAACGCGAATTGTTATGGATTCCATTGATGGGATGGGCGTTCATGGCGTTGTCAGCAATCCCCATTGATAGAAGTGCAGGGCGCGAGGCTTTAAAGAAACTGGTTGCGCATGGTAAAGATCGGCTTGCACGTGGGTTATGGGTGGTGATTTTTCCTGAAGGTACACGCAAAGCGCCTGGAGAGCGTGGTAAATATCATATTGGCGGTGCATGGCTGGCATCGCATACACAAACCACAGTGGTGCCAGTAGCGCACAATGCAGGGCTATTTTGGCGCAAAAATTCGTTTCTTAAGTATCCTGGCACCATTCAGGTGGTGATAGGAAAACCTATTGAAACCATTGGGTTAAAGCCAGATGAAGTAAATCAGTGCGTGGAGCATTGGATAGAAACGGAGATGCTGACTTTAAATGGTTAAGCAGGTACTAACACTACCAAGTGGTGAAGAAATCTCGTACTGGCTAGAGCATCGGCCACGCCGTACGGTAGGACTTAAAATTACCAATGAAGGTTTGATGGTACATGCGCCCAAACGCATATTTGCATTTCAGCTGAATCAAATTCTGCAAGAAAAAGCGCACTGGATTACCAACAAATTGGCGTTGAGAACAGCCAATCAGGTTGAGCAGATTGAGTGGCAGCATGGCGAACATCTGCTGTATTTAGGGCAAGATATTGTTCTGGAAATTCAACCGAGTGCCAGCAACAAACAGCCACAGTTAGACGCGATGCGCTTAATTTTTGCTACGTCACAGGGCGAAAATGCTGATTATTTACAGCATAAAATCGTGCAGTGGTATAAAAAACAGGCGATGCAAGACTTTAGTCGACGGTTAGAGATTTTTGCCGTTAAGTTGGGTGTGCCCACACCGCCATTGGCGCTTTCAAATGCAAAAATGCGCTGGGGAAGCTGCAATAGTCGCGGAGAGGTTCGCTTAAACTGGCGCTTAGTGCAAGCCCCGTCGCCTATTGTCAATTATGTGATCTGTCATGAGTTGGCACATCTTAAAGAGATGAATCACTCAGCTCGGTTTTATGCGGTACTCGCACACATTTTCCCAGACTATAAGCAAGCAGAAAAGGAACTCAAAACGCTTTCTTCACAACTACATCGTTTAGGATAAGACCATTTTTTGTGTTAAATTAGCTTGGCAGTACACGGATGAATATCAATTAGGGGGAGAACTAAGATGTCATTTTTAGATGCGGTGAAGTTATGTTTTAACAAGTTTGCAGATTTTAATGGACGTGCTGCACGCCCAGAGTTCTGGTGGTTTGTGCTGTTTTGTATATTGGGGTCAGTAGTCTTAGAGCTCGCTGGTAGCTTTGTTTCGTGGGCATTCTCACTCGTAACTTTAGTGCCATCCCTTGCAGTGGGTGCACGCAGGTTACATGACGCTAATAAAAGTGGCTGGCTGCAGTTGCTGTGGTTGATTCCGATTTTAGGCTGGATTTACCTGATTTATGTGTGTGCTCAACCAGGAGACGCTGGTGATAACCAATATGGTGTGCCGCCATTAAACTAAAGCAATCGGTTTAAAGTCTGTACTCAGTTTTAATGAACAGAAGGTTTTAATAAACTGATGTGAAAAAAGGGAGCCTTGGCTCCCTTTTGTGTTAAAGCAGTGGTGCCTAGAGCAGTTGTGCTAAGTCATGAGCGATATCTGCAGGCTTTTGACCATAACCCATGTAAATGCGCGCAGTACCTGTTTTGTCAAATACATATAATCCAGCACTATGGTCTATCGAATAGCTGCCTGAGCTAGCGCTTGGAACTTTCCTAGAAAAAATTTTGTAGCTACCCATGTTTTTAGCGACTTCTTCTAAGGTGCCTGTGAGCCCTAAAAATCGTTTGTCAAAAGCAGGGACAAATTGCGCTAAGACTTCTTTGGTGTCCCGATCTGGATCCACAGTGACAAATAGCACTTGTACCTGATCTGCATCACTGCCTAATAGCTTCATGGTCTGTTTAAGATCGCTCATGGTGGTGGGGCACACGTCTGGGCAATGCGTGTACCCAAAAAACATGACGACGACTTTTCCCTTAAAATCACTCATGGCACGCAGCTTGCCAGTATGGTCAGTCAGCGTAAGCGGCGCACCAAACTGCGCACCAGTAATGTCTGTGCCAATAAAGCTGGCCGTTTTTTGACCAGCACTGCAAGCGGTGAGCATGGTAAGTAACAAAAGAAATAACCATTTGCGCATTTCAATATCCTTATAAATACAAGCTTTTGATTCTAACACACGTAATAAATTCCCTGCTTTAGTTTACAATAATGCTTTTGTGAATTTTAAATTAAGGCAAGATGAACATGGCAATACCAAGCTCAATGGCAGACCGTGATGGCGTTATTTGGTACGACGGTAAAATGGTGAACTGGCGCGATGCCACCACACACGTTTTAACGCACACTTTACACTATGGGATGGGCGTGTTTGAAGGTGTGCGCGCCTATAAAACTGACAAAGGCACGGCGATTTTCCGTTTGCAAGAGCATACCGATCGCTTGTTCCGCAGCGCGCATATTTTAGGCATGAATATGCCTTTTGATAAAGCGACTTTGATGGAAGCACAAAAAGCAGCAGTGCGCGAAAACCATTTGGAATCTGCCTATATGCGTCCAATGGCATTTTATGGTGCTGAGGCGATGGGCATTTCTGCAAAGACTTTATCTACACACGTGATTGTAGCGGCATGGAGCTGGGGCGCTTACATGGGTGAAGAAGCGATAACCAAAGGTATCCGTGTCAAAACATCTTCATTTGCACGTCATCATGTGAATATCACCATGTGTAAAGCCAAAGCCAATGGCAACTATATGAACAGTATTCTGGCGCATCAAGAAGCGGCACAAGATGGCTATCAAGAGGCGCTGCTACTTGATGTTGATGGCTTTGTGGCGGAAGGTTCTGGCGAAAATATTTTTATTGTACGCAATGGCAAACTCATTACGCCGGATTTAACCAGCGCGCTGGAAGGTATCACGCGCGATACTATTCTGCATTTAGCTAAAGAAATTGGTCTGGAAGTGGTGGAAAAGCGTATTACACGTGACGAAGTGTACTCGGCTGACGAAGCTTTCTTTACGGGTACTGCGGCAGAAGTGACACCCATACGTGAGTTGGATAATCGTGCGATCGGCACAGGTTCACGCGGGCCAATCACTGAGAAATTGCAAAGCATGTATTTTGACATTGTTAAAGGTAAGTCTGCCAAACATGCAAGTTGGCTTACATTAGTATAAGTCTTGGCTGTTGCTCCAGTATTGGCTGGAGTGACAATTTTGGAGATTGGTAACATGTCTGATCTAAAAGAGTTTGAAGTCACTGTTAAAGATTTACCACTGCATTGTCCTACCAAAGAAGTAGCGTTGTGGGCATCCCATCCGCGCGTCTTTTTAGATGTAGTCAAAACGGGACATGTGGCATGCCCTTATTGTGGTACGCAGTACAAGTTGAAAGCTGGCGAAGTGGTTGCACACCACTAGCAGTTGTCATTTAAGTTGCCATTTCTCTGTTCGTGAATTCTGCTAACGCGCAGTCAGATAGCTTAGCGCTACTCAAAGCAGGTCAGTTGCAAGGGTGTCAGCAGCTTAAACTGAGTGCAGGGTTGACAGAGATTCCAACTGAAATTTTTGAGTTGGCTGATAGCTTGGAGATTCTGGATCTCACTGATAATGCGCTCAGCCACTTGCCACACGACTTCTCTCGTTTAACAAAACTTCGTATTTTATTTTGCTCAAATAATCAGTTTACACATTTGCCGGAAGTGCTGGGGGAATGTAAAAACTTGAGCATGATAGGCTTTAAAGCTAATCAAATTAGTGAAATTCCAGGAAGTGCGATTCCTGCAAAGACTTTACGTTGGCTAATTGTCACGGATAATGCTTTAAAGCAGGTGCCCAATGTGTTGGGTGATTGTACAAAGCTGCAAAAACTCATGCTTGCAGGCAATCAGCTAAGCGCTTTACCTATTGCGATGGCTAAATGTCGTGCGCTAGAGCTGTTACGAATTTCTGCAAATCAATTTCAGGCATTGCCTGAGTGGTTGTTTGATTTGCCTAATCTTACTTGGCTGGCTTATGCAGGTAATCCATTTTGTGATGGGATTGAACAGAAGCGTATTGCACAACATCAAGTACAAGAGATTGATTGGCAAAACCTGACATTGCAGCAAGTGTTGGGGCAAGGGGCTTCTGGTGTGACTTATCAGGCGATTTGGCACAAGAGGCAAGGAGAGCATGAGTCGGTAGCAGTCAAGCTATTTAAAAGCGGCCTTACCAGCGACGGGTTACCTCGATGTGAAATGCACGCGAATGTGTTGGCGGGTGAACATCCAAACTTAGTCGGAATAAAAGGCGTAGTAAGTCAGCATCCACAAGGTGAATTGGGCTTAGTCATGCCTTTGCTAGACTCTAGTTTGAAAGTATTAGCGCACTCACCCAGCTTTGAAACTTGTACACGCGATGTGTACGCAGACGGGACGCAATACTCGCAAATGCAAGTGCTGCATATTGCAAGCAGTGTTGCAAAAGCAGTCTTACATCTGCATCAACAAGGCATGATGCATGGCGATTTGTATGCACATAATATACTTTGTAACCAGATTCAGGTTGTACTGAGTGATTTAGGGGGCGTGTCTCTCATGCCTGAGAAGACGTCATTAGTAAAACGCTTGAAATGTTTGGAATCCCGTGCGTTTGGCGTACTGTTAGGTGAGCTGCTAGATCGTAGTCAAATGGGTGCTTATGCGCATGATTTGCTTAGACAATTACAAGCGCAATGCATGCACGTTGATAGCGCTTCCCGCCCAGACTTTGAAACCATATTAGCCCAACTGGCTACTCTGCCATGACTTGCAAGCTGGTACTTAACGCCTGCTCATAAATATCCTGCATACTGACATGCGTGTGTGCATGGTATGCTGATTCAGTATTTAAATCGATCGCGGCTGCCATTTGCTGGATAGGCAAAATCTCGGTATTGCCATTGTCGGACGTGACTGTGATACCTATTAGTGCACCAGCGTCATTCCAGACAGGTGCGCCAGAATAAAATTGTCGTACATGCAATGTCCAATGTTGCGCTGTATTGGGCATGCCTATGATGTCTGTTTTTAAAATGGGCCAATAAGCCTGGTCAACTTGGTTGGTTTTAACATAGCCCACGATATAAGCAAGTCCGCCAAGTTTGGGTGGGGCATCCGCTTGATGTATCGGTTTTGCCATAGCAATCGGTGAAGCAAGCTTGAGTAGCGCAATATTTTGCGCTGGAAACGTTTTTTCTATACTTGCAGCAACCGTAATTCCTAGACCGTTTCTCAACCAGATTTTTTTTGTACTAAGCAGCGAGTAGGGCATGACCGCATGTGTTGTGTCGAGTAAAGTCGCTGAGCCGATGATGGACGCATTCAAATAGGTTTTCTCTGGATTGACTAACTCGGGCTGGAACTTTGCAATTTCACTTTTGGGCAGTTGAGCGGTGTTCCATGTGCCGCCTTGCAGTAATGATTGCATGCTTCTTAGCGATTGATGTTCTGGAAAACGCGCTAAATTTTCTTGTAATAAAGTATTAGCAAAAGTGGTTTGACCGCCAATGCTTAATAGCCATGCGTACAAAAGACAGGTGTCAGCGATATTGACATGCTCTGCCTGAGTGTGCGCGGCAGCACTGAGGGCATGCGAGTACTCCCCATTTTGCATGTGCGTTAATATCAGAGCCGTTTCAATCGCTTCTGAATGCAATGCATTGGCTGTTTGCTCAAGTAAGCTGCGTGCTTGGCTGGCTTGACCATGCTGTAAATGCTGTTGAACTTGCGATAACACTTGTTTAACGGTGGCAGTCTGTTCTGGTGTTAATGGCGTTCCCGCAAAACATAAGTCAAACCAGACCAAACTAAGCAGGGTGAAAACGATTTTGATGTGCGAGTGCATGGGGTTTCCTATCAATCCATGTATAGCAAAAACCCGCCAGTCTGCACTAGCGGGTTTGAAGTAGTGACTATATGATGTCACTTATAGATTTGTATTTGCACCAGTTGGGCAGGCGGTGCCTGCACCAATACGTGTCAAACGTGGTTTGCCAAGTGTTGATGCTGTCGGATCATAAGCAGCGCCACCAGTGGTGACATTGTAGTTAGCTAAGTAAGCTGATAAAGCATCAATGTCTTGCGCACCACCAAGCAACGTTGTACCGTTCAGGAAAGTCGTGAAGCCATCACCACCTGTTGCCATAAAGTTGTTGACTGTGACGCGGAAAGTTTCTGCTGGATTTAATACATTTCCGCTAGTATCTACAATAATGTTGCCATTTAAGCTCACATTACTAATGCGTGAATCGCAAGTTTTGCTGCCATCCCAATCATACTTGAAGCCGTTAGAGATGTGCATCATGCGTGTTGCTGTGGCAGATTGACCACGGCAGCCAGCAAACTGTTGTTCCAGCACATTTTTGAGGTCTTGCGCAGTCAATGTCATGGTTACCAGGCTATTGCCAAATGGTTGCACTGTGTAAGCTTCGCCGTAAGTGACGTTGCCATTGCCTTCACCTGCTGCACTTGATGGGAATGTGAAGTCGGCACGTACGCCACCACGATTCATAAACGCGATTTGCGCGCCACCAAATTGTGCGGGAGCTGTCGCTGCTAGCTGCGCATCTGCAATCATTTGGCCATTGTCGCTATTGCAAGCATTGTTTGAGCTATTCGGCATTGCTTGTGTAATAGAGCCAATCACTACGTTTGCAATGGGAGCGACCATGCTTTCGTAAGTGTTTACAATCCCCGTGATCGTGCTGCTAGGCGTTACGCTAGCATCGCTACGGTCTACTAAGATATTGTTAGCATATACTGCTGTAATATTGCGCGTAGCTGGGTTGATGGTGACATCAATATCAGTGAGCAAACGACCGTAGTTTGAGGCTTGAGTGACTGGGATTAAACGACCAGTTTTGTTGGGGATGCCTGTTGGGCGTGGCGTACTGACTAAAGCGCCGCTGACCAGCTTAGTATCGACCGTACCTGCTGAGCAATTGTAGGCAGCATGGCTATGACCACTCACGACCAAATCCACTGCGTCATCTAGCTGACTCACAATTTTTGCAATGTCACTACCAACCAGATTGCTATCACAACCATTAATGTCAGAGCCTACGTTGCCCGTGGTTCCTGCGTTCTGGAAACCACCCTGATGTACTAGCACCACAATAGACTCAATACCTTGCGCACGTAGGCGCGGTACCAAAGCGTTTACAGTGGCAGCTTCATCATTAAAGGACAAGCCTGCAACACCACTTGGTGTGACAACAGTTGGTGTGTCTTTTAAGGTCATGCCAATAAATGCGACTTTTACGCCATTAAAAGTTTTAATGCCATATGCAGGGAAAAAGGTTTTACCCGTTGCTGTGTTAATAACGTTAGCTGAAAGCCATTTAAATTTCGCACCTTCAAATGGGTAAGGCGTACCTACCGTTGCACCTTTACAGCCAGCGCCATCAACATGACAACCACCGTTTTGCAGACGTTGTAACTCAGACGCACCTTTATCAAACTCATGGTTACCTACAGCACTGAACTCCAAACCAATCCGGTTTAAGGTTTCTACTGCGGGTTCTTCGTGAAATAAAGCGGAGATTAATGGGGATGCGCCAATTAAGTCACCTGCGCCAACTACGATATTGTTTGGGTTAGTTGCTTTCATTTTCGCAACGTAGCCTGCCATAAAATCAGCGCCACCCACTGGCTTTTTGGGTGAAAGTGCATTGGCAGTCACGCCAAAGGTGCCAGGAGATTTTAGATTGCCGTGATAATCGTTAAAGCCAATGATTTTGACTGTAAATGGTTGTGGCGCAACAGTTGTGGCTGCGCATGCGATTTGGCTTGTCGCTAACATGGCAGCAATTACAAGCATCATTACATTTTTTTTCATGATTGTTTTCCTAAGTAAATTTTCAGCGGAGACATTAAGTGATTAAGTGCGACGGCGTTTTGCAACTAAAAGGCCTAAGCCTGCCAACATCAAGGCAAATGTTTCTGGTTCAGGTACCGCGGCCACTTCTAATTTAAGTGCACCGTTGGTCGCATTAAATGCTTGTGTTGTACTCAATAAGCCGCCAGTAATATTGTAGGTACCTGCGTCTAGGGTGAATGTGCGGCTGCTGTAGTCACTATTGATTAAATTGGCATCAAAGTCATTGACGGGGTCTGCACCAATTACGCTGGTGAAGCTGGTCTGTCCGATTGAAATGCCATTATTCTTTATTTCAAAAATATCACCAGCAAATGCGCCATCCACAACAGTTAATGTGCCAGTAAAGCCGCTAGAAATTGTAAATTGATAGGTAAGCGCAGTGCCAAAATCTGGCGAATTGCTATCCAACATATCTATCCATTCAACGCCGCCAGATAACGCGCCTGTACCTGGGCCATCTGAGCCATCGTTGATATTGAATTCATTCCAAACGCCGTCAGCTGCTAGCGCAATATTGGTCGCCTGTGCTTGATATGACGCGCTGACTAACAACATGACTATTAAAGATTTACTTAATAATTTCATTACCTTCTCCCAAGTTTATTTGTTACTTAAATGTAAAATAAATCGTTTTAATCACGATGCTGAAGGAGAAGCATAGAGAATGTTTATGACAAGCACATTTACCACGCGAGTCTATTTCTAATCCGTTTAGACTATGTGCGGTGATCAATACTGGCGTATTTTTTGAATGGCGTTGGGTTGAACTTGAGGTTGACTTGTTACTAAAGTTGCAGGTTTGTGCGTTTATAAAGCGTGTTTAAATTTCACTTGGGGATTCTGTAGTGGATTAGGGTTCAGCAATTGGATTCACTGCGAGTTCATCGTTACGCGTACGCAATTGAGTGATTATTTTTTCCAGAGAGTTGTCAATTTCCAGCAAGACGTCACTAGGCATCGACATTAAAACCTCATTTAGAACGCCAACAGTAGGGTCTGGCGCATTAGATAATAATCCAATCGCACTATCTGTCGCACAGAGTCCTACGCGCCGATGGTCTTTGATGTCGCGTACTTTTTTGACGAGATCTTTGGACACCAGTTTTTCAACTAATAAGCTACAGGTCGATTGATGTATGGAGATGCGGTCGGCTAAATCGGATACACCAATATTGGGTGTTCTGTAAATTTCTTGTAACATCCAGAGCTGCGAGCCAGAGATGCCGCAAGCTTGCTCAACATCTCGAAAATGTTGTCTCACGGTGCCGTAAATAATTCTAAATTTTTTTAGTACATTTAGAGAATATTTATGGTTTCTAACCTCTTGTTTTAATTGTATATCCATGCGTTCTGGTCTGTCTGTTAGTAACAGGAATTATACACACAATTACTTGGAGTTATGTATAAATTTGTTGGTTGAATTACGCTAGAAATCATACCCACTCAGGCTTATGCGTCACCACAGAATAAGGTGTTTGGGAAAATGCTCCCCATAATGTGTCAATCACTTGTGTTGCATTAGGCAACTTACTGTTGGTGTTAAATGTAATGTGTGCTCGATGTAAGTGATTAGCGTGCAATTTGTGCGTGTCTAATTGTCGTTTGAGTTGCATGGCTACTGCGGCTCCCGTGTCAATAAGCGTGATGCTGTTACCGACGACTTCGGCAATGGTTTCACGTAAGAACGGGTAATGTGTGCACCCTAGCACAATCGTATCAGCACCCTCGGCAAGCAAAGGTGCGCAATAGTGTGTGATGAGCGCCTTAGTTTGCGGTGTATTTAATGCACCGTTCTCTACGCACTCGACAAGACCTTCACAACCTCGGGTGATGACTTTGATGTCTTTGCCGTAATTTTCTAATAACGCGGCAAATTGCGCACTTTTTAGGGTACCTACCGTGGCTAGTACGCCAATAATGCCATTTTTTGTGGCTTCAGCAGCTGGCTTAACCGCAGGCTCCATGCCGATAATTGGTATCTGATATCGACCACGTAGTGTTGTGATTGCTGCGGCTGTGGCCGTATTGCAAGCCACTACGATTGTTTTGGCATGTTGAGCGATTAAGTAATCAGCAATGTTGACGCAACGTTGCGTGATGGCCTCTGCAGATTTGCTGCCATAAGGGGCGTAGTGACTGTCAGCAAAATAGTGTAAATTTTCATGTGGCAACAACGCATGAATGTGCTTGAGCACAGAAATGCCGCCGACTCCAGAGTCCATTACGCCAATTGGACTATTATTCAATGAAGGTGTAGTCATCGAAACCATGAGAGTTGATTTATAATGGTCGCATTATATAGGATTTTAAATGGCAAATAGGCTGAGTAAAATTTACACACGCACAGGCGATGCGGGCGCTACTGGATTGGCGGATGGTACACGTGTTGCTAAAAACAGCCTGCGTATTCAAGCTTTAGGTGAAGTAGACGAGTTGAATGCGATTCTCGGGCTAGTGTTAACTGAGTCTATATCAGATAAAGTTAAGCATTGTTTAACGCGCGTGCAACACGATTTGTTTGATTTAGGTGGTGAGCTCTGCATGCCTGGACATTTAGTCGTGAAACCAGAACGTGTAACAGCACTAGAGAATGCGCTTGATGCGTGGAATGATGCGCTGCCTCCTTTAAAAGAGTTTATATTACCAGGCGGGAGTAAGTCTGCGGCGTATTGTCATTTGGCTAGAACTGTTTGTCGGCGTGTAGAACGCACGTTACATGCGCTTAATGCAAAAGAGCCACTCACAGCGGTCTCACTACAGTATATGAATCGGCTCTCTGATTTATTATTTGTGCTATGCCGGGTACTAAATAAAGAAGCTAATGTGCCAGATGTGTTATGGGAAAATAGCTATAAAAATCAATAAACTTTATTGCTTGGACAACGATGGCGCAAAGATGATGCGCGTCGTTTTGCCTAAGCCACATTCACTATGATAAAAAAATTTCTAGAAAAAGTTTTCACTAAGAAACCTAAACCCGTCACAACGTCCAAATTAGCGCATGCTGCCCAGTCTATTGTGATCAAGAATCATCAAATTGACCAGAGTCTGATCAGTCCCGCGGCGATTAAAACATGTGAAGGACTGCAAAAGGCAGGTTTTGAAGCCTATATTGTGGGTGGCGCTGTGCGAGATTTGCTGCTCAAACATAAGCCCAAAGATTTTGACGTGGCAACTAACGCAACACCAGAAGAGGTGTACAAGATTTTTAGACGCTCACGTATTATTGGTAAGCGATTCAGGCTAGTGCATGTGATGTGGGGAAGCGAAACCATAGAAGTATCAACGTTTCGTGGGCATCATCAAAATGAAGGGGATGCCAAAACAACTGAGTCGGGTCGCATTATTCGCGATAATGTATTTGGTAGTATTGAGGAGGATGCGGTTAGACGAGATTTTACCGCCAACGCTTTGTACTACGACCCCGCTAAAGAAGTGGTCTTGGATTTCCACCATGGCGTTGCAGATTTAAAGGCTAAAGTCCTGCGCATGATAGGTGATCCTGTGACGCGTTATCAGGAGGATCCTGTGCGGATGTTGCGTGCCGTGCGTTTGTCTGCCAAATTAGGCCTCAAAATAGACACCAAGACAGAAGCGCCAATACGAAAAATGGCAGACTTGCTGCAAGATGTGCCTCCTAGCCGCTTGTTTGATGAAATGCTTAAGCTGTTTTTATCAGGGCACGCAGTAGAAAGCATTAATGCGCTTAGAGCACAGCATTTACACCATGGGCTATTGCCATTGTTAGATGTGGTGCTTGAACAACCATTAGGCGAAAAGTTTGTGATGTTGGCACTTAAAAATACAGACGAGCGTATTTTGAATGGTAAGTCTTCTAATCCCAGTTTCTTGTTTGCCACTTTATTGTGGCATGAAGTGTTAGCGTCATGGCAAGTGCACCAAAAGCAAGGGCACTATGCTGTTCCTGCCCTGCATATGGCAATGAACACAGTGATTGATATTCAAGCAGAAAAAATGGCCATTCATAATCGATTTACCGCCACCATGAAGGAAATCTGGGCAATGCAGCCTCGGCTAGAGCAGCGCTCTGGAAAGCGGCCTTACGCTGTGCTCGCGCATCCACGCTACCGTGCCGCATATGATTTTTTACTATTAAGGTGCGAATCTGGTGAAGTTCCCATGGAGTTAGGTGAGTGGTGGACGCGCTTTGCAGATGCCAATACAGAAGAGCGTGTTGCGATGTTGCTTCCTGATGCGACTCCCAAAAAGCGCCGTCGACGCGCACGAAAAAAGCCACAGTCCATCAAAGAAGAGCCTGTGGTGTAAAGTTAAATGGCAATTGCGTATATTGCATTAGGCAGTAATTTAAAAGACCCTGTACAACAGGTCAGGCAGGCGTTAGATGCGTTGAAGCAATTGCCCCAAACACAACTAGTTAAAGCGTCTAGTTTGTATTTGACTGCACCAGTGGGGTATGACAATCAGCCAGATTTTATCAACGCAGTTGCATGTGTCAGTACCAGTTTGACACCAGAAGCATTGTTGACGCATTTGTTTGCAATAGAAGCGGTGTTTGGGAGAGAAAGGCCTTTTCCCAATGCGCCTCGAGTCTTAGATCTCGATTTATTGCTTTACGACAATGTTAAGATGCAAACCACCATGCTAACATTGCCACATCCTAGAATGCATTTGCGGGGCTTTGTGATGTTGCCATTGGCTGAAATTGCACCAGAATTAGTGCTCCCAGAGGGTGGTAGTGTGGCATTATTGGCAGAGCAGTTCCTACATCAGGGTATAAAAAAACTATCACATTATTCATCAAAATATTAGAGCGCACATGAATATCTTTAATCAATTTCCGTATATTGTTATTGAGGGGCCAATTGGCAGTGGTAAGACGACACTGGCAAAAATGCTAGCAGAAAAATTCTCTGCTGAATTACTTTCAGAGAAAGCAGAAGCCAATCCGTTCTTGCCAAGGTTTTATCAAGATGCACAACGCTATGCTTTGCCTACGCAGCTTTTTTTCTTATTTCAACGCTCCCGCCAGATATCAGATATGACACAGCGGGATATGTTCGCCAAGCCTGTCGTTGCGGATTTTTTCTTGGAAAAAGATCCTTTATTTGCGCGACTAAATTTGGATGATGAAGAATATTCGCTCTACCATCAGATATACACGCATTTGCAGTTAAAATCGCCTAAGCCTGATTTAGTCGTGTACTTACAAACCCCTGTGGATGAGCTTTCTGATCGTATCCAAGAACGTAATATTAGCTACGAGCAAGAAATTCCACGCGAATATATCGCGCGATTAGCCGACGCTTATAGTGAATTTTTTCATACCTACGATGCCTCTAAATTGCTTATTGTGAACAATGAAAAATTGAACATCCTCAAGGATGAAGCTGCATTAGATTTGCTGATCAGCAGAATTGGCCAAATAAAAAGTAGTCGTGAATATTTCAATCCCAATTTTGAATAATTCTGCTGCACAAAGAGCTTGTCATATATTTGTAACAACATGTACCCATATGGGTCATTGTTAAAAAAATGATACCTCTATACTATTCACCCATCGACTTAGTGGTCACGAAAAAAGGGGAATAAAATGAAAAAACTTTTAGTGTTAGCTTGTTTGTTGGCGAGTGTGGATGCAAATGCAGGTTTGTTTAGCCGATTAAGACTTGGTACACCTCCAGCACCAATCATTCCGATTGTTATACCTACACCTGCACCTCAGCCTAAAGTTGAAACTCCAGTGCCTCAGATTACAGACTTAAGAAACTATGACAACTGGGATAATGAGGGTGAAGGTAATGTAAGTGCAGTGCCTGTTCCAGCAGCACTTCCTTTAATGGCTTCTGCTTTAGGTATGTTTGGAATTGCAAGACGTCGCAAATCTGGTAGTTCTATTTAATCAGTTTAAGACAAATCTTAAAAAGGCACTCTGAGGGTGCCTTTTTTATTTTGATAAAAATACACACTGACAATACAAAAACTTTCATGCATTTGATTGTAAAATGCGTTATGGATTTAAATAGTTTAATGCATCAGGTGCGTAGCGGTGAAAAGGTTGCAATGCTAACATGTTACGATGCTACTTTTGCAAAGCTCATGGAAGCAGCGGGTGTGGATATTCTGCTAGTGGGTGATTCACTTGGTATGGTCTTGCAGGGGTCAGATAGCACGCTGGGTGTGACAATGCAGGACATGGTTTATCACACACGGTGCGTAGCTGCGGGTGCGCCTAACACGCTGATTATGACTGACATGCCTGTCAATAGCTATGAAAGTGATCCTGCGGTCGCATATAAAAATGCGAGTGCACTGATAGATGCAGGCGCGCATATTGTAAAGTTTGAAGGTGGCGGTATAAGAGTAGAGACCGCGCGTTATTTGGTTGAGCGTGGTATTGCGGTATGTGCGCATCTGGGATTTACACCACAATCAGTGCAGCAGCTGGGTGGTTATAAGATTCAAGGTAAAACCGAAGCGGCTGCAGCTCAAATAATCAACGATGCGCAGGCGATGGCAGAAGCTGGCGTGAGTTTTGTCCTATTGGAGATGGTGCCAGCCAGTTTGGCTAAAAAGCTGACAGAAGCGATTGCGGTTCCCACAATTGGTATCGGTGCGGGCGTGGATTGCAGCGGCCAAGTGCTGGTGCTGCAAGATTTGCTAGGAATCTATACAGGTGTCGCAGATAAAGATCCTGCTACCTTTAAGTCGCCGCGTTTTGTGCGTAATTTTTTAAAAGAGACCAACAGTGTACAAGATGCGGTTAAACGTTATGTACAGGCGGTTAAAAATGGTACTTTTCCTGCGATTGAACATAGTTATTAATCATGCAAATTGTTAATACCTGTAGTGAATTGAGGCGTTTGCTCAAAGCAGAAATAAGCGTTGCTTTTGTGCCTACAATGGGGAACCTACATGCAGGACACTTGCATTTAGTAGCGTTAGCTAAACAACAGGCATCATGCGTTGTGGTGAGTATTTTTGTCAATCCACTACAGTTTGGCCCGAACGAAGATTTGGCCAATTATCCTCGTACATTAGCTGCCGACTGTGAGAAGTTGGCAGAGGTGAATGCTGATATCGTATTTGTACCGACAGTGAGTGAATTGTATATTGATTTTGATGGTGTCAATTTAAATCAAACGATGACGATTCAGCCACCACCGATTGCGAGTGAATTATGTGGAGCTAGCCGACCTGGCCATTTTATGGGGGTGGCGACTGTGGTGATGAAGTTATTTAACATCGTGCAGCCTGATGTGGCAGTTTTTGGAAAAAAAGACTATCAGCAACTCCATATTATTCGGGAGTTGGTAAAGCAATTTAATTTGCCTATTTATATCGTGGCTGGAGAAACTATACGCGAAGCAAACGGGTTAGCGTTGAGTTCGCGTAATGGTTATTTAGAGATTAATGAAAAAGTACAGGCAACACAGTTAATTCGTGTATTAAATGAAGTGGTCAGTCAAGTAACGCAAGGCAGTCAAGACTTTGTGGCGATTGAGGCGCAGGCAATGCAACAGTTGACCAGCTTAGGCTGGGAGGTAGACTATATTGCAATAAGATCAGTAGTGACTTTACTCAAGGCAACGGTTGAGGAGAATGATCTGATTGTGCTGGGGGCAGCATGGCTAGGTAAAACGCGCTTGATAGATAATATTGAGTTTTGCGCTAAACCATTGAATTGATTATAATAGCAACCCTTTTACATTAAAGGCAAATTGAATGCAAAGAACCATGCTCAAATCCAAGCTGCATCGTGTGCATGTGACGCATAGCGAGTTGCATTATGAAGGTAGCTGTGCGATAGATGAAGCTTTGCTGGAAGCGGCGGATATTCAAGAGTATGAGCAAATCCATATTTATAACGTAACGAATGGTGAGCGCTTTAGCACCTATGCAATCAAAGCTGAGCGTCATTCAGGCATTATTTCTGTGAATGGTGCCGCAGCACACAAAGCACGCCCCAAAGATATTATTATTATTGCGAGCTATGCGCACTATACAAGTTTGGAATTAGAAAAATATACACCACAGTTAGTCTATGTGGATTCAAGCAATCGTGTTGTCGAGCAGAAACAGCACATTCCAGTCCAAGTTGCTTAACCTTACTATTTAAAAGAGAATATATTTGTTAGAACTCGCAGCAATGAAAGATGCGGTAGTTGACGCATTAGAAGATATTAAAGGTTTTGATATTACCGTGCTTGATGTCAGTAAAATGACCTCTTTGACCAGCTATATGGTGATTTGTAGCGCAAACTCCAGCCGTCAGGCCAAATCGTTGGCAGACAACGTGCGCGAGAAATTAAAAGAAAAAGGTGTAGAGATTCGCGGCGTAGAGGGTGAGAAAGAAGGTGAATGGGTGCTGGTAGATTTGGATGATATTATTGTCCATATTATGGTACCTACTACCCGCGCTTACTATAATCTTGAGCAGTTATGGAGTGAGGCAGAGTCTCGTCGTAGCGGTCACGTCACACAGGACAATCTTCAGTCCAAATCTTAGGTCGTTAAAACAGCATGAAACTTAGAATTATCTCAGTGGGTCACAAGATGCCAAACTGGGTAGAAGAGGCGTGCACAGAATATCTAAAGCGCATGCCACGTGAACTTAGCGTAGAAATCGTCGAAGTTAAACCAGATAAACGCGCCTCAGGCAAAAATAGCGAGATAGTGCAGGAAGCAGAAGCTAAGCGTATTTTAGAAGTCGTTGATAAAGATTACTTGGTGGCGTTAGACGAGCGTGGTCAGCAAGTCAATACATTACAACTGGCGAATAAATTGCAACATTGGCAAGGTTTGGGTCGAGATGTTTCTTTCATCATAGGTGGTGCTGATGGCTTGCATCCTACACTTAAACAGAAGTCCGATTGGCTTTGGAGTTTATCGCAACTGACCATGCCACATGGGATGGTGAGGGTTGTGTTAACAGAGCAACTTTATCGCGCTTATACAGTCAACCAGAATCATCCATATCATAGAGAGTAGTATGAAGACAGCGCTTGTTTGGTTTAGGCGTGATTTGCGTGATTTTGACCATGCAGCCTTATTTCATGCGCTCAAAGAAAATGATCAAGTTTATACTGTATTTGTGTTTGATACAGACATACTGGATCAATTAAGTGATAAAGCTGACAGGCGTGTCGAATTTATATGGGAGAGCGTGCGTGAACTTAAGCAGGCGCTGAATCGGAGGGGATCTGATTTAATTGTATTACATGGGCGTGCGATAGAGGAGTTACCTCGACTAGCCCAACAGTTGCGCGTGCAAGCTGTTTATTCTAATCGTGATTATGAGCCTGTGGCCATCAGGCGTGACCAACTGGTGTCCACGCGTTTGAAAGAGGCTGGTATTAGCTTTCATCAGTTTAAAGACCAGGCCATTTTTCATGAAGATGAAATCATGACTCAGGCAGGAAAGTCCTATACTGTATTTACTCCTTACAAAAAAGCAGTCTTAAGCAAACTCAGCGACTTTTATTTAAAATCGTATCCAGTAGATGCGTATATAGCGCATTTAGCAAAAGTACCTACAACGCTAATGCCTAGCTTGGAGTCGCTCGGTTTTAAGCGCACGGATCTCAAGCAATTAAAGTTGCCAACGGGCATGTCGGGAGGGCGGTTTCTTTTTGATGACTTTATGACGCGCATGCCTTATTACCGGGATAGGCGCGATTTTCCAGCGATCAAAGGATCATCTTATCTTTCAGTGCATTTACGTTTTGGTACGGTTTCTATTCGACAACTTGCTAATAAGGCGTGGTACAGCAAAGAAGAAGGTGCGAGCACATGGTTAAATGAATTGATTTGGCGCGATTTTTATTTTCAAATTTTATATTTCCGGCCTGATCTGGCAGAAGGCAGAGCGTATAGGCGAGAGTATGAACATTTGAATTACCCTAATAATCAGGTCTTGTTTGAAGCTTGGTGTCAGGGTCAGACAGGTTACCCTATTGTTGATGCTGCTATGCGACAGTTAAATAACACTGGATACATGCATAATCGTTTGCGTATGGTTACCGCAAGTTTTTTGGTTAAAGATTTATTGGTTGACTGGCGTTGGGGTGAGCGCTATTTTGCAGAGAAGCTTATTGATTTTGATTTTTCTGCAAATAATGGAGGATGGCAGTGGGCAGCCTCAACGGGCTGCGATGCTCAACCGTACTTCAGGATTTTTAATCCGATTGCGCAATCCAGACGTTTTGACAAAAATGGTCAATTTATACGCCAATATGTGCCAGAATTGTCGGAATGCAATGATGAGTTGATTCATCAACCATGGAGTTTTTCATCATTGCAGCAACAGATGGCATTGGATATTACTGGACAGAATTACCCAGCACCTATCGTTGATCATGGTTTGCAACGAGAAAAAGCACTTGGTTTATATAAGAAATACTAAATTATCAGGCAAAAGTGTGGCGTAAATCTGAATTTGGTGTAGATTTTGCTTGAATTAGCCGTGTTTGTATAAGAAATGTGTAATTTAGCATTAAAGTTGTCTAAAATGGGGATGTGCTAACGTAGCAACACGCTGGACAATCTTATCGCGGTAAGTGATAATTGTCACAGCGGGTTGTGTTAATGTTGCATCATATAGCGGGTACTTAGAGAGTTAAGCGATCAATAATGAAAAAATATATCAATAGAATCTTGTTAAGCACCTCACTGGTATTACTGGTGTCAGGATGTGCTACAACTTCAAATAAGGATCCTCTTGAAGGGATTAATCGTGGTATTTATAAATTTAATGATGTGACTGATCGTGCAATTATCAAACCTGTTGCAACTGCATATAAATCAGTGACACCATCACCAGTGCGTAAAGGCGTGAATAATTTTTTCAACAATCTACAAACGCTGACTACGGTGATTAATGATTTGCTTCAATTCAAATTTACCCATGCCTTTACTGATGCAGGGCGTTTTGTAATCAATACTACATTCGGGATCGCAGGCTTTATTGATGTGGCGAGCATGGATAATATTGAAAGACACCAAGAGGATTTTGGTCAGACATTAGGCTACTGGGGTGTGGGTAATGGCCCTTATCTCGTATTGCCAATCTTGGGGTCAAGCACATTGCGCGATACCACAGGTTTGGTGTTTGACAACCTTACTTCAGATGCAATTGCTTATGCACATAGAAAAGGTGAAGTGAAACTGCACAATCAATTGCGTGTAGCACAAACTATAGATAAACGTGTAATGTTGCTAGATGCCTCTGATATTGCTGATAATGCTTCATTAGACCCCTATGCATTTACGCGAGATGGCTACTTACAACTGCGTGCCAGCCAAGTACAAGATGGCCTAGTACCAGTTGAATTGCTTCAAGATGAAGACAGTGATAGTCATGAAATGGTCGCTGAAGACACTAAACCAGTGGCAGCAAATACCAATACAAAATAACCCCCACAGCGTATGTGAGTTAAGTTAATAAAAAAGCCCCAATAGGGGCTTTTTTATTTTTGGTTTTTACTCAGCAGCTGCAACCGTCATTTGCTCAATTAAAATGGATCCCGTTTGTTTTGCGCTATGGGGAATGAAGTCTGTACCGATGGCAATCAGTTGATTGAGCATGTCCTTCATATTACTAGCAATAGTGATTTCCTCTACTGGATGGACGATAATCCCTTTTTCTACCCAAAAGCCAGCAGCGCCACGAGAATAGTCACCAGTGACCATATTGAGCCCGTGACCTAACAGTTCAGTGACTAGCAATCCAGTGTCCATTAAGCGCAATAGATCAGTAAAGCTATGTTGTGTGTCTTGCACAATTAAGTTGTGCGCACCGCCAGCATTGCCAGTCGTTTGCATGCCTAGCTTGCGCGCAGAGTAGCTGGATAACACATAGCCTTGCAATACGCCATTTTCAACTAATTGACGGGGTTGCGTTGCAACCCCCTCGTTGTCAAATGGGCTGCTGGCAGAACCCTTTTTTATATGGGGTAATTCTTGAATGTTAAGAATATTTGAGGCAATTGGTTTACCTAGGCTATCGAGTAAGAATGAAGATTTGCGATACAAGCTACTACCTGAGATCGCATTAATTAACGTAGAAATAAGACCGCTGGCAAGGGGAGCCTCAAATAATACGGGGTACTGCCCTGTTTTAATGGGGCGGCTACCTAGGCGTCGTACTGTGCGTTCACCAGCAATCTTGCCTATATGTGTTGCAGGCTCCATGTCGCTAGCGTCACGTGCACTGCTGTACCAGTAATCGCGCTGCATGGTAGCTTCTTGTTCTGCAATGACAGAGCAGCTAATGCTATGGCGTGTGCTGGCATAACCGCCAACAAAGCCATGAGAGTTTGCGTAGGCAAAAACGCTATCATTTGTGTAAACACTGGCACCTTCTGAGTTGGTGATATGTTCATCATCGACTGACATGGCGGCAGCTTCACATTGTTTTGCGATTTCTATGGCACCTTCAACGCTGATTTTCCAAGGGTGATGAAGATCCAAGTCAAGCATGTCGGAAGCCATGAGCGCTGCATCAGCTAAACCACAAAATTCATCTTGGGCAGTGTATTTCGCAATATTACAAGCGGCTTCTACAGTATCTTGTAACGCCTGAGGACTTAAGTCAGAGCTACTGGCATGACCTTTTCTGTGACCAAAAAATACTGTGACAGAAAGCCCTTTATCCTGATTGTATTCAATATTTTCTGGTTCACCTAAGCGGACAGAAACTTGTTGGCCAATGCCGTAACTCACCTCTGCTTCTGCGGAAGATGCGCCTGCATTTGCGGCAAGTTTTAACACATCTTGTGAGAGTTGTTTTAAGGTATCTAAATCCATGACGCGTCTTGATTGATTATATGATTGGTATAAAGCTGTTATCATACCGTGATTGACTTCAATCATGCCGTAATTGATTAAAAACATGCAAGATAAAATAGAAACACCCGTTGTGATGAGTAAGACTAAGCTTAAGGCAGAGGCCGATGCTGCGCAAGAAATTGGGCAAAAGCTTATTGATCTACCAAAAGATAAGCTAGTCAAACTGAATTTACCAGAGGCCTTATTTGAAGCGGTGATGGAAGCTAAACGCATCACTGCTAACGGTGCCATTCGTAGGCAACGGCAATATTTAGGGCGTTTGATGCGTGATATTGATACTGCGCCTATTGTTGAACAGCTACAACGCTGGGAAGGTAAGCATCAGGAAGAAAATGCGCGTTTCCACGTGATGGAGCGTTGGCGTACAAGGTTGCTCAGCGAGACTGATACGGTTTCAGAGTTTCTGGTGCAGTATCCAAATACAGATAGTCAGCAATTGCGCACGTTGATTAGAAACGCACAACGTGAAGATGCTGCGGGTAAGGCACCTAAAAGTAGCCGCGAGTTATTTAAGTTAATTCGCGAAATATTAGAGGCCAAAGACCCATCTGAGTGATAACTTTACTAGCTAATGCTAGTTGAGCGTGGCTTGCGTAGTAAGCTCGGCATTATCACGTACATAGCGAATTTCTGTCAGCTTGCCTTTCAACTTTCTAACCGCGTTAGAAAGATCTTCTGGTTTATCCAATGTGAGATTGTTGATTTTAACCAGCCGATCCCCACGGACTAACCCTGCTTGTGCAGCGGGTGAATTTTTGATGACAGCAATGACTTTCAATCCTTTCACTTCAGGTGTGGGTTCATTTTCAGCCTGTTGTGCTTTTGGAATAAGCTTGATGATGTGTACGCCGAGAATAGGCATAGGCGTTTTTGCCCAGTAACTGGCGTAATATTGATAGCTGGTGGGTTCTTCGGCAACCTCTTTTTCTGTGAGTGCCTTTCCTGTTTTAGCCGCTTCTTTGATCAGCTCAATTTTTGAATGAGAGGTTTTAGCAGAGCCATACTTACTATATACAAGGACTACATCTGCTTTGATGGATTTTGCATGTTGCAGTGCCAATTCTGGCGCGACATCTCCAGCTTCAAACCCACTACTCCCCATCATGTCGTAACCATCCTCTAGCATGCTAATGTTGTCATCTTCTTTGTGGTTGCTTACAAACATTTTGGTTTCAGGATTCGCTTGTAGCGAGGCTAAAGGATAAGTGCTTTGTGCTTTGTAGTTTTGTTCGTATGGATTTTCCGCGGCGAATAATTTGACTGACAGCAAACCTAAAATGATGGTCAGCATACTCACGGCACACCATTTGAATAAGGGGTGCTGAGGCAAGGTTCTTGCAATAGCCTTGGCAGGCTGTTGATTGCTTTGTATCTTAGCGGGGGAATGGCGCATAAAAGTCCTTGGTGGTCGGGAAACTTGTGGGTTGAAAATGATATGATTTAGTTTAACTTAAAAAGTCTGACAAACAAATGGAAAAACAATTCATTAAAATTGGTTTGGTTTCAATTAGTGACAGAGCGGCAAGTGGTGTGTATGAAGACAAAGGAATTCCAAGTTTACGTGATTGGTTAGAGCAAGCGCTGATAACCCCTTGTGTGTTTGAAGAGCGTTTGATTGCTGATGATTTAGCGACTATTTCAACGACTTTAATTGACTTGGTGGATGTACAAGCTTGTCATTTAATTCTCACGACTGGAGGCACAGGCCCCGCACTGCGTGATGTTACCCCTGAAGCTACGCTAGCAGTTGCAGATAAGGAAATGCCTGGATTTGGTGAGCAAATGCGTCAAATCAGCTTACATTTTGTGCCAACGGCCATTCTGTCACGGCAAATGGCTGTCATACGTAAGCAATGTTTAATCATTAATCTACCTGGGCAGCCTAAGTCGATTAAAGAAACGCTAGAAGGTTTGAAGGATGAGCATGGCAAACAGTTAGTGCATGGCATATTTGCAGCAGTGCCTTATTGCCTAGACTTGCTGGGCACTGTCAATAGCCCAATGCCTTATCTAGAAACGCACGAGAGACTTGTGAAAAGTTTTAGGCCAAAATCAGCTTTAAAACCAGCTTAATGAATTAATGAAAAGAAAACAAACAGATGAAACAGCGTTATCAGCGTATATTGTGTGCCATGCCTTATGTTTTTGGGGTTTTAGTAGCAGTTGTCACGTTGCTGATGTTAGTAGAGTTGCCGCCTAAGCAAGGGGGCTGGCCTTATTGGGATAAGGTGCAGCACATGGGGGTGTTTCTGATAATGACAAAAATTGGTTTTTATGCGTATCCATCAAAAAAATGGTGGGTTGCTATTCACCTGGCAGTGTTTGGCGCATTGGTCGAGGTGCTACAAGGACTGCTGACGGTAACGCGTCAGGCCAGTGTGTATGATTGGTTGGCAGATGTGGCTGGCATTCTGTTAATGGTAGTGATTAGTGAAGTTTTTCTAAGAAAAGATAAATAATTAGTATGACTTCAGAGTTTCATCTCATCCAACAGTATTTTAAAAGACCAATAAAACAGACGGATCTGGGCATTGGGGATGATGCAGCCTTGATACGCGTTAAAGAGGGTCACCATCTTGTTGTTTCAGCCGATATGTCAGTAGTGGGTGCTCACTTCTTTGCGGATGCGGCGCCTGAACATATTGGTTGGAAATCACTAGCAGTGAATGTGTCAGACATGGCTGCAATGGGAGCGGTGCCAAATTGGGTAACGCTTTCAATTGCACTCCCAGAGATGAATGAGACTTGGCTGGAAGCATTTTCTCGTGGCTTTTTTGCATGTGCAGAAGCGTTTAATATTGATTTGATTGGCGGAGACACAACAAAAGGCCCGTTAAATATTGCAGTACAAATCATGGGTGAAGTGCCTGTGGGTAAAGCAATTAAACGTAGTGGCGCACAGGTGGGTGATGATATTTGGGTTAGCGGATTATTGGGTAGCGCTGCGTTGGGATTGGCGCATCTGCTTGAAAAAACAAAACTTCCGGAGGCTGAGCTTGAGGCTTGTCTGCACGCATTAAATTTGCCACAACCACGCGTAGCGCTGGGCTTGGCTTTAAGAGAAATCGCCACTAGCTGCATTGATATATCAGATGGGTTGTTGGCAGATTTGGGACATATATTGCAAGCGTCTGGAGTAGGGGCCACAGTGCATCTTGAGCACATTCCATGTCTGGATACAATGAAACCGCGCGTACATGAGCTATTGGTGCAGCAGGCATTACTAGCAGGCGGGGATGACTATGAGTTGTGCTTTACAGCTCCCTCGCATTGTCGCGAAGCGGTAGTCGCGGTAAGTGAAGCTTTAGGTTTGCCTTTAACACGCATTGGAGAGGTGGATGTCGTGCCAACACTAAACGTGCTACATCATGGTGAGCCACTTAAGCTCAACCGATTGGGATATGATCACTTTGCATAAAACACCAAGCATCAAATTTTTAATGTCGCATCCCGTTCATTTTTTGAGCTTGGGGCTGGGGAGTGGGCTTGCACCTAAAGCGCCTGGTACTGTTGGTACGTTAGTGGGGTTGCCATTGTTCTGGCTGATTTCTAGTGATGCTTTCAGTGCACAATTGATCATAATTGCCAGTTTGTTTTTGCTGGGAGTGTATTGGTGTGATGTGACGGGCAAAGCACTCGGTGTTAGCGATCATGGCAGTATTGTTTGGGATGAAATTGTAGCAATGATGTTAGTGCTTGCTTTCGTGCCTAAGCATTGGTTATGGTGGCTATTGGCATTTGCGTTATTCCGATTGTTTGATATTTGGAAGCCTTTCCCGATACGTCAAATAGATGCGAGTGTGAAGGGCGGCCTTGGTGTGATGCTTGACGATTTGCTGGCTGCGATCTATGCCATTGTGTGTGTGAAAATAGTGATATGGATCAATTAAACCAGTTGGCAATCGATTTGGGCGCACAGCTAAAGCGTAAAGGCTATATGCTTGCGCTGGCTGAGTCCTGTACTGGCGGTATGGTTGCGCAGTGGATTACCAGTGTACCTGGAAGCTCTGTGTGGTTTGACCGCGGTTTTGTGACTTATAGCAACCAATCTAAAATTGAGATGTTAGGGGTGCAGGCAGAAACCATAGAGCAATATGGTGCGGTAAGTGAGCAGACAGCAATAGAAATGGTCTATGGTGCGTTAAAGCAAAGTCAGGCAAAAGTCGCAGTCAGTATCACAGGTATCGCAGGACCTGATGGCGGCTCTTTGACAAAACCCGTGGGAACAGTCTGTTTTGCATGGGCTAGTCTGGACGGCGGGTTAACGAAGTCGACAGCATGGTTTCAAGGCGACCGAGCACAAATCCGCCAGCAGGCCTGCATTCATGCAATGCAGGGGTTGCTGGCAGTATTAACTTAACAGTAAATTTGCGTTTGAGACTTTAGTCTCGATCGTGTCCGCGACCATGCCTATGATGCCCGCGATGATGATTGTCATCCCAATCACGATTACCCCAGTTGCGATGGTAACCATGGTATCTGTCACCGTCATAATATCGATAGCTTACTACAGGCGCATAACGTACCACTGGTGCTGAATAATATGTGCTTGGCGCACCATAGTACACAGGAGGCGGTGGTGGATAGTAATATACTACAGGCGGTGGTGCATAGCCGTAACCGCCAATGTTAATGCCTACACTAAAAGAATCGCGCGCATTTGCGTTTGAAATGGCGATAGTAGATAACGCAGCCGCAAGAATTATTGATAATATTTTCATATCTCCTCCGTAAAGATTAAAAATCTCCCTTGCTTACAGAACGCATCATAATTGTTATCGTTGACACACGTTATGCTTAATCATACCTCAAAACATTGATTAATTGAATCAATCCGATCGGTAGCGCTTATCATAAACAGTAATTTATGAAATAATTAGCAGTTAATTTAAGTGGCTTAAAATAAAGGCAAAAATCACATGGATGATAATAAAAGTAAAGCGTTAGCAGCCGCACTATCACAAATTGAAAAACAATTTGGTAAAGGCTCCATCATGCGTATGGGGGATAGCGATATTGGTGAAGACATTCAAGCCGTATCGACAGGCTCTCTAGGACTGGACATTGCTTTGGGGATTGGTGGTTTGCCACGGGGTCGCGTTGTCGAAATTTATGGACCAGAGTCTTCAGGTAAAACCACGCTGACACTCTCCGTGATTGCAGAAATGCAAAAATTAGGGGGAGTCGCTGCCTTTATTGATGCTGAACACGCTTTAGACCCACAATACGCCGCTAAATTAGGCGTGAATGTGCCTGAGTTATTAATCTCTCAGCCTGATACAGGCGAGCAAGCATTAGAAATCGCTGATATGCTGGTGCGCTCAGGCTCTGTCGATATTGTGGTGGTCGACTCTGTGGCTGCGTTAACACCACGTGCTGAGATTGAGGGCGAAATGGGTGACAGCCACATGGGCTTGCAGGCGCGCCTGATGTCACAAGCACTGCGTAAACTGACAGGCAATATCAAACGTACTAATACTTTGGTGATTTTTATTAACCAGATCCGTATGAAAATCGGTGTCATGTTTGGTAATCCAGAAACGACTACAGGCGGTAACGCGCTTAAATTTTATGCTTCAGTGCGTTTGGATATTCGCCGTACGGGCGCAATTAAAAAAGGTGATGAAGTCACGGGTTCAGAAACTCGCGTAAAAGTCATCAAAAATAAAGTAGCACCTCCATTTAAACAAGCTGAGTTCGACATCATGTATGGCGAAGGCATTTCACGTTTGGGCGAAATTATTGAGCTCGGTGCTAATATCAAGTTGGTGGAAAAGGCGGGCGCTTGGTACAGCTACAATGGCGAAAAAATTGGTCAAGGCAAAGAAAATGCAAAAGAGTATTTGCGTGAGCATCCAGCAATTGCTGCGGAAATTGAAGCCAAAATTCGCGCTAATGCTAAGCAGTTAGCTGAAATTATGCCTTCCGCGCGTGGTGAGGATGACTAATTAAAGCGCTAGTTTTAAGCGTAAGTAAGGAACGCTAAATCGCTCAAGTCCCTGAAAAATCACTCAAACAACGCGCGCTGGAATACTTGTCTAAGCGTGAGTATTCATACGCGGAGTTGGGTCAAAAGCTTAAAGCTTATGCTGGCGAGCATGATGATATTCCCGCGTTATTAGATGATTTTAAAAAACGTGGATGGTTGTCCGATGCGCGCTTTACTGAACAGCTGGTGCAGGCGCGAAAAGCCAAGTTTGGCAGTGCAAAAGTGGCACATGAACTACGCGAAAAAGGCATTGCAGAAGACCTAATCGTCAATGCGGTAGAGACAGTCAAAAGTAATGAGTTTGCGCATGCGACTGAAGTATGGCGTAAAAAATATAAAGCCGCACCTAGCAATCGAGAAGAGTGGGCAAAACAAGCAAGATTTTTGCAAAGCCGTGGTTTTGGCTTTGATATTATTAAAAAAGTATTAAACCAAAATTTTGAAGAATGAAACTGAGTTGTAATGAATAGCAAACCAAGCATCACTGTCAAACAAATTCGCCAGCAATTTCTAGACTTTTTCGCCTCCAAAGGCCATCAAGTCGTGGCTTCCAGCTCGCTCGTGCCGCATGGCGACCCCACCTTGTTGTTCACAAATGCAGGGATGAATCAATTTAAAGATGTATTTTTAGGCTTTGATAAACGCCCTTATACGCGTGCAACCTCTAGTCAAAAATGCGTGCGTGCAGGCGGCAAGCACAATGATTTAGAAAACGTAGGCTACACCGCGCGTCACCACACTTTTTTTGAAATGTTAGGTAATTTTAGCTTTGGCGATTACTTTAAGCGCGATGCCATCAAATTTGCTTGGGAATTATTGACTGAAGTTTACAAGTTACCAAAAGAAAAATTACTCGTTACGGTGTATGCCGAAGATGATGAAGCCTATGATATTTGGACAAAAGAAGTCGGTGTCCCTGCGGAAAAAGTGATTCGCATAGGCGATAACAAAGGCGCGCGTTACGCTTCAGACAATTTCTGGATGATGGGCGATACAGGCCCTTGTGGCCCATGTACCGAGATTTTCTACGATCACGGTGATAAACACTGGGGCGGCCCTCCAGGTAGCCCAGAAGAAGACGGTGATCGCTTTATCGAGATTTGGAACAACGTGTTTATGCAATTCAACCGTGATGAAGCGGGTGTAATGCATCCGCTACCTAAACCAAGTGTTGATACTGGCATGGGTTTAGAGCGTATTTCTGCTGTATTGCAAGGTGTACACGCTAACTATGAAATTGATTTGTTTGTAGCACTAATCGACGCCGCTGCGCGAGAAACAAAAACCACGGATTTAAATAGCCCAAGCCTCAAGGTATTGGCTGACCATATACGCGCCTGCTCATTCTTAATTGCTGATGGCGTAATTCCGGGTAACGAAGGCCGCGGCTATGTGCTGCGCCGTATTATTCGTCGCGCCATTCGTCACGGTTATAAATTGGGAGCACGCAACGCATTCTTCTATAAAATGTTGCCAGATTTGGTACAAGAAATGGGCGGCGCCTATCCTGAGCTGGTAAGCGAGCAGAGACGTGTTGCTGACATTCTCAAACAAGAAGAAGACCGATTCTTTGAAACCATTGAAAATGGGATGAATATCATCAATACGGAAATCAGGATGATTCTGCGTCCGCAAATGTCTAGTGCTGAGTATGATGCATTATATTCAGAAGAGCCGTTTGTTAACACAAATAAAAATGCAATACTTGACGGAAGTATTGCATTCAAACTTCATGATACCTATGGGTTCCCTCTTGACCTTACTCAGGACATTTGCCGCGAACGTGGTGTAACCGTAGATACGGCAGCCTTTGACGCTGCAATGGCACGTCAAAAAGAACAAGCACGCGCTGCTGGCAAGTTCAAAATGGAAGCCAATTTAGAATACGATGGCGTAGCAACTAACTTCCAAGGTTACGACAAGCTCGATACCAATGCAAAAGTGTTAGCGCTCTATAAAGATGGCGTTGCTATCAACACGCTGAATGAAGGCGATATGGGCGTAGTGGTGTTAGATGAAACGCCTTTCTATGCTGAATCTGGCGGTCAAATTGGCGATAGTGGTGAATTGCGTGCATCTAACGGCATTTTTACCGTGGAAGATACGCAAAAAATTCAAGCGGCAGTATTTGGTCATCATGGTGTGTTGACCACAGGCACATTGTCTGTGGGTGATACTTTATCCGCCCGTGTGAACACACAAGCGCGTACCGCAACCATGCGCAACCACTCAGCCACACACTTGATGCACAAAGCCCTGCGTGAAGTATTGGGTGAGCATGTGCAGCAAAAAGGCAGCTTAGTCGATACCGAAAAAACCCGTTTTGACTTTGTACATACTGCGCCGATGACCGATGAAGAAATTGCTAAAGTTGAAGCAATCGTCAATGCGGAAATCTTAGCCAATGCCCCATGCCAAGCGCGTGTGATGGATATTGAATCCGCACAAAAAACAGGTGCGATGATGTTGTTTGGCGAGAAATATGGCGATGAAGTGCGCGTGTTAGATATTGGCTCCAGCCGTGAGTTATGTGGTGGTACCCATGTGAGCCGCACAGGCGATATTGGGCTATTTAAAATTACCGCTGAAAGCGGTGTAGCCGCTGGTGTGCGTCGTGTTGAGGCGACGACGGGCGAGGGCGCACTCAAGCTGATTAATAGCCAGCAAGCCCTAATCTCGCAATTGGCAGCAGATTTTAAAGCACCTGTTAGCGAGATTGCGAATAAAGTCGCGCAGTTAAATGAGCATGCAAAATCGCTTGAAAAAGAATTGGCACGCTTAAGATCTAAACTTGCTGCATCGCAAGGGGACGATCTAGCCACGCAGGCTATCGACATTAATGGGGTTAAAGTATTGGCGTCTGTACTAGAAGGCGCAGATGCAAACGCCTTGCGCGAGACCATGGATAAGCTTAAAGATAAACTCAAATCTGCCGCTATTGTGTTAGCGAGTGTTAACGACGGTAAAGTGAGTTTGGCTGCAGGTATTACACCAGATCTAATTGCGAAACTTAAAGCGGGCGATTTGGTGAATCATGTGGCAGGTCAAGTCGGTGGCAAGGGTGGCGGTAAGCCAGATATGGCGATGGCAGGCGGCACGGATGCAAGTCAATTACCACAGGCTTTGGCAAGCGTTGAGGCTTGGGTAAAAGCAAAAATTTCTTAAATTATATTTTTTGTTGGATTCTTCATTTTAAATCATGGCACTTATTGTACAAAAATATGGCGGCACCTCTGTTGGTAGCCCAGAACGTATTAAAAATTTAGCAAAGCGCGTTGCAAAATATAAGGCGTTGGGACATCAGGTGGTGGTGGTGGTGTCTGCAATGTCAGGGGAAACGAATCGTTTGATTGCATTAGCAAAAGACGTTTCGGCAGAGCCGGACCCGCGCGAGCTAGATGTGATCGTCTCTACTGGGGAACAGGTGACGATTGGTTTAACCTCGCTTGCGCTCCATGGTTTAGGCATCAAAGCCAAAAGTTACACTGGTACGCAAGTTAAAATTCTCACGGACAATGCCTTTACCAAAGCGCGCATTTTAGATATTGACCAACATAATCTTAAAAAAGATTTGGATGATGGTTATGTCTGTGTGGTTGCAGGTTTCCAAGGTGTAGACGAACACGGAAACATTACGACATTAGGTCGTGGCGGTTCTGATACTACAGGAGTCGCTCTGGCAGCCGCACTTAATGCGGACGAATGTCAAATTTATACAGATGTGGATGGTGTTTACACAACCGATCCCCGTGTTGTACCAGAAGCGCGGCGTTTAGATAAAATCACCTTTGAGGAAATGCTAGAGTTAGCGTCACAAGGTAGCAAAGTGTTGCAAATCAGGTCAGTAGAGTTTGCGGGTAAATACAAAGTTAAACTACGGGTGCTCTCAAGTTTTGAAGAAGAAGGCGATGGCACGCTGATTACATTCGAGGAAGAAAACGATATGGAACAACCTATTATTTCAGGGATCGCATTTAACCGCGATGAAGCTAAAATCACTGTATTAGGCGTACCAGATAAACCAGGTATTGCGTATCAGATTCTAGGTCCAATCGCTGATGCCAATATTGATGTAGACATGATTATTCAAAATACGGGCGCAGATGGTACTACCGATTTTACTTTTACAGTACACAAAAATGAAATGAGTAAAGCACTGGGTATCTTGCGTGACAAAGTACAAGGGCATATCAGTGCGCGCCAAATAGACGGCGACGATAAAATCGCAAAAGTCTCGGTGGTCGGTGTAGGTATGCGCTCACATGTGGGCATTGCTAGTCTCATGTTCCGTACACTGGCAGAAGAGGGTATCAACATCCAAATGATTTCGACTAGTGAAATCAAAATTGCGGTGGTGATTGAAGAAAAGTACATGGAATTAGCTGTGCGCGTACTGCATAAAGCATTTGAATTGGATATTGCATCATAAAAGTTTAAATTGATTTTTAGGGCTGAATCAAGTAGTATCACGCCCTCGATTGCAGTCGCAATAGAAAGTAGTAAAACGGAGAGCTGGCCGAGTGGTCGAAGGCACTTCCCTGCTAAGGAAGCATACGGGCTTAAATCTGTATCGAGGGTTCGAATCCCTCGCTCTCCGCCACAAAAGACTGGTTTTGAGTTATAATATAAACCGTTTTTAGATAATGCGCCCGTAGCTCAGCTGGATAGAGTACTTGGCTACGAACCAAGGGGTCAGGAGTTCGAATCTCTTCGGGCGCACCAAATAAATGAAAGGGGTTAGCATGATGTTAATCCCTTTTTTTATGGTTGGATGAGCCATTTTTTAAGTAAATAACATTTATTAAGTAAAATTTAGTTGTGGCGCAATTGTGTCTTTAGATCATATTCAGTTAGCAATTTCCTCACACATGCAGTCTGTGAACGCTGTGATAGGCGAATCTCTGCATTCAGAAGTGCCCCTTATTAATCAGGTTTCGGAATATATAGTGGATAGTGGCGGTAAACGTATCCGTCCAGCATTAGTAATGCTATCTGCCAATTTGTTTGGCGAAATTAAGCCACAACATCATCAATTAGCTGCCATTATCGAGTTTATTCATACTGCAACTTTATTGCATGATGATGTGGTCGATGAGTCGGATATGCGTCGTGGTAAATCTACTGCTAATCACATATTTGGCAATGCCGCGAGTGTTTTGGTGGGGGACTTTTTGTATTCTCGCGCTTTCCAAATGATGGTGAAGTTGAGAAGTATGCGTGTGATGGAAATCCTTGCAGATGCAACGAATACCTTGTCTGAGGGTGAAGTGCTGCAATTGCTGAATGTGCGTCAAACAGATATTACAGAACAAGACTATCTGAAAGTAATTCATTTTAAAACAGCCAAATTGTTTGAAGCGGCGACACGTTTAGGCGCAGTCATGAGTGATGCGACCGATCAAGAGGAGTTGGGGCTTGCTGAGTATGGAATGCGATTGGGCACGGCATTTCAATTGATTGATGATGTACTAGACTTGAGCGGAGACAGCGCGCAAATTGGTAAGAAATTAGGCAATGATTTGGCAGAAGGCAAACCCACTTTGCCTTTGTTATATGCAATGCAACATGGCGATGCCGCAGAAGTTGCTTTAATTCAGGATGCTGTAGTGAAAGGCGATGTGACACAATTACCAGCCATCATGCAGATTCTAGATGCCACGGGAGCTTTAGATTACGTCAGGAATGTGGCCAAAAAAGAGACAAGTTTAGCTTGCGCAGCGATTGCCTCTTTTGCCGATTCTGACCAGAAAAAATTACTACAGGACTTGGCTGATTTTGCCGTTAATCGGCAGTTCTAACTTCAGCTAATGTCTATGTATTAGTTTAGTATAATCTGCTCGCCTGTCGCGTGGTAGTAACTTAGATGTGCGCAGTTGCTGGTTCCCGCAGTGAGTGATCCATCAAACACCGCTTTACCATCCACATCCACTACCGCGTAGCCATTATGGTATAGAGTCACTTCCGCCTGTTTTGGTTGAATGTGTTTAAAGTGCGCTTGATCGGAAGCATCTTTTTGACGCATGATGAAGCTAATGCAAGTGTCTTCTTCATCTTCACCACAAATCTCCCAATAACGATCCCCTGTGAGTTGAGCTAACCAGCCTGGCAAATCTACTTCGACACGGCAGATAATTGGCTCATCCCATGCAGGATGCTCAAACTGATCAAGCTCGACTTGTGTTGTGTTGATAGGTCTGTTGTCATTTCTCATCATTGGGTTCCTTTACTACTTTATACATCATTTAAGTGGTGACAATCTAGTGGTATTCAAGTGCAATGACATCATGCGCGTTAAATATTAAGCAATTTTTGCACCAAACCCGATTTCCATGTTGCACACATATATTAACGGTGCGATGATTAGCAAAGTTTACATTAGGGGATAGGTTTATTTTATGTTTGAATTTTTGACACCGTTGTCGGAGCTGTTGAAAAGTGAACCCACTGTTTTTATTATAGTTTCTGTAATATTGGGTTTGATGGTGGGTAGCTTTTTAAATGTGGTCATCCATCGGCTGCCAATCATGATGGAGCGCGAGTGGCATGCCAATTGTTTAGAGTTGCAAGGTAAAGATGTCCCGGAACAAAGTAAATATACATTGATGACTCCTCGCTCTGCTTGCCCAAAATGTCAGCATAAAATTGCCGCTTGGGAAAATATTCCTGTGATAAGTTATTTGGTGCTGGGGGGGGAATGCAGTGCATGCAAAACAAAAATCAGTGTGCGTTATCCTTTAGTTGAATTATTTACGGGTAGCTTGATTGGAGCGGTTGCCTATCAGTATGGATATACTTCTCTGACTTTATTTGCTTGGTTATTTGTGTTTGCGCTGGTTGCATTAACGTTTATTGATTTTGATACGCAATTATTACCAGATGACATTACTTTGCCGTTGTTGTGGCTGGGATTGTTATTTAATTTAAATGTGGGATTTACCGATATTAAATCCGCAGTAATTGGTGCGGTCGCTGGCTATCTGATTTTATGGTCAATTTATTGGCTGTTTAAGTTGGTCACAGGCAAAGAAGGCATGGGCTATGGAGACTTTAAGTTGCTGGCAGCGATTGGTGCCTGGTTTGGCTGGCAGTTATTACCCGCTGTTATTTTGTTGAGTTCAGTAGTGGGTGCTGTGATAGGCATTGCGCTGATTCTGCTAAAAGGGAAGGGACGTGACTCTGCGATTCCTTTTGGGCCATTTTTAGCATTAGGTGGCATCGCTGCTTTGTTTTACGGACAAGAACTGTCACGGTTTTATTTGGTAAGTTAATGCCAGTAGTTGCACTTACAGGTGGTATAGGATGTGGCAAGTCAGAGGCTTGCCGTATTTTTACAGAATTAGGTGTGCCAGTCGTTGATCTGGATAAAATTTCGCACCAACTTACATCAGCAGGAGCACCTTTGGTGCAAACTATTGCCCAAACTTTTGGTGACAGCTATGTTACTGCTGAAGGTGCAATGAACCGCGCTTTAATGCGTGAGCTGGTATTTAGTAATGCCGCTGCACGCGAGAGACTGAATGCCATTTTACATCCTGCCATTTATCAGCAGGCGATTGAACAGTTACAATTAAACCAGCTAAATTTAAATCAAAGTGCAGCTTATCAAATTTTGGCGATTCCTTTGTTAGAAAAGGAAGGAGTTTATCGTCAGCATATTCAGCATGTGCTAGTCATTGATTGTGATGAGTCAATACAGATTGCGCGTGTGATGCAGCGTAGCCAGCTAAGCGCTGAAGAAGTAAAGCAGATTATTCATGCACAAACCGCAAGAGACGAGCGATTAAGACTGGCTGATACGGTCATTGTTAACAACGGCAATTTGCAGCAGTTTCGCGAAAAAATCATAGAATTTCATGAAAATTACATTAATACTTGCATAGTGAGCAAATTAAATTGATAATTCAACGCAATTTAAAACCATAAGTAAGCAGACTTAAAAATACCGTGTCTAGCTACGAATTTCCTTTTAATGAGCGCGTTAGGACTTATCTTCGTTTAGAAGATTTGTTTACTAAAGTCCTGCATCACGTCAATGTGGGGCACGAATACAATCATCATTCCGCATTGATTTCCATATTACAAATGCTTGATATTATTGATCGAGCGGATTTAAAAATGGATTTACTACAAGAGCTGGATCGTCAGAAGACGCACTTACAGAATTTGAGAGGCAACCCTAATATTGCGGAAGAGCGGCTTGTTTCAACAATTGAAGAGTTGGAAAAAAGCGCACTTGCCTTGCGTGGTGATAATTTTAAGCTAGGGCAGGCGCTAAGAGAAAATGATTGGCTCATGAGCATTAAACAGCGTGCCAGCATTCCTGGCGGCGTGTGTGAGTTTGATCTGCCCTCCTATCATCATTGGTTATATTTAGGTGAGGATAGGCGTAGAAGAGATTTTGATGTTTGGCTGTCAAGATTGATGCCTATGCATCAGGCGATACAATCTATTTTGAGAATTTTACGAGGTAGTGGCGCATCTCTTAAGTATGTTGCGCACAATGGCATATTTCAGCAGTTGCTAGGAGGGGCTAAGCCAGCACAATTGTTGAGAATTGACATCGAAAATTCAATGTGCTTCCCCGAGGTAAGCGCAAACAAATACGCGATTAATATTCGATTTAATAGTTTGGATTTTGTGCAAAAACCAAAGCAGTGCGAGCAAGATGTTGCGTTTTCGATGGTGATTTGTAATTTTTGATAACTGGATTGCTTGGTGTTGGAAATGGTAAAAAAACGATTGGTTGCTTGCCCGCAATGTGGCGCGGATGCTGAATTTAGTCCAGAAAATTCATATCGTCCATTTTGTTCTGAGCGTTGCAAGTTGATTGACTTGGGTGACTGGGCCAATGAAAATTATCGCATCCCAGACAATACGCCACCTGATTTGGACGATATTTCTGAGTAATACGGGAATTGTTTTTACGTATGCGAGTCTATTGAATGACTCCTTTTTTTAGATTAAATTTATGATGACACTTACCATTCGATCTCTCTTTTTATTTTTATTCATATCTTTTTCTTCAAGCGTGTTTGCTGAAGTGAATATCAGTGATGCTTGGGTGCGATCAACTGTACCAGCGCAAAAAGTAGGCGCTGCATACATGACGTTAACGAGTCCAGAAGATAGCAAGCTGTTCTACGCAGAAACTACGCAGGCTGGATCAGTAGAAATTCATAGTATGACGATGGATAACGGTGTAATGAAAATGCGTATGCTGGATGAGTTGCCGCTGAAAGCGAAGCAGCCAGAAAAGCTGGCACCAGGTGGCTTTCATTTAATGCTGTTTGATTTGAAGGCACCTTTAAAAGCAGGTGAGCAAGTGACATTCACTTTATGCTTTAAAGATAAAAATAATAAAATCACACATCAACAGGTCATCGCACCTATTAAAGACCCCAATTAGGCTGCCAAATCGCGCGTTGCATTGCGATGCCACGCGCACCACATTGTAGCGCTTGGTTAATGTCTTTTTTGTGTAATCCCCCAAGTGCATAGATCGGCAGTGACTTGTCTGCCACTAAACTTTCGAAAGTTTGCCAGCCCATAGGTTTAGCATCGGGGTGGCTTTGTGTGTGTAATACTGGCGACAACATCACAAAATCTAAATTCAGCGATTCAGCATGTTGCAACTCCTGTGCATTATGGCAAGAGGCTGCAACTAATAGATGCTCAGGCTTTTGTTTGAGCTGCATCAGCATATGGCTAGAAAAATGCACGCCATCCGCACCGACCTCTCTAGCTATTTTAGGATGGTCGTTGATTAGCACGCGCGCCTGATACGGCTTGCATCGTTTGATAATCTGATGGGCGAGTGTAGTTAAAGCGGCATTCGACAGTTGTTTTTCCCGGATTTGTACCAACTTTAGCCCTAGGTCTAATTGTGTGTTAAGCGCTTGCATAAAGGCAACTTCACCCATTTCTGCAATATTACTAATTGCGTAAATGTTAGGCAAAGATAACGCATGCATAATCGGCGCATTGGCGGGTAAGATGGGGCTGACGTTAATCTGATTAGGGGTTTGCCAGCTGAGTGTCTGCCCTTCTAAGGCAGTTGGTTCACCATGCCAGTCACGCACAAAATAAAAATGCAGCAACACCGTTTTTGCTTCCGCATCATGAGTCTGCGGATAGTCATAACGCCGTTTAATCCATGGCTGGATATGCGTAGGCGTGACAGCAAGCTCCTCTTGCAGCTCTCTGGAAAGCGCTTGTTCAGGCGTTTCTTTTAACTCGATTTTTCCACCAGGAAACTCCCACCAACCAGCCCAGCCCTTGTTTTTAGGGCGACTCGCTAATAAGAATTCGCCATTTTGTTTTTGTAGAATGGCGACAGCAACTTGAATGGCCTTGGTCATGATGTTACGTTAAGCAGTCGTTTTCCCGCATAATCCTTGGCAAACTGATAGGCCACACGGCCGCTGCGCGCGCCTCGAGTGTGCGAGAAACTTAAAGCTGCTTGTTTTGCTACATCGTCAAAAGTGAGATTGAATGTACTCAGCCAGTGCGTAGCAATAGCCAAATACTCCTCTTGATCAAAGCTGTAAAACGAAAGCCATAAACCAAACCGTTCTGCGAGCGCAGTTTTTTCTTCGATGGTGTCAGAAGGGCGAATTTCTCCGCTGAAATCTTTGTTAGGTAGATTGTCTGCCATAAACTCTGGCATCAGGTTCTTACGGTTAGAGGTTGCATATACCAGTACATTGGATGAGGCGTGCTCGAGAGAGCCATCCAAAATCACTTTGAGTGCTTTATAGCTGGTGTCATTGGCTTCAAAAGTAAGGTCATCACAGTAAATAATGAATTTTTCAGGGCGATGACGAATCAACCCTACGATTTCAGGGAGATCGACTAAGTCTTGTTTTTCTACCTCAATCAAACGCAATCCTTGTGTGGAAAACGCTGAGAGCAATCCTTTAATGAGAGACGACTTTCCCGTACCGCGTGCCCCTGTGAGTAGCACATGGTTGGCAGGTAAGCTTTGTAAAAACTGCTCTGTGTTGCGCACGATTTCAGCTTTTTGTCTGTCTACAAACTGGATGTTGTCCAAGGCAATGGTATATGGGTGATGTATCGCTTGTAGCCTAGTTTGTCCATGATGTTTGATCCAGCGCCATGCTATGGTCTCCCAGTCTATGGCTGGTGCTTGTGCAGGTAACAGCAACTCCAGCTTGCTAATCAGGCTTTCTGCACGCGTAATAAGATGCTCAAGTTTTTCCATTCTGATAATTTATGAGCGATAGTCAGCGTTGATTTTGACATAATCATAGGAAAAGTCACATGTCCAAATCGTGACGTCTGCATTGCCGCGATTAAGCACCACACGCACTAAAATGTCGGACTCTTTCATAATGGCTGCGCCTTGCGCTTCTTGATAGCTGGCTGCACGCCCACCTTTTTCTGCTACCAGAACGTCACCTAAATAGAGCTCCATGTTGTTGACATCTAAATCGTCAATACCCGCGTAGCCAATGGCGGCTAGAATGCGGCCAAGATTAGGGTCGGATGCAAAAAATGCAGTTTTGATCAGTGGTGAGTGGGCGATTGCGTAAGCGACTTGACGACATTCCGCCTCGTTTTGACCACCTTCTACTTTGACTGTCATGAATTTTGTAGCACCTTCGCCGTCTCTTACAATGGCTTGCGCCAGTTCAATCGCGATGTCTGTCATGGCATCACGCAACACAGTGAATTCCGCACTTGATTCCGTGATTTCGACGTTTCCAGCAAGTCCCGTGGCCATCATAATTAGGCTATCGTTGGTTGAGGTGTCACCATCAACGGTAATGCAGTTAAAGGATTTATTAACAGCATAATGGATAATGCTTTCTAACGCACTTTGGCTCACGGCAGCATCGGTAGCAATGTATCCTAGCATGGTCGCCATATTGGGATGAATCATGCCTGAGCCTTTGCTAATGCCAGTAATCGTCACTGTTTTACCATCCAATTGTATTTGGCGCGAAGTGCCCTTGGCCACGATGTCAGTGGTCATGATGGCTTCAGCAGCATTGAGCCAGTTATCTTCTTTGAGGTTGGCAATGGCACTCGGCATACCTGCAATGACTCTGTCGACAGGCAAGGGCTCCAAAATCACGCCTGTAGAAAACGGCAATACTTGATGCGCTTCAATGTTGAGCAATGTACTTAAAATATTACAGGTTTCTAGTGCGCGTTTAATGCCATCACTCCCCGTCCCTGCATTGGCACACCCAGTATTGACGATAAGTGCGCGTATGCCAGCATTTTGAGATAAGTGTGTTTTGCAAATAATGACAGGTGCGGCACAGAAGCGGTTTTGCGTAAATACTCCAGCGACGCGACTATTTTGCGGTAACGTCATGATGAGCACATCTTTACGGTTTGGTTTGCGCACATGTGCTTCGGCAAATCCAAGTTGTAAGCCTTTGATTGGCAATAAGGTTTCTGCATTTGGTGCGGATAGTTTGACAGGCATCTTTTACTTTCTTTGAATACTAATGCGCGTATTTTAGCGTATTAGTAGTTGAGCGCACTTACTCTGTAGCTAAGAAATGAAAATTAATTTTAGATAAAAAAAGGATGCCATCAGGCATCCTTTTTCAGAAAAGACTTAACTTAAACTTTTCTTCTACGTGCCATGAAGCCTACTAATGCCATGCCTGATAACAACATGCCATATGTTGATGGCTCTGGAACTGCAGTTACATTTAATACGCCAGAATATGCGCCACTCAATGCACCAGATACTTTACCTCTGATTTGAAGCGTGTAAGTGCCAGCTGCTAAAGCAGACGGTGGATTTAAAACTACAGTAGTCAAATCAATGACACCAGGTAAAATTGGCGTCGTTGCAACTGTGCCCCAAGCAGCGCCTGGAACGATGAGTGAGCCTGCGCTGCCAGTGATATGCGTGCTGCCAGTGTATAAGCGAGCTTGCAAATCAGTGAGACCTGCAGAGCTACCTAAAGTGATAGACGATGTCACTGAAGATAAAGTACCTAATATGTCAATAGCTTGTCTGGGTAGCGCATATTCGTAGTCATTGTGGACTAGAAAAATGAATATATAGGTGTATATACATAATGATTCGTTGTGCTTAGTACCTTATCTAGTACATTGTTTAGCAATATGATTTTATTTTGTGCTAAACTCAAACGCTTTGCGAAACCAGTCTTTTGCAAGATTCTTTATAAATTTGGATTGATTGAAATGAAATCAAAACAAAAGCACATCCGCATCGAAAAGATTAAGCTTCTATATTTTCATAGCCTAGTTCCTATCATACTTAGCGCCGTTGCAGGATTGTTCTTGGTGGCAGCATTGTGGGGAATGGCAAATCGTCAACACTTGCTCATTTGGTTTGGCATCACCACATTGCTAGCTGGTTTGCGCATTGTGCTCATTAGCCAATTCAAACACAAAAGGCCACAAGGGGATGAAATTCTATCGTGGGAAAAACCATTTGCAATTAGTTTGCTGATGGTGTTTTTATCATGGAGTGCAGGGCTGATCTGGATCATGCCTAGAGATAATCTGACAGCAGTTTTTATCTTGAATACCTTTTCGATTGGTTTGGCTGGTGCGGCAATCTCTTGGTACAGCCCTTTACGCTATCTACAGATGGCTACGATTTCTTTAGCACTTGTGCCAATGATTGCTGTGCTGTTAACCTTAGGATATCAAGAGACTTTCTGGATTGGTGTGGCCGCTACCTGTATGTACGTGTCTTGTATGCTGACGAGCGCATTGCTGCAAAAAACGTTTAACGGAAACTTAGAGCTTGCCTACGATTTAGAGATTGCCAAAATGAGTGCCGAGGATATGGCTAGAACGGATGCGCTCACAGGGTTAAATAATCGGCGTGCTTTTTTTGATAAAGCGCGCATATTATTTGATTTTTGTAAGCGCAATCAGCAGCCTGTGAGTGCACTCATGTTGGATGTAGATCATTTAAAAATATCAATGATAGTTTCGGGCATGCTTCAGGCGATGTAGTCTTAAGCCGTTTAGCCAACCTGCTTAAAATCAACTTAAGAGATTCTGATTTGTTGTGCCGATTTGGCGGAGAAGAGTTTGCGGTATTGCTACCTAACACCGTTGGGGTGGAGGCAGAAGAGATTGCCAATCAAATTAAAAGAACCATGATGAATTCAACTATCGTGCTGGCACAAGAGAACTTGCTGTCGATTACAGCAAGTTTTGGCGTGTCAGACACGGGGGAAACGCTAGAAGATTTGTTGAGTCATGCGGATAAAGCGATGTATTTGGCAAAAAACAACGGACGCAATAGCGTTATGGTGTATCAGGTTTAGCTTAGGCTCTGCGCCAAGTCGTCCCTTGCGGTGTGTCTTCTAAAATTATGCCAGCCTCAGCAAGTTCTTTGCGAATACGGTCTGCTTCGGCGAAGTTTTTAGATTTTTTGGCAACGGCACGGTTAGTAATTTGTAGTTCAATTTGCTGAGAGGTAAATGCAGTCAAAGGAACTGAGGCATCATTCCGCTCTTGGTTAGCATCGATTGCGATTGGATTGCCCTGCAAGAATTCATTCGGGTTACGTTGCAACAAACCAATCACACCAGCCAAATTTTTCAATAAAGTAGCCGCTTCATTTGACTGTGTTTTGTTGATTTCATTTGCCAAATCAAACAACACCGCCATCGCTTCTGGTGTGTTGAAGTCATCTTCCATTGCTTCTTTAAAACGCTTGGCTTGTGATTGATTCCAATCAATCTCTTGGTTCTGAATATCAGTATTCCGTAGTGCAGTATAAAGGCGAGTCAGGGCAGCTTTTGCGTCGTCCAAATGCTTATCCGAGTAATTGAGTGGGCTACGATAATGTGCACGCAAGATAAAGAATCGCACGACTTCTGGGTCGTATTTTTGGAGCACTTCACGAATCGTGAAAAAATTACCCAAGGACTTCGACATCTTTTCATCATCCACACGCACAAAGCCGTTATGCATCCAGTAGTTGGCCATCGTGCAATTATGGGCAGCTTCCGATTGCGCAATTTCATTTTCATGGTGAGGGAATTGCAAATCCTGCCCACCGCCATGAATGTCAAAATGCGCACCCAAGTGGCGTGCACTCATCACAGAGCATTCAATATGCCAGCCAGGACGACCTTTGCCCCAAGGTGAATCCCAATTAGGTTCATTTGGCTTGACTGATTTCCACAATACAAAATCCATAGGATCTTGCTTAAAAGTGTCCACTTCTACGCGCTCCCCTGCACGCAAATCATCTAAACTTTTGCCCGAGAGCTTGCCGTAATCATTAAAGCTGCGTACCTTATAAAAAACATCGCCATTGGCAGCTTGATAGGCGTGACCTTTTTCAATCAAGGTGCTAATCATTTGTATCATGCCATCGATATGCGCTGTAGCGCGCGGTTCAATATCGGGTCGAATCATGCCTAATTTGGCTGAGTCATCATCCATCGCATCAATAAAGCGTTGCGTAAGTTGATGAATAGTCTCGTTATTTTCATTGGCACGTTTGATGATTTTGTCGTCAATATCGGTAATGTTACGCACGTAGGTGACATCGTAGCCGCTAGCTCTAAACCAACGTGATACCATGTCAAAGACTACCATCACTCGAGCATGACCCAAGTGGCAAAAGTCATACACGGTCATGCCACAGACATACATATGGACTTTGTTGGGTTCAATAGGGGTGAAGGTTTGTTTTTCACGCGTGAGTGAGTTGTAAATTTTTAGCATGCGTCACTATTTGTAATCATTGTTAAACTGAAATTAAAGTCAACTAAATAGGCAATAAAGCCTAGTTGGCTATTGTGGTGAGACCTAGCCTATTGATAGAATTAGGCTTTAACCAAATACTTAAGTATAACATAATGAATAAATTCGATTACTTCTCAGGTAAAAAGCAAATGAAGTTGCAAGTAATGAAGATGGCTGTTGTTTTGGCGATTGGTATGACTGCGCTCAATCTTGTTGCGGCTGAGTCATCTGCCTCAAATGCAGCGCTTAAAGAAATCACATTATTATCTGATCAAGGTAATCAAGCAGCGGCGTTAGATAAGGTCAATGCTTATTTGAGCACAAACCCAAAAGATGCCGAAGCCATGTTTATGAAGGGCGTGATATTAGTAGAGCTCGGTAAACGTGATGAAGCGATTAAAACATTTACAGATTTAACGGAAAAATACCCCAATTTGCCTGAGCCCTATAATAACTTAGCGGTGTTGTATGCAGATCAAGGTCAGTATGATAAAGCGCGTAAAGCTTTGGAGACTGCAATCAAAACGCATCCTAGCTATGCTACAGCGCATGAGAATTTGGGTGATATATATGCGCGTTTGGCTTCAGAAGCGTATGACAAAGCTTTTAAGCTTGATACATCGAATGCTCGAGCACAAAGCAAATTATCCATGATTACTAATTTGTTTGGTGGAAAGTCAACTAATGTCGCCTCAGCTACATCAGTTACCAGTAAGCCTGTTGAGCCAGTGAAATCGACAGAGATGACTAAACCTGCCGATATGGCTAAATCAGGCGGTGCCAAACCTGCAGAAGTAAAAAAGCCTGAACCTGCAAAAACGGCAACATCTGGCGATGCTCAAGTACCAATTGCAGACCAAGACGCTGCAATTATCGAGGCAGTGAATGCGTGGGCAAATGCTTGGTCTAGTCAAAATGTAAATCAATACTTGGCAAGCTATGCTGAGGGCTTTAAGACGCCTAAAGGTGAGAGTCGTAAGTCTTGGGAAAGTATGCGTCGCGAGCGTGTGACCGCACCTAAGAGCATCGCCGTTAAAGTGAGTGATACTAATGTAAAAATGGATGGCGAAGATACAGCTAAAGTGAGCTTCCGCCAAACGTATACTGCGAATGGTAAAACAATCAATACAAGAAAAACGTTAGTCATGACTAAAGTCAACAGTGCTTGGTTGATTTTGCAGGAAAATGCACGATAGTATCCTGTATTGATGGTGTTTTTTGGATTGCTGATGTTATAAGCTGGATGGATTCTAGTGTTTGAAGGGTATAATGGCACCCATGCTTAGAATGAAATTATTACCCCTGTTCGTGCTAGTGTTGTCCTCAATCTTGCCTTGGAATGCGACAGCAATTAGCCAAGAAAAAATTGCTACCCGTTTGTTTTCTAAAAACTATAGCGGAAGCATCATTGAAAGCATGCTGGCGCAAACGCTGCTTGAAATCAAACAGGGTAAAGTCAATGATGCGCTCGAGACAGTCAATCAGCTCATTGCTACTACGCCTAATTTTAAACTTGCCTATCTCATTCGTGGCGACCTGCTTTCATCACGTGCACGCATGTTAACTTCCTTTGGTGACGCGGGTGTGAAGGATGAGAGCAAGGTTCAGGACTTAAAAGATGAGGCACAAACCCGATTAGAAAGTTATCTGGATAAACGTAAGGATCGTTTGCTGCCTAATTTATTGATACAGTTAGATGAAACGCTGCAGTACGTGATTGTCGTGGATACATCTAAATCAAGACTATACTTATACGCAAAAAATCAGAATAGTCAGCTTAAGTATATGTCAGATTACTATGTGACAATCGGTAAAAATGGCGTAGATAAAAAAGCGCAAGGGGACAAGCGCACGCCAATAGGTGTCTACTTTGCTTCTACCAAACTGAACAAGCCTTTGCCAGACATGTATGGGGGAGCCGCTTACCCATTAAGTTACCCCAACGAAATCGATAGTTATGAAAAAAGAAATGGCTCAGGTATTTGGCTACATGGTACACCGACCGATACTTATAGTCGGCCGCCACGTGCAAGCGACGGCTGTATCGTATTATCTAATCCAGATATCAAAGCATTACAGCCTATTTTGGATAGAGGGAATACGCCAGTTCTTATCGTAAATAAAATTGATTGGGTTGAGGCTGGTTCCCAAGATGAGTTACAAACAGACGAAAAGCAGGCTCTAAGTTATGCCATTGAGCAATGGCGTAAGGACTGGGTCTCTCAAGATACTAATCAATACTTGTCTCACTACTCTAAACAGTTTTTTTATAGTGATGGCGGGTTAGACAAGTGGGCAGATTATAAACGACAAATTCAAGCGTCAAAACCACGCGTGTCAGTTAACCTAAACAATATCAGTATGTATAGCTATCCTAATACTGAGCAGCCAATGGTGGTGGTTAATTTTGAGCAGTATTTTAAAAGTGCTAGCTTAGAGAATAAAATGAAAAAAAGGCAGTACTGGGTGAATGAAAATAATCAATGGAAAATTATTTATGAAGGTGCAGTGTAATGAAATTTCTTAGTAAAATAGTTTGGGGTGTGTTGGCATTGTTTAGTATGTTCGCGTTGGAAGTGAACGCCACCACTTTGGTTGAGTTTGAGACCTCTGCAGGTAATTTTACGGTTGAGCTATACCCAGAAAAAGCACCTAAAACGGTAGAAAACTTTTTGCATTATGTAAATGATAAGTTTTATGACAACACCATTTTTCATCGCGTGATCAGCCGTTTTATGGTGCAAGGTGGTGGATTTGAGCGAGACTTAACAGAAAAGTCAACGCGTGAGCCTATTGCTAATGAGTCAGATAATGGGTTGTTGAATCAAACGGGAACGATTGCAATGGCACGTACGTCCGACCCTAATTCCGCGACCGCACAATTTTTTATTAATTTAGCAGACAATCAATTTCTGAACTATACCAGCCCAGAGCCAGACCGAATTGGTTACTGCGTGTTTGGTAAGGTCGTACATGGCATGGATGTGGTACATAAAATTGGCATTGTACCAACATCGACGGTGAAGGGATTTTCAGATGTGCCAATTAAACCCATTATGATCAAGCAGATCAGGGTCAAATCAGTCGTTGCGAATAAGTAATTTTATTTTTTTAAAGGGATTCTATTTTGGTTAAATTTTCCACAAATTTTGGTGACTTCACCATTGAGCTCAACGCTGAAAAAGCACCAGTTACTGTAGCTAATTTCTTAAGCTATGTTGAAAAAGGCTTTTATGAGGGGGTGATTTTTCATCGTGTCATCAATGGCTTTATGGTTCAAGGGGGTGGGTTTGATAGCAATATGAAGCAGAAGCCAACTGATGCACCTATTAAAAATGAAGCGGATAATGGCTTAAGCAATGATGCTTATACCATTGCGATGGCACGTACTTCCATTCCTGATTCTGCGAGCAGTCAATTTTTTATAAACGTAGCCGATAATGACTTTCTGAATCATACTGCACCTACATCTAGTGGTTGGGGCTATTGCGTATTTGGTAAGGTGGTAGAAGGCATGGATGTGGTTGATAAAATTAAAGCAGTGAGTACGACAACGCGTGCGGGGCATCAGGATGTGCCTGTAGAGCCAGTGGTTATTCAACAAGCAATCGTTTGTTAGTGATCAGATGGCATAGATGGGATTCACTCTATTTATCTCAGATCTGCATCTATGCCAGTCTAGGCCACATGTGACAACAGCATTTTTATCATGGCTAAAGAATGCTGTGGTAAAAGCAGATGCGCTCTATATCTTAGGGGATTTTTTTGAGTATTGGCTTGGGGATGATGCAATTGATAAAGACTTTCATCGTCCGATAATAGCAGCACTACACGAGATTACCCAGCTTGGAATACCAGTTTATTTGATGCACGGAAATCGTGACTTCTTAATTGGAGCGCATTTTTTAGCTTTAACGGGAGCTCAGTTGATTGACGATCCCACTCATATTCAGTTGTATGGAAAATCTGTCGTGTTGACGCATGGCGATACGATGTGTACCGATGATATAGGGTATATGAAGTTTAGACAGACAGTACGTAACCCCATGTGGCAGAAGGATTTTTTAGGTCAATCTGTAGAGGCACGGTTAGCATATGCGCAACAAGCAAGAGTCACGAGTAGTGCAGAAAAATCCTTAAAAGATGCTGATATTATGGATGTCAATGTAACTGCTGTAATTGATATGTTGCGCCGCTACAGTTACCCAGCGATATTAATTCATGGGCATACACATAGACCCAATACACATAACCAAGTAGTCGATGGGTATGTTTGCCAGCGTTATGTACTAGGAGACTGGTACGATCAAGGTAGCTATCTGAAAATGAATGCAGATGCAACTATTGAGGTCGACAGGGTGTTGTGATTGGCTTGACTTCAAGGTTGGATGAGAGAGCTTATGAAATCAATTTTAGTATGCACAAATCATAGAGTGAATCCAAATCAGCCTTCTTGCGGTGCTAAGGGGGCACAGCAACTCAAGCAAAAGTTAGCAGAGGAAGTGAGTAAGGCAGGGATTGCAGTTGGGGTGAAAGAGATTCAATGTCTAGGAGAGTGCGACGTTGGCCCTAATGTGCGATTAATTCCTGGTGGGCAATTTTTCAAGCAGGTAGATGAGCGTCATTTAAAAGAAATTCTTAAAGCCGCTAAGGCTTTTTCAAAAACTTAGTCGGCTAGATAACCTAAGATTTTAGATTCATCAATTTCATCAATTTGTTCTGGATCTAAAAATTTCTCTGCATATTTCAGATAAATTTTTTCACGAATGAATAAATCAAAAATATCTGGATCAACGTGGTTATTCAGTTTCATCTTACCAAGGATATTCAACGTTTCAGAGAGCGCTTTAGCTTTTTTGTAAGGTCTGTCTTTAGAAGTGAGCGCTTCAAAAATGTCAGCAATGCCCATGATGCGTGCAGGAATTGACATCTGCTCACGCTTTAACCCCTTAGGATATCCTGTGCCATCCATGCGTTCGTGATGACCGCCTGCATACTCTGGTACACGTCTTAAGCCTTTGGGATAAGGGAGTGACTCCAACATGTTAATAGTCACCACAATGTGGTTGTTAATGATTTTGCGCTCTTCAGCAGTGAGTGTGCCTTTGGGGATAATGAGGTTATACACTTCATCATCAGTGAGAAATTTGACTGACTGTCCAGCCTCGTTCAGGTAATGATAGTTTGCAATCTCGCGTACCCGCGTTTGATCGCTGATACTCATGGATTCAGTGCCGTGGTTTGCTTTGCGAATAAAGTTTTTATCGTCATCTAGTTGTTTTTTGATGATATTAATTTCATGCGCTAAATGTTTTGGATTGATAATTTTTCCATTCGCTTGCGCCTCTATGATTTTATGTAAGTGAGATGCCTCACGTTGTGACTTGAGTAGTTCAAAGCGATCATCAATCAAATGGATGCGGTCAAAAATGGTTTGCAGTTTAGTTGCTTTGTCCATGATGGATTCGGGCGTAGTGACTTTTCCGCAATCGTGTAGCCAAGCCGCTATTTTGAGCTCATAAAGCTCATTTTCATTCATATGAAAATCTTTAAGCGGGCCATACTCTGTATTAATCGCGGCTTCGGTAAGCATCATGGTAAGTTCTGGCACACGCTGGCAATGCCCGCCAGTATAGGGGGATTTTTCGTCAATGGCATCTGCGATGAGTTTAATAAATGATTCAAATAAGCGTTTCAGGCCACTGATGAGTTGATGGTTGGTGAGTGCAATTGCAGCCTGAGAAGCAAGAGATTCGACCAAACGTTGGTTGTCCAAGGAGAATGGAATAATTTCCTGTGTGCCCGGGTCAGTGGCATTGATCAGTTGTAGGACTCCAATCACTTCATGTTCATGGTTTAACATGGGTACTGTTAAAAAGGATTTTGAACGATAGCCAGTCAGTTCATCAAAGGTGCGTGTGCCAGTAAAATCAAAATCCTGTTGTGTGAGATAGGCATCGTCAATATTGACCGTGGTTTTTTTGATGACGCTGTATCCGGCTACCATGCTCAGGTTAGGCTTGCCCTCATCCAAGTAGATTGGTAACGGTTTATAGCCGATGGGCTTGCCAGTGGAACCCCCTAATGCAACGTTTAAGGAGGTGTTGCGCATGATTTCGAACTTAAGCGTGTCGTTTTCTGTCACCGAATAGAGGGTGCCTCCATCTGCATGCGTCAGTTCTTGTGCGCTGACTAGAATCATTTCAAGTAAACGACTGGTGTCTTGCTCGGCAGATAGTGCTACGCCAATGGAGTTAAGCCGTTCTAATTGGTTTAAGATTTGCTGGGATGACATGGGTACTTCAAGAAAAGAGAAATACACTACCCATATGAAAATTCCATTTTAATGCCAGACACTTCTAACACATCGTGATCTTTCAGTCCGTAGGAGAGTACATTGAGAGGCGCCCCATTGATGCTTGCATGCTCATGACCTTCGACCTGGCTTAAAAAATAGCCATTGGTTCTTTTGGTAATGACGACGCGTTGTTCACCTTCTTTACCAAGCGTAGTCATCGTTTTGCTTAAAGTAAGTGCAGTGCCATTGCTGTCACCACTTAATATGCGTAGCTTTGCCGTCGGAAGTACGGATTTTTGCAGTGATGTGGCTAGCGGTGTGGTTTGCGAAAGTTGCTCATCCTCTGGTTTCATGGGTCTTGACATCTGGATGAGTGATTTCAATGAGGGTGGTTGCGTGTTAGGGGTTTTATCTAGAGGAGTAGAACCCGCCAAGCGATCTTCTTCCACAGTGTCTGCCGCATTGTCTTGTATATATTTGAATTGATGGCGACCAATTTCAATCACATCCTGATGATTGAGTACCTGTTTTTTGACAGGTTTTAAATTAACAAACGTACCATTGGTACTGTTAGCGTCTTCTAGTACAGAGTCTTTGCCTATGGTGGTAATGTGTGCATGAAGACCACTTACTGCTAAATTATCGATGATAATGTCGTTGTTTTGCCTTCTACCAATACTAATGCGCTCTTTGTTAAGCGCGTATTCCCCAATGACTCTATTATCCAGTGTACATATTAACTTAGACATTTTTAGCCTTTATCTACCACTTTTTTTAGTATATTTTTGTACCAAGTTGATTTCTTTAATGAAAACTTTTGTACCACTTCTATTAATATCACAGAAATATTATCTTTACCACCATGTAGATTGGCTTTTTGTACTAAGGCATTTGCTGCGTGCTCCAGTTTGCCTTTCGACTCCGTCAAAATGGACTCTATTTCCTCGTGTTCTAACATGTCAGATAGGCCATCTGAGCATAATAGGTAAATGTCACCTACTAAAGTATCATAAGTATTCAGCTCTAAATCTGCCACAGCTTCAATCCCGAGCGCTTTAGTGACAAAGTTTTTATATGTGGCAAATTTTGCTTGTTCTGGTGTGAGCAAACCCGAGTCTAACTGCTCTTGCAACAGTGAGTGATCGTTTGTGATTTGTTGAAGTGCTTGGTCACGGAAGCGGTAGGCTCTTGAGTCGCCGATGTGCCCTACGATTACTTGGTTATCGATAAACAAGCCGAGCACTAGAGTTGTGCCCATGCCTGCACATTGCGCTTGTTCATGAGAGACTTGAAGAATGGCTTTGTTGGCGGCGTTTACCGCATCGATAATATGAGCGGAAGCATTGGTTGCGTCGATGCAGTGCCCTGAGTCAAAAGCGTTTTTGAAGCAAGTTTTGAGTTCTGCCGTGATTGTTAGTGCGGCCATTTGGCTAGCGACATCGCCTGCGTTGTAGCCGCCCATGCCATCAGCCAAGAGCGCTAAGCCTATGGAGCTATCGCTGGCGATGGAGTCTTCATTACGTAAACGTAACTTTCCAGTGTCACTGAGTCTTGCAATGTGAAGCGCGTTTTCTAAATAGTTCATGATAAAAGTTTAATTAAGCAGTGACCAATTTCTTGAGCAACAGATTTGCCGTTGCTGTAGCGTTTATTGGGGTCTTTTTCGAGTAGTTTGTTGATGATTATAGAGAGCTCAGGGGGTAAGTCTGGATTCAGCTCAAGGATGTCTTTCTGTGTTTGATTACTGATGTTATACATTAAGTTGGCCATTGAATCGCCTTCAAATGGTAATTGCCCTGTGACCAGCTGGTACATGGTCGTACCTAATGCAAATAAGTCTGAGCGGCCATCCAGCTTTTTGCCAGACAGTTGTTCTGGGGACATAAAGTTGGGAGTGCCCAACACCATCCCAGTTTTAGTCTTGGAAGCATCAGTAATGCGTGCAATGCCAAAATCAGTCACCTTTACCAGTTGGGTCTCTGGTTCATACATAATGTTGGCGGGCTTAACATCACGATGGATCACATGATGTTGATGTGCGTAGTCTAACGCCTCAGCCACTTTAATCATGATGCCGAGTAAATTTGGCAAGGGTAGCAAGTGCCCTCTTTTGGTGTTTTCGTTGAGATCGTGACCTTTGAGCAACTCCATTGCGATGTAGGCTAAATCATGCTCTTCACCAGCATCATAAATAATGACGATATTAGGATGGCTAAGTTTCCCCGCAGTTTCTGCCTCTCTAAAAAAGCGTGACCGTACTAGATCCAGCTCGGTGGCCTCAAAAGTTTGGTTAAGATCTAATGTTTTGATGGCAACTTGTCGGCCAATTTTGGGGTCAACGCCAAGATACACAGTGCCCATGGCGCCTTTACCAAGTTCTTTTTCGATTTGATAACGACCAAGCATTGGCTTTTCAACAGACTCACCTGTAGAGAGTAGGGTGCTCAGTGTTTTGCTTGGGCGGCCTCCAAGGATAAGCGTATCGGACATCCGTTTAGAGGATGTGATGCGTTGTTTTATATCTTTATAATCCGCGTGATGTTTAGCCATATGGACAAACACCGCTTCAGCTTTGTTAAACTGGCGCTTGCGTTCAAAGTCTAGGCCCAAATTATAGAGTGCATCCATTAAACTATCATCCATTGTACATTTTCTAAAACGATCAAAGGCCATGTCGAGTTGCCCCTGACTTTGTAGCATAAGCGCTAGGTTCTTGTTGCTTTCAGAAGACTCTGCTTCCGACCTTTCTTTTACCTGTTCTGTTAACAAGTATCGCTTGGTACTGAGTAATACGTGCCCGAAAACTAACAGTGTTAGGGGCATCATTAGTTGTATCCATAGACCATAATGGGTCATCAGAATAAAGTGCGTAAATAGAATTACCGTAATGAAGATTAAGCTAATCCAAGTAGCCATTCCCGCACTTAGCTTAGGCAAAAAATATACCAAGTAGATGGCAATCACTAACCACGCCGCTAATTCTGCTAGCACGGCCCAGTCTGGAGTGATAAAAAAGTCCTCATTTAAGATGCTTGCTACGGTGTGTGCTAGCGTCTCGATGGGAGGCATGTTGGCAGAGATGGGTGTGATTTGCATATCTCCACTTCCAGTCGCGGCCATACCGATCAGTACGATTTTATTTTTGTATTTTTCTGATGAAATTTTGCCACTATAGACATCATAGAATGAATCCATAGGAAATTGTGTGCGTCCCGCTTGATTAGAATAAAAGAAGCTTCGCATTTGTAAGGCGCTATCTGTTGCAATATTCAGTTTGCCGAGCTTAATGCCTTGCCCTAGCTTGATTTGAACATCCTGTGGATTTAAATTGAGGTATGTCGATGCGATTTGCATTGCTACAGAGGGGTAGTATTGGTCAAAATATTGTATGACCAAAGGTTCCGTGCGTATGGCACCATCGATGTCAGGGTTGTAATTGAGATGGCCAATCGCACGTGCATGTATGGCTATAGATTCAATAGGTGGCGTAGCCGCAAGCGCTTGAATCGGAATCAAACGCTCTTTAACCGCATGTACTTCATCTACAATATGATGCAAGCGATATTGGGTTACATAGCTTGGCAAGCTATTGTCTGGGTTGCCTTGAGGGGTTCCTAATTTAAATGGCATGGCCAATACCACGTTGTTTGCGTGCTGCATGCTTTGGGCTAATTGCGCATCGGCATTCAGTTTTATTTGCGCCTCTTGCACGAGATGGTTGAGGGTGTTTTCTTGACCAACTTTGCTGGTTGGATTACGTTTTAAATACGCATCAATTTGATTGATATATTCGAGCCCAGGGTCAACTTGAGGCTCCAAGAAAAAGACTGTATTACCTACTACTTTGGCAGAAGACAACAAATCGATGATTTTTGCGTGCACATTGCGTGACCAAGGCCATCGACCAATATTCTTAATGCTTTCATCATCTATGGCGATGATGGCAATTTGATCCCCTGCTTCGCGATAGGATGCCTGCACGCCAAGGTCGTAAGCTTTACGTTCTATTGCCTGTATGAGTTTGCTATTGCTGAGAAAAAGAAAAACAAGTGATAATCCGAGTGCAATCATCCAATCAGATTTTAATAAGCCTTGTTTCACTTTTTATCGACTCGGATGTTTATCTCAGTGAATTTGGTCTTACTATTTTCTAAACTCTAACGGTCTGGCCACAGCCGCTAATTTATCTAAGACGCCATTAATGTATTTGTGACCATCAATGCCACCATAAATTTTGGCTAGTTCTACGCCTTCATTGATGGCAACGCGATACGGAATGCTCACGTCAAAAAACAACTCATACGTTGAAACGCGTAAAATGGCGTGTTCAACGGGGCTTAATTCTTTAATGGATCTGTCAATAAACAGAGCAATTTCCTGATCAAGTTTTTCTGCCTGTGCTGATACCCCTTCAAACAATTGTTTAAAATAGGCTTGATCAGTTTTGATGTAGTCAGGATCTTCTTGCGCATCTAAAGCGATTTGTTTCGCTTCGCCTGCATTCAACATGCTTCTATAAATGGCTTTTACCACCAGCTCACGTGCTTTACGTCTGTTCTGACTCGGTTTGCTTTTTTTTGAGCTGGTTTGTGCACTGTCTTTTGTATTGGGTGTGGTCATAGCGCGGATACCAAGTTTGCCATTTCAATTGCAACTTGTGCCGCTTCAGCACCTTTGATATACATACGCGCTTCAGCTTGTTCGTCGTTATTGGTGGTGAGTACAGCGTTAGCCACGGGGATGCCAGTGTTAAGCTGAACCTCTGAAATGCCATGTGCTGATTCGTTGGAAACAACTTCAAAGTGATAGGTTTCACCACGGATAATCGCCCCTAAGGCAATTAAAGCATCATATTGCTCAGTAAGCGCCATGTGCTGTAACACCACAGGAATTTCTAATGCGCCTGGTACTGTCGCAGTGACAATGTCTTGGGCGTTTACACCTAGTTTCAACAGTTCCTGATGACAGGCGCTTAGCAGTCCGTCACCAATATTGCTGTTGAAGCGTGAAAGTACAATGCCAATTTTTTTGCCCTTGCCATCTAAATTAACCGCAATTTTGTTCAATTTATATCCTAACTGATACTAAAGTGCGTATTTTAACCCAATATGGTTACTTTACTGATTGGCTTAGGCTAAATATTGGTATTAACTGAATAATCCCCATGCTTTTTGCAGAGTGACTGAGACACCATATGAAATTGGAATCAACACAGCTAGCCATGCAAGTATCACAATTACATTTGACGCTGGAGCCTTTGCTTGAAGATCGCCATTGTTTTGATTACTTTGCAAGGAGGATTCGTGGCTGATTTTGCGCACATCTGCAAGCTCTTTGTCACTCATTGCATAGCGTTTGTCTACAGGCTTGACTAAGAAGTTGGCAATAAACCCAATAATCATTAATGTCGCTAGTACCAAAAATATTGGGGCGTATATTTGATTGAATGGTACGCCTGCTTCCAGTCGTGTGTCATGCATGTAATTCACAATGACTGGCCCCAAAATACCTGCTGTCGACCACGCCGTCAGCAGTCTGCCATGAATAGCACCTACAAACTGTGTGCCAAACATATCGGCTAGATAAGCTGGAATAGTGGCAAAGCCACCACCATACATGGAAGCAATAACGCAGAATGCGCCGACAAATAAAGCGAGTGATTTCAACCCAGCCACATAAGTCGCTGTGCAGTACATTAGCGCACCTAAAATAAAGAAAATGAAATAAGTACGCTTGCGACCTAATTTGTCTGAAGAAGTCGCCCAAGCAAAACGGCCGAAAATATTAAATAAAGAAATAATGCCGACAAAGCCCGCTCCCACCGCCGCGGCCGCGGCTGTAAGCGCCTCATCCTTTTTAATATCAGCAAAACCAATGTCTGGCTGCCCAATTAAAGCGCCACCAAACGTTTCTTGTAACATCGGAGCAGCTGCACCAATAATACCAATACCAGCAGAAACGTTCATACATAACACAATCCATAATAGCCAGAACTGTGGCGTTAGATGCGCTTTATTTAAATGGACATGATGCGTCGCAATCATGCTATTTTTTGCATTGTCTGGTGGTGTCCAGTTCGCAGGTTTCCAGCCGACTGCTGGTACGCGGTAGCCTAATGCGCCGCATGTCATAAAGATTGCATAAATAAAAGCAAGCACGACAAAAGTTTGCCATACCCCTGGGCTCACAGGCGTGGCAAAATGCGCCATTAATTTTGTAGCGAGTGGTGAGCCTATCATTGCGCCACCACCAAAACCCATGATAGCCATGCCTGTAGCCATGCCGCGTCTATCAGGAAACCATTTGATCAATGTGGAAACTGGCGAGATATAGCCTAACCCTAATCCAATGCCGCCAATGACGCCACTACCTAGCCACATTAGCCATAGTTGATGGCTGTAGACACCATAAGCGGAAAGCAACAGTCCGCCGCACCAGCATAGCATAGAGACCAAGCCAGCCTTTCTAGGACCTTCACGCTCTAACCAGCCCCCCCACAAGGCTGCGGAACAGCCAAGTAACACAAAGAATAATGTGTACATCCAACCTAAGTCGAATTGTGTCCAGTTACAGTCTGTAGCAAATAAAGCTTTGGCAGTTCCAGAGAGCTTGTCTCCAAAAGTGGTGGCACCCGCTGCACAGGCCGCGAGCGGTTTGCCATCTTCGCCAACTAGCGCGTTGCCAAGCGGTTTCCAGAATACGCTAAATCCATATGCCATGCCGATAGACAGGTGAATGGCTAACGCTGCTGGCGGGACTAGCCAGCGATTAAAATGAGCGTTAGCGGTAATACGTTCTTTGGATAAGAAATCAGACATCTTGCCTCCACACAAAACAGTTATTTCTGGCACATTTATAACACATTCTTACAATCAGTTACATACTTTTACAAAATAAAAGAAATGGCAATTAAGCTTTGCAATTTAAGTATTTCAAGGGTTTAATATTTGTCATGAATCTGTCATATGACAGTCATAGAATGCAGTAACTAAAAATAGTAGGGGTAAATCAATGTCTGCAAATATTTTGGTGGTGGAAGATGAGCCAGCAATTCAAGAGTTGCTAGCTCTGAATATCAAGCAAGCTGGTTACAATGCATTACGCTCACTAAGTGCAGAGCATGCACAACAATTATTGCGCGAAACGTTACCTGATTTAATTTTGTTGGATTGGATGCTACCAGGGATGAGCGGCATTGAATACGCGAGACGATTGAAGTCAGATAATCTGACAAAGTCTATCCCTATCATTATGCTGACTGCCCGTGGCGATGAGTACGATAAAGTCCGTGGTTTAGAAGTTGGTGCAGATGATTATGTAACCAAACCATTTAGCCCACGCGAGTTGAATGCACGCATTAAAGCGGTGTTAAGACGTCGTGCACCACAAATGACAGATGATCCAATTGAAGTGGCTGGTTTATCGTTAGATCCTACTACGCATCGCGTGAGTGGTAATAATGTCAATATTTCATTAGGCCCAACCGAATTTAGATTGCTACATTTCTTTATGAGCAACGCTGAGCGTGTGCACAGTAGAACGCAGCTTTTAGATAAAGTTTGGGGCGATCGCGTCTTTGTGGAAGATAGAACTGTAGATGTGCATATTCGTCGCTTGCGCAATGCTTTGATGGCTTCTAATCATCATGATTTAATTCAGACTGTGCGTGGTTCTGGTTATCGTTTTTCTGCTCAAACAGTAGAAAAAGCCAGTCAATAACAATCAGAAGCTAAAATTAAAAAACTAAAGTTAAAAGCCCACTTTGTAGTGGGCTTTTAACTTTCTAATTGCGTTTAACCTCTATGCCTCAGTTGGCAGATCCTCATCAAATGATTGCTCTGTAATTGAGAACGGTTGCGCCTCGGGGTGAATTTTCTTCACAATATTTTTTTCTTTTTTGTAGAAAGTATTAAAGATGTTTCTCAGTACGCGCTCGTAATTAATTTCAGTTGAGAGTGGCCGCCATTGCATATTATCTAAGCTGTAGTCTGTGTAAATTTTATATTTAAGCGTCAAGTCAACCGAGCTCATTTGATAGTTATAGGCAGCTATCGTAGCCCCGTAGCGATTAGCCCAAATGAAGAATGCCATTTCCAAAGTGCTCAAATTGGGCGGCATTTTTAAATTGCCCTCTTTAATTGCAAGATGAATACACTCTTCAATGAACGAGATGAGATTGTTAATGCGATCATCTAGAATAGCATTTAGCTCTACATCCACAGCCATTCTGTTGACTTCTGCATTGGCAATAAAAATGCATTTGTAGTAGATGGGTTCTAATCGGTTGCACAATACATGGGTTGCATACAGGATTAGTAACTTTTCTCTAGACAAGGCATCGTACTCTGCTGCTTTTTCCATTAAAGCAGACCAGTAATTAAGGCCTTTAATGCCTAAATACGTAATGAGTGTTTCTTTAGAAGGGAAAAGCTTGTAGAACGTGCCTCTCGAAATACTACTTTTTGAGATGACTTCTTGTAGCGTAAGTTCTTTAATCCCTTTTTTTGAAATAATTGTTTCCGCTATTAACAATATTTCATCTAATCTTCTCTCAATTGCGCGTCTTTTTCGTGATCTTTTTTCAGTCATTGATGTAAACGGTATCCCTAAGTGTTGCTAAAATTTACACACGTATAAAATATTTTTTATTATGTACACGAGTATAGTATATTTGTCACATAAATATACAAGTGTTATTAGACAACAAACGCGAGAATAACGCACGTTTTTGTTAGCCTAAAAAGTGTATGCCCTTAGTTATCGTTTTGTCAGCAAAATCTATTCAAATACCATATTGATTTCAATTGACTGACAATATGGATTTTATATTCGTTCATTCATATGCATTCAATATTGCTGGCATTGTAAAAATGTTGCGTTATTGTTTTTTGAGTTAACAGGCTAAAATAGCGCCTATGCAACTACCTCCAGAAATTAAACCACATCAATCAGTGCCTTTATTGCAGGCGCTGCATATCCTTACGCGTGATGGCAAACTTAATCAAGATAGTCGACGCAAACTCAAGCAGGTTTATCATTTGGTCAATTTTATTGAGCCTTTGTTCAATGATGTGTTATCTGGAGTCTCTAATCCAGTATTGGTTGATCATGGCGCAGGAAAGTCCTATTTGGGTTTTATTTTGTATGATTTGCTTTTAAAGCAATTGTCTGTCGGGCAGGTGATTGGTATTGAAGCACGCGCCGATTTAGTAGAAAAGTCTCAAACGCTAGCGCAAGCATGCGCATTTGAGCGCATGGCGTTTCAACACCTATCAGTGGCAGAGTCGATGGTCTCTGACACAATTCCTAACAAGGTTGATATCGTCACTGCTTTGCATGCATGCAATACAGCCACTGACGATGCGATTCAATTTGGCATCACAAAGCAGGCGCAATATATGGTGCTGGTGCCGTGCTGTCAGGCCGAGGTGGCAGAGGTGATGCGCCAACATAAGGCAGAGAGTTTAAGTAGTACCTCTTTAAGTGAGCTTTGGCGTCACCCCATTCATACCCGTGAATTCGGTAGCCATGTAACCAATGTATTGCGTTGCCTGCAGCTAGAGGCGCATGGCTATCAGGTGACAGTGACAGAGTTGGTGGGGTGGGAACATTCAATGAAGAATGAGCTGATTATTGCTAAGTGGATTAATCAGCCTAAACGTAGTGCACAGCAACGCCTGACAGAGATTCTTCAAGCATTTAATTTGGAATCGCTCAGTAGTCGCTTTTCATAAAACTTCAATTTTTCTTTCGCAAGGATGTCACAGTAACCATTCATACTCTTTTCTTAGAAGGGAAAGGTAATGAATTACATTGTGAGCGAATATCGGTATCGAACTGTCTGTCGAGAAGAAACAGCAAGTGTTTTATTTCACCATCATATCAATATCGCAGCACATGATAGCCTGCTTGACAATGTGCACTTAGGCGTAGGAGCAATGATGCCTAATGACTTATCTCCCGCCATGTTAGGCGAGATGGCGCAGCTAATTACTACGCATTACTAATATTCAACCTTTCTAATGTTAAGGCATACTTTTTTGTATGGTTTAGCATAAACGCTTTAAAGTATCATACAATTTACCTATATTGGCTGTGAAGCTAAATTGGTGATGAGGCAAGCATGCGATTTTTTTTATTCATATTGATATACAGTTTTTTCAGCTTAAATGCACAGGCGACTAAACGTTTGCCCGAGACATTTCCTCAGTTCATTGATATGACTGGTGTATACGATTGCACAGGAGATGATGCGCACGAAGGAAAGTACACGGGTACAGTTACCATGAAGCTTAAGCCTGAACATACTAAAGGGGTTTATGCGAGTTATGACTTTAAGTTAGAAGTGCTAGGGTATGGTACATATCTGGGTCATGCGGCAGCCAATGGTAATATGGTGGCGATGCATTTTGCGCTGACAGACCCCAAAACTAAAGATTTTGGTACGGGTATCGCACAGTTTCAGTACAACAAACAAGGCAAGTTGGGTTTTCATAAGTTTTACTATGAGCCCGAGTTTAAAGGTGGTAACACTGGTTTAGAAGACTGCGTAAGAAAAGATTAAACGTTTTATCTGCGTTCACGTGGCGTGTTAAAATCTCGCCCTGATGAGTACGCCACTTCAATTAATCTCCCAACTAGAAAAGCAGTTGCCTCAATGCATGCTGGTAGACCGTTACCCGTTGCGTCGACGCTTGCAGCAAGCTAAAGAGCTGCTTAAGCAAAACAAGTCTATAGATCAATCATTGATTGAAATCACACGCAAATTGCAGGTTTCTATTAATCGATACCAAGACCGTTTTACACAATTACCCAAACCAGAATACCCGTTAGAACTTCCTGTTAGCAGTAAAAAAGCAGAAATTGCTGCCGCGATACAAAAACATCAAGTGGTGATTGTATGTGGTGAAACAGGCTCTGGTAAAACCACGCAGTTGCCAAAAATCTGTCTGGAATTGGGACGTGGCGTTGCTGGTTTAATCGGTCATACGCAGCCGCGCCGCATTGCAGCACGTTCGGTGGCGAGTCGAATTGCACAAGAACTCAACTCACCTCTGGGGCAGGTGGTGGGTTACAAAGTGCGTTTTAACGATAAACTTTCTGAATCCAGTTATATCAAGCTCATGACGGATGGTATTTTGCTGGCCGAAACGCAAGGTGATAAGTTTCTAAATGCGTACGACACGATTATTATCGATGAGGCACATGAGCGTAGTCTGAATATTGACTTTTTGCTTGGCTACTTAAAGCAACTTTTGCCTAAACGTCCCGATTTAAAAATCATCGTCACCTCTGCCACTATTGATGCAGCGCGTTTTTCAAATCACTTTGTAAGTGCACCAATTATTGAGGTTTCGGGCAGGACTTACCCAGTTGAAATTCGTTATCGCCCATTAGGTAAAGCGGGGTTTCGTGCTAAAGAAATTGCCCAATCGGAAAATGCCCAATTTGATTTAGATGACGACACAATCTTTGGGATAGCCCGCAAAGCTAAAACCGAAGCGCGCTGGCTGGAAGAAGATGACGAAGAGGAGGCTATTGAAGAAGCCATTCTAGATGCGGCAGATGATTTGTTGCGTCAAGGCGATGGCGATATTTTGGTATTTTTACCAGGTGAGCGCGAGATACGTGATGTTGCCGACCATTTGCGCAAATATCAAGGACGTTCAGCAAAGTTAAAGCATATTGAAGTGTTGCCATTGTTTGCGCGACTCTCTATCGAAGACCAGCAAAGAATATTCAAAAGTCACAATACACGCCGAATTGTACTGGCGACCAACGTAGCCGAAACGTCGCTCACTGTGCCGGGCATTAAATATGTGATTGATGCTGGTCTGGCACGCGTCAATCGCTATAGCCCGCGTGCGAAAGTGGAACAGTTGCAAATTGAAAAAATTAGTCAAGCGGCCGCCAAGCAAAGGGCAGGACGCTGTGGACGCGTTTCTAACGGCATTTGCGTCAGACTGTATTCAGAAGAAGATTTTAATAGTCGCCCAGAGTTTACCGAGCCAGAAATCCTGCGTAGTTCGCTTGCTTCTGTGATCTTGCGTATGGCGGCGCTGCGCTTGGGCGATGTGGCGGAGTTTCCGTTTATTGAAGCGCCGAGTTCTCGCTTAATTGCAGATGGCTATTTGCTATTGCAAGAATTGGGTGCAGTGAATGAAGCGCGCCAGATTACCGAAACAGGGTTGCAGCTTGCCAAGTTGCCGCTAGACCCGCGTGTGGGACGGATGATTTTGGCGGCTAAACGAGAGGGTTGCTTAAAAGAAATATTGATAATCGCCAGTGTACTCAGTATACAGGATCCGCGTGAGCGTCCCATGGATAAGCGCGAAGCGGCTGATAATGCACACGCAAAATTTGCGGGTGAAGGCTCAGACTTTATGAGCTACCTTAAACTTTGGGTTTGGTTTGACAATGCACTTAAAAACAAAAAATCTAATAAAGACTTACTGAATCAGTGCCACAGCAACTTCCTCTCATTTTTACGTTTAAAAGAATGGCGTGAACTGCACGCACAGTTGTTAGAGATTGTTGAGGAGATTTGGCTAGAAGCTGCATCTGTGCGTCAGGCAAAGCAAGGGCGCGAAGCTAACGAAAGAGCGACGCAGACAGTACATATGGTACGGCAAGGAGTGAGTGAAGCGGGCGACAAAGCCATTGCGAAGCATGGCACACAGAAAGAAGCGAACTATGAGCAAATTCATAAAGCTTTGTTAGCCGGGTTGCTTGGTAATATCGGCTTTAAAGATGGTGACAGCGACTCGTACGCGGGTGCACGTGGCATACGCTTCCACATTGCCCCTGGGTCGTGTTTAAAGAAAACGCGTCCTAAATGGGTGATTGCGGCAGAGTTGGTCGATACCACTAAGCTTTACGCGCGTTGCGTGGCAAAAATAGAACCTGATTGGATAGAGCCAATAGCGCGAGGACTCACACAAAGTAGCTACACTGATCCGCGCTGGGATAGAAAACCAGCGCAAGTTGTTGCTTGGGAGCGCGTGGCCTTGTATGGTTTGACGATCATCCCCAAGCGTCGTGTGCATTATGGGCCGATAGACCCACAAGAATCACGTGAGATTTTTATTCGTGAAGCGCTGGCTAATATGGAGTTTGATACCAAAGCGCCATTTTTTGAAGCCAATCGCCGCATGATTGCAGAAATTGAAGAGCTGGAGCATAAAGCCCGTCGTCAGGATGTGCTGGTAGATGAGCATCAATTGTTTGCATTTTATAATGCGGTCATCCCCCCTATTAATCATCAATACAGTATCGTGAATGGGGCTGGTTTTGAAAAGTGGCGTGCTGACGCTGAGAAAATCAATCCTAAATTATTGTATTTAACCAAAGATGCGTTAATGCGTCATGGCGCTACAGCAATTACTGAGGCGCAATTTCCTGAAACTTGTGAGCTAGATGGCGTCACGCTCAATCTTAAATACCGCTTTGAGCCAAATCATCCTTTAGACGGGGTGACAGCCAGTGTGCCGCTTGCCTTGCTTAATCAGTTGGATGTTACACGGGCGGAGTGGCTAGTGCCAGGTATGATACGTGAGAAGCTTACCGCGTTGATTAAAGCGCTTCCTAAAGCATACCGTCGTGTGTGCGTGCCTGTGCCAGAGTTTGTCACAGGATTTTTAGAATCACATCAGCCCAAAGGCATGTTATTAACAGTCTTGGCAGAATATATTGAACGCAAAACGACGCTCAAACTGGCTGTGACAGATTTTGACTTATCTGCGTTACCAGAGCATTTGCGCATGAACTTTAGCGTGCTGGATGAAACTGGGCGTGAGTTGGGCATGGGGCGTGATTGGAATGTACTCAAAAAACAACTGGGTTCAGCTGCACAACTCACTTTCCGCAGTAGCTCTCCTGATATTGAAAAGGCGGGACTAAAGCAGTGGGATTTTGGCGATTTACCAGAAACGCTTACCTTTACCAAAGAAAATCATCAAGTGACAGGTTACCCTGCCTTGGAAGATAACATCGATAGCGTAGCGATTCGGCTATTTGATACTGTGGATGATGCACATGTAAATCATCGTAAAGGTGTTTGTCGGCTCATGCGTTTTGAGCTAAAAGAGCAAATGAAGCAGCTGGAAAAAGGGCTGCCAAATTTTAACCAATATGCACTTTTGCTTAGAAATGTAGTCTCTCCCGATGACTTGAAGGAGGATTTACTCAATGCAATTGCGGATAGAGCATTTATCGGTGAAGACGATCTGCCCAGAAATAGCGATGAATTCATGAAACTAAAACAACGTGCCAGAGCGCGACTCCCTGCCGTGACAGAGGCGCTGACAAGGCAGGCAAACTTGATTGCGCAAGAGTATCAGGCGCTGGTCAATCAACAAGCTAAAATGCCATCCACGGTGAATCGTTTGAAGCGGGATGTAGATACTCAAATCGGCTCGCTGGTGTACAAAGGATGCTTTACGCAAACGCCTTGGGAATATTTACAGCATGTGCCACGTTATTTGAAAGCGCTACGCTTACGCATAGAAAAACAGCCTGCTAACCCAGATCGGGATGGCAAAAATGCAGCAAGCGTTGGGCTGATCTGGCAACGTTGGCAAGATAAGGTTAATGCTTTGCAGGCAGCGCATCTGCCAGTTTCGCAAGCATTGGCAGATTATCGTTGGCTCATTGAGGAGTTACGTGTTTCTCTTTTTGCACAAGAGCTGAGAACGCCTTTCCCAATTTCTATTAAACGTTTAGACAAGACTTGGTCAGAGTTACAAAATTAGTATGTTGAACACTGAGTCTTTGGCAGATGATTTTTTATCACGTCCGCGGACGGACAAGCAAATTCGACTAAGTATTAGCCGTAACACACTGATTGCATTAGTTGTTTCTATTATTCTGCATGCACTGCTATTGTGGAAAGTCGTTCCTAAGTTTGATATGTCTATGCCTGCCTCCCAATCGGACACGATAGAGATCACACTAGCACCGCCACCAAAAGCGCCAGTGCCGACAACGGATGTGCCACCGCCACCCAAAGTAGAAGAACCCACACCTAAAGTCATGGCGAAAAAGCCAAGCACAAAGCCCGCCAAACCTAAGCCTCAGGATTTCTCTGTACCCAAAGTATTGACACAAACTGAGCCAATGCCTCAAAAAGTGCCAGAAACGCCAGCGCAGCCACCTCAACCGAGAGATGCGCCTGTGGATATGATGGCCTTGGTGAATCAGAATCGTGCACGTAGACAAGCGCAGGAGTCAGACGCCGCGCGTGCTAACGCAGAAGCGGCGGCGGCAGAGCGTGGCTCTACGGAAGAGGAAAAACGTAATCAGCGCATTATGGAAAACCTTAAAACAGGTACCAATGGTATTTTTGAAATTAAGCGTATCGATGCACTGGGCGGCAGTTTTAGTTTTAAAGGTTGGACCAACGATTATAGTAATGCCAAGATGCAGTATTTTGATATTGAAGCCAAACCCGGGCAGGATACGCGCTTATTGATGATTAAGCGCATGATTGCCTTGATACGCGAACATTACCAAGGCGATTTTACTTGGGAGTCACACCGTTTGGGGCGCGCTTTGAACTTGTCTGCCAGACCAGAAGATAATGCTGGTCTGGAAGATTTTTTGATGACAGAGTTTTTTGGTAAAAATTACAAAGCCCAATAACCAACAGCTAATCCCAACGGTATAAGCGTTAGTGGTGGTTATGTTTTTCTGAAATATAATCCATCCACGCAAACAGCACACCCGTAATAATAAAGGTGGTATGTATCCCTACTAGCCAAGCCATTTGTTCTGTAGAAATGCTTGAAGTGCCAGAGCTTTGATGCACAAAAGCCTTGAGCAAATCAATGGCAGAAATGGCCACTATTGAACCAATCAATTTAAGTTTTAGACCTGCATAATCCACTTTGCCCATCCAATCCGGACGGTCTTCGCTATTGGCTGTATCAATTTTAGAGACAAAGTTTTCGTAACCGCTAAAGATCACCATAATCAATAAGTTACCTACAAGCGTAATGTCGACTAACGCAAGTAGCGAAAGTACAGTTTCTTGTTCAGTCGCTTCTGCCAAATGCATGACGATATGTAAAAACTCTTGCCCAAACTTGACTAGCAAAATGACCAGCCCGCCCACCAGACCTAAATACATCGGTGCCATCAGCCAGCGGCTTCTAAAAATAACAGTTTCTAAAATATGCTCTAATAATTTAATCATAACGGTTCCTTGGTTTTTTGTTATTTTAATGTATTAAAATTGCATTAACATGTCTATCACTGCATTTTTATCAATATTTTTACAGATAATCACAATGCGGCTGATGGGCTGAGTTTCATTCCAGTCTACCAAAGGCGTTGCAGGGTAAGGGGTAAAGTGCACAGCATGGATGGCGAGCGGATGTGCCTGATCCTCACAATGTAAAATGCCTTTAAGTCTGAATAAGTCTTCGCCATGTGTTTGGCATAGCTTAAGCAGAATGGGTTTAAAGGTTTGCCAGTTTAAGCCGCTGGGCAAAGTCACAGTAAAGCTTTCAATTTCATCGCTATGCTGCTTTGCTGGTAACGTGCCTTTGGGCGTATGAGGCTTAAGCGGTGTGCGTAACCAACGTTCAGGCGTTGCCTGTTTGCCAGAAGCATCAAATAGGCCTGCATCAATAATCAAACTTGGATCAATCTCGCCATGTAATACCGTATGCTGCGTGGCGCCAGCGTTAAGTGCATGCAGTTTTTCTTTTAAGGTCGCGATTTGTTCGCCAGTCGCTAAATCTGTTTTAGTGATCAGTAAAACATCGGCCACAGCCGCTTGTTTTCTTGCCTCATTATGATCCTCAATTTGCTGTGCGCCATACACTGCATCTATTGTTACGACAACCGCATCTAAACGGTAAACAGATTCAATCACAGGTTCATTCATTAAGTTACCCAAAATAGGGCCTGGGTCTGCCATACCTGTAGTTTCTATCACAAGGCGATTAAATTGCGGAATTGCTTCCACAGCACGTTTAAAAAATAAATCGCGCATGGTATCCGCCAACTCATTGCTCAAGGTGCAGCATAAGCAACCACTTTGCAACAGCACCATATTATCCGCCACATAACTGCTCTCTACATTCTGCGCCAGTATGTGGTCTAAGCCTGTCTCACCCAGCTCATTAATAATCACTGCGGAGTTTTTCATATCAGGGTGCGTAAGCAACTTGTTGAGCAGTGTGGTTTTGCCAGAGCCTAAAAAGCCTGTGAGTAGCGTGACGGGAATGCGGTTATCCATCTTGAATATTGTGGTTTTGCTAAAAATGGTCTTTATTTTACTCTATTCTGCCTTTGCATCTTTTCTGATTTGGCATATGATTGTAATGCAAATGAATTACACAGGAGATTGCTTATGAAAACCGCCACAATCCCAGCCTTACGGGTTGAGCCAAAACTGCGTGAAGCCGCAGAAAGCGTACTTGCCAGCAATGAAACGCTCTCGAGTTTTGTTGAAGAATCTCTAAGAGCAAATATAGAACGCCGCTTACACCAGCAAGCTTTTATCGCACGTGGCATGGCCTCGCGTGATGAATCCAAAGCCACACAAGCGTATTACTCGGCAGAAAGTGTGTTGGCAGAGTTAGATGATATGCTTAAAAAGGCAAGCTGATTGCAATACCAAGTCAGGTTTACCAAAGCAGCCAGAGAAGACATCAAGCGTCTTTATGCTTTCTTGTTAAAGCAAGATAAACATGCGGCAGCGCATGCACTAGAGGCTATTTATAAAGCCATAGAGCTACTAAAAAGCTTTCCCTTTACTTGCAGAAAAGCCCAAACCGATAACCCATTTTTGCGCGAGCTGATTATCAGCTTTGGCGCAAATGGCTACGTGGCACTATTTGAAATAGAAGAGAATGCTGTAGTCACGATACTAGCAGTGCGTCACCAACGTGAAGATGATTATTTATAAAGTGAATTGAAACATTGATTGGAGGCAAACTAATGGTTCGTGATTGGGAGTTAGTGCGAAAAATTCTTTTTACCTTGGAAGCCAAAGACTCTACACATGGTCAACTTGCTTCAGAGTCTATTGAAAATTATAAGCCAGAGGTGGTTTCATATCATATCTATATGATGAAAGAGGCGGGGCTTATTGATGCTCATTGTCTTAACTCAGCAAACGCCTCTATTGTATGTTTTGCTTCTTCCTTAACTTGGGAGGGTCACGAATTCCTAGACAAAATCAGAAATGAGAATGTTTGGAACAAGATTAAGGGTCATATTAAAGCTAAAGGGCTTGATCTTTCATTTGACGTTATAAAAGTTGTTGTCACAACGATAATAGGTAATATGATTCCTTGATCTCGGAACCAAAGCATTAGTTAAGATTAAATAGTGATTAGCTTCCTTTACAAAACAAGCTCTTTGGAATTTTTTCTTACTGAGTCTGATGTCAAGTCTCTGTCAAAGGAACTTCACGGACTCATTGTTAAATATTGCCAATGTCGTTACTGTGGCAATTCTGCAAATATTGATTTAATTGAATGTCCCTGCCAAAGAATCCGTCGACATAATTACTCTAAAAAACTGGAAGAAACATTTAATAAAATTAGGGATGACAAAAAAGAACTTAATAAAGTATCAAGAGAAATGTTTGGACAATCACTTTCTCATGAGGAGTGGGTATATCTGATTGAGTCTTCTGGTCAACAAACTGTTCGTTATGGAGGTAAGTTTGAGGTTACGCATGAGAATCATGAGTACCTAAAAAAACAGCTTTATATCGAACAAAAAAGACTTTACAGCAAAAGAGCTGCTATAAGGCGCAGGGCAAGGCAACTGCAGGCAGAAGGTTCGTTCACAAAAGACGATATTTTAGCAATTTGGCAGCTTCAAAGTGGCGCGTGTTACTTCTGTGGCATATCTCTTAAGCATCCTTCAGAAAAGCATTCATTTCATATTGATCATCTTATTCCCTTATATCATGGAGGAAGTGAATGGCCTGAAAACTTGTCACTACTTTGTCAGAGTTGTAATAACATCAAATACACTAAGAGTGAGAAAGAGTTTTGGAGTTTGTGTGAAAGAATACATGGGAAAGAACTAATCGAAAAACAGAAAGAAAAAGCAAAGCAGAACCGACCAATAAAGCTAAAATTGAGTAGAGCTCGACGGAAGTTTGTGGATGAGAATCTCTAATTTGTCTGTATTGGTGAGCCAGAAAGTGCCAGAAAATAGGAGTTTAAATATACAATTAATGTACAGCGATTAAACAAAAGACCTAGCATTTAGCTGGGTTTTTTATTAATGCAAGTTAATACTAAAACTTAATTATTTGTTCATCACGTACATAGTTACTTCAAAGCCAAAACGCATTTCTGTAGCTGCTGGTGTTGTCCACATCATAATCTCATTAGGTCGTTTGGTAAGTACATCAAATGTGATGTGCTTGTATGACGCACACTATACGCGCTAGTTTTATGACTAGGCTTGTCATTCCCGCTTTCGCGGGAATGACGATTTAGGGTGGCTCATACTAAGTCCTGATATTAAAAATGCGATCGACTCGATTGTTTATAAAGTTAAGAGCTACAAGAAAGCATAGAACAACCCGCTTTTTGTCTAGCCCAGTCTGGGCGTTTTTCTTCAAATTTTTCCATGCCTGCTTGTTGTGTGTAGGGGTTGCGTAGTAATTCAAGTAGGGTTTCTATCATGCTGGTATCGTCTGTCTCCGCTAAATCAATGGCTTGCTGTGCCATGTAGTTGCGCAATACATAGCGCGGATTGTGTGTGCGCATGCGTTCGCGCCAAAGTTCTGGTGCCTCGTTAGCTTGCAGGATGCGCTGTGCGTAGGTATTGAGCCAGAGGGTGAAGTCCTGCTTAAAGTTTTGGTAGCCTTCTTCCGTATAGAAAGCGATTTTTAAGGTGTCGAGTTCTGGATTAGCCACGTCCACCAGTGCCAGATGCGTAAAAAATAGTGTCATATCGACCTCTGCGCGCATCATCAGTTCAAAGCAGCGGTTAATCAGCTCACCATCGGTATCTTGCCACGCATTAAACCCAAACTTACCTGCAAGGGATTGGGTGAGGTGCTGCATATAGGTTTGGTCGTAATGCGTAATGCACTCTTGCAGCCTTTGAATACTTTTGGGGTTGGGCATCAGCGTGGCGAGCGCATCGGCCAAGCGTTCTAAGTTCCAGCGTGCAATATCAGGCTGGCGGCCATAGCAATAGCGACGACCTTCTGCATCGGTGGTGTTGGGTGTCCAGCCTGGGTCAAAGTTATCCACCCAGCCATAAGGGCCGTAATCTATGGTGAGGCCGAGGATAGACATGTTGTCGGTGTTCATCACACCGTGCACAAAGCCAACGCGCATCCAGTGCACGATCATAATCGCCGTGCGTTTGCAAATTTCTGTATACCAAGCTTCTATGAGTTCAACAGGAAGCGTGTTGTTGTTGATTTGATGCGGTTGCGTGGTATGCCAATCGGTAAAATCGCGGTCGATGGTAAAGCGAATCATTTGTTGTAATAGCTCAGTTTCACCACGGCTCGCCAAAATCTCAAAGTGCCCAAAGCGCGTAAAGGAAGGCGCAACGCGGCACACAATGGCACCTTGTTCCATTTGCGGGTTGCCATCATAAAACATATCGCGTCTGACTAAATCACCCGTACTGACTAGGCTTAAAGCGCGTGTGGTGGGTACGCCTAAATGATGCATGGCTTCGCTACATAAAAACTCGCGTACACTTGAGCGCAATACCGCACGCCCATCTGCCCTACGCGAGTAGGGTGTTTCGCCAGCACCTTTGAGTTGTAGCTCGTAGCGTTTACCTTCGTAGATGAGCTCACCCAGTAAAATGGCACGGCCATCGCCCAGCTGTCCTGCCCAGTTGCCAAACTGGTGACCGCCGTAGCGCGTAGCGTAAGTGGACATGCCAGATAATGAGCCGTTGCCGCCCAGTGTGTTAACCATGGCAGCTTCATGCATATCGGCATTGCTAAAGCCTAGCATCTCGGCTACTTCTTTGGAGTACGCCATCAGTTGCGGTTTGGCTACAGGCGTGGGTTGCACTGCCGACCACATAGCATTTGCCACTTGGCGAGTGTAATTTTCAGTAATCGGATCGCCAGGCAGTTCGTGCAAAAAGCGGTTATCAAAAGTAAATGTTTTCATACGCCTATTTTAGAGGTTTTGGCTACAGTCATGTATCATTGCGCCTAACTTATTTTAAGCAAGATGCATGAACGTATTTTATGAAGAAGATGGTGGGTTTAAAGTCGCTAGTGTGATGACTGAAAGCGATAGTTCGCTGCAAGTGGAATCTGTGAGCGGCAAACGCAGCAAAATCAAAGCGGCGAATGTGTTGCTCAAGTTTGAAGCTGCTTTGCAAGGCTTTATGGAAGCGGCACAGAGCGAAGCGGACACCTTGGATACTGACTTTTTGTGGGAATGCTGTGGTGAGTCTGAGTTTGGTTTTGAAGACCTTGCCAAAGAATATTATGGTGGCAAACCTTCTAGCATTCAGTCCGCCGCGATTGCGACTAAACTACACAGCGCCCCAGTCTACTTCTACCGCAAAGGTAAAGGGCGCTATAAATCTGCACCAGCGGATATTCTCAAAGCAGCTTTGGCAGGGCTAGAGAAAAAGCGCTTACAAACTGAGCAAGTGGCACAGATGGTGGAGCAACTCAAAGCGCATACTTTGCCAGAGGCCTTAAAATCAAAGCTTGATATGTTGTTTTATGCACCAGATAAAAACACACTGGAATGGAAAGCCCTAGACCAAGCTGCAAGTGACTTACACAAATTGCCTCTTGTGGTGTTGGCGGAAGCTGGGGCGATTGCCTCCAACCATGATTATCATTTAGGTGCGTTTTTGCGTGAGTATTTCCCCAATGGAACTGCGTTTGGTGAGTACGAAATTGCAAAGGTTCAAGACGATTTACCACTGGCAGAGGTTGAGGCGTTTAGCATAGACGATAGTACAACCACCGAGATTGACGATGCACTTTCAGTTAAAACGCTCGCCAATGGCAATACGCAAGTGGGCATTCATATTGCCGCGCCAAGTTTGGGCGTATTGCCGCATAGCCCGCTGGATAACGAAGTGATGAAGCGCCTCTCTACCGTGTATATGCCCGGGCATAAAATCACCATGATGCCAGAAGAGGCGATTCGACCATTTAGTTTGGATGCTGGCGAGATTAAACCAGTGCTCTCAATCTATATTGAAGTGGCAACTGATTTCAATGTAGTCAATCGCAACACGTGCCTAGAGCGCATTAAAATCGCTGAGAATTTACGTCATGACAGCTTAGAGCCTTACTTTAACGAACATACACTAGAACAAGATACTGGTCATCCCTATTGGGCTCAGCTTTTATTTTTGTTTAACTTTGCAGAGAGTTTAGAAAAAGCGCGTGGTAAGTATGACCCTACCAAACCACAGCCGATTGATTACAATTTTTATGTGACCGATGGCATCGTCAAAATTGTGAATCGTCAGCGCGGTTCGCCGATGGATAAACTGGTGGCGGAACTGATGATAGAAGCCAACAGCCAATGGGGTGCTTTGTTGGCGCAACACAGTTTGCCAGGCATTTATCGCGCACAAAATGGCGGAAAAGTGTATATGACCACCAAAGCAGAAGGTCACCAAGGCTTAGGGGTGGCGCAATACGCTTGGTGTACTTCACCATTAAGGCGTGCGGTAGATTTAATCAATCAGCGCCAGCTTATCGCCGCTGTGCAAATGACAGCGCCTACCTACCCGCCTGAAAGTGATGAGATTGTCGGGCATATGCGTAACTTTGATCAGACTTACAATGCCTACAATGAGTTTCAAACACGCATGGAACGCTATTGGTGCTTACAATATTTGATTCAGGAAAATATCCAAGAAATGAGTGCGACTGTCTGGCGTGAGAATTTAGTGCGTTTAGATGGATTGCCTTTCATGACTAAAGTACACAGTCTGCCAGAGTTGGCAGCAGGTAAGCGTGTCAGGCTTGAGGTGAAAAAAGTAGATACCTTGCTGATGGAGTTGGAGTGTAAGTTTTTGGGTGTAGATGAAGCTAAAATAGAAGTATTAGATATAGTGGAAGATCAGGTTTAAATGTTCGGTTTCGGCAAAAAAATTCACCGTAGCGTGGCTTCGGAAAGTGTTGAAGTGGGTGAGGTAGATGGCGTGCGTTCGATGTACATCGGCTCTAGCACGATACAAAGTTCTATGCGTGTCAAAGCGCCTTATGATTTGGAGCTCACTTACTCTAAAGGCATGATGTTATTTTTGCTATTTGCGCCACAGGTGCGAGATGTGCTGATGTTGGGTTTGGGCGGGGGCTCGATTCCCAAGTATATTCATCATTATCATCCCCATATCAAAACACGTGTGATAGAACTGAGTCCACAAGTGATTAGTATTGCACGTAGCCATTTTTATTTGCCAGACGATGATGCGCGTTTGCAGGTAATTGAAGGCGATGGTGTACAGTATATTCGTGATCATCCTGAAACCACGGACTTGCTGATGCTGGATATGTTTGACGGCAAAGGGGTACCGTTGAATATGTATAGTCAGGACTTCTTTGATAGCTGTCGTGCCGCGTTGACGACAAACGGTGTGCTAGAAATTAATCTATGGGGCTCTGATAAAAATTTCGATGTGTATTTGCAGCGCATCGAACAAAGTTTTAACGATCGCGTGCTGATGATTCCGACGGGTCGTCCAGGCAATATTGTGGTGATGGGTTTTAATCGACTGCCAAATGAGTTGCGTTGGGAGCCGTTGCGGCAAAAAGCTAAAGCATTAGATGCAGAATTAAAACTCGATTTTATGGGACTATTAGAGCGCCTAAGAGATCATAATAACCATACGCCTAGCCGTATTATCATGGAATAAATTTTAAAAATATGGAACTCAATTATTTTGCTACCTGCCCGCGTGGGTTAGAGGCGCTACTTGTGGAAGAGCTTAAGTCGCAGCAAGCGCGCAACATTCAAATGACGGATGGCGGCGTAGGCTTTGCCGGTGACTTGGGCGTGTGTTATCGCGCCAATTTACATTCGCGTATTGCGACACGTATTTTGATTCAGGTCGGGCGTGGCAAGTATGCAAGTGAAGATGACCTGTACCAAGCGGCGTATAAAATCAATTGGCCGAATTTGTTTGAAGTGAAGAATGATTTTATGGTGAAAGTGACAGGCGTGAAGTGCCCTCTTAAGAGTTTGGAGTTTGCTACTTTACGCATTAAAGATGCGATATGCGATAAATTCAGGCAAGTGGTAAACTCACGTCCGTATATTGATACCAAAAATCCAGCGGTACGCATACATGCTTACCTCACAGAAGATGCATATACCTTTTACATTGATAGTTCAGGCAATGCTTTGTATCAGCGCGGTAACCGTAAAGCAAGTATAGAAGCGCCTTTACGTGAAAATTTAGCCGCAGGCATTTTAAAGCTGACTGGCTGGCAAGTGGGGCAGCCATTGCTTGATCCAATGTGTGGTAGTGGTACATTTATGTTAGAGGCGGCAATGATGGCGCTAAACATCGCACCAGGGTTGAATCGAAATTTTGGCTTTGAGAAGCTCAGAAACTTTGAGTCTGACACATGGAAAAAAATCAAAAACGCAGCGCTTAAGGCGGTAAAACCAGCTAGTTTCCAAAAGCTATACGGTAGCGATATGGATTTGCGTGCCGTGCGTGTAGCCAAACAAAATTTGGAAGCAGCGGGCTTGTTGGAGGCAGTGCAGCTGAGTCATGTGGAATTTACTGCACTCTCCGCACCAGCTGATTCGGGCGTGATGGTGGCGAACCCGCCTTATGGCGTGCGTATTGGTGAAGATGAAGAATTGGCTGCTTTGTATCCAAAAATGAGCAATACGCTTAAGCAAAAGTTTGCTGGTTGGAATACGTATTTTTTGACCAATGATTTGCGCATGCCTAAGCTGATGCGTTTATCTCCTAGTAAAAAAACGCCGCTATTTAACGGACCGTTAGAATGTCGGCTGTTTGAAATTAAAATGGTGGCAGGCAGTAATCGAAAAGATACTCCTGCAAAGGAAGCGTCGGGAAAGGACTCAGCAAATGAGTGATTCTTTAAAAGAGCTAAGAGCGAGAGTGAACCAATTTGTAGAAGAGCGCGATTGGGCACAGTTTCACTCTCCTAAAAATCTAGCGATGGCAATGATCGTAGAAGCAGGAGAGGTAGTGGAGCATTTCCAGTGGATATCAGAGCACGAAAGCCGCAACTTGAACACTGAAACCAAAGAAAAGGTTGGGCACGAACTGGCGGATACGTTTGTGTATTTACTTAGGATAGCAGAAGTATGCGGTATTGATTTAGTTGAAGCTGCTAACAAAAAAATTGATCTCAATGCCAAGAAATACCCTGTAGAGCAATGCAAGGGCAGTAACGCTAAATATACCGAGTATCAAAAATAAAAAAGCCCAGCAAATGCTGAGCTTTTAAGAGCAGTTGTTAATTTTATAGCACAGCTATTGCTGCATCGTAATTGGGCTCGTTGGCTATCTCACTGACCAATTCGCTATGTAAAACTTTATTGTTTTCATCTAGCACCAACACGGCACGTGCGGTTAAGCCAGCTAGGCTGCTATCCAATATTTGTACACCGTAATCTTTTGAGAATTTAGCGGTATCGCGAAATGTGGAAAGTGTAACGACATTTTCAATACCTTCGGCTCCGCAAAAGCGGCTTTGTGCAAAAGGTAAATCGGCAGAAATGCAAATCACCACAGTGTTATTCATGTTGCTGGCTTTTTGGTTAAATGTGCGAACAGAGGTAGCGCAAGTTGGGGTGTCGATACTAGGAAAAATATTGAGCACTTTGCGTTTGCCTGCGTAAGTTTCGAGTGATTGCAAGTTGCGTTTAGCATCTGCGAGCTGAAAGTCTGGTGCAGTTTGACCTGCTTGCAAAAATGAACCGCCTATGCTGACTGGATTGCCTTTAAGGGTAACTGACATTTGCGTTCTCCTGAATTTGAATCGTTGCACTTTATCCTTAAACCACGCAGTATTCAACCATAAGCTAAATGTGGGTTTTTGTATGTTCAGACGCCTATTTACAACAAGAAAACCTATTTTAGTATGGCTAGGGCTGCGTTGTAATTAGGTTCTTGGCTAATTTCTGGCACAAGTTCCATATATTGAATGATATTTTTTTCGTCAGCAATGATGACTGCACGCGCAGCAAGTCCAGCCAATGGGCTGGTCACCATGAGTAGACCATAGTTTTTAAGCATGTCTCTGCCACGCATGGTTGAGAGGTTAACAACATTGTCTAGGCCTTCGGCAACACAGAAACGTGCTTGCGCAAAAGGTAAATCCGCTGAGATATTAATCACCACCGTGTTTTCTGCGCGCCCAGCAAGTTTGTTGAATGCTCTTACAGATGCAGCGCATGTTGGAGTGTCAATGCTGGGGAAAATATTCAAAACTTTACGCTTACCTTCAAATTGTTCTAATGTCACGTCCTGTAAAGTTTTATCGACCAGTGTGAACTCAGGGATGTGTTCGCCTACTTTGGGTAAGTAGGCTTCGATGATGACCGGGTTCCCTTGAAAGGTCACAGCGTTGCTCATGGTTATTCCTTTGATAATATTGATAGAGTCTCTACCCATCATCATAATGCAAAAAGCACCTGTTTTAAACAGGTGCTTTAAGAGGATATTATATTTTTGGTTAAGCGAGAATGTTTTCGCTTAAGTAACCAATAGTCATGGTTTGATTGTGCAATACGCTATCGGTAGTGTTCGGGCGTGGTGCTAATTCACCATAGGAATAAAATCCAGTAATGAGGGTTTTTGAGCCTAAGATTTGTTGCACTTGTTTGACTTCGTCTGAAACCTGTTCCGCCATCACACCTTTACGACCGACGCAGCTAACACAAAGCGCTAGACCTGTTTGATTGGTTTTATTGCTATCCAAGCCATCCATCACTAGGCTTGCCGCACCACCAGCGCCTTCTACTAGTCTGTCGTGATTGGTTTGACAGAGTCTAACCGTCTCGCCTTCCTCCACGTTGCCAGCAAAGGTGAGACTATTCTCTGTAGGATTAATGGCTAATAAAGTGCGGATTTTTTCAACATCACGCTTTCCTTCTTCAATAATTGCGAGAGGGAATTTTAGACCTGAGCCTGGCAACCCTTTGGAAAAGGCCTCACCGATGTACATGCGGTAAAGTGGGAGGGCTGGTTTGCCATCCATCTCGAACACTACGTTTTTCTCTGAGCGCGTGATTTTTCTTGGGGGGCCGTATGGTTTCCAGCCACCTAATGCGCCACTGGAAATGATCAGCGCATCACCATACAAACCAACGGCAATGATCATGCCGTCTGAAACGGTTTCGTTATAGAGTTGTAGCGTTTTGACAAATGCGCCGCTGTCTCCAGCCAATCCACCCACAATAGGTATCTCGCCTAAGATACTTTGAAAGCCTTTAAGTAATTCTGAGCCATTCACATTAAGGCCATCTGAGATAACAATAAGCGCTTTTAAATTGTCTGCTTTAAGTTGTCTTGCCAAGGTGGCTGCTGTTTCAAATGAGTTTTGCATGCTGGTCATTTTGGTTTGAGCAACGCGCTGAACTACTTTTTCCCACATGATGGCTGTAATTTGAATGCTATCGTCAAAAACACCATTCGCATTAATTTCACCAGACGTGCTACAACCTATTATCTGCGCTGTTGGGTAGCGAGACTTTAGAAAAGACTGCAACTTTCCTTCTGCAAATCGTTTAACCGAAGAGAAGACCATGACTAAATTTGCGGTTGGTAATGGTGATGCTGCTGGTAAGTCCCTTAATGTACCTTTTGCATCGATAGACTCTTGTCTAATTAACATTGAGAGCAGTCCTTCTTTAAATTGAATTGAAAAATTGTATCTTATTTACCTATTTTTACTATTAAATGTTAAAGTGTTTTATCATAAATGTAAGCTAAGTGTTGCAATTCTGAGTGGATAATGTAATATTTTTTTGTAAATGTAAAGGATTGTTACAAGAAATGTTGATATGTAACAGTAAAATTTACACGGTTTTGACCACTAAAACAACGAATAAGTAGGGGGTGTTTAATTGTCCAGCGTAGATATTGCAGGCATTAAAGTCATGGTCATCGATGATAGTAATACAATACGACGTAGCGCTGAGATTTTTCTTAAAAACGCAGGTTGCGAGGTCATACTGGCAGAAGATGGTTTTGATGCACTCTCAAAAATCGCGGATCAACATCCACAAGTGATCTTTATTGACATCATGATGCCACGGTTAGATGGCTATCAAACTTGTAGCTTAATTAAGCGTAACGATCGATTTAAATCCACCCCAGTCATCATGCTTTCCAGTAAAGACGGTTTGTTTGATCGTGCACGCGGAAGAATGGCGGGTTCTGACGAATACTTAACAAAACCTTTTACGCAAGAGGCGCTTGTAGATGCTGTAACAAAGTATGTAAAAAGTTAATCTATTGATGGATACGAATTTAAAGGGTGCTAAACAATGGCGATACAGAAAATACTGGTAGTGGATGATTCAGCAACAGATCGGTTTTATCTCACCGAGATATTAGAAGCGAACGGGTTTGATGTTGAGGTGCTGGAAAGCGGTGAAGCCTGTGTGGAAAAAGCGGCAGGCATTGCGCCAGATCTGATCGTCATGGACATTATTATGACAGGATTAACAGGCTTTCAGGCAGCAAGAACGCTGACAAAAGACCCAGCAACTGCAAGCATCCCCATTATTTTGACATCGGGTAAATTGCAAGTAACGGACTTAGCTTGGGCAGAAAAAATGGGTGCTAAAGGCTGTTTACAAAAGCCTATAGATAAAACAGATCTCATGGCGGCGATTAAAAAGCTTGGATAAAGTATGTCTGCCACAAATACGCTAAAAGACTATCAGGCTAATATTCTAGCAAGACTAGAAGATGCAAAAAAAATAGGCGCATCCGCTGCTGCAGGTTATCTTGGCGTGGTTGTTGCTGGTAAAAACGTGTTGATTAATATGATGGAAATTAGTGAGACGTTGCCATTGATGGAAATTTACCCAGTGCCCCTAGTTAAAGATTGGTTCTTAGGAGTGGCTAATGTGCGTGGTGTATTGTACGCAGTGAATGACATTGGCCAGTTAATCAGTGACGAAAAAACGACAATAAGTTCAAACTCTCGTGTGATATTGCTTAACAATGAGGTCACTTCTCATGTTGCAATTTTGGTAGAGCGCCTAGTAGGTTTGCGTAAGTTAGATGTGATGCGTAGCGTTAACACGAAAGCGAAAGTTGATTTTTGTATGAAGCCTGAAACTTATGAAGATGAAGAAGGCAAGTTATGGTACGTGATGGATTGTGAAAAATTAATAAGGGCAAAAGAGTTTATTCAATCTTATTAATAATTTAATTATGTTCAGTATGTGGGAATGATAAAGGAAGTTAAATGGCAATCAGTTTAAGTTTTATTAAAGAAATTCCAGCGAATATTAAGCAGAGATTTTCTAAAAAAGCGACTAGCGCTGGTGGCAAAACGAGTTATGCTCAGGTGTATTGGCCTGTGATTGGCTTTTTAGCCTTCACGGTATTGTCAGCCTACACTATTTATAAAGTGAGTGTGAATGGTCCTGAGTTTAATAAAATTCAACAGAATAACGATTTGCGTGGTGATATTTTGCCTCCTCCCTTGTACGCGGTAGACGCGTTTGCGGCTGTGAATGAAGCTTATGTTGCCACAACCAATGGTGACTACCAGAAGCGAGACAAGAAACTAGAAGAAGTACAAAAATATGAGAGTGATTACAAGCAGCGTATTGAATATTGGAAAAAAACGCTAGGTCATGAGGAAATGTCTGGGGCATTTGAAGCCGTATCCAAATCCAATGAGAACTTTTATCGAATTTATAATAAAGACTTTGTGCCAGCTATTAAGTTGGGTGCGATTGCTGCTGCTAAACCACTGGCTGATGTTGCGAGTGCCTATGAGGTGAATAAACAGACAGCGAATACACTAAAAGTGAAAGTGGAAGAGTTGTCTAAAAAGACCACAGATGAAGTTGCCAAGCTGCTCAAAACAATTTTAACAGCGCTGGCTTTACTTGGTGCGGCCATTTTGTTTGCGATGATCTACTATGGTATTAAACAAGTAAAAGCCATTGATGAATCTGTGAAGAAACTAGAAGAAGATGGTCAAAATAACCAAATGGCAGTTTTAAACTTGCTTGATGAGATGGGCGATTTGGCGGACGGTGACTTAACAGTTCGCGCGGAAGTAAGAGAGAACATTACAGGGGCGATTGCAGACTCCATTAACTATACGATTGATAACTTGCGAGATCTGGTAACAGAAATTACGCGTGCGTCAGAACAGGTGAACACCGCGACCGCACAAGCGCAACAAACTTCTGTTTCATTGTTATCAGCAACAGAACAGCAATACAAGCAAATTACCGATACCACAGATGCGGTTACCACCATGACACGCTCTATCTTGCAGGTGTCTAGCAATGCTAGTCAGGCATCAGAGGTTGCGCAGCGTTCATTACAAGCGGCTTCTCAAGGTTCAAAAGCGGTACAGAATACAATTCAAGGTATGAATAGTATTCGTGAGCAAATTCAGGAAACCTCTAAACGAATCAAACGGTTGGGTGAAAGCTCGCAAGAGATTAGTGAAATCGTGGATTTGATTTCAGACATTACAGAGCAAACCAATATTCTGGCGTTAAACGCTGCGATTCAGGCAGCGTCTGCGGGTGAAGCAGGTCGAGGCTTTACCGTGGTTGCGGAAGAGGTGCAGCGACTGGCGGAGCGTTCATCCGAGGCGACCAAACAGATTGGTGCCATTGTGAAGACGATTCAAACCGATACCAACTCTGCGGTGGCTGCGATGGAGAAAAGTACTGAGGGTGTGGTGGAAGGTGCGCAACTGTCTGATGCGGCTGGTCGTGCACTGGCCGAGATTGAAAACGTGACGAATAATTTGGCGCGCTTGATTCAGTCGATTTCATCTGCCACAGAGGCGCAAACGCAGGTGGCTTCTACTGTGACTAAAAATATGCAACAAATTCAAGAAATTACAACACAAACAACTGAAGGTACCAAATCAACAGCAACTTCAGTTGGGCAATTGACTGGTTTGGCGAAAGAGTTGCGCGAGTCAGTCGCTGGTTTCAAACTTGCGTAAATATGTCGAGATAATTTTAAGTGTCGAATGAATTTGATATTGGCCCATTAACTTGGGTAAAAGATGAAATTGATAAATCGCTGAATACTGTTTTAGAGTCATTAAAAAAGTTAAGCGATAACATCACTGAAACCTCACATTTGCGTCTAGCGCAAACACACGCATATCAAGCCAGTGGCGCTTTGGATATGGTCGGTTTGGAAGGCTGTAAGCGCTACTGTTCTGAGTTGGAGCACTGTTTTTCTAAGCTAGAAAAGCATGAAATCGTTTGTACGCCAGAGCTGATTCATCAACTGATTCAAGCGGTTGATGCACTTAAATCGTATATCGAAGCCTTAATGAAGGGCGCACGCGATATTCCTCTGCGCTTATATGAACATTTAGCCCCTATTGTGTTAGCACAAGGCAGGGAATTAGAAAAAAGTGAGCTGTTTTTTCCAGATACCAGTGCGCCTATCCCTAAGGATTTGCCGACACTTGAGTTAAGTGACGAAGATTATAATAAATATATTTCAGAACAAAGGGTTAAGTATCAAAAGTCGTTTCTAAATTGGTTGCAAACCAAGCAAAAAGAATCGCTTGATAGCATGGCTGAAGCAACGCTGAATGTGAGTCAAGCGCAGATTCGTAATGTGCCCAAAGCCATGTGGTGGGTGGCGAGTGCTTTTGCAGAGTGTTTATTAGATGCAGACGTAGCCGAGCTTTCAGGTGCAAAACGTTTGTGCAGACGTATCGATCAGGAATTGAAGCTTTTACAGGAAGGCTCTGCAAAAGCTAATCCTCAGTTTTTAAAAGATATCTTATATTATGTGGCAATCAGTCAAGTCAGTATAGGAAATGTGCCTAAGGTAAAAGATACTTATCATTTGCAAAACTATATCGAGCATCCTTCTGATCAGTTTACGGGCGGACATATTGATCAGTCAGAAATCGAAACTGCACATCACCTCGCTGAGTTCTTGACAACGGTGAGTGATATTTGGAATGAGATTTCAAATAAGATAGACTTCAATGTGGGTGATCGTCAAAATGCCATGATTAACATAGACAATGTGTTAATTACCAAGTGCGCAGATAAGCTTGCAGAACAACAATCACTTGCACAGAAACTTAGCCAGGTTGTCGTTGTAGATTTGTATGGTGCGTTAAGCCAGGCCATTAATTTCTTACGTGATGGTGCCAGTACCACAACGCATCCTGTGTTGATTGAGATTGCTGCCGGTATTCATATGCTTGAGTCGTCATTGCGCGACTATTTAGAATTAGATGCCGACCGCATTCAGAAAGTGTTATCAGAAATTCAACGTTTGGAATTGATTGGTTCTGGCGCTGCCTACGACCAGCTGGAGCATGACAGGACTAATGAACTCGATGCTGATACCATTAAGGCTGTGGTTGCACATATTCATGACTCACTCAAAGTAATAGAACAGGCATTAGATAGCTTCTTTAGAAAACCAGAAGAGCAATCTGCACTATTGCCAACACTCAAACCATTAAAAGAAGTGGCATCTATCTTCCAAATGCTTAATTTGGAAGTGCCAGCAAACGTAGCAAACGTCAGTCTGCGTTTTATTGAGTATTTTCAAAGCAGCCAATTTGGTGGGAATCAAGGCGAATTTGAGCTTCTAGCAGAAAGCTTAAGTATGCTTGGCATGTATGCGGAAGGCATGCCCAAGGTTAGACCAGAATACGAAACTGCGATGGAAGCCGCGCTTAATCGCATGCAAGTGGTCTATGCCAATATTAAGCCTGCAACAGAAACGCCTTCTGAGCGTTCTGAGGAGGCAAAAATTGCCAGCACAGAACAGAACATGGCAGATTCAGATGATGATAAAAAAGTCACTGATAAAGCATTTGATGATGAGTTGTTGGACATTTATCTAACAGAAACTGAAGAGGTGCTGGCGCATATCGCAGAAAATCTACAAGCTATAAAAGTAAATGCCAATCATGAATCAATGGTGGAGGTGAGGAGAGGGTTTCATACACTGAAGGGAAGTGGCCGGACAGTAGGTTTGGCAGGCTTAGGTGAGGTGGCAGGCAAAGTCGAGCTTTTCCTAAATGGCTTGCTTGATAAAAAGATTCACTTAACAACCGAACAGATTAATGAAGTCGAACAGGTGGCTTCTGCATTTGCTAGCTGGGCAGAAGAGCTTCGCGCGCATGGTCAATTAGTGTTTAATCAAGAAAAATGGCTTGCGCGCATAGAGGCTTGGAGCAACCCACCTAAAGTCGCTAAGAAGAAAAAAGCCGCAGACGATTTTGTGCTGATTGGTGGAACGCGTCAATTGAGTCGCCAGTTTTATAACATCTTTCTTAATGAAAGTATGTTAAACATCACCACCCTAGAGCAAGATTTAGTCAAAATGAGTGAAAATACTGGCGAGGTGGCTCCGTCAGTGAAGGCAAGACATGCGATTCATACGCTCGCTAGCAACGCTTTAGCCGCTGGTTTCAACCCTTTGGGTACATTAGGACGCGCGGTCGAGTTGTGGTTGGATGAGGTGGGTGACGCATGGTCACTACCGCAACATAAAATTTACACTAGAGTGATTAAGTCTATTGCCAAAATGTGGCAAGGTATCTCCGAGTTTAACGAGCCTAAAGAAGAAAAAGCATTGCTGAATGCGGTTGCAAAAGTAACACCTAGCTTAAGCGATACGACACAGCAACTGGTAGAAACTGAGCTTGAATCTCCAGTGCCTCATGCGGAAGAGCCTGAGCGCAATGTAGTGGAGTCAACTACAAATGTTAATGACGCACAAAATGAGGCTCAAGAAACGCATGAGCAAGAAACACATGAGATGGAGCCGTGGACTGCAGAAGCAGATGCCGAAGTAGATGGTGAAATTTTAAGCTTGTTCCACGAAGAAGCGGACGATTTGTTACCCTTGATTGGTAACGAGCTGAGGGCTTGGAAGTTTGAGCCAAAATCAACACAGCATCCTGATGCGTTACAACGTGCATTACATACCTTAAAAGGTAGTGCGCGCATGGCTGGAAAAAATACGCTAGGCAGTATTGTGCATCATATGGAAGAACGTGTCGTTCAGGCATTAAAACACAAAGTAGACGCGCAAGTGTTTGAGCATTTATTTGCAGATCTGGATTTGATAGGTACCTATTTTGATGAAGGACAGTTACCTGAGCAGCCAGTTGTAGAGCCTGTAGCAACGCATACAGAAACTGGTGTTGCTGACTTGATGCCTGAACCACAAGATGAGGCAGCGTCAGCGCAGGATGAGACTCAGGCAGTCGAAGTAAATGATCAGCAGGAAGGGCCTAGATCAACGAGGGCTACAAACCGCAAAACACAGTATTTGCGTATGCGAGCAGATGTGTTGGATCGATTGATTAATGAGGCAGGTGAAATCTCGATTATTCGGTCACGCATCGATAAAGAAGTGATTGGCTTTAAAGGCACTTCACACGATCTTATCGAGAGCGTAACGCGTTTACGTAACTATTTGCGTGAGCTAGAAATTGAAGCAGATACCCAACTGCAATCACGTTTGACATTGCTGCAAGAAGCCAATGAGAAATTTGATCCATTAGAGTTTGACCGTTTTACACGTTTGCAAGAGTTAACACGCATGATGGCCGAGAGTGTAAACGATATTTCCACCATCCAAAGTGGCTTTGTCACAAACTTGGGTCAGGCTGAAGCTGCGCTACAACAACAAACACGCATGAACCGTGATTTGCAACAAGCATTAATGAGCGTGCGTATGTTGCCGTTCTCGCAGTTGTCTGAGCGTATGGAGCGGGTGGTGCGTCAAACGGCACGTGATTTGAACAAGCGTGTTGATTTTGTTATAGAAGGGGCTAAGACAGAAATTGACCGCAGTGTGCTCGATAAGATTGGTGCGCCACTAGAACACTTGCTCAGAAATGCAGTTGCACATGGTATAGAGCTGCCTGAAGTTAGAAAAAAATCAGCCAAATTTGAGACAGGTCGGTTGCGCTTAAAGGTAAGCTCTTCTAACGATGAGATTCGTATCGAAATTAGTGACGATGGTGCTGGTGTTAATTTGGCTAAAGTAAAAGAAATCGCCATCAAAAACAAAATTATTAAAGAAGGCGCGGAGGTCAGTGAACAGGCACTCATGGCGGTCATTTTTGAACCTGGTTTCTCAACTTCAACAGAAGTGACACAGATTGCAGGGCGTGGTGTTGGCTTGGACGTAGTGCGCAATGAGGTGACAGAACTGGGTGGTCGTATTGATGTGGAAAGTAAAGCAAGCGAAGGCACTCGCTTCCTTATTTATCTTCCTATAACGCTTACAGTTGCACAAGTGCTCATGATACGTTCAGGCGATGCTGAATATGCGATTTCTGTTGCCATGATTGAGCAAGCACAAAAGATTAAGCAGGCGGAACTCGCCAATGCATACAGTGCGGGCGAAGTTGTATGGGCAGGTAACCACTATCCATTGCACCATATAGCAAAATTGCTGAATGAGCCTATGGCAGAAAATGATCAAGGGTATGCCTCTGTCTTGTTATTAAGAAGTGGCAATTACCGTATTGCGTTGCAAGTGGATGAAATGCTGAACAATCAAGAGGTCGTGATCAAGCCTATCGGAGCTGAGCTGGCGCGCGTACCTGGCATTATGGGGGCAACTGTATCAGGTGATGGTCGGGTAATTTTGATACTTAACCCATTATTATTAGCAAATCGTGAAGTGCTGGCGGTGGGTAGCGTTAAGGTCAAAGTTGAGGAAGTTCAGAACGTCACGCATAAATTAAAAGCATTAGTGGTGGATGATTCACTCACAATGCGAAAAGTGTTAGGACGTTTGCTAGAACGCGAAGGCTTTGAGGTGTTGGTGGCCAAAGATGGTATGGATGCGATGCAATTGTTACAAGAAACGGTACCCGACATCATCCTAACTGATATTGAAATGCCTAGAATGGATGGATTTGGTTTGTCACGTAATATTCGCGATGATGTGCGTACTGCCAATACACCATTGATCATGATTAGCTCACGCACAGCAGATAAGCATCAAAATCTGGCACAGGACATTGGGGTCGATGCCTTCTTTGGTAAGCCTGTACAAGATGATGAGTTGATTGCAAAAGTCAATGCACTAATCGCGTCAAAAAAAGCATTACACTAAGTTCACCCACATAAAAATTTTTAGTTTTGTATGCCAATTTTACCTGACAAAGGTAAAATGGCTGCATGCAAGAATCAGACAGTCAATTGAGTCAGCCGCAATTTATTCATCTACGCTGTCATAGTGAATACTCTGTTGTTGATGGCGTGGTCAGAATCGATGATTACGTTGCCACCGCTAAGCAGGACAGCATGCCTGCGCTTGCACTTACCGATTTAAGCAATCTATTTGGGGCGGTTAAGTTTTTTAAAGCAACTCGAGCAGCTGGCATCAAGCCGTTGGTCGGTTGTGATGTCTGGATAGAAAATCCCATCAATCGAGATCAAGCACACCGCGTGTTGCTACTTGTACAAAACCTCACTGGATATCGTCATCTTTGCGAGTTACTAAGTAAGGCTTTTTTAGAAAACCAATATCGGGGTCGTGCCGAACTTAAGCAAGCTTGGCTGCAACAAGCGAATGAAGGATTGATTTTACTTTCTGGATTCAAGCACGGTGACATTGGTGCTGCCATTAGTCAAGGCAACCTAGAGCTGGCCAAAAAGTATGCAAATCAGTGGTCGAGTTTATTTCCAAATCGTTTTTATTTAGAAGTCCAGCGGGTGTATACCCCTGCCGAAAATGCAGCACAAGAAGCACTGATAAATCAGACGCTACAGTTAGCAAATGCGTTAGATCTGCCTGTCGTTGCAACACACCCCATTCAATTTATTTTGCCCGATGATTTTATGGCGCATGAGGCACGCACTTGTATTGCGGAGGGCTACATGCTGGCAGATAGTCGTCGTCCTAAGCATTTCGCACAGTCTCAATACTTTAAGACACAAGCGGAAATGCAGGCTTTGTTTGCGGATATGCCTGAGGCGCTTGCGAATACTGTGGAAATTGCCAAGCGTTGCAATTTAACACTCACTTTAGGTAAAAACTATTTGCCTGATTTTCCAACGCCGAATCAAGAGAGTTTAGATGAGTATTTGATTCAGCAATCAAAATTGGGCTTGGAAACAAGACTGCATGCGCTGTATACAGACGACAATGTGCGAGCGCAAAAACGAGAGGCCTACGAAAAGCGCTTGCAGTTTGAATGCGAAATTATCATTCAAATGGGCTTTCCTGGTTACTTTTTGATCGTGGCTGACTTTATTAACTGGGCTAAAAATAATGGGGTACCCGTAGGGCCAGGACGTGGTTCTGGTGCTGGGTCGCTAGTCGCTTATAGTTTGGGGATTACTGACCTTGATCCATTGCGTTACAACTTGCTATTTGAGCGCTTCCTCAATCCAGAGCGCGTTTCGATGCCTGACTTTGACATCGACTTTTGTCAGGAAGGACGCGATCGCGTCATTGATTATGTCAAACAAAAGTATGGCTTAGCTTCAGTCTCACAAATCGCTACCTTCGGTACCATGGCGGCAAAGGCAGTCATTCGTGACGTAGGGCGTGTACTAGATTTACCTTTTAATTTTGTGGATGGCATCGCTAAGTTGATTCCTTTGGAATTAGGGATCACATTGGGTAGCGCCCTAGAAAAAGAGCCACAATTACAAGAGCGTAGAGAAAAAGAGGAAGAGGTGGCCAGCCTACTAGAGCTTGCCTTGCGCTTAGAAGGGCTAGTGCGTAATGTCGGGATGCATGCTGGCGGCGTGTTGATCGCGCCAGGCAAGATTTCAGATTACTCCCCTATTTATTGTCAAGCAGATGGTAGCAGCTTGGTCAGTCAGTATGACAAGGATGATGTTGAGGCGGTGGGGCTGGTCAAGTTTGACTTCTTGGGTTTGCGCACGCTAACGATTTTAGATTTGGCGTTGCGTAATGCCAATGCACAACGTGCAAGTGAGGGGCTGCCACCACTGAGTTTTGAAACACTGCCGATTGATGATAAAAAAAGTTATCAGTTACTTAAAACAGCCAATACCACGGCGGTGTTTCAGTTAGAGTCCAGAGGCATGAAAGATATGCTCAAGCAGGCCAAGCCAGATTGCTTTGAGGATATTATCGCTTTGGTGGCTTTATATCGACCTGGCCCCATGGATTTGATTCCTGATTTTTGTCGTCGTAAGCATGGTTTACAGCGTGTGGAATACCCGCATCCTGCCACTGAGTCTATCTTGAAAGAAACGTACGGGATTGCTGTATACCAAGAGCAGGTGATGCAAATTGCGCAGGTGGTAGCAGGCTATAGCTTGGGAGGCGCGGATTTACTGCGCCGCGCCATGGGTAAGAAAAAACCAGAAGAAATGGTAGCACAACGCGCAATCTTTAACGAAGGCGCGCAGAAAAACGGTTTAAACGAGCGGCAAGCCAATGAATTATTTGACTTGCTGGAAAAATTTGCGGGTTACGGATTTAACAAATCACATGCCGCCGCATATGCTTTAGTGGCGTATCAAACCGCTTATTTAAAGGCGCATTACCCAGCTGCTTTCTTGGCGGCCACTATGTCAGCAGACATGAATAATACAGATAACGTACATATTTTCTTCGATGACTGCGCGCCCAATCAAGTAGAAGTGCTGCCACCTGATATTAATCAAAGTGAATTCCAGTTCAAGCCATTGAATTCAAATAAAATTTTATATGGACTGGGCGCGGTCAAAGGTACTGGCTTAGCTGCCATAGAGGTGATTTTATTTTCTAGAAATCAGGATGGGTCATTTAAGGATATTTTTGACTTTTGTAATCGCTTGGATTTACGTAAGGTCAATCGTCGTGTCATTGAGTCATTAATTCGTGCGGGGGCATTTGATAAATTAGAGCCAAATCGTGCGGCATTATTAGCTGCGGTGAGTACCGCGATTTCTGCGGCAGAGCAAAGCAGTCAGCATGCGGGGCAGAATAGCTTGTTTGGTGAAGTGTCAGAGACTCAACATCAACTGCCCGTAGTAGAACCATGGACAGAAGAGCAAGCATTGCAAGAAGAGAAAGCAGCGCTTGGGTTTTATTTGAGTGGACACCCTTACTTATCTCATAAAGAAGAGTTGGCAACTTTTGTGCGCGGCACCTTGGCAGATTTAGTGCCACAAGAGCAACCTAAGCTCATGGCTGGGGTGGTGATGGGCGTGCGTGTCCGTATGACGCAACGTGGCAAAATGGCGATTGTGACACTTGATGATGCGGTAGCTAGAGTGGATGTCGTGGTTGGCTCAGAAATGCTGAACCAATATGCGCAATTGATTAAGGAAGATCAGTTATTGGTAGTCGAGGGGCGCATCAGCCATGATGAGTTCTCAGGCGGGATACGTGTGAATGCGCGTAAGATATTTGATCTCGTGGCTGCCAGAAGCGCATACGCCAATATGCTTAAAATCTCATGTAATGGCTTGTCTGATGCACAAAAACTTGCTGCCATACTGAGTCCGTATTGTAGTAAGGCGGTCGACAAAAAGTTGTGCCTTGTCAAAATTGAATATCATAATCATCAAGGTCAGGCGAGTTTGATGTTAGGAGATGACTGGCGCGTAGAGTTACATGATGACTTATTGCGTCATTTAAGCGCATGGCTTTCAAAAGAAAATGTAAAAATCCTTTATAATTGACTTATTAATATTTTTGAACTGTTTTTACGATGAAATTTAGGCGCCTCACAGATCCAAAATTGACATATTTAGATTTTGAGCAATCCATTGCAGAACTAGAAAAGCGTATTGAGGCGCTTCAGGTGTCTCATGACGAGCATGATGCATTAGATATTTCTAAGGAACTCACGCAGCTACAAGAGAAAAATAAAAAACTGTTAGAAGAAACCTATAAAAACTTATCCGCTTGGCAAATTTCACAAGTCGCACGCCATCCACAACGTCCTTATACTTTAGATTATTTAGAAACATTATTCACAGACTTTGAAGAGTTGCATGGCGATCGCACTTTTGCGGATGACCCTGCAATTGTCGGTGGCATTGCGCGTTTTGAAGGTACGCCTGTCATGGTTATTGGGCATCAAAAAGGGCGCGATGTGAAAGAGCGCCAATACCGCAATTTCGGTATGCCGCGTCCAGAAGGCTACCGCAAAGCATTGCGTTTGTTTAAGTTAGCTGAAAAATTTAATTTACCGATTATTACCTTGATTGATACCCCTGGCGCTTATCCTGGCATTGGTGCAGAAGAGCGTGGTCAATCCGAAGCGATTGCAAGAAATCTGTATGTGATGGCCGAGTTAAAGACGCCGATTATCGGTATTGTGATTGGTGAAGGTGGCTCTGGTGGTGCGTTAGCATTGGGTGTGGTTGATCAACTGCTGATGCTACAGTACTCCACTTATTCTGTCATTTCACCTGAAGGTTGCGCTTCTATTCTATGGAAAAGTGCCACTAAGGCACCAGAAGCTGCTGAGACTTTGGCAATTACTGCAGATAGGCTGAAGGGTTTAGGATTAGTGGACGAGATTATTCCTGAGCCAATGGGTGGTGCGCATCGAGAGTCAGTACAGATCATGGAAAATGTGCGTATTGCGATAAGAAAGCACTTAAAATCATTACAAGCGAAAAAACTCGATAAGCTATTAGAAACAAGGTATGAACGTTTGATGAGCTATGGCAAATTCAAAGTCATTGCCAGCAAATAGCCAGATTTTAGTTCAAAGTGTTAAAGGTTTTTTAGCACGCGTTTTAAGTGAACAACCAACCTCAACCCCGTCATTATTGCTTGGCTATAGTGGCGGTTTAGATTCTTCAGTGTTATTGCATATTCTTGTGCAATGTCAGTCAGAACTCACATTTGAACTGCAAGCGATGCATGTGCATCATGGCTTAAGTGTCAATGCAGATGCTTGGGCAGATTTTTGTAAGCACACATGCCATGCTTACCAAGTCCCTTGCCTAGTTTCACGTGTCTCAGTTGATCCAACCAGTGGTTTAGGGGTAGAAGCTACCGCCAGAACCGCTAGATATACAGCACTTCAATCAGCTCGTGCAGATTGGATTTGTTTAGCCCATCATCAGGATGATCAAGCTGAAACGCTGTTGCTGCAGCTTGCCAGAGGTGCTGGCCCTAAAGGTTTGTCTGGAATGGCTACATGGGATGTGCCAAATAAATTACTCAGGCCATTATTAACACAGAGTCGGCAAGCACTAGTACAGTATGCAAAGCAGCACCAGTTGCGCTGGATTGATGATGAAAGTAATCAATGTCTTGAGTATGATCGTAACTTTATGCGTCACGAAATTCTGCCTGCCTTAGCAAGACAATATCCAGCAATTACCAAAACACTGAGCCGTAGCGCATCACATATGGCGGAGGTGAGTGTATTACTCTCAGACCTAGCTTGCATCGATGCACAAAACGCATTTAAGTACCAAGGCAAGCATGACGTACAGCTGGATTTAGAGCAGCTTGCTTTATTGAGTGAGATTAGGGCTAAGAATTTATTGCGTTATTGGTTAGAGCAGTATCAAGTATTAATGCCAAGTGCAGAGCAGCTACAGCAAATATTACATCAATTGTTAGCGGCAAAACCCAGCGCGAATATTAAACTTAAAGTGGGGCAAGGGCTATCAATCAGGCGACATTTGCAACTGGCTTATGTGGTCTCGGAGCATGCCGTGTTAGGGTCATATAATTTGTTATGGCAAGGGGAGTCAGAAATTTGGCTTTCGCCTTACTCGCAGCTGGTTTTTGAGAAAAAACTGGGTCAAGGTATTGCATTGCGGCATTTAGAGCATGCCAAATTAAGAATCAAAAATCGAGAGGGCAGTGAACGATTCAGGCCAGAGCAAGGTCGGCCAAGCCGCACAATCAAGCGCATGATGCAAACGCATACTATTCCACCGTGGCAGCGTGAACTTATTCCATTAATCTTTATGGAAGAAATTTTAGCGACTATTCCAAATTTAGGTGTGGATGCCAATTTACAAGCGGCACCAGACGAAATGGGTTTGGTCATCGCATGGCATTATCACGCACCAGAAATTTCAAACGCACAACACTAATCACGGGACATGAGTTGCTAATCGGTTGTATTAAACCATATTTGGTTGTAAATAGTGGTTGTAATAAACCATTTTTTCCAGATAAAATCTGGGTTAGTTAACGTGTCAAAGATTTACTCATTGATTTTAATAAACTTTTTTCTGGCATGCGATAAGGAATGTTTATTGCATCAAGTAGGCGTTACGATAATAAATACTCTGGGGAGTTTGCATGAAAAAAAGTTTAAAACCTAATTTAATTTTGATCGCCATATTAAGTGCCTACAGCGTCAATGTGAGCGCAGAAAATAAAGCAGAGGCAGTTGAGCTAGGCACGATTGATGTTATTTCTATTACACCATTAAAGGGCATTGGTTTACCTATAGAGCAAGTGCCAGCTGCAATTCAAACAGTGAAGGAAAAGGACTTAGTTGAGCAGAAAAGCTTAAATATAGGCGATTTTATTAATCAAAATTTAACAGGGGTTAATGTGAATGAAACACAAAATAACCCTTATCAACCAGATGTTAATTTTCGTGGGTATACAGCATCACCATTGTTAGGTACACCGCAGGGACTATCTGTATTTGTAGATGGTGTAAGGGTGAATGAACCCTTTGGAGATGTAGTAAACTGGGATTTAATCTCTACTAATTCTATTAATGGGATTAATTTAATTCCTGGATCGAACCCATTATTTGGTTTAAATACGCTAGGTGGAGCGCTTTCCATACAAACAAAAAGCGGACGTACAAACAAAGGTGGTGCTATCGAGGCCTACGCTGGCTCTTGGGGAAGAAAGTCCATTTCTGGTGAGTATGGTGGTGTAAGTAAAGATGGTTCAGTTGACTATTTTATATCTGGTAATTACTTTGATGAAGACGGTTGGCGTGATTATTCACCAAGTACGGTTAAACAAATATTTACAAAAGTAGGTTGGCAAAATGAAACTACTAACATTGATTTAAGTTATACGGGTGCTGATAATCATTTGATTGGTAATGGATTATTGCCTTCTGATTTTATTCAAAGCTTGGGTAGGGAATCTATTTTAACGCGCCCTGATGTGACAGATAATCAGTTGTCATTTTTAAATTTGAACTGGGGTCACTATTTTAGCGACACGCTGCAATTGAGCGGTAATGTTTATTACCGTTACGGTCGAACTAAAACTTTAAATGGTGATGGCAATGACGATTTTGATGAGGCTACAGTAGATACTAATGCAGATGGGGATATTGATGCTGGAGAGTTGGCAGCAGCAGATGCAAACTGTATTGCTGATACTGATGCGGATGAAAACTGTAGTGGAGCAATTAACCGCACGTCCTCAAATCGTAAAGGTGCTGGATTTAATGCTCAGCTTACTTTTGGTCAAGATTTAATGGGCATGAAAAACCAATTTATTACAGGAATTGGGTATGATTACGGCAAAACTAAGTTTAGTCAGTTTTCAGAATATGGCCTTGTGAATGCAACGCGAGGTATTGATGGTCTTGGCATTTTTGATAATCAAGTAGAGTTAGAGGGTGTTTCAAAAACAGCCAGTATTTTCGCAACCAACACTTTGTCATTTAACCCTCAATGGCACTTGACTTTATCTGGTCGCTATAACCGAACCAAAGTGGATAATTTTGACCCACTTGATCCTATTCCTAATCCAGATCCAGTTTTAAATACTTCTTTAACAAGCACTCAGACCTATACGCGGTTTAATCCAGCGATTGGCTTGAATTTTACGCCATCAAAATCATTAACTGCATATGCAAGTTATAACGAAGGTAGCCGAGCGCCTACTGCTATTGAATTAGGCTGCGCAAATCCAAATCAACCATGCCGTTTACCTAATGCATTTGCAGGCGACCCACCTTTACATCAGGTTGTAGCTAAAACCTATGAAGGAGGGTTAAGAGGCCAACTCAATCCAACTATTGGTTGGACATTGAGTGCTTATCGCGCCCAAAATTATGATGATATTCAATTTATAGCTTCAACTGCTACAGGTGCTGGTTATTTTGATAATGTGGGTAAAACACGTCGTCAAGGTGTCGATGCTGGTTTGACTGGACGGATCGATAAATTGAGTTGGTCGTTAGGCTATAGCTATGTCAAAGCCACCTATGAGTCAGATTTTTCAATTGTGAGCGAAGTAAACAGTTCAGCAGTTGCAGGAGAAATTCAAGTTAACAAAGGTGATTATATTCCTGGTATTCCTCAGCACCAATTTAAAGTACGTGCGGCATATGATGTTACGCCATCATGGAACATTGGCACAAATATATTTGTTTTTTCTGACCAGTATTCGCGCGGAAATGAAAATAACGAGCATCAAGGTGAAGGCGCTAAAGTGGCTGGCTATGCGATTGTTAACTTAGACACTCGCTATCATTTAAATAATAATTGGCAGCTATTTGCTAAAGTGAATAATCTGTTTGATAAAGAGTATAGTTCTGGCGGCTTGCTCGGCTCACACCGCTTTGATGCTGCTACAGGCTTGTTTACAGGGAATGAGTCTGACAGTAACGCTTTCTATGCAGTTGGTGCACCTCGTGCAGGCTGGGTTGGGGTACGTTATGAGTTTGGTGGTAAAAAATCTGTTGCCAATATTGATAACGATTAATCAAGATGACGGTCACCGTGGCAAGCACACTCATTCAACAGCTTCAACATACTCAAAAAATATTGATTGTTGAGGACGAGGTGTTGTTTGCACGAGCCGTAGCCAAGCGTGTACAAAAAGAAGGGTTTTCTTGTGAGCATGCAGAGTCCATTGCAGAAGGTAGGGCGCTAGCCAAGCAATTTCAACCAGATTTAGTATTATTGGATATGCGCTTGCCAGATGGCAATGGTTTGGATTTGTTGGCGGAGCTGGTTGCAAAGTCAATTCCCACCATTGTAATGACTGCTTACGGCGATATTTCTGATGCAGTAAATGCCATGAAAATGGGTGCGATTGATTACTTGAAAAAGCCCATTGATTTAGATGAGCTGTTGCTTATCGTCAAAAAAAATGAAAAAGCCAGCGCATTACAAACCAGTCTGGACTATGCGAATCAACGCAATGTACATGCAGTTGATCATGTGGAGTTGATTGGTGACAGCCCCGCAATGCAAAGTGTACGCCAGCAGATTAGTCGCATTTCACAACTGAGTGCGATGAGCGACACGGTGCCGCCGACAGTATTGATTATTGGTGAGACAGGTACGGGAAAAGATGTCGTCGCCAGATACTTGCATGCTGAGTGTGTGCGTAATGATAAGCCTTTTGTGCAAGTCGATTGCGCATCGCTCCCTGCCGAATTGATAGAGAGCGAGCTGTTCGGGCATGAGAAAGGTGCGTATACCAATGCCGTGGCATCACGCCCTGGGCTGATTGAATCTGCAGAAGATGGTACATTGTTTTTGGATGAAATTGGCGAGCTACCTTTAACGTTGCAGGCAAAATTATTGAATGTGTTAGAACGTAGAATCGTTCGCAGACTAGGCTCTACTAAAGAGCGCCCAGTACCTGCACGCATTATTGCTGCGACAAATCGTGATTTGTATGAAATGGTGAACGAAGGGCGCTTTAGGTCGGACTTATATTACCGCCTGAACGTCATTACCATGATGATGCCTCCGTTGCGGGATCGCGGCGAAGACATATTAAAGCTCTCACTTTATTTTAAATCGATTACCGAGAAGCGTTATGGTTTGGTAAAGCGCTCGTTTAGTTTGCAAGCGATAGAAGCGATTCAGCAATATACATGGCCTGGCAATGTGCGCGAACTCAGGCACCAGATTAGCCGTGCAGTATTGTTGAGTTCACAGTCAGAGATTACCGTCAGTGATTTAGCGTTACCAGCGCTACAAGTCGTCACTAATGATCGTCAACCAGCAAGTGAAACACAAATGACTTTAGATGCCGCAGAAAAAGCGATGCTATTGAATGCGTTGGAAAGCACGCGCAACAATGTTTCGCAAGCCGCACGCAAGTTGGGCATTACACGCATGACCATGCGCTATCGTATGGAAAAGCACGGTATACAGGCGTAGTTGAGTCAAATAAAAACGGGCGCAAAACGCCCGTTTTTACTGAAACTTATTTTTAACGCAAGCTTATGCTGTATTAAGCCTGTTTACGACGTGCAACAAAACCAATAATCCCCAAGCCAGCAAGCAACATGGCATAGGTGTCTGCTTCAGGTACTGCTGCTGTCAGTACAATCAGTTGTGATTTCGGATTGGGATCAAGCGGTAAGTTGCTACCATCTTGAATTTGCTCAGCAACTAAGTAAATATTGCCTAAGCTATCCACTGTAACACCTTCAATCGCGTTGTGTGACAATACGGTGGATAAGTCAAAGCTACTTTTTAGATTACCAGCGCGGTCAGCCGTGACTATTTTTTTTGATTCTAAACTCAGAATCAATAAATCATCACTACCTAAAATCCCCAGTGTTTGCACATCAGATAGCGATGCAAGACCTAGCGATGTTGGGTTGAATAACGTAGTCATCGTAGAAACGCCGCCACCAGTAGGTGATACGCCGTTACTAGGCAACGTTGCTGGCAAGCCGCCTGTAGCCGCAGAAAAGGTAAGGCTACCAGCTAAAATATCTTCTGGTGAGGCTTGCTTAACACTCACAAAAGTACCATTACGTGGGTCGTAGCTAATGCCTTCCATACCGTTGTTGCCAACGCTGGTGTTGCTGATGGATACAAAATTATTGGCTAATGTAGCAGTGCCGCCATTGGTATAAGTGAATTTATAAGCATCTTGTAGACGCTCTTCACCTACTACCAATTCGCCATTGCCTAGGTAAGTCAAACCTTCAGTGTCGTGTTTGCTACTGCCTGTGCCTGTCCAGTCAAAGTACATATAACCAAGCGTTTGACCAGTAAGAGATACTTCAATGACACCAGTGCCTTCGTCACCAACAAAAAATAATGAATTGCGATCAGCTGCATAAGTGACAGCAGAAGCTTCTAAGCCAGAAAGGGGGCCAGCTGTGCCATTAAAAATATCTAGTGCATAAGGGGTGCCAGCAGTGTAAGTGCTTAAATCGATAGTGGCCGCTTGAGCCATGTTTAATGTCAATGCGGCAGAGATGGCGAGTAAAATTTTAGTGAGTTTCATTAAATATTTTCCTTAAATTAAGCTTGGCGTTTGCGTGATGAAAAGCCAACAAGGCCAAGGCCTGCTACCAATAGTGCAAAAGTTTCTGGTTCTGGTACGGCTGCAATACGACCTGGTGAACCAATTTCTGTTATAGAATTTGCGGTAAGAGAGTTTGTTGCAACAAAGGCGCCGTTGACTCCTACTTGGCTCAATGTTGAAATAGCACCAGTCACACCAGCCGCATTATCAAATGTATGGAAAGGAGAAACTGCATCAGATGCACCAAATGAGACTGACGCCTGAAGCACACCGCTGCTGTTGTATATATTCACAGCATCACCGCTAGTACTAAGACCGATAGCAGAGCCACTGTAATATCCAATTTGTAAGTTAGCAGGCACGTTTGCGCCGAACCATAAATTGTTGAACGCTGTGCTTGCAGAAGTTGATGATTCGATAAAAATAACGGATTCGCCAGCATTAATTGAGGTAACGCCATTTAAAACTAGGGCGCTTGCAAATGATGCACTACCATCATCTACTTTCCAACCAGTGATCGTAACTGCAGCGCTGCCTGTATTGGTAAGTTCAAACCAGTCTTTACCTAATGATGAGTTGCCGCTACTCCAAGGTGCGACTTCGCTCACAATGATGGCTGCGTTTGCTGAAGTTGCGGCAGCTAGGGACAGTGTGACTAAAATGCTCAATAAAGATTTTTTCATAATGGTTTCCTCCAGAGGTTTTTATAGAATAGTGGGTTAGGGATGCCGTATGGTCGGTTACAGCTGGTGCATAGAATGCTTAAAAATTATGACAAGGTGAGCGGTTATAACTAGTTCTTTATGACTAGTTTGGTGTGTAATCTGCAATGTCAGTTTGCATCGTTCATATGAAATGAGTGAATAATTAAGTGCGAGTGTTTTGTTTTAAATCATGCAGAGTGCAAAGTATTTGCATAGGATAATCTTTAGATGGATGAGCCTGCGTGATAAACTTGATGTAATTTAAATGATGGAGTTTTTGTATGATGATTGGGTCGCCTTTAACGCCTTCTGCCACCAAGGTAATGCTGTTAGGAAGTGGCGAACTGGGGAAAGAGGTCATTATTGCCTTGCAGCGTTTGGGGGTAGAGGTGATTGCAGTGGATCGCTATGAAAATGCGCCAGGCCACCAAGTTGCGCATCGCGCTTATACGATTGACATGACCAATGCGGAAACACTGAAGGCGTTAGTACAAAAAGAGCAACCTCATTTGATTGTGCCAGAAATCGAAGCATTAAACACACAAGCATTGGCAGACATTGAGCGAGAAGGATTGGCAACAGTGATACCAACCGTTAGAGCGGTACAGCTGACTATGAATCGGGAAGGCATCAGAAGATTGGCTGCGGAAGAGTTGCAATTGCCCACTTCGCCTTATGCTTTTGCGCATAGCGAAGCAGAACTGCAAAATGCGATCAATGCAGGCATCGGCTATCCCTGCTTTATTAAGCCAACCATGTCTTCCTCTGGAAAAGGGCAATCGCGTATCACGCAAGCGTCTGAAGTCAAGCCTGCATGGGATTATGCAGCAAGTGCTGGGCGTGTGAATCAAGGTGTGGTGATTGTAGAAGGTCAAATTGATTTCGATTACGAAATCACTTTACTGACGGTGCGTGCAAAAAACAAAAAGGGTGAAGTGCAAACTTATTTTTGTGAGCCCATTGGGCATGTGCAGGAAAAGGGAGACTATGTAGAAAGCTGGCAGCCTCAGGCCATGTCACCTAAAGCATTAATGGGAGCGCAGGAGATTGCTAAAAAAATCACAGAATCCCTAGGTGGCTTAGGTTTGTTTGGCGTGGAGCTGTTTATTAAAGGAGATCAAGTTTGGTTTTCTGAAGTCAGTCCCCGCCCGCATGATACTGGCATGGTGACCATGTGCAGTCAGCGCTTGAGTGAGTTTGAATTACATGCGCGCGCCATATTGGGGTTGCCCGTAGATGTGGCAATGACGCACCATGGTGCAAGCGCAGTCATTTATGGCGGCGTAGAAAGTAAAAATGTAAGTTTTACTGGCTTAGAGCAAGCGCTATCAGTACCTCATAGTGAAGTCCGTTTATTTGGTAAGCCTGAGTCATTTGTGAGACGTCGTATGGGCGTTGCCCTGGCTACAGCTCAAAACGTGACCGAAGCGCGCAAAAATGCAAAATTAGCAGCAAGCCTAGTCAAGCCAAAGGCAAACTAAATGTTAGATAACATTCAGGAAGTAGGTAGTAGTCAAACCACGTTTTTCGAGCTGCTGGGAGGGGAGACTTCTGGAGTCGAAAACATCCGTCAATTGGTAGAAACCTTTTACGATATTATGGATAGTGATCCTAAAGTAGCGGCGTTAAGAGCAATGCATCAGGCAGATTTAACAGAAGCACGTGAAAAATTATTTATGTTTCTCACAGGATGGACAGGCGGGCCGCAGCTTTACATTGAACGTTACGGACATCCTATGTTACGCGCGCGTCATCTGCCGTTTAGTATAGGCGAGGCTGAACGAGATCAATGGATGTTTTGTATGATTAACGCAATGCATCGATTGAAATTTGAAGAGCCATTGATGATTAAGCTAGCGCAACAGCTGTATGGTGTTGCGGATTTTATGCGTAATCGGCAAGAAAGTATTTGACTAATTAATGTTGCATTGACATCAGGCTTAGCCTGATTGGCAAGTGGATGCGCTACGCAAAGCTTTTACTTCTAAAACCTGCTAGTACTTAAGAATTGACTCTTTTGCTCAACAAGTCACTTTAGTTTCTTTTTAATCCACCCAGCAATGCTGCTACAGGCGCTTTCTTGCCTAAGTTGGGTCGGTTGACATTTGTTTTCACGGCAATTGCGTTTGGCTCATAAGGCTTATTAAACCAAGCGTCGCCTGAAGATTGCTTTTTATTTTTAATCGGGGAGGCAGAGCGTTGATGGGATTTTTCGTAGGGCGCTGGTACTTCGTTTTTGGTAATCTGCACTTGTTCTCTTGCGATGCTTTTTTTAATCAACTTTTCAATATCGATAAAATATTTCTCTTCTTCTTCGCATACTAGAGAAATTGCAATGCCGCTTGCACCTGCACGACCAGTCCGACCAATTCTATGCACGTAATCCTCTGCCGCACTTGGGATCTCGTAGTTAATCACCATAGGCAATTCACTAATGTCTAAACCGCGTGCTGCAACATCGGTGGCAACCAGTACGGTTGTTTTCCCTTCTTTAAATGCATCCAGTGCTTCAATGCGCTCTTTTTGCGATTTGTCACCGTGGATAGCATCGGCAGAAATGTCTACTTTTTGTAGTGCACGGCTTAAACGGCTAGCAGTAATCTTGGTTTTAGTGAATACAATGACTTGATTAGTATGCTCTTTTTTAAGCAATTGAATGAGAAAAGCCTGTTTGTCCGCTGCTTGAACGGCATAGGCTTTTTGCATCACATTTTCATTGGTGGCGTTGCTTCTGGCCACTTCAATTAACGTGGGGTTGGTTAAAAAGTCATCCGCAAGCTTTTTAATCTCATTTGAAAAGGTTGCAGAAAACATCATGTTCTGACGCTGCTTGGGTAGCAGAGCCAAAATACGTTTTAAATCAGGCATAAAGCCCATGTCCAACATTCTGTCGGCTTCATCTAATACGAGTATTTGTACCTGACCTAAGCTTAACGATTTTTGTTCTACATGATCTAGCAAGCGACCTGGAGTCGCGACCAAAATCTCAACGCCACTCTTAAGTTGTGGCGTTTGTGTTTTGATGTCAACACCACCATAAACCACCAAACTACGTAAAGAAGTATGCTTGGCGTAAACCCTAATACTGTCCTCTACCTGAATAGCAAGCTCGCGTGTAGGTGCTAGCACCAACGCGCGAATAGGATGTTTTGCGGGCGAGGTACTACTGCTTGCCAATGGCAGCAACTTTTGTAAAACGGGCAATGCAAAAGCAGCTGTTTTACCTGTACCTGTTTGCGCACCAGCCATTAAATCCAATCCTTCTAAAGCTAAGGGAATAGCTTTAGCTTGAATTGGCGTTGGCGTGGTGTAGCCTGTTTCGGTAATCGCTTGCAGCAGTGTTGCTGCAAGCCCTAACTGATCAAAACTAATTTCCGTATTGTTGGTACTCATGGAGTGTGTTGGCATATCCTTGAATTAGGCAAAGCTACGTGAACGTTTTGGTTTGCTATCACCATTAAAGCCATTCGCATTGCTGCGCGGTTGGCTGTTATGTTGAGGGCGAGGATTTCCAAATTTTTCACCTGTGTTTGTTTTGTGGCTAGGACGTGCGTCACGTGAATTTTCAGTCCGTGCTTGTGCAGGCCTATCTTGACGACCGCGACCGCCAAACTCTTGGCTTAACGCACGTGCAAATTGAAAATCCGTATCTTTGTTGTAACTTTTACTGTTACCATTCACTTCACCACGCGGCCTTGTATCTGCATTTGGTGCTTCAGCATCGCGACTACGCGGAGCTGGTCTGGCAGCGCCACGATCGCTCATCACGCGGTCACCAAAGCTACTGCCACGTGCGTTATCACGTGATTGATAACCACCACGTGCACCTGGTTTATGCGCACTGCTTCTATCGCTGTTGCGACCACGTTTGCCAGCGGGCGCTTCTGTTTTCATGGGGCGTTTTGGTTCAAAGCCAGCAATAACGGCAGCTTCTAGTTTTTGACCTGTATATTGTTCAATTTTGCGTAGTAAATGACGGTCTACGTTAGACGCGAATGAGATGGCTATACCCGTGTTATTGGCACGGCCTGTACGACCAATACGGTGCACGTAATCCTCGGCAAACTTAGGTAAATCGTAATTAATGACGTGTGAAATACCTTGGACATCAATACCACGCGCAGCGACATCAGTCGCTACCAACACTTTAACATCACCATGGCGTAATTTGGTTAATGTGCGGTTACGCGCGCTTTGTGTCATGTCGCCGTGTAGCGCCGCTGTTTTGTGGCCTGCAGCATATAAGTCTTCTGCTAACAAATCAGCATGACGTTTGGTACTGGTGAAAATAATGGCTTGGTTTACTTCTGGTGCAATTAAAAGATGCTCAAGCAGTTTGTTTTTATGATTCATATCATCTACAAAGTGTAAACGTTGCTCGATATTGGCATGTTTTTCTTTTTGACCAGCCACTTGAATCGTGAGTGGATTATTTAAAAACTGTTTGCCGATGTGCATAATGCCATCAAGCGTAGCTGAGAATAGCAGTGTTTGGCGTTCTTTAGGTAATGCTTCGCAAATACGCTCTACATCTGGCATAAAGCCCATATCTAACATGCGATCAGCCTCGTCCAGCACTAACATCTGTAAACGGCTTAGATCAATACGGCCACGTTCCATATGGTCAATAAAACGACCTGGCGTAGCGACCAAAATGTCTAAAGGCTGTGAGAGCAGTTTGTTTTGTAGTGGGTATGGCATGCCACCCACGATGCTGACGGTACGTGCTCGGATATATTTGCCGTATTTGCGCGCTGCTTCGTTAACTTGTGCAGCAAGCTCGCGCGTTGGAGTCAATACTAAAATGCGTGGGCCACGGCTTTTGAGCGGGTGTGGGGTTGCTAATAAATTAAGTGCTGGCAAGGTAAATGCAGCTGTTTTGCCTGTGCCTGTTTGGGCAGAAGCCATAATATCACGGCCTTCTAACGCAGGTGGAATCGCTTGTGCCTGAATGGCGGTTGGCGTGTCGTAGCCAGCTTCTAATACAGCACGTAAAATGGTTGGGTCTAGATTTAATGATTCAAAAGACAAAATATGTCCCTTTCTAATAAAAAACAAAAAAGGGCGCGAGCAAAGCTAAACAGCAAAACACATTCAGCTAGATATTCTAAGCTAAACACGCATTAAGCAGCAAAATTAAGATGCTTTTTACCAGCGCACGGGCATAGCCGCTAACCAGTAAAAGATAGATAAGTTGTTATCTAAAAGATTGCTACTTCAATATTTCACGAGTAGCTATTGGGTCAGGGCAATGAGTCTAAAACCTAAGTCAAAATTGCTTGATAAGTTTTAAGTTGTGCGCAGTATAACCATTTCAATTTAAATGTCAAATTAAAATTCAAGTTGTCAAATCCGTTTCATCATAAATGTGTTAAAATCGCGCCCTTCCAAACAATTGGCAGTTCTCATGGCTCGCAATCTCAGAAATATCGCAATTATTGCTCACGTTGACCACGGTAAAACCACAATGGTCGATAAACTTTTACAACAAGCAGGTACGTTCGCTTCGCATCAAGCGGTGACGGAGCGTGTCATGGATAGTAATGATCTTGAAAAAGAACGTGGTATTACTATCTTGGCCAAAAATACTGCTGTGAATTTTGAAGGCACACATATTAATATTGTGGATACCCCAGGCCATGCCGACTTTGGCGGCGAGGTTGAGCGCGTATTAGGGATGGTGGATGGTGTGGTGTTGTTGGTGGATGCAGTAGAAGGTCCCATGCCACAAACTCGCTTTGTGACTAAAAAGGCCTTGGCACTTGGCTTAAAGCCAATCGTAGTCATTAATAAGGTTGACCGCCCAGGCGCGCGTACAGATTGGGTGATCAATCATACATTTGATTTGTTTGCCAACTTAGGTGCTACCGATGAGCAATTAGATTTTCCTGTGGTATATGCATCTGCACTGAATGGCTATGCAACGCTAGACATGAACAAGCCTAGTGATACCATGCGCCCTCTATTTGAGACCATTTTAAGTCATGTGGAGCCACCTGCTGGTGATAGTGATGCGCCATTGCAACTGCAAATCTCAGCGCTGGATTACTCTACGTATACTGGTCGTTTAGGTGTAGGCCGTGTGCGCAATGGCCGTATCAAGCCTGGTCAAGTCGTGGCCGTGATGCGTGAAAATGAACAAGTTGCGCAAGGCCGTATTAATCAAGTATTAGGTTTTCAAGGTTTAGAGCGCGTACCTGTAGAAGAAGCTGAAGCGGGTGACATCGTTATTATTTCTGGTTTGGATGATATTGGTATTGGCTTCACCATTTGTGACCGTGACAAACCAGTTGGTTTACCGCATTTAGGCGTAGATGAGCCAACCTTGACCATGGACTTTATGGTAAACACATCGCCATTAGCTGGCACAGAAGGTAAGTTTGTGACTTCACGCCAAATTAAGGATCGTCTCACTAAAGAACTGCTAGTCAATGTGGCCTTGCGTGTAGAAGATACCGAAGATACAGATGTGTTCCGTGTGTCAGGTCGCGGTGAGTTACATTTGACCATTCTTTTAGAAAATATGCGTCGTGAAGGCTTTGAAATGGCGGTGGGTAAGCCACGTGTGGTCTACCGTGAGATTAATGGTGAAAAATGTGAGCCTTACGAAGTACTTACTGTGGACGTAGAAGATGAAAACCAAGGTGCGGTGATGGAGGAGTTGGGTCGCCGCCGTGGTGAAATGCAAAATATGGAATCAGATGGTAATGGCCGTACCCGTTTGGAATATAAAATTCCAGCGCGTGGTTTGATTGGCTTTCAAGGTGAGTTCTTAACGCTGACACGTGGTACTGGTTTGATGGCACATATTTTTGATGAATATGCACCTGTTAAAGCAGATATGCCAGGTCGTCGTAATGGAGTGCTCATTTCAGCAGAGCAAGGTGAAGCGGTCGCTTATGCCTTATGGAAGTTGCAAGACCGCGGTAAAATGTTCTCTGTACCAGGCGATAAGTTATATGAAGGTATGGTGATTGGTATTCACAGTCGCGATAACGACTTGATTGTGAACCCAATTAAAGGCAAACAACTCACCAATGTGCGCGCCTCTGGTACCGACGAAGCTGTACGTTTAATACCGCCAGTTGCGATGACATTAGAGAGCGCAGTAGAGTTTATTGATGATGACGAATTGGTGGAAATTACGCCTAAAAACATACGTATCCGTAAACGTTACTTACTTGAGCACGAACGTAAACGTGCTTCAAAAGAGTAATAAAAAAGCCGCTTAAAGCGGCTTTTTTAGTGCGCGTTTTGTAAGAAAATTCGCAAGTGATTGGGTTTTAAATATACGGTTTCACCTTGTACTAATTTTAAAGCATTAAACCGCTCGCGCGAGAGTTCAACTTCTATCAATGTTTTTGTATCGACACGCTCTAACTCCAAATGTACAGTGGATCCTACAGCGTGTATATAATTAATTTTTCCTTTGAAGCTGGTTTTTTCATCAGCGATGCGTAGTACTTCAATATCATGTGGCCTGATATAGGCGGAGGCAGAAGTGTCTTGTGCATCTAAATGATCATTAATAGGAATTTCGATGTCACCAATCTTTGCGTAGCCAGCATTAACGCGACTTTGCAGTAAGTTAACGTTTCCCAAAAACTGATATACAAATGGTGATGCAGGATGGTCGTATACCTCTTGGGGGCTACCGATCTGCTCGACCATACCTTTATTCATGACTACAATGCGATCAGCCACTTCTAATGCTTCTTCTTGATCGTGTGTCACAAACACGCTGGTGATATGAAGCTCATCATGCAAGCGACGTAACCAACGACGTAAGTCCTTACGTACTTTGGCATCTAATGCACCAAATGGCTCATCAAGTAGTAACACTTTAGGCTCTACGGCTAGTGCGCGCGCTAAGGCAATACGTTGACGTTGGCCGCCAGAAAGCTGGGGTGGATAGCGGTCAGCTAGCCAGTCGAGTTGTACTAGGTTTAGCAATTCGTGCACGCGGCGTTTGATTTCTGCCTCATTGGGTCTGGTGTGTTTGGGGCGTACACGAAGTCCAAATGCTACATTTTCAAATACGGTCATATGGCGGAACAATGCGTAATGCTGAAACACAAAGCCAACCTGGCGGTCACGCACATTCCGTTCTGTTGCATCCTCACCATAAAAGTGGATGCTGCCAGAGTCTGGCGTTTCCAGTCCAGCAATAATGCGTAATAAAGTCGTTTTCCCGCAGCCTGATGGGCCAAGTAGAGCAACGAGTTCGCCTGTGGGTACATTGAGCGACACATCATTTAATGCGCTAAAGCTACCAAAATTACGTTTAATATTTTTTATTTCAATGCTCATGGTGATTTCCTAAGGCTTAATCTTTAGTTTCATTTTCGATGTCTGCCGCATTTTTGGCGGATTGCCACTCCACATAGCTTTTAAGTGCTAAGGTGAGTAGCGCTAGTAAAGCAAGTAGCGATGCCACTGCAAACGCGGCTGCATAGTTGTATTCGTTATATAAAATTTCAACATGCAACGGCATGGTGTTGGTTAATCCACGGATATGACCAGACACTACCGAGACCGCGCCAAACTCGCCCATTGCTCGAGCATTACAAAGGATGACACCATATAACAATCCCCATTTAATATTTGGTAATGTCACGCGCCAAAACATTTGCCAGCCTGACGCGCCTAATACCAGCGCGGCTTCTTCCTCTTCTTTGCCTTGCGCTTGCATTAAGGGGATAAGCTCTCTTGCTACAAATGGAAAGGTGACAAATATCGTGGCCAATACAATGCCTGGTATCGCAAAAACTACTTTTAAGTCGTGTTCAGATAGCCACTCTCCAAACCAGCCTTGTAACCCGAAGATCAGCACATAAATCAATCCAGCAATGACGGGAGAAACAGCAAATGGCAGGTCGATTAACGTGATTAAAAAGCTTTTACCTTTAAATTCAAACTTGGCGATTGCCCATGCTGCGGCTACGCCAAAAATGAGGTTGAGCGGTACAGCAATCCCTGTTGCAATGAGCGTTAATTTGATTGCTGCAAGGGCGTCGGCCTCAGTAATAGCAGCAAAATAGGTGTCGATCCCTTTTCTTAACGCCTCTGTAAATACAGCAGCCAGTGGGATAAATAAAAATAAGCTTAAAAATAATAAGGTAATGAAAATCAGGGTGCATCGCACCCAAGGTGATTCAGAAGTGGCGCGGCTTTGCGCGACCCTATGGTTATATTTTGTATATTGCGAAACGATGGCAGACATGGTGTTCCTTATAACTCTCTAATTCTTTACGTTAAGCTAGGCTATTTCAGGTGCCCGAATTTGCGATTGGACCACCACTGAAAACCGTTGATGGCAAATAACAAAATAAATGAAATCACCAGCATGACTGAAGCAACGGCTGTTGCTCCTGCGTAATCGTATTGCTCCAGTTTGGTAATAATAATCAGAGGTGTGATTTCTGATACCATGGGCATATTGCCTGCAATAAATATCACGGAACCGTATTCGCCAACAGCACGTGCAAATGCTAAGGCAAAGCCTGTAATCAACGCTGGCCAGATGGCAGGCAAAATGATTTTATAAAACACTTGCCAGCGATGTGCGCCTAAGCTCGCCGCCGCTTCCTCTGCTTCCGCACTTAAATCCTCTAGTACAGGCTGTACAGTACGCACGACAAAAGGCAAGCCGATAAAAGTTAATGCCACCACTACACCTAGTGGGGTATAGGCAACTTTGATTCCAAGAGGGTCTAATAAACTACCTATCCAGCCATTAACGGAGTAAATCGCAGAAAGCGCAATACCGGCAACTGCAGTCGGTAATGCAAATGGGAAGTCGACAAAAGCATCTATCACTTTTTTGCCAAAAAAGTCATAACGCGTCAGTACCCATGCGGTGAGCAGACCAAATACCACATTAATGAGTGCACCAATTAAAGACGCGCCAAATGTGAGCTTGTAAGAGGCGACGACGCGTGGAGATGCCACAGCCTGCCAAAAGTCATTCCAACTTAAGGTAAATGTCTTAAAAAAGATGGCAGACAATGGAATTAGTACGATAAGGCTTAGATACAGCAATGTGAACCCCAGTGATAAATTGAAGCCCGGTAATAATTTTTTGTTCGGATTATTTTTCATAAAAAGTGAGGATTGAGCCAGCTGAATTCCAAATATTCAACTGGCGATTAGCTATGTTGAATTAATTAAAATTTAGCCAGTGCAACATCTGTTGCTTTAACTAAAGCGAGTACTTCTGAGCCTTTTTCTAAAGCCAGCTCTTTGACTGATCTTGTGGTAATCACAGAAGTGATAATGCCAGAGGAAGTTTCAACTTCAACTTCTGAGACTACATCGCCCCATAAAATCTCTTTTACTTTTTCACGTAATTGGTTTCTTACATTAACTGCTACTAAAGCCATGACTGTTTCTCCTTGTATATGCTTGGGCGTAAGCCCCAGTAATTGGGTGTTTGAAATGTATTGAATAACGCGCATTTTTAAAGATTACTTATGATAGATTTGGTCAAACACGCCACCGTCAGAAAAGTGTGTTTTTTGTGCCTTGGTCCAGCCACCAAACACATCGTCAATTTTAACTAAATTGAGTTTTGGAAATTGTGATTCGTATTTTTTAATGGCAACTTCTGATGTGGGGCGATAGTAGTTTTTACCAATGAGGTCTTGCGCTTCATCTGAATATAAATACTCTAAATAAGCTTTAGCGACAGCTTCATTACCATGCTTTTTAGCAAATTTGTCTACAACTGTCACTGGTGGCTCTGCCAAGATAGAGAGCGAAGGGACGATAATTTCAAATTTACCAACCCCTAACTCTTTTTGCGCTAGGAAAGCTTCGTTTTCCCAAGCCAGCAAGACATCGCCAATACTGCGCTCTACAAAAGTAGTGGTTGATCCACGTGCACCACTATCTAATACGGGTACATTTTTATAGAGTTTGCCAACGAATTCTTTGGCTTTTGTCTCATCATTATTGTTCTGCTTCAGAGCGTAAGCCCAAGCAGCAAGGTAATTCCAGCGCGCGCCTCCTGATGTCTTGGGATTGGGTGTAATCACTGAAATGCCTGGTTTGACGATATCATTCCAATCCTTGATTTTTTTGGGATTGCCCTTGCGCACAAGGAATACAATGGTTGAAGTGTAGGGTGAGCTGTTATGCTGAAGGCGCTTTTGCCAATCTACAGGAATGAGCTTGCCTTTCTCATAGAGCTGATCAACATCGTAGGCCAAGGCAAGTGTAGCAACGTCTGCCTCCAAACCATCAATGACTGCACGGGCTTGTTTACCTGAACCACTGTGTGATTGACTTATTTTTACGGTATCGCCTGTTTTAGACTGCCAGTACTTATTAAATGCAACGTTATAGTCTACATAAAATTCACGTGTTGGGTCGTAGGAGACATTGAGTAATGTGACTTCTTTTGCAAATGAAACTGAAGTCAATGCAAGATTTAGTGCAAAGGCACTTACTGCGATTGTGAGTAATGTTTTATTCATTGGTAATTCCTTTAATCGTTTTGTTTAATATATTCATTGTGTTTTATGTTTTAACAACAACAATCCATGTCTTAGCTCTTTTAATCAAATCCCTTCGCTAAATTTCTTAACGAAGGGTTTACACTTTCGTTATCAGAATGCAACTTGGAGACGAGCGAGAAGCGCATCTTCGCTCTCACGATCCTTAATAATTGCATTGAAGTTGGATCCAGTGGCATTCAAGTTCTGATTGCCAATACTTGCACCGCCATCAAATTTCGTATGCGAATAATTGAGTTGGATTTTTGCATTCTGATTTAAATACCAGTTCACACCAGCTACCCAAGAATGGGCTGATTTTGCACTTTTAGTTAAATCAGAGTACGCGAGCGTTGTGCCTGAAGTGACCGCATTTGCAGCAGTCACAGACCCAAAGTCTGCAACATATTGCCCAAGTTGGTTTTTGAACGTGTCTTCATCTAAATTGATTTCGCTGTAGCGTGCAACCAGTTCCCACGCCCCCCAGCCGCCTTTGTCTAAATCAAAATCATTTTTGGGTTTAACACCTCTAAATGATGCGTCTTCACCTGTAATTAAATAAGTTGCGGAAATTTCCCATGCATCATGTTTTAATGTTTTGTTGGTGCCATTTACAATAAATTCATTGACTGCAGCTCCACCGCCAGCAGGTGAGCCTTCTACCGCTTTACTTACATCTTGACTCACTCTTGCATACTCCGCCGTGAATCCTAATGGCCCATAATAGTAGTTTGCTTGTGGGGCGATGCGAATACGTTTTCCGTCTGCAACTATTCCAGAACCATAGCGGAAGAATGTTTGCTGACCATTGGTGAGATAGCTAGGCAAACCATTTCTAGTAGCATCAGCAGCACTTGTATCTGTAAAGTTTAAATTCTTCTCACCATCAATATCGGTGAAGGTGCCCGCAATACCGAATCCCAAGCCAGCCAACGCATTGACTTCGTTTTTGAATGGAGTAGCAAATAAGCGCGCAGTGAATTCTATATTATTATCAAACTCAGCAGCGCCACTCGCATTGCCACCGTCCACTACGCCGTTATTGATACCAAATGCGTAGTTGAGCCTATCGCTAAGAATATCGCCATAAACAGAAATGCCCACATCACGATTAGGTAAAATGGCATTGGTGACGTAGCTGCGTTCTACAAACTTAATATCGGCGCCACTTTGTAATCGCTCGAGTCCCACAAATGGTTTATATTTACCAGCACGAATTTTAAATGCTGGGCTTAAGCGAGCGTCTAAATACGCATCTACTACAGAGGCGCTACCCCCTGCAAACTCTGGTGTAAAGCGGAAGTCATACTTGCCTAGCACGGTACCTTCAATGGTCGGGCGGACACGACGCAGCAGTGCAGTATCATTGGCCTCATGAAATCCATTGGCATCAAGTTTGCCAGCACGTGCATCTGTCCTCGCTCTCACATCATTTGCACCATCTTGAAATGAGCGATAGTCTGCTTGCAATAATCCGCGTAGTTTAATAACGTTTTTACCATCGGCAGACTCTAGGCCAAAGCCTTTTTCGCTAGCCTTGACCACAGGTGCAGATTTTTTGCTATTGGCGGCATCCTCTTCCGCCACTTCGCCTTTACGGGCTAGAATTTTTACTTTTTGATCTAACTCCTGCACTAATGCTCTTAGTTCTTCTAATTCTGTACTGTCATTTGCATAGACAAGTGTAGGGGTGGACGTAAACCCGATTAAGGATAAAGCAGCTACTATTTTTTTATATTGCATCATAAAACTCCATATTCTTCTTCCAGTAGTCTGGTCAGAGTTTTATAAATTTAATTGTTTAGCTCCTGTTAACGGGTAGCTTTTTAATGGTTATTTTTTTGAAAGGCTCGTCTTGTGTTCAAAACGTACTTTTTCTCTACGTTCAATTTGTGTCACACGGCCATCATGTACGGTTATTTCAATAGAGCCATAACCTGTTTGCTGTTGCACTAAAGCAATGGCATGCGCAATGGCTTTTAGTACTTCGCTATCGGATTCAGTCAATACATTTGATTTGGCGAGGCTCATTTTTTTGTACACGTTTTCAAAGAATATGCGTACTCTAACAAAGCAATTTAATAATTAAAAATACTTTGTATTAATATTTATATAACTATTAATTATATAAATAATGGGTGAGTGGATCAAAAGCCTTTGCAGAAAGGCTGGGATATTTTAGGTTTTAAATGGTGATGAATACAGGGAGTTTTGTTGCAAGGTCATTGATTTAAAAAAACAAACCCCAGCGGTGGCTAGGGTTTGTTTTATATTATTCAACACCCTGACTCACGAGGTAGTCTTCATAATTACCAGTGTAATCGATGATGCGGTCAGATTTAATTTCTAATATACGTGTGGCAATCGAACTTACAAATTCACGGTCATGACTCACAAAAAATAATGTCCCTTTGTATTTGTCCAACGCGGTGTTGAGTGCTTCGATGGATTCCATGTCCATATGGTTAGTGGGTTCATCCATTAAAAGTACATTGGTTTTAGCGAGCATGAGTTTGCCATACAGCATGCGACCTTTTTCACCACCAGACAGTACTTTGACAGATTTTTTGGTATCGTCTCCTGAAAATAACAAGCGCCCCAACATACTGCGTACTACTTGGTCATCATCGCTGGGTTGACGGCAAAGCGTCATCCACTCAAACAAATCTTCACCATTTTCAAACTCGTACTCGTGATCCTGTGCAAAGTACCCAATATTCGCTTTTTCTGCCCATTTCACTTCGCCATGTTTGGGCTGTAAATCGCCTGCTAAACAGCGTAGAAAAGTGGTTTTACCAATCCCGTTTTCGCCAATGATGGCAACTTTTTCGCCTGCCTCGAATATTAAATCGATGTCATTAAACAATGGTTTATCAAAACCATGGCTGAGCTTTTTAAGCTCAACTGCATTACGGTGCAGCTTGTCTTTGTCATCAAAGTCAAAGCGAATGAATGGATATTGACGGCTAGAAGGCTTAAATTCTTCAATCTTGATCTTATCAATTTGTTTGGCGCGGCTTGTGGCTTGTTTTGCCTTGGAAGCGTTGGCTGAGAATCGACGTACGAAGTCTTGTAAGTCGGCAATTTGTTGTTTGGCTTTGGCATTATCTTTGGCTTGCTGCGCACGTGCCGCGGTACTGGCTTCCATGTAGTCGTCGTAGTTGCCAGGATACGATGTAATTTTGCCATAATCCATGTCGCAGGTATGCGTACAGACTTGGTTTAAAAAGTGTCTGTCATGCGAGATAATAATCATCGTACAGTCACGATTGTTCACAACATCTTCTAACCAGCGAATTGTATTGATATCCAAGTTATTCGTTGGTTCGTCAAGTAGCAAGACATCTGGGTTGGCAAATAGGGCTTGCACAAGCAACACCCGTAATTTCCAGCCAGGTGCAACAGCACTCATCGGGCCATTGTGTTGTTCAATCGGGATGCCAACCCCTAATAACAGCTCCCCCGCACGCGCTTCAGCGGTATAGCCGTCATATTCAGCAAACACGCCTTCCAATTCTGCGGCGCGCATATAGTCATCTTCTGTCGCTTCTAGGTTAGCGTAGATCGCATCACGTTCTTGCATGGCTTTCCACATTTCCTCATGCCCCATCATGACGACGTCTAACACGCGTTGATCTTCATAAGCAAATTGATCTTGCCGTAGAAAAGCCATACGCTCATGGTTATCAAGCGCTACGTTACCAGACGAGGGCGTTAACACGCCTGCTAAAATTTTCATGAAAGTGGACTTGCCGCAACCATTTGCGCCAATGAGACCGTAGCGGTTGCCGTCACCAAACTTGACGGAGACATTTTCAAATAGCGGCTTTGCGCCAAACTGCATGGTGATATTGTTTGCGATTAACATAATTTCTCTAAATAATTAATAGGTTAAATTGTTTTAATACAGAATCTCTAAAATTTCTAATTGCATATTACCGACAGGGCGTTGCCAAATGGCGCTATCACCAACTTTTTTGCCGATGATTGCTTTTGCAATGGGAGAGACATAACTTACCTTGTTCTCCGCAATATTGGCTTCATCTTCACCTACAATGATGAAAGTATGATGATTGCCTTCCTCGTCTTCTACTTTAACTTGCGCCCCAAATAGCACAGTTTCTTTGTCTTGTAGTGCAGGTTCCACTAGAATTGCGCTCTCCAAGCGCGCTTCAATGTAGCGCGCCTCACGTTCAGCAACCGCTAAGCGTTGGCTAATCACAGGGTCTTCTTTGCGTGCTACAAGATGTTGATACTCTTGTGCCAGCGCCTCTGCCTGATTTTGTAACTGAGCTAAACCAGATGGCGTGACATAGTTTGGTAACGAGCTAACTGGATGCTCTGGAATATCAGTACCAGCAAGCTCTAAATCATCTTCCTTCACAAATCCTCGACTCATCTTGGCACCGTCACTTTCAGACTTTCGCTTGGCATATGGCGATGAGGGTTTTCTGGATGCCAGCCTAAGACACCAAGTAATACGGTAAAACCAGCAAGATAGGCGACTATGATGTGCCAGCCTTGGCGCAACCATTCTTTAGTGGAGCGGACTTCTGGAAACATATTGGCTAAAGCAACGCCCGCACTTGAGCCAAACCATAACATAGAGCCACCAAATCCTACTGCGTAAGCCAGTAAACCCCAATCGTAGCTCCCTTGGTTAATCGCAAGTGCCGTCAATGGTATGTTATCAAAAAATGCTGAAACAAAGCCTATCGCTAATGTGCTTTGCCAAGAGGCTTCAGGTAGCTTTTCAACGGGCATCATCGACGCAGATAAGACCAAAAACAGTAAAAACATAGTGCCTTTAAAGGTTTCTGGTAAGACTTCCCAATCGTGTCTTCTAACGAATGTGGTTAAACCAATTGCAGCCCATAATGCCGCACCTATCCAAGGAAATGCGTCTGCCAGCTCAGTATGATAAGCATTAATATAAAAGTTAACGCCTAGTGCTGAGACTAACATGGCAATGACAATCATCACGCGTATGCCGTCTACAAGCACATGCGCGTGACTTGATTTTAAGATTGGGGAGTACGCATGTTGTTGGTGTGCAGCAATCACACCAAATATGAGAAGCGCAACTCCTGCAGCGATATAGGCATGTAATACTTGTAAAGGCGATATTCCTGCAATCCACATCATAGTGGTAGTGGTATCGCCAACGACTGAACCAGCACCACCAGCGTTGGACGCAGCGACAATAGCTGCTAAAAAGCCTATATGTAATTTAGCCTTATAGAGTTGATGCGCCATCGTGCCACCTATCAGCGCTGCAGCAATATTATCCAAAAAACTAGAGAGTACAAATACGATGATGAGTAGTACAAAACCGCCTTTCCAGTCATTAGGCAAGTATTTGGGTAAAATGACTGGAATATGACTTTTTTCAAAATGCCTTGCAAGTAGCGCAAAACCAGTAAGTAAGCAAAGCAAGTTGATCAACAACACCCATTCATGGGTGAGGTGTTGCGTAAAGCCGCTTAAACCAGTACCTGTTTTAAACTCACTAAATAGTAGTTTGTATAGACTAATAGTGATAAAGCCAGCAGCAGAAACTTGTAAGGTGTAGCGGTGTAATAGTGCGACTCCTAGCAAGGTTAAGCCGAACAGTAAGAACTCAATGGGCATGGCAGAATGCTACTCCCACTCTATCGTAGCGGGAGGCTTGCCCGAAATGTCGTATACCACACGGTTAATACCACGCACTTCATTGATAATGCGATTGGAAACTTTTCCGAGCAGACTGTAAGGCAACTCCGCCCAATGTGCGGTCATAAAGTCACTGGTCACCACGGCACGAAGGGCAACGACGTAATCATAAGTGCGGCCATCGCCCATCACGCCGACTGACTTAACTGGCAAGAATACAGTAAACGCTTGGCTGGTGAGGTCGTACCAGGTTTTTCCTGTTTTTTCACAAGTGGCATTGTGCAACTCTTCAATAAAAATTGCATCGGCGCGTTGCAAGAGTAGGGCGTATTCACGTTTGACTTCGCCCAAAATGCGCACCCCCAAGCCAGGTCCTGGGAATGGGTGGCGGTAGACCATGTCTTTAGGTAAGCCAAGTGCTACGCCGAGTTCACGCACTTCGTCTTTAAATAAGTCGCGCAGTGGTTCTAATAGTTTCAATCCTAACTGCTCTGGCAAGCCGCCGACATTGTGGTGGCTTTTGATCGTCACTGCTTTTTTCGATTTTGCACCGCCAGATTCAATTACATCTGGGTAAATTGTACCTTGTGCCAGAAAAGCAGCGCCCTTGTGACCAGCATCGCCAGCCTTGAGCTTGGCTGCCTCTGCTTTGAACACTTCTACAAACTCACCACCGATGATTTTGCGTTTAGCTTCGGGATCGCTTACCCCTGCAAGTTTACTCATAAATTGCGCAGTGGCATCGACGCGGATGACTTTGGCATGCAAGCGACCTGCAAACATGTCCATCACCATGTCGCCTTCGTTCAGGCGCAGTAAGCCGTGGTCTACAAATACGCAGGTGAGTTGGTCGCCGATGGCGCGGTGGATTAAGGCAGCGGCGACGCTAGAATCTACACCGCCAGAGAGGCCTAGAATGACTTCTTCATCGCCGACTTGGGCTTTGATTTTAGCCACGGCTTCAGTAATGTAGTCGCCCATAATCCAATCAGGCTTTGCTCCACAGATTTCTAACACAAAGCGCTCAAGCATAGCTTGGCCTTGCTTGGTGTGTGTGACTTCTGGGTGGAATTGCACGGCGTAAAACTGGCGTGTTTCATCTGCCATCGCTGCAATAGGCGAAGTGTCATTACTGCCAATGACTTTAAAGCCCGCTGGTAACTCAGTTACTTTGTCGCCATGGCTCATCCAAACATCAATCAAACCATGACCTTCTGCATTGGTGGCATCTTGAATATCACGGAATAGCGCAGAATGGCCACGTGCACGCACTTGCGCATAACCAAATTCGCGCTTAGTTCCAGCTTCAACCTTACCACCGAGTTGCTGTGCCATGGTTTGCATACCGTAGCAAATGCCTAATACTGGTACACCTAACTCAAATACGGCTTGTGGCGCTTTGTCAGTCTCTTCCTCATAAACGCTGGCGTGGCTACCAGAGAGGATAATGCCATCTGCACCAAAGCCTTTTACAAAGTCATCAGAGACATCACAAGGGTGAATCTCACAATAGACATGTGCCTCGCGCACACGGCGGGCAATGAGTTGTGTGACTTGAGAGCCAAAATCTAATATCAGTATTTTTGAGTGAGACATATTGAGCGCCATGAATAAAATATAAAAGGGCAAACGGCTCTATAGATAGCAGCTTGCCCTAGTCTTAACGTGTTAGGTTAATCAATGTGATAGTTAGGAGCTTCTTTAGTAATTTGTACATCATGCACATGCGATTCACGTATGCCTGCTGATGTGATCTGCACAAACTCCGCTTTGCTGCGCATTTCTTTAATAGTACTACAGCCTACATAGCCCATTGAGGCGCGCAACCCGCCCATCAATTGGTGAATCACGGCAAGTACGCTGCCTTTATAGGGCACACGACCTTCAATCCCTTCTGGAACTAGCTTGTCTGCATTACCTTCGTTGTCCTGAAAGTAGCGGTCACTAGAACCTTTTTGCATCGCACCGACAGAGCCCATACCACGGTATGATTTATAAGAGCGACCTTGAAATAGTTCAACCTCGCCAGGTGCTTCTTCAGTGCCTGCGAACATGCCACCTAGCATCACTGAGTGCGCCCCTGCGGCGATGGCTTTTGAAATGTCCCCTGAGTAACGAATGCCTCCGTCGGCAATAAATGGGACATCAGTTTTAGCTAATGCTTCTGCTACATTGCTGATAGCGGTGATTTGTGGGACACCTACTCCTGCAACAATACGTGTGGTACAAATAGAACCAGGACCGATGCCGACTTTGACACAGTCAGCGCCGTGATCTACCAATGCCAGTGCGGCTGAGGCGGTGGCGATGTTACCGCCAATGACTTGCAGGTTAGGGAAATGCGTTTTAGCCCACTTAACGCGATCTAGCACGCCTTGTGAGTGTCCATGCGCGGTGTCTACCACAATCGCATCTACACCAGCTTCAACTAACGCTGCAATGCGTTCGTCTGTACCATCGCCTACACCTACCGCTGCACCAACTCTTAGACGACCTTTGTTATCTTTACAAGCCAGTGGAAAATCAGAAGATTTTTGTATGTCTTTAACTGTGATTAGCCCTTTAAGCTCAAAGTCATTACCAATAACGAGCAAGCGTTCCAATCGATGTTTATGCAACAAGCCCATGACTTCTTCGCGGCTCGCGCCCTCGCTCACTGTGACTAAGCGCTCTTGCGGTGTCATGATGTTATAAGCGGGTTGATCCAAGTTAGTTTCAAAACGTAGGTCACGGTTGGTCACAATGCCGACTACCTTGCCATCTTGTACTACAGGCAAGCCTGAGATTTTATGTTGGCGCGTTAATGCAATGACATCACGCACACTCATCTGCGGGTGAATTGTGACAGGGTCAATGACCACGCCCGACTCAAAACGTTTCACACGCGATACACGAGAAGCTTGCATCTCTATGCTCATATTTTTGTGAATAATGCCCATGCCACCTGCTTGCGCGAGCGCTATGGCAAGACGCGCTTCAGTGACAGTGTCCATGGCTGCAGACACTATTGGTAAGTTGAGTTTGATTTTACGAGTGAGTTGAGTGCTTAAGTCTACATCTCGTGGCATAACAGTAGAATGAGCGGGAACCAATAATACGTCATCAAAGGTCAGGGCTTGTTGCAACAAACGCATGTTAAATCCTTAATCTCCAAAACGAAATTATACCGATTTGCAACACTTATTCAAAGTTCAACGTTATTTTTGTGGAGAGATTGTTGTATTTAATTGGGCTTGTTGTGTTTTTAAAGTAAACTGAATCGCGCTTGGAAGCGTTTTTGGCATAGTAACTGCTTAAGTCTATTCAAAATGAATGATAGGAATCAATGATGAACATTAACAAGCTCTTTGTCGGCACGATGATTGCACTCACACTAATGCCAGTAGCGGCTAGTGCGGATATTTACAAATGGAAAGATAAAGATGGTGTGTTGCGTTATACCGATACGCCTCCGCCCTACGGCGTCAAAACGATAGAAATTATTGGTAAAAAAGCTACTAAATTTCCTACTGCCAATCCTACGGTGTCAGCAGCCCCAGCAAAAGTGTCAGCACCGTCTGGTTCACCTGCCAATCCATCGGCATCATCAACAGAAAAAGTTACTGATAAAGCAGAATCACCTAATGGAGCGGTCATAGCGCAGGACGTAGAAAAAAAACGTCGGCAAATGGAAGAAATTGAAAAGAAGAATAATGCGGTAAAAGAGGCGGAAGCAAAACAAAAAGCATTGAACTGTGCTGCGGCTAAGGCAAACTACCAATCATACAGTCAAGGTGGGCGCGTATATCGCACGAATGAAAAAGGCGAGCGCGAGTATATGGATGACAAGGGCTTGGCAGAAGGTGCTGCCAAAGCACAACAAGAGATTAGTCAATACTGCTCATAACTTGAGCACATTGACTATGATTCGTCAGGCGGTGCGTCTCCACCGCCTTTTTTCATGATTTTTCCATCGGCAGCGCGCTGACGTCTAATCTCTTTGGGGTCGGCGATGAGCGGCCTGTAAATTTCAACGCGATCCATTGGTTTAAGTGTACTATCCCGGCGCGTCAGTTTGCCAAATACACCAAGTTGATTTTGGCTTAAGTCAATCTCGGTAAATTTGTCTAATATCCCAGATTTTTTAACCGCTTCTTCCACAGTGCAGTCGGTGTTGACTTTAATGGGAATGATGAGTTGTTGATGAGGCAGGGCATAAGCTACCTCTACCATCATTTCTTTGGGCTGATGCTCAAGCGATGTCTGTTCCAAAATGATTCCTAAAGAGTGAAAGTTCAAGCATATATTTTATCTGCATACGTGACAAAATGATCCACAAAAGTGTCGGCGATATGACTAAATACTGGTGAAATCATTTTTTCTAATAAGCTATTAGAAAATTCATAGTTTAATTTAAACTCAATTTTACAGGCATCTGCGCGTAATTCAATAAAATGCCAGTGACCTTCTAAATGTTTAAATGGACCATCTGCGAGCTTAATGTGCATGACGTGCGGGAATTGTTTGGTATTATGCGTTGTAAAATGCTGTTTAATGCCGTGGTAATTGATATGTAAAGTAGCGCGCGTGCTGGTTTCAGTGCGCTCATGCAAATTTGTTCCACCGCACCATGGTAAAAACTTTGGGTAATCTTCAACAGCATCTACCAGATTAAACATCTGGGCACATGAGTGCATTACCAGAACCGTTTTTTCAACTTGTGCCATGCTATAAAGCGTAATAGAGTAAAATGCTATTTTAAGTCATTCGCCAATAAATATCAGGTTTATGAGTATCGCCCAAAATAAAAAAGCCTTTTTTGATTATTTTATCGAAGAAAAATATGAGGCTGGCATTGTTCTTGAAGGCTGGGAAGTTAAGGCGATTAGAGATAATCGCATTAACCTTAAAGAGGCCTACGTCGTCATTATGCGAGGTGAGATTTATCTCATTGGTTGCCATGTGACGCCTTTAGGCGCAGCTTCTACTCATATACGACCAGATGCTATTCGTACACGTAAATTGCTATTACATAACGAAGAAATTGCCAAATTGATTGGCAAGGTCGAACGTGCTGGTTATACCTTGGTGCCTTTAGATATGCATTTTACGCGGGGCAGGGTGAAGCTACAAATTGGTTTGGCTAAGGGTAAAAAACAGCACGACAAACGTGACACTGAAAAGGCGCGTGATTGGGAGCGAGAAAAAGGTAGAATCATGCGCGCCCATAACAAATAAGAATACTTTTTTGCAAATTCAATTTTTATTTTATTTCTTCAGGCTTTCATTGTGGTGAGCTTGCCTTTGCGGTAAAATTTCATCCCGTCTGCAATGTTTCGCAAAGTTCTCAATGACCAAATATGTATTCGTTACTGGCGGAGTTGTCTCTTCTTTAGGTAAAGGTATTGCGGCCGCCAGCCTTGGCGCAATTTTAGAGTCGCGCGGTATCAAAGTCACCATGCTTAAGCTGGATCCCTACATTAATGTGGATCCAGGTACCATGTCTCCATTTCAACACGGTGAGGTATTTGTCACTGATGATGGCGCAGAAACTGATCTAGATCTAGGTCACTATGAGCGCTTTATTAGTAGCCGCATGGCCAAACGTAATAACTTCACTACAGGGCAAATTTACGAAAGCGTCATTAAAAAAGAGCGTCGTGGTGAGTATTTGGGCAAAACTGTACAAGTGATTCCGCACATTACTGATGAGATTAAAGCGCATATTAAACGCGGTGCAGAAGGTGCAGATGTTGCCATTGTTGAGGTGGGCGGTACAGTAGGTGACATTGAGTCATTGCCTTTTCTTGAGGCCATTCGTCAGATGGGCTTTGAAGAAGGAAAAACCAACGCTTGTTATGTGCATCTTACCTTATTGCCTTGGATTCCTACTGCTGGGGAACTTAAAACAAAGCCTACTCAGCATTCGGTGAAAGAGCTGCGTGAAATTGGTATTCAGCCAGATATATTGTTATGTCGCGCTGAACGAGAAATACCAGAAGACGAAAAACGTAAAATTGCTTTATTTACTAATGTGGCTTATGAAGCAGTCATTAGTGCGATAGATAGCGATTCTATCTATAAAATCCCAGGGTTGTTACATGATCAAATGATGGACGAAATCGTTTGTCATAAGCTGAATATTCTTGCCAAAGCTGCAGATTTGTCAGCATGGAATAAGATTACACAAGCAATCGCTAATCCAAAACATAGTATTGATATTGCCTTTGTCGGTAAGTATGTCGATTTAACTGAATCTTACAAATCGCTTACGGAAGCTTTAATTCATGCGGGAATCCATACAGAGTCCAAAGTAAAAATTCACTATATTGATAGTGAAGAGATTGAAAAGTCAGGGACAGACAAGCTCAAAACAATGGATGCTATTTTAATTCCAGGTGGATTTGGTGTCAGGGGTACAGAAGGTAAGATTACTGCGATTCGTTATGCGCGTGAGAATAAAATCCCTTATTTAGGTATTTGCTTAGGGATGCAGCTTGCAGTGATTGAGTTTGCGCGTAACGTAGCCGGTTTAAAAGACGCCAACAGTACAGAATTTAACCCGAATGCAGAGCATAAGCTCATTGGTTTAATTACAGAGTGGAAAGATGCTTCTGGTCAAGTAGAAGTGCGTGATGAAAACTCTGATTTAGGCGGCACGATGCGTTTAGGGGCACAAAGTTGCCCAATAGAGGTGGGTACGATAGCGCATAGCATTTATGGGGATATCGTCAATGAGCGTCACCGCCATCGCTACGAAGTCAATAATCACTATGTAGAGCAACTTAAAGCAGCGGGTTTAGTCATTTCCGCACGCACTCCCACAGAACAACTATGTGAAATGATTGAGTTGCCAGCGTCCGTACATCCTTGGTTTGTGGCGTGTCAGTTCCACCCAGAGTTTACTTCTAACCCGCGTGCTGGGCATCCATTATTTAAAGCGTACGTGTCAGCAGCGTTAGCGCATAAAAACAAAGAGGGTATGTAAATGAAATTATGCGGATTTGATGCAGGACTAGAACACCCGTTATTCTTGATTGCAGGACCTTGCGTCATTGAATCAAAACAAATGGCAATTGACACTGCAGGACAATTGAAAGAGATCGCGGCGCGTGTTGGCATCCCATTTATTTATAAATCGTCCTATGACAAAGCCAACCGTAGCTCGACTAAAACTTTTCGCGGTTTTGGCATCACAGAAGGCTTAAAGATTTTGAATGAAGTCCGTGCGCAAATTGGCGTGCCAGTACTGACAGATGTACATACTGAAGAGCAGGTGCCAGAAGTGGCGGCAGTCGTCGATGTGTTACAAACGCCTGCATTTTTGTGCAGGCAGACCGATTTTATTGTGGCCGTGGCAACATGCGGTAAGCCTGTGAATATCAAAAAAGGTCAGTTCTTAGCACCTGGCGATATGAAACAGGTCGTGAATAAAGCAAAAGAAGCAAACGGCGGTGCCGATACGATTATGGTGTGTGAGCGTGGTGCGTCATTTGGCTACAATACCTTGGTGTCTGATATGCGCAGTTTAGCCATTATGCGTGAAACGCATTGTCCAGTGGTGTTCGATGCAACACATTCTGTGCAGCAGCCAGGAGGCCAAGGTGATAAAAGTGGTGGGCAGCGTGAGCATGTGCCAGTGTTAGCTAGAGCAGCGGTGGCAAGTGGTATTGCGGGCATCTTTATGGAAACGCACCCAGATCCTTCAAAAGCGTTGTCAGATGGCCCTAACGCATGGCCACTGAATAAAATGGAAGACTTATTACATTTATTGGTAGATTTAGATAAACTGGTCAAAAAAGCAGGTTTTGCCGAACAAACTTTGTTATAGATTAAGGATTAAATCATGAGTGCAATTGTAGATATTATCGCCCGCGAAATTATGGATTCTCGTGGCAACCCAACGATTGAAGCAGATGTATTGCTTGAAAGTGGTGTGATTGGTCGTGCAGCCGTGCCTTCTGGCGCTTCTACAGGAACCAAAGAAGCAATGGAGTTGCGAGACGGCGATAAAGGCCGTTATCTTGGTAAAGGCGTGTTACAAGCTGTTGAAAATGTGAATACCGAGATTACCGAGGCGATTATTGGCCTAGATGCTGAAGAGCAAGCGTTTATTGACAAAACGTTAATTGAACTCGATGGTACGGAGAACAAAGACCGCTTAGGGGCAAATGCCATATTGGCAGTGTCTATGGCTTGTGCTCGTGCTTCGGCAGAAGAAAGCGGTTTGCCTTTATACCGTTATTTGGGCGGCTCTGGCATGATGCAATTACCAACCCCAATGATGAACATTATCAATGGTGGTGCGCACGCAGATAACTCGGTAGATATGCAAGAGTTTATGATTATTCCAGCGGGGTTGCCAACTTTCCGCGAGGCGTTGCGTTGCGGTGCAGAGATATTTCATCAGCTGAAAAAAACGTTACACAAAAATGGCTTGGCGACGACTGTGGGTGATGAAGGTGGATTTGCACCAAACTTGCCTTCAAATGAATCTGCAATTCAACTCATTATGGAATCGATTTCTGCTGCGGGCTATGAGCCAGGTAAAGATGTCTATTTAGGTTTGGATTGCGCAAGTACCGAGTTTTATAAAGATGGCAAATACCATTTGGAGTCAGAAGGGGTGTCACTAACGTCTGCTCAATTTACAGATTACTTAGCGACTTGGTGCGATAAATATCCAATTATCACGATCGAAGATGGCATGAGCGAGTTCGATTGGGAAGGCTGGGACATCCTAACGCAACGCTTAGGTAAAACAACACAATTGGTAGGGGATGATTTGTTTGTCACCAATCCTAAAATCTTACGTGAAGGGATTAAGCGTGGCGTTGCAAACTCTGTGCTGATTAAAGTGAATCAGATTGGGACGCTCACCGAAACTTTCCAAACGATAGAAATGGCAAAGCGTGCAGGCTATACCGCAGTGGTGTCACATCGTTCTGGTGAAACAGAAGATACAACAATTGCCGATATTTCTGTGGCAACCAATGCATTACAAATCAAAACGGGCTCACTATGCCGTTCTGAACGTGTAGCAAAATACAACCAATTGTTACGTATCGAGGAAGAGCTTGGTGATGCTACTAGTTATGCTGGTATAGGTGCGTTTTATCAATTGTTTAGATAATTCAAATGCATTTAATCCTATACTGCGTTGCACCTCCTAGTCGTACTAAGTGTACTGTCATTGTCGGTGCGTCTTGTCTAGAGTTAAATGCTCTTTGAATTTAATAGTTAAGCTTACTTGTAAATGAAAGCGCTAACTTTAATTTTTGTAGTGTTAATTGCCTTGCTACAGTATCCGCTGTGGCTTGGTAAGGGTAGCTGGCTCAGAGTGTGGAATTTGAGTCATCAGATTGATACGCAGAAACAGGCCAATGTAGGCTATAAGTTACGCAATGATACGTTAAGAGCAGAAGTGCGTGATTTGAAACTAGGTAACGCCGCGATTGAAGAGCGGGCGCGTAGTGAACTAGGGATGATCAAGGATGACGAAGTTTTTTATCAAGTCATTGATCATCCTGTTGTACCCAAGTCTACTTTAACCAAGCCTGCTAGCCAGTCGCCTGTTCAAGCTAATGAATAAGGTATCTCTTTAAAAGAGAGTAATTTATCTTGCCAATAAATGGTGCCAGTCTGCTGTGCATCAATACGCAACTCCACCAACATATCTACACCAGCATTATTGTTGGGCACCAGACGTACAATTTGTCCTACCTCATTTTTGCTGTGGTCAAATAGCTTGTCACCTGCTTTTGGCAGGTCTGAGGTGGTTAGTTCGGCAAGGAAGGTACGGCGCTTCACAGAGCCTAAGTAATGTGTGCGTGCTACGATTTCCTGACCTGTATAGCAACCTTTTTTAAAGTTAATGCCATTGAGCAGATCCAGATTAAGCATTTGAGGTACAAATTGCTCTTGCGTTTCGGGTACGACTTCTGGAATACCTGCATTTATTTCTAGCCAGTCCCAGCAGGATTTGCCAACAGGTTGGCATGATGTTTTAAGTGAATGCCAAAGCGTAGAAGCGGTTGCTATGCTAGTAATGAGTTGATAGCGTGCTAAATTGTTAACGTTAGGCAGTTTTAGTATCGTAGTTTGTTCTGTGCTGACGTGTTCGAAGTTATTCGCTGGGATGCTGGTGAAGAGTTTGCTCAGTATGCCTTCAGCATCAGGGCCACTCACGCCTATTTTAATCTTGAGGTCTGTCATGTCGTCAATATTCACTTTGCTACGCAGCACATACATTTTCAGGCGCTTTGCAATCGGGGCGAGTAAGCTTCTAGGTAATTGTAAATAGAGCTGATTCTGATGTGAGAATGCTAAAAAAAGTGCCAATAACCGTCCCTTAGCCGTACAGTAGCCGCTTAAATGCGCTTGATTGCCATCGAGCTGTTTGACATCATTGGTCACTTGACCTTGTAAAAAAGTGATGGCATCCTCGCCACGCAGTGATATTAAGCCAAGATGTGATAAATCACATAAAATGTTGCTATGTTTAGTCGCTTCAAGCTCTTGTGTTGCATTGCCAAAGTTATCAACGGTTTGGTTAGTGATATGCGCACCCTGCGCAGTTAATTCTGTTTGCCACTGAACGAGCGTCATGTCAGTATTTACCTTATTTTGTCTGGGTTAGAAAAGTGAAAAAGCGACTCATGCCAGCAATATCTATTGTGCTTAAGCCTTCATATCTCATGTTGGGGTGTTATGCTGGCGTTTCAATATTGAGCTGCATGGCGCTATTGCTTACCGATATGCCTATCATAGCAAAAACGGTACTGGTGTCGATATGTATTTTGCTTTTGATTTACATAGTGATGCGCGATGCTTTATTGCTTTTGCCGTGGTCTTGGTACAAGTTAGAGGTAAATAGTCAGGGTGAGTTAAGGCTGGTAAATCGTCGCATGCAAGTGTTTACGTTGCCATTAGCGGAGTCTACTTTTATTCACCCATCTCTTACAGTCTTAAATTTTAAAGGGTTGAGCGGATGGAAGCGGCAACATTCTGTAGTACTCACACGCTGGCAAGTCCATGATTTGCAACAGTTCAGGCAGTTGCGCACTTGGTTGAAGTGGTGGCCACACGCGCTAGATGATTCAGAAGCTCACGACAATTTAGTAGCTTGATATTTTCTGCGTTGCCAGAATTGCTGCCAAATAGCTTTGCTTTCTTTAATGGGCTGTCTGGGTATGTAACCGAGTAAAAATAGCACGCCAGCCAATCCTGCTAGCGGCCATCTGAGCGGAAACGCAGTTTTATCGCGGCGCGCAGGTGGCTGCTTGCTCATCGCTGTCAGTACGTTTTGTAGACTGTCGCCGTTGACATAGTTGCCACCAATTTCTTTTGCAATGGATTCCAAGTATTTTTCATCGAGCTTGGATAAGAAACGATCGCTAGCACTGGGTGCAACATTATCGTCTCGAATGCCGATATTGGCTTCTGAAATTTGTGCGATACCAGGCTGCATGGCAAAACTTTCATTTGACCAGTAGCCAATGAGTTGATTTTTATCATCTAATTTTGGGATAGCGGTACCCTTGTCGCTGCCGACGCCAACAAATAACCAGCCTTTGCCCCCTTGAAAACCTGTGAGGTCTTTGGTATTAAAGGCGTGCAGCTTAGGTGCTTCTTCTCCGTCAGTAAAATAGACCACTTGTGCAGGCTCTGGAAAGCTGCGAATGAGTTTAGCAAGTGTAAACATGCTTTCGCGCACACGACTATTGCCAGACCAGCCTGTACGCCAGTCTAAATGGTCTATGCTGTCTTCAATGGCGTTGAAGTTATCGCACACCTCAATCGGCGTATACAATGCAGCAACGCTGACGCCAGCAAATAAGCCGATACTCACTTGCGTGCCGCAAGGTAACTCGCTTACGATACGGTGTAATAAGTGTTGCTGGTACTGCATGCGTGTGACAGGCTTACCATTGATGCTTTCATCTACTACATTCATGCTTTGCGAAATGTCGGCAACTAATAAGTAGCTATATATATCGCGCTTAATGGGGAGTGTCGGTTTTAAAATAGCAATAACCAGCAACAGTAATGCAATGGTCAGCAAAGTAATGTCGCGACGATGACGGAAATAGTGAATGAGTCGTTTTGACATGATTATGGTAACCCTACTGGAATATTCCCCATAATTAAGCCTGGGGTATCAGATTCACCTACGCCAGGAGTGGGTGTACCTGGCAACATGGTAAGCAAGCGATCTAAGTTATGACGTGCATCCCAATAGCTGTTATCAAACTTAAGTGAGGATTGATAGGCGGTTTTAGCTTGTCTAATGAGATATTCTGCCTCGTTACGCACAGTCATGTTTGTGCCGTTAATAGCAAGTCCGCGTAAAAAGAACATGTTCCCAATGTTATATTGCACAGCAGACTTTTGCTGATTGTTGCCCTTGGGTAACAATTGCGTAAACAGTAAAGTCGCCTCTTTATAACGTTCTTTTTTGGCTAAATACAGTGCAGTGGCAAACTTAGCCTCGAAGCTTTCTTTGTCGGTATCAGGCGTTTTGCCAGCTAATATCGCTTGGTTAAACGCTTCTATTTGATGAATTCTTTGGAAGGTATAGATACTTGCAAGTGCGCTAGCCACTGCAATTGCAATTAACAACCAAGAAAGTCTTTTTACTGTAAACCAAGATTGAATGTTCATCGCCATGTGTGTACCTCTAAGTATTTTACGCCTAACAAAAGTGCAATCATGATTGCCGCCAAGACAAAGAAAACATTGGAATAGTCTTTGCCAGGAATTTTCTCTAAGTATTTAATGGGTTTTTTCTCTTTACGATTAATGTCATCAATGGCTAATTGCAAGGTTTTAGGGTTTTCTGCTTCATAGGCATTAAAAGGTGTTTTAAGTGTTTTAAAGAATTCATGCAACTCAATTTCTGGAGGTAAGGGCTGATCTTCTTGGGGTTTGTAATCTTGATCAAAAATACTGAGGCCACCAGGTTGACGTAGCACAATCCAATACAGACTGATGTGCATACGATCGAACCAATCCTTAATTTTTTCTTGTGTGTTTGCATCTATTCTTCCTGCGCCGTCAGAAAGCAATATAACTGCACGTGAACCAGAGTCTGGTACTTTATCAAACAGTCCAGCACCAGAAGTCAAGCCGCTGCCGATGTTGGTTTGGAATAGCGCATTGCCAGCGGTAGCACGTACGGCAGCAATCACGGCTTCTTTATTTTCAGTCAGCGGGAGCACATGCATGGCGGAGTTACTAAATGAAATCATGCCTATCATGTCATTTTGCCTAGACTGCACAAATTTAGTGATGAGCCGACTAGCAGCAGCAGACTTGGTTTCCCCGACAGTTGTTTCCGTAGAGCCAGAAAAAGGGTCATCCATACTCGCACTTCTATCTAACACCAAGCCGATTTGCGCGCCTACGCCAATACGCTCAACTTCTTGCTGGCGGCTATGTGGTGCCGCTAAGCCGAAAATAATGCTCGCTAAAATGCATACAGCCAATATTTTTAAAATCAATCCGATGAGATTGGATAATGGGTCGGCGGGTAACATGCTCAGCCATGAGTAGTGCTTGCTATGCGCACGCTGAAATACTAGTGGCAGTAATGCGAGAGGCAACAACCACAACATGTAAGGATTAGAAAATACCATATGCATTAGCGCTTTGTTTTAGCTGAGTCAGGAATCAACCCACGTTCACAGTCTCGGCATTGTTTGCAAAAAATAGCGAGCCATTCAAGTGCTTGCTGGTTGCTTTGATGTGACGTTTTAGTTTCAAAAAATACCTGGCGCGATAATTTAAAAAACGCATCAAGCTCACTTTCTAAGTGCTTGAATGTTTGCTTTTTGTTTAAAAAATCTGCTGTGTTATTACTAAATAGGCTGTAGCCCGCACTGGTATTGAGTGATTCATGCATGTGCATAAAAGCATTTTGTGTGTCTTTGTCAGAATGTGATGATTTTTTAATGGTTTTATAGGCACGCGCAAAAGGGCCACCCATACGAGGTAGCCATGCGTGTTTGCCAAACATATAAAGTAGTCCCAATAGGCTAAGCGCCAAAATAGGCAATAGTAATTTTAAGCGTGTTTTTTCTTTTGTAGGGTTAAGCAATAGCGGGCCGCGGTAACCGCTCATGTCTGTTTCTACTTTAACCTGACCAAAGACGGACAATGGAGAAATCGCAAAATTCCAGCTAGGAATACGGTATCTAAACACATTGTCTTTTTTTGCTGAAGTGTTGATGAGGCGCAAAAACTCTGCGGGTAGTGCAGCGGGTTTAGCTACCACATTATTGGTAAACACTTGATAACTGAGTGTAATGTGATGCGTGACGTGATCGCTCGATTCTTGTTTGGTATGTTTAAGTTGGCTTAAATCAATGCCGATCAGTTGACCTTTATAACGGCGTTCGTAACCGACGATAGGCAAAGATTCTTCTACTAATGCATAGGGTTTTTTAATGGTAACAGTCATTTCTCTGGTTAAAATATCACCCACGGTATAGCCTACATCACGTTCAGGGTCTTGAATGCTGATGCTGACAATACCCTCTTTGACATCAGGTAAAAAATCGGTCTCGAGCGCGTAAGTCACACATGTGAACAAACACAATAACGCTAACAGCCAGAAAGATAATAAGTATTTTTTCATAGTTTTTTAATTCACATTCTCATTAAGCTGCTACAAATTGATGAAAATATTCAGTGAGCATATCAGCATCAAATTCACCTTCAACAAAGAAAGGCGGCATATCAAACTGCATAAAAAGTTTGATGATGGCAAGTCTGCGCGTTTCAAATGCATCAACAATTTTATCGCGATAATTTTTGCGTAAAAATAGGGTACGTTTTTCACCTGTTTCTGGATCTGTGAGTGCTGCAATTCCAAACTCAGGCAGGTTTTTATATTCATCCGCATCCCAAAGCACAACTGGCACGATATGGTGCTTGAGCAAATTGGCTAAGGACGCTTCTAGCTGCGGGATGGGCATGTGAAAATCAGAAATCATGAACACCAAAGAGCGTTCGCGAGGTAAGTAGCGCCAGACATCTGCAATGCCTTGCCCAGATACCATCTGTGGATGATGTTCTTTTAAACGCTCCATCAGTTCTATGGCGCGTTGTGGTTTAAATGAGGCTGTGCTTATCCAGTCCTCTCTCACCACTTCATCAAATCCCACAAAGCCAAAGGGATCTGCATTGCGATTGGCTGATTGGGCGATTGACTCTACGATGTCAGCTGCTAAGCGAATTTTGCGCGTTTTTGCACCAAAATTCATGCTGCCAGACATGTCGCAAATAGCAAACACAGGCGTCGCACTTTTTTGGTTAAATAAACGCACATACACTTGTTCCATTGGGTCGCGTAAGGTTTGGCGTAAATCGATACGACGAGGATCAGGGTAAGAGACAAGTGTGGTGTGACCAATAAATTCCATGCCCATGCCACGCTGCGTACTTGCGTGACGACCTGGGTGGCGGCCGCGATTACGCCAGCCGATGTGGTATGAGAACTCTTTGATTTCGTTAAACATAAAAATCCACTTTATGGGCGAACTGCTTTATCGCGTACTCGCTCACTCCTTGCTTACTCAAGTGATATGTTTGCATCAGCATAAAGCTATGGAGCTGCCACTTGATTAATAATGCTAGTCAACATTTCGCGCGCAATTTCGGTACGTCGCATTTCGTACACTGGACTAAATACCAAGCGATGCGCCACGGTTTCATGGAATACCGCGTGAATATCTTCTGGCGTAACCGCAGTGCGCTCATTCAGCCAAGCGTTGACGCGCGCTGCACGTAACATCATGCTCATACCGCGAGGACTAGCCCCAGCCAGTATTAATCTATTCATGTCTACATTACTCACTTTTACACTGTACTCTAATGGATGGCGGGTGGCTTTCCATAAATTAAGCGCATATTTCTGTAAGGTAGGTGAAGCCTCAATGCTGTTTTGAATGACGCTAGAAAACGCATTGAGTTCGTTAAATTTAAGGACTTCAGATTGAATGGTCTCTACCAATGCATCTACATTATGAAACTTGGTGTCAAACATCAATCCTTGCATGATGGCATCATCATTAGGCACGATAATTGGGATTTCCATCATGAAGCGGTCACGCGCAGCAGAAGGGATTTCAAATGTTTCTTCTTTTTCTACTTGATTGCGGTCTGCAAATACAATCATGTGCGGAAATACATGCTCTTTGTTAAACGCTGAGAGCGTGCGCTCTGCCATTACACGTAACAGCAAGGAGTGCACTTGAGGCCTAGCGCGGTTAATCTCATTGAAGAAGAATACGGATAAATCTTCACCAGACATGAGCAATGGTCCAGCACTTACGTGCGGCTTGCCATCTTCACCCAAATAGGTGTGGTACACCAGATCGTTTGGCATGAGGTCGATGGTGCCTTCAATACGTTGGTAACCTCCACCAATGCCGCGTGTGAATGCGCGTAGCAAAGTGGTTTTCCCTACGCCAACGTCACCTTCCAGCAGCACATGTCCGCGCGCAAATATAGCGGTAGTAATGAGACGTATTGGGTTGCTTTGCCCAACAACTACCTTATTGACCTCAGATTCCAAAGTTAGTGCATGTTTGCGCCAGTCGGCGAGTTGACGATCACTCATCTGATATTCCTAATAAAATGATGGGGTAAAATGTTAATGAATTGTAAATGCATATTGCAAATATATATGATTTTTTTTAAAGTGTATACAGGTTTGTATAGTTATATTTAATTTTATATTGAAAATAAAAAATAATTTACACTTACAACGGTTTTCATCCTGTTTTTTTGCGAGTGTTTATTTTGTGCATAACATCTGGGATGTAAGAGGATAGCATCGCTAGCAAAGCAAATAATGCCAAAATCCAATTTAGCTCAAGTTTGGTTTGTTCGTAGGCATTCGATGGTAGATTATCCATGGCGATTATTAAGTTCTCCGCATTGTCGGCTTTGATGTACTGTGCACCAATATCTGATGCCAGCTCTTTCATGTAGGGCTCGTCAAGCTTGGATAAATAATATTCATAAGGCGCGGTGGCAATTGATTCATCCCTTTGATTATTTGCCCCTTCATTTACTTGCGTGGCAGGCTCAATTTTAATCGAGTAGGTTGACCAATAGCCAATCACCTCGTTATTCGCATTCAGTTTGGGGATAGGTGTTGGCTTGTTTCCACCAATGCCAACAAGTAACCAACCGCGAGCATCTTGCCAGCCAGATAAATTCGTTTTACTAAAAATATTCAGTGGTGGCGCTTCTTCACCATCTGTAAAAAACATAACGCTTGCGGATACATTTGAAGTTGTAAGTAATGAAGATATGGATTGCAAGCCCAAGCGAATATTGCTGCTACCATGTGATGCCATACGCCATTCAAGATGGTCTATAGTATCCAGCAAGGCATGATAATTCGAGCAAGTTTCAATAGGCGTATATAACAATGCTGCACTGCCCCTAAAAAATATGCCTAATCCTACCTTGGTGTTGCATGGCAAGTTTTCTATAGTTTGTTTCAAAAGCTGTTTTGTGTAGGCAAGACGACTGATAGGCTTTCCTGCAAATGGCATATCTTGCACGTTCATGCTTTGTGTTACATCGACAACAAACATATAGTTTTTTTGTTGACGCATAATCTTAACAGAAGGTTGGCTAGAGGCTATTAGCAATAAAATCAATGCAGTAACCAAAATAATTAGGTCGTAATTTATCTTAAGTATCATTACGAAGCGCATAGCTATAGTTGAGTGCTTCGTTAGAACTAAGACTTAAAGGTGGATTTAAAAATAAGGACTGCACCTTTGCCAAAACCATAACTGGTGGTAATTAAGCTGGCAAAAAGATAGATTAAAAAAACTTGCGACCAGATACCAACTGAGGGCACTTTGTCAGCCATGGTTGGATCAAGTGCAGGGAAAATGGATTGCAGCAGGAACAGGCTGGAGTTAGTGAAAGCACCGATGACCATAGCCCAGCGCACATGCCATGGGAAGGGTACTTTTGCACCGTAATAGCCTAAAATGAGTGCGCTCATCAGTAAAAAATCAATATGCGCTTGAAGCAAACGCGTAAATTTACCAGCAAATATTGTTTTTAGAGGCGTGACACCAAAATTCAAAGCCACCATACACCATGCAAGTAGCAGTGCCATGAGTATCCATAATGCAGCACCACGAATGAGTACGACATTACCAGCATGTTTATCTGTTTGTTGCATCGAGATCCCCCTTGAAGTTGTAGTTTTTATGTAGTGTAGGATGACTGCTTTCAATCTGCTATGCTTAAACAGCGCGCGGACTTGACTGAAACGGTGGTTTGGATGTTTACATCTGAAGCAACGGCTTTTAACATCACACTTATCCAGTATAAACACATGAAAAAGGCTTACTGTAATGAGCGGTCACACACTAGCACTTTCAAGTAAAATAAACGTTGTTGAAAAAGGCTTAAAGCTTTCAACTTCCGATTATTCTGTGTATGAAAGGCGGGATTGGCTGCAAGAAATGATTTGCCAAGAATATACCCGTGTTGAAGTTACGCCACCCGCTGATGGAAGCTTGTTCAATGAAACAACATTTTATAACTGGGAAAGCTTGCGATTGTCGGTTATAAAGTCGCATGGTTTAACCATCGAAAAGTTGGCAAGAGAGCCTTGTTATCATAGCCAAGACAATTACTTGGCCGTGGTTTTGCTGTCTGGTCAATATTTACTTGAGCAGAGTGGCAGAGAGGTTTTTTTAGAGCCAGGCGACATGACTATTTATGATGCGACTATCCCACACCGTATTCATTCTTCCATTGGCTTTAATAAGCTTATTGTGTCGATCCCACGTGCAGTGATGCGCGATAGAATTGCAGGTGTTGAGCATTGCACAGCATTGCAAGTGTCAGGAAAAACTGGTGTGGGTGCAGTAGCAACACAGCTTATTCAATCGACGGCTAGCCAAGTTGAATATATGCGAGCAGGAGAGTTTTCTGCATTATCAGAGCAATCGCTCGACTTACTTACGCTAGCATTAACTACAGTGCGTCCGCAAAATTTTTATCTTTCAAGAAGCCGCTCTCTTTCGCTTAGGCTTGTAAAGGACTTCATAGAAAGGCATCTAGCTGATTCGTCATTGGATACAGCGATGATTGCCACAGGAACGCACCTTTCTCCGCGCTATATCAATGACTTGTTCAGTGATGAAAATACTTCGTTAATGCGCTATGTGTGGATGCGCAGAATAGAGAGATGCCATAGAGACATCATTAGCATGCCAAGCCATCATGTATCAGCAATTGCTTTCAAATGGGGGTTTAATAATATGTCGCATTTTAGCCGTGCATTTAAGCAAAAGTTTGGTGTGCCTCCTAGCGCACTAAGGCCGTCTATTATGTAATTTAACTTGTCTCTGTATCAATGTTATGCGCCTGGTGCTTTGGTAATTACAGACATAGTTTGAGTGTTTTTACACAATACTTTACAGTTAGGGCTTTCGTTAATTGCATTTTCCAGCGAAAATAGCGGTAATGTTCTCAAAATAAAGTATAAATTCAATGTCAAAGCAAAATAGTTATTCTAAAGAAGAGTTGTTAGCATGTGGGCGGGGGGAGATGTTCGGCGAAGGTAATGCGCAATTGCCATTGCCACCGATGCTGATGTTTGATCGTATTGTCAGTATTACAGAGGAAGGCGGTAAGTATGGGAATGGGCAAATTATCGCAGAGTTAGATATCACGCCGGATTTATGGTTTTTTAGTTGTCACTTTACTGGTGATCCTGTGATGCCAGGCTGTTTGGGTTTGGATGCCATGTGGCAGTTAGTCGGTTTTTATTTGGGCTGGATGGGTGGTCTAGGCCGTGGTCGGGCGCTAGGTGCAGGTGAAGTTAAATTTAGTGGACAGGTCTTGCCGACAGCTAAAAAGGCAACCTATATTATTGATTTAAAAAGAGTCATTATGCGTAAGTTGGTGATGGGAATTGCCGATGCGCGCATGGAGTTAGATGGGCGTATTATTTACGAAGCAAATGATTTACGCGTGGGATTGTTTACACGCACGGATAATTTTTAGCGTATTTTAAGCGGGGGATGACGCAATGCGTCGAGTAGTCATTACTGGAATGGGCATCGTATCAAGCCTAGGCAATAATAAAGCAGAAGTACTTGCTAGCTTAAAAGCGGGTAAGTCTGGTATTACATTTCAGCCTGAATATGTTGAGCGTGGGTTGCGCTCGCATGTTGCGGGCTCTATTAAAAACCTCAATATAGAAGAGCTCATTGACCGTAAACTTTTGCGGTTTATGGCTAAAGGGCATGCCTATGCTTGGATAGCCATGCAAGAGGCCATTGTTGATGCAAATCTGGGTGAGGATTTGGTTTCCAATGTGCGCACTGGCATTATTGTCGGTGGTGGTGGCCCTTCAACTGAAAGTATTGAGCAAAGTAATGGCACATTGGCAGAAAAAGGTATTCGTCGCGTTGGGCCTTATATGGTGACTAAAGCCATGTGTAGCGGTATTGTAGCGACATTGGCCACAGGCGCTAAAATCAAGGGCGTGAATTACGGCATTAGTTCGGCCTGTTCTACCAGCGCGCATTGTATTGGGGCAGGGGTAGAGCAAATCCAGCTTGGAAAACAGGATATTGTATTTGCAGGTGGCGGTGAAGAAGAGCATTGGACCATGAGTTATTTGTTTGATGCGATGGGTGCACTTTCAAGCAAATATAACGAAACTCCAGAAAAAGCTTCGCGTACTTATGATGCTAATCGCGATGGTTTTGTGATTTCAGGTGGCGGCGGCATTGTTGTGCTAGAGGAGTATGAGCATGCTAAAGCACGTGGTGCAAAAATTTATGCGGAAGTCGTGGGTTATGGCGCTACCTCAGATGGCTATGACATGGTTGCTCCAAGTGGTGAGGGCGCTGTGCGTTGCATGCGATTAGCGTTGGAAGGTATTGAAAAAGTAGACTATATCAATACGCATGGTACCAGTACGCCTGTGGGAGATACTAAAGAACTGGAAGCCATACGTGAGGTATTTGGAACCAATAATCCCGTAGCAATTGCTTCTACTAAATCACTTTCTGGTCATGCCCTAGGCGCGGCAGGCGTGAATGAAGCCATTTATACTTTGCTGATGATGGAAAACAATTTTATTGCAGCATCTGCCAATATCGAGACCTTAGACCCTGCAGCTGAGGGGCTGAACATTGTGAGAGAACGTATCGACAATGTTAAAGTCGAAACTGCACTTTCTAATAGCTTTGGATTTGGTGGCACGAATGCCACGCTAACGCTTTCTACAAAAAACTTATGATGAAATATCGGTTTGTGTTTCTTGTACTCTGGCTAATACTAAGTTTGACAGCCTGTATGGGAAATCGCACCGTCAATATTAGTGAATCACAAATTCAGAAAAAGTTGAATGAGCACCTGTCGGTGCCAATTGCTTTGCTTAAAGTGTTTGATGTACAGTTATCGAATGCGCTGGTGAAGTTTGATAAGTCGACAGGGCGCATGCACAGTACGCTAGATACCAATTTAACCAGTAAATTATTTGATCAAGCGCTGACAGGTAAGATCGACATTTCTGGCAAGTTGCGTTTTGATGCAGCTACCAGTTCTATTGTTTTAGATGATGCGCAAATTGAAAACTTTAATCTGAATGGCTTAGATAATAAGCATGCAGAATTAATTAACGCCCTAGCTAAAACATTGGGTAGTCAGATGCTGACAGGACTGACGCTTTACACAGTGAAGCCAGAAGACTTGACAATAGGCTCAACGCATTACAATCCTAAAGACATGCAAATCACGGATAATGGATTGCAGATTACCTTATCTCCACAGCCATAGTTTACGTTACAAATCATTTTACAAAATAAGTGCGGCGACAACTTTTCGTCCTTCACTCATAAGGATGTTGTAGGTTCTACAAGCTGCTGCAGTGGTCATACACTCAATAGGGATGTGGTGTTCGGTTAAATGGGCATATTGCTTAGGATGCAGAAAGCAGTGTGTGCTGCCTGTGCCTAACAGTACCACTTCTGGGTTGAGTAATATGAGCTTTTCAAAATGCTCATGATCTAGCGCAGAGAAGCTGCCATGATGCCAGTCAAGTATTAACTCTGTCGGCGTGACCACCAAGTTTTGTTCGTAACGCTTTTGACTGATTTGCACAAAGCCATCTCCGCATGCGGTAATAAGATGATGGGTGTCCGAAGTAGTGAGATGTAGTTTCATGATGCTAAGGTTGCTGTGTATGCATTCTGTCTCTGTGCGTTGAAGCGTCAAGCCTTTCTAAGGTAGAATGGCGTTTTAAATTATTGCGATTGAAGTCTTTTCATTCAAAGCTAAATTCTAATCCTTATGCAACCACTCAACAAATCAATAAAGCTTAATAATGTTTGCTACGATATACGCGGACCAGTGTTACAGCGCGCCAAAGAAATGGAAGAAGATGGGCATCGCATCATCAAGCTCAACATTGGCAATCCCGCACCGTTTGGTTTTGAGGCGCCTGAAGAGATATTGCAAGATGTAATCCATAATATGGATCAGGCTTCAGGCTATACCGATTCAAAAGGCTTGTTTGCAGCGCGTAAAGCGATTATGCACTATAGCCAGCAAAAGAAAATTGCTGGCGTGACGATTGATGACATCATTATTGGTAATGGTGTGTCTGAACTCATCGTGATGTCCATGCAGGCATTACTCAATAATGGCGATCAAATGCTGGTGCCAATGCCAGATTACCCTTTGTGGACTGCTGCCGTAACCCTCGCTGGTGGTACGGCACGTCATTATATGTGCGATGAAGCGTCAGGTTGGCTGCCTGATTTAAAAGACATTGAATCCAAAATTAACGCCAATACACGTGGCATTGTGATTATTAATCCGAATAATCCGACAGGTGCTTTGTACCCAAAGGAAACGTTGGAAGGCATTATTGAGATTGCGCGCCATCATGGATTAGTGATTTATGCCGATGAGATTTACGACAAAGTGTTGTATGACGGCAATACACATACTTCAATTGCATCGCTTGCGGATGATGTGCTGTTTGTGACGTTTAATGGGCTTTCTAAAAACTATCGTACCTGTGGCTATCGTGCTGGCTGGTTAATTGTGTCAGGCGAGAAAAAACACGCGACAGATTATATAGAAGGCTTAAATATGCTGGCTTCTATGCGACTATGCGCAAATGTGCCAGGGCAGTTGGGGATACAAACTGCATTAGGAGGCTATCAGAGTATCAATGATCTAGTTGCACCTACAGGACGGCTATGTAAACAGCGCGACTTAGCATATGACATGCTCACGGCTATTCTAGGGGTGACCTGCGTGAAACCAAAGGCAGCCATGTATTTGTTCCCTAAACTAGATCCAAAGATTTATCCCATTGTTGATGATCAGCAATTCATTTTAGACTTATTGTTGGAAGAAAAAGTGTTGTTAGTACAAGGAAGCGGGTTTAACTGGAAGCAGCCAGATCATTTCCGTGTTGTATTCTTGCCTAATGTAGATGATTTAACAGAGGCTATTACACGTATTGCGCGCTTCTTGGAAAACTATCGTAAAAAACATAAAAGTAAATAAAGAAAGCAGAACTGGGTCTTATGAAAGTGTTAAAAGTAGGGTTATTGGGCATAGGCACAGTAGGGGGCGGCACGTACAATGTACTCAATCGCAACCAAGCGGAGATTGCACGGCGCTTGGGCGGCAATATTCAGGTGGTGCAGGTGGCGGATCGCAATCTGGTGCTTGCCAAGCAAGTGACTGGTGGCAATGTAGCACTCACAGACGATGCTTTTGCGGTAGTGACCAATCCAGAAGTCGATGTTGTGGTTGAACTGATAGGTGGTTACACCGTCGCAAAAGAGTTAGTACTCAAGGCGATTGAAAATAGTAAACACGTAGTGACCGCTAATAAAGCTTTACTTGCTGTGCATGGCAACGAGATTTTTAAAGCGGCTGAGGCTAAAGGTGTCATCGTCGCGTTTGAAGCGGCAGTGGCAGGCGGCATCCCCATTATCAAAGCACTTCGCGAAGGCTTGAGCGCGAATAAAGTTGAATGGGTGGCAGGGATTATCAATGGCACAACAAACTTTATTCTGACCGAAATGCGTGAAAAAGGCTTGGCTTTTGCTGACGTATTAGGAGAAGCACAACGCTTGGGTTATGCCGAAGCTGACCCGACTTTTGACGTTGAAGGTATAGATGCTGCGCACAAGCTCACCATTATGGCCGCGATTGCATTCGGCATGCCCATGCAATTTGACAAAGCATATACTGAAGGCATTACCAAACTCACGTCTAAAGATATTAAATACGCTGAAGAGCTGGGCTACCGAGTGAAGTTGCTGGGGATTAGCAAAAAAACAGATGCGGGTGTTGAGTTGCGCGTACACCCCACTTTAATCCCAGAAAAACGCTTAATTGCCAACGTAAACGGCGCAATGAATGCTGTTGTGGTGAAGGGCGATGCCGTTGGCCCCACCTTGTACTATGGCGCAGGCGCTGGGTCTGAGCCGACTGCCAGTGCAGTCGTGGCTGATCTGGTAGACATTGCCCGCTTGCAGACAGCTAGCACGGAACAACGTGTTCCATATTTGGGTTTTAAATTAGATCAGCAGCTAACATTGCCGATATTGCCAATAGCAGAAGTCAGCAGTGCTTATTATTTGCGCATGCGTGCAATGGATAAACCAGGTGTGCTGGCAGAAGTGACTAAGATTTTAGGTGACAGACAAATTTCGATTGATGCCATGATGCAGAAGGAGCCGCAAGAGGGCGAGTCAGAAGCTGATATTGTCATACTTACGCATGTGACGATAGAAAAGAATATGGATGCAGCAATTGCAGAAATTGAAGCATTACCAGCGATTGATGGCAAGATGATAAAAATCCGTATGGAAGAACTAGGTAAGTAAGTGCCAGATGTCATCCCGACGAAAGTCGGAATCCAGCGACATTCATTGCTAGTTACTAAAAACTGAAAAAGCTATATAACAGTTAAATCTTTAAAGTGATAAACGAGCAAAATGCAACCATGCGTTTATATTCTAGCGAGTAAGCGAAATGGTACTTTGTATGTTGGGGTAACGTCAGACTTAATAAGGCGAGTCTGGCAACATAAAAGTGATTTAGTTAAAGGCTTTAGTAATAGATACAAAGTACACGATTTGGTTTGGTATGAAGTGCATGGAAACATAGAAAGTGCAATACTGCGCGAGAAGCAAATTAAAGAGTGGAAGCGGCAGTGGAAGTTGGATTTGATTGAAAAAATGAATCCATATTGGAATGATTTATATCCAAGCATTGTTTAATATAACTATTTGTCATTCCGTGCATGACACGGAATCTAGCGACGTGTGTTTTTGAGTCATAAGTCACTGGATTCCGACTTTCGTCGGAATGACAGAACAGGAAGTAGTCATTAATGAAATATATTAGTACTCGTGGGCAATCGCCAGCATTATCTTTTAGTGAAATCTTATTGGGCGGCTTAGCGCCAGATGGCGGGTTGTACCTGCCTGAAAGTTACCCACAGTTTAGCGATGCCGATTTAAGCGCTATGCGTGGCATGAATTACCGTGATTTGGCATTTGCGATTCTGTCACGTTTGGTAGATGACATTCCTGCTACCGATTTAAAAGCCATTATCGACAAAACCTACACGGCAGGTGTCTATGGCTTTACCCGCGCAGGCCAAAATGCCGAAGACATCACGCCTACAGTTAAGTTGGAAGATAACCTTTATTTGTTGAGCCTTTCTAATGGTCCAACCTTAGCGTTCAAAGACATGGCCATGCAATTGCTAGGCAATTTGTTTGAATACGTGCTGGCTAAAAAAGGCGAAACCACCAATATTTTAGGGGCGACTTCGGGCGACACAGGCAGCGCGGCGGAATACGCGATGCGTGGCAAAAAAGGTGTGCGCGTATTTATGTTAAGCCCGCACCTAAAAATGAGCCGTTTTCAAACCGCACAAATGTTTAGTTTGCAAGATGAAAACATCTTTAACATTGCAGTCAAAGGCGTATTTGATGACGCGCAAGACATGGTCAAAGCCGTGTCTAATGACCACGCGTTTAAAGCCAAATACAAGATAGGCGCAGTGAATAGTATCAATTGGGGACGCATCGTCGCCCAAGTGGTGTACTACTTCAAAGGCTATTTTGCCGTCACACAAAACAACAGCCAAAAAGTCAGCTTTGCCGTACCGAGCGGAAACTTTGGCAACGTATGCGCAGGCCACATCGCGCGGATGATGGGCTTGCCGATTGATAAACTCGTGGTTGCGACCAACGAAAACGACGTGCTGGACGAGTTTTTTAAAACAGGCCAATATCGCCCACGTGGTTCTGCCAATACCTACCATACCTCTAGCCCCTCAATGGACATCAGCAAAGCCTCAAATTTTGAGCGCTTTGTGTATGACTTGGTGGGCAAAGATGGTGCCAAAGTGCGCGAGTTGTGGGCAAGCGTAGACAAAGGTGGCGCGTTTGATTTAACTGCGTACATGCCACAAGTGAGCACCAAGTTTGGATTTGTATCTGGCAGTAGCAACCACGCCAACCGCATGCAAACCATTCGTCAAACAAAAGAAAAATATGGTGTGGTGATTGATACGCATACTGCGGATGGCTTAAAAGTAGCACTAGAATTGCGTGATACAAAAATACCGATGGTGGTGCTAGAAACCGCCTTGCCAGCTAAGTTTGAGGATGCTTTGGTGGAAGCGCTTGGTGAAGTGCCACCAAGACCAGCCAGCCTCAATGGCATTGAAGATTTACCGCAAAAATTCACAGTGATGGATGTGAGTGTGGATGCGATTAAGCAGTTTATTGTGGAAAATACTTAAAAGTTATGAGTGCCCCTTATTGTTTCTTAACGCATTTTGGGGTTTGAGCGTTGCGAAGGCAAAGGCTTTCTCGTAAATATTGCATATACTGCGGGGAGCTTGCAACCACACGTGATCATGTGCCGCCAAAGGTCTTACTGAGTCGGCCATTCCCACCAAACTTAAAAACGGTTCCAAGTTGCAAATCCTGCAATAATGACGCGTCACCTGATGAGCAATACTTTCTTATTTTACTAAGTCACGCCGCTTTATCGCCAAATATCGAATCTAAACTCGCGCATGGCGGTCAAATTGACAGAACGCTGTCTTATTCGCCCAAACTGGAAAATCGGTTACTGAGTGCACTAGGTGTAGATGACGAAACAGGAAAACCATTTATTAAGCCTGAGATTCATCGAGTCAATCGCGTAGTTCGCAAGATGGCTACTGGTCTCTATACATTGCGTTACGGTTGTCTACCAACGTCGGATGAAATCGGGCGAGTCGAACTTTATCCATACACTTTAGAAGATCTAAGACCTTTACCGTACTTTATAGCAACATTTACCGAGCGCTTCAAGACAAAAAAATGGCAAAAAATTCAATCTGGCACCTTTTCATATATTTTTGTTAGCGATCCACAAAACAGCCGTAATCTTTGGTGCATCATGGATATTTATCAATCCTTTTGGGGGATAGTCCACTTCTCTAAACCTAAGAGGGCAAAATTCCGAGCCAGTCAGCAACTTAAGCTTTTTTAGAACTCGTAGGACGGATTAATGAAGTGTAATCCGTCGGAAGGAATTTCTATCAAAACAACCACTGCCGGATAACGCTTCGCTCATCCGCCCTACAAAACCATTTAACATTGCTAATCGACCCAAAATAATTAAAAGCGAATGCTCTGTAAGCCTCTCTGGTATTGGCTTGCAGCCCGCGTAGGGCGCAATAACTGAAAGGCATTGCGCCGCATGAGATGTTACTATGCTCAAAAACTTGCCCAAAACCTTCCTTCGGCGCAATACGCTGCGCTATTGACGCCCTACAAAATCACTTAACAACGCTAATCGTTCCTTATTAACTTAAAAGAACGCTCTGGAAGCCGCTCTGGTATTGGGCTGCAGGGTATGTCATTTATGGTATGCAAAATCAATCAAGGATATTCGATGTTTGTTTTCTAGCGATAATTTAAAACCTTGAAATGTTAGCGCCAGCAATTGGCGTATATAATACTAAAAGAAAATTGGATAGCATCGCGTTGATGCGATTAAACAATCTATGGTGATGAATAATGATGCCGTCATTCTGGCGAAGGCCAGAATCCAGACAAGGCTGATATGCAACCTTGTGTTTACATGATGGCAAGTAGCCGAAATGGGACGCTTTATATCGGCGCAACTTCTAATTTAATCGCTAGGGTGTGACAACATAAAAATAATGTTGCTGATGGATTTACTAAAAAATATGGAATTCATACTTTGGTTTGGTATGAGCCACATGCGACGATGGAATCTGCAATTGCGCGTGAAAAAGCGCTTAAATATTGGCATAGGATTTGGAAACTACGCATTATTGAGCAGATGAATCCTGATTGGCTAGATTTGTACAATGAACTTATTTGACTGGATTCTGGCCTTCGCCAGAATGACGAGGATGTAATGAAACAATACCACGACCTACTCAGCCACGTATTAACGCATGGCAACAAAAAAGCAGACCGTACAGGCACAGGCACGACTTCTGTATTTGGCTACCAAATGCGTTTTAATTTGGCTGAAGGCTTCCCGCTACTTACCACTAAAAAAGTGCATTTAAAGTCGATTATTCATGAGTTGTTGTGGTTTTTGCAAGGTAGCACTAATATCAAATACCTTAAAGAAAACGGCGTGCGTATTTGGGATGAATGGGCGGATGAAAATGGTAATTTAGGCCCTGTCTATGGCTACCAATGGCGTAATTGGCCTAAGCCAGATGGCACGCATATTGACCAAATTACGCAAGTGGTGGAGGCGATTAAAAAGAACCCTGATTCGCGTCGTTTGATTGTTTCTGCTTGGAACGTGGCGGATGTAGACCAAATGAAATTGCCCCCTTGTCATGCGTTTTTTCAGTTTTATGTCGCAGATGGAAAACTAAGTTGTCAGTTGTATCAACGCAGTGCAGATATATTCTTGGGTGTGCCATTTAACATTGCTTCTTATGCCTTGCTGACCATGATGGTGGCACAGGTATGTGGTTTAAAATTGGGTGATTTTGTGCATACGTTGGGCGATGCGCATATATACTCCAATCACATGGAGCAGGTAAAAGAGCAACTTTCACGTGATATTCGTCCATTGCCGCAAATGCACATCAATGGTGCGGTAGATAGTATTTTCAACTTTAAATATGAAGACTTCTCTTTATTGAACTACGATCCACATCCTGCTATTCAAGGCAAAGTAGCAGTCTAATTGCTCATATCTTTCACTCTGGTTTTATTTAGCCAGACATATGGTTGAATAAAACCAGAATTGTAAGAAAATTGTAAAAATTCCAAATTAATCAATTACTTAAAGTATTTTTGGTATAATGATTGCTTAATTTTATGTGTCATTTAATCAATAAAGGAGAAGTAGTATGTTTCGTCTATCTTTCGCTTCGATGCTATTAGTCAGCGCGTTTTTCTCAAGTACAGTTTTTGCTGGGCACGAAACAATTAAGCATGTGCCTTATGATAGTTTAGGTAAATGCGTAAAAGCAGCATTGTCTAAGCACGAAGGTAAAATAGTTAAGCTAGAAATGAAATCTGAGCAAAAAAAACCAACTTATGAGTTTGATGTTGAATCTGCAGATGGCACTGCATGGGATATTGAGTGTGATGTTAAATCTAGTAAAGTTACAGAAGTTGAGCAAGAAGTGAAAGCAGATGATGCTAAATTTAAGTCACTCGCTAAAGTTTCGGAAGCAGATGCAAAGGCGACCGCGTTGGCCGCTCATGCTGGTACAGTGGCTGAAACTGAATACGAAATTGAACCTGATGGCAAAGCTTCATACGAGTTTGACATCACTGAAGCCGATGGCGAAGAAGTGAAGGTAGAGGTTGATGCGACTACAGGCAAAATTGTTGAGACAAGCTATGAAGTTTATCAAATTGGGCAAGAATAGTTTTTAGTACCCATTTCTTATATCAATTGAATTAAAAGTAAAAAAGGCGCAAAAGCGCCTTTTTTACTTGGAGATGCAAAAATTAAATTTGGGGGTATAACCTTTCAGCAACATACAACCCTTAAAAGTATGTAACCATGAAGGTGTAACAAAAATCCCCAAGGCTTACTATGCAAAAGCCGTACCTAAAAACGAATAATTTTAACACTATGATTTAATTTACTTTTTTGTTGTATATTTACAATAGTTTCTTAAATTTCGGTTGATATAAACCAACTGGTCTGCGAATATTCACCAGAATAGCACTATGGTGTTTGCTTGCATATTAGCTAACTAGTTGACTAATATGCCGCTCAAAAGCAAAAGGCTAAATTCAGTACAAAAAAAGTTGCCCTTTTTTAGGAGGGCAACTGAAGGTTGTGACTACAAGGGAGGAAGCCACAATTGAGAACTGGTTTTTAGTTAGGGTGAGACTGTTTTCACCCCATCAAATGATTTGCTGGCAAGTTTGGTTCTGTAATAAGCAAATTCATCTTGAGACACCATGCTGTCGTGGTCTACGTCAGCATTAATAAATTCTTTAGAAAATATTTTGTTTCTTACTGCTTCTCTGAATGAAATTTTTTCATCGTGATTATCATCCAGCTGATCAAATTCTGTACTCATCAATGCATAATCAATAGTAGGTGCTGATTTGGGAACAGGTTTGACTTCAACCACGTTCGCGCTATGACCAATAGCATCTTTTAACGCCTCACGATTATCAGCAAGTGCATGCTCACTCGCACCTGAAAAAACGGCTAACAACAATGTACCTATCACTAATGGCTTGATAACGGTAGCGCTAATGCTCATTTTTACTTCCTTACACAATCAATATTGCATGACATATAGACTATAGCGAGTATCGTGCCAACTTTTTTATCTAATTAAATCAAAGAGTTGAGTTTAATGCTTTTGCTTACGTCTCAGAATGTTGTCGCCAAATGGAGACGGAATATAGAGGTGGTAATATAAGTATTTGAATCTAAAGGTATAAATTTGTCGCTTATAGACGACAGTAAGTGTCTATATTTACTCTGTAATGGATTTTTTAAATTGACTAGGCTGGATGTGATGTCGCTCTAACAGTCGATAAAACTCGGTCCGGTTGCGCTGAGCAAGCTTTGCCGCTTGAGCAACGTTGCCTTGCGTGCTTTTAAGCAAATTAATCAAGTATTCATGTTCAAACTGATGGCGAGCGGTCTCAAAAGGAAGAATGCTATTCGCTTCTACTTGCAAAGCCTTTTGCACTAAATTTGCGGGAATGATGCTGGACGTGGCGAGCACGACGGTTTGTTCCACTACATTTTGCAATTGCCTGATGTTGCCTGGCCAAGCGGCCTGAATAAGATTTTCTAGCGCTTCAGGCGAATAGCTTTGAATACTCTTGTGATGTCGACGGCTGAATATGTTTAAAAAGTGATTAGCCAATAGACTGATATCTTCTCTTCTTTCTGACAAGCTGGGTATTTCAAGATTGACCACGTTAATGCGGTAGAACAGGTCTTCTCTAAAGTTTTTAGCTTTAATTTCATCCAAGAGATTGCGATGCGTCGCTGAGATCAGGCGCACATTAAAAGGGATTTGTTGCGTGCTGCCTACAGGCCTGATCACACGCTCTTGGAGTGCACGCAGTACTTTAACCTGTAATGAGATTGGCATGTCACCAATTTCATCTAAAAATAATGTGCCACCATCTGCACTCTGAAATAAGCCTACATGCTGATTAACAGCACCAGTAAATGCGCCTTTGCTGTGACCAAAGAGCTCTGACTCTAATAAGTTCTCTGGAATAGCGCCACAGTTGATAGCGACAAACGGTTGATGACTTCTGCTACTTGCTTTGTGAAGGGCGTGCGCTAAGAGCTCTTTTCCTGTTCCGCTCTCGCCTTGTATGAGTACGCTGACATCATTGGTAGCAATTAATTTAGCCTGCCCAAGTAGACTTTCCATTTTTGGACTACGGGTCAAGATGTCTGAGCGCCATGCATTTTCGCTAAGATTTTCATTATTGGCAGGTGCACCGCTTAGGCGCAAAGCATGCGCTACTTGTTGTAATAGCACCTGACTTTCAAATGGTTTGGCTAAAAAACTGAAGGCACCTTGCTGCGTCGCATTGACAGCTTCAGGTATGGAGCCATGTGCGGTTAAGATAATAAAAGGCAACGTGGGATGCGCTTGATGCACACGTTGCATTAGCGTCATGCCGTCAATGGAGGGCATACGCAGGTCACTGATAATAAGATCAGGCCTTTCAATATTTAAGGTGGACAATGCTTGTGCTCCATCGTTTGCGGTGATGGTGTGATATCCCGCAGACTTGAGGCGCATGCTGATGAGGGTGAGAATGTCTTGGTCATCATCCACAATTAAAATAGTTGCAGTGTTCATGGGTTAGTTTTTTCGATTGCTCGGATGTCTCGGTCGCTCAGCGTCTTTTCAATGTTTTTAAGATTAATTAATTTTTGTTCTAAAGCGTCATGCTTTTTTTGCAGGACTTCATTTTTTTGTTCTAAAGATTCTGATTTTTTTTGCAGGACTTCATTTTTTTGCTCTAAAGACTCTGATTTTTTAGATTCATCCCGGAGTTTTTGCTGTTGTTTAACATTGTCTAAAGTGAATTCATACAATAAGTTAGCATAGGCAAGTTCTTGGCTGTTGAGATCCTTGGATTGCGCGAGTTCTTGCAGTAAGCTCTGTGCTTTAGTGACATCTTTAAAGTGACTATTGGGTAAGGTTAGCATTGTTGCCAGTTTAAGGCGCAAAGGAGCATTATTTTTAGATTCAATGAGTGCCTGATTGGTTTCATCAAATACTTTTCTTTGCGCATCCACACTAAGCTGAGAAAAGGTGATATAAAAATCCAGAATGTAACAGGATTTCACAGTGCTCGTGCAGATTTGCTTCACCTCTTGAGGTGAAGCTGCGGAGTGCGTATTCGCTGGGTTAATGGCACAAGCCGTGAGCAAAGTGGTTAAGAGAGTGAATGTTTGGATGTATTTCATGCTTTTTCCATTTTTGGTAATCGTAAAACAAAATGCGCACCTTGTTCTGATGGAATCAGACCGATGCTTCCCTTATGCATTTCTGTCAGGCTTTTCGCGATGGTTAAACCTAACCCGCTACTATTGACCAGCCCTTGATGTAGCGTCTTTCCTTGATAAAACGAATCAAAAAGTTTATCAGAGTCTTCTTTATTGAGTCCTGGCCCTGCGTCTTTAACCTCTATGATTTGCCATTGCTTATCTTGCTTGGAAATAATGTCGATGGTACCTCCAGATGGGCTAAATTTAACCGCATTAGAAATAAGATTGTCTAAAATAATTGTTAACTTTTCTTGATCACCCCAAATTTGTTCTAAAGCTAACTGTTTGTTAAATGTTAGTTTTTTATTGCGAATGCTAAGCGCATGCGCTTCGGTGACTTTGTGAATGATTTGGGCAATATCAATGGCTTTGATATTGAGTGTCTGTATGCCAGACTCCATTTTGGTAAAGTTTAACAAGTTTTCTATCATTTTCTGTAGGCGAATACTGTTGTCACGCAGAATCTGCGTGATTTCAGTCTGTTGTTGTGTCAGGCTACCGCCCACACCATCAGCAAGTAACTCAGTCGCCTCCCTGATTGCAGTGAGTGGCGTTTTAAGTTCATGAGAAATATGCTGTAGAAATAACTGTTTTTGTTCTTTGAGGTGAAACAGTTCTTGGCGTAGCCAATCGAGTCTCCTGCCAAGTATACGCAAGTTGCCAGGCCCATCAATGGAGATGGCTTGAGAGTAGTCGCCTTTGCCTAAGTCCTTAATGGCGGTATCCATGCGTTGAATAGGGCGCCCTAACATGTAGGCAATAATGCCCGCGATCAATAAGGTAAAGGGTATCAGGATAAGGGTTTGTAAAAAAAATCGTTTTTGTGCACGCAGTGATTCCATTGCCAGCAATTCAGAAGTGGTATCAATGTTGGTATTATTCTCTTTAATAATGGCATCTACTTGTAGCGAGAGTGTATTGTAGGTATCTAAAAAAGCCATGTTCTGAGGATTGGACTCTTTTGCAACGAGCACTTGCTGATAAATGTTATTTTCACTGGATTGCAGCTGTTTTAGTTTGAGATATTGCTGAGACTGGTGCGTGAGTATTGAGAGCTCGTCGATTGCCGTGTTAAATTCAGTTCTGGATTTTTGATAATTGGAGAACAACTCTATATCGCCTAATACGAAAAACTGTCTGATACTTCTTTCCATTAAGTGCAACTGTTCCTGCAACACTAGGCTGGCACGCGTCGCTTTTACCGCGCTGGTAATGGTGTGTTGGCTTTTTTTTGAGAGCTTGTCAAAGGCAATGTTGGCATTAATAAAAGCAAATATTAGCGGCAAAATGGCAAAGGCAAAGCCAATGAGCAGCAGCTTGAGGAACGAGTTTGGATATTGAATACGCATAGATTTGAGCGCCTCATTCTACCTAAACATCCAGTATAATAGAAGGATGTCTTGCTTATCTATGATCGTAGCTGTTGCAAAAAATAATGTGATTGGTGTGAATAACACGTTGCCATGGCACCTGCCCGAAGACTTAAAACGGTTTAAGCACCTTACTATGGGGCATCACATCATTATGGGGCGTAAAACCTATGAATCGCTAGGTCGCTTGCTGCCTGGGCGTACAACAGTGATTGTGACGCGCAACAAAAGCTATCAGGTAGAAGGTGCGGTTATTGCAGACTCTATTGAAAGTGCATTGGCACAATGCGCTGGAGATGATGAATCGTTTTTAATTGGTGGGGCAGAACTCTATCAAGCTGGTTTGAAATTCGCCACTAAGCTATATTTAACACAAGTGAATCTGGATGTGGCGGGCGATGCATTTTTTCCTGAAATTGATTTAAGTCTCTGGAAATTAATTGAAAAAAAAGACCACATCTCCACGAGTGGTCTTCAATATAGTGATTTAATTTACGTGCGTTAAAGTTTATTTTCTACGCAGTCAACAAAGTAGGAGGCCTTGCCGTCTACAATTTCTTTCACTAAGCCATGGTTGTCAGTTTCAAAGCCTGGGAATTTTTCATTAAACTCACGTGCAAATTTCAGATAATTCACAATGACTTTGTTAAAGCGCTCACCTGGAATCAACAGGGGAATACCTGGTGGGTAGGGCGTTAGTAATACTGCGGTCACTCGACCTTCTAAATCATCAATCGGCACACGGTCAATATTACGATGTGCCATTTTTGCAAAAGCGTCTGTTGGTTTCATGGCAGGTACCATGTCCGACAGGTACATTTCAGTCGTCAAACGTGCGACATCATTGGCTTTGTAAACGTCATGGATTTGTGTGCAGAGATCCTTTAAGCCGATACGCTCATAGCGTGGATGCTTTTGCACAAACTCAGGTAACACTTTCCATAAAGGTTGGTTTTTGTCGTAATCATCTTTAAATTGTTGTAAGGCTGCAACCATGGTATTCCAGCGACCTTTTGTAATACCAATTGTGAACATGATAAAGAATGAATACAAACCAGTTTTTTCTACAATCACGCCATGTTCTGCTAGATATTTCGTGACGATAGCAGCTGGAATACCAAACGCATCCGAGAAGTCACCTTCGACATCTAGCCCTGGCGTAATGATAGTCGCTTTGATAGGGTCTAGCATATTAAAACCTTCGGCGAGATTGCCGAACCCATGCCAGCGTTCATTAGCCTTCAGCATCCAAGCTTCACGCTCTTCTAAGCCATCCTCTGACAAGTCGTTAGGACCCCACACTTTAAACCACCAGTCTGTGCCCCATTCTTCATCTACTTTGCGCATGGCGCGGCGGAAGTCTAAGGCTTCCATTAACGACTCTTCTACTAATGCGGTGCCACTAGGTGCTTCCATCATGGCAGCTGCGACATCAATACTCGCTACAATCGAATATTGCGGGCTGGTCGACATATGCATCAAGTAAGCTTCATTGAAGATGTCGCGATCCAATTGATTGTTATTAGCATCCTGTACCAAGATTTGACTGGCCTGACTTAATCCTGCGAGTAATTTGTGTGTGGATTGTGTGGAGAACACCATGCTCTCTTTGCAGCGTGGGCGACCCTCACCAATTGCGTGGTAATCACCATAGAAATCATGGAACGTGGCGTGCGGCAACCAAGCTTCGTCAAAATGAAGGGTATCAATTTTGCCATCCAGCATGTCTTTGATCTCTTCTACGTTATACAGCACGCCATCATAGGTGGACTGGGTAATGGTAAGAACGCGAGGTTTGACTGACTTATCAATAATAAACGGGTTGCGGTCAATTTTCTTTTGAATATTTTCCCAAGAAAATTCACTTTTAGGGATGGGACCAATAATACCAAAGTGGTTGCGTGTCGGCATTAAAAACACAGGAATCGCACCAGTCATGATAATAGAATGCAAAATAGACTTATGACAGTTGCGGTCTACTACCACTACATCACCTGGGGCTACGGTGCTATTCCATACGATTTTGTTAGAAGTGGACGTGCCATTCGTCACAAAATATAAATGATCACAATTGTAAATACGTGCTGCGTTACGTTCAGAAGCAGCGACTGGACCTGTGTGATCTAGTAACTGCCCTAACTCATCCACTGCATTACACACATCTGCGCGCAACATATTCTCACCAAAAAACTGGTGGAACATTTGCCCGACGGGAGATTTTAAAAACGCCACGCCACCTGAATGTCCAGGGCAGTGCCATGAGTAAGATCCATCTGCTGCGTAATGTGTCAGCGCTTTGAAAAACGGAGGGGGTAAGCTATCCAGATAGGTTCTTGCTTCCCGAATAATCAAGCGCGCGACAAACTCAGGCGTGTCTTCATTCATGTGAATAAAGCCGTGTAATTCACGTAGCACATCGTTAGGAATATGGCGGCTGGTACGTGTTTCACCATGCAGGAAAATAGGAATTTCTTCGTTACGGTAGCGAATCTCAGTCACAAAACTACGTAGCTGATTAATCGCCTCAGGCTTTTCCTCTACAATTTCTTCGTCGTCAATAGAAAGAATAAATGCTGAAGCACGGCTTTGTTGTTGTGCAAACGAGGTAAGGTCGCCATAACTGGTCACGCCAAGCACCTCAAAACCTTCTTCTTCAATCGCTTTGGCCAGTACACGTATGCCTAAGCCAGAGGAGTTCTCAGAACGAAAATCTTCGTCGATGATCACGATAGGAAAGCGAAATTTCATTGAGTTTCCTTAAATTAAATCTCTTAAACTAAATCTTGGGTAGCGTCACGCCAACTTGACCCTGATACTTGCCACCACGGTCTTTATAACTGGTTTCGCAAACATCGTCGGCATCGGCTTCAAAGAACAGCACTTGCGCACAGCCTTCATTCGCGTAAATCTTGGCTGGTAATGGTGTGGTGTTGCTGAACTCTAGTGTGACATAGCCTTCCCACTCAGGTTCAAATGGCGTGACGTTTACGATAATGCCGCATCTTGCGTAAGTCGACTTTCCCAAGCAAACTGTTAACACATTACGTGGGATACGGAAGTATTCCACAGTACGTGCCAACGCAAATGAGTTAGGAGGGATAATGCAGTAATCAGCATTAACTTCTACAAACGAATTTGGATCAAAGTTTTTAGGGTCAACAATCGTGCTATTTAAGTTGGTAAACAGCTTAAACTCTTTTGAGCAACGGATATCGTAACCATAGCTAGAGGTACCATACGATACCATGCGCTGTCCTTCAGCGTTTACCTTGACTTGGTTTGGCTCAAACGGCTCTATCATGCCGTGTTCTTGTGCCATTTTACGTATCCATTTATCTGATTTTATGCTCATGTTGAGTAGGCGTCTTGAGTTTAAAAGTGAACCGCATTATAAGGCCTAAATACGGATAAATGACGAAAATTTATTGCTTGAGGATGAAAAAATCCCCATTTAATTTTCGTTAAATGGGGATTCATGATGACGGGCTAAATTGGTGAATTAATGCTTGTCTCCGCCTAGCTCAATACTGTAGCGCCAGAACTGATCTTCACTTTCAAAGATGACTTTAGACTCTTCAGGGTCGCGGTTGCCAGCACGATATTGATGCACAGGGTCTTTGTCTTCAGCCCAGGCCTTTGCAATTGGGTCAACCAACTTCCATTGAGCTTCTACTTCGTCAATATGCAGATATTGTGATGGATCGCCTTGCATTAAGTTTAACAGCAAGGTTTCGTATGAGTCTACGCTGTCATCGCCAGCAATCCGCTGACCAAGCTCTGTACTCATGGTGCGCGTTTTTACATCTAAACTTGGTACTTTAGATTCAACTTCAAACTTCAGGCATTCGCGCGGTTGAATATTAATAATCAACCAGTTTTGATGTTGGTCATTAGTTAGCATCATCGGTGCCTTTTTGAAGCGGATGGCAATTGCGGTATTGCCTTCGTGCATACGTTTAGCTGTGCGCACATAGAACGGTACACCTTTCCAACGCTCGTTATCCACATAAAGTTTTACTGCAGCATATGTTTCTGTATTGCTCGGCGGCATGCCGTCACGTTTTAATTCTTCCAAATAACCTGGAACATTTTCACCATGGCCATCACCAACGCACACGCGACCTGCTGCATATTGCGCACGGAAAGCTTGTTTATTTAAGTTTTTCACATCAATCGGACGGATGGATTGCAGCAACTTAATTTTTGCAGCGCGCACACTCTCAGGGCTTAAATCAGCCGGTTTTTCCATCGCAACCATCGCCATTGTTTGCAATAAATGGCTTTGGAACATGTCGCGAAGCGCGCCAGTTGCATCATAAAAAGTTGTACGTTCACCTACACCCAAAATCTCATTATTGGTAATTTGAACATGGTCAATATAATTTTTGTTCCAAAATGCTTCGAAAATAGTGTTGGTAAAGCGGAACAGCATTGCATTTTGAATCGCGGCTTTGCCAAGGTAATGGTCAATACGATAAATTTGGCTCTCTTTTAAGTGCTTGGTGAGCTCAGCTTGTAATGCTTGTGCAGTGGCTAAGTCGGTACCAAATGGTTTTTCAATCAACACACGGCGCCAATATTTGCTTTCATCCACTAAACCAACGCCAGCCAATTGGCCTACAATGGTGGCAAAATCGCTTGGGCGTACGCTTAAAAAGTAAGCTAGATTTTGCGGGAAAATTGCTTCGTTACCCAAGGTGGCAGCAAGTTTTTTCATTGCTTCAGGGTCGGTTGGCGGGTTTGCGTGGTAATAGTTACGGGCTAAAAATTTTTCAAAAGCTGCTTGATCGTAGCCATCTTTAAATTTTGCGTCCAGCATCCCTTTGATTTCTGCGTGCCAAGCTTCGCGCGTCATTTCGCCGCGGCCGACTGACAGAATCTTCATTTCATCAGATAAACGGCCCAATTTATCCAACTTGAATAAACCAGGCATCAGTTTAATGCGAGAAAGGTTACCACTCGCGCCAAACAATACCAAGGTACAAGGATCAATTTGTGTTGTCATCATAAACCTTCAAAAATTAACTCTAAAATGATAAATGAATGGGAAAGACTCCAAAGTCTTTCCCATCTATTTGCAATATTAACGGCTAAATGCGTTGGTATTTTAGTATCACCAAATTTATTTGGTTTTAACTGAGTGACCACCAAATGCATTACGCATCAGGGATAAGAGCTTGTAGCTGTAACCTTCCGAATCCTGACTTCTGAAACGTGCTTGCAACGCAGTGGTCAGCACTGGTGCTGCAATACCTTGCTCAACGGCTTCAACCACGGTCCAACGACCTTCGCCAGAATCAGCTACATAAGGAGCAATCTCATTAAGACTTTGGTCTTCTTTCAATGCTTCAGCAGTCAAGTCAAGCAACCAGCTACGCACCACTGAGCCATGACGCCATAATTCTGTGATTTGTGCCAAGTCTAGTTCAAACTCTTTTTTACCTTTGATTAAATCTAGCCCTTCAGCAAACGCTTGCATCATGCCGTATTCAATGCCGTTATGAATCATTTTTGTGAAATGACCAGAACCGACTGGGCCGACGTGTGCCCAACCACGGTCAGGGTGTGTCAATGCTTGTGCATAAGGTGCTAACACGTCAGCGTATTGTTTTTCGCCACCGTACATTAAGCAATAGCCGTTATCTAAGCCCCAAACGCCACCAGATGTACCGCAGTCAATAAAGCCGATGCCTTGCTCAGCGAGCATCGCGCCGCGACGTTGGCTGTGCTTGTAGTTTGAGTTGCCACCATCCACAATAATGTCACCTTTGTTTAACATTGGGATGAGTGCCTTGATTTGATTTTCGGTGATTTCACCAGCTGGTAACATTAACCAGACAATTTTTTGACCTTGTAATTTGCTCACTGCGTCTTCTACTGAGCTTGCAGCTTCCATGCCTTCGTTTTGCACGAGTTTGTTGACGAATTCGGTGTTGAAGTCAAAACCAACGACATTGATTTTGTTACGGAGCAAGCGTGCAGCCATGTTGCCACCCATTTTGCCCAAGCCTATCATTGCTAATTTCATTTAGATTCTTCCTATGGTATGAGGATTGTTTAAGAAACATCAACTTTGTGGGTTAGATGCGCTCATGCATTTTTGAATAATTTAGGAAAATTATTTGCATGAGTTAGGTATAATTATACCAAATCAAGCAGCAAGGCTCAAAGGCTGCTTTTTATTTTTTAACAGTTTTTAGGTTTTTTATGGCATTACCGAACCAATCCACAGCAAACACACGTTGGTATGTGTTTAATTCTCAAGAAGAAATTAATCAAAAAGCGGTCAATCGTATTTTATTGGCGGCGGATGAGGCAATTAAAAAGTATGGTAATTTTTTAATTGTATTAGCGGGTGGCAGTACCCCTAAGAGTATTTATCAGTTGCTTAAGGAGCAGCAGGCGGATTGGCAGCATTGGCATGTGTATCATAATGATGATCGTTGCTTGCCTGTAGATCATACAGAACGTAATAGTAAGATGGCACGTGATGCATGGCTTAACCATGTGGCGATACCACAAAGTCAGATTCATGATATTCCAGCAGAGCTAGGTAATATTGAAGGCGCAAAAAAATACACTGAGACCTTACGCGGGGTGCGTACATTTGATTTGGTGATTTTAGGTTTAGGTGAAGATGGTCATACCGCAAGCTTGTTTCCAAATCAAGCGGTTGATAACAGTGCAGATGCCGTTCCAGTATTTAATGCGCCTAAGCCGCCAGCTGATCGCATTACCATCAGTCAAGAGCGTTTAAATAATACCCACGAAGTCATGTTCTTAGTGACAGGCAAAGGCAAACAGAGCGCAGTAGATCATTGGCGAAACGGGCAGGCCATCCCCGCTACTTTGATCTCCCCACCAGCTGGGGTAGATGTGTACTGTTATGATGTCGAGTTAGTTTGATATTGCTATTTTGCTTCGTATAAAGTTGTATTAGTATGAAGGTAAAAAATAATTCCAAACATATGCCTAGCAACAGGGAGCGATAGATTGCAGTCTGAAATATTCAGAGCATGTAAAAAGCTGTATCCAGTTAAAACCCTAAGAAATATTGTAAGACAAGTCAGGTTTTTAATACGAGCACACTCACATCGACATGTGTTAGCGCGTTTTTTTGAGCAATTACATGCGCAAGGTTATGGATTTATTTTCAATCAGAACCCACATTTATTTGGCGCGGTTGAATGGCCTTATATTCATAATCAATGGGATGTAGCGCAGCGTTTTGATACCATCTTAGGCCATTATCAACTCATCAAATCTCAGCCAGATTTTTTAGATGTTGCAGATGAAAAACCTAAAAAAGTATTGGATTTGAGTGAGTACTCATCAGGTGTTTCTGTTGTAGTAGATCGCGCTGTTTGGTTTAGGCGAGAGGGTGAGATTGTATTAAATCTGTTTAAGGATGATTTGCGTGTTGAGTCCATCGCCTTTACTTTGGCTAATCTGGATGGAGATTTAGTGCTTTATGTAGGCGCAATTCAGGGTATTCATGCAAATGAAAATTCCTTGGAAATTAATAAGGCATTGACTAAGGAGCTCGAAGGCATGCGACCGAGAAGTTTTGTCATTGAGCTGCTGAGAATGATTGCTCAGCATATTGGCGCAAACAAAATATATGCAATCTCAGATGAAAATCGCCATCATCGTCATCCTTATTTTGCTAGTCAACATCAAGATTCACTGAAGACGCATTACGATTCAATATGGGAGGAACACGGTGGTGAAGTTTGTCAGAATGGTTTTTTCTTAATGCCGATAGATAAAAGAAGAAAAGAACTTGCTGACGTGTCTTCCAATAAACGCGCGATGTATCGTAGACGTTATGAGATGTTGGATAACATTGGAGAAATGATTTCTCGGTTGCAGTGTGCCATCTATGCCGCTGTAATTCATAAATTTGTTCAAATACACCCAGTTGGAGAGATGTATTTGATTTTGTGTTGAATGTTTTATTTATGGCCGATGCCGCGCTATTAAATTGCCAAGCAGTTCCAGTTGCTGTTGTTGCAACGCAATGAGTTCTTCCCATTGCTGCTCCCTGAGCGTATCAATTTTTTCATGCAGCAACATAATTTCAAGCTCTGCTTTTAAATTGACTTCGTAATCATGTTCAGCATTTAGTCTATCAATTTCGGCTTGCCTGTTTTGTGACATTAAAATAATCGGTGCCTGAATAGAGGCTAGCATGGATAAAAACAGATTAAGCAGAATGTAAGGGTAGGGGTCAAACGCCTTATTGTAATTCGCCAGAATGTAAGAGTTTAAAATCACCCAACATACTAAAACTAAAGCAAAAAACATGATAAACGCCCAAGACCCACCAAACTTGGCGACTGCGTCAGCTGCACGTTGACCTGCTGAAATATCTTTATCAAATTCATGCGCAGTGTTTTTGGAGATATGCGCTTTATTAGCAATGTGCGTGACTACTTTTTGGGTATGCTCGTCCATTAATTCATAGCTTTTGCCTATGAAATCTTCTGCGATACGATGCTTTTTCTCAGTCATGCGTTAGGTGTGTCATGTGCTAGGTGTTTTGTATCACAATATTGGGAAATTTAGCGCTGTAATCTAAGCTGGCAATGGCAATTTTGCTGGCCGCTTTTCTGGCGATTTCTTTATAAGTATTGGCTATTTGGCTATCAGGTTGTGCGACTACAGTAGGCTTGCCGCTGTCAGCTTGCATGCGGATGCCCATATCTAAAGGCAGGCTGCCGAGCATATCTACATTGTAATCTTTAGCCATGACTGCACCGCCACCTGCGCCAAAAATATGTTCTTCGTGACCGCATTTTGAGCATATATGCGTGCTCATGTTTTCTACGATGCCTAGAATGGGAATGCCTACTTTTTCAAACATTTTCAATCCTTTACGCGCATCTAGCAAGGCAATGTCTTGAGGTGTGGTGACAATAATTGCGCCAGTCACTGGGATTTTTTGTGCGAGCGTCAGTTGAATGTCGCCTGTACCAGGAGGCAAGTCAATCACCAAGTAATCTAAATCCCGCCATTTGGTATCGCGCAACAATTGCTCTAGTGCGCCTGTGACCATTGGACCGCGCCATACCATAGGAGTGTCGTTATCTACCAAAAAGCCAATACTCATGGCTTGAATGCCGTGTGCCAACATGGGCTCTATACTTTTGCCATCGGTGCTTTCGGGGCGGCCACTAATACCTAGCATTTGCGGTTGACTGGGGCCATAAATATCGGCATCTAGCAAGCCTACGACTGCACCTTCCGCTGCCAATGCCAGTGCCAAGTTGACAGAAGTAGTGGATTTGCCCACACCACCTTTGCCAGATGCTACCGCAATCACGTTTTTAACGTTTGGTAGCAGCGTAACACCTTGCTGTACCTTGTGTGAAACAATACGGCTACCGACATTGATGGTGAGCTTGCCGATACCATCAATGCTGGCGAGAGCACCTGCAACCAGCTGGCGGATGTTGTCCAATTGCGTTTTGGCTGGATAGCCTAGTACGACATCTAAACTGACATCGTTACCATTGATTTGTATGTTTTTAATCGATTTGGCACTGACAAAATCTTTATCAGTGTTAGGGTCTATGCAGAGTTTAAGTGCGCTTTGAATAAGTAGTTCTGAAATGGCCATAATGATCAATTGCTTTAAGTATAAAAGTTTATTTTAACTGATACTGATGCTTAAAAAGCTAATCCTTAAAGCGAAAGCCTGCTTAATTTGTTAAAATAGCTCTTTGGTCAATTAAAAGTTGTTACACATGGCACGCAAAATTCTTGTCACCTCTGCATTACCTTATGCCAATGGCAGTATTCACCTTGGACACTTGGTGGAATATATCCAGACGGATATTTGGGTGCGCTTTCAAAAAATGCAGGGACATACCGTGCATTACGTGTGTGCAGATGACACACACGGCACGCCGATTATGTTGCGTGCTGAAAAAGAGGGCATCACACCTGAGGCGTTGATAGAGAAAGTGCGCACTGAACACAGCGCAGATTTTGCTGATTTCTTGGTCGAGTTTGATAATTATTACTCAACCAACTCTGAAGAAAACCGTGAGTTAGCCAGCAATATCTATAAGACATTGAAAGCCAACGGAAAAATTGCTACTAAAACCATAGAGCAATATTTTGATCCTGTGAAGAATATGTTTCTTCCCGATCGCTTTATTAAAGGCGAATGCCCGAAATGTCATGCCAAAGACCAATATGGCGATAACTGTGAGGTGTGTGGCGCAACCTACAGTCCCACTGATTTAATCAACCCATTTTCGGCAGTATCTGGTGCCACGCCAGTGCGCAAAGAAACAGAACATTACTTTTTCAAGCTAAGTGAATGCGCTGACTTTTTGCGTGATTGGACGCGCTCAGGTACTTTGCAAGCCGAAGCCGCCAATAAAATGACCGAGTGGGTGGGTGAAGTTGGTGAGAATAAATTATCTGACTGGGATATTTCGCGTGATGCGCCGTATTTTGGTTTTGAAATTCCCGATGCACCAGGTAAGTATTTTTATGTTTGGCTAGATGCGCCGATAGGTTATATGGCGAGCTTTAAGAACCTGTGTGCTAAGAGCGGGTTGGATTTTGATGAGTACTGGAAAAAAGACTCCAAAACAGAGCTTTACCATTTTATCGGCAAGGATATTTTGTATTTCCATGCATTGTTTTGGCCTGCAACCCTAGAATATTCAGGCCACCGCACGCCCACCCAAGTTTTTGCGCACGGCTTTTTAACGGTCAATGGTGAAAAAATGTCTAAATCTCGCGGTACATTTATTACTGCTCGCAGTTATTTAGATCATATTAAAAACCCAGAATATTTGCGCTATTACTATGCGGCAAAACTCAACAGTAGCATGGAAGATATTGATTTAAGTTTAGAAGATTTCGTTGCGCGCGTGAATTCTGACTTGGTGGGGAAATATATCAATATCGCCAGCCGCACTGCAGGATTTCTTAATAAGCAGTTCGATGGTCGTATTTGTGAAACGCGTTTATCTATGGTTCCAGAGAAGATTCAGCCTTTGGTAATTCAGCAATTGAGTACGGAGGCTGAAACAATACACAGATATTACGACAAAAGGCAGTATGGCCGAGCAATAGTTGAGATCATGAAGTTGGCTGATATTGCTAATGCTTATGTTGCGGAACAAGCACCATGGGTGCTGGCTAAGCAGGATGGGCGGCAGCATGATTTGCAACGGGTTTGTTCAATTGCGTTAGAAGCATTCCGACTGCTCACGTTATATCTTAAGCCAGTATTACCTAAAATTGCACAAGAAGTTGAAGCATTTTTGAATGTTCCACCTTTAAGTTGGGCTGATGTTGATAGCTGCTTAAAAGCTGGCCATCAAATAGGGCAGTACAATCATTTAATAACTCGAATTGACCCGAAAGCAATAGAAGCTATGATAGAAGCTAATAAAGAGAATTTGACTGCTACACCAAGCTCCGCGCCGATATTGCATCCCAGCGATGCAGTTGCAGAGGCTGAATATATCAGCATTAATGACTTTACCAAAGTGGATTTACGTATTGCTAAAATCGTCAATGCAGAGCACGTAGAAGGTGCGGAAAAGTTAATTAAACTCACACTAGATATAGGTGAAGAAAAGCCGCGGCAAGTGTTTGCAGGCATTAAGTCGGCTTACGACCCAGAAACATTAAAAGGACGTTTGACTGTCATGGTTGCTAACCTAGCACCACGTAAAATGAAGTTTGGTATGAGCGAGGGCATGGTGTTGGCCGCAAGTGATGAACGCGGTGGGCCATTTATTTTGTCACCTGATGTCGGCGCACAAGCTGGGATGCGCGTTAAGTAGCGGTTACAAATGATTTTATATCATAATAAATTTAATGAGAGAGCAGCCTACATTAAAAAATAGCTAGACGAAAGTTCGGCAATAATGGGAATTTGATGAGTTAAGCGTTAATTTCGAAAAGGGTTTAAGGATGAATATAAGTAAAATTTTCTCAGTCATGATGTTTGGTCTGATTGTTTCAGGTACAGCAAATGCAGAAGATAGCAACGCTAAAACGGCTATCGGTGGTGGTTTGGGTGCAGCCGCAGGTACAGCCATTGGTGGTGTAGTAGGTGGTAAAACTGGCGAAGTCGTCGGTGGTGCGGTAGGGGGTGGTTTAGGCGGTGCGGTGACGACTAAAGGCGAAGGACAAACAGGTGCTGTAATTGGCGGTGCAGTGGGTGGCGCTGGTGGCGCTTATGTTGGCCGTAAAGCCAGTGGCTCTGGCACGGGTGCTATTGTTGGTGCAGGGTTGGGTGGTGCTGGTGGTGCTGTGGCAGGTAAGGTGATTGCTGAACCCTCTAGAGACGGTGGCTCTAGACATTCTCATCGCAAGTACAAGCACAAACATAAGCATGGTAAAGGTCATGCTTATGGCCATGAGAAACACCATCATGAGCATGATGATTAGTACTTAATTGCTAAAGAAAAAAGCCACCCGTTGAGGTGGCTTTTTTCTTATCTTGCTTGATTACTCTTTTTTAGACTTGCTGTCCTTGGCATCTTTTGCATCTTTTTTGTCTTTAGAATCTTTTTTATCCTTTTTATCTTTAGAGTCTTTTTTAGACTTGGTCTCCTTTTTATCTTTTGAGCTGTCTTTAGCATCTTTTGATTTTTCAGACTTATCAGCTTTCTCTTCTTTTTTAGGTTTATCTGCTTTCACTTCTTTAGTGTCAGCTGTTTTGCCGCTAGAAGATGCCTTGTCATTACCTACTGATTTTGTATCTTTAGCAGGTTTTTCTTCTTTTGCTTCTTTTTTAGGCTTATCTGTTTTCACTTCTTTAGTGTCTGCAGTTTTACCGCTAGCGGCTGCCTTATCATTGCCTACTGGCTTAGTTTCTTTAGCTGGCTTGTCTTTCTCGGATTTTGTTGTGCTAGGTGTTACTGTTGTTGTTTTGCCTGACACTGTGACATCTTTACGCACGCTAGATAAGGTGACAGGGCCGACACCGTCTACCTTTTCCAGCTCATCCACAGATTTGAAGCCACCATTTTTCTTACGGTAGTCAATAATGGCTTGTGCTTTGACGGGGCCAATGCCATCTAGACTTTCGAGTTCTGCCTGTGTAGCAGTATTGATGTTAACTGCTGCTAGAGCATTTAAGCTAAAAGCGAAAGTTGCGATTAAAATTAATAACAGTTTTTTCATTTTTCTTTCTCCAAACGCAAAAGTTTTTTATAGTAAAACAGGTTGTTTATAGTATGAGATAAAGGGTTGTGAGAACTGAAGTTTCCAATATCGTCAATGCGCTACATTATGCTACTGTCATGCTTACGTCAATCTTACGTTTAATTTGCACATTGTGAGTAGATGGAAACTAACGCTTCGGCAGGATTTTTTGCCTGAGTGATGGGTCTGCCAATGACTAGATAATTAGATCCAGCTTCCAGCGCTTCTTTGGGAGTGACAATACGTGACTGGTCATCTTGGCTACTGTCCGCAGGGCGAATGCCTGGCGTGACTAGACAAAAGTCCTTGCCTAGATTTTGGCGTAACATTGGTGCTTCAAGCGCGGAGCATACAACACCCTCTAAACCAGCTTGTTGCGTGAGTCTAGCTAAACCGAGTACATGTGCAGAAAGGTCAGTATGAATGCCAACGCTATTTAAGGTAGATTGGTTCATGCTAGTTAATACTGTCACGGCAATGAGTATCGGTTTGTTTTGGCTGGATTGGATGGCTTCATGCGCCGCTTGCATCATCTCTAAACCGCCGCTGGCATGCACATTGAGCATCCAAACGCCTAGATTGCTGGCTGCTTTGCATGCTTTGGCAACGGTGTTGGGAATGTAGTGAAACTTTAAATCTAAAAAAACTTGATAGTTTTGACTGATCAATCTCTCTACAAACTGCGGTCCAGCAGCAGTAAAGAGCTCCTTGCCCACCTTGAGTTTACATAGCTTGGGATCAAGCTGTGCAATCAGATTAAGGGCGCTTTGTGCGTCTGCATAATCGAGTGCAACGATGATTTTGCTATCACTTGTAGGATTAGGAGCCATGATGTGAGGTGTATTTATTTTCGATTAATCAGTTTAATGTCGCGCGTTGTGGCTTCTGATGGCTCAGAAGGTAGCGATTCCCAAGCGTTGCAGGCGGGGCACTGCCAGTGATATTGTTTGGCGCGGAATCCGCACTGGTTGCAGTGATAGGCCGCCCGATCACCAATCGCATTTCTGACGGTTTGTTGCATCAGTTGGATGTCTTGCTGATTGTCGTTGACCATGGCACGCGCTTGTAGAAGCTGATCCAGTGTTTTTAGGTTGGGTTTACGAATGAGTTCGTTGCGCGCCAGTTTGGCTGCAGATTCAGCACCTTCTTCAGCTAATGTGGCTTCGTAAAGCACGCCCATGATGGAAGGAAGTTGGTATGTTTCTAAATACTGATTAAGTTGGCTTAGGCCAGCCTTTAAGCCGCCATTGTCTGTTTGCGTGGCAGCGTAGCTTTTGAGCATTTTGTGCGCGACTAATCCTAAGTATTCTGGTTGCTGAAATTCAATGCGTTTCCAGTGCGCTATCGCAGCGAGATGGTCGCCCAGATTGGCATCAATATCACCCAGTAACACGTTGGCACGCACACAGTTCTTATTGGCATCAAGCGCTTGCATGAGAAACTGTCTGGCGGAATCGTAATTTTGCGCAATGAGATCGTTCATGGCGAGCTCGCAATAATATTGGGCGATTTCCTTGCGAAAAGGAATGCCAGACAAACGCTCTAATTCTGTTGCAGATTCAATGGCTTGCACCCACTCGCGTTCACGAACGTAGATTTCTAATAATGAGCGTAATGCAGGTTGTCTATAGCGAGTGTCGTCTAAACCTTTAAATAACTCTTCAGCTCGGTCAAATAGACCCGCTTTTAAATAGTCTTGTGCTAATTCGGCCTTTACTGCATTTTTTTGTGATTCTGTCAGCTCTTTTTTTTCTAACAAGTTGAGGTGTAAATGTATAGCGCGATCTGTTTCACCTGTGCGTCTAAATAGGCTGCCTAAGGCAAAATGGAGCTCAAGCGAATCATTGTTAATGTTAATAGCTTCAGTAAATGCTTCTACAGCCTTATTGTGCTGATCACTAATTAAGAAATTCAGGCCTTTGAAGTAGGCTGCGGGTAATGTCGTCGATTCAGAAATAAGTTGTTTGATGTCCACGCGCGCGGCCAGCCAGCCTAACGTAAAGAAGAGCGGAAGAACCAGTAGCCACCAATATTCAAATTCTATGAGCATATTTAATAAGGTTTTATCAATGACTGTATTTTACCTAAGGGGGGATGGCTAGGCTAATACTATTATAAAAAAACAGCACACCGAGGTGTGCTGTTTTCTTTACTTATGGTGAATTAAGTTGAATGCAATTACTTGGTAGATGAATCGACTCGGTCACGTAACTCTTTACCAGCTTTAAAGTGCGGTACATGCTTAGCAGGTACTTGCACTTTGCTACCTGTTTTAGGGTTGCGACCTAAACGAGGCGGTCGATAATTTAAACTAAAACTACCGAATCCCCGTATTTCAATTCTTTCCCCTGTAGATAAGTTATCTGTCATCGCATCTAAGATGGTCTTGACTGATAACTCTGCATCTTTTACCACTAGCTGAGGAAAACGTTCAGCCAGCAAGTTAATTAATTCAGATTTTGTCATGGCGTTGAGCCTTTATATTATATTGGATGACGATTATTTTTTACTGTCTAATTTAGCCTTGAGTAAAGCGCCTAGGTTGGTTGTACCAGCAGTGGCAGCATCATCAGGAGCAGGTTCTTCTGCTTTAGTCTTAGCAGCTTTAGCTTTTGGCTTGGCTGCTTTTTCTTCAGTGGTTGAAGCGCTGTTACCGCTAGGATCTTCAGTTAATTGTTTAACACCTAATGAAATGCGTTCTTTTTCAACGTCAATCGCTAGAATTACTGCTTCAAGTTCATCGCCTTTTTTGAAGTTGCGAATCGCTTCTTCGCCAGTTTGTGTCCATGACAAATCGGACAAGTGCACTAAACCATCAATGCCGCCTGGCAAGCCAATGAATACGCCAAAATCAGTAATTGATTTGATTTGACCAGAAACTTTATCACCTTTAGCGTGTGTGGCAGAGAAATCATCCCATGGATTTGGTTTACATTGTTTCATGCCGAGTGATAAGCGACGACGCTCTTCGTCGATTTCTAAAATCATCACTTCAACTTCATCGCCTAATTGAGCAATTTTGCCTGGGTGAATGTTTTTGTTGGTCCAGTCCATTTCAGAAACGTGCACCAAGCCCTCGATACCTGGCTCGATTTCAACGAACGCGCCATAGTCTGTGAGATTAGACACTTTACCAAACAAGCGCGTGCCTACTGGGTAACGACGTGTTAGGGCAACCCATGGGTCGTCACCTAACTGTTTGATGCCTAGGGAAACACGGTTTTTCTCTTGGTCGAATTTTAAGATTTTTGCTTCTACTTCTTCGCCCACTGTTAACACTTCTGATGGGTGTTTTACACGACGCCATGCTAAGTCTGTAATGTGGAGTAAACCATCGATGCCACCTAAATCAACGAATGCACCGTAGTCGGTAATATTTTTCACAATACCTTTTACTACCGCACCTTCTGTCAGTGTACCCATCAATGCTTCGCGGTCTGCACCCATGCTTACTTCCATTACTGCACGACGTGAAACAACGATATTGTTGCGTTTGCGATCAAGTTTGATTACTTTGAAATCCCACTCTTTGTTTTCAAATGGAGTAGTGTCTTTTACAGGGCGTACGTCAACGAGTGAGCCAGGTAAGAATGCCATAATGCCATTCACGGAAACACGCAAGCCACCTTTAACGCGGCTGCTGACAAAGCCTTTAACGATAGTGCCTTCATTCATGGCATCTTCTAAATCAAGCCATGCTTGCATTTTCTTCGCTTTTTCGCGAGAGAGTTGTGTAGAGCCAAAGCCGTCTTCTAGCTTTTCAATGGCTACTTTAACAAAGTCGCCAACTGCAACTTCGAGTTCACCTTGTGCGTTTTTGAATTCTTCAGCGTTGATAACGCTTTCAGATTTGAGACCAGCATTGACAATTACGAAGTCGTTATCAACAGAGATTACTTCTGCGGTGATGACTTCACCAGAGCGCATTTCCTGACGCGCCAAGCTTTCTTCAAATAAAGCTGCAAATGATTCTGTTGATGATGAGGTTGAGTTAGAAGTAGAAGCCATTAAAAAATTGTATCCATAAAAGTGCTTAAAATATTGCTATTAATATCGTTAAGCAATCCCACCTAGCAGTGGGGTAGTTAATCAAACGTCACATCTGGTAGCAGATGTGACAGGAACCGCAAATGATACACAAAAAATATCATGTGTTCAATGACTTAAATGATTTTTTATACAACTTTTTTGTAACAGGTAAGTATAAAATTCACTGCTTCATCAATATTAATGTGGCTGGTATCCAGCAATATAGCATCAGGCATCTGTTTGAGTGGCGCTGCGCTGCGCTGACTGTCTCTAAAGTCGCGTTGTTCTAAATCACTCAAAATTTTCAAATAGTCAGCCTCCTGACCACGATTCAGTAATTGCATATATCTGCGTTGCGCGCGCGTTTCTACAGTTGCTGTTAAGAATATCTTGAGTTGCGCATCAGGAAAAACCACAGATCCCATATCGCGACCGTCAGCAACTAAGCCTGGGGCTTTTCTGAAACTTTGTTGTAAATTCAATAAAGCTGTTCTGACGGGTGTGTGTACTGCGACTTCCGATGCGCCACGGCTCATTTCTTCGCTACGCACAGCTTCTGTGATGCGGTCATCTTCTAGAAATATCTCTCCTTGTTTAAACACAATTGCTAATGACGAGGCAAGTACACCAAGTGCTTCGGCATCACTCCAAGCAATATTTTTTTTATGCGCGGCGAATGCAACAATGCGGTAAATTGCACCAGAATCTAAATAATTAAAATTTAAATGCTCTGCCACGCGCTCAGCCACGCTACCTTTGCCCGATGCTGAAGGACCATCTACCGCAATCACAGGAATCTCTGGATTAGCTTGCAATTTTTTTAAACTCTTCAAAGTAATTGGGGAATGTTTTGGCCACGCATTTTGGGTCGTTAATTGTAATAGGCACGCCACCAAGGCTTACAAGGGAGAAGCACATTGCCATACGGTGATCATCGTAAGTATCAATGATCGCATTAGGTGTGAGTTGGGCTGGCGGTGTGATTTGAATGTAATCTGTACCTTCCTCCACAATCGCCCCGACTTTGCGTAGCTCAGTTGCCATCGCAGCAATGCGGTCAGTTTCTTTGACACGCCAGCTGGCGATGTTACGTAATGTTGTAGTGCCTTCAGCAAATAGTGCCATGATCGCTAGCGTCATCGCAGCATCGGGGATGTGGTTGCAGTCAAGGTCGATGGCTTTGAGCTTACCATTTTCTGGTTTTTCTGCATAAAGGAAATCTTCTCCATAATGAACCTTCGCCCCCATTTTTTGTATTGCTTCTGCAAATTTAACATCGCCTTGAATACTGTCTTTAGAAATTCCACGTACTGTGACTATTCCTGCAATTGCGCCAGCAGCTAGGAAGTATGACGCGCTAGAAGCATCTCCTTCAACGTAAATTTGTTTTGGACTGATATATTGGCTATTGGCAGGAATCACAAAGCGTTGCCAACCATCACGTTGCACTTTAACACCAAACTTAGCCATTAGGTTTAATGTGATTTCAATGTAAGGTTTAGAAATGAGTTCACCTACCACTTCAATGGTTGCTTCTTCTTCTGTAAGCGGCAGTGCCATGAGTAGCGCAGTGAGAAACTGACTGGAAACGTCACCGCGAATTTTAATCGGCTTGCTCACATCAATTTTTGCAGGAGAAATTTTAAGTGGTGGGAAGCCCTCGTTACCTAAATATTCAATTTGCGCACCAGCTTGACGTAAAGCGTCTACCAAGTCGCCAATCGGGCGCTCGTGCATGCGCGGTACGCCACTAAGTGTGTAATGGCCATTCGAAAAAGCGAGGGCAGCTGTGAGTGGGCGAAATGCTGTACCAGCATTACCTAAAAATAAATCTGCTTCTTTGTTTGGGATGTTCCCATTAGAGCCAAATATAAAAATACTTTGTTCTGTATTTTCCATGTTTATTTTAAGAATCTTTAGTGCTTCTAGCATGCGGTCAGTGTCATCAGATGCCAGCAGGCCTCTAATGTTTGTGCTTCCATTAGCTAAAGCAGCTAATAGTAAGGTGCGATTAGAAATACTTTTTGACCCAGGTAAAGTTATTTGACCAGTTGCCCGACTTTTGGGTTTTAAAGGTTCTTGTTTCATGTAGTAAACTCTATTAATAATGCGTCAAATTTAAGAATGTTTGCCGTATGCCCATTGGTTGCGTGCGTGGCTGGCGCGTTCAAATAATGCCTCTAAGCCAGCGCTATCTTCATTTTCTAGCAATTGTTTAAGCATATTCAGTTCTGTCTGAAAAGCCTCTAGCTCACTGAGTAATGCTGTTTTATTGGCCAAGCTGATGTCGCGCCACATTTCTGGATGGCTGCCCGCAATGCGCGTAAAATCTCTAAAGCCACTTGCGGCAAAGCTAAATAGTTGTGCCGCATTGGGACGAGAGGCTATGTCATCAACCAAGGCAAATGCTAGTAGATGAGGCAAGTGGCTGACCGCAGCAAAAATGCCATCATGTGTTTCTGCTGGCATTTGAGAAACCATCGCACCACAATTTTGCCACATCTGCTCAACAGTTTGTAATGCTTCAGCACTGGTTTCGATACTAGGAGTTAAAATAACATTTTTGCCCACATATAAATCTTGCGTGGCGGCATGAGCACCGCTCTTTTCTGCACCTGCAATGGGGTGCCCACCTACAAACTGACTAAATTGCTCGCCTAACACTTGTTTTGCGCTATCTAAAACATCACATTTGGTACTGCCAGCATCAGTAATGACCATGTGAGATGTTAGGTGGGGTTTGATGCTTTGTAAAATGCTGGCAGTTTGGGCGACAGGCGCAGCAATCAGTATGACATCTGCACCGTCAAGCGCTCTACCAATGTCAGACTCAGCATGATCAATGATGCCTAGTTTAAGTGCTTCGTCCAAACTATTTTGAGTGCGGCCAATGCCAGTAATGTGCGAGCGGTGACCTGCTTTTTTTAAAGCAAGCGCAACTGATCCACCTATCAGACCCACACCAAAAATGACTAGTTTATTCACAGCAGAAACTTATTTAGAGTACAAAGGGTCAAATTGTAACATGAGCGCTGTTAGTTGATGTCAACGAGGTTTATATGGTGACGTTATCAGCGTATAATGTGAATTGCTTTGGGGCTGACCAGGTTTCGACGTGGGTTGCAAAGCAGTGCAGGGCATACCGAGGGTTCAGGTTTCCTCGTAAATCCATCTGAAAAAGTATAGTCGCAAACGACGAAACTTACGCTCTAGCCGCTTAATCCCGGTTGGACGCTGCACCGAAGGGTCTCTCGGTCGGGCGGGTAACCGCAGCAGCGTCATAAAGAGAGACTCGTGTTCAGTTGGGTTACTTAATTGAATGCTAAATCTAAGGTAACTCGCTTATTTCGTGCTTGCTCGTTGGTGCGGTGTAAGTTAAATTAAACAACACAGCTAAGTATGTAGAACTGTCTGTGGAGGGCTTGCGGACGCGGGTTCGATTCCCGCCTGCTCCACCATTTTGATGTAAAACGCAGTATCAGAACGTATCAAAACCCTAGTAAATTCAAGTAACTAGGGTTTTTTTACGCCTATTGTGGCATCATGTTGTATCTTTACATATCAATGTTTTGAGGGTATATTTTGAGGGTACGCGGGTTTTTAAGGTTTCACGTACCCGCAAAACTTTGAAGTGAGGTATTAAATATGCCCAAGCTCGCAGATCGTTTAACCGATATTAAGATTAAGAACACTAAGCCTAAAGCTAAGCCATTTAAAGTGGCAGCGGGTAGAGGGTTGCATTTGCTTGTTAAAGTGGATGGTTCAAAGCATTGGCATTTTCGCTATCGTTTTAATGGTAAAGAAAACACCATATCTTTAGGGCGTTATCCTGAAGTGACTTTATTAGATGCTGAAACTAAAGCAACCGAAGCTCATGCAATGCTTGATAAAGGTATTAACCCAAGTGAGGCTAAGAAGGTACAAAAGCAAGTATTAAGCGGTAAGATAGCCAATAGCTTTGAAGTGATTGCGCGTGAATGGCTTGATAGTTTTTTTGTAAATAAATCAGCTTCACATAAAGAGAAAACATTAAGACGCCTAGAGGTGTATCTTTTCCCATATATTGGTAATAAGCCAATATCAGACATTACTGCCCCTGAAGTGTTAGAGGCGGTAAGAAGGCCGCAGAATCAAAACAAGCTAGAGACAGCACATAGAGCTTTGCAAGTTGCAGGGCAAGTGTTTAGATATGCCGTCCAAAACGGTAAAGCGTTACGCGACGTGACAGCCGATTTAAAAGGGGCTTTGCCACCTGCTAACGTTAAGCATATGGCTTCATTTACAGAGCCTAAAGACGTAGCAGAATTATTAAGGGCGATAGATGGTTTTGTGGGTACGTTAACGGTTGAATGTGCATTAAGGTTAGCACCATTGGTCTTTACACGCCCTAGCGAGTTAAGAAAAGCTAAATGGGCAGAAATTGATCTTGATGCGGGTGAGTGGCGTTTTCTGGTCACTAAAACTAATACCGAGCATATCGTGCCCTTATCAACTCAAGCGATTAAGATACTGAAATTTATACAACCAGTATCAGGGTATGGAGAATATGTTTTTCAAGGTGGTCACGACCCTAAAAAACCAATGAGCGAGGCTGCCATTAACGCAAGCCTTAAACGCATGGGTTACGATACTAAAACACAAATCACAGGGCATGGTTTTAGAGCAATGGCGCGCACCATACTACATGAACGCTTAAATATTGACCCACATATCATAGAGCACCAGTTAGCCCATGCAGTACCTGATAACCTAGGTGGTGCATATAACCGTACTAAGTTTTTAGATCAGCGCAAAGCCATGATGCAGCAATGGGCAGATTATTTGGATGAACTCAAAGCAGGTGCAAAGGTTATCTCAATTCATGGTAAGAGTGCTTAATACAACGCTTGACATATAACGCGGTGCGTTATACTATCATCCATGGCTATTCAATCATTTAAGTGTAATCACACGCAAAAACTATTTGAGGGCGAGCAGCCCAAACGCTTTAAAAATATTCAAACAGTAGCCGAACGTAAACTGCAAATGCTTGATAGCGCAGTGGAGTTAAAAGACTTGCGCGCACCGCCTGCAAACCGCCTAGAAGCCTTAAAGGGTGATAGAGAAGGGCAACATAGCATAAGAATTAACGACCAATGGCACGTTTGTTTCAAGTGGACTGATGCAGGTGCAGCTGATGTTGAAATAGTGGATTACCACTAAGATAAAAGACGAAAGGATTAAACATGGCAACTAACAAATTACGCCCAATACACGCAGGTGAAATATTGCGTGAGGAATTTTTAGCACCGCTAGGCATTACGCCCCATGCGCTGGCTATGAGCTTGCGCGTACCCGCCCCACGCATTAACGATGTAGTACGTGAAAAGCGCGCTATTACGGTAGATACCGCCATGCGCCTAGCCCGTTATTTTGACACCACCGCACAATTTTGGATGAACCTGCAAAGCACCTATGATTTAAAAATAGCAGAAAAAACCTTAAGCCAAAAAATTCAACAAGAAGTGCAACAACTAAAAAAAGTGGTTTAACAGATCAAACAGTTTACCTAGCCTGAGCCTAATTAACTGGTGCGAAAGCTAAGCAACCCTGGCTTAGCTGGTGTGGTTTCTTAATAGGGGCGTGAGGGGCGGTAGCGATGAAACGTAAAAAATTCGAACCTTATTCGAGTGAGGGTGTAACGGGTATTGACATTAATGACTTAGCCACTGCTCACTGGATGATGCTAATGTCTATGTTGCATCAAATTGTTGATGTGAGTTACGACCCCGCCTGTAAAGACATTTACTTACGTGTAGAGGAAATGATAGGCGACTACAGACGCAATTGCCCAGCAGAGTTAAGTTATGCGTTTATGGCATGGGCTGCCACTGTAAGGTCAAAACCCGAATATCCTAAAGATGAAATTAAACGTTGGCTTAAAGAACACACCAAATTAAATAATGAAGCAATGGAGAGAATATCCATTGTTGCCAATTGGGATAAAAAAGCTGGTAGAAGACGAAAATAATTACCCCACCAATTAAAGCCGCATGATTCCTTATTCTTTTTAGAATTGTCACAAATTTTGTGTTACTTAATAGTTTACACAAAATGAAATTTCCTGCATAAAATCAATATCACCTAATTTTATAAAGGTGATTAAAAGTGAATAAAAACCTAAGCAATATCAATCCATCAATTACTAATTTTGACCATTTACCCGATAGCGCAATGATACGCCCCAAGCCTAGCGCACAATTACTAGGTGTAAGTATTGCAACTCTATGGCGGCTTATCCGTGACAAGAAAATCCCAGTAAATAGACTTACTGAACGCACCACTACTATAAAGGCGGGTGATTTACGCGCGTTTATGGCTGGAAAGGTGGAGGGTTAATCATGGAGAAAAAAATAGCCCACATAAAGGCAGGCTCAAAGGACAAAGCTAAATTTACTGATAATAGCGCACATAATCAACGGCTGAAGCTTTTAGATTATTTGCTAGAGTATGGCAGCATTACCACCAGCGAAGCGCGAGAAAAGCTAGATATTTACTACCCGCCCAGTCGTGCAAAAGAACTAAGGCAAGCAGGTTATTTGATTAACACGGTATGGGTATCATGGACTAGTGACTATGGCATTAAGCACCGCATAGGCAACTATGTATTAACGCAAAAAGAGCCTGTAAAAACGATTAATAGTAGCGAGGTGGTGTATGACCTACACGCAATTATTTAACCGCGCCTATGCGCTTTGTGTGAAGTTTAACAGCCATGCAATTGCTCATGATTTGGCCTACATGACTGAAAGCGAACTGGTAGGTGTGATTAGCTTTTTAACGCAGTTGCAAGGCAGTTGAACGATGGCGCGTAAAAATAAACCAACACGACGAGAAGCTATATCAGGTGGTTATAGTGCAATCCCCTGGACTGTATTGGATAGTGTTAGCTTTAAAGGTGCAAGTGATAAGGCTAAGGCTTTATTGTTTGCGCTGATGCGCCAACATAGTGGCAATAATAATGGTCAGTTACACCTTGCTAAAAAGTGGTTGTATAACCAAGGCTGGACTTGTCACGAAAATAACACTAAAGCACGTAACGAGTTAATTGAACGCGGTTTAATTGTGCAAACTAAATGGGGTGGCCTGAATATGGGGGCTGATCTATTTGCCCTCACTTGGTACGACATCACCAATTTTGTGGGCTTAGATATAACAGCTAAAGGTTATCCACGCAGTGCATATATGCTTTGCAAGTTAGCACCTACACCAAGAAGAAAACCACCTTCTAAAAAACAAAAGATGCTTCCCAATGACCGTGCCAGTGCAGTGCCAATAGCCGTACCAGCAAAGCAATCTACTGGTACGACTACCGTACCTAAAACAGCACTTTTAGACCCTTTCACTGGTACGACTACCGAGAACAATGTATTTATACCATTACACCCTGTTAATTCTGTTAAACGTATTGTTGGAGTGAAGGGCAAAAGTGGCATTGCAAAACATCAAACATTAGCTACAAAATAAAGTGAGGTAAAAATGACAACTAAGAAAGTGACAACAAAAAACAATGCGGCACTGGCAAAACAGGCTAAGCAATCTGAAAGTGAGCGTTACGCTAAAGTTAGTTTATCGCCTGCGACTATGAGCGCAGTTTTAGCTGATAGCTTTACGACAAATATTTTTCCCGATTTAGAAATTAGCGATGTTGCTAGTGCGTTACGTGACAAAATAACAACCATTCAAGCGGGTGACATGCAACCAATAGAGGCAATGCTAATAGGCCAAGCACAAGCGCTGCAAACCATGTTTGTAAGCTTAGGGCGGCAAGCGGCTTGTAAAACCCAATTAAACCAATACACAGCATTTATGAACTTAGCCTTGAAAGCACAAAGTCAAAGCCGTGCCACTATTCAAGCCTTAACCGAGCTTAAATATCCAAAGCAGGCCACTTTTGTAAAACAAGCCAATATTTCAAATGGGCATCAACAAGTGAATAACACAAACAATACGCACGCACCCGCGCACGCGAGTGAAAATTCAAATCAACCAAACGAACTATTAGAGGTAAACAATGGCAGCCAGACAATGGACATTACAGCAGCGACAACGACAAGCGCAACTGATCCAGCAATGGCAACCGTGGAAACATAGCACAGGCGCACGAACGATAGCAGGTAAGGCAACGGTGTCACGTAATGCCTTTAAAGGCGGGTTTCGCGCAATACTGCAAGATGCAGCCAGATGTTTACGTGAACAAAAAAACTTTATTGATAATTTAGATTAAAGTATTTTATTGCCAGTGGTTAAAGCACAATGTTTTTATGTGGCATAAAAAGCGATAAAGATTAATTTTATTGGGTACGTTTGCGGGTACGCACATTTTTTAAATATTACAGAGTGACTTATTTATTGGCTTTAAGCGATTTGTTTGATTGACGCCTGCCCATGTTGATGTAAAACGCAGTATCAGAAGGTACAAAACCCTAGTTATGAAGTATCTGGGTTTTTTTACGCCTATTACCGTATCAACTAGCACCTTTACATATGACTGTTAAATCTGGCCAAAAATCGGATGGAATCATATACATTATTGCGGAAGCTGAGGGAGGTAGTTGAAATCAGAGCAAATTTAGCAGGTTAAATATACATCGGCAAGTGGTCACAAAACTAGGCTTAACCTAGAACTTAGGGCGATTGAGGCTGAAGGTTCAAAATTTCTAGTAAGTCTGTTTTTTCATTATTAGTCCGAACGGACTAATAATGATGTTATCAATGGAATATTAACTTCATATTGAATATGTAGAATAGCCACAACTAAATGAGGTGTATTTTAAATTAAATAGGGAGTTGATGATGTTAAAGAGTACTGTTTTTGCAATACTGTCTTTCTCGTGTTTGAGTGCTTATGCAGCCAATAATACTGCTGTATTAACGATAACCCAAGAAGATGGTACTGTCTGGCAAGAGGATATTTCAAAACTAATTGTTGTTGATAATCAAAACAACTTTACGATGCTACAAGGTCAAGGTACCACTGGTCTTTTTCAAAATGGATCACTTGTAGATACGATTGATAATGCCGTGCACCCAGACTTTTGGGAGTGGAAAGTAGACGCTGCTACGAATGTAGGAAGTTGGAATTGGCATAGCTCACAAACTAACAGTGGCGCTACGGAAGTTACTGGCGATGATCTCTGGATGGCGGCTTTAAGTTTAACCAATGTAAGCGGTCATGGTGATCCCGATATCTCTTATGCTTATTCTGCTGTCAACAACAATACTTACAATCAAACTTATACTTTTGCAATTGGAGAGGCTATTGTTCCAGTTAGTTCGAGTAATAATGTACATGCTGACATTGCTGGTGCGTTGACAGCAAAGGGTGGCGGGACTGCAACTATTTCACCATTTGGCATTAATACTACAATACAACAGTTAGAACTTTCTGCTGACAATGGTTTGAGCTTTATAAATGCTGGTGTAAATGTTGGTCCATCTCTCTCAGTTACTGGCACTAATAATTACGGTGTCTATGATAAGGATGCAGTTGGTCCTACTGGTCAAACTTGGAATTACATGCAGCTTGTGAGTAAATTTACCTTGAGCGGAAATAGCAGAGCTAGTTTGGTAGGATTTGCTTCTATCGTACCAGTGCCAGAACCAGAGTCTTATGCCATGTTCCTAGCTGGTCTTGGCTTGCTTGGATTAGCTTCTCGCCGTCGTAAATAAAATTTATTATCTGAATACAGATATCAAGTTAAAACCCCAGTATGTAAATTACTGGGGTTTTTCATTTGAAATGGCTCCAATAGATATATCAGTTTTCCAGTGCTCCCAATTTACTTTTGAGAATCAGGCGACATGTCACACAACTGTCATATTGATTGTTTAGGCTCAATTCACATCTAATTTTTTACTAGAATTACTATGAGCCAGACAAATCAAGATTTAATCAAGCGCATCCATAAAGATTTAATAGATAGTTATGACGAAGAGTTGGAACTCGAGTTAGAAGACCGAGGGCTTGAGCAGATTGCTGGAGATGAGATTGCTGCGTTGTCTGATGAGGACAAAGAGTATCGTCGTATTTATTTTAGAGAGCTGTTTCGCTTGCAGGGTGAGTTGGTTAAGCTGCAAGATTGGGTAGCAACAACAGGCCATAAAGTGGTGATTTTGTTTGAAGGGCGAGATGCAGCTGGTAAAGGGGGTGTGATTAAGCGGATTACGCAGCGCCTGAATCCTCGCGTGTGCCGCGTAGCAGCTTTACCAGCACCCAATGAACGTGAACGCACGCAATGGTATTTCCAACGTTATGTTTCACATCTCCCCGCAGCGGGAGAGATGGTGTTGTTTGACCGCAGTTGGTATAACCGAGCTGGAGTTGAGCGGGTGATGGGTTTTTGTAGTGATGAACAGTATGAAGAGTTCTTTCGTACCGTGCCAGAATTTGAAAAAATGCTAGTACGTTCTGGAGTTCAGCTCATTAAATATTGGTTTTCAATTTCAGATGAAGAGCAAAATTTACGATTTTTGGGTCGCATACATGACCCGCTCAAGCAGTGGAAACTCAGTCCAATGGACTTGGAATCTCGTCGTCGTTGGGAGGAGTATACTAAGGCGAAAGAAGTGATGCTTGAACGTAGTCATATTGATGAAGCGCCTTGGTGGGTAGTGCAAGCGGTAGATAAAAAGAAAGCGCGTTTGAATTGTATCCATCATTTATTGAGTCAGATTCCATACCAAGAAGTGCAACGACCATTAGTGGAGCTGCCTCCGCGTGAGCATCATGAAGATTATGTACGACAAGCCGTTCCGCAAGAAATGTATGTGCCAGAAGTGTATTAGTTTTTAGCATTTTTGACTGATTTCAATTGAATCGTTAAAGAGATTCAATTAGATTTGTCAGGTCTTTAAATGGCCTAGTATTTGAAAATACTAGGCTTTTTTTATGGGCATGTGTCTAAAAATATATCCTAATGAATTGAACTTATTAAGAAACTAGTTGACATACATTCGTAAACAGTATAAACTGTTTACATAATTTAGATGGAGGTGTTGTGATGATTAGAGCAGACCACATTAATAGTACAGCCTTATATGGCTTCCACCCTGATTTCGTGCGTCAAGAGAATGACGAAACGCCCATTCATGAGGAAGAGCTTGAAGGTGTTTATGCGTTTGATAAATCTGACGCTAAATGGTCAGGTGTATTTCTTGTGTTGGTGCTAGCACTCATGTTGGTACTGATATTTCACTAAATGTGACATCAGGCTAGCTGAGCTAGTTGTGTAGTAGGGTCAGATAGTTAGGGTTGCGGCTATTTTAAATAGCCGCAATCAGCTAAAGTGGTTTTTTGTAGTGCATAAACATGGCACGCATTTAATTTAGCGCTTTTTGTCTTCTTCAAGTTTCTTGGCTTTTAATTCTGCGCGCTGAGCTGTTTTTCTACGGCGCATACTTACAATACCTTCACCAGGTTTTCGTTTGTCTGTAATAGCAAATGGATTATCGCCTTGTTTAAATTGTACGCGCAATGGTGTGCCTACAAGTTGGAATGTTTTGCGAAAAATGCCTTCCAAATAGCGTTTGTAACTATCCTTAATATCATCGACATGACTACCATGAATGACCACAATAGGTGGATTCATGCCTCCCTGATGCGCATAACGTAATTTAGGTCGAATGCCCTTGCTAATTGGGGGCTGATGTTGCGCAATGGCATCTGTCAGCACTCTTGTCAGTTGAGGTGTTGCAAGTTTTGCCATGGCGGCTTTAAATGCACCGTCCACTGAGGTGAGAAGCTCAGATAAGCCTTTTTTGCGCAGTGCGGAAATATAATGAAACTTGGCAAAATCTAGGAACTGTAATTTTCGGTCAATTTCGCGCTTAATCCACTCGCGTTCATCCTCTTCCAAACCATCCCATTTGTTAATAGCGACCACAAGCGCTCGCCCCGAGTCTAAAATGTAGGCAGCCACATGCGCGTCTTGTTCTGTAATGCCTTCTTTGGCATCGACCACGAGAATCGCGACATTTGCATCTTCAATGGCTTGCATGGTTTTAATGACGGAAAATTTTTCTATCGCTTCGAAAACTTTACCACGCTTGCGTACGCCAGCTGTGTCTATAATTTTGTAATGGCGGCCATCTTTTTCCAGATCAATTTCAATGGAGTCACGTGTGGTGCCAGGTTCATCAAATGCAATGACGCGATCCTCGCCCAGCAGTGCATTGACGAGCGTAGACTTACCAACGTTGGGTCGTCCAACAATGGCAATTCTCGGAGTTTTATTGGAAACAACAGTTTCGTCTTCGCTGGGTTGTGTCACATGCTCAAGTGCTAGTTCAACGAGGTCTTTTACACCTTCGCCATGTGCTGATGAAATAGAAAGTGGCTCACCCAAACCAAGTTCAAAAAAGTCGGCTGCAACCACAGCCTTTTGCATCCCTTCTGTTTTATTCACGGTGAGTAAAACAGGGCGCTGGGCTTTGCGTAGGGTGTCGGCAATCACAAACTCTTGTGGTGTTAATCCTGCGCGACCATCCACAATAAAAATCACCACGTCTGCTTCGTCTATGGCAAGCAAGGTTTGCTTAGCCATTTCTTTTAATATGCCGCTTTCAGCTTTAGGCTCAAAGCCGCCTGTGTCAATGACAAGGTATGGCTGACTTGCGCCCAAGCCTCGACCGTAATGTCGGTCTCGCGTAAGGCCTGGCAGGTCTGCTACTAATGCATCGCGACTTTTGGTCAAGCGATTGAATAGGGTGGATTTACCGACGTTAGGGCGGCCTACTAGGACAATGGTTGGTAACATAGGCTATTTGAAGGTGACAGCATACAAGCCACCACCACGTGTTTCTGCTATAAGCTGAGATTTATCATTGCCAGCAATGATGGACATGACGGCGTTATCATCCAATTTAACTCGTCCTACAAATTTACCGTCATCACGACTTAACAGATGGACATAGCCTTCTAGGTCGCCGACAGCAATCATTGTACCCATTGAGAGAGGCGTGGTTAAACGACGATTGATTAAATCACCCTGACGCCAGAAGCTACGACCATTGTTATAATCAAGCGCATAGACAGAGCCTAAGGTATGGCTCACAAAGATCTTGCCATCTTCCGCAGTGAGGCCATTGTAACTGGAAATATCTCGGTTCCATACCACTTGCCCAGATCTTCTATCCACTGCCGCTATCCTACCTTGGTATGCAATAGCGTAGACGACTGGTCCGTCAACAAAGGGCAGGCTAGTGATATCTGCAATACGTTCAATCTCAGTCACGCCTTTAGGCTGCGCAACGCTGGCTTCCCAAAGGAGTTTGCCATTGTCTGCACGAATAGCAACCAATTTACCACCTGCGAATCCAGAGTAAACAGCACCACCATCGACTACAACACCAGCACTGCTGCGCAATGAAAGTGAAGGCGTACTGCGTTCATACACCCATTTACGATTACCATCAGCGGCATCTATACCATAGATATGATTGTCACCAGTTCTGACAATCACTTTTCCATCAAAATAGCGTGGCACGCTTAATATTTCGCTGCTTAGTCGTGATTTCCACAATAGTTTGCCACTGACATCAAGCGCATTTAACGTACCTTTATTCGTTCCGACTAAAATTAATGCGCCGCCAACGCCAACGCCAACGCCGCCACTAATAGGTTCGCCTATATTGATGCGCCAAACCTCTTTACCATTGGTTACGTCAACTTTAACAACATCGCCCTCAACATTGCTGCCGTAAACATAACCCGCTTCTAGCGCTGGCGTGTAGTCATATCTCGCTGTTTCGCCAAGTTTGACTTCCCAGTCAATTTTGGGTGTGTAAGACGCTTTAATTTCAGTCAGTTCAGTAGGTGGATTGGCTGGTTCTGCACCAAACAGCCGGTCTGATACTGTATTTTTTAAATCAGATAGCGAACCGCATGCGCTGAGCAGCAACAAGCTGAAAGCAATCGCCACTCTACACAGCTGTTGAAATGATAGGTTAGTCAAACTGGGTTTCCTAAAGTTAAGTTTGATGAGTAATGCTTATTACGCGCCAAGTGATTCTAATTTTTGTTTGGTGAGTTGGTAAAACTTGCCTTGCGGATCCAAGTTTTTCAAAGCGCTTTCAAATGATTTTTTTGCGTCCTCTGTTTTTCCTTGGGCGAGTGATATATCCCCTAGCAAATTGTCTTTTAACCCTACGTATCCAACATCTATGGTTTCGTTGAGTACTTTTTTAGCGCCTTCGTAATCTTTGTTTTCGTATAACATGGCAGCCAGTTGCAAGCTTGCAATTGCTTGGATGTTAGTTTCTTTTGCGTTTTTAATCGCCCATTCTAATTGTGCTTTGCTTTGCGCTGCATCTTTTGCCAGATAGCTTGCTTTTGCAGCAAACACCGCTGCGCGTCCAGCGTAGGGCGTACCGCTGTATTGAGAAGTGAGTTTATCTGTTTGAGAATTAATTTCGCTGAGATTGCTCAGGTCTGTCGTCACTAGGGCTTGATATAGATTAGATGCCTCGGTAGATTTTTTGTTTGTCCAGTATTGATAACCTTGCCAGCCGCCATAGGCTAAGAGCGCTGCAATCAGGATGCCAGTAATCACTTTGCCGTGCTTATTCCACCACGCTTTAAATTCGTCTAACTGTTCCTGTTCTTCTAAATCAAATGCCATATCGATAACCTAAATTTAACCTTAATATTATTAAGCCGCTTTACGGCCTGGAATTGCTTGTAAAAGTTGCTGTGTATACGCTTGTTGAGGCGCATTATAAATGTTTTCTACTGTTCCTTGCTCAACTACCTGACCTTTATTCATTACGATGATATCGTTAGCGATATGCCTGACGACGCGTAAATCATGAGTGATAAAGAGATAGCTTAACCCCATCTCATGTTGTAACTCTTTGAGTAATAACAATATTTGTGCTTGTACTGAAACATCTAATGCGGATACAGGTTCATCACAAATCACGACTTTAGGTCGTAAAATCAAGGCACGGGCAATGCCTATGCGTTGCCGCTGACCACCTGAAAACTGATGCGGATACTTTTGCGCATCTGCTGTAGTTAATCCTACCCGTTCCAGCATTTGATGCACTTGTAATAATCGCTCTCTTGCAGATCCTATGCCATGCACTAACAAGCCTTCGCCAACGATTTCGCTCACGCGCATGCGCGGGTTAAGCGATGCAAAAGGGTCTTGAAATACCATTTGGAGGTTTTTGCGTATATCGCGTAACGCGCTTTTATCAAGATTAGCCAGATTTTGACCTTGAAAGATCACCTCGCCACTATCAATCGGCTGCAATTGTAGCAGACAACGTGCCAAAGTCGACTTTCCGCTACCAGATTCACCGACTACAGCTAATGTGGTTCCTGCTTTAATCTTGATACTGACATCATCTAGTGCTTTCACTTGCGTGGTGCCAAATCCAAAGCGTCCGCTACGTTGCGTGTACGTTTTCACTAAATGGTGTGCGCTTAGGATGCTGTCGTTCATGCGATGGCTCCATGATTTAACCAAGCATAATCAATGGGCTTGAGTGTTTTAAGGCCTTCTACATCTGGCACGCAGTCTAGTAGCGCTTGGGTGTATGGATGTTGTGGATGATTGAGCACTTGTTCACGCGTGCCAGTTTCGACTATTTCACCCCTAAACATGACAATCACATCGTCCGCAATATCGGCAACTACACCAAAATCATGTGTAATGAATAGCATGGCCATATTCATACGTGTTTTAAGTTCGTCAAGTAAGGTAAGCACTTGCGCTTGTACTGTCACATCGAGTGCTGTGGTAGGTTCGTCGGCAATCAATAATGCAGGTTCACAAGCGATGCTCATCGCAATCATCACGCGCTGACGTTGACCGCCAGAGAGTTCATCAGGATAGCTGTCTGCACGCTCTGGGGGTATGCCTACTTGGTTAAGCAACGCAGCGACGCGCGATTTAAGCGCCTCTCCCTTTAAGCCGAGGTGCGTCGTGAGTGGCTCACCAATTTGATAGCCAACAGTCAGTACAGGGTTGAGGGAAGTCATCGGTTCTTGGAAAATCATGCCGATTTTAGCCCCGCGAATTTTTTGCATAGACTGATTATCTAGCTGATTAATCGTTTGCCCTTGAAAAATAATATGACCAGTGGCCTTAAGTTGGTTTGAGAGTAAGCCCATAACACTTAGCGCAGTGAGGCTTTTTCCACTCCCAGACTCTCCCACGATACAAGTGGTTTTACCTGCATTGAGTTTGAGATTAACTTGTTTCACCAGAAAACGATGCGTATCGTTCTTTGGAGTGATGTTTAACTGGCTAATCGATAAAATTTCTGACACAGCTGCTTACTCAATATTGTAGACAATGGTCACGACGACACGTGCAGTTTTATTGATGGTGGATTTATCATAGACTCCACCGTAGCTGTTGTCGCTATCTTCATTATTGCCACCCACGGGCAATATATAAAAGGCACCTTGACTGGCAGATTTCATGACACCGACTTTTACGCCATCTTGTTTGACAAACTCGGTCGCGCGGTTACGTGCATTTTTAGTAGCATCTGCAATCAGTGACATTTTAATGGACTCTAAATCACTGACCAAGTATTGAGGCGCTTGCGGAAAAATGGGGTGGCTGTCAGCGCGTAGTTCTAAAATGGCTTGGTTGGCTTGAGTAATCGCGGCTAAATCTCGAGTGGAGATGCGTACTGTTTGTGACACATCGTAGCCGTTGCGTACTTGTCTTGGTGAGTCTTTGACAAAAATCTCGTCGTAGTGATCGTTAATAATTTCTGTATCAAATAACCAGCTTTCTTTTGGAAGCCCCTGTTTGGTAAGGAAGTTTTCTAATGCTAGACGTTCTTTGTTGAGCTTTTCCAGACCTCCGCGTTGTGTAGCGTCGGTGACTTGGATGGTTAAAAACCATTCAGCGCTGTCGGCTTTTACAGGTTTTTCTGCCAGCCCTTTTACTGTAATACTTTGCTGTCCAGTCACCGCATGCTTGGCTTGTACACCTAGAATAAAAGCCGCACTTGCCATACCAATGGCAAGTAAAAGACCTAACATAATCATGGCGTTTAAAAAGCTTTTATTTTCTGACACTGGTTAACCTCGCACGTATTGAACGACTTCGTTAAGTTTGTAGCGTTTTTGCTCACCCGTTTGGAGTAATGGTTTGACAGAGATTTCTCCTGCCATCGCTTCATCATCGCCTAGAATCGCTGCGTATTTCGCGCCGCTTCTATCGGCCTTTTTCATTTGTGATTTAAAGCTACCGCCGCCCGCATGCAGTATGACGTTCAGACCCAAACCACGCAACGTTTCGGCTACGCCAAACGCTTGCTTTTCGGCAAGCTCGCCAACATTCACCAAGTATACATCGGGTGTGTTGCTCGCGGAAACTCCATATTCTTGCATCAATAAAAACACACGTTCTAAGCCTATGCCAAAGCCACACGCTGGTGTAGGGTTGCCACCTAGGCGTTCAACTAAACTATCGTAACGACCCCCACCAGCAATCGTGCCCTGTGCACCAAGTTTAGTGGTGACCCATTCAAATACCGTGCGATTGTAATAATCCAAACCGCGTACCAAACGCGGATTAATTTGATAGGCAATACCCGCTTGCGTCAGTAACTCACATAGACCATCAAAATGGGTGCGCGTTGCTGTACCTAGACTGTCCATGAGCTTGGGCGCGGCTTCGCATATAGCTTGCATGCGCGGATTTTTCGTATCCAAAATGCGTAAAGGATTTGTGTGTAAGCGCCGTTTGGCATCGTCATCCAGCAAGTCAGCGTGTTGTTCAAAATAGGTAATAAGCGTTTGGCGATAGACCACGCGTTCTTCTGCATCACCGATGCTATTGATTTGAAGCGCAACCTCTTGGATACCGAGTGCTTGCCAAAGTCTGGCTAACATCACAATTTGTTCAGCATCAACATCTGGGCCATCAAAGCCAAATGCTTCTGCGCCGATTTGATGGAATTGACGTTGGCGACCTTTTTGTACGTTCTCGTGCCTAAACATAGGACCCATATACCATAAGCGTTGCGGCCCATTGTAGGTGAGGCTATGTTCAATGACTGCGCGTACGCAGCCTGCTGTCCCTTCAGGACGTAAAGTGAGCTTGTCGCCATTCAGTGCGTCTTCCCACGCATACATTTCTTTTTCGACGATATCGGTATGCTCGCCCACACTACGCACAAATAAGTTGGTATCTTCTACCAAGGGCATGCGAATGTTATTGTAGCCATATTGCGCCAATACTTGCCGAGCAGTGTCTTCTAGCTTAAACCAGAGCGGAGTGGCTTCTGGCAAGATGTCATAGAAGCCTTTGATTGATTGAAATTTTTGATTCATTACTTAATTGACTCTAGTTAATGAGTGACTTGAATAGGAATTATTTTGGTGCTTGTTTTTAAAGCAAGCTCGCTACGCAATTTGCCACCTTCTGCATAGTTTTTCTGCACGTAGTCTTCTACAATGGCTTGAAACTCTTGGGCAATATGGTCGCCCTTGAGCGTCACAGTTTTTTCGCCATCGACAAATACTGGCGCGACTGGCGTTTCACCAGTACCAGGTAGACTAATGCCAATGTTAGCGAGTTTAGATTCTCCAGGCCCATTTACTACGCAGCCCATCACCGCGACATTTAGATTTTCAACACCAGGATATTGGCTGCGCCAAACAGGCATTTGTGCACGCAGGTAGCTTTGAATTTGCATGGCAAGCTCTTGAAAGTAGGTGGAAGTGGTGCGCCCGCAACCAGGGCAAGCTGTCACCAGTGGCGTAAAGGAGCGTATGCCCATGGTTTGCAAAATCTCTTGCGCGACAATGACTTCTTTGGTACGTGATTCGTTAGGCTCTGGTGTAAGCGAAACGCGAATAGTGTCACCTATCCCTGCTTGTAGTAACAACGCCAAAGCGGCTGTCGAGGCTACTACGCCTTTAGAACCCATGCCTGCTTCGGTTAATCCTAAGTGCAAAGGATAGTCACAACGTTGCGCTAGTGTTGTATATACTTTAACCAAGTCTTGTACGTTACTTACCTTGCAGGAAATGATGATTTGATTAGGATCCAGACCGATATCAACCGCTTGTTGCGTGCTCTCTAAAGCAGATTGAATCAGTGCTTCTCGCATAAGTGCGTCCGCTGAAAGTGGCGTGGCAGACTTGCCATTGTCATCCATCATTTTTGCCATTTTTGCTTGGTCTAAACTGCCCCAGTTGACGCCAATACGTACCGCTTTTTTGTACTGAATGGCAGCTTCTATCATGGCGGCAAATTGTTCGTCGCGCTTGCTACCTTTGCCCACATTGCCAGGGTTGATGCGGTATTTGGCTAACGCCTGCGCACAGTCTGGGTAAGCTTGCAATAATTTATGTCCGTTATAATGAAAGTCGCCTACCAAAGGTACGTTGCAACCTAAAGCATCCAGCCCCTCTCTGATTGCGCTTACTTGGGCGGCAGCTTCTGGCGAGTTTACTGTAATACGTACTACTTCCGAACCTGCTTGCCATAATTCGTAAACTTGTTGAATGGTAGCTTTAGCATTGGCCGTGTCAGTATTCGTCATGCTTTGCACGACGACACTGGCTTGATTGGTGTTATAGAGACCTCCTCCTACTGGAATATGGCCTATCATCACTTGACGGGTATTTCTGCGCATGTTGGAATAAAGTTAATTTAATGTAAAACGCGCCACTTTTTTGCGTGTGTGTGCTGCTAAATCGTAGGCTTGTCCATTGACCGTGAGCGCTGTACCTGTAGCGTTCCCCACCACCACATTGAGTGGTGGCTTTGCTGAAAAAGTTTCTGATGAGCCCATTGGTATGACTTTGCTATAGATTTCATTTCCATGTGTATCGGTAATGTTAATCCATGTCTCTTCATTGGCTTGAATGTGAAGTTCGGTTTTGTTATTGGGGATAGCAGGTGGCGCAGATTCAATTTGAGGCTTCGGTTCAGCTGCTGGGGTCTCAGTGCTGACTGGTGGGTTTACATTGGTTGCTATTGTGCTTATCTTGTCTGTCGGAGTAGTAAGTGTATTTTGCTCTGGCAAGATGACGGGTGTTGTTGATGTGGTATCTGCGGGCGCATCAGGAGTCAGCGCATTTTCTGTTGTTTCAGGTTGCCTTTCCGCGGCAGGAAGCGCAAATTCTACAGGGGCGCTAGCAGGCTCGACTTGGTTTTTTTGTGCAAGAACTTGTGCGTTTAAACTTGTAATTTCCTCAGGCGTACTCGGTTTGATGTTTTGTTTATAGTAAAAGAATAGAGAAACAATCAAGCCGAAAAATATCAATACGCCTGTGAACAGCTTGATAGAAAAGCTGTTTTTATTTTCCCCAATAACGATTGATGAGTTTGCACTTGATTTTACTGTAAAAGATTGTGGCTGCGTATTGGGGACTAAGGCGTTATATGCTTGAACTATGGGCTCAGCATCAATTTTCAGGATTTTTGCATAATTACGTATAAAGCCACGTACGATAGAGGGCTGTGGTAATTTTTCATATAGATCCATTTCAATCGCATTGATTTGCTTGACACTCAAGCGCAATTGGCTGGCAATGTCGTGCAATGATAAGCCTAGCTTTTCACGATGTAACTTAAGTGCGCCACCACATTCTGAGTGCGTAACTGCAACATGCGTTTGTACAGATTCAGTTAACGGTTCTTCGAGATGAGGCGGCTGTGTTGTAACAACCTCATCAGAGACTCCAGTTGTTGTTTCAGTATTATTTTGTGCTTTTTTTGCCATAGTCAAGTTCCAAAAGACACTACTTTTCGTTGTGCATCAGCATTCTTGCTTCAGCTGAATCGGGGTATTGTTTTCTGAGCAAAATTGCGTAGCTGGCTTCATTGTCTTGGTTGCCAACAGCACGTGCAATTTTAATTCCCAACCATAGTACGTCTGGACTAGGAGAGGCAACTAAAGCATTTTGCAGTGTTTTTTCAGCGGCTTTGGCATCACCACGGTTGAATTGCAAATTGGCTAAATGGTAAGCTGCAGAATAGGTAAGTGGCTGTATTGCCAATGCTTTTGATAAATAGGTTTCAGCGCTTGCGAGGTCTTTTTTACGCATAGCACATATGCCGGCATTGGTGTAGGCATGATGGGGTGTTTCGTATAGCGGATTTTTAACAGCCTCTAAGAAGTGTTTAATAGACGCATCGTACTGCCCAATGTTGCAAAGAAAGTTGCCATAGTTATTGTGTGACTCTGAACTCTGCGGTTGTATTTTTAAGGCTTGTTGAAAAGCGGTGTCCGCTTTGGCAGTCTCACCTAATGCAGCATATACTAAGCCTAAGCCACTAAAGGCTGGTGCAAAGTCTGGGTCAGTATTGATAGCGATATTAAACTCATCTAAAGCCACGGCGTACTTTCCTTGTTGAAAGTAGCCTGCCCCCAGTTCTGTATGCGCGCGTGCGCGACTGGTGGCTTTTGTTTCGGTGTTATATGGGTTGTTATTGGGCTGTTGTGTTGCACATCCTGCTATTGTACAAAGGAGGAGGGCTACGGCTAGAAATTTCCATCTAAACAACATTATTGCACCGCCTGTATTGATATATGTTTTAAGCTGCGTTTGGTTTTGTCTAACACTTTGCCCGCGAGCTGTCCGCAAGCTGCGTCAATATCTTCACCGCGCGTTTTGCGTACAGTCACCACGTAACCTGCTTGCATTAAAATATCACGAAATACCTTGATATGGCTAGGTTTTGAAGTTTCATAGCCACTGTTAGGGAAAGGGTTAAAAGGAATGAGATTAAATTTGCACGGCACATGGCGTACGATCTCTAGTAATTGATGTGCATGCTCAACCGTGTCATTGACGCCGTCTAACATGACATACTCAAATGTCACAAAGTCGCGCGGGGCTTTCTCTAGATAACGATGACATGCTGCCATCAAATCTTTGATAGGGTATTTTTTATTGATAGGCACAAGCACATCGCGTAAGGCATCGTTTGGCGCATGCAGAGAAACGGCGAGTGCTACAGGGCAATCTTCTTTGAGTCTGTCCATGGCAGGCACTAAACCACTGGTGGATAGCGTAACGCGGCGGCGGCTTAACCCGTAAGCGCTGTCGTCCAGCATAATTTGCATTGCAGTAACCACGTTGTCATAGTTGGCGAGTGGTTCGCCCATGCCCATCATCACAACGTTAGAGATGATGCGCTCGCCGGCTGGCAACATATCATAGCCATCGGCTGATCTTAAGGACTGATTCGCAATCCACACTTGTCCGATAATCTCTGAAACACTTAAATTACGATTAAATCCTTGGCGACCCGTACTACAAAACGTGCATTCCAGAGCACATCCCACTTGGCTGGAAACACACAAAGTGCCTCGGTCGTCTTCTGGAATAAACACGGTTTCGATACTATTGGTGGTATCGGTGCCAATCAGCCATTTACGTGTGCCGTCATCAGAAATTTTTTCAAGCTGAACCTGTGGAAGGGTGAAGCTGGTTTCATTGCGCAGTTTTTCGCGCAACGATTTTGCAATGTCGGTCATTTGGTCGAGGTCGACGATACCAAAATGATGTATCCATCGCATTAACTGCTTAGCGCGGAAAGGCTTCTCGCCGATGCTGGTAAAGTAATCGGCGAGTTGCGTTTGGTTTAGATTGAGTAAGTTAATCAATGCTCTCAGTTTTAGCCGAAGAAGTACTTAATTTCAATTGCAGCGTTTTCTAAAGAGTCGCTACCATGTACCGCGTTAGCATCAATGCTTTCTGCGAAGTCAGCGCGGATGGTGCCTGCAGCTGCATCTTTCGGATTAGTTGCGCCCATTAACTCACGGTTTTTCAACACAGCATTTTCGCCTTCTAACGCTTGAATCATTACTGGGCCAGAAATCATGAATTTTACTAAAGCGCCAAAGAAAGGACGTTCTTTATGTACAGCGTAAAAACCTTCTGCTTCTGCTTGTGTTAAATGCGTCATTTTTGCTGCAACAATTTTTAAACCTGCATTTTCAAAACGCGTGTAAATTTGACCAATCACGTTTTTAGCCACTGCGTCTGGTTTGATAATGCTAAGGGTGCGTTCTACTGCCATGCTAACTCCAATAAAAATAATAAAAAACAACAATTAAATGAAAGGCTTACAAAAACCAGTATTCTAGCATTTATCCTAGACTTTATAAATTGGTTTTATGCATCACCATTCTATTGTTAAGCCTTGACTCTATTGTGACAGTGGTTACGTGCTCAGATGGCTGGCTAATATTTGGTATGTTTTTTTGGTGTTACACTGAGCGTTAAAATGCCACGTAATAAATTCACCTCTTCTTTTTCTAATCTGGCACGCGCGTAGATGCGTCGTATCCGTTCCATCAGTTTTTTGGGGGCTCTGGGATTAATGTAGCCAATCTTAAGTAAAGTTTCTTCTAAATGCGTATAAAAGCCTTCTATCGCTTCGTTGGTGGCAAGTTCTGAACGTTCTTTAGCATCCAGCTTGCCTGATAATATCGTCATGCGTAATTCATAACAGAGTACTTGTACCGCGGCGGCTAGGTTGAGCGAAGTGTATTCAGGATTAGCAGGAATCATGGCTAATAGCTGACAGCAGTCCAGCTCTGCATTGGATAAGCCGCTCATTTCTGTACCAAATACTAACGCCACAGGCTGGTGAGTACCAATTTTGCAGGCTTCAAGCGCTGCCTCACGTGCATTGACCAACTGATGTGACAGATTACGTTTGCGTGCACTTAAGCCAATGGTGAAGGCACAACCGGTGAGTGCTTCGCTCAATGTTTCAGTGACAATCGCAGACTCTAACAAGTCTGCTGCGCCTGTAGCGAGGGCAGTAGCATGTGCGTCTGGAAAAATATCTGGCTTGACTAAATATAAATGTTTAAAGCCCATGGTTTTCATGGCGCGTGCTGCTGAGCCAATGTTACCAGGATGGCTGGTTTGGCATAAAACGATTCTGATATGGTCAAATATAGTGTTGGATGACATAAGCTTGGTGAAGTGCTCAATAAAAGCTAAAATGGCATTTTACAATACATCACTCAAAGACAATCAATAATGCATCCCATATTAAATGTTGCCACCAAAGCTGCTAGAGAAGCGGGCAAAATTATTAATCGTGCCTCACAAGATGTGGGCGCGCTTAAAATACACACCAAAGACTTTAATGACTTTGTCAGCGAAGTAGACCGTACAGCAGAGCAAGCGATTATCAGCGTGCTTAAAGACGCCTATCCTGACCATGGTTTTTTGGGTGAGGAGAGCGGTGAAAGCAATTCAGAGGCAGACAGTATCTGGATTATCGATCCGCTAGATGGGACGACTAATTTTTTACATAATTTTCCGACTTATTGCGTGTCTATTGCTTTACAGGAAAAGGGAGTGCTCACTCAAGCAGTGATTTATGATCCTGTGCATAATGATTTATTCACAGCCACTAAGGGTCGCGGTGCATTTTTGAATGACAAACGTATTCGCGTGACCAATCGCACTAAATTGCAAGAAAGCTTGATTGCTACGGGCTTCCCATTTCGTGATTTTAGCTATCTAGATACTTACATGGATATTCTCAAAGACATGATGAAGAAAACGATTGGGATACGTCGCCCAGGCTCAGCCGCATTGGATTTAGCTTATGTGGCGGCTGGTTGGACCGATGGCTTTTTTGAGATTAATTTATCCCCATGGGACATCGCGGCTGGCGGCTTGTTAGTGCAAGAAGCGGGTGGTATTGTGGGCGATTTTGAGGGCAATGAAAGCTGGCTTAAAACTGGAAATATTGTAGCGGCTAACCCCAAAGTCTTCAGTCAGATGTTGCAAGTCATTGCGCCGCATCTCACAGAACGTACTAAAACACCTACAATGTAATCCTCGTAGATTTCGTGCTAACGCCCTCCGAACATACACAAGAAAATCACTCTTTAGCTCAGCATACTCCCATGATGCGTCAATATTTGGCGCTTAAGGCACAACATCCCGATATGTTGCTGTTTTATCGCATGGGAGATTTTTATGAGCTTTTTTTTGATGATGCGGAAAAAGCATCGCGCCTTCTAGGCATTACTCTCACACGCCGCGGTGCGAGCAACGGTGAGCCTATCAAAATGGCAGGCGTGCCATACCATGCGGCAGAACAATATCTGGCTAAACTTGCCAAATTAGGTGAGGCGGTCGCCATTTGTGAGCAGGTGGGGGATCCCGCTACAAGCAAGGGGCCAGTGGCGCGTGAAGTGACGCGTATCTTAACCCCTGGTACGTTAACCGATGCCGCTTTGTTAGATGAAACACGAGATAATCCATTATTAAGTCTTTGTTTTGGCGAAGGAGTGATTGGACTAGCGAGATTAAATCTCACTTCTGGTGAGTTTGTGCTGAGCGAGGTTGCCGTGGGGCAACTGGCACAAGAGCTAGAACGGATTCATCCTGCTGAGATTGTGTGTGCAGATGATGTAAAACATCCAAGCTTAGATCAATACAAAGTGCCTAAAAAACGCCTTGCGCCATGGCAGTTTGATTTAGATACCGCACAAACTACGTTGACACGACAGTTTAATACATTGGATTTAGCTGGTTTTGGCTGCGCTGAGATGTCTGCTGCTATTTCAGCGGCTGGCGCGCTATTGGAATACGTCAAGCATACCCAACGCACGGCTTTGCCACATATTGTTGGCTTGGCAGTTGAGCAGGTCAGCCAGTATATTCAGCTGGATGCAGCCACGCGACGAAATTTGGAGATTGATACGACGATTCGGGGTGAGGCTTCACCAACGCTCTACTCGTTACTCAATACCACTCAAACCGCCATGGGCGCGCGTTTATTGCGTTATTGGCTGCATCATCCTTTGCGCGATGCAACCCTAGTAGATAAAAGACATCAGGCAGTGGCCGAGTTATTGCAAACGCATGCTTACGTGCCACTACAACAGCAACTTAAAGCGATTGGCGACATTGAGCGAATCACTGCACGCGTGGCTTTACGGTCAGCACGTCCACGCGATTTATCAAGTCTGCGTGATAGCCTATTACAGCTTCCATTATTACAGCAGCAATTGTTGGGGAAAGCCTCTGCGCTGTTAGATACAATAGGCGCAAGCCTGCAAGTGCCTGATGCTGTGGTTGATTTACTTGTCAAGTCGATACGGCAAGAGCCTTCTGTAGTACTGCGTGAAGGCGGCGTGATTGCTGATGGTTTTGATACAGAGCTGGATGAGTTGCGCAGCATACAGACGAATCATGGCGATTTTTTACTGCAATTTGAAGCCGCAGAAAAAGTGCGTACAGGTATACAGAATTTAAAAGTTGAATTTAATCAAGTGCATGGCTTTTATATTGAAATGAGCCGAACGCAAGCTGAGAATGCACCAGCCGAATACCGTCGCAGGCAAACGCTAAAAAATGTGGAGCGCTTTATTACCCCCGAGTTAAAAGTATTTGAAGACAAGGTACTAAGCGCAAATGAGCGTGCTTTAGCGCGCGAAAAAATGTTGTATGAGCAAGTGTTAGATGCGCTTGCTCCCCATATTGGCACATTGAAAACAAATGCAGGAGCAGTGGCAAGCTTAGATGTCTTATGCTGTTTCGCCGAGCGTGCTGAAGCCTTGCGTTATGTACAGCCTAGCTTTACCAAAGAGTTAGGCATTTCTATTGAAGCAGGCCGTCATCCCGTGGTGGAAAGCATTACCCAGCCTTTTGTTGCGAATGATGTGAGTCTAAGCCCATATCGACAACTATTACTTATTACTGGCCCTAATATGGGTGGTAAATCTACTTTTATGCGGCAGACTACACTTATCGTATTATTGGCGTATTGCGGATGCTTTGTGCCAGCGAATGCTGCTAGGATTGGCGAAGTTGATCGTATCTTCACCAGAATAGGTGCTTCTGATGATTTGGCGGGCGGACGTTCTACTTTTATGGTGGAAATGACTGAAACAGCAAATATTTTGCATAACGCGACTGATAAAAGTCTCGTGTTGTTAGATGAAATTGGACGTGGTACAAGCACCTTTGATGGTTTAAGTTTAGCGTGGGCAGTGGCTAAGCAATTGCTAGAAAGAAATAAATCGCTTACGTTATTTGCAACGCATTATTTTGAGCTGACGCGCATTGTGGATGATGCCAAGCAAGCCGCCAATGTACATTTGGATGCAGTAGAGCATGGTAATGGCATCGTATTTTTGCATAAAGTAGAAGAAGGTGCGGCCAATCAAAGCTATGGTATTCAAGTAGCACAATTGGCAGGTATTCCAAAATCAGTCGTGCAGATGGCAAAACGTAAACTGACGCAGCTCGAAAATAATCAAATTGCGCAAAATACGCATCAGCCCGATATGTTTTTAAATGTAGAAGAACCAAAAGAAGTATTGATACATCCAATTGTGGCAGAGATAGAACGTATGCAGCCAGACGATTTAACACCCAAACAGGCATTAGAGCTACTCTATCAATTGAAAAAACGACTTAATTAAAGGCAAACCAATGCAAAAACCAGCCATTACCCAGACACCTATTCATGCAGTATTAGCAAATCGCTGGAGTCCGCGTGCGTATGATGCAAGTCAACCCGTAACGCAGGAGCAACTGTTGAGTCTTCTGGAGGCTGCTCGTTGGGCACCGTCTTGCTTTGGTGATCAGCCTTGGCGTTTTGTCGTATGTGATAAAAGCACCGATGTTACTGCTTGGCAGCGTGCTTATGAATGTCTGGCACCTAGTAACCAATCTTGGGTAATTAATGCTCCTGTGATTGTTTTGATTTGCGCGGATAGTTTATTTGGACATAATCAGCAGGCAAATCGCTGGGCGCAATATGATACGGGCGCAGCTGCAGAAAATTTGTGTTTGCAGGCGACAAGCTTAGGCCTGGTCACGCACCAAATGGGTGGTTTCAGTGTAGATGTGGCACGTGAGAAATTTCAGATTCCTAGTCAATATAGCTTAATGGCAATGATTGCAATTGGCCATCAAGCAGCACCAGAAAGTTTGCCTGAAGAGCTCAAAGAGCGCGAGTTAACAGCAAGAAAACGCAAAACATTAGGCGAGTTATTCTTTAGTGGTATGTGGAATCAGCCTGTTGTTTGATACAATAATTACTTTATAGGATGTAGTTTAAAGGGGCGGAGTATGGCAGTGGTAGCACTTAATAAGGAAAACTTTAAAGAAACCATCGAAAAAAATCTATTCGTGATTGTGGATTTCTGGGCGCCATGGTGCGATCCTTGCGTGGCGTTCACCCCTACATTTGAAGCTGCTGCTGCACAAAACCCTGATATTGTGTTTGGCATGGTAAACACTGAGGCTGATCCAGAAATTTCTGAGTATTTTGAAGTAAATCAAATACCAGGCATTTTAGTGATTCGTGAGCAAGCAGGGATACATGCGCAAGTAGGGGAAATTGGCGCGCCAGCATTTGATGAAATCATTAAATGGGCGCGCGAGTTTGATATGACACCTGTTCGAGAGTACTACAAAGTACAGGGCGTTCAAAAATAAATAAAACCAGCAGGTAAAAAAGCCACTCAATGAGTGGCTTTTTTGTTGGGAGTTGTTAAAACCCACCTGTAGTCATAATTCTGAATAAGTAGAAAGCACCAATAGCCATCATAATGTACATGGGAATGTCACCTGCTTTTCTTTTTTCTGTTTTAGAGGGTGAGGATGTCCACTTGTTAAAGAGCCAAAAAGCAACGCCAATGACGGGAATCCAAAGCATAGAAGTGGTGGATTCAAATAACTTACCAAGTATGGTTTTGAATATGCCAGCTTCTTTAAAGAATTCCATGGCAACGCCAATGATACCGATGATCACAAGTAAAAGAGAAATAACTGATTTGATAGTGCTGAAAGGGCTATCAGGCTTTATTTTGTCATTTTTAGCATATTTGTTTGGATCCATGATTGCACCTGCGCTAAGCTGATGGGCTAATTCTGGTTTAAATACTGTGCAGGGTCAACAGATTTCCCCTTACGTCTAATCTCAAAGTGCAGTTTCACCGTATTAGTATCAGTGTTACCCATTTCTGCAATTTTTTGACCACCCGTGACCACCTGACCTTCTTTAACCAAGATTTTGCTATTGTGAGCATAGACTGATAAATAGGTTTTGTTATGCTTGATAATCACCAGCTTGCCGTAACCGCGCAGGTCTGCACCAGTGTAAATTACTTTACCGCCACTGACTGCATTAATGGCTTGGCCAGTCGTGCCAGCGATATCAATCCCTTTGTTAGAAACCTCGTTAAAACTGGAAGTGACTTTGCCATTGGTAGGCCAAGTCCAGGTAATGGCATCGTCATCCGTTGGTTTGATTTCGCTAGGTTTGGTTGATACCACCTCTGCTTCGGTTGGTTTAACTTCAGTTTTGGAGGTCTCAGCTAAGGCGTTAGCGTTCATTGCCTCAGTGCTGTAGGGTTCTCGAATTGCTTTAGGTTGCGTCAAAACAGGAGTCACAGCAGAAGGCTTGGTTTCAGCAAGTACTGTCTCTGTTTTAATAGGTGTCACTACCACGCCATTGTCAGCAGGAGTAGTTCCACTAGTAGTGCTAGATACTGGTTTCTCACTCGAGCTAGCGTTGGGTAAAATTAACTTTTGACCAACCTTAATTCCGTAGGGAGGTTGCAAATTATTAGCCGCCGCAATCTCTTTATAGTCGTAACCAAATTCTAAACCAAGCGCGTATAAGGTATCACCTTTTTTGACGATGTAACTGCTGGGCTGGGCTTCATTGGTGCCAGCAATTGAAGGTGGTGCAGGTTTATGCGTGCTTGGTGAACTATTGACTACTGGCGCAGGTGGATTTCCTGCGCATCCAGCTAAGTAAAGACTCAAGAAAAGTAAAAATAATTTTTGTAGCATATTTTGACCTGTTAACTTGTACCACCTAATAGTGGCACAAACTTGACTGCTTCTAGCTTGGTTTTTATGAATTCGGTAGGTGTACGTTCAATTAAGTAGAGCACTTGTGCGCTTGTGCCCACTGGAATCACCAGCCTGCCTCCGATGGTGAGTTGTGACATGAGTTCTTCCGGGATATGGCTTGCCGCAGCAGTCACTATGATGCCATCAAATGGCGCATAGGCAGACAGTCCAACGCTGCCATCTGCATGATCAAGTTTTACATTTGTGCATTTGAGCGTACGTAAGTGGTTGCGCGCTTTCATGACAAGAGGGCGTATGCGCTCCAAAGAAAACACTTCATTTGCGATTTTTGACAGAACAGCTGTTTGATAACCGCAACCTGTGCCGATTTCTAGCACTTTGTTGGGAGTGCTGCCATTACGCAAGATTTCTGTCATGCGTGCCACGATATAGGGCTGAGAAATGGTTTGGCCAAACCCAATCGGAAGAGACACGTCTTCGTAGGCGCGGATAGAAAGTGCCTCATCTACAAAAATATGGCGTGGAATTTCACCCATTGCAGAAAGTACGACTTCATCTTTAATGCCTTGTTCACGCAGGCGCGTCAGCATGCGGTCTCTGGTTCTGAGAGAAGTCATGCCAATGCCAGTTTTAATTGTCGGTTTTGCTAATGCCATGGTGTCATAACTTGAATTGTGTTTTTATTTAAGCCATTCTTTAAGTTCGGCCAATTGTGCATGCTTGGTGAGATCAACATGAATGGGTGAAATAGACACATACTGATTTGCAACTGCATAGAAATCAGTGCCTTCGCCACCATCATTCGGTAAGCCCGCAGCTCCCACCCAGTAGACCGTTTCACCGCGAGGTGTTTGTAGTTGAATGACAGATTCGGCTTTATGCCGTTTACCCAAGCGCGTGATTTGTTTGCCTTTAATTTCATCGTAAGGGATGTCAGGTACATTGATATTGAGCAGGGTAGGTGATTTTGGACGGTTGCTTAAGTAGTGTTGTACCAGCTCGACCGTAATGCGTGCTGCTGTTTCAAAATGCATCGCATTATGTTGTGACATGGAAATAGCAAAAGAAGGAATATCCAATAAAAATCCCTCCATGGCTGCCGCAACAGTTCCAGAATAGATGGTATCGTCACCCATATTGGCACCGTCATTTATGCCACTGACTACCATGTCAGGCATCTGATCCATCAGGCCAGTCAGCGCAATATGGACGCAATCAGTGGGCGTGCCGTTCACATAAAAGAATCCATTGCTGGCTTGGCGTACGCTTAATGGGCGGTCTAGTGTCAACGAGTTACTTGCGCCACTGCGGTTACGCTCTGGGGCGACTACTGTAATCTCGGCAATTTTGGCAAGATGGGCGGCCAGGATGTTAAGACCTAGCGCAAAATAACCATCGTCGTTAGAAATTAAAATTCGCATGCTTTAATTATAATGGTTTTAATTGGCTTGTCAGCGTACAAACCAGTTATCTTTAAGCGCTTCTTTGATTTTTAGTGTACTTTGCATAAAAAACACTGCAAAAAAAGAAGGTGAGACTTAAGATAACCTCACCCATGGCCAATAATGCTGATGTGCCATGATCTGACCATGCGCGCACTGCGCCTTCAGTAAAGTAAATAAGAATAAGCATTGCTGCCCACTGAAAAGTATAAAGTCGGCCTTTTAATATACCTAGCAATGGCAGCAGTAAAGGCAATGTTTTGAGCATGAGTAAACTACCACCTGGTTTAAGCGGAGCGATGATTGTTTCCCAAAGTAGGCATAAAAATATCAACATAATTAAGCTAATGCTTGCGCCCATGCGCAATGTGTTAGTCATGAACGGCTTGCCTTTGCCATGGCAACTAAGGCAGTGCGTGCATCTTGCGCGTTACTGATAGGCGCATCAAAATTAAAGCGTAGTATATTGTCGTTGGCTTGATTCACACGCACGTCAAAGCCTAAACTGTCTATCCCGATCATTTCAGCGTGCGATGCGTCTGTATGATGGAAGTGTTGGCAATAGGCTTTAAGATTGTCGATATGATCGGTATTCATGTGCTCCAAAATGCTGGGCTCTTCAAAAAATAAGGTGTTACTTGGTATACGCATGGCATCGCCTTCAATCCAGCCCATTTTGCCAAAGCCAGCAATATAGCGTGTATGCGTGATATGTAAAGTGTAAAAACTAAAGTCATGCATATCAAAATACTGTGCAGCTTGTGGCATATAGCGTAAATAGCGTGAACGCATCAAGCCGTTTTGTTTGTCTGTTTGCTCTGCTTTTGCCAGCAAAGTGAGGCGAGCATTGGCTTGCAAGTCATTTTCTCCGCTGAACACAATGAGCGAAACGTGAGCATTGTGCATGATATTTTTGGTATGCTCAGCAATACTGCTGATGAGGATGGTCGGCATGCCTTGATGATCCAGCACAAAAGGGGCAACAGAACCAAACGGATAACCTTCAAATTTGGCAGAGTGCGTAGAAAGTATCCCATTATGCGTGCTATATAAAAATTGTTGCGCTTCTAGATGTAAACTCATATCAAACCAGTTAGTTAGCTAATTTTAAAGCGGTTTCTGCCAAGCGTTTGCCAAACGCAATGCAAAGTTTCTTTTCATCTTCCGAAATGGGCTGATCATCCATACTGCCGCCGATATGGCTAGCACCATAAGGCGTGCCGCCCGTCTTGGTGTTGCTCAAACTAGGCTCTGAATAAGGAATGCCAACGATAAGCGCGCCGTGATGCAACAAAGGCAGCATCATTGTGAGTAAGGTACTCTCATTTCCGCCATGCATGGAGCTGCTGGAGGTAAACACCGCGGCAGGTTTGCCAATCAGCGTGCCTTTGAGCCAAAGGCCAGCGGTACCATCTAAAAAATATTTCATTGGCGCCGCCATATTGCCAAAGCGGGTAGGGCTACCCAAAGCAATGCCAGCACATTCTTCTAAATCACTAAGCTCTACATAAGGCGCGCCAGTTGTGGGCACATCAGGCTCAGTCGCTTCGCAATTGGTGGAGACTTTAGGTACTGTACGGATGCGTGCTTTTGTCCCAGAAACGCTTTCTACACCGCGTGCAATCAGCTGAGCCATCTCTTTGACAGAACCAGCTTGAGAGTAATAGAGAACGAGGATTTCGGCCATGTTGCTAAGCTAGTTGATTTAAGCGCCATACAGTAGTTGCGATATTAGCAAGTTTATTTTGTCGCGCAGTTATTCTTTCGGAAGTCCATTCTGCATTTTCATGTGAAATGTTTTTTGTAAATACAAATATGCTTGTCTCTAACTTTGGTTTTTTGTCTATAAAAGGCTTGTTTTCTATTTCACGATTTATACCTTTTTCTAATAAAGCCATATTTCCAAGGCGATAGACCATAGCTTCCACCTCGGCATCAGTGAAGTCTTCCCAGCCAAACTCTGGGTTTTGTGGTAAAACATGTTCTATGCTGTATTTGTCACTCATAAAGTCAATATCTACGTTTGTTTCTTGCTTTTCAATTTCTGCTAGTATGTACCTTACAATGCGCCCATTTCTAGTATTAGTTGTATTTAGAATCTTTTCAGAAAAACTGGATTTAAAAGTATTGTCATTGGGATATATTGTTTTCATGGCGGCAATTACTTCATTACCATTTTTATAATCCTCAGATGAAATTTTCTGGGCAACAATTTGATAAATTTTTTCTTGGTCGTTAGTATGTAATCCGCAAATAACGTTGTATCTAAATGAAATAATTACGCATGCTTTTAAAACCAAAGAAAAATTCTCATTATCGAGTTTTCTGTGCGCGGCAATCAATAATGGTGTAGGTTGTCTCACGCTAAACATTTTTAAATATTCGGCAAGTTTTTTAAGTGGCGGTGACCACTGACTGCTTTCAGGGCTTGTAATGGATAAAAATGCGTCAACATCTTCCTCCATTCCTCTTAACAACTCGAATACAGATTGCCTATTAGATATCGTGGAGCGAACGGCTTTATATAACTCGGCATGTCTTACGGATTTAAATCTACTAACCCAATGAGCTCTCAAGAAGTCAGGGAAGCTTTCGCTTCCTAGCCTTGATACAATAGATTCCCAGCGATTTTCCAGTACTCTAAGTTCTTGTTGGTCTTGGTTTTCTCTATGAATAACAGAAAAAAGGTAGTTTTTAAGCAGGTCTGTTGATGATAACTTAACGCCTCTAGCATTTAAGGTTTCAAATACCTTATACGCATTCAATTCATCAGTAACGCTGATAATGGTAAAAAATAAGCCGTAAGCCATCCTCTCAACAAGACCAGCAAGTGCTTCTCCTTTGTTTGTAGTAACACCTTTGAGAAACTCTTGAACTTTTCTATCAAACCATTCAAAAGACTTTCTGAGTAAGTGCTCAGATGATTTAAACCCTCTAACTGGCAAGGGTCTTAATGGAACAATATAATTTTGGAAATAATTATCATTGTTTCTATTTAAAGTTAGTTTGGTTTTTGATATCAGTGTTACCGAGTCTAAGCTTCCAATATACGTTCTTCTGATTTCATCATAGCGTTGCTGGTTGTTTGCTGAGTCTTCGTTTATGCTGACAAGATTAGATAAATTTTTTAATACTGAGAGTACAACAATACTTAACGTTGTCAGTCTTTGTTGACCGTCAATAACATCAAAACTCTTACTATTGTCTGACTGAAGTACTAAATAACCCATATAGTGAGCTGTATCATTTTTCTCAGAAGTAACTTCCAGAATATCCTGCCATAGGTCATCCCACTGCTCCTCATCCCAACTGTAGTCTCGTTGAAATGAAGGGATGCTATAAATATGCCCATTTCCAATAAGTTCTCGATAAGTTTTATTGGAAGTATTGAAGTTGGTAGTCGACATGTCTTTTACCTCTCTGATAGCTTAATTCCAATATGCTTAGTCAACTCAGCCGCTTTACCCGTATAACTTGCAGGGGTCATTTCTAGCAACAGTTTTTTCGCATCCGCTGGGATTTTCAGGGTTTCAATAAAAGCATGCAATGATGCTTTATTAATCCCACCTTTGCCACGGGTGAGTTCTTTCAACTGCTCGTATGGATTCTCTATGCCATAACGACGCATCACGGTTTGGATGGGTTCCGCTAAGACTTCCCAGCTGTTATCTAAATCTTCTGCGAGTTTGACTGCATTGACTTCTAGTTTGTTTAAGCCACGCAAGCATGAGTCGTAACCGAGCAAGGTATAACCAAACCCTACACCCATGTTTCTCAGCACTGTAGAGTCGGTTAAATCGCGCTGCCAGCGTGAAATCGGTAGCTTTTCTGCCATGTGGCGCAGGATCGCATTCGCCATGCCAAGGTTGCCTTCTGAGTTCTCAAAATCAATCGGGTTGACTTTATGCGGCATGGTAGATGAGCCGATTTCGCCTGCTTTGACTTTTTGCTTAAAGTAGCCGACAGAAATATAACCCCAAATATCACGATTGAGGTCGATTAAAATGGTGTTGATGCGCGACAGCGTGTCATATAGCTCAGCCATGTAATCATGCGGCTCGACTTGAATGGTCATCGGGTTGTAAGTCAGCCCTAAGCTTTCTACAAATCGTTTGGCAAAGCTTTCCCAATCGTAGCTTGGGTAGGCAGACAAGTGTGCATTAAAGTTACCCACGGCGCCGTTGATTTTTCCTAAAAATTCAGTGGCTTGCAGTTGTTTTTGTTGGCGTTGCAAACGGTACACCACGTTCGCCAGCTCTTTGCCCATAGTGGTTGGGCTGGCGGTTTGACCATGCGTGCGAGATAACATCGGTTGATCAGCCAGCTCTTTGGCTAACTCGGTTAAACGTGTAATCACGTTAGCTAAAAATGGCAACATGACTGTTTCAGTCGCAGACTTCAACATTAAGCCGTGCGATAAATTGTTGATGTCTTCCGACGTGCAAGCAAAGTGAATGAATTCACTGGCTTTTTTGATTTCTGGGTTCCCGTCAAACTTCTCTTTTAACCAGTATTCAAGCGCTTTTACGTCATGATTGGTGCGCGCTTCAATCGCTTTGACTTGCGCGGCATCATCCTCGCTAAAGTTGGTAATCGCGGCATCTAATTCTTCTATGGTCTCTTTGCTAAATGGCGCAATTTCTGTGAGTTCTTTCGTGGCGCTCAACGCTTTAAGCCATTCTACTTCCACCCAAGCGCGGTGTTTGATCAATGCATATTCACTAAAGAAAGGACGTAAAGCATCTAGTTTAGATTGATAGCGACCATCAAGTGGGGAAAGGGCATTGAGCGTAGTAAGTGACATAGCAAAAAGTAAAATAGCGTTTTATAAAAACGCTATTTTACGCTGATTGACAGTCTTAATCTATGAAAAACTAGAGCACGCGAGATTGCTTACCCTTGCCACAACATATCCACAAAGTCATTCACTGGGGTAGCTTCTAATTTGGTTTGGTCTAAACATAAAGCCAAAATTTCCGCTTGTTTACTTGCATTAAAACGGCGAGCCAAATTCACTTTGAATTTTTTCACCAATTCGGGGATCCCTTCACCACGGCGGCGGCGGTGACCGATTGGATATTCCACTGCGATGTTGCTGGAGCTACTACCGTCTTTAAAGAACACTTGAATCGCGTTGGCAATCGAGCGTTTTTCTGGGTCGTGATAGTCGGTGGTGTATTGCGCTTTTTCTACGCATGTCATTTTGTCGCGAATGGCGTCAATGCGTGGGTCTGCAGCGGCAGCATCTTCGTAATCCTTTGCAGTTAAACTGCCTTTGAGTAAACCAACAGCAGCCATATATTGAATGCAATGATCGCGGTCGGCTGGATTGTCTAATGGCCCCGTTTTGTCGATGATGCGAATGGCAGATTCGTGCGTAGTGATGACGATTTTGTCAATTTGTGCGATTTGTTCCAAAGTTTGCAATTTGCTACCGACTTCTTTGTTTAATTGAAACGCACATTCCACCGCGGTTTGTGCGTGGAATTCTGCTGGGAATGAAATTTTGAACAACACTTGCTCCATCACGTAAGAGCCGTAGGGGCGTTGGAATTTGAAGGCATTGCCTTTAAACAGCACATCATAAAAGCCCCATGTTTTGGCAGTTAAAGCTGATGGGTAACCCATTTCGCCTTGCAGCGTCATCCATGCCAAACGCACTGCGCGAGAGGTTGCATCACCCGCAGCCCAAGATTTACGTGAGCCAGTATTGGGGCTGTGACGATAGGTGCGCAAGCTTTGGCCATCGACAAAGGCGTTAGAAACGGCGTTGATGATGTCTTCTTTATTGCCGCCCAATAATTTGGTTACAACTGCAGTAGAGGCGATTTTCACTAAAATCACGTGGTCTAGGCCGACGCGGTTAAAGCTGTTTTCGAGCGCTAACACGCCTTGAATTTCATGCGCTTTAATCATGGCAGTGAGTACGTCTTTAATCGTCAATGGCGCTTTGCCTTCAGTCACGTTTTTGCGTGACATATAATCCGCCACCGCCAAAATACCACCCAAATTATCCGAAGGATGACCCCATTCAGCCGCCAGCCAAGTGTCGTTAAAGTCTAACCAACGTATCATCGCGCCGATGTTAAAGGCGGCTAGGATAGGGTCGAGTTGATATGCAGTGCCTGGTACTTTGGCGCCGTTTGGCACCACCGTGCCTGCAATCACAGGGCCTAACAATTTGGTACAGGCAGGATAATCCAAAGCCTCAAAACCGCATCCTAGGGTATCCATCAAGCAGTTGCGTGCGGTGTCAAAAGCCTCGTCGCTTTTAATTTCATAATCGGCGACGTAGTTAGCGATGTCCACGATCACTTGATCTGGAGCGGGTCTGACATTTGAAATATGTGCACTCATGATTCACTTTTCTTTCGATTAATATTGAATTTAGTTTCCTCATTCCCGCGCAGGCGGGAATCCATTTTGTTGTTAAAACCACTGGATTCCGTGTCAAGCACGGAATGACGTAGTTGGTTTAGCGTTTGTTTAATGGTACGAATGGTCTGTTATCTGGCCCCGTATACTCCGCATTCGGGCGAATAATCTTGTTATCAATCCGTTGTTCAATGGCATGTGCGACCCATCCTGTGGTGCGTGAAATCACAAAAATTGGGGTGAACATACCTGTGGGGATGCCCATCATGTGATAGCTGGAAGCACTGTACCAGTCTAAATTCGGGAACATTTTTTTCTCGCGCCACATGGTTTCTTCAATGCGCGCAGAGATATTGAATAATTTCATGTTGCCTGCATCTGCACAAAGAGAGCGGCTGACTGCTTTAATCGATTCATTGCGCGGATCAGCAATGGTGTATACAGGGTGACCAAAACCAATAACGATTTCTTTGCGCGCTATGCGCGCCATGATGTCGGCTTCAGCTTCGTCAGGCGTTTGATAGCGATCGATGATTTCCATCGCGGCTTCATTCGCACCACCATGCTTAGGGCCACGCAACGCACCAATGGCACCAGTAATACAGGAGTACATGTCAGATAGGGTGCCAGAAATAACGCGAGCAGTGAAGGTGGATGCGTTGAACTCATGTTCTGCATATAACACTAAAGAGGTGTTCATGGCTTTGATGTGTAATGCAGAGGGGCGTTTACCATGCAGCAAATGCAAAAAGTGCGCGGCAACGGAGTCATCATCGGTTTCCAACTCAATACGCACGCCTTTATGGCTATAGTGGTACCAGTAAATTAAGATAGAACCAAAGCAAGCAATGAGACGGTCGCCTAATGTTTTGGCGCCTTCTGTGTTACGGTCGAGTGCCTCTGGCTCCAGAGTGCCGAGCATCGAGCAGCCAGTACGCATGACATCCATGGGGTGCGCGTTGGCAGGAATTTGTTCCAATACTGTTTTAAGCGCATTGGGTAGACCGCGTAGCTTTTTGAGCTTTTGATGATAGGCGGTGAGTTGCGCTTGGTTAGGCAATTCGCCATGTATCAGTAAATATGCAACTTCTTCAAATGTGGCTGATTTTGCGAGCTCGATAATATCGTAACCGCGATAATGTAAATCGTTGCCTGTGTGACCAACTGTGCAAATCGCGGTGGAGCCAGCATTAACACCAGCAAGCGCCACGCCTTTTTTCTTTTTAGGTTCAGTCGTCGTTACTTCTGTCATATTTTACCTCACTACTTTAAGATGCTCGTCATACCAGCGGAGGCTGGTATCCAGTCAAACTACAATTTTGCGAATGCCGAAATAAAGTCTTTAATTTAGGCATGTTGTTGATCTGGATTCCTGCCTTCGCGGGAATGACGAATTAGAGAATTAATCTTTTTTAGTCGTAAATAAAGCGTCTAACTTTTGCTCAAATGCGTGGTAGCCCAAGTGCTCATATAAGTCCACACGTGTTTGCATAGTTCCCAACACATTTTTCTGAGTGCCATCTTTTCTAACAGCTTGATACACATTGAGTGCTGCTTGGTTCATGGCACGGAATGCAGATAATGGATACAGCACCATGCTGACATCGGCAGTGGCGAGTTCATCCACAGTGAATAATGGTGTAGCACCAAATTCTGTAATATTGGCAAGTACAGGTACCTTTACGGCTTCTACAAACTGTTTGTACATACCCAGTTCCGTCATCGCTTCTGGAAAAATCATGTCTGCTCCAGCCTCTACACAGGCACAGGCGCGATCTATGGCAGATTGCAAGCCTTCCACCGCCAGCGCATCCGTGCGAGCCATAATGACAAAATCGTCATAGGGCTTGGCATCTACTGCAGCTTTGACGCGGTCGACCATTTCTTCTAAGCTCACAATCGCTTTGTTGGGTCGGTGACCGCAGCGCTTTGCGGAAACTTGATCTTCAATATGCACGGCTGCTGCGCCAGCTTTAGCGACACTTTTAATGCTGCGAGCAATGTTGAATGCACCACCCCATCCTGTGTCAATGTCGACCAACAAAGGCGTGTCCACCGCATCGGTGATGCGGCGCACATCAATTAGCACATCTTCAAGGCTAGAGATACCTAAGTCTGGTAAACCCAGTGAGCCAGCAGCAACACCACCACCTGATAAATAAATCGCTTTAAAGCCAGATTGGGTGGCAAGCATGGCGTGGTAGGCATTAATTGCACCAATAATTTGTAGTGGTTTTTCAGCCGATAATGCAGCCCTAAAACGGGCGCCAGCAGATAAAGTGTGTGTCATGATTTATACTCAATTAGCTAAAAAATGCTGCATTGGCTTCTGCTGAGATCGCCACATTGGTGAGTTTTGCTTTTTGCAAAATCTCCCAGAAATAACGATAAGTAGCGCGATCATGCAATTCACCCGCGTATTGAATCGGCCCCCAGTTGGCGGTTTGCGCTGTCAGCAGGATATTGGCGGCATCAGATACTTCGTCAAAATTTGGTTTCATGGCATCTACAATCGCCTGAATCTGTGTGGGGTAAATGCTCCACATGCGCATAAAACCAAACTCATTACGTGCACGAGAGGCATCGCTGTAGGTGGTTTCTACATTTTTCAAATCCAGCGTCACGTTATGTGCTGGCACGACGCCATTGGCGAGTGCGGCTGACACAACTTCTGCCTTGGCGCGTGCCAACAAGCGATGGTCAAATTGCCCTGGGCTGCGCATGGCGCTGGCTGGAATGGCGCCATGATGCGCACTGACAAAATCCATCAGTCCAAAATCCAATACTTGTAGCCACGGTAATGTGGCAATCTCATGTACTTGGTTCAACGCGCCGTGTGTCTCAATCAAAATATGCACGGGAATGACTCTTTCAACACCGCTAAAAGTGGCGGCCTTTTGAAGGTAACTAATCATTTCTTTCGCTTGGCTGATGTCGGTGCATTTGGGAATAGTGATATAACTCAATACCTTGCCTGCGCCACCTACTAATATGTCAATGTCTTGTTTCCAGGCAGGGTGCGTGTAATCATGAATGCGTGCGCCTGCCATCTTAAATTTGTTGGCTTCTGAATTCAGTAAACGCACAATCATTTCGGCATGGTCGCGCTCTTGTCCACTGGCTGCGCCATCTTCGCAATCACATGTGATATCAAACACTTGGCCGATACTGTCTTGTAAACTGAGTGCCTTCAGGATGAGTTTTTCGCTTCCTGCAAAGTGCTCACATGCGGGAATCAGCGGAAATGGTTTTTCGCCGCCAAATAAGGCATCTTTAGGATGAACCAATGGTTGAGTAGATGTCATTTCATTGCTTCCTTTATTTATTTTCCATGACGAGGAATTAACACTGTGTAATCAAGATCAAGCACAACATTGGGGTGGTAAGCGTTATTGGGTTTGATCTCTCTAAGCTCATTTGCAGGCATATTTTTGATGCCGACCATACGTAAACGTAGCGCGCCAATATTGGTATTTGGCAGTGCCCAAGTGTTGATCACTTCGCTAAATGTATAAATGGTATCGCCCGCAAAGCTGGGGTTGGCATGCGTGCCAGCATTAATCGCAACGATATTCATGGCGTTTTCTAAACCATCGTAACTGAGCGCACGGCAAAGCGAAATCATGATGCCACCATACACCAAGCGTTTGCCCATGGGGCTAGACTTCATCATATGATGATCGAAATGTAAGCGCGCATTATTCTGGTATAAACGGGTGGCGATGGTGTGGTCACTATCGTTGATGGTCATGCCAAATGGATGGTTAATGCGTTCACCTATTTGGTAATCTTCCCAATAATATTGCCCGCCAGTTGCCTGCGCATCAAATGCCATAGTGGATAATTGACTGGGGATGTTCAGACTTTCAGGATGTACATAGTCTGGCAACTCAGGAATGACGGTTTCTGGTGCTGGGTTTTCAATTTTGTTTTTATGCACCATGACCCAGCGTACCCAGCTCATTACAGGCTGGCTGTGCTGATTCACGGCGGTGGATCGCACCCACACCACGCCGCTTCTGCCGTTGGAGTTTTGTTTTAAGCCGATGACCTGGCTGGTGGTGTTGAGTGTGTCGCCAACAAACACAGGTTGAATAAAGCGCACATCGGCATAACCCAAGTTGGCAACGGCATTAACAGAGATGTCTGGTACCGTTTTGCCAAAAGCGAGATGAAACGCCAACAAGTCGTCTACGGGCGTGGTTTTGTAGCCTAAAGATTGCGCAAAAGGCTCGCTGCAATATAATGGATGGCGTGCACCTGTTAATCCAATATAGAGTGCTGTTTCTCCATGTGTAATAGTACGTGGTGTGGCATGATGAATCACTTCATTGAGTTTGAAATCCTCAAAAAATCGACCGCGATTTAATTTAGTAGTGTGTGCCATTTATATATAGTCTTCCTCAAGTTCAGCAATTGCCTCATGGAGTTGAATCAGTCTTTGGGCTGCCTTAATATGATGATGTTCTACTAGTTTGTCGTTGACGACTACAGTGCCACGACCTGCTTCGTTAGCTTCTTTAAGCGCTTTGATAATTTCACGTGCATGCGCGACTTCAGCAGCCTTTGGTGTGTAAGCATCGTTGCAATAAGCAATTTGCGCGGGATGCACAAGTGATTTTCCATCCAAGCCCATGTCACGACCTAAGCGGCAGGCATACTCAAAAGAGTGCATGTTTTTAAAATCGCTGGTAATGCCATCAATGACTGCACGTCCATAAGCGCGCGCAGCCAAGATGACCAAAGAAAGTGAGGTGAGTATGGCTGAGCGCTCATGCGTCACATGTGCGTGCAGTTGCGAGATTAAATCAGAAGTTGCCATCACAATGCAGATGATTCTATCTGAAGCAGAGGCAATTTCTTTTGCGTTGAGCACAGCAAGCGGGCTTTCTATCATGACCATGATAGGCATGTGACTGCCGCCCGCTTCGTCTAGGCATTGCTGAGCCTTGAGCACATCTTCACGCGACTCTATATTAGGAAACAAAATAGCATCTGCCCCAATATTAGCAACAGCTTTGATGTCATCGTGACCCCAGATGGAATCTAAATTGTTGACACGTATCACGACCTCGCGCCCACCATAGCCGCCTTGTTTGACGGCAGCGACTACATTTTCACGTGATTGCAGCTTTGCATCCACTAAAATGGGGTCGCCAAGATCAAGGATGACAGAGTCGGCAGCTAGCGTGCGAGCGCGGTCAAGGTAATGCGTGTTGCAGCCTGGCACGTAAAGCATAGAGCGTCTTGGTCTTAAGCAATAGTCCATAGTAAACCAGCAATAAGAATGATGATGTTGGTGATTATATAGAGTATTAATAAAATATGTCAACATATATCTTATGTCTTATATAAGATATAAAACACTGGACATGAATTTTAAGTCGTGTTATAAATACATAAAGTTTAAAAAGTATGTGCGGTATTAAATGTTGAGTGAGGTTGTAATGGATAATCAATTTAATTCACCAAGTTATAGACCCTTGTACGATCAAATTAAAGTATTGATTACGCAGAGTTTGATTGGTGGTGAGTGGCGCCCTGGGGAAATGATTCCTAGTGAGATTGATTTGGCGCTGCGTTATAAGGTGAGTCAGGGGACAGTTAGAAAAGCAATCGATAGTTTGGCGACAGAAAATATTTTGATTCGCCGTCAGGGGAAGGGTACTTTTGTTGCCACCCATAAGCAGGACGATATTAAGTTGCGTTTTTTGCGATTGACCGCAGAAAATGGCCAAAAAGAATTATTACAGAATGCGTTTATCTCGTGTATTAAATCTAAGGCTAACGCACACATTTCCAAAGTGCTGGAGATTAAAGCAGGAGCGAGTACGATTGAGGTTAAGCGCCTGCTTACTTTTTCTGGCAGGCCGTTAATATACGATTTTATTATTGTGCCAGCGGCACCTTTTAAAGGACTTAATGGGGCAAAGGTGGAAGAGAGTAATGGCTCGATGTACAGTATGTATGAGTCGCAGTTTGGTGTGCGTATGATACGTGCAGAAGAGCGTTTAAAGGCAGTGGCTGCAGATAAAGAGGTGGCGGTTTCGCTAGGTTTAAAAGAGGGTGCACCTTTGTTAAGTATAGAACGTGTCTCTTTTACGTATGGTGATAAGCCAATGGAATGGCGGTTGGGGTTGTGTTTAACGGATGACCATCATTACATGAGTGAGCTTGAATAACGTGTTTTTGAAAATTAGCCTCAGTGTTTGTCAGTTGAAACTAATTTTGAAAAACAATGAGGTTGAGACAGCGAAAATTTAAAACATTATCATTTGGAATGTGCAATGGACGACTTAAAAAAACGCGCGCTGGATTACCATCAATTTCCTGTTCCAGGAAAGTTGTCGGTTGAGTCTTCCAAGTCATGTGCTACGCAGGATGACTTATCGCTGGCGTATACACCAGGCGTGGCGGAGCCTGTGCGTGAAATTCATGCTGACCCAGCGAATGCCTATAAATATACTAACAAAGGCAACTTGGTTGCCGTGATCACCGATGGCACGGCAGTGCTGGGTTTGGGTGACATGGGAGCGCTGGCAAGCAAGCCTGTGATGGAAGGCAAGGCAGTGTTATTTAAACACTTTGCTGGAATTGATGTATTTGATATTGAAGTGAATGCCAAAACGCCAGACGAATTTATTCAAACCGTAGTGAATATTGCACCTACCTTTGGAGGAATTAATTTAGAAGATATTGCGGCACCACACTGCTTTTACATTGAGAATGAGCTGAAAAAACGCTTGGATATCCCTGTGTTTCATGACGACCAGCATGGTACCGCAGTGATTGTGGCAGCGGCATTACTTAATGCGCTAGAAATACAGGGTAAAACATTGGCAACAGCCAAAATTGTATTTTTGGGCGCGGGTGCTGCGGGTTGCTCATGCGCTAAGTTATTGAAATTAATGGGTGCAACCAATGTCATCATGACAGATAAAACTGGCGTGTTAGATACGGATAGAAAAGATTTGCATGATAATAATCGCGCACTTGCAGTACCCGTATCAGCAGCTAAAACAATTGCTGATGTCATGCCAGGGGCAGATGTGTTTATAGGGGTCTCTGCAAAAAATGCGCTGGATGCTCAATTGGTTAAAGGCATGGCAAAAAATCCCATTATTTTTGCGTTGGCGAATCCTGATCCTGAAATCTTACCAAGTGTTGCGCACGCGATGCGTGATGATATTTTAATGGCGACAGGCCGCAGTGACTTTCCTAACCAGGTGAATAATGCGCTGTGTTTTCCGTATTTGTTTAGAGGTGCTTTGGATGCAAAGGCTAAGCAAATTACTGAAAAGATGAAGATTGCTGCCGCAAAGGCACTTAGTGAACTCGCGCGCGCGCCAGTGCCTGCAGAGGTGTTGGCAGCCTATCAACTGACATCGTTGTCTTTTGGTAAGGATTATATTATTCCCAAGCCATTTGATCCGCGCCTGATGTTACGCGTATCTAAAGCAGTTGCTGAGGCCGCAAATGATTAAAAAGCAGCCCGCTAGAAAGCGTCCCAAGAACCTGAATCTATTCACTATACGTATCCCAGTGAATGCAGTGGTGTCGATTTTGCACCGCGCCAGTGGTGTGCTTTTATTTTTAGTGTTACCAGCAGTGCTCTGGTGTTTGCAAGTTTCGCTTTCCAGTGAGATGGGCTATTGGCATATGGAAGTATTGCTACAGCATTGGTATTTAAAGTTATTGATAATAGGACTGGCTTGGGCGTTTTTTCACCATTTTTTTGCGGGGTTAAGGCATTTGGGCATGGATGTGCATTTGGCGACCAGTTTGCAAAAAGCACGCATATCCAGTCGTTTGGTTTTAATTGCCGCAGTGATTTGCACCATGATATTTGCAATTTGGGTTTGGTAATTAAACATGCTGATTGATTTGTTAACAAAAAAATACCCTGGGATGCGGCAATGGTTATCTCAACGTATTTCTGCGATTTTTTTAGCAGGATATAGCGTGCTTTTGGTGGTGCTGATGTTGGTACAAAAGCCTACTAACTATGCGGCCTGGCATGCCTTTTTTGCACCTTGCTGGTGGCGGTGGCTGACCTTATTGTTTTTTGCCAGCCTCATTATGCATGCATGGTTAGGTGTGAGTAATGTGTTGAAAGATTATATTTTTAATGTGACGTTGCGTGCCTATTTGCAAATTTTGGTGGAGCTGATGTTGATTGTGGATTTGATATGGGCTGCATTAATTTTGTGGAATATTTAATTTAAGTAATGCGAATTGAAAGAGTTAAACGTGATAGAAAAACATCAATTTGATGCAGTGATCGTAGGTGGCGGTGGCGCAGGGCTTAGAGCAGCCTTGCAATTGGCTGAGTCTGGCGCAAGTGTCGCTGTGCTCTCTAAAGTGTTTCCGACACGCTCCCATACGGTCGCTGCACAAGGTGGCATTGCGGCAGCCTTAGGTAATGTGTCAGAAGACAATTGGCTCTGGCATATGTATGACACGATTAAAGGATCCGATTATCTAGGCGATCAAGATGCCATAGAGTTTATGTGCAGAAATGCGGCAAAAGCCATTATTGAGCTTGAACATTTTGGTATGCCATTTGACCGTTTAGAGAATGGCAGAATATTCCAGCGTCCCTTTGGTGGAATGACTAAAAATTTTGGCGAATCGCCTATTTCACGCACATGTGCTGTGGCAGACAGAACAGGCCATGCCATGCTGCACACCTTGTATCAACGCAATATACGCGCAAAAACAGAGTTTTTAATTGAGTGGTTTGCGTTAGATTTGATTCGTGACGCAGAAGGCGATGTACTGGGTGTAATCGCACTAGAAATTGAAACAGGAGAAATTCATATCCTACAAGCAAAAACCACCATGTTGGCAACAGGCGGTGCAGGCAGGATATTTCAAGCCAGCACCAATGCCTTTATTAATACTGGCGATGGTTTAGGCATGGCCTTGCGCGCAGGCTTGCCTTTACAGGACATGGAATTCTGGCAATTTCATCCCACAGGCGTATTAAATGCAGGGGTTTTGGTAACGGAAGGCGTGCGTGGAGAAGGTGGGTATTTGGTCAATAGCGAGGGAGAGCGCTTTATGGAGCGTTATGCCCCAACTGCAAAAGACCTGGCCAGCAGGGATGTGATTTCACGCGCCAGTGCTACCGAAATTAAAGAAGGGCGTGGTGTTGGTAAATATAAAGATGCCGTTTATCTTAAGCTAGACCATCTTGGTGAAGACATCATCAGCAAGCGCCTGCCAGGTATACGTGAAATTGCGAAAACCTTTTGTAACGTTGACCCTGTGCGCGATCCGATTCCAGTGGTGCCGACTGCACACTATATGATGGGTGGCATTCCTACGAATCTGGATGGACAAGTCGTGGAATACGATGGGCAAATGGAAAGGCCAGTGAAGGGATTGTATGCGGTGGGCGAATGCGCCTGTGTTTCTGTACACGGAGCGAATCGTCTGGGCTCAAACTCACTGCTCGATTTAGTGGTGTTTGGCAAAGCAGCTGGCGACAAAATGGTCGCTGAAATTGCGCAAAATCAAGCGCACAAGCCATTGCCAGAAGATGCAGCTGATCAAACATTTGCACGTGTAGCACGTTTGGAAAGCGCAACTTCCACCGAGTCAGTTTCTGAAGTGGGCACAGAGATGCGTAGAGCGATGCAGAAACACTGTGGTGTATTTAGGTTTCCTGACTTGTTGGCGCAAGGAGTGAGCGTTATCGATGACGTTGCACAGCGTGTTCCATATTTGCAAATTAAAGATAAAAGTCAGGTATTTAACACAGCACGCGTTGAAGCGCTTGAGTTAGATAATTTGATGGAAGTTGCAGTGGCGACCATGCACGCAGCACACAATCGTAAAGAAAGTCGTGGCGCACATGCGCGCGAGGACTACGCTGAACGCGACGATATAAATTGGCTCAGCCACTCTTTGTATTATCAAAAAGGCAAAAAATTAGTTTACAAGCCAGTGCGACTTAAACCGTTAACTGTAGATTCATTTATACCTAAAGCCAGAGTTTATTAGATGCGAGTGTATACATCATGAAATTTTCTATTTATCGCTACAATCCGGATGTAGATAAAAAACCTTATATGCAGGATTACGACATCCAGCTTGAAGACAGTGACCAGATGTTGCTAGATGCATTGGTGCGTATTAAACAAGTAGATGACACGTTAAGTTTGCGTAAATCTTGCCGCGAAGGCATTTGCGGCAGTGATGCCATGAATATCAATGGTAAAAATGGTCTCGCATGTATTACCAAGCTGGTGGACTTGGAAGAGCCTGTGGTACTGCGCCCAATGCCAGGATTGCCAGTGATACGTGATTTAGTGGTCGATATGACGCAGTTTTTTGACCACTACAATTCTGTGAAGCCTTACTTGGAAAATAACGACCCGTTGCCTGAAACGGAGCGCTTACAGAGTCCAGAAGACCGCGCCAAATTAGATGGCCTGTATGAGTGTATTTTATGTGGTGCATGTACGACTTCATGCCCAAGTTTTTGGTGGAATCCCGATAAGTTTGTCGGTCCAGCAGGACTGATGCAGGCCTACCGTTTTATTGCAGATTCACGTGATCAAGCACAGGAAGAGCGTCTGGAAAATCTAGAAGATCCTTATCGTTTGTATCGCTGCCACAACATTATGAACTGTGTGGATGTGTGTCCTAAAAAGCTCAACCCTAATGCTGCGATAGCCAAAATCAAAGATTTGAAGATTGAGCGGGCAAAAGAGAAAAAACCAAAAAAACTGTTTTCTATCAAACTGTTATAAGGAGCCTGTTATGTTGAATGGCGAAATGATGTTAGATGCAGAGCAAAGACGATTGGCCTGGAGATGTCGCCGAGGCATGCTAGAGCTGGACATTATTTTACAGCAGTTTGTGATTGAGCAATTTAACACGTTAACGTTAGAAGAGTTACAGGTGTTTGATGAGATGTTAACGCTACCAGATACTCAGTTCTGGAGTCTCATACGCAGTACCAAGCAAGACGAAGACAGACAAATGGAGAGCGTTTTGAATAAATTACGCAGTATTCACTTACCTCATCATCAGGGGGCACTATGATTCAACATATTGGTGAAGAGCCTATCTCGCTAGATGCGCACGCATTAGGCGATTATTGGCCAGGTATCCAGCTTTATTATCCACCAGTGAAATACTCTCCTGGTTTAGGGATTTATGAAGACATGGAGCAGGCTTCAGCGCGCATGAAAAAACATGCGCATTTTACGAGTGCACACACCCTGATTTTCGATTTGGAAGATGGATGTCGCCAAAAGCAAATGAGCCGAGATCTATTGCGTCAGGAATTGCCGCTACTCCGTAAGATGAATGAGCGCGTGACGATCGCGATTCGCGCCAATACCTTTAGAACAGACGAGTATGAGCTTGATATGAAGCTTGTGCGTGATATGGGCGAGTATATCGATGTTGTGATGTTAGCCAAGGCGGGCGAAGCATATGGCGCGGCTGAAGTGCGCGATTTGTCTAGCTTCCTGATTAGTGTGAATCCAGAGATTACGATCCAGCCCATTATTGAGCATCCAAAGTCACTCAAAATTGCGCCAGAGTTAATGCAGTACAACACAGTAAAGCATGTGGTCTTTGGCATACATGACTTTTCAAAAGCGATGGGGATTCATATCACCCCAGAACATTGGATTGATGAGTTGTTTTACTTCATCAACAACTTGTTATTTGAAGCACGTATTGCAGGTAAAGGCGTAATCGGCGGTGTGGAAACACTGATTGGTAGCAATATCATGCCAGAAAAATTTGTTGAGCCGCATGATGTGAGGCGCTGGTTGGATTTGCATGGTGATAATGAATCCAGAATTGTCTATAAACACGCTTGTAAAGAAGCGGCGATGGGGCTGACGGGTAAGCAGGTGATACATCCTGGTCATATCCATCTGTGTAAAACCGCTTATACGCCATCCCCTACAGAGGTGGCACAAAAGGTCAATATCCTGAAAGCGGCCATTGAAGCAGATGCCTTGCTTGGCGGCGCCATCAAATTTGAAGGGGAAATGTTAGACCCGCCTATGTTTGGTAAAGCACTACAAACCTTGCTCAGAGCACACGCGCTCAGAGCGCTTACCTCGCGTGATATGGAGTTTGCATTACATGTCTTGCGATTATTGCCAGCGCAAGTGGTACGAGAAAATTGGCCTTATGGAGTACTTTTATAATGTATACGCAGTTTCCTACATGGGTATGGAATATCCCACAAAAATTTAATATCGGTGTTGCATGCACGGATAAGCATTTAGGCACGCCAGCAGCGCAACAGATAGCCATGATTGTGGAAGATGATGTGCTAGGGACTTCAAGCATAACGTTTGCAGAGCTGGCAAAGCGCACAGACCAATTTGCGCAAGTGTTGCGAACGCTAAACGTGCAATTGGAGGATCGTGTTTTGATACGTTTACCCAATAGTTTGGATTACCCGATTGCATTTTTGGGCGCAATGAAGATGGGCGCGATTTCTGTGCCGACTTCTACCTTGCTTACTGCAGAGGAAGTGATTTACCTTGCAAAAGATTCAGGTGCTACAGTGTTAGTGGTTGACGCACAAGCATGGGGTGCGATGTCTGCTCAGATTACAGCACAGCTCAATCAAATTCCTCATTTAAAACACATTTTATTGACACAGGCACAAGCTGCACCAGCACCAAATACTGGACTCAATGTTCAACTATTAGAGCATGCCATGCTGGCAGTTGGGGCTTGTGAGCCAGCACATCAAACTCTGGCTGATGACCCAGCATATCTAGTATATACCTCAGGAACTACTGGTTATCCCAAGGGTGTATTGCATGCGCATCGTGCATTGCTAGGTAGGCAGCCTGCGGCTACATATTGGTTTAATTATGCCAATGATCTGCAAGACCGTATTATGCATTCTGGCAAATTCAACTGGACGTATGTGTTAGGCTCTGGTTTGATGGATCCGCTCTATTTAGGCAAAACTGTGATTGTGCATGAAGGTAAAAATGATGCTCAAAAATGGTTGGATTTGATTCAAAAACACCAGGCAACTATATTTATTGGCGTGCCAACGATCTATCGCCAGTTACTACAAAAAACACAAGCAACACGTGCGGATATTCCTAGTATTCGCCATTTTATGAGTGCTGGTGAACATTTGTCTGATGAAGTATTGAGTCAATGGCGTGAGCGCTTTGGTTTGGATATTTATGAAGCGGTGGGCATGAGCGAGTTTTCGTATTATCTTTCACAAAGTATTCATCGTCCCATTCGCGCAGGGTCGGCAGGTTTTCCGCAACCTGGGCATAATATCAAACTACTCAATCCCGAAACGTTGCAAGAGTTGCCAACTGGCGAAGAAGGCATGATTTGCGTACCACTAGACGATCCAGGTATATTTTTGCATTACTGGAATTTGGACGAAGAAACAGTGAAATATAAGCATGATAACTACTTTTTCACTGGAGATTACGCAAAATACGACGCAGATGGTTATATTTGGTTTTTAGGGCGTAAAGATGACATCATTAAAAGCTTTGGTTATCGTGTATCGCCATATGAAATCGAGCGCGTATATAAAGGCCACCCCGATGTGGCCGATTGCGCTGCGGTAGGTGAAGAAATAGAAAAAGATAAACTGCTGGTTGTGATTTATGTGATATTAAAGCCAGAAGCCAAAACAAGCCCAGATGATTTGTTGGGGTATGGCAAACAACATTTGGCAGCCTATAAAACACCCAAAACCGTATATTTGGCACACGATTTTCCACGAACCAAGAATGGTAAGATTTTGCGTAAAGAGGTTAACCTGACCATTGCTTATAGTAAAAGTAGCCGATAAATGTACTCACCAATCAAACAAGCCGACTTCATTCAAAGCATCGCGGATGCCTTGCAATATATCTCTTATTACCATCCGGAAGACTATATTCTGGCTTTAGGAGAGGCATACAAGTTGGAGCAATCGCCAGCGGCAAAAGATGCCATTGCACAAATCTTAACAAACTCCAGAATGTGCGCTGAAGGCAAGCGCCCACTTTGCCAAGATACTGGCATTGTTGTTGCTTTTGTTAAAGTGGGCATGGATGTGCGTTGGGATTTTTCAGCAGAACAAGCGCCAATGGATGTAGAGCAAATGGTGAATGAGGGCGTACGTCGCGCCTACTTATTGCCAGAAAATAAGCTACGTGCATCCATTGTGACAGACCCCGCTGGAAAGCGCGCCAATACTAGAGATAATACCCCAGCGGTGGTGCATGTTTCGCTAGTGATGGGCGACAAAATTGAGGTGAGCATTGCTGCAAAAGGTGGCGGTTCTGAGAACAAAGCCAAGTTAGCAATGCTCAATCCAAATGACAGTATTGTAGATTGGATACTGGAAATAGTGCCCCAAATGGGTGCGGGCTGGTGTCCGCCAGGGTTGCTTGGTATTGGTATTGGTGGCAGTGCAGAAAAAGCGATGTTATTAGCGAAAGAGTCGCTGATGGCTCCGATAGATATGCATGCACTTAAACTGCGCGGTGCACAGAATCGTATTGAAGAGTTACGGTTAGAAATTTTTGAAAAGGTGAATAATTTAGGGATCGGTGCACAAGGCTTGGGTGGGTTAACCACTGTATTAGATGTAAAAATTCTGGATTATCCTACGCATGCTGCCAGTTTGCCAGTTGCGATTATTCCAAACTGTGCGGCTACGCGCCATGTGCATTTTGTGTTAGATGGTTCTGGGGTCGCTGAGCTCACGCCACCCAATATGGATATCTATCCAGACGTGCATTGGGCACCAAGTGCTCAGGCTAAGCGTGTGAATTTGGACACGATTACCAAGGCGGAGACAGCGGCTTGGAAAGCGGGTGATACCTTATTGTTGACGGGTAAAATGTTAACGGGTCGTGATGCTGCACACAAACGCATTGCAAACATGTTAGCTCAAGGCGAAAAGTTACCTGTAGATTTTACGAATAAGTTTATTTATTACGTAGGCCCAGTAGATGCGGTGCGTAATGAAGTGGTGGGCCCAGCAGGTCCTACAACTGCGACTAGAATGGATGATTATACTGAGATGATGCTAGGCACTGGGTTGCTCGGCAGTATAGGCAAGGCGGAGCGTGGTGACGAGGCGTTAGCTATCATTGCTAAACACCAATCGGTATATTTAATGGCAGTGGGTGGTGCGGCCTATTTAGTGAGTAAAGCGATTAAAAAATCACGCGTGGTCGCGTTTGAAGATTTAGGTATGGAAGCCATTTATGAGTTTGATGTAGTAGATATGCCCGTGACTGTTGCCGTGAGCGCAAATGGTGAGTCAGTGCATCACACAGGCCCTGCATACTGGAAACAAAACATCGCGATTCAGCATCGTAAAGTCTGAAGTGTGTATTAGGTCACATATTCACTATGCACTTTTTGTTCTAATTTGAGTCATACTTTACACAAGAAATGATGAATGAGAACAAAATGCTAAAGCGACTATATGGGCTGGTGCTATTGATTTTTGTGCAGTGTGCACATGCTGAAAATATCTTGGGTTACTTAACTGATGCTAATGGTCAGTACATTGGCCCTAGTGTTGAAGATCAGGTCGCGACGATGGATAAAGACCACAATGGTTTTGCTGATGTGTATGAAGTGCGTGCTTATTTAGAGCTTAAGCATGGCAAAGGATACGAAAAAGAGTTGTTAGATAAATGGGAGTCTTCAGCGAGTGGCAAAAGTTGTAGTACGCCATTTGCAAAAGAGTTGTATAGCGATAGAACATACTAGCCTCAGGTGTTATTGTGTAAATAGGCCATCAATGGTTTATACCGTAGCGGTCAGCACACTTGGGCTGGTTTATAATAGTATTATTAAATGAACGAGTCTAAATTACCATGTTAAAAGCCTATGAAACGCACGTGCAGGAACGTGCACAACAAAATTTACCTCCTTTACCTTTGAATGCAGAGCAAGTCGCTTCGTTAGTAGACTTGCTTAAAGCTCCACCAGCAGGACAAGAAAGTGTGTTGCTTGAGCTATTAGAAAATCGCATTCCTGCAGGGGTAGACCAAGCGGCTTATGTTAAAGCTGCATTTTTGGCAGATATTGCTAAAGGTGTCGCAAAGTCTCCTCTAGTTTCTGCTGAAAAAGCAGTGGCGCTATTAGGCACGATGCTAGGTGGGTACAACGTGCAAGCGTTGGTGGAGTTATTAGACACGCCAATGGCAGCGCATGCAGTCACGGCTTTAAGCACCACTATTCTGATGTTCGATGCGTTCCATGATGTAGAAGCCAAAATGAAAGCAGGCAACACCTATGCTAAGGCGCTCATGGAGTCTTGGTCAAAAGCGGAGTGGTTTACCAGCAAGCCAGCGATGGCAGCGGAAATTAAAGTGGTCGTATTTAAAGTCGATGGTGAAACCAATACCGATGACTTAAGCCCAGCGCAAGAGGCGTGGAGTCGCCCAGATATTCCATTGCATGCTAAAGCCATGTTGGTCAACAAAATGCCAGATGGTTTAAAGCTCATAGAAACACTCAAGCAAAAAGGTTTGCCACTGGCTTATGTGGGTGATGTAGTCGGTACTGGCTCTTCACGCAAATCGGCGATTAACTCTGTGCAATGGTTTATGGGAAATGACATTCCGAATATTCCCAACAAACGCACAGGTGGTGTAGTGATTGGCACTAAAATCGCCCCAATTTTCTTTAACACGGCAGAGGATTCAGGTGCTTTTCCAATCCAGTGTGATGTATCTAACATGAAAATGGGGGATGTCATTACCATTAAACCTTTTGAAGGCAAAGTGCTAAATGAAGTAGGAGAAGTGATTGCAACTTTTGAGCTGAATCCAGTCACAATGCCTGACGAAGTACGTGCAGGCGGTCGTATTCCCTTGATTATTGGTCGTGGTCTTACCACAAATGCACGTAAGGCTTTGGGCTTGGCTGAGCCAGATATGTTCATTACAGCTACGCCTGCGATTGTTTCAAATAAAGGTTTCACGCTTGCGCAAAAAATGGTGGGCCGCGCATGTGGCTTGCCTGAGGGTAAAGGTGTACGTCCAGGGACATATTGCGAACCTAAAGCAACCACAGTGGGTTCTCAAGATACTACGGGCGGTATGACACGTGATGAACTGAAAGAGCTCGCTTGTTTAGGTTTTAGCAGTGACTTGGTCATGCAAAGCTTCTGCCACACAGCAGCTTACCCTAAGCCTGTCGACATCAAACTTCAACATACGCTGCCAGAGTTTATGTCCAGCCGTGGTGGTGTCAGCTTACGCCCTGGTGATGGCGTGATTCACTCTTGGTTGAATCGCATGATTCTGCCTGATACTGTGGGTACAGGAGGCGATTCACATACACGCTTCCCGATTGGCATTAGCTTTCCAGCAGGCTCTGGCCTGGTTGCGTTTGCTGCTGCTACAGGTGCAATGCCGTTGGATATGCCAGAATCAGTGTTAGTGCGCTTTAAAGGTGCCATGCAACCTGGCATCACTTTGCGTGATCTGGTCAATGCCATTCCCTACGCTGCGATTCAAGAAGGTACTTTAACTGTTGGCAAACAAGGTAAGAAAAACGTCTTTAATGGACGTATTTTAGAGATTGAAGGCTTACCTGATTTAAAAGTGGAACAAGCGTTTGAATTTGCCGACGCTTCTGCTGAGCGCTCAGCCAATGGTTGTACTGTGTTGCTCAACAAGGAGCCGGTGATCGAGTTTTTAAACTCAAACATCGTACTCATGCAAAACATGATAGAAAATGGCTACCAAGATGCACGCACTTTGCAGCGCCGTATTGAAAGCATGCAAGCTTGGTTGGCAAAACCAGAGTTACTCAAGCCTGATGCCGATGCTGAATATGCACATGTCATTGAAATTGATTTGAACGAAATCAAAGAGCCGTTAGTCGCTTGCCCGAACGACCCAGACGACATTAAGCCTTTGTCAGCCGTGGTGGGTGACAAGATTGATGAAGTGTTTATTGGTAGTTGTATGACTAATATTGGTCACTATCGTGCAGCAGCTAAAGTGCTCGATGGTGCTGGCGGTATTCCAACTCGGTTATGGATTGCGCCTCCTACGCGCATGGACGAAGCGCAGTTGCGTGATGAAGGGGTGTATTCCACTTTTGGCATTGCGGGTGCACGTACAGAAGTCCCTGGTTGCTCATTGTGTATGGGCAATCAAGCACGTGTGGCAGATCAGGCAACCGTGTTTTCAACCAGCACGCGTAACTTTGATAACCGCATGGGTAAAGATGCGCGTGTGTATTTAGGGTCGGCAGAATTAGCTGCGGTATGCGCTAAATTAGGTCGTATGCCTACGCATGCTGAATATTTGGAAACAGTGGGTAATAAGCTTGCTAATACTGCTGAAATTTATAAGTATTTGAATTTTAATCAAATGACAGAGTACAAGGCAGCGCTAGATACTTTAAGTAACGGTAAAAAAGTCATTCCAATCACAGAAGCGGTTTAAGTTATCTTGCTTTTAGATTTACATGTCTGGTCAGCTGCTTTCAAACAGCACCTGACCAGAATAAATAATTACGTCCCAGTCATTTTCTTTTTCGGAGGATTTGTTTGGGATGCGATGACAATAGGCCGCAATGTCGCAGTAACGGATTTATTGATATTTGCAGTCTATTTATTTTTAGCAGCACTACTGCTATACCTGATTAGCCGACCAGCATTTGTTTTAGCGGATGAATCCAAGCTGCACCCGCGTCTGCATTGGCTTTATTCCTCTTCATTACCATACTTCTTACTGCAATTTTTGTTTGGTAGTCTGCTCAGCGCACTATTTATTTTGTATTTTAAAAGTGCCAGTCATCTTCCTGCGATTGTTGTCTCTTTGTTTTTGGGTATTTTACTGGTCGCCAATGAGTTTTTAGAAAGCCAATATAAGCGCTTTACGCTGAGCTGGGCATTGCTAGGATTGTGTGCGATGTTGCTGTTTAATTTTGCATTGCCGTTTTTATTAGGTAGCGTACATGCTATCTGGTTTTATTTAAGTACCATGTTAGGTGCTGGGATTGTGGTGTTTTTATATCAAAAAACGCCCCAGCATTTAGGCAGTATTTTTCCAGTATGGCTGATTGCATTAGCGCTGATGCTGGCCTATGCCGTCGATATGATTCCTCCTGTGCCATTAGTGAAGCGTGATATTGCAATAGCATATGACATTAAGAAAGTGACTGGGCATTACCAGCTTTTACAGCAGGCATCGTCTTGGTGGGTATTTTGGCGTAAGACCAGTGAGGATTTGAAAGTTGTACCTGGTCAGCGTGTGTACTGCTTTTCATCCATTTTTGCGCCTGCGGGTTTGACCACCAAGCTTTATCATCATTGGCAGTTGCATACAAAAAATGGGTGGGCGACACAATCGATCGCTGAGTTTGATTTAAACGGTGGGCGACAAAATGGCTATAGGGGCTACACGTATAAAAGCAATATTAGCGCAGGTCAATGGCGTGTGCGTATAGAAACCGAAACAAATAAAACAATTGCAATTCAATACTTTACTGTAGGAGCTGAAACAGCAGACTCCAAAAAGATTGTGCAGTTATATTAGAGATGTGTATTAGTTTAACAGGTTGATTAATCAACCTGTTTAAAAATGAGGCTAGCACCAGTTCCGCCAAATGCAAATGAGTTGGACATTGCATATTGGTAGTTTTCGATTTTTTGTGATTGGTTTGGCACATAGTTTAAATCACATTTGGGGTCTGGATTGTTCAAGTTAATGGTGGGGGGCAGTTCATTTCTTAAAAGTGATTGCACAGTAATCATGGCTTCCAGCGCACCTGCTGCCCCCATTAAATGACCATGCATAGATTTGGTTGAGCTGACCGCAAGCTGGTAGGCGTGTTTACCAAATATTTGCTTAATCGCTTCTGTTTCTGTTTCGTCATTAAATTTGGTGCCTGTACCATGCGCATTGATGTATTGAATTGCATCTGGCGCTAAGCCAGAATTCTTCATGGCGGCTTGCATAGTAGCTGCTTGACCCTCAACAGAAGGAATCGCTACATGTCTAAAGTCATTGGCAGTGCCATAGCCCACAATTTCAGCGTAAATATGCGCACCACGAGACTGTGCATGTTCAAACTCTTCTAACACTAGCATTGCAGCACCTTCTCCAATGACTAAACCTGACCTGTCAGCGGAGAATGGTTTGCAACTGGCAGAAACGTCATCAGGGTCTTCTTCTGCCAGCGTGCGAATAGACTCCCATGACTTAATACTGGCGTAGGCAAGAATTGCATCTGTCCCACCCGCTAATGCATAGTCAATGTCGCCTAACTTGATGTCTTTATAAGCTTGTCCAATGGCGATAGCAGAGGATGAGCATGCTGTGGAAAAAGTAAGATTAGGTCCAGAGAACTCAAAATGTGTGGCAATAGCAGAGGCTGCACTGTTATACATACACATGAGTACAGTATAAGGCTTGAGCCTGTTCTCACCCTTTTTGAATAAGGTTTCGTAGCCTTCTTCTATTGATAAAATGCCACCCATGCCTGTACCAATATAGACTCCAGCGCTGTGCTGTTGGTTTAGAGGTAAGTTCGCATCTTTTGTCGCTTCTATGCTCGCATATAAGGCCATTTGACCAATGCGATCCAAAATTGCATAGTCACTTTTTTTAGCAAAATAATCCGCTGGGTTAAACTTAGCCTGTGCTGCTACTTTGCAGATGAGTTTATCTACAAACGCACCCTCAAAGCGCTGAATGCCAGATTTCCCAGAAAAAATATTCTGAGCTACTGCCTCTGGCGTATTGCCCAATGGTGAGACAACACCCATGCCTGTTATGACAACGCGGCGGCGATGCGACATAAATGACCGCGCTATTTTTCGCTAATAAGACTGTAAGTAGTATCTACAACATCTTGTAACGTTTTAAGATGCTCATAATTTTTTGGAAATGAGATGTTGTATTGGTGCTCAATACTAAAAATCACTTCCAGAAAACCAAATGAATCAATGTTAAGGTCTGCTAACTGATTACTCATATCTAAGTTACTGATATCTATTTGTTTTTCTGTTTTAAGTAAATGAGTTAAAAATTTGGTAATTTCATCTTTAGTTGTTATTACGGTATCCATACAAAGCATCTTTCAAAATTATTTAACTAGCACTATACGTTTTTAATGTTACAGGGATATAATGCCATAAACAATAGTGAAAAAATGTAAGGGTTTGTAATGAATACCGAAGACTTTGGTTTAAGTAATCATTTTAATCAGTTGTTAATTCGCTATGACGACAGTCATGAGGCGCTGTGGACCTATTTTAATCAACAAAATAGGATTCCTTGTGCCAATAGTGAGATTGTGCGTGAGCTTGACCAGCACCAGAAAGAGGTCGCCGCGACAAGTGGTGCGCTATACCTGCAAGACAAACCCTATAGTATTAAATACTCAATTTCCGCTTCACTTACCCCCAATGTATACAATCTTGGCGGACATCTTGCGCTCATTCGTGAGCTTGCACAAAATCGACAGAAAGAAGCCTTATTAAGTTATGCGATTAAAGCGATTGACTTGGTAAGTAACAGACTTACACGTTTTAACGGTGCTCCAATTATTAATATTAGTTTAATACAAGGTTTGGCATTGGGTGGTGGCTTAGAGGGTGCGTTGGCGAGTGATCTTATCTTTGCCGAACGTAAAAGTATTTTAGGGTTCCCAGAAGTACTGTTTAATATGTTTCCTGGCATGGGCGGCTACAGCTTGGTTGCTAGAAAAGCAGGCAACAAAGTTGCTGATGAGATGATACTTAAAGGTAAACAGTACACGGCAGAACAAGCTTACGAGATGGGGATAGTGGACGTTCTTGTAGAGGATGGTCAAGGTGAAAAAGCAGTTTATGATTGGATTGACAAAAATAAACGGTTTTTTAATGGGCATCTTGCTACATATAAGGCAAAAAATCGCATTAATCCAATCACTTATGATGAATTGATGGACATTACTCAAATGTGGGTAGATGTGGCGCTAAAACTCACGGATAGAGAGTTTAGTATTATGGATCGGTTTATTTATAGTCAAGAAAAACAGTACCTAAAAACCGGTACATCACAAAGTGCAGCAGATAACAGTAATGTTGTCACGTTCAAACGCGCCTAGTATCAAGCGCGTTTAGTCAAACCTTAATGGGTTCCTAAATTTTGGCTTGAAGCACCTGTTGGTGCGCAACATGATCAAGTAGTGCCTGTCTGGTTTTGTTGTAAATCTCGATGGTTTCATTATAAATTGAAGCAATATTATCCATGTCTGATGGTAGTAAGTTATCTATGATTTGACATATGTTACTTAATGCCTCAGCGCCCATGTTAGCTGCACTTCCTGCAATTGCGTGACCAATCTCTTTAATATTTGTTAGATCATTTGTTTTGATGTACTTTTTGAGTGCGGTTAAGTTCTGGTCGGTATCACCAATAAAGCCATCAATTAGATTATTTAAGAATGCTGGGCTTTGACTAATCATTACAAGCTCATCCAGTCTAGCGATGTTTAATAAACTGGTATTCGCTGCTAGGCCGTTTGCGTTCGCAAGATTTGTTTCTGCCGTTTTCTTGGCATCGTCAAACTTGAATACCTGAGCAGTATCGTTAAAGTTTTTGCTGGATTTAGAGACGACTTCCTCTATCGATTTGGTCAGCACATCAAGCTGGATTGGCTTCGTCAGATAGGCCGCAACGTTCATGCCCTCAAATTCTGCCCTAGTGTTTTCAGTTGCGTCCGCACTTAAGATAATTGCGGGCACCATAGGTTGACCAACATTGATCGCCTGATAAATTTTAAGCGCTTCCAACCCCCCCATCACAGGCATGTTGTAGTCAAGAATCATTAAGTCATATTGGCGTTCTTCCAGCATGTCTAAGGCCAATTCACCATTCTTCACAATATCAAATTGATGGTTAGCTAATTTAAGCATCTGACTAATAATCAGAATATTGGTGTCGTTATCCTCAGCCACCAATACTTTGTAGGATTTTTTCTTATTATTAGAGGCAAATTTTTTGAAGGAAATGATTTCTGATGAGGCATTCTCTACAGAAGCATCCTCTGCAACTAAGGTAAGTGGAATTTCAAACCAGAATGTCGAGCCAACACCTAATTCACTCTCAATACCAATTTTACCGCCCATTAATTCAACAAGGTTTTTGGAGATAGTTGTTCCAAGGCCAGTACCGCCAAATTTATATTTAATGGATTCCTCAGCTTGCGTAAAGCTTTCGAATATTTTGGGTAAGGACTCTTTGGCAATGCCAATGCCTGTATCAATGACTTCGAATCGGACAGTAGATAATTGGTCTTCAATATTAGAGGCGCTTACGATTACTTTTACAGAACCTTTTTCTGTAAATTTAACTGCATTGCCGATTAAATTAATTAATACTTGTTTGGTATGTAGTAGATCGCCATGTACTTTTATTGGCGTGTTTTCCTTGATTTGATAATCTACAGTGATGCCTTTTTGCAATGCTTGTGCTTCAAATAAGTTGGTCGTCGTAATTAGTAAGTTTTGTAAGTAGAAGTCTTCTATACGAGATATTGTTTTTCCACTTTCAATGGTAGCCAAATCGAGAACATCGTTTACCAAGTCTAGTAAAACATTCGATGAGTTTTTGATGACCCCAAATAGTGGTGCGTGATTTTTACCTAAATGGCTTGCTTCTATTAAGCTGCAAGCACCCACAATACCATTAAGAGGTGTGCGGATTTCATGGCTGATATGAGATAAGAATTCACTTTTTGCTCTGCTTGCTGCCTCTGCCTTATAGGTGGCTTCTTTAAGTTTGGTGAGTAGAGATAAAGCATATAGCGGTATCGATATTAAAGTAAACAATAAACCATAAAATGAGGTCATATGGGTTTGCCAATAGTGGCTTGATAGGCTAGCTATGGTAAAACCGATTAAGCTTGCCGCATATGTTAGCAGTAGCATTTTCCTACCAAATCTAAAGCCATAGCCAATAACTAGCCATAAGTACACGCCAATAAAAATGCCACCAATATCATTGGTGAAATAAATTGAAAGGGATGAGCCTAATACATCCAGTAACATTACAGCTATTAATCTTGCTTTATTTTCATTCGGACTAATTCTAGTGTGGACAAGCGTGGAAAAGGAGGTTGCTAAAAACCCAAACATTAAAAGTGCAAGTTTTAGGTCTATATTGTTATAAGAAGTGTAAACAAATAGTACAGTTAAGCTCACAATAAGCATACGAAAAATTGCTTGCTGGTATTCGTATCCGTATCTACTGAAGCCTATAAAGCTAGATAGGTTTAAAGCCACCTGTTTGAGTAAACTGATATTCGTAGAAAAATTCATTGGTATATTTATAGTTTTCATTTCGCCTCCCCCTCATTTTTGCGAGCTGACATCTTGTATAAGCAAGTTTAATACCATAATTTTTGCCGTAATTTTTTTCAATCAAAACAGTGTGTTAATGTAATTTTAGAAAACAGATGGTTTTTAATTGATATTAACTTTTTGTCACAAGTGACAAAAAAATTAATATTTACTAAGTTTTATATCGGTATAATCATTCATCTAAGACAATGAAAAATATGATTAATTTTAAATTGTATTCTTGTTTAAAATTCATAGATATTCTATACGCATATATAAATTAATAATAGACTGTATTGAGGTGAAGAATGGCTACACAGGACGATATTGAAAGTCACTATGATGTTGATAATGATTTTTTTGCACTATTTTTAGATGAGAAATATAGAGCGTATACATGCGCTGTTTGGGAAAACGCAAATGATTTAGTTCAGGCTCAAGTTAATAAGTTCAACAGGCTGTGCGACTACGCAAATATCAAGCCTGGTGATAATGTTATTGATGTTGGATGTGGTTGGGGTGGGTTGTTAGTTTATATTGCAGAGCAATATCAAAATACTAAGGCATATGGCGTCACGCTCAGCTCCAATCAAGCATCGTATATTAATAGTTTAAATAAAAAAAATGTTTCAGCCGATAACCTTTCTTGGGAAGATGTGCCAGTTCCTGAGAAAAAATTTGATGCGATGGTGTGCGTGTGCGCAATTGAACATTTTGCAACGTTTGAGCAAAGTGAAGCTGGTCAGCAGCGAGAGGTATACAACAAGTTTTTTGATTGGTGTTTAGATGTAACAACCCCTACAGCTCAATTGGGAATTCAGTCAATTGTGATAACACGCCACGCCGAAAATTTGAAAGAGTTAAGAGGTGCTAAGTATTTGAGAGATAAAGTGTTTCCAGGCTCTGCATTAGCATCAATTAGTGATATTCAGGCAGCAATTGTTGATCGGTACGAAGTTTCAAAAGCAACCACTGTTGGTATAGATTATGTGCGTACTTTACAAGAGTGGGATAATCGATTGGAATTTCATAAAGATAAAATCATTGCACGTTATGGGGAAGATTTGTTCGCTCACTATAAGATATATTTTAGCAGTGCAATTGACTGTTTTGCCTCTGGTTATTGGGACGTTTTTCAAGTGTCTTTAAAGCGTGCGAAACCAATTAGAGCCTTTATGCCCTAGTTTTATTATAGCTTTACAGTGATTATTTTAAGTGATATTGCTATGCAATGTGAAATGAGCGTTGGCATCCAAGCCAAGCAGACTAGTAAGTATTGGCATAGCTTCGGCTAAAGTTTTAGGTAACGTCCACGGTGGGTTAATCACAAACATGCCACTACCATGCATGCCATAGCCTTCTGCCCTTGGTTTTTCTATAGTTAAGCTTACATTCAGCCAGTCATTGATTTCTAAGCTTTGTAGATTTTTTAGCATCAATTCTGGCTCTGGTCTTTGCAGTAACGGGTACCAAATTAAATAAGTACCTGTCGCAAAACGTTTTAAGCTGTCTTTGACGCAGTCGACCACATGCTGATAATCCTCTTTGATTTCATAAGGCGGGTCTATCAGCACCAGTGCGCGTCTGGTGGGTGGCGGCAAACAGGCTTTGATGCCACTAAACCCATCTTGCATTTCTATGTTTGCTTGCTTGCTTTTGCCTTTAAAGTTTTCTTGTAGTAGTTTGAAATCACTTGGGTGGAGTTCAAATAGTCTTAACTTATCATCTTTGCGCAACATGAATTCAGCAATTTTAGGGGATCCAGGGTAGAGGTCTACCAGATGAGGTTCGTTAAAATGTTTGATGGTATTGACAAAGTTGCTCAAAGTATCAGGTAGGTTTTGTGCTTGCATCAAACGTGCAATCCCTGTTTCATACTCTGCATTTTTTTGCGCAAACTCACTCTTAAGCGTGTACATGCCTGCACCTGCATGGGTGTCAATATACCAATATGGTTTATCTTTTTGGTTAAAGTAATCTAGCGCAAGGCTGAGCACATAATGTTTAAGTACATCAGCATGATTGCCTGCGTGAAATGCGTGACGGTAACTCAGCATAAAGTAATTGTTGGTTAGAACTATTATGACATTATAAGTGACTAATGTATGAGTTTGCCGATGTGGTCAGCAAAAACTTCGGTCAAGCGTTATGATAAATAGATGCAATATCGCATCAAATGTAAAAAGGAATATGTGATGAAAAAATTAGTGTTATCTATCTTGTTATCTTCAGTAATGGCTTTAGGTGTATTCAATGCCTATGCAATGCACGACGGCGGCAAAGCGCATGATGGCATGCTTAAAGCTGCAGATACCAACAACGATGGTAAAGTCAGTTCAGACGAGTTTAAAGCGCAACATGAAAAGCATATGCAAGAAATGTTTAAAACATTAGATGCCAATAGTGATGGTTTTATTGATGAAGCCGAGAGAAAAGCGGGTCATGAAAAAATGCGTGAAAAAATGAAAGAGCATAAAGAGAGTTGTAAAAAGAAAATGGATGACGCGTCCGCGCCTGCCAAGTAATATTTTCAGTGAAGTTAACAGCGCTCAATGAGCGCTGTTTTTTTATATACTTTTGCGCTATTAGAGATTAAGTTGCGATAGCATATCGCTATGACAGAACATCACCGCACACAAGCAAGCCGCCATGACAACCACAGCAATCCATTTGTCATTCCGTTTATCCTTATTTTAGTGTTTGCCATCATAGAGTTATACGGCGGAATCTGGACAAAATCACTTGCATTGCTAGGAGATGCCTGGCATATGTTCTCAGACGTGTTTGCGCTAGGCTTGGCAATGTATGCTGCGCACCGTGTAGGTAAAGCTAAAGCCTCTAATCAGAATAGTCGGGCGGAGTTGGTTGCTTCTATTCTCAATGCTGTTTTAATGCTTTTTGTGACAGTCTGGATTGTTTTAGAAGCCGTTGAGCGGCTTAAAAATCCCCATTCAGTTGCAGGCATTTATGTGATGGTCATTGCTTTTGTTGGGCTGGCGATCAATATAATTGTGGCAAAGCAATTACATGCACATGAGGGTGAAAAGGGTTTAAACCACCAAGCCGCATTACTACACGTGATGGGCGACTTGTTAGGCTCAGTTGCTGCGCTCGCCTCAGGTGCGGTGGTGTATTTTACGGGATGGCTACCCATAGACCCAATTCTTTCATTGCTGATTTCTTTGCTATTACTCATTGGTACAATTGGCCTGATTAAAAGTATTTGGCAAACACTTACGGGTAAAAGTGTGCATTCACACCATCATGATCACCAGCACTAGTTACTTTGTAGCCGTGATAGCATTTAAGCTAAAAGGCTGATAGATGTTATGCTTCACCAAGTATTTTTAGAGGTTTAATCAACGTTATTAAAGGAGAGCTAACATGCCATTTGTAAACGTAAAACTTGCAGGAAGTGTTACCAAAGAACAGAAAAAAGAAATTGCAAAAGAAATTACCGAAACCTTAAAAAAACACGCCCATAAACCTGCTAGCTACACATACATTGTGTTTGAAGAGGTGGAATTTGAGGACTGGGCGATAGGTGGGGAGCTGCTGGGCTAGCAAAATACGCTTGAGTTTAAATATAAAATGGTTATACTGATGTAACCATGAAGGTTGTTTTTGATACATCGTTACTCGTTGCGGCTATGCGCTCTAAACAAGGCGCAAGCTATGCGCTGGTGTCAGCATTGCCCAGCAAACAGTTTCAAATTTGCTTGTCAGTTGCGCTTTATGTGGAGTGGCAAGCAGTACTTACCCGTACGGAGCATTTGCCACCCAATCAGCAGGCAGAAAACGCACAGGCTTTTTTGCGTTATTTAGCCTCTGTTGCGCACCTGCAAGATATCTACTACTTATGGCGACCGCAACTGCGCGACCCGAACGATGACATGGTGCTAGAGCTAGCAGTGGCGGCACAAGCAAGCTATATTGTCACACATAATATACGCGATTTTCAAAACCTAAAATTTGATGTGGTTGCCATTACCCCCGCCGATTTTTTAAAGTTATTAAGGAGCAAGCCATGAGCGCTTTAACCATACGCATCCCCGAATCGTTGCACCAAAACCTTAAAGCATTGGCTGAGCGTGAAGGTGTTTCTGCAAATCAATTCATCGCCAGTGCTGTGGCCGAAAAAATGGCCAGTGTACTCACACTTAACTATTTAAAATTAGAAGCCGCTCAAGCCAAACGTGGTGATTTTGAAGCTTTTTTAGATGCGGTGCCCAATGTGAGTGTTGACGTTGAGACGGATAAGATTGAGCGATAGGCGGGTCTGTGTTGGGCAATATACATATGCATAATCACAAAGAATCTAAAATTGAAACGATAATGTCATAAACAAAAGATAGCATTCTTGGGTCAGTCATTGTTTTAGACCAAGAGGCACAAGCAGTGAATAATAAAAAAGAAATTTTAGTCTGGATGACTTTAATTTTATTTTTCAGCCTACCTGCCCACGCCGACACCACCGCTGCCACCCTAAACTATGATGAAAACCACAACATCCGCACCATCACCACACCACTGGGTACCACCACCTATGGTTACGATGACTTAAACCGTCTCAACAGCGAAGCTGGCACTGTGAACACCCAAAGCTTCAGCTATGATGCCAATGCTAACCGTACTGGTTCAACCAGCCCACTCGATGGTTCTAAGACTTACACCTACACCCCCAATACAGACAGGCTTGCCACCATTAACGGCCAAGCCATCACTATGGATGCCATGGGCAACACCCTCACTGCCCGTGGTTATACCTACACCTGGAATCAAGCAGGTCAACTTAAAGAAGTCAAACTCGGCACAGGCGGCAGTGCAGTCTTACTCGCCACTTACACCTATGACTACAAAGGCTTACGCGTACTCAAGACCACCACTGCAGCTGCCCCCCAAGGGGCAGGTACTATTGAATACAGCTATGATGAAAGTGATCATCTGCTCACTGAAATCCGTTTACCCAATGACAATCTGTATACCTATGTGTGGCGTGATGATATTCCTGTAGCGGTCATCATTCACACCGCCGCACAACAACTGGCGAACCCCACTCAGGCTATCAGCAATGCTGATCAGATCATCTACCTAGAGGTTGACCATCTCAACACCCCTAGAATCGGTCGAGACCAAACAGGTAAAAAGGTATGGGAATGGCAAAGCGATGCGTTTGGGTCAACACTTGCCAATACAGACCCTGACAACAACGGCAACAAAGTCATTATCAACTTAAGATTCCCAGGCCAGCAGTTTGACCCAGAATCTGGGCTACACTACAATCATCACAGATACTATGATCCGCAGTTAGGACGATACACCAATAGTGATCCGAGTGGCTTGCAGGGGGGATTGAATAGTTTTGCCTATGTTAAGGGTAACCCACTAAAATTTACTGACCCATTGGGGCTTGATGCAACTATGGGTTGGGGGTCTCGATTGGGGGCTGCTGGCGCAGCTGCTGCAAGTGATGGACCGATTCCGATTGGCGACATTATAGGTGCGGGAATTATTGCTAAAGGCATATACGATATGTGTACAGCCAAAGATTGTCCGCCTTGTAAAACAGTATCGGGTAGGATTGTTACAGTGGGGACAATTGGATACCTACCACTAGATGTGTTGCCAGATAATGTTGAGCAACATGGGGTATTGGGCTCTCATCATAATTATTTTATTGCTAATCAAAATCCCAGTAATTGCCATTGTTTTTGGAATAAACAGCGTGCTGTAATTAAGCCAAATGCGTTGCCATCTTCAGCAATACCTTACGAACCTTTTTTAAACTAGGAGTCAAGATGAATTACTCTGATGGAAATGATATTCGGCTTGGCGATATTGTGCTTGATAAGCATGTTGGTCAAGGGGTTGTAGTGTTTTGTATTGACTCTGGTCAATATACTGAAGATTACCCTCAGGAGGAGTGGGAGTACTTAGGAAAAGGTGTCATGGTTAGGTTTCATGACGGCGGAGAGGTGTATTATGAAGGGCCAGAGCCATACGATGGACTTAACTTGATAGAGCGAGCATAGTTGCTGAGCCTGCGTAGCCCGCACAAAGTAGGGCGCTACTCGCGCAAAGCGCAGTGCGTCGTATGAATCTGGGATCAAGCAGGTCAGCTCAAAACAGTCAGTCTTGGCAACACCTAACTCGCCACTTACACGTATGACTACAAAGGCTTACGCGTACTCAAGGCCACCACTGCGGTTGCGCCACAGAACGCCACCCTACATGCACGACCAAATTGACTACCGATTAGCCTAGCATTTTGGCTGCTTCTGACAAGGTGTAGTGCTAAAATAGCAGCATGTTTGACCCCAAACCTATCCTGAAAACCCTGCCAAACTTGCCTGGCATCTACCGTATGATCAATGCGGAGGATGCTGTGATTTATGTTGGTAAGGCTAAGGATTTAAAAAAGCGCGTTTCTAGTTATTTCAATAAAAATCTGCCAAGTCCACGCACACGTATGATGGTATCGCAGATTACCCATATAGAGACCACGGTGACGCGTACCGAAGCAGAGGCTTTACTGCTTGAAAATAATCTGATTAAAAGCATTATGCCGCGTTACAACGTGCTGTTTCGCGATGATAAGTCTTACCCATATATTGCGTTGACAGGTGATGATTTCCCACGTTTGGCATTTCATCGTGGTACACAGCGTAAGGGTACGCAGTATTTTGGACCTTTTCCCAACGCAGTGGCGGTACGTGAGAGTATTCAGCTATTGCAAAAGGTGTTTAAGTTGCGCACTTGCGAAAACTCTGTTTTTTCTAATCGTTCGCGCCCATGTTTGCAATATCAAATCGAGCGTTGCACTGCGCCATGTGTGGATTACATTTCATCAGAAGATTATGCACATGACGTGCATCATGCAGCCATGTTTCTTGAAGGTAAAGCGAATGAAGTGTTGAATGCGTTGGGCGATAAAATGAACACTGCTGCAGCCAATCAGGAGTATGAAGTGGCTGCGGTGTTGCGTGATCGCATGCAGGCTTTGCGTCAGGTACAAGCTAAACAGTTTGTCAGTGATTTTAGCGTGAGTGATGCGGATGTGATTGCATGTGCAGATCTGCAAGGGCAGCATTGCATTAACTTGGTGATGATACGCGGTGGGCGGCATCTGGGCGACAAAAGCTTTTTCCCAAAAAACAGCCAAGATGCCACATTAAGTGAAACGGTAGAAGCGTTTTTAACCCAGCATTATATGGCGCAAAATACGCCCCCCATGATTGTATGCGGCGTTGAAATGGATGCCAAAGGCTTCGAGGAAGTGTTAAGTGAGCAAGCGGGTCGTAAAATTAGAATTATTACCAATGCGATTGGCGATAAACGCGTTTGGCTGAAAATGGCGCAGACCAATGCGGAATTGGCGCTTGGCCAGCGTGCAGCAACCTCCGCTAATCAGGCAGCAAAACTCATTGCCTTGCGCGAAGCACTGCACCTGGCTGAAACAGTAGAGCGTATTGAGTGCTTTGATATTAGTCACACCATGGGTGAGGCAACGGTAGGCAGTTGTGTGGTGTTTGACAAGGGTGATATGCAAAATAGTGAGTACAGACGATACAACGTCACTGGCATCACCCCAGGAGACGATTACGCTGCAATGCGTGATGTGCTGACACGTCGGTACAAGAAGGTGGCAGCAGGTGAGGGTAAGCGTCCAGATTTAATTTTCATTGATGGCGGCAAGGGTCAGTTGGGTGTGGCGATTGAGGTGATGCAGGAAGTGGGCTTAGAGGATATTCTGCTGGTGGGCATTGCCAAAGGTGAGGAGCGCAGGCCTGGACTAGAGACCATGATTTTTTCTGATACAGGTGAGTTGCTCAATTTAGAAAAGGATAATCAGGGCTTGCATTTACTGCAGCAAATCCGTGATGAAGCGCATCGGTTTGCGATTACAGGCCATCGCGCCAAGCGCGCTAAAGCGCGCATAACCTCTAGCTTGGAGGATATAGAAGGTGTAGGTGCAAAACGCCGCAAAGCATTATTAACGCGTTTTGGTGGCTTGGATGGCGTGAAAGGTGCTAGCATAGATGAACTTGCGAAAGTCGATGGCATTAGTCCAACCTTAGCAGAAAAAATTTATGAACAATTTCATTAAGATTCGCATGAAGTGAACTATGATCTGGACGATACCCAATATTCTCACTGTATTAAGAATAGCGCTGATACCAGTATTTGTGGGTATTTTTTATTTGCCACATAATTTATACGCCTTGGGAATTCACCCTACCCACACCTTGAATGTTGCGGCAGCAAGTGTCTTTGCATTGGCCTCACTGACTGATTGGTTGGATGGTTATTGGGCGCGTAAATTTAATCAAACCAGCAGCTTTGGCGCGTTTTTAGACCCTGTAGCAGATAAGCTGATGGTGGCGGCTGCATTGATAGTGTTAGTGGAGTTTGATCGCGTCGGCGCAATTGTCTCCTTAATTATCATCGGGCGTGAAATTGTGATTAGCGCATTGCGTGAGTGGATGGCCAATATTGGCAAGCGTAATAGTGTCGCAGTCGCAATGATTGGCAAAATCAAAACGGCGTTACAAATGATTGCAATTTTATTACTACTCTATTTTGACCCGATTGGTGCGTTTAATACTCAGTTGGTTGGGCATGTACTTATTGTGATTGCGGCAATTTTGACATTGGTATCAATGGCTTACTATTTAAAAGCGGCATGGCCAGCGATAAAAGAGGGAATGAGTTCGTCGCCGCATAAAAAATAAATGTCACAATATGACAGAAAAAGCATAGGTTCATCCTTGACACTGTCTGAAAAATCATTAAAATGCACGTCTTCTTAACGCGGGAATAGCTCAGCTGGTAGAGCGATACCTTGCCAAGGTATAGGTCGCGAGTTCGAGTCTCGTTTCCCGCTCCAAATAACTTAACGGCGAATGCAATCATGCTTTCGCCGTTTTGGTTTAAAGCAAGTTGTTTAATTGATCTGTCTCATTTAAACAAGATTGGCGCGATAGCAAAGCGGTTATGCCGCGGCCTGCAAAGCCGTTTAGACCAGTTCGACTCTGGTTCGCGCCTCCAAAACCCCAATATGTCAGCAATTTATAGCTCTGTTTTGCTTATTGCTTGTATCTATAATCCCGTATTCTGCTTAGTGTGTTCGTAAACTAAAATAAATTGACTAGCTGTGACCAAAAAATGTTGATACATTAGTGCGTTAATAGCAGATATAAATAAAATAAGCTTTTAAAACAGGTATAAAAAATACATGAGTCTAGAAAACAGCAATATGAACTTGGATGACTTAGTGGATCATCAAGACGCTGGTTTTGATTCCCTTTTAGGGTGTCTGATGTTGACATGTCGCAGTCAGCAAATCGCTACAACTAGAGACGCTGTTATTGCAGGTTTGCCTTTGCGCAACGGTAAAATGACACCAGCCTTATTTAAACGTGCGGCTGAGCGTTTAAATTTATCCGCCACGATCCTCAAAAAACCACTTAAACAAATTCGCTCAGAATTCTTGCCTGTGACTTTATTGCTAAAGGATGATGAGGCATGCAAACTATCGCGATTAGATATTGAGAATAATGCGGCTTGGGTTGTTTTTCCTGAACTTGGCGATGCTGAATCGATTATTTCCATTACTGAGCTAGAAGAAAAATATGCTGGTTATTTCATCAGTGTTAAACCTAAATATATATTTGACAAAAGAGCGCCAGAAGTTGGAAAGGTTCGTCTAAGACATTGGTTCTGGGGAACTTTAGCTGAGAATAAACGTATCTATCGCGATGTGCTGGTGGCCGCGTTTGTAGTCAATTTGTTTGCATTGGTCATGCCAATGTTTACGATGAATGTATATGATCGTGTAGTACCAAACCGCGCTATCGAGACCATGTGGGTGATGGCGATAGGTGTTTTGGTGATTGTATTGGGCGATATGCTACTCAGAAGTATGCGTGCTTATTTTCTAGATTGGGCAAGCGCACGTGTTGATGTGAAGTTAAGCGCCAGAATCATGGAGCAAGTGCTTGGCATCCATCTAGATCAGCGCCCCAATTCTGTAGGCTCTTTTGCCTCTAACTTACGTTCATTTGAAAGTGTGCGTGACTTTATTACCTCCGCTACCATCACTGCCTTAATTGACTTGCCTTTTGGGCTTATTTTTATCGTAGTCATGGCTTGGATTAACATTTATATGGTCATCCCTGTCGTCGTTGGCGGCTTAATGATGCTACTTTATGCGCTAAGCGTACAAACCAAGATGCATGCGTTGTCAGAGACAATGTATCGCGCCAGTGCTTTACGGAATGCGACATTGATCGAAAGTCTGGTTGGGTTGGAAACAATCAAATCGTTAGGGATGGAAGGCGGTATGCAACGTAAGTGGGAGCATAGCGCGACTTATCTGACCGAAGTTGGTAGTAAGTTACGATTGTTGTCTTCTTCTATCAATAATGGCTCAAACGCGATTCAACAAATCATTACAGTCGCTTTGGTGCTATTAGGGGTGTATTTGGTCAATAGCGGCGACTTAACGATGGGGGGCATGATTGCTTCTACCATGTTAGCTTCTCGTGCGTTAGCACCGATTGCACAAACCGCGGGTTTATTGACGCAATATCATACGGCTTCCACCTCATTACATTCTTTAGATGAGATTATGAATAAATCTGTAGAACGACCTGCAGATTCCAGTTTTCTCTCACGTCCTGTGTTTAGTGGGGAGATCGAGTTTAGAGAAGTGAGCTTTCAATATCCTGGTGCAGAAGAAAAAGCGCTTTCAAAAGTCTCCTTTAAAATCAAACCAGGCGAACATGTGGCTTTACTTGGACGCATGGGCTCTGGCAAAAGTACCATTAATAAGCTTATTTTAGGTTTGTATAAACCAACAGAAGGTGCGATTCTCATTGATGGAATTGATTCTAGACAAATCGATCCAGCTGAACTGCGTCGTAGTATTGGCTATGTGCAGCAAGAGACGCATTTGTTTTATGGCACGATGCGCGAGAACATCACGGCACGCAACCCGCATGCAGATGACGCTACCGTGTTAGCAGCTGCGCATATAGGGGGTATAGACGAATTTGTGAATGCACATCCCAAAGGGTTCGATTTGCTCGTGGGTGAACGCGGCGAGACTTTGTCTGGAGGACAAAAACAAGCGGTGGGCATTGCTCGCGCATTTATCAATCGCCCTCCAATTGTGCTGTTGGACGAGCCAACTAGCGCGATGGACCATTCTGGTGAAGAGGCAGTTAAAAGACGCTTAACAGAGGCCACACAGAGTAGCACTGTGGTGCTTATCAGTCATCGTTCAGGATTGTTTGATCTGGTGTCTAGAATCATAGTGATTGACTCAGGGAAAATTGTTGCAGACGGTAGTAAAACAGATGTCATTGAAGCTTTACGTGCTGGAAAAATAGGTAAAGCACACTGATAGGGAATGCGATGAGCGAAGGATTATTTAAAAAAATAGGGTCGATTAGCAAAGTGTTTGGAGGTAACTCCATCATTTCTAAGCCTATTTACTGGATGATTGATAAGGTCATGCCCACAGAAACGCGCGAAAGCTTAGCGTGGACAGAAGAGGCGGATCTTGTCATGGCAGAACAAAATCCATTAAAAGCAAAAAAACTTTTATATACCATTTTGGCCATACTGATTGTGTTAATTATATGGGCAAGGTTTGCTGAGATAGACGAGTTGGCGCGAGGAGAGGGGCGAGTTGTACCTTCAAATCAAATACAAGTGATACAGTCATTGGATGGCGGTATCGTGTCAGAAATTTTAGTCAAAGCAGGTAATACAGTTAAAGTGGGTACGCCGCTTATTAAGATTGATGAAACACGCGCAGTATCTTCTTTAAAAGAAAATCAGGGGCAGTATCTTGCCTTGTTAGCAAAAGAAGCACGTTTGAAAGCCCTTGCCAATGGTACCGCATATAATCCGCCTTCAGCAGTCATCAATGATGCACCGCAAGCCTACCATCAAGAGCAAGCGCTATATGAGGCGAGTCGGCAAGAGTTGGACTCATCTGTGAATATCGCGCGAGATCAAATGATACAACGCGAAAAAGAGTTGATGGAACTGCAATCTAAACGAGATTTTGCGCAGAAAACTTATGAATCTGCCAGCAAAGAGCTTGCGGCGAATAAGCCTTTACTTGCGAGCGGAGCGGTATCTGAAATTGATATATTGCGACTAGATCGGGAGGCCACACGTGCACGTGGGGAGGTGGATCAAGCACGTGCACAGATGAATCGCGTAGAAGTGGCGATTTCTGAAGCGAGGCGTAAAATAACGGAAGCGCAACAGTCTTTTATGAGCAAAGTCAGGACTGAGCTGAATGAAACCTCTGCTAAAGTGGGCAGTTTGACAGAAACAAGTGTTGCTTTATCAGATAAGGTGAAGCAATCCACATTGAAATCCCCCGTGAATGGTAAAGTGAGCCGGCTTTTTTATAACACGGTGGGTGGTGTGATACAGCCTGGTAAAGATGTGATGGAAGTCGTACCTTCTGATGATAGGCTGATTATAGAAACCAAAGTCCAAATTCGTGATATTGCTTTTATCCGTCCACAGCAACCTGCAATTGTGAAATTAACGGCTTATGATTACACCATTTACGGTACGCTTGATGCCGAGGTTGAGAGCATCGCTGCCGATTCCACTGTGGATGACAAAGGCAATGCTTATTATATCGTTAGGGTGCGCACACTAAAAACAAGCTTGGGCAAGGGTTTGCCCATTATTCCAGGCATGGTGGCACAGGTGGATATTATGACTGGTAAAAAAACCGTACTGAACTATTTACTAAAACCTGTGCTTAGAGCCAAAAGTTACGCCTTTACCGAACGATAACTAGGGTATAGCCATGATAAGAATGACCGATACGCGAGATAAGATGTCGAAAGATAACAAAGAAATTGCTATGATGCAGCCTATGTCAGCAAAAGAGATGGCGATGCAAGATATATTTGTGACGATTTTAGAGCAACCACTTCAAAGTTGGCGTGATGCTTTTCCTGACTGTAAAATTGTGGACGAAGTGCCACAAAAAATGACATACCAATCAGAGTCTTATGTGTTTTGGCTACATATGAATGAAGACAGGCAGCAGTGGATGTTAAATGCGGTTAAGCGCATTACTAGCCAGTATCCAGATGCAAAAATTATTGTACTGGCCAACGTTCCCAATCAAGCTGAGGCATTGTATGCATTAAGCTTGGGTACCGTAGGGTATTGTCATGCCTATGCTGCACCCGAGGCACTTAGAGAGATTAAAACCGTCATTACACATGGTGGTTTATGGTTAGGTAACGAGTTATTACAGAAGTTGATTGAAGTCTCTACTAAGATGACTACTAATCATCCTGCGCATGTGGATAACTTGTTGTCACAACTGACCAAGCGCGAGAAAGAGGTTGCAGTAGAGGCGGCTAAAGGTTTGAGTAATAAAGAAATTGCACGTATTTTGAATATTACAGACCGCACGGTTAAAGCACACTTGGCTTCCATTTTTGAACGCTTGCAAGCCAAAGATAGATTGCATTTAGCATTAATGCTTAATAAAAACTTTAAGATTTAATTCATCTTTTTGCGGTGTTAACCCCGCCGTTTTAATTTTCGCAAAGTTCAGTAAATCCCAAAGTTCAGTAAATTCAGGAATGTCTCGCCATCCGTTAATCCATCTTTACGCCTGGTCCTGTCATTCCATCCATGCCGATTTCTTTGAGTGCGCTTATTTCTTCTGGCGTATTCACGCCTTCGGCAATCGTAGAAATGCCAATGGTATGCGCTACCATAGACAAGCCTCGCAATAATGTTTTATTGGCTTCGTTGCGATAAAGTCCGCGGATAAGTGAAGCATCAAATTTAATATAATCCAAGCCGATGTCATGTAACTCGCCCAGACGTGAGATACGTAAATTGAAGTGCTCTACGCCTAAATTGCAACCTAGCGCTTTTAAACGATAACAGAAGTGTCTAAATTCATTTAAGTGCTGGAATGCGGCCATCTCTGGTATTTCAAAACTAAGGAGTTTAGGTTGTTTTACCAGTTGATGAATCAGTGTTGCCGCTGTATCAAGGTATTGCGGATTTAACATCGCGCTTTCTGACACGTTGAGACAAATCGGCTTGCCATTTTTTGCTAACAATGCAACTGCTGTTTCCAGAACCAACATATCTAATGTGTTAATCATCTCCAGCTGAATAGCCCAATCAATAAACTCACCAGCAGGTAGCCATTTTCCGTCTTTCTCAAGTTGTAAACGTACAGGGCTTTCGTAGTGAATCAGTTTGCCGCTCATTGACATGACTGGAAAATGTTCTAATCGAATGCGCTTGTTGTTTAATGCGTCGAGCAGCATTGTTTTCCAGCTAGAAAGGTATTGAGTCTTGGAGGCTACAATGCTGTTAGCATTGATAATACGAATTTGAGCATCTGCATTTAGGCTAGATAGCTCTAAAATAAAATCCAGCACTTTAAATAAGTGGACTACCGCATCCATTTTTCTTGCTTTGGTAACAACAATTAAATATTGTGGATTAATTACCATTTCAGCTGGCATGACGATTGCGGAAATTGCATCTTTCAATTGATTAGCAAGCGCAAATTCATCTGTGACCTGACTGCTGAATATCGCTAGATCTTTGCCGCTGACTCTTCCTGATATTAAAGCGTTGTTGTTCTTACACTGTGTTTGTATGGCAATGCTGATTTCTTTGAGTAAATGATTGGTTTGTGCATAACCCAGCGACTTGTCGATATCCCCTAAATTAGTGATTCGAATTAGGATTAATGCCCCCTCACTAAAGTCCTCATGATGAAGAGTCGACTCGATAGAGTTGATAAAATAATCATGATTCATCAGTCCTGTAACATCATCGTAGTGATTTTTAAAGCGATATTCATCTAGGCGCTCTGATTCTAAATCGAGTGTTGTTTTGATGCGATTGGATAAAGTGTTCATTTCGCGGACTACGGATTTGAATTCTGGGGTTTTGGGTTCGTCAATCGTGATAAAACGACGCTCGCCAATCGCTTGTGCCTGTGTAATGACATCATCCAGCGGGCGAAGTATTTTTCTTAATAATAAACCGCACACAAAGTAAGTCAGTAGGCTCATGCTAATTACCCAGATACACATGTTCTTGACTGCATTCCAGAGTTTGTCATAGGCAAAGTTAACGTCACTTTCTACCTGAATTGATCCAAACTGTGTCCAACCAGATTGGATATTGGCAATACCTGGAGCAGTTTTAATAGGGAATAGCTTTGTAAACCACGCTGGGGCTATCGTTTCGTTATGTGCTGAAATGCGCTCAGTGATTTTTTGACCATTGGGATCGAACAATCCAATACGGAAATAATGGCCAGAATCAAATTGTGCGGAAATAAATAACTCAATAGTGGTCGGATCCTTATCCATTTGCGACATGGAGAGTGCTAGCACATTGGCATTGTCTGAATTTTTTTTGAGCAATTCCTCTTCTAGGTAATTTTTGCTGTCTAGCGTACTAAATACTAGACTGCCGCCTGCCGCAGCAATAATAACTAGGAAAAATGCGATTCTTATTTGATTGATTAGTGACATATCTGGATCCTCACTTGTTTATTCTATTCCATCTGCATGAATTCTGGATAAAACATCTCGCCATTTTGATAAATGCGTTTGCGAGCTGGCTTTGGGTTGACTGCTGCTACCCACCCATAACCCTTTGTCGTTAAAGCTGAAAATAGGCGTTAAGTCGGGTCGTTGGGAGGCAGGTAATATTTCTGGCGTTAAATTGTCTAAAATAAGTGGTTCGGCGTTGGGGGTCTTGTAGTAGCTGAGTACCATGTGGGCTTTAACTGTTTTGATATCACCATCATAGAGTTGTGCGCGGACATAGGTTAAGCGTAATTTGTCATTCGATATATTAAGCACTTTAAGCAACGTATATTTGGCAATACTAAAGTCTTCGCAATCACCAGCTTGTTTGCCGATGGATTCTAGCGGTGTGGCCCAATAATCTGATTGATGCCACAAATCAATATCATCTACAAATTCAAGTTTCTTATTGAAAAAGTCGTTAATTGCTTTGAGTTTTTCATCTTCAGGTGCATTTTTAAATGAAAGGATTACCTGATTTAGCTCAAGAATATTTTTTTTGGCGGCGTCACCATAACGCTGCTGTGCGAGCTCACTGAGGCGGCTAAAATTGTAATCACCTGCGTAAATGGCAGACAAACAAAATGCTATCAGCATGATAAATGAAATCATGCGTTGATTTTGTGTCGACAATAGTAGCGCTTTAGTAAGAAACTTAATTACTTACTCCATCAAAAGTTATTCACTATTAGCCAATAGTGTACTCGGTAAAGATGATTACAATGCTATTCTCACTGTAGAGAGGCTGCTTAGATTTGAGAAAGAACACTACTTTTATAGGGTATTTCTTTAAACACCACATATTGGCCATCAGGACAATATTTTTCTTTTAAAAAAAAGGGTTTAATGCAATTGTTTAAAAAAGTAGATGAACTACATTAACTGAATATTAGGAATGAAATCATGGCACTCATCGGTAAAGTCGTTGCATTAACAGGCACTGCGTATCTCCTTAAAGATAATGGCGAAAAGCGCGAACTGAAACTGGGTGACTCAGTTGAACTGGGCGATACCATACAAACAATGGCTGGCGCTACGGTCGAGCTTGGTTTAAGCGATGGGCGTGATATTCATGTGGGTTCTAATCAGCTAGTTGCTTTTACTGAAGATTTAGCTTCGGTGTTTGCGGCGGATGCGCAAGAGAGCGCCATTGATGCCGCGACGATAGAAACCGTGGTTAAGGCCATTGAGTCTGGTCAAGATGTCAATCAGGTGCTAGAAGAGACGGCAGCAGGCAGTGGATCTCGTAACAGCTATGGTTTTGGTTTTGTGGATTTGCTCAAAATTTCCGATGTCTTAAATCAGTTTAACTTTGACTATGGCTTTAAATATGATTTGAATTTGGAAAATCAACCCATTACTAAAGTAGAGAGTGGTGATCTGGCTATCTCAGCAGTCGCACCAACAATTACACTCCCCGCAGCCCCTATAGCCAGTCTCACCCATGACGCAGTGAACGATACTGGGACTAGCAACACAGACAGCATCACTAAAAACCCAAGTCCAGCCATCAGTGGCACAGGCACTCCAGGTGACACCATTACCTTATACGCACCCGATGGCACCACCGTACTTGGCACGGCAGTGGTAGGTGCAGGTGGTACATGGAGCATAGATCCAGCAGGCAACTACCTGACAGAAGGCTCTAATGCACTTACAGTCAAAGCCACTGACCCAGCAGGTAACCAAGGGCCAGCGACTCCAGTCAATGTGACCCTAGACACCACAGCACCGACAACACCGACAGGTGTCTTGCCCACGGACGCAGTGAACGATACTGGATCTAGCAACACAGACAACCTCACCAACAACAAAGCACCGACTTTGACTGGCACCACAGAAGCGGGCAGCACCGTCACCGTGACAGTCAACGGCGTGACTTATAATGCCACTGTCACA